>NZ_JAKLTN010000001.1 GCF_022012295.1 Dechloromonas hankyongensis
AGGGGGCCGAATTATGAAGATCACGGACGTCCACGTCAACAAAATTTTTGCTTTAAGTAACTACCAGGAATCAATCTGCAGAAATGCAGCGATCTACGGCACGCCACCACCAAGGACAGTTTTCTCGAGGCCAGGTCACCTTCCAGCGGACGTAGTCACCGTAATAACCTGACGCATTTCTTAGGCTTCAATGTTGGCCTTGATCTAATAGCAGAAGACCCATAAACACGAAGCCGGCATATGCCGGCCTTCGTGTTTATCTAGCGTCCGACAGACTTTATTATTTCCAATCAAAACCCTTACCAGTTCGGCTCGCGCTCCGGCGTCGCCGTGATCTTGTGGATGCTGAGGTCGGCACCTTCGTATTCCTCTTCCTGATCGAGGCGCAGGCCGAGGGTGCTCTTCAGCGCACCATAGACGATGGTGCTGCCGATCAGGGCGACGACGATGGCCATCGCGGTCATGATCAGCTGCGGCATGAAGGCGATGCCGCCGGCACCGCCCAGCGCCTTGCTGCCGAAAATGCCGGCCGCGATGCCGCCCCAGGCGCCGCACAGGCCGTGCAGCGGCCAGACGCCGAGCACGTCGTCGATTTTCCAGCGGTTCTGGGTCAGCGTGAACATGACTACGAACAGACCGCCGGCGACGCCGCCAACGACCAAGGCACCAATCGGGTGCATCAGATCGGAACCGGCGCAGACGGCGACCAGGCCGGCCAGCGGGCCGTTATGCAGGAAGCCCGGGTCGTTTTTGCCGAGAACCAGCGCGACCAGCGTGCCGCCGACCATGGCCATCAGCGAATTGAGAGCGACCAGGCCGGAAATCTTGTCCAGGGTCTGAGCGCTCATGACGTTGAAGCCGAACCAGCCGACGGTCAGGATCCAGGCGCCGAGCGCCAGGAAGGGAATCGATGACGGCGGATGGGCGGACAGGCGGCCATCCTTGGTGTAGCGGCCGTAGCGCGCGCCGAGCAGGAGCACGGCGGGCAGGGCGATCCAGCCGCCCATGGCGTGCACGACGACGGAACCGGCGAAGTCATGGAACTCCTCGCCGAAGGTGGCCTTCAGCCAGGCCTGGATGCCGAAGGCCTGGTTCCAGGCGATGCCTTCGAAGAAGGGATAGACGAAGCCGACCAGCATGAAGGTGGCGATCAGCTGCGGGTGGAACTTGGCGCGCTCGGCGATGCCGCCGGAGATGATGGCCGGGATGGCTGCGGCGAAGGTGAGCAGGAAGAAGAACTTGGTCAGCTCGAAGCCGTTCTTGTCCATCAGCGTTTCGACGCCGGAGAAGAAATTGACGCCATAGGCGATGCTGTAGCCGACGAAGAAATAGGCGATGGTCGAGATGCCGAAATCGGTCAGGATCTTGACCAGGGCATTGACCTGGTTCTTCTTGCGGACCGTGCCGACTTCGAGAAAGGCGAAGCCGGCATGCATTGCCAGCACCATGATGGCGCCAAGCAAAATGAACAACACGTTGCTACTGGACTGATAAGTTTCCATGAAACCCCCGACAGAAAATGGAGAATCTGAAAGCAAGCACCATTCCAGTGCATCAAAAATATTTCAAATCAGTGCGTTGCATTAGGCATTATCGGAATATTCGCACCACTTAGGTGCAATTTTCCTACAGCACGCTCAATCTCGGTGCGCCAATGCCTTATTTCGGGGCAAGCTCGGGCGGCAACAGGATCCACATCCGGCCGCTCTGTTTCATGCGCCCCGCCTGCTCGCCGGCCTCCTTGCCGAAGCCCCAGAAAAAGTCGGCGCGGACGGCCCCCTTGATCGCCCCGCCGGTATCCTGGGCCATGACCAGGCGGTTCATCGCCTGCGCCGAATTCGGCCGGGTGGTCGCCAGAAAGACCGGCGAACCGAGCGGCACCGAGCGCGGATCGATGGCGATGCTGCGCTCGGCCGTCAGCGGCACACCCAGCGCGCCGACCGGCCCGCCGTCGCTGTTCGGCACTTCGCGGAAGAAGACATAGCTGGGATTGGCATTGAGCAGTGCATCGAGCCGCGCCGGATTGGCCCGCGCCCAGGACTGGATGCCCTGCATCGACGCCTCCTCCAGCTTCAGTTCGCCGCGCTCGACCAAGGTCTTGCCGATCGACTGGTAGGGATGGCCGTTCTGGTCGGCATAGTTAAGGCGCACCAGGCTGCCGTCAGGCAGTTTGACCCGGCCGGAGCCCTGAACCTGCAGGAAGAACAGTTCCACCGCGTCATCCACATAGAGCAGGGTCTTGCTCGGCAGGCGGTCACCCTTGGCGGCGATTTCGGCACGTGACCAATAGGGGACGACCTTGTTGCCCTCCAGCCGGCCACGCACCCGCTTGTCCTTCAATTCAGGAAAGACGGCCGACAGGTCGATGGTCAGCAGGTCGTCGGGCACGCCGCGCACCGGCTGCTCATAGCCCTTCATGCGATTGCGGCTGCCGCGCAGCAGCGGTTCGTAGTAGCCGGTGACCAGTCCATTGACCGCGCCATCGCCATTGACGATGGCGTAGGGCTTCAGGTTCTGCTCGAAGAAGCGGCGCACATCGAGGCCCGGCTTGCCGTCGGACCCTTTCGCCAGATCGCAGACGCGTTTCCAGCCGGCGCCGTTGCCCTTGCTGGCGACGCCGCGACAGGACAGCAGGAAGGCCGGCCAGGCGGCCGCCACGTCGTCTTCGCTCCAGCCGGGAAGGTCGCTCCAGGCGGCCGTCTGCAGGGAACGTGCGAAGGGCGGCGGCTGTACCGGTGTCGGCGTCACCGCCGGGCAAACGGGGCATGACGGACAGGGGGCGCACGCCGCCGGGGCGGGCGTCGCTGGCGGGGCCGAAACCGGCGGTACGCTCGAGCAGCCTGCCATCAGGGTGACAACCAGGGCGACAAATAAAAAGGCAGCGGCTTGGATTTTTCGCATGGGTTTCGCTAGAGTTCTCGGTTTGCCGCGAAGTATACCTGCCACCATGACCGAATCCCCGACTCTGGAACGCCTGCTGGCCCGCGCCGAGGCCGTTCTCGCCCGCTTCGAAGCCACCCTCCCCCTGCCCCCAACGCCCCCCGACTGGGCCTCCGCCATCGCCTTCCGGTGGCGCAAGAGCGGCGGCCGCGGCTGGCTACAGGCCGTCCGCCATCCGCACCCGATCCGCCTGTCCGACCTGGAGACCATCGACGACCAGAAGGAGCGCATCACCGCCAACACCCGGCAGTTCGTCGCTGGCAAGCCGGCCAACAACGTGCTGCTCACCGGCTCGCGCGGCTCCGGCAAGTCCTCGCTGGTCAAGGCCATGCTCAACGAGTTCTCGCCCAAGGGCCTGCGCCTGATCGAGGTGGACAAGGACGACCTGATCGACCTGGCCGACATCCTCGACCTGCTCGAAGGCCGCCCGGAACGCTTCATCATCTTCTGCGACGACCTGTCCTTCGAAGCCGGCGAAACGGCCTACAAGGCGCTCAAGTCGGTGCTCGACGGCTCGGTTGCCGCACCGCCGGACAATGTGCTGATCTACGCCACGTCGAACCGCCGCCATTTGATGCCGGAATATTTCTCGGAAAACCTCGAGACGCACAGGGTCGACGACGAAATCCGCCCCGGCGAAACGACCGAGGAAAAAGTCTCGCTGTCCGACCGCTTTGGCCTATGGATTTCCTTCTACCCGTTCAGCCAGGACGACTACCTGGCCGTCTTCCAGCACTGGGCGCGCGAACTGGGCGTTGCCGATGCAGTCATCGCCGCCAGCGAACGCGAGGCGCTGAACTGGGCCCTCGGCCGCGGTTCGCGCTCCGGCCGTACCGCCTGGCAATTCGCCAAGGAACTGGCCGGCCAGCAAAAACCGGCACGGAAGAAGCGCAAGTGAGTGCTATCGTCGAAGTCGCTGCCGCCGTCATGCTGCGCGCCGACGGACAGGAATTCCTGCTCGCCCAGCGCCCGGAAGGTAAGGTGTACGCTGGCTACTGGGAATTCCCCGGCGGCAAGGTCGAACCCGGCGAAACGGTACGCGCCGCGCTGATCCGCGAGTTGCAGGAGGAGCTCGGCATTACCGTCACCGCCTGCTCTCCGTGGCTGACTCGCGTCTTCACCTACCCGCACGCCACGGTCCGCCTCAACTTCTGGCGTGCCACTGCGTGGGATGGCGAAATCGGCATCACTGCGCCACTCGAGCACTCGGCTGTCGAATGGCAGCGCATCGGCCAGCCGGCCGCCGTCGCGCCCATCCTGCCGGCCAATGATCCGATCCTGAAAGCCCTGTCGCTGCCGACCACCATGGCCATCACCAATGCCGAGGCCGAAGGCGTCGAGCGCCAGTTGGAGCGGCTGGAAGCAGCCCTGAACGGCGGCCTGCGCCTGATCCAGGTCCGCGACAAGGGCTGGCCGCCCGCCCAGCGCCTATGGTTCGCCGAGGCGGTGACCCGTCTGGCGCACAGCCACGACGCCTTGGTGGTCATCAACGAGGATGCCGACATCGCCCGCCGGGTCGGTGCCGATGGCCTGCACCTGTCGGCCGCTAGCCTGGCCGGATTGCAGCAGCGGCCGGATTTCGCCTGGGTCGGCGCGTCCTGCCACAGCGCCGAGGAAATCACCCGTGCCGGTGAACTGGGCCTCGATTACGCGCTGCTCGGCCCGGTGCTTCCGACGCCGACCCATCCGGAAAGCGCCGGGCTGGGCTGGAACGAATTCGCCCGCCGGCGCGATGGCAACACCCTGCCGATCTTCGCCCTGGGTGGCGTGCAGAAAGAAATGCTGGACGAGGCGCAAAGCCACGGTGCCCATGGCATCGCACTGATGCGCGGCTGGTAATCGTCAGTTGGGGTTCATTCCCGCGAAAGCGGGAATTCAGGGAAATACTGGGACTGACGCTTCATTCTGAATTCCCGCCTGCGACCAAAGGAAGTCCCTGTGGGACGCGGGAATGACGGAATTCAGCGGCGGAGTTCAGCGCTTGGGATTCGGCGTATCGGGGAAATCCATCCCCGGCGCCCCGGCTTCGTCGTCGCTGACCTTGCCTTCGATGCGGTACGAGTCGCTGGCCCAGCAGCCGAGGTCGATCTGCTTGCAGCGTTCGGAGCAGAACGGGCGCCACGGATTCTCCGGCGCCCACAGGGCATCTCCACCGCATTGCGGGCAGCGGACTTGGCGCGGTTTGGCCATCAGAGATTGCAGAAGGTCAGATCGAAGGCGACATCGCGCTCGCAGCTGCGGGCCTTGATTTCGTTGGCCGGCGGCTTGGTGAAGCGGATGTTCAGGAAATATTTGTTGGCGCTGACTTCGGGAATCGCCTGCTCGTCGAGGGCGACCGAAATGCGCACCATCTGCGCCGCCGAGCCGCCGAGATTGAGCTGGAACTGGCCGACGGCGGCCGTGTAGTTCTTCGGCCGGCCGCTGGAACGCAGCAGACGCAGCACGATGGCCGCCGCATCGCGCAGCGGTAGCATCGGCTTGACCCAGCCGTCGAGCGCGTCGCGCCGGGTGTCGACCGGACGATGCAGCCACCAGTGGTAGGACGGCACATCGAATTCGCAGACCCCGCCGGGAATGGCGGCACGGCTCTTGATGCTCATCAGCCAGTCGTTTTCTCGCAGGTACTGGCCGATCTTGCCGTGCATGGCGAGCAGCGCGGCCGACGACTGTTCGATTTCGTACAGCGCGCCGGACAGCGCCTCTTCGGAAATATCGGGATTGTTGCGGAAGGCGAGCAGGGTCTGACGCTGGCGCTCGAGTTCCTGAATGAGGTCCATCTTCAGGTCGGCGCGGCTGGCGACCTCAAGAATTTCAAACAAGGCGACCAGCGCCGCGTGGTGCTCCAGCGCTCCCTCTTCTTGCGCGAAATAGGCGGCCTTTTCGAACAAATCCTCGAGACGCAGCAAGGTGCGGATGCGCTCGTTGAACGGATATTCGTAGGTAATCACGCGAAGATTGGCCCGATAAGAGGGAAAATTTTGTTTATTCTGAGCTATTTGCAGGCAAATCTCAACAGCCCGCTTTAACTTTTTCGGCGGAAAGGACTAGATACTTCTGGTGCAAGGCGATTACCTGAGGATAAATGCCGGTCAAATCGCCATCGTTCAGCACAATGTCGTCGGCGACGGCCAGTCGTTGCTCGCGGCTGGCCTGGGTGGCCATGATCGCCTCCACTTCGACCGGCGACATGCCGTTGCGCGCCACCACCCGCTCGATCTGCAGGCTTTCCGGGCAATCGACGACGAGGACGCGGTCGCAGCGCTCGCGGTAAGAGCCGGACTCGACCAGCAGCGGCACGGCGAGGATGACATAGGGCGCCGTCGCGGCCCGGCAGCGTTCGGCCGACAGTTGGCGGATCAGCGGATGCAGGATGGTTTCCAGGCCCGCCTTGGCCGACGGATCGGCAAAGACCAGCCGGCGCATGGCGGCCCTATCCATCGCCCCGTCCGGCCGCGCCACCTGCGGCCCGAAGGCGGCGACCAGCTGCGCCATGGCGGCGCCGTCCGGTCCGGTCAGTTCATGGGCGATGGCATCGGTATCGACCAGCGCCGCCCCGTGTTCGACGAACAGTCCGGCGACGGTGCTCTTGCCGCTGCCGATGCCTCCGGTCAATCCGACGACGAAGCTGCTCACTTGCAGGCCAGCGCTTCGTTCTTCTGGATGGCTTCGGCCACCGCGGCGATCACCGCCGGCCTCTTGGCCCCGGGGCCCTTGGCCTGCAGCGCGACGAAGGTATCCTTGCTCGGCCGCGGCCCCATCACGGCGGAACGGACGCCCTTGGCCTTCAGTTCGGCCAGGCGCTCGTTGCCGCCTTTTTCGCTACTGAAGATACCGAGCGAAATGGCGTGCCTGCTGGTCCCGTCCTGCACGATGAAGAAGTCGGTAACCCCCAGGTCGCGCAGTTCGCCCGCCTTCTTGTCGGCCTCGGGCTTGCCGGGCAGCGACGGGATATAGACCCACCAGCCGTTGCTTTCGCCGGCCACTATCTTGCGGCTCAGTTTGTAATCGGCAAAGCGCTTGCCCATCAGGGCGGCGATCTTGTCGGCCTCGGCGACGGTCAGTTGGCGCCAGGCCAGGCAGGCGGGCGCGTTATCGGGCTTGTCGGCAACCGTTTCCTTGACCAGTTCGGCCTTGGGCGCCGCTTCGTCGGCGGCCGACGTTGCGGCCGGCGCCGGAGCGGGGGCCGGTTCGGCCTCCGGCTTCGCCGGCGCATTTTCCGGCACTGGTTCGGCCTTGCGCGCCGGCGCCGTCGTCGAGGGCGCCTCGCCCCGCGACATGATGCGCAGACGCTCGGGGGTGATCTGCTGATCGCCCCGCCCGGCATCCGGATTGTCGGGACGTCCGAAATAGCCGGCGGTGAAGGCGTAGAACAGCAGATTGGCCAGAACGAGCAGGAAAACGAGGACTTTCACGGGATCAGCCTACCTTGGGCAGATGCTTCAGCGACTCGACGATGGCCTCCGACGGATAGTCGTAGTCCTCCAGTTGGCCCGAGAAATAGCGATCGTAGGAAGCCATGTCGAAGTGGCCGTGGCCAGTCAGGCAGAACAGGATGGTCTTCGCTTCGCCGGTCGCCTTGCAGCGCAGTGCCTCATCGATGGCGGCACGGATGGCGTGGCAGGATTCGGGCGCCGGGATGATGCCTTCGGCGCGAGCGAACTGCACGCCGGCGTCGAAAGTGGCGACCTGCGGCACGGCGACGGCTTCGAGCAGCTTTTCATGGAACAGCTGCGAGACCAGCGGCGAATCGCCATGGTAGCGCAGGCCGCCGGCGTGGATGCCGGGCGGCATGAAGTCGTGGCCCAGGGTGTACATCTTCATGATCGGCGTATAGCCCGAAGCGTCACCGTAGTCGTAGGTGTAGGCCCCCTTGGTCAGCGTCGGGCAGGAGGTCGGCTCGACCGCGACGCAGCGCAGGTTCGCCGCCCGCTTGTCGCCGGCCGCCTTGTCGGCGAGGAAGGGGAAGGCGATGCCGCCAAAGCTGGAACCGCCGCCGCAGGGCCCAAAGATCACATCCGGGTAGAGGCCGATCTTGTCGAACTGCTTCTTGGCTTCCAGGCCAATCACCGTCTGGTGCAGCAGCACGTGGTTGAGCACCGAACCCAGCGTGTAGCAGGTATTCGGATCGCCGGCGGCCTCCTCGACCGCCTCGGAAATTGCCAGGCCGAGCGAGCCCTGGCAATTCGGGTCGGCAGCCAATGCGGCACGCCCGGCATTGGTCATATCGGTCGGGCTGGCGAAGACTTCGGCGCCCCAAGTCTGCATCATCGACCGGCGGAAAGGTTTCTGGCCGTAGCTGACCTTGACCATGTAGACGCGCACCGGCAGGCCGAACATCTGGCCGGCGTAGGCGATGGACGAGCCCCACTGACCGGCGCCGGTCTCGGTGGTCAGCTTCTTGGTACCGGCCAGCTTGTTGAAATAGGCCTGCGGCACGGCGGAATTGGGCTTGTGCGAACCGGCCGGCGACACCCCTTCGTACTTGAAGAAAATCTTGGCCGGCGTGCCGAGTGCCTGCTCCAGGCGCAGGGCGCGGCAGAGCGGTGCCGGGCGCCATTGGGCGTAGATCTGGCGCACCTCTTCGGGAATCGGAATCCAACGCTGGGCGGACATTTCCTGCTCCAGGATAGGGTCCGGGAAAATCGCGCCCATCGCTTCCGGCGGCACCGGGTTGCCATCCGGCCCGAGCGGCGGGGGCGGCGGGTTGGTCATGTCGGCGACGACGTTATACCAGTGGGTTGGGATTTCTTCTTGTTCGAGGTTGATGCGCAGCGGTGTCATGTTTTCTCTCTCCCTGCGGACGGGTCCGCAAAGGCGGTAAATTAACCCAAAACCCTGTCCCGACCAAGGGTGAAGCGGGTAAAGTAGCGCCTGGTTTTTGCCCCAAACAGCCGCCCCGCGTGACCTTCCATTCCCTGCACTGCCATACCGCCAACAACATGCCATCCGGGATTGCCGTGTCGGCGGCAGCCGCGTGGACGCCCGATGGTGGACTGCGCCTGGAATACCGCCTGCAGGGCGCCATCGCCACGCTGCGCGTCCCGCCCCCAGCTAAGCCACAAGCGACCGACGGCCTGTGGCAGCACACCTGCTGCGAGGCCTTCGTTGCCGCGGCCGGCGAAGCGGCCTATCGCGAATTCAATTTCTCGCCATCGTCGCGGTGGGCGGCGTATCGCTTCGACGCCTACCGGCAACGCGACATGGACTGGCAGCCGGGGGCTCATCCCATCGTGTCGCTGCAGATCGCGGGCGACTGCCTCCGGCTGCTGGCCGACATCCCGGCCAGCCTGCTGCCCGAGACAGCCGACCTTGATCTCGGCCTGACCGTCGTCATCGAAACCCCGGCCGGCGACAAGAGCTACTGGGCGCTGTGCCACGCCGGCCAGCAACCCGACTTTCACCTTCGCGACAGTTTCACCCTGCCCCTGACCCGCCCATGACCTCCACCATCCTGTTCGGCATCGACCGCCTGCTCGCCGACCCCGCCTTGCGCGCTCCGCTCCAGGGCCGCCGCGTGGCGCTACTCGCCCATCCGGCTTCGGTCACTGCCGACCTGACGCACAGCCTCGATGCCCTCGCCGCCCTGCCCGACATCACGCTGACCGCCGCCTTCGGCCCGCAGCACGGCCTGAAGGGCGACAAGCAGGACAACATGGTCGAGTCGCCGGACGTTATCGATCGGCACTACGGCATCCCCATCTTCAGCCTGTACGGCGAAGTGCGCCGGCCGACCGATGCGATGATGGATACCTTCGACGTGCTGCTGGTCGATCTGCAGGATCTAGGTTGCCGCATCTACACCTTCATCACCACGCTGCGCTATGTGCTGGAAGCAGCTGCTCAACACGGCAAGACGGTGTGGGTGCTCGATCGCCCCAACCCGGCCGGGCGGCCGGTCGAAGGTCTGACGCTGCGCGCCGGCTGGGAAAGCTTCGTCGGCGCCGGTGCCATGCCGATGCGCCACGGCCTGACCATGGGCGAACTGGGCGCCTGGTTCATCGCCGAATTGCAGCTCGCCGTCGACTACCAGGTCATCGACATGCAGGGCTGGCAGCCGGACGCCGCCCCCGGGCACGGCTGGCCGCTCGGCGAACGGACGTGGATCAACCCCAGCCCCAACGCGCCCAACCTGTGGATGGCCCGCGCCTATGCCGGCACGGTCATGCTGGAAGGGACGACACTGAGCGAGGGCCGCGGCACGACACGGCCGCTGGAAATTTTCGGGGCGCCTGACATCGACGCCCGCGCGGTGATCAACGACATGCAGGCATTGGCGCCGCACTGGCTGGCCGGCTGCAAGCTGCGCGAAATCTGGTTCGAGCCGACCTTCCACAAGCATGCCGGGCAGCTGAACCACGGCGTGCAGATCCATTGCGAAGGCCCCTACTACGACCATGCCGCCTTCCGCCCGTGGCGCATCCAGGCGCTGGCCTTCAAGGCCATCCGCCGGCTCTACCCCGACTATGCGCTGTGGCGCGACTTCGGCTACGAATACGAATTCGACCGCCTGGCTATCGACCTGATCAACGGTTCGCCGCTGTTGCGCCAATGGGTCGATGACCCGGCCGCCACGCCCGACGACCTCGACCGCCTGACCCGGCCGGACGAGGAGGCCTGGCAGCAGACGCGCCGGTCTTTCCTGCGCTACCGCTGATCGGAAGCACGGACTATCAAACCCACAACCGGATAGCTTATTGCTAATATGACAAGACAAAGCTGATCGTCGAATCACGGGAGGCCAGCGTGGCCCTTTGTCTTTGTTTCCGCGTGGAAAACTGGGTATGCCGCACGATCGCAGCACTCTTGCTGTGCATCGCGGCGGCCGGCGCCGCGAGCGATGAAACTGCCCCTACCTCCCGCGCAACGCAGCCACCGGCCAAATTCGGCGTCCTCGCCTTCCGGCCCAAACCGGAAACTGCCGCCTACTGGCAACCGCTGATTGATTACCTGAACAGCACCCATCCCAACCAGCCTGTTTCGCTCGTCGTCCTGACCTATCCGGAACTGGCCGAAGCGGTCAGGAAGAAGCAGATCGACTTCGTCCTCACCCAGCCGGTCCATTACATCCAGCTGGCGCAGGAACACGACTTGTTGTCGCCGCTGGCCACCCTGATCGAGCGGGATGGCGACAAACAGCTGGCGACCTTCGGCGGCGTGATCCTGACACGTAGCGACCGCACCGACATCCAACGCCTGAGCGACCTGCGCGGCAAGCGTATCGCGACGGGCATCGCGACTTCCCTGGGCGGCTATCTGGCACAGGCCTATGAGGCCCATCAGATCGGCGTCGAACTGCCGCGCGACGCTCAAGTCATCGAAACCGGGGAACCGCAGGACAAGGCGGTCGAGGCGCTGCTCGTCGGGCGCGCCGATGTCGCCTTCGTGCGCACCGGCGTCATCGAAGACATGCAGCGTGAAAACAAGCTCGACCTCAGTCAAATCCGCGTGATCAACCGCCAGCCGGCCGAGACTTATCCGCGGGCGCTGTCGACCCGTCTTTATCCGCAATGGCCGGTCGCCGCAATGCCGTGGGCCAATGCCGACAGCGCCCGCCAGGTCGCCGCGGCGCTCCTGTCGCTGCCCTCCCCCAATCACGCCACACCGGCGGCCCAGCTCTACGGATTCACTGTCCCCGGCGACTACCGGACGGTCGACCGGCTGATGCGCCAGTTCCGCCTGCCGCCCTTCGACACGCCACCGGAATTCACCCTGGTCGACGTGGCGCGGCAATACGGTATTGCCGTCGCCGTTGGCGGCAGCTTCGCCCTGCTGGCGTTGCTGGTCGTCGTCCTGACCCTGCTGCGCAGCGTGCGCAAGCTGAAGGCCGAGCGCGCCCTTACCGCAGCGGCGATGGCCAAGGTGATGGCGGCCGAAAACCGCTTCCGCGCCATTTTCGAAAACGTCGATGCCCTGGCCATCCAGGCCTATCTGCCGGATGGCACGGTCCATTACTGGAACAACGCCTCGGAGAAAATTTATGGCTACCCGGCGAGCGAAGCCATCGGCAAATCGCTCTTCGATCTGATCATCCCGCCCAATATGCGCAACGAGGTGCAAGGTGCGGTGCGCTGGATGTTCGAGCACAAGACTGCCATTCCCGCCGGACGCCTGACCTTGATGCGCAAGGGCGGCGCTCCGGTCGAGGTGTATTCCAGCCACGCACTCATCGAATCGTCCGACCAGGGGCCGCTGGTCTATTGCCTGGACATCGACCTGAGCGAGCTGTCGCGCGCCGAGCAGGCCCTCCAGCAGAGCGAATCGCAGCAGCAGATGATCCTGCGCACGCTGGGCGAAGGCGTTTATGGTACCGATACCGAGGGGGTGTGCATCTTCATCAACCCGGCAGGGCTGGCCTTGCTCGGTTACGAGGAGGGCGAGGTGCTCGGCCAAAACACACACCTACTCTTCCATCACCACCACGCCGACGGCAGCCCCTTCCCGCTGGAAGCGTGCTCGCTGCGGCGGACCATCGGCGACGGCAAGACCCGGCGCCTCAACGACGCCTTCTGGCGCAAGAATGGCAGCAGTTTCCCGGCCCGCGTCACCGTCTCGGCCATCACCCGCGATGGGGTCATTACCGGCGCCGTAACCGCCTTCTCGGACATCAGCGAGAGCCGGCGCATCACCCACGAACTGGAATTGCACCGCAATCACCTGGAAGAACAGGTCCGGCTGCGTACCGAGCAGCTCGAAGTCGCCCGCCAGGGCGCCGAGGCATCCAGCCGCTCGAAGACCGCATTCCTGGCCAACATGAGCCATGAAATCCGCACGCCGCTGAATGCCGTGCTCGGCATGGTGCACCTGCTCAAGCGCGATGCGCCGACTCTGGAACAGATCAACCGCCTGGAAAAGATCGATACCGCCTCGCAGCACCTGCTGGCCGTGATCAACGACATCCTGGACATCTCGAAAATCGAAGCCGGCAAGCTGGTGCTCGACGAAACTGCGGTCGACATCGACAGCATCCTGAAGCGCGTCGTCTCGCTGCTCGGCGAGCGGGCGCGCGAAAAAGGCCTGTTTCTGGGTATCGAAACCGATGACTTCAAACACTCCCTGCTCGGCGACCCGACGCGGATTTCGCAATGCCTGATCAATTATGTCGGTAATGCCATCAAATTCACCGAGCACGGCCAGGTCACGATACGCGCCCGGCGCTTGGCGGCCAGCGACAAAGAGGTCACCATCCGCTTCGAGGTCGAGGATACCGGCCCGGGTATCCCGGAAGAGTCGGTCAACCGCCTGTTCGGCATTTTCGAGCAGGCCGACAGCTCGACCAGCCGCAAATTCGGCGGCACCGGGCTCGGCCTGGCCATCACCAAGCGCCTGGCCGAGTTGATGGGCGGCGCCGTCGGCGTGCGCAGCACCTTCGGCGAGGGCAGCTGCTTCTGGTTCACCGCCGTGCTGAAGCCGAGCGACGAAGCCATGGACATGTTGCGCTCAACCGTGGCCGGCCTGACGCCGGATGCCGTCCGCTCGACGCTGTCCGGCCGGCATGTCCTGGTGGTCGAGGACGAATTCATCAACCAGGAAATCGCCCGCGAGTTGCTGGCCGAACTGGGCATCACCGCCGACAGCGCCAGCAACGGCCTGCAGGCCATCGAACTGATCCAGCGCCAGCCCTACGATCTGGTCCTGATGGACATGCAGATGCCTGAAATGGACGGCCTGGAAGCCACCCGCCGCATACGCTCGATGCCGGAATTCATGCTGCTACCGATCATCGCCATGACCGCCAACGCCTTCGCCGAAGACCGCGAACGCTGCCTGGCGGCCGGCATGAACGACTTCTTGACCAAGCCGGTCGAGCCGGACGACCTGAAGCGCATCCTGCTGCAGCACCTCGCCGCCTGACCCCTTTTCCACGGCAACGCCGATCTTTGCAGGACAAAAAAAGCCGGCATAAAGCCGGCTTGTCGTCACGATAAACGATGCGTTACGGGCGTTTAAGCTCCTTGACCGTTTCTTCGGCGAATTTCTCGTACAGCCAACCCATTCGTGTGGTGTCCTGTCCGCCGGCCAAGCCGCCGAGCCCATAAGAAACGGACACCTCATATTTGTCGATTTCCTTACCCGCAGCATCCTTCAATACCACGTCGGCAGTTATGTAGTCAGAACCTGCCATGATCCCCCACATCACTGCGGAGAAATTCGAACGCACCCGGACCCCCTTGATTCGAATCTCAAGTTCGGGAGCGGCGCTGTCTGTTTTTCCGTTCAACAGCGAATTGGCTTCGAGAGCCCGTTTGACATGGCTGCGCAGCTCATCTGCATTGAATTTCAGATTTTCACTGGCTGCGGCCTTGCCGTCATCGGTAAACGACGTCGAAACCGCAGACACCACCGGATTAACCGGACGAACCGCCTGCGCAGTCGGCGAACTCGGGGCGCGCGTAACGCCAGAGGCACAACCCGTCAGCACAACCGAAGCCGCGACCAACAACACCAATCCTATTTTCACTTTACCCCCCTATTTTTGATTGAACCACGGCCATCCGTGGAGCATAGAATTATGCTGCGCAACTAGCGACTGCAGCAACCTAAAACAGCCCCCCACCGGAACAATCTCTTTTTCGCTAGAACCCTGGCCGTTTTGTTGAAAGCACCTGCCTCGCCGCCAATATGCCGCGATATTGCGCCTCCTCGAACAGGGAGAACCCCGACAAATCGGCATGTGCCACCGCAATGCGAGGGTGCTGAAAGTTGGCCAGCGACTCGCGACGGCCATCGAAGAGGGCGCCAACCACCGGACGGCGCATGGCATGACCGTTGCGGAACACGTCGAGGCGCATGGCCAGCTGCCGGATATCCGGATGCACGCGCTCCAGTTCGGCCAGGATGCCTTCAGCCCACGCTGTGCGCGGCGTGTCGAGCAGCAGACGGCGCCCTTCGGCTGGCGTCACGTCGTGCAGCGCCCGGTAGTAGGTGAACACGGCGCCACCCGGCTGGCGGCGGATCAGTTGGTGGGTGGCTGTCACGTAACCGAGGCCGGGACTGTCGTAAAAGACGTTGTCCCAGGCCGGCGCCGCGCCATGCCGCTCCTCGGGCATGGCCGAGAGATGCAGGTTGGCCGTCAGCCACGGTGCATAATCGCCCGCCAGGGCGGCCGCTTTCAGCTCGGCTGGCATCGCCGCCCAAACGCGGGGCAGGACGAAGACGGGGGCGGCCCAGATCAACTGCCTGGCCGCGTAGCGGACGACGTGCTCGCCGATAAGGGCATCGACCGTCACGCCGGACTTTCCTTCTTCGACCCGGGCGACCAGGGCTCCGGTCTGTACCCTTTCCCCGGCCACCGCGGCCAGGCCGCGGACCAGCCAGGCGTTGCCCTCCGGCGCGGTGAGCACCGTGTCGTCGCTGGCATTTGCCGCCTCGCCATTGCGGCAGGCGAAGTAATGCAGGCCGGCCCAGGCCGAGGTCTGTGCGTAGTCGGTGCCGTAGTCGTCGCGGCAGGCGTAGTTGGCCAGCCAATGCACGGTCGGTGCGGTGTATCCGTTGTCGAGCAGCCATTGCCGGAAGTTCATTTTGTCCAGCGCCCGCCATTCGGCATCCCGGCTCGACAGCGCCATTGGGATGGCGAATAGGCGCCGGCCGTCGCGTCCGGTCGCCCGCTTCAAGGCTTCCATCTGGTCATGGAAACGCTTTTGCTCATCGCGTTCGGCGGCATCCAGTCCGCGATGCGGCAGCAAACCCTCCTCCCACAGCCCATGGCGATAGACCCGCTCCTGCGGAGTGCCGCACAGGTAGCGCTCGTCGTAGGTCGGCCGTCGGGTGCCCGGATCGCCCTGCAGGATGCCGAGTTCAGCCAACAATTCCCGGACATGAACTGCTTCCGGACCGGGCAAGGGCAGATAATGCGCGCCCCACGGATAGGCGACGGTGGGCGATTGCCCGCCGCGGGAATTGCCGCCCGGCTCGCTCTCCATGTCGAGCACCGTGAAATCGTGATGCCCGTGGCGGGCCAGCCACCAGGCCGCGGACAGTCCGGAGATGCCGGCGCCGACGATCAGTACACCGGTGCGCCGGGTGAGGTCGTGAGGTGGCAGGCGGCCGTCACGCAGGCGATGGCCTAGCGCGACGTTCATGCCGAGCAGTTCGCCCGGCGGCAGTGGGATTTTTCCGGCAGGAGCGCAACCGGCCAGGGCGGCCGCCCCGACGGTGGCCAGGAATTCCCGCCGGCTAGTCAAATTTCCGCAACGACAGGCTGACCGAGAGCTGCGCCCCGAGCCAGCCGAGGAAGGCGCCCAGCACCGCGAGCACAGCGACTTCGCCGGCCCCGGGCTGACGCAGCGCGAAAACGCTGCCGTAGAGCGTCGCCAGCTCGCCGATCGGCGCGGCCAGCAGGCGCAGGGCGGCGAGCACCAGCGCCGCGGCCAGCAAGCCGCCAAGGGCGCCCTGCAAGGCGCCGAAGTAGTAGAACGGCCGACGGATGAAACCGTCGGTCGCCCCGACCAGGCGGGCGACTTCGATTTCGGCCGATTGCGCCATGACCTGCAGGCGGATGGTGTTGAAGGTCACGGCGATCAGGCCGGCGCCGAACAGCCCGGCCAGCATCCACAGGGCCAGCTTGCCCAGGCGCAGGAAGGCGTCGAAGCGCTTGACCCAGGCCGAGTCGAGCTGGACGTGGGCAACCTTGGGCCAGCCGGCGATTTCCTTGCGCATGATCTCCAGCGCTTCCGGTTCGATATTGGCCGGCTCGACGATGAAGGCGTCGGGCAGCGGATTGCGCGGCAGGCTGGCGACGATTTCGGCCATGCCTTCGCTGGCCTGCATGCGCTTCAGCGCCTCCTCCTTGGGCACGAAGCGCCACTTGCCGGCCGAGGCAGCGCGCAGACGGCTCTCGATGTCGGCAACGTCCTTCTTGCCCGCTTCCAGATTCATGAACAGGCTGATCTGCTGTACGCCGGTGGCGTTGCGGCCGAGATCGCGCAGGTTGTCGAGGGCAACATAGCCGAAGGCCGGCAAGGTCAGCGCGATGCCGATAACGAGCAGCGAGAGCAAGGTATTGAGCGGCGAGGCGATCAAGCGGCGGAAAGCCAGATCGAGTGCGGCGAGATGTTGAGAAACCCAGGCGTTCATTGCGCCACCCCGAGCAGTAAGCAGGGACCCCGGCTGGCGCGGCCGGACGGGGATGCGCACGCCCGCGAGCGGGGGGCGCTGGTCGCATAGCCGGTGTTCATGCCTGGCCAATAAGCTGTCATGCGACAACCCTCCCGTGATCGAGACGCAGCACGTTCGGGTGATAGCGCTCGATCCAGGTCTGGTCGTGCGTGGCGACCACGACGGTGACGCCGACGCGATGGAAGTCGGCAAAGATTTCGAGGATTTCGGCGGCCGATTCGCTGTCGAGATTGCCGGTCGGCTCGTCGGCGATCAGCACGGTCGGCCGGTTCACCACGGCGCGGGCGATGGCCAGGCGTTGCTGCTCGCCGCCGGACAGGGCGATCGGATTGGCCTTTTCGCGAGCCAGCAGGCCGACCTTGTCGAGCGCCGCCTGCGCCCGGCGCACTGCCTCGCGACGCTGCAGACCGGCGATCTGCAGCGGCAACAACACGTTGTCGAGGGCGCAGCGGTCGAACAGCAGCTTCTGGTCCTGGAAAACCAGGCCGAAGTGCCGGCGCACGTGCGGCATGGCACTGCGGCGCAGAGCGGTCAGGTTCTGGCCATTGACCACCAGGCTGCCGGCCGTCGGCCGTTCGATGGTGGACACCAGCTTGACCAGCGTCGTCTTGCCGGCGCCGGAATGGCCGGTAATCAGCACCATCTGTCCGGCCTCGATGCGGAAGCTGACATCGCGGACGGCTTCGAGGCCACCCGGATAGCGCTTGGTCAGATTGCTGGCTTCAATCATTTTGGTTGTTAGCTGTTGGATGTCAGGAGCTAGAGGAGGAAGACCTGCTCTACTCAAACAGCGCATCGACGAAATCGCGGGCCAAGAACGGGCGCAGGTCGTCGATCTGCTCGCCGACGCCGATGAAGCGGATGGGCTTCGGGCACTGGCGGGCGATGGCGGCGACCACGCCGCCCTTGGCCGTGCCGTCGAGCTTGGTGACGACCAGACCGGTGACGTTGATCGCCTTGTCGAAGGCCTTGACCTGCTGCAGCGCGTTCTGGCCGATGTTGGCATCGAGCACGAGCAGGGTTTCGTGCGGGCCTTCCGGATCGATTTTCTGGATAACGCGGCGCACCTTGGCGATTTCCTCCATCAGGTGCAACTGGGTCGGCAGGCGGCCTGCGGTGTCGGCCAGCACGATGTCGATGCCGCGGGCCTTGGCGGCCGAAATGGCGTCGAAGATGACCGCCGCCGGATCGCCGGATTCCTGGGAGATGACCGTCACGTTGTTGCGCTCGCCCCAGGTTTGCAGCTGTTCGCGGGCGGCGGCACGGAAGGTGTCGCCAGCGGCGAGCAGCACGCTCTTGCCCTGGTTCTGGAAATACTTGGCCAGCTTGCCGATGGAGGTCGTCTTGCCGGCCCCGTTGACGCCGGCAATCATGATCACGAAAGGCTTGTGCGTGTTGAAGTCGAGCGGCTGCTCGAGCGGCTGCAGGGTTTCGAGCAGCGCATCGGCCAGCGCCTTCTGGATAGCCTCGGGGGTATCCAGCTTGTCGCGCTTGGCGGCTCTCTTCAGCTCGTCGAGCAGGTGGGTGGTCGCCTCGATACCGACGTCGGAAGTCAGCAGCAGGGTCTCCAGCTCTTCGAGCAGTTCGTCGTCGACCTTGCCGCGCGAGAAGATGGATTTGAGCTTGCCGCCCCACTGGGCGCGGGTCTTGGCCAGCCCCTGGAAGAGGCGCTCGCGCCAGGACGGCTTCGCCGCCTCGGCCGGCGCGCTAGTGGCCGAAGTTTCCGGCTTGGCGTCGGATGCGGATTTTTTCAGGAAACTGAACATGGGGAAGTTGGTCTCAAGCCTTGCTGACAGGCGGACGGCAAGCCGTTAAGATGCCGTTCGGTTGGATGCAAAATCAGCCACAAATTCTAGCAGAAAGCCCCCGCTCACACGCCCCCTTCGCCCCACTCGCCATGCGCCTCAAATACCTGCTCTCTGTCTTGCTCGCGGCCGGACTGTCCACCGCCGCCCTCGCCAATCCCTTCGAGACCACGCTGAAGAACGGCCTGCGCATCATCGTCAAGGAAGACCATCGCGCCCCGACCGCCGTGCAGATGGTGTGGTACCGCATCGGCAGCATGGATGAAGTCGATGGCGCCTCCGGCGTCGCCCATGTGCTCGAGCACATGATGTTCAAGGGCACGCCCAGCGTCGGCCCCGGCGAATTCAACAAGCGCGTCGCCGCCGCCGGCGGCAGGGACAACGCCTTCACCAGCCGCGACTACACCGCCTACTTCCAGCAGATTCCCAAGGAAAAGCTGGGCGACATGATGCAGCTCGAAGCCGACCGCATGCGCCACCTGAATGTCGATGCCAAGGAATTCGAGCAGGAAATCAAGGTCGTCATGGAAGAGCGCCGCATGCGCACCGACGACAGCCCGCAGGCCAAGCTGTTCGAGCAGATGAACGCCGTCGCCTTCCAGGCCCATCCGTATCGCCGGCCGATCATCGGCTGGATGAACGACCTGGAAACGATGACCGCCGCCGACGCCAAGGCCTGGTACGACACCTGGTACGTGCCGAACAACGCCTACGTCGTGATCACCGGCGACGTCGACCACAAGGAAGTTTTTGCCCTCGCCGAGAAATACTACGGCCCGCTCGAAGGCCGCGCCCTGCCGGCGCGCCGCCAGCAGATCGAGCCGAAGCAGGAAGGCGCCCGCCGCGTCACCGTCAAGGCACCGGCCGAACTGCCGGTGCTGATCATGGGCTACAAGGCCCCCATTCTGCGCGATGTGGAGAAGGACAGCGATCCGTACGCCCTGGAAATGCTCGGCGCCATCCTCGACGGCCACGATGCTGCCCGCTTCAACAAGAAACTGGTGCGTGAGGACAAGGTCGCCCTGTCGGCCGGCATCGACTACGACAACACGGCGCGCGGCCCCGGCATGCTTTACCTGCACGGCACACCGGCGGAAGGCAAGACGGTGGCCGACCTCGAAGCCGCCCTGCGGGCCGAAATCGTCCGCGTCCAGCAGGACGGCGTTTCCGCCGCCGAACTGAAGCGGGCCAAGGCGCAGCTGATCGCCGGCGAGGTGTATAAGAAAGATTCGATGTTCGGCCAGACCATGGAAATCGGCCAGATCGAATCGGCCGGCCTGCCCTACCAGAAGCTGGACCGCATGCTGGACAAGCTGCAGCAGGTCACCGCCGCGCAGGTCCAGGCGGTCGCCAAGAAGTATTTCGACGACGACGCGCTGACCGTCGGCGTCCTCGACCCGCAACCGCTCGACGGCAAGCCGCGCCGCCCGGCCGTCGCCACCCGCCACTGATGAAAACAGCCATGAAAAGACTGATTGCAGCAGCCTTCGCCCTCCTGTTAGCCCAAACCGTGCTGGCCGGGGTCAAGATCGAGCACTGGGTGTCGCCCTCCGGCGCCCGCGTCTATTTCGTCGAAAGCCGCGTCCTGCCCATGCTCGACGTGCAGGTCGATTTCGCCGCCGGTTCGATGTTCGACCCGGAAGGCAAGGCCGGCCTCGCCGCGCTGACCCGCTCCATTCTCGACAACGGGGCCGGCAAGCGGGATGAAACCGCCATTGCCGAACAGCTCGCCGACATCGGCGCCAATCTCGGCGGCGGCGCCGACACCGACCGCGCCAGCGTTTCGTTGCGCACCCTGTCGGCCCGCGACAAGCGCGATACGGCACTGGCCATCCTCAAAGACGTGCTGCAGGCGCCGCATTTCGATGCCGCCGTTCTGGAGCGCGAAAAGGCCAACACCATTGCCAGCCTGAAGGAAGCGATGACCCGTCCCGACAGCATCGCTGGCAAGGCCTTCTGGGCCGCCATGTACCCGAACCACCCCTACGGCAGGCAGGCGACACCGGAAAGCGTCGCGACGCTGACCCGTGACGATCTCGTCGCCTTCCACGCCCGCTACTACGGTGGTGCCAATGCCAGCATCACGCTGGTTGGTGACCTGTCGCGCCAGGATGCCGAGAAAATCGCCGAAGCGCTAAGCAGCGGCCTGCCGAAGAACGACAAGGCGGCCCTGCCCGCCGTCCCGCAGGCGCCGAAGGCGGCCCTGGTCCAGCTGCCCCATCCCGCCACCCAGGCGCACGTTTATATCGGCATGCCGGCCATCGAGCGCGGCGACCCCGATTTCTTCCCGCTGCTCGTCGGCAACTACTCGCTGGGCGGCGGCGGCTTCGTTTCCCGGCTGATGAAGGAAGTCCGCGATAAACGCGGCTACGCCTACAGCGTCTACAGCTACTTCGCCCCGCTGCGCCAGCCCGGCCCGTTCCAGATCGGGCTGCAGACCAAGCGCTCGCAGGCCAAGGATGCGATCAAGGTGGCCCGCGACATCCTCGACGGCTTCCTGAAGGACGGCCCGAGCGACGAGGAACTGGCCGCCGCCAAGGCCAACCTGACCGGCAGCTTCCCGCTGCGCCTGGACAGCAACAAGAAAATCCTGGAAAACGTCGCCACCATCGGCTTCTTCAGCCTGCCGCTCGACTATCTCGACCAGTACCAGGCCAAGGTGCAGGCGGTCACCGCCGCCGAGATCAAGGCCGCCTTCGCCCGTCGCGTCCGGCCGGAAAACCTAGTCACGGTGACGGTGGCAGCCGATTGAATTCGGTACGCATCGTCGGCGGCGAATTCCGCCGCCGCGTCCTCCGCTTTCCGGACAGCACCGGACTGCGCCCGACGCCGGACCGCGTGCGGGAAACGCTGTTTAACTGGCTTGGCCAGGATCTCGACGGCTGGCACTGTCTCGACCTGTTCGCCGGCAGCGGCGCCCTCGGCTTCGAAGCGGCGTCGCGCGGTGCAGGTCGCGTCGTGATGGTCGAACAAATGCCCAAAGTGTTGGCCGCGTTGCATGAAAACCACGAATTGCTCCATAAACCGAGCGCGGTAGAGATCATTCGTGCGGATGCGATACAATATTTGGCCTCGACGAAAGCAAAATTCGACCTGATCTTCCTCGATCCGCCCTACAAAAAAGGCTGGATCGCCCGCCTGGAGCCACTCCTTGCCGGTGCAGCGAACGAAGATGCAGCGATTTACGTCGAAGCGGAAAACGAAATCGAATCGCTCGGCGATTGGCGCACGGTGCGCCAGGGCAAGGCGGGGGAAGTCCACTTTCACTTGTTGCGGCGGCAGACAACTTGACCAAACTCAACCATCGTATCGCGATCTACCCGGGCACCTTCGACCCGATCACCCGGGGTCACGAGGATCTGGTGCGTCGTGCCGCCACGCTGTTCGACAAGCTGATCCTGGCCATCGCCGAAAGCCCGTCGAAGCAGCCGCGCTTCTCGCTCGCCGAGCGCGTCGAGATGGCCACGGAAATCCTCGGCGACCTGCCCAATGTCGAAATCGTCGGTTTCAACTCGCTACTGATGAATTTCGTGCACGAAAAAGGCGCCAAAGTCGTCGTCCGCGGCCTACGCGCCGTTTCCGACTTCGAATACGAATTCCAGATGGCAGGTATGAACCGCAGCGTCTATCCGGAGGTCGAAACAGTGTTTCTGACGCCGGGCGAGCAATACATGTTCATCTCCGCTACCATGGTGCGCGAAATTGCGCGTCTGGGCGGTGATGTCAGCAAATTTGTGCAACCTTGTGTAGAAAAGCGCCTGCGGGCGCAAATTACCGCTTAACCGAGAGAGGAACAGCTATGTCTCTGATTATTACCGACGAATGCATCAACTGCGATGTGTGCGAGCCGGAGTGCCCGAACGAGGCCATCTCCCAAGGCGAGGAGATCTACCAGATCGACCCGAACAAGTGCACGGAATGCGTCGGTCACTACGATGAACCGCAGTGCGTCCAGGTCTGCCCGGTGGATTGCATCCCCAAGGACCCGAACCACGTCGAGACGGAAGACATGCTGTGGGTCAAGTATGAAAAGCTGACCGGCAACAAGCGTTCCTGAGCGCCTCCCGCTCCCATAAAAAACCCGCGAATTTCGCGGGTTTTTTATTGCTCCGAATTCGGGCAGCACTCGGCGGAAGCTCAGGCCGCCTGCAACTCCCGTTCGCCGAGCGGCACCAGCATTTCCTGCACGCGGCCGATGATTTCCTCCAGCGCCTCGATCTGCTGCAACAGGTTTTTCTCGACGCCATCGAGTTCGGCAATGCGGTCCTCCAGTGTGTCGGTGGCCTGGTGGATACGCTTGATGCTTTCGAGACGGCGCTTCAACTGGATCTGGTGTTCGCGGACCTGGGTTTCCATCGGCGCCATGACGGCGCGCAACCAGACCTCGGCGTCGCGGTTGGCATGTTCGAAGGCGCGGCGCACCTGGACCGCCACTTCCTCGAAAAACTTTTGCGTGATGTTCTTCTTGTCATGGGTCATCAGGCTGAGCATGGTGTTCAGGTGGTCGTTGCACCACGCCTGCAGACGGTCCAGCTCCTTCTCGTAGCGCAGCAGCGAAAAACTGGTCGGCGCACCGAGCTTCAGGCCGTGCTCGACGGCGAACTTCTTGTACACCGCCTCCATCATGGCCAGAATTTCGCCGATTTCGCCGTTCGACTTGGTCAAAGCCTCGCGTGAACGGGTAAAGAAATTGGCCATCGCGTCGGACAGCGTCTTGGAAAACACCGCCTCGTCCATGGTCGTCCGCGTTTCGTGCGTCAATTGGCGCAGGACATCGAGCCCGAGATGGCCGAACAGGTTGTTGGTCAAGGTCGAGAACACGCTGCGCACGGCGTAGTAGCGCTGCAGGCCGGACTCGAACTCCTCCTTTTCGGCCCGCACCTTGCCCATCATGTATTCGACGACACCCTTGTTCTTGCCGCGCAACTCGGTCAGCTCAGTCAGTTGCTCGCGCAGGCCGTTCAGCCGCGAATCGAGCAGGCTGCGCACGCGGCGGCTGACATCGCCGAATTCGCCTTCCGTGCTGTCGCAGACGATCTCGCGCTTGGCCGGAATCAGTTCCTTGGAGAGCGCCGACTCGAGCAGCGGCAGACGGCTTTTCTCGAGCAGGGCGGCATCGCCGTTGATCTTGGCGACCAGCCCCTTCTGGGCAGAAACCGGGAAGACCTGGCCGGCCGGCAATTCCAGCACATTGGCACTGGCCTCTACCTGGCGTGCGATTTCGGCGTCGATTTCCTCCTGGGTCTTCAACTCGTCCCATTGGCCGTCGATCTTGTTCAGGACGACCATGCGGCCGCGCTTGGCGACACCGCCACCGCAGATATGCTCGCGCCAGATGGCCATGTCCGACTGCGTCACGCCAGTATCGGCGGCCAGGATGAAGAGCACGGCATGGGCATTGGGCAACAGCGACAGGGTCAGCTCCGGCTCAGCGCCGATGGCGTTGAGGCCCGGCGTATCGAGGATGACCAGGCCCTGCTTGAGCAGGGGATGCGGGAAATTGATCATGGCGTGGCGCCAGCGCGGCACCTCGACCAGGCCATCGTCGCCGACGCTATATAGGTCGATCTGCTCCTGGCCGACCGCGAAGCCGAGGCGCGAGGCCTCGGCCGGCGTTACGCGGGTCGTCTCGCTGACATGGCGCAGAGCATCCTGCATGGCATCCGGCGATTCGGTATCGAGCGCCACCAGGGTCCATTCATCCGGGAAGCGCTTGTACTCGCTGACGCTGGAATTGGACGAGCGCGTCTGGATGGGCAACAGTTCGATGCTCGGCGGCTTGTTGCTGTCGAACAGCAGTTCGGTCGGGCACATCGTGGTGCGGCCGGCCGACGACGGCAACATGCGGTTGCCGTAATCGGCGAAGAAGATGGCATTGATCAGTTCCGACTTGCCGCGCGAAAACTCAGCGACAAAGGCCACATTCAAGCGGTCTTCGCGCAAGCGCTCGAGCATCTGCGTCAGGCGCAGATCGCTCTGCGCATCGGCAAGTTCGTTCTGGCTCAGCCATGTCTGCAGCTCGCCGATATGGGCGGCAAGGCGCGAACGCCAGGCAGAATAGGCGGCAAATTGATCGGCCAGCGACATGTGTGTATTCCCGGATACTGACGGAATATTCAATCTAGCATAAAAAACAGGGGCTTGCAGTAACCAATTAATGCTGGCACCCAGGACAATAATAGGTGCTGCGCCCGGCCTGGCGAATTTGTTTGATCACCCCGCCGCAGCGCAAGCAGGGTAGGCCGGCCCGGTCGTACACCCCGGCCTGGATCTGGAAACACCCCGCCCCGCCGTCGCTGTGCACATAATCGCGGATGCTGCTGCCGCCGGCCGCGATGGCATCCGACAGCGTGGCACGGATGGCCGGCACCAGCACCTCGTAGCGCGCCCGACTGATCCGGTTGGCCGCCCGCAGCGGCGAGATGCCGGCCCGGAACAGGCTTTCCGACGCGTAGATATTGCCGATGCCGACCACCAGATGGCTGTCCATCAGGGTCGGCTTGATCGGCCCGCCGCGCCGGGCAATGGCATCGAACAGCCAATCCGGAGTGAACAGGTCGGACAGCGGCTCCACCCCCTGCGTCGCCAGCAGGGTATGCAGCTCCGCCGACTCGGGCGGCCCCGGCTGCCACAGCACGACCCCGAAGCGGCGTGGATCGGCAAAACGCAGTATCTGGGTGGGCAGGACCAGGTCGAAATGATCGTGCTTTTCCGCCGGCAGATCGGGCGGCACGAAACGCAGGTTGCCCGACATGCCCAGATGGATGATCAGGCTGCCCTCGACTCCGTCCTTCCGGCAGTCGATCAACAGGTATTTGGCACGGCGGCGCACGGCGACGATGCGGCACCCCGGCAACAACTCAAGCAGTTCGCGCGGAATCTCCTGGCGCAATTTTGGCACCCTGATCACTCCGCCCACCACCGCCTGCCCGAGCAACTCCGGCTCGATACCGCGACGACAGACTTCCACCTCCGGCAACTCCGGCATTGCTTGTCCCTCCGGGCAAACCTCAATAACATCACAAACTAATCGAATTTTATGCGTTCCAATGCATAAGATTTGTGCCAACCTCGATCGAAAGCCGTCCATGCAACCGAAGTTCCTCGCCGCCGCCCTCACCCTTGCCCTGGGCTTGACCCACGGCGGACTCGGCCAGGCTGCCGGAGACCCACCGGCCCGCGCCACTGGCAAACGCCCAGCGGCGGCGCAAGCGCCGGCACCGGCGTCAGCCTCGTCCGAGGACGTCCTGGCCCGTACGGTATTCCAGGCATTGGTCGGCGAATTCGCACTGCAACGCGGCGATGCCAAACTGGGCTCCGATGCCTGGGCCGACCTCGCCGTGCGTACCCGCGACCCCAAGGTCATCGCCCGGGCCACCGAAGTCGCCGGCTTCGCCAGCCAATACGACCGCGCTCTGGAACTGTCGAAACTGTGGCTGGAGGTCGAACCGAATTCGGTACCGGCCAAGCAGGCGCAGTCGTCGCTGCTGGTCATGGCCAACCGCCTCGACGACCTGGCGCCGCAACTGGCCGCCCTGCTCGAACAGGACAAGCCGAACGCCGGTGGCAATCTGTTGCACCTCAACCGCATGCTGGGCAAGGTCAATGACAAGAAAGCCGTGCAAAGCCTGATCGACAAGGTTGCCGCCCCGTACGACAACCTGCCCGAGGCGCATTTCGCCATGGCCCAGGCCGCCGCCAGCGCCGGGGACAATCTGCGTGCCCTGACCGAAACCGAGAAATCCCTGCAATTGCGCCCGGGCTGGGAAACCGCCGCCATCGCCCGCGCCCAGCTCCAGGCCCGCCAATCGGCCCAGACCGCCGTCGACAGCCTGACCGATTTCGTCGGCCACAATCCGAACGCCAACGACGCCCGCCTGACCCTGGCCCGCCTGCTGATCAGCGAAAAGCGCTACGACGAGGCGCGCCGCCACTTCGACCAATTGATCGCCAGCAACCCGGACAATCCGGAAGTGATCTATCCGGTCGCCATGCTTGCCTTGCAGCAAGGTGACCTGACCACCGGCCGCATCCAGCTCGAACACCTGCTGAAAACCGATTTCCCGGACAAGAGCACTATTCATTTCTTCCTCGGCCAGCTCGACCAGGAACAGAAAAAGCCGGAAGCCGCCCTCGCACATTATCGCCAGGTCACCGCCGGCGAACAGTATGTCGCCGCCCGTTCGCGGGCATCGCAGATCCTGATGCAACAGGGCAAGACCGACGAAGCGCGCGCCTTGCTGCGCGACACGCGCACCAGCACGCCGGCCGAGCGTACCCAGCTGGTGCTGGCCGAATCGCAATTGCTGCGCGATGCCGGTCGCCACAGCGAAGCCTACATCGCCCTCGACCGCGCCCTGGCTGCCCAGCCGAACGACACGGAACTGCTCTACGAGGCAGCGCTGACAGCCGAACGCATCGGCAAGACCGACGCCCTGGAAGCTCACCTCAAGCACCTGCTCGCCCTCAAGCCGGATCATGCCCACGCCCTGAACGCCTTCGGCTACTCCCTGGCCGAACGCAACATCCGTCTGCCGGAAGCCCAGGAACTGATCGCCAAGGCACTAACGCTGGCACCGGAAGACCCCTTCATCATGGACAGCATGGGCTGGGTGCTCTATCGCCAGGGCAAGCTGCCCGAAGCCTTGCAGACGCTGGAAAAGGCGTACCGAATCAAGACCGACCCGGAAATTGCCGCCCACCTCGGTGAAGTGCTGTGGACCCTGGAGCGCAAGGACGAAGCGCGGCGCATCCTGCTCGAAGCCTACAAGGCGCATCCCGACAACGAAGCGCTGGCCGGCACCGTCAAGAAACTGCTGCCCTGATGTCGCGCTTATTTCTGGCGCTGGCCTTCGGCCTGCTGGCCGCCTGCGCCAGCGTGCCGCGCGCCGCCCTGGCGCCGCGCGACGACGTGCGCAATTTCTCGCTGGACGCCCGGTTCGCCCTGCGCGCCACGCTGCCCGGCCAGAGCGCACAGAGCTCGGGCGGCCGCCTGACCTGGACGCACCAGCACGACAGCGACCGCATCCTGGTCGCCAATCCGCTCGGCTACGGCGTAGCCGAAATCGACGCCAGCCCGACGATCTCCAGGCTGCGTACTGCTGATGGCAAAGAGCGCGAATCGGGCGACCCGGATGCCCTGATCGAGGACGTCACCGGACTGCGCCTGCCCGTCGCCCGCCTGCCCGGCTGGCTGCTCGGCCGGGCCGGCAGCAACGCCCGCATCGCCGCCGATGCCCTGGGCCGCCCCGGCCAACTGCGCGAAGCCGGCTGGCAAGTCGATTATTTTTACGACGACGAGCGCCCGACCGCCTTGCCGGCCCGCCTGACCATCAGCCGCCCCGGCGAACTGGAATTGAAGCTGCGCATCGAGGAATGGAGAGAAACTCCGTGAATCGCCGGACCTGGGACAGCGACTGGCCTGCCCCCGCCAAACTGAATCTCTTCCTGCATGTCGTCGGCCGGCGCGTTGACGGCTATCACTTGCTGCAGACTGTCTTCCGTTTCATCGACCGCGCCGACACGCTGCATTTCGCGCCGCGCACCGACGACGACATCGTGCTCGCCACCCCCATCCCCGGCGTGCCGGCGGACAGCGACCTGACCGTCCGTGCCGCCCGCCTGTTGCAGCAAGCCACCGGCTGCCGGCAGGGCGCCACCATCCACCTCGCCAAGCAACTGCCGATGGGCGGCGGTCTGGGCGGCGGCTCGTCCGACGCGGCGACCGTGCTGCTCGCCCTCAACCACCTGTGGCAAACCGGCCTTACCCGCCCGCAACTGGAACAGCTCGGCCTGACGCTGGGCGCCGACGTGCCGGTCTTCGTGCATGGCCGCAGCACCTTTGCCGAGGGCATCGGCGAAGCCTTCACCGATATCGAACTACCGACGGAAAGCTATCTGGTCCTCCATCCCGACGTCCATGTGCCGACCGCCGCCATCTTCGGCGCCCCCGAACTGAAGCGCGACACGCCGGCCATCCTTCCCGGAGACTGGCGGCACGGCGACGGGCACAACGATCTGGAAACCGTCGCCTGTGCCAAGTTCCCCGCCGTCGCCGCGGCCTTGGCCTGGCTGAAGACGAAAGCCCCACACGCCATGATGACTGGCTCCGGCGCCTGTGTCTTCGCCGGATTCCCCCGGCGCAGCGAGGCTGAAGCGGCCCTGGCGGCACTGCCCGCTGGCCTGCGCGGCTGGGTCGCCGACGGCCTGCCGGCCCATCCGCTGGCAGAAATTGAATAAAAGGCTGGATTTCCCGAAACGAGTCCTGTATTATTCGCGCCTCGCTTGGACGCGAACCCGTTCAAGTGACCCGCTGGGGAGTCGCCAAGTTGGTCAAGGCACCGGATTTTGATTCCGGCATTCGAAGGTTCGAATCCTTCTTCCCCAGCCAAGCTTCCTTCGGGCAGGTCGTCAAAAGCCTGCCCGATTTTCATTGTGGCGGGCGAAAATGCAATGCGCATGCATCGAGTCCGAAGGAATGTGGAAATGGCCTACAACAGCCTGATGGTCTTCACCGGCAACGCCAACCCCAAGCTGGCTGCCGACGTCGCTGAACAGCTCAATGTCGACCTGGGTCGCGCCAATGTCGGCCGCTTCTCCGACGGCGAAGTTTCCGTCGAGCTCCAGGAACACGTCCGCGGCCGCGACATCTTCGTGCTGCAATCCACCTGCGCCCCGACCAACGATAACCTGATGGAACTGCTGGTTATTGTCGATTCGCTGAAGCGCGCTTCGGCCGGCCGCATCACCGCCACCATCCCGTATTTCGGCTATGCCCGCCAGGATCGCCGTTCACGTTCGTCGCGCGTGCCTATCGCCGCCAAGCTGGTCGCCAACATGCTCGTCGCCTCTGGCGTCGATCGCGTGCTGACCATGGACCTGCACGCCGAGCAGATCCAGGGCTTCTTCGACATTCCGGTCGATAACATCTACGCCCTGCCTATCCTGCTCGACGACATCCGTAAGCAGAATTACGAAAACCCGCTGGTCGTCTCGCCGGACCACGGAGGCGTCGTCCGCGCCCGCTCGCTGGCAAAGCGCCTCGAATGCGACCTGGCGATCATCGACAAACGCCGCCCGAAGGCCAACGTCTCCGAAGTCATGAACATCATCGGCGAAGTCGACGGTCGCACCTGCATCATCATGGACGACATGGTCGACACCGCCGGCACCCTGTGCAAGGCGGCCACCGCCCTGAAGGCCAACGGCGCCAAGAAGGTCGTCGCCTACTGCACCCACCCGGTCCTGTCCGGCCCGGCCGTCGAGCGCGTCAATTCGTCCGACCTCGACGCCCTGGTCGTCACCGACACCATCCCGCTGCGCGACGATGCCGCTGCTTCGCCGCGTATCCGCCAGTTGTCGGTGGCCGAAATCATGGCCGAAACGATTCGCCGCATCAGCAACGACGACTCCGTCTCCTCGCTGTTCATCGATTAAGTTTTTTTAACCTTCCCGTTCTGGTCGCGGACCGGGAAACATTCTGGAGTATCAACATGCAATTCGAAGTTATCGCCAACGCGCGTACGTTGCAGGGAACGGGTGCGAGCCGCCGCCTGCGTCGCGCCGGCACGGTGCCCGGCATCGTTTATGGTGGTGAGGCCGCTCCGGTCGCCATCGAAACCAACCACAACGATCTGCTGCTGAAGATGAAGAAGGAAGCCTTCTACTCTTCCGTCATCAACATGGTCATCGACGGCAAGAAGGAACAAGTCCTGCTGCGCGATTACCAGACGCACGCCTACAAGCAGCTGATCCTGCACGTCGACTTCCAGCGCGTCGATGCCACCCACGAATTGCACATCAAGGTGCCGCTGCACTTCACCAATGAAGAAGCCGGCCCGGGCGTCAAGCTGAACGGCGGCCTGGTGAACCACGTCACGACCGAACTGGACATCCACTGTCTGGCCAAGGACCTGCCGGAGTTCATTGAAGTCGACCTCGGCGCCATGAATATCGGCGACAACATCCACGCCTCCCAGGTCAAGCTGCCGGCCGGCGTCAAGCTGGTCCAGCACGGTGCTGAAGACCCGATCGTGGTCAGCATCGTCGGCAAGGGCGGCGCCCAGGCTGCCGAAGGCGAAGCTGCCGCCGAGTAATCCGCGCGCTCCGCTATACTCTGGCCGCCGCAGGCATCTTGCCCCGGCGGCCTTTTCACGACTGCACGCATGACCGCTCCCCGCCTCATCGTCGGCCTGGGCAACCCCGGACCGGAATACGAAGCCACCCGCCACAATGTCGGGTTCTGGTTTGTCGACCAGCTGGCCGACAAACTGAAGGTGTCGCTCGCCCCGCAGGGCAAGTTCTACGGTCGCGCCGGTCGTGCCGGCGAGCTGTGGCTGCTGCAGCCGACCACCTACATGAACCGCTCCGGCCAGGCGGTGGCGGCGCTGGCCAATTTCTACAAGATTGTGCCAGCCGAGATTCTCGTCGTGCATGACGAGCTGGACCTGCCGCCGGGCGGCATCCGCCTCAAGCAAGGCGGCGGCAATGGCGGCCACAATGGTCTGAAGGATATCCAGGCCAAGCTCGGCACGCCGGACTTCTGGCGCCTGCGCCTCGGCATCGGTCATCCGCGCACCCTCGGCCTGGCCCAGCAGGTCGCTGATTTCGTACTGCATCAGCCGCGCAAGGAAGAATTGCCAGATATCGAACAGGCGCTGCATCGTTGCCAGCTGGCCTGGCCCAAACTCTCTGCCGGGGACTTTGCCGGCGCCCAGCAACAGTTGCACGGCAAAGCCGTTTAAGGAAAAAACATGTCTCTGAAATGCGGTATCGTCGGCCTGCCCAACGTCGGCAAATCCACCCTCTTCAACGCCCTGACCAAGTCCGGCATCGCAGCGGAAAACTACCCGTTCTGCACCATCGAGCCGAACGTCGGCATCGTCGAAGTGCCCGATCCGCGCCTCGCCAAGCTGTCCGAAATCGTCAAGCCGCAGAAAATCCAGCCGGCCATCGTCGAATTCGTCGATATCGCCGGCCTGGTCGCCGGCGCCTCGAAGGGCGAAGGCCTGGGCAACCAGTTCCTGGCCAATATCCGCGAAACCGACGCCATCGTGCATGTCGTGCGCTGCTTCGACGATCCGAACGTGATCCACGTCTCCGGCAGCGTCGATCCGCTGCGCGACATCGAAGTCATCGATACCGAACTGGCGCTGGCCGACATGGCTACCGTCGAAAAGGCGCTCAACCGCTACCGTCGCCCGGCCAGCTCCGGCGACAAGGAAGCCAAGATCCTGGTCGCCGTGCTCGAAAAGTGTTTCGCCCAGCTCGACCAGGGCAAGGCCGTGCGCGGCCTCGATCTGTCCAAGGAAGAATGGGCCAGCATCAAGCCCTTCTGCCTGATCACCGCCAAGCCGGTGCTCTACGCCGCCAACGTCGCCGAAGACGGCTTTGCCGACAACCCGCTGCTCGCCAAGGTCGAAGCCCACGCCGCCGAGGAAGGCTCGCAGGTCGTCGCCCTCTGCGCCTCGATCGAAGCTGAAATCGCCGACCTCGACGACGCCGACAAGATCGATTTCCTGGAATCGATGGGCCTGCACGAAGCCGGCCTCGACCGCCTGATCCGCGCCGGCTACAAGCTGCTCGGCCTGCAGACCTACTTCACGGCCGGGGTCAAGGAAGTCCGCGCGTGGACCATCCATGCCGGCGACACCGCCCCGCAGGCGGCTGGCGTCATCCACACCGATTTCGAGCGCGGCTTCATCCGCGCCCAGACCATCGCTTTCGACGACTTCATCACCTACAAGGGCGAAAGCGGCGCCAAGGAAGCCGGCAAGATGCGCGCCGAAGGCAAGGAATATGTCGTCAAGGATGGCGATGTTTTGAATTTCCTGTTCAATGTCTGATCTAACCCCCTTAGAATGAATGCATAGCCAGTCCGACCAGAATGCGTGAATGACCGATCCCCGTACGCCCCCATCCACTGCTGAATCAGCCCGGCCGGCAGGCGCCGTTTCCCTTGCCGCCCTGCGATGCGCGTACGAACAAAGTCACGAAGCCATTCTGGTCGCCGATGCCGATCGGCGCACCATCGCGGTCAATGAGGCTTTTTGCCGGCTGACCGGTCTGGTCGAGGCTGAACTGGTCGGCAAAACGCCAGATTTTTTACCTTCAGTGCAGGTCCTGCCGCAGTTGCAGGCGGCCATCACAGCCGCCTTGCAGACCGGCGGCTTCTGGCAAGGCGAGATACACGGCGAGCGCCGGGACGGCACACGTTTCACGCGCTGGCTGAAGCTCGCCGCCATCCGCGGCGACGACGGCGAGGTCCGCAACTATGTCGCCAACCTGTCCGAACTCGGCTCCGACAAGGAAGTGGCCGACCGGCTGGCCTACCTGGCCTATCACGACCCGCTGACCAACCTGCCGAACCGCCTGGCCTTCGAAGCCCAGCTGGCGCAGACCTTGCGCCTGTGCGAACGCGGCAATTACCAGCTGGCGCTGATGGTCATCGACCTCGACAATTTCAAGAACATCAACGACTCGCTGGGCCACCATGTCGGCGATGAATTGTTGCAGCAAGTGGCCCTGCGCCTGCGCGAATGCGTACGTGCCAGCGACCTGGTGGCCCGCATCGGCGGCGACGAATTCGTCGTCGTGCTGCCGGAAATCGAAACCCCGCTAACCGCCGCGCGGGTCGCCGGCAAAGTCCAGCTCAACCTGGCCGACAGCTACCGGGTAACCGAACACGTGCTGTACGCGACGCCGAGCATCGGCATCAGCCTGTTCCCGATCGATGGGCAGGACGCCAGCACCCTGCTGCGCAACGCCGACACCGCGATGTACCACGCCAAGAATGCCGGCCGCAACAATCACCAGTTCTACACGGCCCGCATGAACGAGGCGGCGGGCGAGCGCCTGCAGATGGAAAACGAGCTGCGCCAGGCCGTTTCCGGCATCACCCCGGGCCACTGCGAGTTTTCGCTGCACTTCCAGCCGCAGATCCAGACCGCGACGGGCAAGGTCATCGGTCTCGAGGCCCTGCTGCGCTGGGACAATCCCACCTTCGGCCGGGTTTCGCCGATGCGCTTCATCGCCATCGCCGAAGAGACCGGGCTGATTCTGCCGCTCGGCGACTGGGTGATCTGGGAAACCTGCCGCCTGACCCGCAGCCTGAAGGACCAGGGACTGGGCGACGTTCGCGTCGCCATCAACATCTCGGCGCAGCAGTTGCGCCACGACAACCTGCTGCTGCTCATCCGCGGCGCTCTGGCCTGTTACGACCTGTCGCCCCAGGATATCGAGCTGGAAGTCACCGAAAGCACGGCGATGCAGAACCCGGAAGTCACGCTGTCCATCCTCGACCAGCTGGCGGCCATGGGCATCATGCTGGCCATCGACGATTTCGGCACCGGCTACTCGTCGCTGGCCTACCTCAAGCACCTACCGATCAATCGCCTGAAGCTCGACCGCTCCTTCGTCACCGACATCGAGACCGACGCCAACGATGCGGCCATCTGTACCGCCACCATCGCCCTCGGCCACAGCCTGGGACTGGAGCTGGTCGCCGAAGGGGTGGAAACCGAAGAGCAGCGCGATTTCCTCGCCCGCCTGGGCTGCGATGTTCTGCAGGGCTACCTGTACAGCAAACCCATGCCTTTTGCCGACGTCGTCGCCTATCTACAGGCCCAGCGCATCGCTACCGAATGACCTTGCGCCATTCGGCCTCGAAGTAGCGCACCAGCACCTGATTGTTCAACTGGTTCACCTCGGCCGGAACCCGCCCCATGTCGGCCGGAAAGACGAACAGGCCGGGGATGGTTTCCGGCGTCAGGAAACGGGTCTTCTGCGCATCCACCGCGGCCGGCACAAACGGCCGGCGCCCCGCGATGATGTAGCCCCACTCTCCGAACGAGGGCACCTGCGCATGGTAGGGCGCCGTCGCAAAGCCCACGCTCTCCAGCGTCGCCACCACGCACCAGAACGATTGCCGGGCGTAGAGCGGCGAGGTCGACTGGACCACGAGCACGCCGTTGGCCGACAGCCGCTTCTCGATCAGCCGGTAGAAGGCCGAGGTGTAGAGCTTGCCGAGGGCGAAATTGGATGGGTCGGGGAAGTCGATGACGATGAAGTCGAAGTAGTCCTTGCTGTCTTCCAGCCATTGCAGGGCGTCGGCATTGACCACCGTCACCCGTTCGGCGGTCAGCGCCCCCTGGTTCAGCGCGACCAGGGCCGGCGCCGTCGAGAACAGCCGGGTCATCGCCGGGTCGAGATCGACCAGCGTCACCGCCTCGACCTGCGGATACTTGAGGATTTCGCGTACCGCCAGTCCGTCGCCGCCGCCCAGCACCAGCACGCGCTTGGCACCCGGCAGGCTGGCCAGGCCGGGATGTACCAGTGCCTCGTGGTAGCGGTATTCGTCGTGTGACGAAAACTGCAGGTTGTTGTTCAGGAACAGACGCAGGTCGTCGCGCCAGCGGGTGACGACGATGCGCTGGTAGGGCGTGGTCTCGGTATGGACGATTTCGTCGGCATAGAGATGCGCCTCGGCGAAAGTGGTCAACTGCCCGGCCCCGGCAAAGCCGGCGGCGAGCAGGACGAAGACGCTCCAGCTTTGCAGCAGCAGGGCGCGCCGCGCCGGCAACTGCTCGCGGAACAGGTGCAGCGCCCACAGCGCCACCGCCACGTTGAGTACCCCGAACAGCAGCCCGGTGCGCACCATGCCCAGCTGCGGCGCGAGAATCAAGGGGAACAGGATGGAGACCGCCAGCGCCCCGAGATAATCGAAGGTGAGCACTTGCGACACCAAGTCCTTGAAGGCCAGCTCGCGCTTCAGGATGCGCATGACCAGCGGGATTTCCAGCCCGACCAGCACGCCGACGGCAAACACCACAAGATAAAGCACCAGTTTGAATGGCGCCGACAGCCAGGTGAAGACGAGGAACAGGCCGACCGCCGAAAAGCCGCCGAGCAGGCCGACCATCAATTCGATCTGGATGAAGCGGCCGATCAGGTCGCGGGTGACGTACTTCGACAGCCACGAACCCGCCCCCATGGCAAACAGGTAGGTGCCGATCACCGTCGAGAACTGCATCACCGAATCGCCCAACAGGTAGGACGACAGCGCGCCGGCGATCAGTTCGTAGGCCAGGCCGCAGGAGGCGATGACGAAGACGGAGAAGAGGAGGGCATGCCGCATGGGCAGCGATGCTAACCTGAAATGTACGGAACGGCGTACCAGTGGCATAGTCTGAGAGCTAGCCACACCACGGAAACCAATACGATGCCCACCCGCTCCCTCCTCGCCGCCCTGTTCCTGATCTTCGGCGCCGCCGGCAGCCAAGCAGCCGAATACACCATCGACCCGACCCACACCTACGCCAGCTTCGAGATCGACCACCACGGCTTCTCGATGCAGCGCGGTCAGTTCAACCAGAGCAGCGGCATTGTCGAATTCGATCCCGAGGCCAAGACCGGCCGCGTCGACATCCGCATCGCCGTCGCCTCGCTGGACACCGGCATGGCCAAGCGCGACGAAATACTGCTCGGCGAAAACTGGTTCCGGGCCAAGGATTTTCCGGACCTGCTGTTCCGCAGCGACAAGCTGGTATTCACCGGCGACAAGCTGACCGCCGTCGAAGGCAAGCTGGCGATGCTCGGCCAGATTCGCCCCGTGCACCTGGAAGTCACCCGCTTCAAATGCGGCCTCAACCTCGCCAACCGCAAGCGCGGCTGCGGCGCCGATGCGCTCGGCGTGCTCAAGCGCTCGGAATTCGGCATGGAGCAGGGCTTGCCCTTCATCGGCGACGAAGTGCGCCTGCGTATTCAGGTCGAGGCCTATCTCCCCTGAGCTAAAATCGGCCGTCAGGTCGTTAAAGTCATGTGCTAACGCGCTGTTTCTGCGAAAATAGCTCCCCTTTGCTGTTCCCTGGACTACCCCATGCCCCCCCATCCCGCCATTGCCAGCACCGCCGAGATCGTCACCGAACTCAAGGCCGGTCGCATGGTCATCCTGGTCGATGAAGAAGACCGCGAAAACGAAGGCGATCTCGTCATGGCCGCCGAGCACATCACGCCCGAAGCCATCAATTTCATGGCCAAGTACGGCCGCGGCCTGGTCTGCCTGACGCTGACCGAAGCGCGCTGCAAGAAGCTGGGGCTGACCCAGATGGCCCGCAACAACGGCACCGTGTACGGCACCGCCTTCACCGTCTCGATCGAGGCGGCGGAAGGCGTCACCACCGGCATTTCGGCTGCGGACCGGGCGCGCACCATCCAGGTCGCCGTGAGCAAGGCATCGACGGCTGACGACATCGTGCAACCGGGCCACGTCTTCCCGATCACCGCCCGCGAAGGCGGCGTGCTGGTCCGCGCCGGGCATACCGAAGCCGGCTGCGACCTGGCCGGCATGGCCGGGCTGGAACCCGCCTCGGTCATCTGCGAAATCATGAACGACGACGGCACCATGGCCCGTCTGCCCGAGCTGATCGAATTCGCCAAGGAACACGGCCTGAAGATCGGCACCATCGCCGACCTGATCCACTATCGCGCCTCGTCGGAAACCTTGGTCGAGCGCGTCACCAGCAAGACCATCACCACGGCGCACGGTGACTTCACGCTGCACGCCTTCGTCGATCAGGCCAGCGGCGCCACGCACCTGGCCATGGTCAAGGGTACCCTGCCGGCCAGCGGCGAAACGCTGGTCCGCGTGCACGAGCCGCTGTCTGTCCTCGACTTCCTCGATCCGGCCAGCAAGCGCCAGGCCTTTTCCATCGATCAGGCGCAGGCCGCACTGGCCAAGCACGGCCATGGCGTCATTGTGCTCATGCACCGCCCGGAAGACGGCGCCGCGCTGCTCTCCCGCCTGACCGGCACCGCTCCCAGCGCCCCGGCCAAATGGGACCCGCGCAGCTATGGCATCGGCGCCCAGATCCTGCGCGACCTCGGCGTCACCAAGATGCGCCTGCTCTCCAGCCCGCGCAAGATGCCCTCCATGACCGGCTTCGAGCTTGAAGTCACCGGTTTCGTCACCTCTCCTGCGGAGCTTTAAGCCATGTCCCGCTTCGACAACGTTTTCGAATACGACAGCGACCTGAACGGCGCCGGCCTCAAGGTCGGCGTCGTGATGTGCCGCTTCAACCTGCCGGTCTGCGAAGGCCTGCTTTCCTCCTGCGTCGCCGAACTGAAGCGCCTCGGCGTGGCCGATGCCGACATGACCATCGCCACCGTCCCCGGCGCGCTGGAAGCCCCGCTGGTGCTGCAGACCATGGCGCAGAGCGGCAGCTTCGACGCACTGGTCGCCCTCGGTGCCGTCATCCGCGGCGACACCTACCACTTCGAGGTGGTGTCCAATGATGCCTGCCGCGCCATCATGGAAGTCCAGCTCGATACCGGCGTGCCCATCGCCAACGGCATCCTGACCTGCGATACCGACGAACAGGCCGAAGTGCGCATGCAGCCGAAGGGTGCCGACTGCGCCCAGGCTGCCGTCGAAATGGCCAACCTGCAAAAGGCCCTGCTGCAATGACCGAACAAGACCAAACCCCGAAAGCCCCGCCCAAGTCCGCCCGCCGCCGGGCTCGCGAATTCGTGCTGCAAGGCCTCTACCAGTGGCGCGTCGGCGGTGCCGACGAGGCCGCCATCGAAGCCTACGCCCCGGAAATGGACGGTTTCGCCAAGGCCGACCGTGAATTCTTCGTCGGCACGCTGCGCGGCGTGATCGGCCAGCAGGAGACGCTGGTCGAGCGCATTTCCGCCCATATCGACCGCCCGTTCGGCGAACTGTCGCCGGTCGAGGCCTGCGTCATGATGCTCGGCAGCTTCGAGATGCTGAACCATCCGGAAACGCCGTACCGCGTGATCATCAACGAAGCCATCGAGCTGACCAAGTCCTTCGGCGGCACCGACGGCCACAAGTACGTCAATGGCGTGCTCGACAAGGTGGCGGCCATCCTGCGTCCGGACGAAGTCGCTGCCCGCAAGCAAGCCAGGAAATAAGCCCGTGGCCGGCGAATTCGCCTTAATCGACAAGTATTTCGCCCGGCCCACCCCATCGGCCATCCTCGGCCCCGGCGACGACTGCGCGCTGGTCCAGCCGACCCCGGGCAAACAGTTGGCGGTAACCACCGACATGCTGGTGTCCGGCACCCACTTCCTGCCCGATACCGATCCGAAGAATCTCGGCTGGAAGGCGCTCGCCGTCAATCTGTCCGACCTCGCCGCGATGGGCGCCATGCCGCGCTGGGTGACCCTGGCCGGCGCCCTGCCGGCGGTCGACGAAGCGTGGATCGCCGCCTTCGCCGACGGCTTCTTCGCCTGCGCCAAAGAATACGGCGTCGATGTCATCGGCGGCGACACCACCAAAGGTCCGCTCAACGTCTGCATCACCGCCATGGGCGAAGTCGAGCCCGGCCGCGCCTTGCGCCGCGACGGCGCCCAGGTCGGCGACCAGATCTGGGTTTCCGGCCGTCCCGGCCTCGCCGCGCTGGGCTTGGCCCACCTGCAGGGCCGGGTCAAGCTGCCCGAACCGTGGCCGCGCCTGTGCGTCGCCGCCCTCGAAAAACCGCGTCCCCGCGTTGCCCTCGGCCAGGCCCTGGTCGGCATCGCCACTGCCGCCATCGACGTTTCCGACGGCCTGCTCGCCGATCTCGGCCACATCTGCGAACGCTCGGCCTGCGCCGCTGCCGTCAAGCTGGTCCAGCTGCCGCATCTGCGCGATGTGGCAGGAAGCGGCGACAGCTACGACGCCGACCTGCGCCGTTTCGCCCTGGACTGCCAACTGGCCGGCGGCGACGACTACGAACTGTGCTTCACCGCCCCCGGCACGCTCAGCCTGACCATCGGCCAGATCGCTGCCCGCCTAGAACTGCCGCTCTGGCACATCGGCGAGATCGTCGCCGGCGAGGCCGGAGCAGTCACCGTCTACGACCCGGACATGAAGCCGGTGACGTTCGAGCGAAAGGGATACGACCACTTTGCCGCGCAAGCCTGATTTCGCCTTCCTGCTCGCCCACCCAGCGCATTTCTTCGCGCTGGGCTGCGGTAGCGGCCTGGCACCCAAGGCGCCGGGCACCTTCGGTACGTTGTTCGCGTGGCTCAGCTTCGCCCTGTGCCGCCCGTACCTCGAAGAACTGCCGCTGCTCGCCTTGCTTGGTGCCGCCTACCTCGGCGGCATCTGGTTCATCGAGGTCACCGGCAAAGCGCTGGGCGATCCCGACCACGGCAGCATCGTGTGGGACGAGATCGTCCCCTTCTGGCTGGTGCTGCTGATGACGCCGGCCACCTTCTTCTGGCAACTCGCCGCCTTCATGCTCTTCCGCTACTTCGACATCACCAAGCCGCAGCCGGCACGCTACTTCGACGAACACGTCAAGAACGGCTTCGGCGTGATGGCCGACGATCTGGTGGCGGCCGGCTACACCCTGCTCACGCTGGCCCTGCTGAAAATCGTTTTTGCCTGACGCCCGCACGGCGAAGGCATAGAATGGTGAGGCACAAACAGCTTGGAGCTTCATCATGAGTCACAAGCACGCCCACCTGATGCGCAGCATCTTCCAGGACCCTCCCTCGGCGAATATCCACTGGCGGGAAATCGAATCCCTGCTCCATCACCTCGGCGCCGACATCGAACCGTCGCACGGCGCCCGCTTCAAGATCACGCTGAACAAGGTCGAGGCCTTCCTGCACCATCCGCACAACAGCAGCACGTGCAGCAAGACCGACGTCAAGGCGATCCGTGATGTCCTGACCCACGCCGGCGTCACGCTGTCGAGCTACGAGGCAGGCGAAGGCTGATCGGCGGCAGTCGGAAGAGGCGCCGGGAACCAAACCCGGCGCGCCGCCACCAAGCTCATGTCCGGACTCTAGTTCGGGCAACATGGTTTTTCTTTAATTGGCTTCAGGTTGCGGACCCAAGGAGAAAGCGATGACGACGACCGTGCTGCTGGTGGCGACGCGCAAAGGCGCCTGGATATTGCGTTCGGATGCGGCGCGCACAAGCTGGCAGGCCGACGGCCCGCACTTTCTCGGTCACATCATCAACCATCTGGTGCTCGATCCGCGTGACCGGACAACCCTGCTGGCGGCGGCCAAAACCGGCCACCTCGGGCCGACCGTTTTCCGCTCCACTGACTGGGGCCGTACCTGGCAGGAAGCAGCCCAACCGCCGGCCTTCGCCAAGGTGCCGGAAGGCGAAACGGGGCGGGCGGTGGACCACACCTTCTGGCTGACGCCGGGGCACAGCAGCGAACCCGATGTCTGGTACGCCGGCACCTCGCCGCAAGGCCTGTTCCGTTCGGCTGATGGTGGGGTGAGCTGGGCGCCGTTTTCGCCCATCAACGACGACCCGCAATATCGCGAGTGGATGGGCAGCGAGAAAGACGGCACGCCCGACGGCCCCAAGCTGCATTCGATCATCGTCGATCCGCGTGATCCCAAGCATCTGTATTTCGCCATGTCGGGCGGTGGCGTGCATGAGTCACTCGACCGCGGCCAAACGTGGCGGGTGCTGATCTCGGGCATGCAGGTCGTCGAGGGCTACGGCTTCGATGCCGCGAATCCCGCCTTCCATGACCCACACTGCCTGCGCTTGTGCCCGAGCAATCCGGACCGTCTCTACCAGCAGAATCACTGCGGCATTTATCGCCTCGACCGGCCTTCCGACACCTGGGTGCGCATCGGCCGGAACATGCCTCAGGAGGTCGGCGACATCGGCTTCCCGATGACCGTGCATCCGCGCGACGACCGGACGGCATGGGTGTTTCCGATGGATGGCACCCAGGTCTGGCCGCGCACCAGCCCGGATGGCAAACCGGCGGTGTACGCCACCCGCGACGGCGGCGAAAGCTGGCAGCGCCAGGATGCCGGCCTGCCGAAACAACAGGCGTGGTGGACCGTCAAACGGCAGGCGATGGGCTGCGACGGCCACGATCCCGTCGGGCTCTACTTCGGTACGACCAGCGGCGAACTGTGGGCAAGCCGCGACGAAGGCGGCAATTGGGAATGCATCGCCCGACACCTGCCGGAAATCTACGCCGTGGAAGCGCTTGCGCTATGACGGGGCCGCGCCATGCAAGTCCTGATCCCCAGCGCCCTGCGCTCGTACACCCAAAGCAGCCACGCTGAAGCCGACGGACCGACTCTGGATGCGGTGCTGGTCGATCTCGACCGGCAGTATCCCGGCATCCGCTTTCGCGTGATCGACGAGCAACAGCGGGTGCGCCGCCACATCCGCATTTTCGTCAATGGCGTGTCGGCAGAGGCGCTATCGCAGGCGATGCGCCCCACCGACGAGGTCGTCATCGTTCAAGCCCTCAGCGGCGGATAGCCACCAGTTACCGAACGGGCAGAACCTCAGGTTGCTCCACGCAGCAAAGGCTTCATGATCTGCGGTTGCCCGTCCTGCTCTTGTTCTGCACCGTCGCCAGAGGAATCCACGGCGCAGGCATCGTTGGGAGCGGCATAGAGCGCATTCGCCACGTCCTGCAGTCCATAGCCGATCCAGAGCAGCGCAAGCAACACCGTCAGCTTGTAAATCACATTCGCCGCGATGGAAAGCGAGCCGATGATTTGGGTACGTGAATCGCTCATGCTGTTGGTGGCTCCTTGGCGATGGGAAACACCATTGCACACAGATGTTTTCCGTACATTTTCCGAACAATGCAAAAGGGCCACCCGAACGGATGGCCCTGCTGTCTGATTCTTGAGGATATTCTGGCCCGCCCGGCGCGATTCGAACGCACGACCCCTGCCTTCGGAGGGCAGTACTCTATCCAGCTGAGCTACGGGCGGAAGACTGCGGATTCTACCTTCTACGGCGCGCGCAGTCCAATCGACGCGGCCTTAATCGAAGAAAGTGCGCGCCGTTTCGTAGCGCTGTGCGTAATAGCTGTCGGTCAGCCGGTCGATGCGGACCTTGCCGTTGCTCGACGGGGCATGGATGAAGCGGGTCTCGCCGATATAGATGCCGACGTGCGACAGCGAGCGGTTCAGGGTGTTGAAGAAGACCAGATCGCCCGGCCGCAAAGCGCTGCGCTCGATCGGCTTGGCGCGACGAGCGATGTCGGCGGCGCTGCCGAGCACCTTGAGGCCGGCCGCCTGGCCGTAGATGTAGCTGACCATGCCGCTGCAATCGAGGCCGGCTTCCGGGTTCTTGCCGCCGAAGCGATAGCCGGTATCGAGCAAGCCCATGGCATAGAGTACGATCTCGTTGCCCCGCTCGTTGGCCGATGGAAGCGTAGTCTGCGCCGCTGTTTCGGGACGGGGACCCGGGCTGCCGCAGGCGGCGAGCAGGGTGACGATCAGACACAGGGGAAGCAGGACGGGAACGCGCATCAGCTGAAGTTTTTTCTTGAAACAGGCGATAACTTAACGTTTTTACAAGATTTTTCAAGCCCATGAGTTTGCAAAACACGAGCCTGCACGAGGCCACTGGATTGGCTGAAACCCGGCCAAACGAGGCTCTAGTCAAGGATATCGGGCGCGGTCCGGCCGCCCATTTCACCACCGCTAAAGGTTCCGGAGACGGATTGAAAATCGCCCTCACGCGCGAGGTTCAGACATGAAGTTCCTGCTCGCAGCCCTGCTACTGGCGATCACTTACCTGGGCTGGCGACACTGGCGAAAAACCGCCCAGGCGCGCTACCTCGACGATTTCCCCTTGCACAAGCTGCTCGACCGGCGGCTCGCCGCACGCCGGCCGGAGCTCGATGCGGCGCAGCGGGCCACCGTCCTCGACGGGCTGCGCGAGTATTTCCTGTTCTGCCGCCAGGCCGGGCGGCGCATGGTGGCCATGCCGTCGCAGGCCGCCGACGATGCCTGGCACGAATTCATCCTGTTCACCCGCCAATACGATGCCTTCTGTCGCCAAGCCTTCGGCCGCTTCCTGCACCATACGCCGGCCGAGGCGATGCGCTCGCCGACCCAGGCCAGCGAAGGCCTGCGCCGAGCCTGGCGCCTGGCCTGTGCGCACGAGGGGATAGACCGCAACAAGCCCGACCGCCTGCCCCGCCTATTCGCCCTCGATGCCCACCTCGGCATCGCCGGCGGCTTCGCCTACCAACTCGACTGTATGGCCGCGCGCCAGGGCGGCGACGCCTCGGGCTATTGCGCCAGCCATATCGGTTGCAGCAGCGGCTATGGCGGCGGTGGTGGAAGCGGCTGCTCGGGAGATTCAGATTCCGGGTATTCCGGCAGCGATTCAGGCAGTAGTGGCTGCGGCGGCGGTTGCGGCGGAGGCGGCGACTAGCCCCCTGCCGGCTCACTCCTGCTCGGGGGAATATTCGACGACCCGGTTGCGCCCCGTGTTCTTGGCGACATAGAGCGCCGTATCGGCCGCGTGCGTCAGTTCGTCGGGCATCTTGCCGTGGTCGGGATAGGCCGCGACGCCGGCCGACGCAGTGAAGGACAATTCGAAATTGCCGAACGACACGCGGATGGCTTCGATGGTACGACGCCAGCTCTCGGCCCGCTCGACCGCCTTGGCCAGCGGCATGCGCGGCATCAGGATGACAAATTCCTCACCGCCGTAGCGGCACAGCACGTCCTCGTGCCGGATATCGGCGCGCAGCGTCTCGGCCAGCACCATCAAGGCCCGGTCGCCGGCCAGATGGCCGTAGGTGTCGTTGATCTGCTTGAAATGGTCGAGATCGAGAATGACCAGGGACAAGGGATAGCCTTCGCGGCGCGAACGCGACAACTCGCGCTCCAGCGTTTCATCGAGATAGCGACGGTTGAAGCAGCCGGTCAGGCTGTCGCGAATCGCCTGCTCCTTGAGCGCCACCTGGAGCTGTTCGATTTCCTCGAGTTGTTTGCGCAGCTTGTCGTTGGCCTCCTGCAGCTTGCGCGCCGCCTTGTGCCGGTCGGAAATGTCGCGCGAGATGCCGAGCAGGGCGTGGGGCTTGTTTTCTGCGTCGAGCAGGAAACTGCCGACGACTTCGGCATGGATGGTATGGCCGTCCTTGTGCGGTTGTTCGATCTCCGCAGTCGCCGATAGTGCAGTCAGATCCCCCTTGGCCAGCCGCCCCAGGTGGTCGGCCATGATCACGCGGACCTTGTCGTAGGACTCCGGCGTCAATGCATCGGCCAGCGTCTGCCGGCTTGCCTCATCGACCGTCAGTCCGCGTACCTTTTCTACGGCGGGGCTGATATAGGTGAAGCGCATGCTGTTCAGATCGAGCGTCCAGATCACGTCCTTGCTGAATTCGGCCAGTTGCCGGTAACGCTCCTCGCTGGTCCGCAAGGCCCGTTCGAATACCCGTCGGGAAATCACTTCACGGTTCAGGCGCAGGTTCAGCCGGGCAAAGTAGAAGGCCGCCGCCCCGACCGCCAGAATCAGGAACAGGCCGCCGGCCAGCGCATAGCCGATCCACGCCGGCAGTTTGCGTTCTTCCGTCTCGAAAACCAGACCCCCTATATTTGGCTTCTGCGGCAGCATGCCCAGTTCGGCATAGGTTTCTGCAATCTGCTGCCAGCGGCTGTCCGACTGCTGGCCGATCTCCACCAGGTCGGGCTGCATCAGCCGCTTCAATTCGTTGGCTTCGTAGAGCAGGTGTGCGCGTTCGTGGCGCCGGGAATAGCTATTCAGGATCAGGTCGGCGATCTCTTCCGGATGTGCCAGCGCGTATTGCCACCCCTTGACGGCCGCCGCCCGGAACGCATCGACGCGCTCCCGGGAGGATTTGATTCGGGACTCGGCGGTGAATAGCGTGTCACCGTAGAAATTGATGCCGACGGCGGAGGGGCTGAATACCAAATAGGGAAAGCCGGCCTTGCGCAGCAGATAGGGCTCGTCGGTGACGTAACCGGACATGGCATCGACCCGCCCTTCGATCAAATCCCGGGTATCGAAGCTGTGCGGCACCGTGGTGTATTGCCGGACTTCCTCCCGCCGCAGATAGGCGAATAGTTCGGTTTCGTGGGAAGCCAGCATGATGCGGCTGCCTTCCAGCGCGTCGACGCTGCTGACCTTGCGACGATTGACCAGCAGGATCAGCGGCGAATGCTGGACGATGGCGGCCAGCGCCACCACCGGCTTTCCGCGCGCCCGATGCAAGGCCAGTTCGGAAGCGGCGACGCCGAAATCGGCCTGCCCGGCAAGGACGGAATCGACGGGATCGCCCCCCTGGCCCAGTTCGCGCAAGGTGACTTCGAAGCCGGCATCGCGGAAATAGCCCTTGTCGATGGCCGCGTAGTAGCCGGCGAACTGGAATTGGTGTTTCCAGTTGAGTTGCAATACGACCTTCTCCAGCGCCCATGCCGGCGCCAGCGCCAACAAGGAGAGTAGGAAGAAGAAAAGTCGCATCCCGTAATTATGCGGGCATTTCGGGCAAATCGATTATTTATGGTAACTGCGGCTGCTGCCGGAACCGCTGCCGTGCCGCGAATTGGCCACGTCGTCGAACAGATCCCAACCCTGCTGCTGGGCATAGGTAAATACCATCAGGGCCAACACCCCGGCGGCCAGACTGAATTTGTCGAACATCAGTCGTCGTCTCCGTCACTATCGCTGCTCACGGGCGCATGGTCGCTTTCCGCCCAGCGCCGGGTTTCGAAGGCGGCCCGGCGCAGCGCGGCAACGACTGGGAAAACGAGCAGGAAGAGCAGGACGAGGACCAGATTCGACCAGCCGGTGCGCGGCGTCAGCACCTCCAGGCGGTCGCGTACCGCCACGTACTTGTCCGGCGCCATGTCCGGGTCGAGGGTCAGGTAGTAGGTGCCGGCCGGAATATCGACGAAGATCACCTCACTGTCCCGGCTGCCCTCGGTCCAGTGCTCGTCGTCGTAGCCCGAGTAGAAGGAAAGCTCGCGGGCCGCCGGCCAGGCATTGCCGACTGTCTTGTTGACCAGCAGCATGTCGATCCCGATCCAGTTGTTGTCGAGCGAAGTAGCGTGGCGCACGGCAAGCTTGCGCTGCTTGCCGGTGACCTCGAATTCGCGGGTCTGCACTTCACCGCTGCTGCGCGGCTCGAAAGTGAAATCCTGGCGCAGCAGCAAGCGCTCGCTGGAAATGAGCACGAAGAAGGCTTGGATCACGATGGCAACCACGGCCAGCTTGGCGAACATCAGCCAGTTGCGGCGGGCGGTATCGGCCCACGGATTGCGCTGGTTGGCGAAGACACCGATCGGCTTGGGCAGGGCGCTCGGCAGTTTGAACGCTTCCGCAATGACGGCCGGATCGACATAGACGCCCTGCGACCAGTTCAGATCGTTGCCGGTCGATTCGCACGACAGCATCAAGGGCGGGGCGACGTAGTCGACGACCCGACAGGTTTCGCCGCGTTTGACCCGCCAGGTAAATTCGCCGCTGACCTGGATGACCTCGGCACTGGGCGTGGTCGAGAAATGCTTAAAGCGTTCGCCACCGAAATAGATGTCGGTCACCTCGATAACCTGGGTTGTCTTCGGTGGCCTAGACAGCACATCGACCACATTCCAGTGCCCGTTGTATTCGGTCAGCCAGCGATAGGTGCCATTTTCGCCGGCCAGCAGGTATTCGCTCCAGTCGTAGGCAATGCCTTCGATCTTGGTCTGCTTGACCAGAAAGCCGATGACTTCGGCCGGCTTGCCGTCCAGCGTGCCTTTGCTGCCCAGAGGCAGGCGCGGAGCATAGCGTTCGTCGCAAGCGCTCAGGGCACGCGACAGGACCTTGTAAGTCTCGTCGGCGGTATCGACCACCGCCCCGCAACTGCTGCAGCCGACCGCCAGGATGTCCTTGGTACGCGCCTGCATCGGCGAACCGCAGGCTGGACAGCGAAAGACGCGGGCCTCGACGGGAGCAGCGGCCGCCACCATCCCTTCGCGCAGGTTGGCCATTTTCAGCGCCTTGAAATCGACCGCCTCGCCGAGATACAGCAACGGCGGCGTTTCCGAGTAATCCAGCGTGGCGAAGGCCTTGTCGCTGCGCAGATCGGCTGCCGGCACCGGATAGCCGGCGCCGACCTTGAACGGCAATTCGCCCTGGCCGGCGATACACTCGGCGCGTTCGAGATTGCTGACCGTCCATACCTGGCTGGCCACTTGCAGGCGCTGGCCTATCTTGAGGGCTTCGAAGTCGGGCAGTGGCTCCTGCGCCGGACGCATGAAGGTGAGCACATACTCACCACCCGCCTCCGACAGCCAGCCGGTCCGCATGTCGTCGAACAGCAGATGCCACTCGTTCCAGGTGCCCTGGCTGTACTTAAGCTGGATGCGCCCGATCAGCGCAAAGTGCACGCCCCGGTAGCTGCCTTCGGCCCCCAGTTGCAGCGGCGAGCGGTCCTCGACCAGCGCCGCCATCTTGCCGATGTCTTCCAAAGCCTGGTCGTGGCGGACCAGCGTGCTCTGGCAGTACGCGCAGACGGCAAAGATCGACGCGGCCGATTGGAAGACAACCGGCGCACCGCAGGAAGGACAGGAGGCAGTCAGCGCCACAGGCGGCGGATCAGGTCAGCTTCTTCAGCAGCTCGGCCTTCTTGGCGTCGAATTCGGCCTGGCTGAGGATGCCCTTCTCGACCAGTCCATGCAGTTTTTCCAGCGTGGCGACGACCTCGTCGGCTGACACCGTGCCGCCGGCCGGCGCCGGCTGGGTGGCGGCCGCCATGGCCTGGCCGACGACCTGGCCGAAACCGACCCCGGCGCCCAGGCCGACGCCCATGGCGGCCAGGCCACCTTCGTTCTTCGCCGCGTCGGGAATGCTGTTGGCGACCTGGTACTGGGTATAGCGCTGCAGGTCGCCGATCATGTTCATGCCGATCCTCTGGTCGAGAACCTTCTGCAATTCCTCAGGCAGCGATACATTCTGGACGACCAGCGAATCGAGAGCCAGGCCGTATTCGGCGAACATCGGCGCCGCCTTGGCGAACATCGCCTTACCGAATTCGTCCTGGTTGGCCGCCATGTCGATGAAGGGCACGCCCGATTCGCCGAACAGGTCGGTCAGCCCGGCCACCATGGTGTTGCGCAACTGGCCTTCGAGTTCTTCCCGGGTATAAACGTCGCGCGTCCCGGAAATCTTCTGGTAGAAGGCCTTCGGGTCGGTCAGGTGATACGAGTAGATGCCGAAGGCGCGCAGGCGGACGATGCCGAATTCCTTGTCGCGGATGGTGATCGGATTCGGCGTCCCCCACTTCTGGTCGAGCTGGGTGCGCGTCGAGAAGAAATAGACGTCGCTCTTGAACGGGGATTCGAACAGCTTGTCCCAGTTTTTCAGGTAGGTCAGCACCGGCAACGTCTGCGTCGTCAGCTTGTACATGCCCGGCGCGAAGACATCGGCGACCGTGCCTTCATTGACGAACATCGCCACCTGCGAATCGCGCACGGTCAGGCTGGCGCCGTTCTGGATTTCCATCTCGGCCATCGGGAAGCGCCAGGCCAGGGTGCCGTCGCCATCCTCGGTCCATTGCAGGATGTCGATAAACTGTTTCTTGATGAAGTCCATCAGTGCCATGAAATTCTCCTTGCGTGATCAGGCGATACAGCCGGCATTGAGGATGCCGATACCGAGGGAAAGCGATGCGAGAAAGATGCCGGAAGCGACCTTGCCCTGCGGAATCGCCAGATTGATCTGGGGCAGGGCGAGGCGGGCGACGACATAGACCAGCAATTGCACGACGCAGGCGACGACGCCCCAGCCGACCATGGTCATGATGTTGTGACTGGTGACCACGGCCACGGCGATGGGCAGGGCATAGCCGACCACCGCACCGCCCAGGCTGACTGCCGCCGCCGTATTGCCGTCGCGAATCAGGGCCAGCTCGCTGTACGGCGTCACGAAGATGTAGAGGACGACGAAAACGACCAACAGGGCGAGAGCCGTGGCGAAATAGCCGGCGAAGGCGGGCAGGCTGCTGATGACCGGATCGAACATGGAATCTCCCGACAAGGGCGAAATGACAGTCGATTGTCACCGCTCGCCGCGCTTTGTTCAAGCCCGGACAGCAACTGGCTCCGGCACGATGCGCGCGGCGGAGCGCCGACCGTCAGGGCGATGGCGCCGGCCGCGCCCTGCCCCCGCTCACGCCAGCGGCATTTCGCCGGCCAGCCGGCGCAGACCATCGAGCGGCAGGTTGGCGACCAGACGGTGCGGGATGTGCAACACGGCGGCAATCTGCTCGGCATAGCCGCCCGACAGCAGGCAGCTGGCACCATCCAGCCGGGCAACAACCCGTTCGATCGCGCCGGCCTGTGCTTCGAGCACGCCGGACACGATGGCATCGTCGGTGCAGCGCGGCTGGGGCGCGTAATGGCCATCGGCAAATGGCAAGCCGGCGGTGCCCTGGGCCAGCGAGCGCAACATCAGGCCGATGCCGGGCACGATATCGCCACCAACGAAGTTTCCCGCGACATCCAGCGTATCGATGGTCGTCGCGGTACCCGCCATGACGACCACCGTCGGCCCTGCCTGCAAGGCCCGCGCACCGATCAGCGCGCACCAGCGGTCGACGCCCAGCCGCTCGGGATGGCGGTACAGATTGGTCACCCCTCCCGCCCTGGCGGAGGATTGCACGTCATGGAAGACCGGCTGCCAGGCCGCCAGTTGCTGGCGAATGCGCCCGCCCGCAGCGGGACCGGCGACATTGGCCAGCATCACCCGTTCGGGTCGCGGCCATGTGCTGGCTAGGGTAGTCAGCTGTTCGATCTCGGCATGCGCCACGGCCCCCTGGGCCAGCCAGCTTGCGCCATCGTGGACACCCCATTTGATGCGGGTATTGCCGCTGTCGAGACAGACGATCATGCGCGGCGGAGGCTGACGTCGCCGGAAAAAATGCGTTCGATCCGCTCGCCGGTATCCAGCAACAGGGAGCCGTCGGCATCGACACCCAGGCAGCGCCCGGAGAGCGTCTGCTCTTCGCCGAGGATGTGCACCGGAAGATCCTGCCAGGCGTGATAACCCTGCCAGGCCGCCTTCAACCCGGCGAAACCCGCCTCGCCGAAGGTGTCGAGCACGCCGGCCAGTTCGCTCAGGATGGCAGCAAGGACGTCGTGGCGCCCGGCCGTCACGCCGGCGTCGGCCAGACCGGCGACCGCTTGCGGCAGGGCTTCCGTCGGCGCCGACAGATTGAGGCCGATGCCAACGATGGCCTGCGTGCCGCGCCGGTCGGACGACAATTCGATCAGGATGCCGGCCAGCTTGGCGAATTCGCCATCCACTTCGAGCAGCACGTCGTTCGGCCACTTGAGGCGAACCCCGGTCGCGCCCAGGCTGTCCAGCGCGCGGGCCAGTGCCACGCCGACCGCCAGCGACAAGCCGCTGAGGCCGGCCGCGTTGCCGGGAAAACGCCAAAGGACGGAAAAGGTCAGGCTGGATTCCGGCGACGACAGCCAACTACGGCCGCGCCGCCCGCGCCCGGCGCTCTGCCGGTCGGCGACGATCACCGTGCCGGCCGGCGCGCCGCGGTCGGCACGGCGCATCAGTTCGCTGCTGGTCGAATCGCATTCATCCAGCGCATCGACATCGAAACGTCCGGCCAGGGGGCCCAGCCGGGATTTGAGCACTACGGGGTCGATCAGGGTCATGCGGCGGATTCTACTCCGCCGCGTGCTCCTTGCCGCCATCGATGCCGAGTTCGGCGATCTTGCGCGTGATGGTGTTGCGGCCGATGCCCAGGGCCTGGGCCGCTTCGATCCGGCGGCCGCCGGTGTGGGCCAGGGCCTGAGAGATCAGAATGCGCTCGAAGACCTGCGACAGCACGCCATGCACATCCGGCACGCCGCGCGCGAGCAGGCGATCGACTTCGCCTTGCAGGGCGCCTTCCCAGTCGGTGGCCAGTGTCACCGGCGTCGCTTCGCGCAGTTCGACCGGCAGGTCACCGACCTCCACCTGCTGCCCGGGCGCCATGACGGTCAGCCAGTGGCACAGGTTTTCCAGTTGCCGCACGTTGCCCTGGAAATCGAGGCCGGCCAGGTACTTGATGGCAGCATCCGACAGGCGCTTGGTTTCGACCCCCAGTTCGCGCGCACTCTTCTGCAGGAAATGGCGGGTGAGCAGCGGAATGTCCTCGCGCCGCTCGCGCAGGGCCGGCAGGCGGATGCGGATGACGTTGAGGCGGTGGAACAAGTCTTCGCGGAACAGGCCGTCCTTGACCCGGGTTTCCAGGTTCTGGTGGGTCGCCGCGATGACGCGGACGTTGGCCTTGATCGGCGAATGGCCGCCGACACGGTAGAAATGGCCATCGGACAGCACGCGCAGCAAACGGGTCTGCAGTTCGGACGGCATGTCGCCGATTTCGTCGAGGAACAGCGTGCCGCCCTCGGCCTGCTCGAAACGACCGCGCCGCTGGGCCTGGGCCCCGGTGAAGGCACCGCGCTCGTGGCCGAACAGTTCGGATTCCAGCAGGTCTTTCGGGATGGCCGCCGTGTTGATGGCGATGAAGGGCTTATCGGCGCGCGGGCTATGGCGATGCAGGGCGCGGGCGACCAGCTCCTTGCCCGAACCGGATTCGCCAGTGATCAGCACTGTGGCATGCGACAGGGCCAGCCGGCCGATGGCGCGGAAGACTTCCTGCATGGCCGGCGCCTGGCCGAGTATCTCCGGCACCAGGCCTTCTTCCTCGGACGCACCGCTTTGGTGCATCGACTCATCGATGGCGCGACGGATCAGTTCGACCGCCTGATCGACATCGAAAGGCTTGGGCAGGTATTCGAAGGCACCGCCCTGGAAAGCGGCAACGGCGCTTTCGAGATCGGAATAGGCGGTCATGATAATGACCGGCACCGACGGGAAGCGGGTCTTCACTTCCTGCAGCAATTCCAGCCCGGACTGGCCTGGCATGCGGATATCGGACATCAGCACCTGCGGCGGCTCGATGCCCTGTTCGAGCTGCGAGATCGCCTCGGTGGCCGAGGCGTAGCTCTTGAACGGGATGCCCTCGCGGGACAGGGTCTTTTCCAGCACCCAGCGGATGGAGCGATCGTCGTCTACGATCCAGACCGGTTTCATATTTGGTAGGCTCATTTTGTTGTCAGAATGGCCTTAACGGAAGCAAGACTCAGGCCTGTTCAATCGGCAGGCGCAGCGTGAAGATGGTGCTGCCCGGCCGGCTCGAACAGTCGATGGTGCCGTGGTGGTGCTGGATGAAATTCTGGGCGATGGTCAGCCCCAAGCCGCTGCCGCCTTCGCGCCCGGAAACCAGCGGGTAGAACATGCGTTCGCGGATGACGTCAGGGATGCCGGGGCCGTTGTCGATGACCTTGATTTCCATGGCCAGGCGATAGCGCTTCTTGGCCAGCGTCACCTGGCGCAGCGAGCGCGTGCGCAGGATGATCTCGCCTTCGCCGTTCAAGGCCTGGGCAGCATTGCGGGCGATGTTGAGCACCGCCTGGATGAGCTGCTCGCGGTCGCCGACCAGCTCCGGCAGGCTGGTGTCGTAGTCGCGGCGCACCGCCAGCGAGCCGGGAAATTCGGCGCGCAGCAGGCTGCGCACCCGTTCGAGGATCTCGTGGATATTAACTGTCGCCGGCAGCATCGGCCGATGCGGGGTAAGCAGCCGCTGCATCAGGTCCTGCAGGCGATCCGCCTCCTTGATGATGACTTGGGTGTATTCCTTGAGCGAGGGCGCATTGGGCAAATCAGCCAGTTCGTGCTCAAGTAGTTGCGCCGCACCGCGGAGGCCGCCCAGCGGGTTCTTGATCTCGTGGGCCAGATTGCGGATCAGCTCACGGCTGGCCTGTTGCTGCTCGATCAGCCGCTCTTCGCGGGTCGCCGTCAGGTGATGCTCGATGGGCTGCAGTTCGAGCAACAGCCGCACGCCGGGCGCAATGTCCACCCGCAAGGGGGTGACCGTACAGTTGATGTGCAGCGTCTCGCCGTCGCTGCGCAACAATTCGATGTTCTGACCGGTATAGCCCCAGTTGTTGTTCAGGCCGTTGTCCAGCGCGCCCTGCAAGGTCGCCGAACAGGTGCAGATCGACCCCAGTGTCTTGCCGACCACCGTTCGGCTACTGACCGCCAGCAGGTTTTCGCCCGCCGCATTGATGTAACGGATGATCTGGCCTTCGTCGATCAGGAGCACCGCCGAGGCCAGGAGATCGAGGCCGGCAAAGGAAGCATGGGTCACGTTCATGTCCGCATTGTAGCGACTTGCGCCGGCCCGCCGATGACAACTTGCGTTAATGACCGAACGTTCATTATCATGCCGCATTACCTATTGCTTATCGTCCGTGCGCTGCCACCATGCCCAGAATCCCCCCCTTCCTGCCGCTGCTGCTCGCCATCGGTGCGCTGCTCGGCGGTTGCCGCGGCGGCGAAGCGCCGCCGCCCACGATCCCGGCCGTTCTCGTCCAGCCTGCTGCCGGCGCCCCGGCCACCGGCGCGATCTACACCGGCGAAATTCGCGCTCGCCATGAAGTCGACCTGGCCTTTCGCGTCGGCGGCAAGATCGCCTCCCGCCTGGTCGATGCCGGCGCCGAGATCAAGGCCGGCCAGCCGCTGGCCCGACTCGACCCGGCCGACCTGCAACTCGCCGCCGGCAGTGCGCGCGCCCAGCTGACCGGTGCCGAGAGCGAACTGGCCACCACCCGTGCCGAACGCGAACGTTACGCCGGCCTGCTCGCCAAAAAATTCGTCAGCCAGGCGGCGTTCGACGCCAAGGACAACGCCCTCAACAGCGCCCAGGCCCGCCTCGAACAGGCCCGCGCGCAAAGCCAAGTGAGCGGCAACCAGGCGGCCTACGGCACGCTGAGCAGCGAAACCCCGGCCATCGTGACCGCCGTGTTGGCCGATGCCGGCCAGGTTGTCAGCGCCGGGCAGCCGGTGCTGCGCATTGCCCGGCCGGAAGAAAAGGAAGTGGCGATTGCCGTTCCGGAAAGCCGGCTGGCCGAAATTCGCGCCGCCAAAAACATCCAGGTCGCCCTCTGGGCCGCCCCCGCCACCGCCCTGCGCGGCGAACTGCGCGAACTGTCGCCGGCTGCCGACCCGGCGACCCGGACCTACGCCGCGCGGATACGCCTGATCGCTCCGCCGCCGGAGGTACGCCTCGGCATGACCGCCCGCGTCCAGTTGGGCGGTGACGCCGCCGGAGAACTGCTGGTGCCGCTGGGCGCCGTGCTCGACATCGGCAGCGGCCCGTTCGTCCGCATCGTCAAGGACGGCAAGGTCGTCTCGCGGCCGGTCAGCGTCGCCGCGTTCCGCGAGGACGGTGCCGCCATCAGCAGCGGCTTGCAGGCCGGAGAAGCGGTCATCGTCAGCGGGGCGGCCAAGCTGGTCGATGGCCAGGCCGTGCAGACCCGGCCACTCACCCCGTCGGACCGCCAGCGCTAGGGCGTATCCACCGTGAGCCATCGCTTCAACCTGTCCGACTGGACCCTGCACCACCGCACGCTGGTCGGCTATTTCCTGCTCGCCATCGCGCTGATGGGCGTCCTCGCCTACGGCAAGCTGGGCCAGGCCGAGGACCCGCCTTTCACCTTCAAGATCATGGTCGTCCGCAGCCTGTGGCCGGGCGCCACGGCGCGCCAGGTCGAACAGCAGGTGACCGACAAGATCGAGAAGAAGCTGCAGGAAACGCCGTATATCGACCGCGTCTCCAGCTTCTCCCGGCCGGGCGAATCGACCGTGCTGTTCTTCGCCAAGGACAGCACGCCGCCGGGCAACGTGCCCGACGTTTTCTACCAGGTGCGCAAGAAGATCGGCGACATCCGCCACACCCTGCCGGCAGGCGTCCAGGGCCCCTTCTTCAACGACGAATACGGCGACGTCTTCGGCAACATCTACGCCCTGACCGCCGACGGTTTCGACTACCCGCAACTGAAGGACCAGGCCGAGCGCATCCGCGACGAGCTCTTGCGCGTACCTAACGTCGCCAAGGTAGATATCTTCGGCATCCAGGACGAAAAAATCTTCGTCGAACTGTCGAACACCAAACTGGCGACGCTGGGGATCGACCAGACGACCATCGTCCAGGCGCTGGCCCAGCAGAATGGCGTGAACGGCAGCGGCTTTTTCGAAACGCAGCAGGAACGCATCCAGATCCGCCCCGGTGGCGCCTTCGATACCACCCTGGCGGTGGCCGACACGCTGATCCGCGCCGGCAACCGCAGCTTCCGGCTGGGCGACATCGCTACCATCAAACGCGGCACCATCGATCCGCCAGCCACGCAAGTACGCTTCGGCGGCAAGCGGGCGCTGGCCATCGGCGTGTCGATGACCAAGGGCGGCGACATCATCCAACTCGGCAAGGACCTGCACAGCCGAATCGCTGAGCTGCAAGCCGGCCTGCCGATCGGCGTCGAGATCGGCGAAGCGGCCAGCCAGCCCGACGCCGTCAAGCGCTCGGTGCAGGCTTTCGTCCAGTCGCTGGCCGAGGCGGTGCTCGTCGTCATGGCCGTCACCTTCCTCAGCCTCGGCATCCGCACCGGCCTGGTCGTCGCCATTTCCATCCCGCTGGTGCTGGCCGCCACCTTCCTCGCCATGTCGCTGTTCAACGTCGGCCTGCACAAGGTGTCGCTCGGCGCCCTGGTCCTCGCCTTGGGCCTCTTGGTGGACGACGCAATCATCGCCGTCGAGATGATGTGGGTGAAAATGGAGCAGGGCTGGGAACGGACCCGCGCCGCCTCTTTCGCCTATACCAGCACGGCCGGGCCGATGCTGTCTGGCACGCTGGTCACCGTCGCCGGCTTCATCCCCATCGCGCTGGCCAAGTCGTCGACCGGCGAATACGCCTTCGCTTTTTTCCAGATCAATGCGGTGTCGCTGCTCATTTCCTGGCTGGCCGCCGTCATCGCCATTCCGTGGCTGGGCTATAAGCTGCTGCCCGACCCGCGCGCTGCCAAAGCCGCCAGCGCGTGGGAGAAAAAGGCACCCCGCCTGGCGGCCCTGGTCGACAAGCTCGGCCTGAACGGCCCCGCCCATGCCGAAGACCACGATGTATACGGCACGCCTTTCTATACCCGCTTCCGCCTGCTGGTCGCCTGGTGCGTCCGTCGCCGCTGGCTGGTCATCGGCATCACCATCGTCCTGTTCGCGCTGTCCATCGTCGGCATGGGCAAGGTGCAGAAGCAGTTCTTCCCGAACTCGACCCGCCTCGAACTGAACGTCGAACTGCGCCTGCCGGAAGGCTCGTCCATCGCCGCCATCGACGCCGAGGCGCAGCGGCTCGAAGCCTGGCTGGCCAAGGACAAGGCCGCGCACGACGATTTCGAGCATTACATCGCCTACGTCGGCTCCGGCTCGCCGCGCTACTACCTCGGCCTCGACCAGCAACTGGCGTCCAGCAACGTCAGCCAGTTCGTCATCGTGGCGCGCAGCGTCGAGGCGCGGGAAGCGCTGCGTGATCGCCTGATCCGGCTGTACGATAGCGAGAGCTTCGGTGCCCGCGCCAACATCAGCCGCATCGAGAACGGTCCGCCGGTCGGCTATCCGGTCCAGTACCGCATTTCCGGCGAGGCCCCCGAGGTGCTGCGCAAGACGGCCGCCGACATCGCCGCTGTCATGCGACAGGAACCCGAACTGAGCAACGTCAATCTCGACTGGAGCGAACTATCGAAGCGCATCGAAATCGAGATCGACCAGGACAAGGCACGCCTGCTCGGGGTGTCCAGCCAGGATATCGCCGCCCTGCTCAACATGTCGCTGAACGGCTATGCGGTGACCAGTTTCCGCGAAGGCGAAAAAACCATCGACGTCGTGCTGCGCGGCGACCGCGACGAGCGGCAGCATCTGGCCGCCCTGCCCGATCTGGCGGTGCCGACGCGGGCCGGAAAGAGCGTGCCGCTCAGCCAGATCGGCCGCCTCAAGCACGGTTTCGAACCGGGCCTGATCTGGCGGCGCGATCGCCTGCCGACCATCACGGTACGTGGCAACCTGTACGGCAAGACACAGCCGGCGACCATCGTCGGCCGCATCCAGCCGCAGATCGATTCCATCCAGGCCGCCCTGCCCGACGGCTACCGCATCGCTACCGGCGGCTCGGTCGAGGAATCGGCCAAGGGCTCCGGTTCGGTGATGGCCGGCATCCCGCTGTTCGTGCTGGCCGTGGTCACCATCCTGATGATCCAGTTGCAGAGCGTTTCGCGGGTGGCCATGGTGCTGCTCACTGCCCCACTCGGCATCATCGGCATCGCGCTGTTCCTGCTCATTTTCAACCAGCCTTTCGGCTTCATGGCGCTGCTCGGTACCATCGCACTGTTCGGCATGATCATGCGCAACTCGGTCATCCTGGTCGATCAGATCGAGCAGGACCTGGCGGCCGGCAAGGCGCGGCGCGATGCCATCGTCGAATCGACGGTGCGCCGCTTCCGCCCCATCGTGCTGACCGCCGCCGCGGCGGTGCTGGCCATGATCCCGCTGTCGCGCAACGACTTCTTCGGCCCGATGGCGGTCGCCATCATGGGCGGCCTGATCGTCGCCACGGCGCTGACCCTGCTCTTTCTGCCGGCGCTGTATGCGGCCTGGTACAAAGTCAGGAATTAGGATCGAGCTGCCAGCTTTTGGCAAAAACAGAGGGCGCCGCGGCGCCCTCAACTTTCACTAACAGCTCGATCCCAATAGCTAACCGCTACTTCAGGTTTCCCAGTTCCTTTTGGATTGCCTGGATGTTGCGTTCGTGCTGGCTCACCCGGTCGCGATACGGGGCCGTCCGGTCGCTCGGGCCGCCTTTGGCGGCTTCCTGTTCGGCCAGTTCCTTCTTCGCCTGCTCCAGATTGCGCTGTTCGCCGGCCAGTTCCTGTTCGAGGATATGGCGGCGATCGCCGTCGCGCGACTTCTGGGTGTCTTCGCCGACCCGCGGGAAGCCGGCCGGCGACGGATTGGCCGCGGCACCTGCCGGCCGCGCCTTGGGCGCGGGCAGCGTGTTTTCGGGGCCGCTGACAATGGCCTTGCAGTTCTTCTCGATGCGTGAATTGGCGATGACGGTCCCGCCGCTGGCATCGACGCATTTGTAAATCGTCTGCGCCGACGCCGTCAGCGGCATCGCAACAACCAGCAGGGTAAGCAAACTACGTTTCATCACCGTCATTCCTCATAACTTTTTCAGTCTACCGGACTTAACGACACGGCCACGAAAAAGTGGACAAAAAAAAGGCGGGAAACCCGCCCTTTTTTTGACTCAGCCCCGATTAGCAGCTGTAGTACAGATCGAATTCGACCGGGTGGGTCGTCATGCGAACCTTGTTCACTTCTTCCATCTTCAGGCTGATGTAGGCATCGATCCAGTCGTTGGAGAAGACACCGCCACGGGTCAGGAACTCGTGGTCAGCTTCCAGGGCAGCCAGCGCTTCTTCGAGGGAGGCGCAGACGGTCGGGATCTGTGCGTCTTCTTCCGGCGGCAGATCGTACAGGTTCTTGGAAGCCGGATCGCCCGGGTGGATCTTGTTCTGGATACCGTCCAGACCAGCCATCAGCAGGGCGGCGAAGCACAGGTACGGGTTGGCGATCGGATCCGGGAAGCGGGTTTCGATACGACGGGCCTTGGTCGAGGCGACGAACGGGATACGGATCGAAGCGGAACGGTTCTTGGCAGAGTAAGCCAGCTTGACCGGAGCTTCGTAGTGCGGGACCAGACGCTTGTAGGAGTTGGTACCCGGGTTGGTGATCGCGTTCAGGGCCTTGGCGTGCTTGATGATGCCGCCGATGTAGAACAGGGCGGTTTCAGACAGGCCAGCGTAGCCATCACCGGCGAACAGGTTCTTGCCATCCTTCCAGATGGACTGGTGAACGTGCATGCCCGAGCCGTTGTCGCCGACGATCGGCTTCGGCATGAAAGTGGCGGTCTTGCCGTACTGGTGGGCAACGTTGTGCACCACGTACTTCAGCATCTGGGTCTGGTCGGCACGCTTGACCAGGGTGTTGAACACGGTACCGATTTCGCACTGACCGGCGTTGGCGACTTCGTGGTGGTGAACTTCAACCGGGCAGCCGATGGCTTCCAGGGTCAGGACCATGGCCGAACGGATATCGTGCAGGCTGTCGACCGGCGGAACCGGGAAGTAGCCGCCCTTGACGGTCGGACGGTGGCCAGTGGCGCCATTGCCTTCGTTCTTCTCGCCGGAATTCCAGGCCGCTTCAGCGGAGTGGATCTTCAGGGAGCAGCCGGACATGTCGACATTCCATTCGACGCCGTCGAAGATGAAGAATTCGGGTTCCGGACCGAAGTAGGCGGTGTCGCCGATGCCGGAGGACTTCAGGTAGGCTTCAGCGCGCTTGGCGATGGAGCGCGGGTCGCGGTCGTAGCCGCGGCCATCGGCCGGGTCGACAACGTCGCAGGACAGAACGACGGTGGTTTCGTCGAAGAACGGGTCGACGTAGGCAGTAGCCGGATCCGGCATCAGCAGCATGTCGGAAGCTTGAATGCCTTTCCAGCCAGCGATGGAGGAGCCGTCGAAAGCGTGGCCGTTTTCGAACTTGTCTTCGTCGAAGGCGGAAACCGGCACGGTGACGTGCTGTTCTTTGCCACGGGTATCGGTGAAACGGAAATCGACGAACTTGGCGTCGTTTTCCTTGACCATCTTCATCACGTCTTGCGGGGTTGCCATAAGAGTCTGTCTCCTAAGAAAACAAGGTGCCGGGCGGAACCGGCAAATCAAAAAATCAAAGCCCGGAAGTCTTAGCAGTAACTATGCCAAAGGTCAGCGAGCAATCTTTCCATTTTGCCACAAGGAGATGCCGACAATAAACAAAGAATTGACGCACTCTTATGGTGCACAAATGACAACATGGCACTACTTTGGTGCAACCATGCAGATCAGTGATATATTGTCCACCACGGCATGAGTCTTCAGGCGGGCCGCAACGGCGCTTTCCGCCTCTTTCAGCGTGTCGCCATTCTTGAAAAAGGCATGATCGAGGAATACCTCGGCCTCGACCCGGCCGTTCAGGTAATGCAGGACGATCTTCAGCGGCTGCGGCAAACCGACCAGCAAAGGCTGCAAATCGGCGAGCAGGACATCGCGCGACGGCTGCCGGAACGCGAAGGCGTCGGGGTCCATATCGTCTTCGGGATCGATATGGACCAGCACGTCGAGCACCTCGGGGTGTTCGCGCAAGACCCGGCTACGCGCCGACTCGGCGATGCGATGTCCTTCCGAGACGCTGATCCGCGAGGCGACCTGGACGTGGGCATCGACCAGCGCCTGATGCGCCATGCGCCGGGTACGCAGTTGGTGCACGCCGCGCACGCCGGAGGTTTCGAGCAGCGTCCGACGGATCTGCTCGACCTGCGCTTCGTCGAGCCCGGTATCGATCAATTCCTTGATCGCGCCCCAGGCCAGTTCCGCCCCCATGCGCAGGATCATGAAGCCCATCAGCGCCGCCGCCAGCAGGTCGAGGAAGGACCAGCCGAGCAGGGCACCGCCGATGCCGACCACGACGACCAGCGCCGACGCCGCATCGGCACGCGTATGCAGCGCGTTGGCGGTGAGCAGTTGCGAGCGCTGGCGTTCAGCGACGCGGATCAGGTAGCGATACAGCCCTTCCTTGGAAACCACGGTGGCGATGGCGATCCACAAGGCGGACAACTCCACCACCGGCAGATTCTCGATGTGTTGCAGGCGCATCCCCGATTCCCACAGGATGCCGCCTCCGATCAAGGCCAGCGACGCACCCAGCAGTAGCGTGGCCGCCGTCTCCATCCGCGCATGACCGTAGGGATGCGCCGTGTCGGCCGGATGGGCGCTCTGCCGGCTGGCGTAGATGACCAGGAAATCGGACAGCAGGTCGGAAAAGGAATGCAGGCCATGCGCGACCAGCGATTGCGAATGCGCCAGCCAGCCGACGATCAACTGAGCGACGGTCATTACCAGATTCACCGCAACGCTGACCCACGTTGCTTTCTGCGCCTCGGCCGCGCGCTCCGCCAAGGCGCTTGCCACCGCCTGCTCCCCTTGTCCCATCTGCTCTGCCCTATACTATGGGTTTACGATTCTAGCAGTTGGACCTTATGGGAAAGTTAACCGAAATCCTCAATTTGGCCGCAGCGCGCGGCGAGGCGCTGGAACGCCCGTACAAGGGCGACCTGACCCCGCGCGAAGCCTACGAAGTCCTGCAACTGGCGCCCGGCGCCAAGCTGGTCGATGTCCGCACCCGGGCCGAATGGGACTGGGTCGGCCGCGTTCCCGGCGCCGTCGAGATCGAGTGGAACCAGTACCCGGGCGGCGGGCGCAACCCCAACTTCATCGCCGAACTGCAACGCCAGGTCGATCCGCAAGTTCCAGTGGTATTCCTGTGCCGCAGCGGCGTGCGTTCCATCGGCGCCGCCACCCTGGCCACCGAAGCCGGCTACGGCGACTGCTACAACATCCTCGAGGGCTTCGAGGGCGACAAGGACACCAACGCGCATCGCGGCAATATCGGCGGCTGGCGCCACGCCGGCTTGCCCTGGATTCAGGGATAATACGCGGCCGTAAAAAACGGCCCATTTCAGAGATCAGCAATGCAGACAGCGACCATTTCCTTCGACCCGTTCAACAGCCTGTCCGACAAGGACTGCCACGAGCGCATCCGCGCCGCGCGCGCCAAGCTCGGCAAGAAGGCTGTCATTCTCTGTCACCATTATCAGCGGGCCGACGTTTACCAGTATGCCGACCTGACCGGTGACTCGCTGAAGCTGTCCCGCCTCGCTTCGCAGACCGATTCGGAGTTCGTCGTTTTCTGCGGCGTACATTTCATGGCCGAAGTCGCCGACATCATGACCGCCCCGAACCAGACCGCCATCCTGCCCGACCTCGCCGCCGGCTGTTCGATGGCCGACATGGCCAATCTGGCCAAGGTCGAGCGCTGCTGGCGCGAGCTAAACGAAATACTCAATGCCGACCAAGAAGTTACCCCAGTCACCTACATCAACTCGGCGGCCGATCTGAAAGCCTTTTGCGGCGAGCACGGCGGTATCGTTTGCACCTCGTCGAACGCTGGCACCATCGCCAAGTGGGCCTTCGAGCGCCGCCCGAAAGTCCTGTTCTTCCCCGACCAGCACCTCGGCCGGTGGACCGGCCACAACCTGGGCTTCGCCATGGACGAAATGGTGGTCTGGGACCCCGACCTCGAACTCGGCGGCCTCACCCCGGAACAGATCAAGAAAGCGCGTATCCTGCTATGGAAGGGCCACTGCTCGGTGCACCAGATGTTCCAGAAATCGCACATCGACGCCTTCCGCGCCAAGCACCCCGAAGGCAAGGTCATCGCCCATCCGGAATGCAATTTCGAGGTCTGTGCCGCCGCCGACTATGTCGGCTCGACCGAGTACATCGTCAAAACCATCAAGGAAGCGCCGGAAGGTACGCGCTGGCTGGTCGGCACCGAACTGAACCTGGTCGACCGCCTGGCCGAAGAGGTCAAGCCGCAGAACAAGATCGTCCAGTTCATGGCCACCACCATCTGCATGTGCTCGACCATGCAGCGCATCGACCCGCAGCACCTGGCGTGGACGCTGGAAAACCTGGCCGAAGGCAAGGTGGTCAATCCCATCCGAGTGCCCGAGCACGAGGCCAAGCTGGCCAAGCTGGCGCTCGACCGGATGCTGGCCATTTCCTGAGCGCGGTGCCGTGCTGAATTGACGTAGCGCGAATGCGTAGCCGACCCCTGGCTACGCCCCCAAGCGAACTGCCATTAAAAGCCGGGCTTGTTCCCGGCTTTTTCGTGACATTTTCCCGGTTTTACTGGCGAATAGGGACGGCCGTGTCCTATTTCACGCTTGCTTTTTCCCCGCTAGACCTAGACTTCAGTCACCCGATAACGACCCACAGGACTGAAAAAATGAAAATCAAATCTGCGGCACTGGTTACTGCAATCGTCACCACCGGCCTGTGGGCAAGCACCACTTTTGCCGCACCGGTGGTCATGGAAATTTCCGGCGGCAACTGGAGCACCGGATCCGGGTGGGGTGCGGCGTGCACCAACAGCGCATGCGACCCCGCGCACAGCCTGCTCAACGTCAGTTGGACGGCTGCCGCATTGCTCGGCACGACGCTGACCTTCAACAACGTGATGGACTCCCAAACCATCCGCTTCGGCTCGGCCAAGTTCTCCGAAGAGAATGGCAGCATCGACAGCGGCGAAGTGGACAACCTGAGCCTAAGTGCCCTGCTCCAAGTCAAGTCCCTGGCTTTGCCGAACGCCAGCATCGCCACGGTGGCCGCAACGCTGGGGGTTCTGAAGGAACAAGGTTCACCCAATATCGACCTGGCGGTCAGCTTTGCCCCGATCGCGATCCAGCTGGCCGACGGCAGCCTGCTCGACGTGTCGTTCTCCGGCCTGTCGTGGAATTGCCAAGGCACCGACCACTGTACCTGGGCATCCCCGGTGACACAGAACATCGATGCGACCTTTACGCTGACCAAGGCCGCCAACGTCGCCAGCGTGCAGGCTTTGGTCAATAACGTACCGGAACCGTCCTCCATGCTGCTGTTCGGTGCCGGGATCGCCGGACTGGGCTTTACCAGACGACGTAAAACGAACTGAGCGCGAATCGCGAAGCCGGGCTGAATGCCCGGCTTTTTTCTTGGTGCAGGCAAAACGGCCTATGCCTATACTAACGAAACGAAAACAGCCCCCCCATCTCGCCATTGCGCTTGGCCGGATGCGTAGCCAACCCCGTTACCGAAACCCAAGATGCCCAGCAGAAGCGGATCACAGCCGTCTTTACACATCACCACCTTCAACATCCACAAGGGCTTTTCGCAATTCAACCGGCGGATGATGGTGCATGAACTGCGCGAGCGCCTGCGCGACCTGAACTCCGACATTGTCTTCCTGCAGGAAGTGCAGGGCCTGCATCTCGGCCACGCCGAGAACCACGACAACTGGCCGGATTCGCCGCAGCACGAATTCCTCGCCGAGGACTTCTGGGAAGCCTGCGCTTACGGCCGCAACATGATCTACGACCACGGCCATCACGGAAACGCCATCCTGTCGCGCTTTCCCATCCTGCACAGCCACAACCAGGACGTCACCCACCTGCAATTCGAGAAACGCGGCCTGCTGCATTGCCAGATCAAGCTGCCTGAAGGCCTCGCCGCCCATTGCGTCTGCGTGCACCTGTCGTTGTTCGGCTACTCGCGGCGCCGGCAAATGAACGCCCTGGCCGACTACCTGGAAACGAGCGCCAACCCGGGCGCGCCGCTGATCATTGCCGGCGATTTCAACGACTGGGGCAACCGGGCCGGCGAACATCTCGCCCAGCGCCTCGGCCTGCGCGAAGTGTTCAGCGGGACGAGCGGCGTACCGGCGCGCAGCTTCCCGGCGGCGATGCCGATGTTCCGCCTCGACCGCATCTACGTGCGCGGCTTCGATGTGAAGCAAACCGAAGTGCACCACGGACTGCCGTGGTCGACCATTTCCGACCACGCCGCACTGTCGGCGCACCTCGCGCGGCATGGCCGCTGAGTTTCTGCCGGGCAACCGGCTAACGCTGCTCAATTCGGGCGCCGACTACTTCCCCGCCCTGCTCGCCGCCATTGGCGAGGCCCGGATCGAGATCTACCTTGAAAGCTACATCTTCGCCGATGACGAAATCGGCCACGAGGTGGCCTGGGCGCTGTGCCATGCCGCCGAGCGCGGGGTTCAGGTCAACGTCACCGTGGACGGCTTCGGCGCCCGCAATTTCGCCGCCGATTTCCTGCCCCGGCTGACCGCCTCTGGCGTCCGCGCCATGCAGTACCGCCCGGAAATCGGACGCTTCAACATGAAGCGCCACCGGCTGCGCCGGCTGCACCGCAAGCTGGTCGTCATCGACCGCCAGGTCGCCTTTGTCGGCGGCATCAACATCGTCGACGACAACAATGCACCGGAAGCGATGCGCCCGCGCTTCGACTACGCGGTACGCATCGAAGGCCCGACCCTCAACCAGATTCACCATGCCGCGCGCCGGATGTGGGAAATCGTTTCGTGGGTCAACTTCAAGCGGCGCTACCGCCTGATGCCCGTCGCCACCCCGAGTTGCGACATCGCCGGAACGCAAAAGGCCGCCTTCCTGATCCGCGACAACATCCGCCACCGCAACGACATCCTCAATGCCTACCTCGACGCCATCGACAACGCCCAGCACGAAATCCTGATCGCCAACGCCTATTTCCTGCCCGGCGTCCGCTTCGGCCGGGCGCTCTACGCCGCCGCCCGGCGCGGCGTGCGCATCACCGTGCTGCTCCAGGGCAAGACCGATCACCCGCTGATGCGCTACGCGACCCAGACGCTGTACGTCGCCGCGCTGGCCGCCGGCATCCGCATCTTCGAATACGAAAAGAGCTTCATGCACGCCAAGGTCGCCGTCATCGACGGCGAATGGGCGACCGTCGGCTCATCGAACATCGATCCGTTCAGCCTGCTGCTGGCCAAGGAAGCCAATATCGTCGTGCGCGACGCGGGCTTCGGCGGAGAGCTTCACGCTAGCCTGCACGACGCCATCAAGCACGGGGCCCGCGAGTTGCTGGCCGACGATCTCAAGCGCGTAGCGTGGCCCTCCCGGCTGCTGCGCTGGCTGGCCTACGGCCTGGTGCGGGCCATGGTCGGCATCGCCGGCTACGGCCAGCGCCACTGGCGCAATCAGGACGTCACGCCGGAAGAGCAATGAGCGGCTGGCGCGGGATGGCGCCGAACGACCAGTTTTCCTGCGCCCACGCCCAGACGGCGGCCAGCGGCGCGCGGGCCAGTTCGTCTGGTGCCGGTTGCCCCAGGAAGCGCAAGGCACGGAGCAGCTCGGCTGCCGCCATGTCAGGGCACAAGGCCCGAGCCTTGGTCTGCTTCGACAGCTTCTCCCCGGCCTCGTTGGCGGCCACCGGCAGATGGGCGTAGATCGGCACCGGGTAGCCCAGGCACCGCTGCAGCCAGATCTGGCGCGGCGTCGATGCCAGCAGGTCGGCACCGCGCACGACGTGGGTGATGCCCTGCTCGGCATCGTCCACGACAACTGCCAGCTGGTAGGCGAACAATCCGTCGGCGCGGCGCAGCACGAAATCGCCGACATCGGACTCGAGATGCTGGGCGATCCGCCCCTGCAGGCGATCGACGAAGGCCAGCTCGGCGGCGTCGTCGACCCGCAGGCGCCAGGCGCGTGCCGTGCGGCCGGCCGGCAGACCGCCCCGGCAGGTGCCGGGATAGGCCAGTCCGCCGTCGATGGCTGCATGCGTCGCCGAATCGGCAATCTCCTTGCGCGAACAGGCGCAGCCGTAGGCCAGGCCGGCTTCGATCAGCTTGGCAAGCGCTGCGGCGTAGGCCTCAAAGCGCGCGCTCTGGTACAGCACGGCGCCGTCCCATTCGAAGCCAAAGGCGGCCAGGGTGCGCAGGATCTCGTCGGCCGCCCCCGGCACATTGCGCGGCGTATCAACATCCTCCATGCGCACCAGCCACTCGCCGCCCTGCGTCCGGGCATCGAGGTAGCTGCCGACCGCCGCGACCAGCGAGCCGAAATGCAGCGGTCCGCTGGGAGAAGGCGCAAAACGCCCGCGATAGGGAGGATTCATGAAAGGCAAGCGAAAAACGAGGCCGGGCCATTCTATGTCGAAGACGGGATCGACGCGACGGTGAAAGTCGGCTGCTGCCTCGATTCAGCCGAAGCAGGGAGAGCCTGCTTTCTGCAGCGGCGATGTTCCGCTCGCCGCCAGCGAGGAGTTTCAGACCTCGCTCAAAATGCGCCGTTGGCCACCGAAACCCGGTTGCGGCCTCCGTACTTGGACTTGTACATGGCCTTGTCGGCGGCCGAAACCAGCCAGGCAGCGGGCATCTCGCGCTCGGGGATGGTAGACACCACGCCGACGCTCATCGTCACCCACGGCGCCACCTCGCTGGCTACATGCGGCAGCGCGGTGCGCTCCATGTCGGAACGCAGCCGCTCGGCCACGGTGCGTGCACCTTGCAGATCGGTGCCGGGCAGGATGACGGCAAATTCCTCGCCGCCGTAGCGGGCCACCAAGTCGCCCGGCCGGAAAATCTCCCGCTGCAGGATGCCGGCCACCGCTTTCAGGCAGGCGTCGCCCTTTACATGTCCGTAGTGATCGTTGTAGCGCTTGAAATGGTCCACGTCGGCCAGGATCAGTGCAATGGGCTGACCGTTGCGCTGCGCCCGGTTCCATTCGATTTCCAGTTTTTCGTCGAAGCTGCGCCGATTGGCGATCCCGGTCAGGCTGTCCATCGTCGCCTGCATTTGCAGGGCCAGTTGGGCATTCTTGTAGTCGGTCATGTCGCGCAGCGTCTCGACCACCGCCACCAATTGGCCATCATCGGCATAGATCGGCCCGGCGTCGACCGCCAGGTAGAGGCGCTCGCCGATGCGCGGCATCACGCACCAGTTCTCCGCCTTCATGCCGTGGCCGAACTCGGACGCCTCGGTGTGAAAGGCATACAGTTTGTCGAGATCGGCGGCCAGCCCTTTGGCCAGGATGTCGGCCAGACACAGTCGCGGCTTACTGTAGAAGGCCCGCCAGTGGTCGCTGGTGCCCAGCACTTCCTTGGCTGCAACCCCGGTAAGACGCTCGCAGGCGCGGTTCCAGATGATGACGCGGCACTCGGCATCGAGTACGAAGGTCGGCACCACCAGATGTTCCATCAAATTGACGGCAAAACTTAGTTCCTGAGTCTGCTTCACCAGCTTCCCGCTAAACATCTCTCCCCTTTCGAAGCCGTTCCCGTAGCGGGAACGGCCCCTCTCCCCGTTGCCCCACATCCGGAATGGATGCCTGACCAAACCTGGACAGTAAGGGACGCCGGCAAGCCCCCATAGTTAATTTTTCACGAACTGTACAATTGATTCATGAATTGATAATTTATTGCAGCAAAGCCCGCCACGCCGGGCACCACCCCGAGCCGCTCAATCGGACGCTGATCCGGAACAGAACCACAGCTTGTTGCCCTCGCTGTCGAGGAAGCTTCCGACCAGCGCACCACCATAGCGTTCGACGGCATCGGCGATGGTCACCCCGCGTTGGCGCAGCACGAGTTCGGTGCCGCGCGCATCGTCGGTCAGGATGGTCACCCGTGGATTCAGGGTCGCCGACGGCTGCGCCGGCAAATCAGTCTTCAGCATCAGGATGGTATGACCGAGATGGACGCCGACCGGCTTGCCGTCTTCCTCGGCAGGGTGCAACGACAAGGTATCGGTGTAGAAGCGCATCGCCCGATCGAAGTCGGTTACCGCCAAGGCGAGCACCTTGATACTCGCCAGTTTCAGTTCAGGTGCGGTCATGTCGGATTCTCCTTTGCTCGCGAAGGCGGCGGTAATCGGCGCCCCTGTTCCCCGGGTCTGCGCGGCCAATACATTCGTTTACTTCGTCAGTGAGACAGCCGCTACCGAACCAAGTTTCGACGCCGACAAGGACGGTGCGCAGTGCCGTCAATCCGCCCATGAATCCTTCCCGTTTGCCGACAGATCGGGCGACCGGTGCGATGCACCCGGGCGTAAAACTAGGGATATCCCTAGTCAGAAAGTTGTTACGCCCTCCCTCTACTCAAAAAGCGGATTTTTCGCTGCATAAGAAAGAGGATGGAGATGAAACCCTTACTCAAACTGTCCACGTTCATCGATGGACTGAATCTGCAGTTCGGCAAACTGGCCGACTGGCTGGTGCTGTTGCCCTGCCTGATCAGCGCCGGCAATGCCATGGTCCGCTACGCGTTCGACTACAGCTCGAATGGCTGGCTCAAAGTGCAGTGGTACATGTTCGCCGGCATCGTCCTGCTCGGCGCCTCGTACCCCCTGAAGCTGAACGAGCATGTCCGCGTCGATGTGCTGTACGGTCGCCTGTCGCCCAAGCTGCGAGCCTGGATCGATTTGCTCGGCTTCGTCTTCTTCCTGCTCCCGGCCTGCTTCCTGTTGATGAAAATGTCCTGGTCGTTTTTCGAGCTGTCGTATCACACCAACGAGGTGTCGAGCAACGCCGGCGGCCTGACCCGCTGGTGGGTCAAGTTCGTACTGCCGCTGGGCTTCGGTCTGCTCACCCTGCAAGGACTTTCCGAGTTGATCAAGCGCATTGGTTATCTGACCGGCCAATACAACATGGATACCCACTACGAAAGGCCGCTGCAATGATCACCGTCGAAATGATGCCGCCGCTGATGTTCGGCGGCCTGGTCCTGTTCATGCTGGTCGGCTTCCCGGTGGCCTTTTCGCTGGCCGCCCTTGGCCTGGCCTCGGCCTTCGTCAGCATCCAGCTGGGTTTCTTCCAGCCCAGCTTCCTGGAAATCATGCCGCTGCGCATCTTTGGCATCCTGTCCAATGACCTGCTGCTGGTCTTTCCTTTCTTCACCTTCATGGGCGCCATCCTGGAGCGTTGCGGCCTGGCCGAGGATCTGCTCGAAGGTGCCGGCCAGCTGTTCGGGCCGATTCCCGGCGGCCTCGCCTACGCCGTGGTGATCGTCGGCACCGTGCTCGGCGCGATCACCGGCACTGTCGCCGCCTCGGTCATCGCGATGGGCATGATTTCGCTGCCCATCATGATGCGCTACGGCTACGACATGCGCCTGGCAACCGGCGTCATCGCGGCATCGGGCACCATCACCCAGCTCATCCCGCCGTCGCTGGTCCTGGTCGTGCTGGCCGATCAACTGGGCCGTTCGGTCGGCGACATGTACGCCGGGGCGATCGGGCCGTCCATCGTGCTGATCTTCCTGGTCCTCGGCACCATCTTCATGGGCCTGGCCACGCCGACCGAGGCGGGCGCCATAGGCGCCGTCGGCGCCATGGCGCTGGCTGCCCTGCACAGCGCTTGACCGTGCCACTGGTCCATCAGGGCATGCAATCGACCATGCGCATCACCGCGATGGTGGTATTCATCCTGATCGGTTCGTCGGTGTTCAGCCTGGTCTTCCAGGGCGTGGATGGCGGCCTGTGGATCGAGCACCACCTCAGCTCCCTGCCCGGCGGCAAGATCGGCTTCCTGATCGTGGTGAACCTCTTCGTCTTCTTCCTGGCCTTCTTCCTCGATTTCTTCGAGATCGCCTTCATCATCATCCCGATGCTGGCGCCGGTCGCGCAGAAGATGGGCATCGACCTAGTCTGGTTCGGCGTGCTGCTCTGCGTCAACATGCAGACTTCGTTCATGCACCTGCCCTTCGGTTTCGCCCTGTTCTACCTGCGCGACATCGCCCCCAACGAGGTCAAGAGCTCCGACATCTACATCGGCGCCATGCCCTGGGTGTTGTTGCAATTGCTGATGGTGACCATCGTCATCGCCTGGCCCGAACTGGTGACCAGTTGGCTGGACGAGCCGACCAAGCTCGACGAGAACACCACGCTGGAAATGATGATCGACAACGATGGCGCCGCCGGCAGCAACGAAGACGCGGCCAGCATGTTGAAGAACCTGGGCGGCGGCGAACCGGCGCCCGCACAATAACGCACGAGAGGCAGAGACGATGTTCAAGCACATTCTGGTACCGAGCGACGGTTCCGAGCTGTCCAAGCAGGCGGCCAGCAAGGCCATCGAGTTCGCCAAGGAATCCGGGGCGGCGCTCACCTTTTTCCACGCCCGGCCGATCCGCCAGGGCTATTTCCTCGGCGAACGCGCCCTGTTTCAACGCCTCGAGCAGGACGAGTTCGAGCAGCTAGGCCAGGCCGAGGCCAAGGAAATTCTCGACGCAATCACCGCCAGTGCGCTGGCGGCCGGAGTCCAGTCGAATTCCGTTTCCGTCGCCAGCGATGCGCCCTACGAAGCCATCATCCAGGCCGCCACGGACAATGGCTGCGACGTGATCTTCATGGCCTCGCACGGGCGCCGCGGCATCTCGGGCTTGCTTCTGGGCAGCGAGACGGTCAAGGTGCTCACCCATTCCCGCATCCCGGTGCTGGTCTATCGCTAAGGTCGCCGCCGAGGTGCAGTCTTGAATCTCGATTGGGAAGCCCTGCTGAAGATCGTCGGCATCGACATCATGCTTGGTGTCGACAACGCGGTGGTCATCGCCCTGGCCTGTTCGGCCCTGCCGCACAGCATGCGCGGCCGCGCCGTGATGCTGGGCACGGCCGGCGCCGTGCTGCTGCGCGCCATCCTGCTGGTCTTTGCCGGCTATCTGATGGGCATCAGCTACGTCAAGCTGGTCGCCGGCGCCTACCTGCTCTACATCGGCTACCAGTTGCTGATGGACAGCGATGCCGACCCGGAAGTCGCCTCGCACGACACCTTGCTCGACGCCGTCAAGACCATCGTCGTCGCCGATTTCATGATGTCGCTCGACAACGTGCTGGCCGTGATTTCGGCCGCCCAGAGCGCCGGGGCGCACAGCAACGCCTATGCCATCGCCGGCATCGTCATCAGCATCCCGATCATCGTTTTCGGCGCCCAGGGCATCATGCGGTTGATGGATCGCTTCCCGGTCATCATCTGGCTGGGGGCCGGCCTGCTGGGCTGGGTCGGGGCCGAACTGATGATTTCCGACCCCCTTCTTGCCAACTACCTGAAGGGCGCTCAATCGTCCCTGGGCGAATATACACACCTGTCGTACAAGTTTGCCGGCTTTGTCGCGGTAATATTCTCCGTAATTGCGGCAAGGCATATGCGCGGCAGCGCGTGACATGAACAGCCAGGAATAGCCGCCAACCGGGGGAGGGGGCATCGCCCTTTCCGACAAGTCGAGGCAAAGGGGGCAATGTGTCGATCGGGCAGGTCAGATTGAACCTGGAAGTTCCCTTGGTTCCGGGCGACTGAGTGACGCGCGGAATGGCCTCGAAACGCTATTTCATCCTCTTCATCCTGGGCTTGGTGGCATTCGTTGCCGGCATGTCACTCCTCGAACGGCAAGGCGTGTCGCATCGCTGGCTGGGACTCGGCTTTCTCACCTTGCCGCTAGTCGCCTATTCCGTGATCGGCATCTTCAATCGGGCGACCAGCATCGCCGACTACTACGTCGCCAGCCGCCGGATTCCGGCTTTTTTCAACGGCATGGCGGTCAGTGCCGAGTGGCTGAGTGCCGCTTCCTTCATCGGCCTGGCCGGCACCCTGTACCTGGGCGGTTTTCAAGGCCTGGCCTACATCCTGGGATGGACCGGCGGTTTCGTCCTGGTCGCACTGCTCCTCGCCCCCTATCTGCGCCGTTTCGGCCAATACACCATTCCGGATTTCCTGGAGGCCCGCTACGGCGGGACCTGGCCACGGCTGCTCGGCGTCATCACCACGGTGCTCGCCTCGTTCGTTTATCTGGTCGCCCAGATCTACGGCATCGGCCTGATCACCACCCGGGTCACCGGGCTGCAGTTCGAAATCGGGGTCTTCGTCGGCCTGACCGGCATCCTGGTCTGCTCCCTGCTCGGCGGCATGCGCGCCGTGACATGGACGCAGGTCGCCCAGTACATCATCCGCATCGTCGCCTACCTGACGCCGGTGGTCATCCTATCCTACAAGCTGACCGGCGTTCCGCTGCCGACCCTGGCCTATGGCGAGGTGCTCGCCAAGGTCGCCGTTCTCGAGGAGCAGATAGCGGCTGATCCGGCGGAACAGGCGGTACGGGCTGCCTACCTGCAGCGGGCCGAAGCCATCCGCAGCAAGATCGAGCACCTGCCGGCATCGCTGACCGAGGAACAACACGCCATCAGCGAACGCATCGCCCAACTGAAGGCCAGCGATGCCCCGCTCGCCGATCTGGTCGTCCTGGAGCGCGAGCGCAAGGCCCTCCCGGCCAACCCGGCGCAAGCCCGCGAGGTGTGGACGAACCAGATGCAGTCCGCCCAGGCCAAAGCAAATCCTCCGGTACGCCATACCGAGGCCTTCCCGGGACGCGACGCCGGCGAGCGCGACGTCCAGCGCCTGAATTTCCTGGCCCTGGTCTTCTGCCTGACCATAGGCACGGCGTCGCTGCCGCACATTCTGACCCGCTTCTATACGACGCCCAGCGTGCAAGAAAGCCGCTCCTCGGTGGCCTGGGCGCTGTTCTTCATCGTGCTGCTCTACCTTGCGGCGCCGGCCTACGCGGTATTCACCAAATTCGAGTTGTACGATCACCTGGTCAATACCCCCATCGCCAGCCTGCCGGGATGGATCAGCGCCTGGGGACGGCTCGGCATGGTCAGCATCGAGGACGTCAATCAGGACGGCCTGCTGCAACTGGCGGAACTGAGCCTGAGCCCCGACGTCATCGTACTGGCCACGCCGGAAATCACCGGCATGCCCTTCGTCGTGGTCGGACTGGTCGCCACTGGTGGTTTCGCGTCGGCGCTGTCGGCGGCGGACGGCCTGCTGCTGACCATGGCCGGAACGATTTCGCACGATTTCTTCTACCGTATCGTGCGGCCGCAAGCCTCGCCGCAGGTCAGACTGGTCACCTCGAAGATCATTTTGCTGATGGTCGCGGCACTGGCCGCCACCGTCGCCGCGGAACGCCCGGCCTCCATCCTGCCGACCGTCGCCTGGGCCTTTTCGATTGCCGCTTCGGCTTTTTTCCCGCCGCTGGTGCTCGGCGTATTCTGGGAGCGGGCGAATCGCACCGGCGTGATTGCCGGCATGCTGGTCGGCCTGCTGGTCACCGGCTATTACCTGCTCCGGGTCGAATGGCAGCACCTTCCGTGGTTCGGCATTCAATCCACCTCGGCTGGCATCTTCGGGGTGCCGGCCGCCTTCCTGACCATCGTTGCCGTCAGCCTGTTGACCGCCCCGCCGGATCAGGCGTCACGCAAATTCGTCAAGCGCGTCAGGGTCACCGAATAGTCGGCCGGCGTTGCCAATGTGGGATACGGGACTGGAGCACGGCCCGTCAGTCCCCTATCCTCCGGTCGATGACCATACGCAGCTTAGCCTCTCCCAGACGAACGGTTTTGGCTTCGCTTTCCAGATCGCCGGGTTTAGCGATGGCGTTGCCCGACTTCGATATGCGAGCCAGCACCAGCACGGTGCGATGCTGCGACAGCCGGTTGTCGGCCATCATCGCCGAGCTGTCGTCGAGCACGAAGTCGAAGGGCAAATCGGACACGTGAGCCTTGGCAATGGCAATCGGCATGCGGGAACCGTCGGTCGGCCGGGCAAAGACAAAGAGCGTGTCACCCGGCGCAACGGCCTCGTTCAAGTTCGGCGACAAGGCTACCTGACCGGATATGGTGTTGGCCAAATCGGGCTTGAAGGCCGCCCGTTTTTGCGCCTCCTGTATCCCATCGCTGAGCGTCTGCACATCTTCCGAACCTTCCGGCAAAGCCCGGCGCGCCCGCTCCCACAAGGTCACCGCGGCGCCGTAATCGCGATTGTCGAAAGCCGCCGTTCCCGCCAGCCACAAGGCGATGACATGGTCGGGATCCAGGGTCAGCGCTTTCTTGACGAGCGTCAGCGGCTTGCCATGCAAACTGCCACCGTTCTGCGTGGCCAGCAAATCGGCGTAGTCGGTCAGCAAATCCGGATTGTCAGTGATCAATTCGGAGGCCTTTTCGTAGGCATCGACGGCCTCGGGCAACCTGCCGAGCGATTTGTACGAGCGGGCGAGCATCAGCCAGCCCTCGCCATCGGGCGTTGCTTTCAAGCGATCCGCCAGTTTGGCGACCATGCCCTCGATCTGGTCCGGGGTCATCTTCTCGGTTGCGGCAGTGGCCAGCGGATTTAGGGCGCGTGGATTCCCCAGCTGCAGATAGCCGGCCACCGCCAGAAGCGGCACGACCATGACAAGCAGCGCCGCAAGCTTGCGGCTCGGCTGGGCTCCCTTCGGATGGCCCGCCTCGTCGCCGGCTTCCACATCCTCGAGGAGCCGGCGCTTCAACTCATGATTGGCCGCAAGGAACTCCGATTCGCTCAGCTCGCCCTCTGCCCGCTCGCGCTCCAGTTCGGCGATCTGACTACGGTAGATGGCCAGATTCGAATCCTTGCGCCGCGTCGAGGCTTTCCCCTGGGGGATGCCGCGCCACATGGGCGGCAGCAGGAAGGCAAAGGCAATCAGCACGAGTACGGCAGCGGCAATCCAGAAGCTTGTCATCGAATTTCAACACAATAAAAACGGGAGGGCCGAAGCCCTCCCAGTGAGTGAGAGACTGCCTGTCTCAGTGCGCAAAGAACCCAGTTGCGACCAGAACCAGCAGTACCAGACCCAGGGTGATCAGGACCAAGCCAAGGATAACCGACCCGATGTGCATTTGGCGCGATGGCGCATCGACCAGATACTTGTCCAGCTCCCCACTTTCGACCAGGCGCCGGTAATGCGCCGGGTGTTCCTTGCGGAACTCTTCAATCGATTGCGTCCCGGTGAACATCACGACATCCGGCGGCGGCAGCTTGTCCGGGCGGAAGTGGTTGTTGAAGAAATGCACCGTGAAGAGGAAGACGGCGGCCAGGAAGGCTTCTTCACCATGGACCAAGGTCGCCACGTTGAACACCCAGCCCGGGAAATACTTGGCCGTGATATGCGGGAAGGCCAGCATCAGACCGCTCCAGCCGATGATGTTGACACCCCAGAACACCGCCCAGTAGTCGAATTTCTCGAAATAGGTCCAGCGTTCGAACTGCGGCTTGGGTCCCATGCCGAAGAACCACTTGAACATCCCCCAGCAATCGGCGAAGTCCTTCCAGTTCGGGATCAGCGAATCCGGCCCGAACCAGCGGAAAGTCTTGCTGCGCAACAGGCGTTGCATGACATAGACGAAGTGGATCATGAAGATGCCGACGAACAGCGCAGCCGCCACCCGGTGAATGATGCCGAGCACCTTGGGGCCGCCCACCGCGGCCGCCACCAGCGGCGCCCAGCTGCTGCTCGAGAACAGGGCCGAGGTGCCGGTAATGACGAGGGTCATGGTGACCAGCGCGAAGGCCAGGTGCGCCACGCGCCAACCCCAGGCAAAGCGCTGGAAGTGCTTCTCCGGCTTGGCCAGGCCCAGGGCCTCGGTAGAGACGCGAGACACCGTCTTGTGCGCCTTGCGCTCCTGCCATTCGCGGTAGTACCACAGGCCGCAATGCAGCCAGAAGAAGGCGAAGACGCCGATCAGCAGGGCGACCATGAACTTGGTGGCGATCCACATCTGCGGATACTTGTCGAAATCGTGGCCGTTGGCGTGCGGGCCGAAGGTAATGAAGCCCTCGGTCGCCAGCGGCAGGCCCTTCTTCTCGTTGTGGCACTCCTGGCAGGTCTTCAGGCGGTTCTTGACGTGCACCTTGGAGGCCGGATCATCGACTTTGGCGATGCCGTGGCTGCCGTGGCAATTGGAGCACTTGGCGGTGTAGGTATAACCCAGCTTGTTCACCTGGCCGTGATAGGTGTCGCGGTAGCTGTGTAATTCGTCCGTGTGGCAATCGCCGCACGCTTCCACGTTCTTGAGCTTGAACGGATCGGACGAGGCGCCGCGGATTTCGTGCGTCGTATGGCAATCGATACAGATCGCTCCCTTGGGATCGTCCTTGCCCATGGTCAGCTTGCCGTGCACCGATCCTTCGTAGTCTTCCAGTTGCTCCTCGTGGCATTTCTCGCCGCAGGTCTTAGGGATGGTCAGGCGCCACTGTTCGCGTTCCGGGGTGCCTTTCTTGGGCACGGCAAACTCGTGGGTGGCGTGGCACTCACCGCAGACTGCCTTCGGCCGCTCAGGATGGTCGGTATCCGGCCGGGCATGGAACGAAGCCTTATAGGCATCGATGTTCTGTGCCACGATCCCAAGACGCTCCTTGCCGGCCGGATTGGCCTTGGCCTCGTCCCACAGCTTGGCGTGGCAGGTCGCGCAGTCCGGCTTGGCGACGTTGGGCGCTTTTTCGTGCTTTTCCTTGGCATCGACGATGTCGGTGTGGCAGGCGACGCATTCCATGCTGGCATGGACGCTCTTGCCCAGCTTGCCCCGGTGCACGGGAGCGAGCGTGCGCGCTTTGTCGTCGGGGCCGGGAACGGATATCTTTTTCTTCCCGGTCTCATGGCACGACAGGCATGCCGTGCTTTTCAGTTCGGCGGGCACATCGGCGGCAATTCCCGCCTGACTCGCCAACATGGCCCCGGCCAAGGCCAGGATGCGGAGCAGTTCTCTAAAATTGATGCGGTGCGTACGCATTGTTGTTCTCACCTTCAGCTTGGCACAAGACGGAATGCCCGGCGCCAAATGAAAACAGGACCCGATGTTCGCGATCCTGTTCGTTTTTGTGTTTCAAATTTCTCCGACCGGCTTACTGGAACTTGTATATGTAGCGCATGCCGACAAAGGTGGCGTTCTGGCGTGGATTGGCGGTAACCGTGGTGCCATCGACCGCGCCGTTCCCGTAGGTGAATGCCGTACCGCTGGCATACATCCATGACCAGTCGTTGGTCTCCCAGCGTTCGTGGATCAAGTCGAGACGCAAGTCGGAGTTCTTGGCCAGGCTGTAGGTGGAGAAGAGGCTCAAACGAAGCAACTTGTTCTGGATATCGGCCAGCCCGGGCGTGTAGTTTGCCGGAATGACAGTGCCTGCCGTAATGATGCCAAGATCCTGGTCATACCGGCTGACATTGCGTGACCATTGCAGGTCGCCACCAAGCTTGATCCGCGAAGTGGGTTCGCCGCGCACACCGAAACCGATGGAGTTACCCGTATCGGTCAGCTCGTAGTCTTTTCTCAGGACAGCAGTACCACCGCCGTTATTGGCCCGGCTGTTGACCTGCGTGGCTTGGCTACGATCGTGTGAGAACCAAGCGTTGATTTTCCACTTCTCGCTGACCGTGTAGCTGACATCGAAGGTATAGAGCTCGTTCGTCCCTTCATCCAAGCCGTAGGGGCGATCCGCACTGTGCTCGTACTTGTCGCGCGCTTGTTCGACATTGAACTGGAAGGCGAGGCTTTCAAGCGGACTCCAGTCGAGGGCAAGGCGCACCTTACTGCGATCGCGGTCGGCAATATTCAGCGGATTGATCATATTGCTCGGGCCGGGTGCACCGATGCCGTTCGTGATGCTATTCCCGGGGCCTGCCACCTTGAGGTAGCTCGAGCCGGTCCGCTGGCTGTACAGATAGGCCAACGAGCCGTTCAGCGTATCGGACAGCGAACGCCGCAACTCCAGACGCCAAGTAGTCTCATCGACGTCGGTGCGCATCGGCACCACGCGCTGCGTATCGGCACCAGCCAGGGCACCGGTGCCGTTCGCATTGGAGACCGGCACGACACGGTTCTGACGGCGTTCTTCGACCCCGGCAATAACGCTGTAGCCGTCCCCCAAGCGATAAGTACCTTCCAGTTTTCCGCTGATGGTCTTGTAGGAGAACGGGGTGTTATCGACGCACTGGCCTGAAGCGCAGGCGGCGTTGCTTTGGACAAAGCGTGCGACAGGGGTTTCGTCCTTCACGTCGTGATAGCGCAGGTTGGCCATGATGGACAAGTCCTTCAGGGGGCGCGACGTCAGTCCGAGTTGGACAAGCGTGGTATTGACCTCGCCGTTCAGACTGGACGGCGCGCCAGCCAACGACAAGCCGGGAATATCAGTAGTCGGCAAATGATCATTTTGCGTGGCGTGGGTATACGACATCTTCAACGTCGCCCGCGTGGTCGGCGAGAAGGTATAGCCGCCATTCAAGAACAGCTGATGGGCCTGGTTGTCGAGCGGCAATGAGAGATAGGTTGTGCTCGGATTGTTGGTCCCGACACCGGTGGGTACGACGCCCAAAGTGCTCATCGTGACCATTTTGTTGTTGTTTTCGTACCAACTTCCATAATAGCCGCCCGAAAGCTGCAGCGTTTTGGTTGCATAGCTCAACGTGCCCTCGATCTGCTTGATCGTGCTGTCGATCGGCTCTACAGCAAATTCTGGAAACTGATTGGGACCGCCACGCCCCCAGGCGCGGGTACCGTTCTTTTCCTCGTTTTTGAAGGTGAGGTTGAAATCGAGGCCTGGGGCCAGGTTTTTGTACAGACCGAGACCGATGCTTTCACGGCTGGTACCGAGGTTGACCGCCGGCTTCGCAAGAGCTGCATTGTTGCTCTCGATCAAGGTCGTGCTACCGATGCCTTGCAGATTGGTATTAAAAGTATTCGGGTTGTCGCGGGTCAGCTTGTTGTAGTCCAGCGAGATGCCAAAATCCCCCTGGCGCAGGTACTCGCCCTTGAGTTCCCGGTTGTCCAGACCGAGATTGGTGCCCTTGAGTTTCATCCAGGTCCCGGTCGCATCGTCGCGCTTGACGATATCGGCGTCGATCAGACCGTAAGGCCCACTTTCGCGCATGGCATCGTAAATGCCTTGCTGGGGGCGATCTTTCGACCAGCCACCGATTCCGACGGAAACCGAGCTTTCCGGCTTGATCAATTCGGCGATTTCTTCATCGTCGGCCCAAGCTGTTCCAAAAACGGAGAGCAAGGCGATAGCCATCGCGCTCAGTCGGAAGTTCATTTGCGTGTCGTACATGATTCGTTCCCCCTTCTCGATCAGCGACGGAAGCGTCCGGCGGTCGCGTTGTTCTGTGTACTGTTGCCGCCGTGGATATTGGTGTGGCAGTTCAGACAACCGCGCCCGACAGTCCCGACAACCGAGGTGCCGTTCGCAGCAACGTTGTTGGGTAGCCCGGCGATCTGGCCCGGATGGCTGTCATGGTTGTGGCATTCCTGGCACAGGAAAGGCGGACGCGACTTCAGCAGATTAGGAATGGTGGTGCCATGCGGGTTGTGGCAGATAGCACAGTCTTCAGTCACCGGCTGGTGGTTATGCACGAACGGGCCACGCTTTTCCATGTGGCAGGTGTAGCAGGTGTCGTTCAGGCTGGTCTTGATCAGCGCCTTCGGATTGTCGCTGTGCACATCATGGCAAGAGGTGCAGGACATCTTGCCTTCGATCACCGGGTGATGCGACGGCCGGTTGACCTGAGCCCGCTGCTCCTTATGGCAGGTGAAGCAGACTTCGGCCTGCGTGGCTTTTTCGCGGACCTTGTCGTGCGCCGCATGTACCTTGTGGCAGGACGTACAGGCTACGTCGCGATTGGCGTGCAAGCTCGATTGCCAATTGGTGTGCTTGCCGCCCTGGTGGCAGTTCAGACAGGCATCATTGCGGGCATCGACGGGAGTTTTCGAGCCCTTGCCGAAGGTGCGGTCAGCCTTTGGGGGTTTGTCGCTACCCTTGTGATTGACGTGCTTTTCGCTAGCGCCGTGGCAATCGGTACACGTCGGTGTGCGACCGTCTGCGACCGTGCCGTGCTTGGTCTTGCCGATCGCCAGAACCGACGGCTTGAGATCGAGCATGGTGGGTTTGGTGTCGTCCGCCTCATCGTGGCAGCCGGTACATTTCGCGTCGCCCTTGAGGATCAAATCCTTAGCTCCCGCCTTGACCTCGGCCTTCGGAGCATCAGCCGCAAACGCTGCCCCACCAAAAAGAGCGCCGACACACACGGTCAGCGCCAGAAACTGTCGCACAGCCTTCATAAGTACCCCCTAATTTGCCTGTCGCCAGCGCCCTATCGCCGGCGACGTCAGCACATTGATGCTTTGAACCGAGTTACTGCGAGAGAATCCACTGCACCAGATTCTTCATCTCCGCCTGGTCCTTGGTATCGATGATCTTGTGATCCTCTTCCGTGCCATCCTCCAGCTTGACCTTCGGGCCGGTGGTGATGTTCTTGATCATCTTCTGCTCGCCCTCGGCTTCCTTGCCCTTGTACTTGGCGGCGATCTTTTGGTAGGAAGGACCCTTCTTGGTCTTGTCGATGGCATGACACTTGAAGCAGTCATTCTTCTTGGCAAGCGCCTTGGCCGCGTCTGCATCGACAGCCGCCCCAGCGGCGGACGAAAAGGCCAAGACAACCGCCGAGGCGGCAATCAACGAAAGACGAGCGATACCAGATTTCATTTCTCTACCCTTTCACAAAACTCAGGAACCTTGCGTTCCCGAGTACACCGCATTAATTCAGAAGAACTAATGGTTAAGATTTGTTAGGTAGGAAGTGTAGCGACGCGCCCAATACCCCTGCATCAGCAAGGGACTAAAAGCGCTATAGGAATATTCCTATTCAGAGCTCTATAAGTTGCCGGGTTCAGCCAACTGGTGGGCAATGGCATAACGAACCAACTCGGCCGTATTCGTCAGACTCATTTTTTGCAGGATATGGGTCTTGTGCGTACTGATCGTTTTCACGCTCAGCGAAAGTTCGCTGCCGATTTCCGACAGCCCCATCCCGGCAACCAGCATGTTGAACACCTGGAATTCGCGATCCGACAGCAAGTCGTGCGGCAGCGGCTCAACATTCGGTCGGACGCCGCGCACCATCAGTTCGGCGACCTTGTCGCTGATATACACGCCACCCGCTGCGACGCGCCGCATTGCACTGACCAGCAGATCGCTATCGCTTTCCTTGGTCACGTAACCGGAGGCCCCGGCATGGATGGCCCGCACGGCATACTGGTCTTCGTGATGCATGCTGAGTACGAGAATGGGCAGCGACGGTTTTTCGTCCTTGATCATCCGGATCAGGTCGAGGCCGCTGCGGCCGGGCATCGAAATATCGAGGACCAGGATGCCCCACTCCTTCTCGCGAACCAGTTGCATCAGTTCGATGCCGTTGGCGGCCTCGCCGTTCACCGCCAGATCCTCGGTATCGGCCAATATCTGCCTCAGGCCATCACGGATGATCCGGTGGTCGTCGGCCAGCAGAACGCTAATTTTCTCCATCACGCAACCTTTTCCAAATTCTCGACAGGCAAGCGAACTTCCACCACCGTGCCCTGACCGGAAGCCGCCGTCAGGGAGAAGTTCCCGCCCAAAATCTGTGCTCTTTCCTTCATGCCGGCCAAACCGATTCCTCCGCGTGTCCGGATTCCCCCGTCAAAGCCGACGCCGTCGTCCTGTATCGACAGTTGCCACCAATTATCGACAATAGCGAGCCGGACATGCACGTTATTCGCCTGGGCATGCTTGGCAATATTGGTCAGCGACTCCTGCAACACCCGGAACAGCGTGGTGGCCACCGCGCCGCCATTCTCCGGGTCCCGCTCGGGGAGGATCAGGTTGACCGCAATACCGGTACGCGTCGCGTACTGGTCTACGTACCAGTTCGCCGCCGCAGCAAAGCCAAGGTCGTCGAGCACCAGCGGCCGGAGTTCGGACGAAATCCGCCGCACGGAGGCAATGGTGGTGTCGATCAGCTTTTTGACCGATGTCACCTTCTTTTCCATTCCAGGCTGCAGCGCCTGCAGCCGCGACCCCAGCCACGAAACCTCCATGCGCAGCCCGGTCAGAGCCTGCCCCAGCTCATCGTGCAGCTCCCGGGAAATTCTCGATCGCTCTTCTTCACGAACGGTTTCCAGCGCGGCCGAAAGCTCCTGGAGCTGGCGATTGCTTTCTATCAACTCGTATTCCGCCTGCTGCCGTTCCGACAAATCGCGCAGACAGACCGTTACCTGAGGCTCGCCATGGAACATCGACGTGGACAAGCTCAGTTCGACGGGAAACTCACCCTCGGCCCGGCCCAGGGAAACAATGCTGAGAATGGAACTGCCGGGAGGCGAAACCAAGCCCGTATTGACATAGTTTATCAGGGGCCAAACCAGCAACTTGGGCTGGTTGCTGAGAAAAACCTGGGCAAAGTCTCGCCCGAGAACATCCTGGGCATTGAGCCCGAATATCCGTTCCGCTGCTGGATTGAACAGCGTGACTTTCCCGGAGGCGCCGATCGACAGCATGGCATCCCGGACTGACTGGACCATGTAGCGCAGCCGCTCGTCGCTCTCGCGCAGCGCCATGGCCATGTGCTCCTTGCGCAGCACGTTCATGATGACCATGAAAGTGGCGGCCACGATGAAAATGACCGCCACCATCGCACTGATGGCAATCGGAATCGCCACCATTTGCCACGAAACCAGCGCCTCGCTCTCCTTGACGGAAGGAGCGATGATGAGCGGATATTTCGCGACCAGACGATAGCCGGAATAGCGGTGTTCGCCGGCGTCATCCTGGGTCGCGATGACGATCTCTCCATTTGGCGCCTGCTTGGTCGTGGCGAGGACGTCCTTTTCTTGGACGAACTCGCCCATCCGCTCCTGGGTTGCGCTGTTGCTGGCCATGATCACGCCATCCCAGTTCAGCAACAGTATCCGGCTGACCGAGTCCAGGCCGATGCTCTGGTACAGTTCCTCGAAGTAGCCGATATTCACCGCAACCGCGACCAGCCCCCGGAACTGGCCTCCCGCATCGAGAAATGGCATGGCCAGGTAGAAGGTCCATTGCCCGTCCAGGCGCGCGCGCTCCGGCCGGGAAATATAGAGTTCGTCGGTCCCCGGCGTCTGGAAGTGTTTATAGAAATCGCGCTGCACGACACTGAACGGGGCGTTCAGATCGGCCCTCGATGAATTCACCACCATGCCGTTTCGATCGACGACAAACATCGATTTCACCTGAGGCAGACCCGCGATACGGGCTTGCAGCAACAATTGGACGGGGGTGCTGTTCAAAGCCAGTTTCTGGCCGATATGGTCGGATAGCCGATCACGCGCACCCTGCATGGCTTGCGTCATGCCATCGACCGAGCGCGTGGTTTGCTCGGCAAGTATCCGGCTCAGACTGGCGATTTCGGCCTGCACATGCGCCAGTTCCCGCTGGCGCAGCTTCTGCAGCAGGATGCTCGCGCCAAGCACGACAGCAACCAGCAGGATCAGCGACAACGCGCACAGCGCCCTGACCGGCTGGCTTTGCCTGAATAGTAGTGTTGCCTTCCCCGGATTGATTACCAGCTCCTCTTTGCCGCGACTCACGGCCGTGGTTGACCGCTATCGAAAATGTGCGACGGGCAAGGCCAGTCCTCGCCAATTATTGTCGAAAATTGCCGTCATGGCGAAGCCTTGTCGACGTGGCGCCTGACCAGAGAAATGACTTCGCTCAGCGCGAACGGTTTGGTCAGATAGTCGCTGGCGCCCAAAGCCAGCCCCGCCTGACGGCTGGCACTGTCGGCCCGGGCCGACAGGAAGATGAAGGGAACCGGACGCCAGGCCGGGGCGTTGCGCAAGCGCGCCAGGATCTCGAAGCCGTCGATTTCGGGCAGCATGACGTCGCACAGGATGCCATCCGCCTCACCACGCAGCGCCAAGGCGAGACCCTCGCCCCCGGTCTCCGCCTCGATCACCCGGAAGCCCTCCAGGCCGAGGACAAGACGCAGATTGCCGCGGATATGGACGTCGTCTTCAATGATCAACAGGGTACTCATGCTGTGGCCTCGTCGATGAGCTGTTTGGGAATCGTCACGGTGAAGGTGGTACCGAGACCGATTGCGGAGTCCACCGTGATCTTGCCGCCGTGCAGGTCGAGGGCACGCTTCACAATCGCCATGCCGAGGCCCGTTCCGGCAATGCTGCCAACGTTCCTGGCGCGCTGGAAGGTCGCGAACAGCTTCGGCAGGTGTTCCGGCGGAATGCCGATACCCTTATCGGCGATCCGGAAGCGAATCACTTCGTCGTCGCTGTCGACGTCGAAGTGCACCGGCTGGTCATTGGGCGAATACTTGAAGGCATTGCTCAACAAATTGCCGAGCAACTGCTGGAGCAACTTTTCATCGACCAGCACCATATCCTCGGCATTGGCGCAGGAATAGTTGAAGCTGGGAGAACCATGCCCCCCCTGCATGGCCGCCTGAGCGACTTCCTCGACCAGCTTCCGGCAAAATCCGGCGATGTGGGTTGGCGCCGGCTTGAATTCCAGCTGCCCGGCATCGGCCCGCCCGAGTACAAGGACGTTGTCCAACAAGCGCGTCATCCGCATTACCGCCGCATCGATGTTGATCAGGACCTGCTCCTTCTCTTCGTCGGGCAGGCGCTTGCCGTAGTAGCGCAACAGTTCGGCCGACGACAGGATGGTGGCCAAAGGGGTGCGGAACTCGTGCGAGGTCATCGAAACGAAACGGTTCTTCAGTTCGTTGAGCTGGCGCTGCTCGACGACCAGCTTGAGGATGTCCTGTTCGGCCTTGCGCCGCTCGCTGATGTCGATGAAGGTCCAGATGACCCCTCGTGCCGGATCGCTGGGATAGACGCATTTGCCGTAAATCTGGGCCCAGAAGGTTTCGCCGTTCTTGCGCTTGAGGCGCCGTTCCCCGGCATAGGGCTCGCCCCGGGCCAGCACCGGATAGGCCAGATCGCCGGTCTGCCGCCACGATTCCTCGTCGGGATAGTAGATCTGGCTGCTGTGGCCGATCATTTCAGCGCGATCGCGTCCCACCATGTCGGCAAAGGTCTGGTTGACGAAGCGCAGCACCCGATTGCTGGTGTAGGTGATACCGATCAAGGTGCTCTGCAGGATGGTTTCCCACTCTGCCGTCGTGCGCAGCAGTTTTTCCTCCAGTTCGCGGCGCTGCGAAATGTCGGTGACGACCCACACGGTACCCTGGGAAAGATCGTCGGGATTGATGGCCCGGCCGCTGACCTGCGCCCAGAACAAGGTGCCGTCGGCCCGCCGCATGCGCGCTTCGACGATGTATGGCTGCCGCCGCTGTATGGCCGACAGGGCCGCCTTGCCCATCGCCAGGTATTCGTCGCGGGTAGCATAGTAGGGCTCGAGCGAGGAACCGAAGGTCTGTCGGGGTTCGATGCCGAAAAGGTCGCCCATGGCCCGGTTGGCCCACAAGGGGCGCCCTTCCGGATTCAGGAAGGCGATGCCGACCACGGCATGCTCGAGGATGGTTTCCCGCTCGGCCAGAACCTCCTTGATGTTGACTTCGAGCCGGTGGCGCTCGGTGACGTCGGAGACGAAGACGAGCATGGCCGGCTGGCCGAGCCAGCTGATGCCGACCGCCGACAATTCTGTCCAGATGGTTGCGCTGTCGCCGCCGGCAAACCGGAATGCGCAGCGCCTGTTTACTCCGTCTGCCCATGCCGATTCCGACAATACGGCGGTCAACTGCGCCTGGTCGGCCGGATGGGCCAGGTCCGCAACGCTGAGGCCGTCCAGGGCTTCGTGGCTGCGGCCGGCCATCCGGGCGAACGGCGGATTGGCGAAGACGATGCACCCCTCCTGCAGAACCAGGATGCCTTCCACCGCGTTGTTGACCACTTGCCGGTATTGCTCCTCGGATTTCTGCAGGGCTTCGATCTGGCTCTCCTCCAGTTTCAGGATCGAAGCCTGGACACTGTCGGCCATCCGGTTCAGCGAATCGACCAGACGACCCATTTCATCGTCTGCGGCCTTGTCCAGCCGGTAACTGAAGTCGCCTTGTTCGATGCGCTGCAAACCGTCCGTCAGGTAGGTGATGCGCCGTGTCAGCACGCGGGCGAGCCAGATCGCGATGGCAATGACCATGGCGATCATGCCCAGCGTCGTCACGCTCAGGCTGCCGGCGATATTCGCCATGGCCTCGGTCATCTTGGCGTGCAGGCTATTTTGTTCCTGCTGCATGTGCGCCCCGAACTCGCTCACCAGGGCGGCCATTTTGTTGCCGGTCAGCACGGCCGGCTGGTGGAAGTAGTCGATATTGGCGCCGATGGTGATGTAGCCGAAACCGCGCGGACTCTTGGCGTACTGGCCCGTCCAGTACGGAATGGCGGCGGCCGTCGTCAGTTTCCAGACCCCCGACCAGTTGATCAGGAACGAGCCGGATCCGCCCTTTTCGGTGAGATCGTGCCAACCCTGGCACTGCGGGGCAAAATTGAGGTAACGACAGTCCAGGCCGAGCATGCCGGCGCGCATCAGCGCCGGGGCCGGCTTGCGATCACGCGACTGGCGGTCGAACGGCGGAATGCTGTCGAGAAAACGCTGCAGCGGCAAACCGCTTTGCTGCCAACCAGCATACAGATCGTCCGTTAGCCATGGCACGACGCGTACGCCGCGCGCCGGATCGAAACCGACAATGGAATGATGGCGGGGATGGGCGATGGCGCGGTCGAGGTGGTCCCACATGAAGGCATAGTTGCCGTCCGCGGCATTCGGGATGGCCGCGTAGCGGTCGGACGTGGGGGACAGGTTGTCGGTGAAGCTCATCAGGTGCGCGTGGTCGAGGGCCAGCGTGACATAGCCGACGACCTGGCCGTTGCGCACCACCGGGGTCGCCCAGCGGACGATGCCCTGGAAGCGCTTGCCGACCGGGTTTTCGCGCCCGGCATAGGCCTCCTTTTCCGGCTCGAACGGGATGCCCAGGCGCTTGGCGGCGTCAGGCGCCGTGCTGCCGATGATGCGCGATCCGACGTAGGGGCCGATCACCTCGGAAACCCAGACCTGCCCCGGCTTGAGCCGGGAAATTTCGGCGAAGTAGGTTTCTGCCCGGCAATAAGTGTTGTCCCGCTTCGAGACGTCGCGCAGGTCGGCCGGCAGCAGCGAACTGGTCGACACTTTGACCTTCTCGCGCCCGTCCAGGCCGACAAAAGTGATTTCGTGGTACAGCGGCCGCTCGACCTTACGCAGGACGGTCTCCGGGGGGCGATAGTGGAAATCCTGCCGGTTTTCGGGATTGCGCGGCGCAATAGATTCGGCGGGCTCCGTTTTTCCGCCGACGGGAGTCCAAGCCTTGCCGTCGTCGGCAAGCCCCCATTTCCCGGCATCGAACAGGCCCCGCCTGCGGTTGGCCACGAAACCCCGGTAGCTGTCGTTGCCGGGTTCCAATTGGGCGGCGAGCAGGATGTCGCGGTCGCGGTCATGGAGGAAATCGGCGACCGCCCGTGCCGTATCGGTGGTCAGGCGTTCAAGCTCTTCACGCGCCCGTTCGTTGAGCGCATTTTCCGCCTCTCGCGTAAAATTCGTCCCCATGGCCGACGCCAGGTTACGCACCTCCGTACTCCAGCCGTCGGCCAGGCCGGCGACGACGCCTCCCAGACTGGAGACGCCCTGCCAGGCCAGCAGAGCAAGCAGAATCAGCGGGATGACCTTGATGGCAAGAAAGAGCGCAATCAGCTTGGCCCGAATGCCAAGCTGAAAGAACGCGAAACGCATGAGTGGGCTCCCTGAATATCGATTGCCCGAAGCCAAGGCCCCGGATCGGTTTTATTGTGGCGTATGGTAGCAAGCAAGTTTGGCGCAGGCGCAAGGAAAAACCCGGCGCTAGGTCAAAGGTGGTATTTTTGTTAGTCGACTGGCGTATTAATCTAACGTCATCCTGCAATACTGGGGTCGGCGCGCTGCGCCTCAACATTGACATACCGCGATCAAGGAAACAGCTGTGCCGAATGCAGTGCGTAGAGACGAGAATGGAAGGCGGCGGCGGCTTCTGGTCGTAGACGATCAGGAGGAGATGCGCGGCACGCTGTCTCGCATGCTCTGGCTGGAGGGTTTCGAGGTCATTCTTGCCGCGACGGGTAGTCGGGCGCTGGAACTGCTCGGCACGGCCTTCTTCGATCTAGTCCTGCTCGACGTCCATATGCCGGACGTCGATGGCTTTACGGTGCTCAGCAAAATACGCGAGCGCCCCGAATCCTTCACGCTGCCGGTCATCATGCTCACAGGGGCGGACGATAGGGACAGCGTTTTGCGCAGCAAGCAGCTGGGAATCAGCGACTACCTGGTGAAGCCTTACCGGGTGACCGACCTGCTGTCCCGGATTGATCGATGCCTGGATAACGCGCCGAAACTGCTGAGCTGCGCGTAAGGCCGAGCCGCCAGCAGCCGGTTTCGCTCCGTCGGATAGGCCAGAACAACAGATAAGCCAGAAACTTTTTCACCTCTTAGCACTCCTAGGCTGCGAGTGCTAAAATATTGGTGAACCTTGAAGGAGGATTGAACGCTATGTCTCATGCCCTGGCTCTTCCCATCCCCTCGACCGTCGGCAACATCGACGCCTACATTCAAGTGGCGAATCGATATCCGATGTTGTCCGAAGCGGAAGAAATCCGGCTGGCCGAGCGTTTCCACAACGATGGCGATGTGGAGGCGGCGCGTCAGCTCGTGTTGTCGCACCTGCGCCTCGTCATATCCATTGCCCGCGGCTATCTCGGCTATGGCCTGCCGCACGCCGACCTGATCCAGGAAGGCAATATCGGCCTGATGAAGGCGGTCAAGCGCTACGACCCGGCACGCGGCGTTCGCCTGGTGTCCTTCGCCATGCACTGGATCAAGGCCGAGATTCACGAATACATCCTGAAGAACTGGCGCCTGGTCAAGGTCGCCACCACCAAGGCGCAGCGCAAGCTGTTCTTCAACCTGCGAAGCCTGAAGAACGACTACGAAGGCGTCGATACCCTGTCCGGTACGCAAGCCGCCGAAGTGGCCGTCCGCCTGGGCGTCAAGCGCGAAGAAGTCGTCGAGATGGAAACCCGCCTGTCCGGCCGCGATCTGGCCCTGGAAGGCAACCCGGACGATGGCGACGAAGCCTTCGCGCCGATCGACTACCTGGCCGACTCGCGTTACGAGCCGACCCGGGTTCTCGAAAACAAGGCGCTGGCCTACCAGCAGAATGAAGGCCTGCAGGCCGCACTGGAAGGTCTGGACCCGCGCAGCCGCCGCATCGTCGAAGCCCGCTGGCTGAGCGAAGGCGAAGCCGCCACTCTGCATGAACTGGCGGCGGAATTCGACGTATCGGCCGAACGCATCCGGCAGATCGAGGCCAAGGCGCTGCAGAAGATGCGCGGCGCACTGACCGCCGCCTGAAGCGACAGGCTATCAACACAAAAGGGAGCCTAGGCTCCCTTTTTTATTGCCCACACTTTCAGTTCTTTTTCTTGGCCGCCTTCACCTTGCCTTCGGCCAGGTTGCCCTTGAAGTCGTTATCGACCAGCGGCGGCGCATCGACCTGCGGCACGTGGCACTGCACGCAGTTGTGGCGCAGGGCCGAGGCTTCTGGCAGCACCTTGCCTTCACGATCGCGGAAATGGCTGTCGCCTATTTTCGGCGCCTTCTTCTTCTGGTAATTGGCCGCGCTGTGACAGGTCAGGCACTGGTTTTCCTCGAGCGTGATTTCGTCGAAATTCTCGACGGCATGCGGAATGACTGGCGGTTGTTCCTTGAAGGTCCGCGCCACCTTTTCCTGCCCGCCCGGCTTGCCGCCCAGGTACTTCTTGGCCTCGGGGGCCTGGTCGACGGCCGCGACATCGGCCCCGCGCATCGGCTTGGGCGCCTCCTGCGCCAAGGCCGGTGACGCAAACGCCCAGCAGGCGACGGATGCCAGAACGGCGCAGGACAGCTTCACGGTGTGTTTCATGATGGGCGCTCCTCCTCTAAGACTCGATCATCACTTGGCCTCGCGCTGCACCATGACGGCGGCAGTCGAAACCGGGTTATTGCTGCGCAGCCCGAAGGTGAAGACATCCTTCGAACAGACATCGATACAACGTCCGCAATTGGTGCAGTTGGGCGCCAGGATCACCGGGCCGACGCCCTTGCCCTCGCCCTTGAGGGCCGGGCGGATGACCTGCGGCTCCGGGCAGACTTCGAAGCAGTCCATGCAGTCGTTGCAGGCGCTGCGCTTGCTGGCCGAAATCCGTACCGGGCTCCATTTGCCGAGCAGGCCGTAGAAGGCACCGACCGGGCACAGCCGGCCGCACCAGCCGCGCGTCATGACGAACAGGTCGAACAGGAATATGGCGAGGACGATCATCCAGGCGCTGCCGATCCCAAAGATCAGCCCGCGATGCAGCATCGATACCGGATTGACCAGTTCCCACAACACGACGCCGGTCACCGCCGAACCGACCAGGGTCATGCCCAGTATCCAGTAGCGCGTCTTCGCCGACAGGCTGCCCGCCCCCTTGATACCCAGCCGGTCGCGCAACCAGCCGGCGGCATCGGTCACCATGTTCACCGGGCACACCCAGCTGCAATAGACGCGGCCGCCGACCAGGAAATAGAAGGCCAGCACGATGCCGACGCCGATCAGCCCGAGCTTTTCCTGGACATGGCCGGCCAGTAGCGACTGCAGGACGACATAGGGGTCGGTCAGCGGCAGCACGCCCAGCGTGTAGCTGTAGTTCAGGTTGCCCTTGACGATCCAGATGCCGGCCAGCGGCCCGAGCAGGAACAAAGTCAGAATGGTGAGCTGCGAAATGCGGCGCAGGAGCAGCCATTTGTGGGCGCCCAGCCAGCCTTTTGCTACGACTGCCTCGGCGCCGATGCGCTTGTTGTGGGCAACCGGACTCATGGCTTGCCCCCCAGTCCGGGCGGCAGGCTGGGGATGGCCCCCGCTTCGCTGCCCGACATGCCGCGCAGGGCTTCGGTATGGCCGGAGGCCGGATCGTAGTGCCCGGGCAATTGGGCGCCTTCGGGCAGGCGGTCCGGCAGGTCGATCATCTTCGATTCGTCGATCAGCGAATGGCCGACCTTCTTCTGTTCGTCCCAGCCGACGCGGTAATGCTTGCCGAGCTGGCCCTTGGCCAGCTTGGGCGGCAGGACACGGATCGCCGCCTCTTCCAGCACGCAGGATTTCTCGCACTTGCCACAGCCGGTGCAATGATCCGAATGCACCGTCGGCAGGAACATGGCGTGCCGTCCGGTACGCGTGTTGGGCTGCATGTCGAGCGTGATCGCCTTGTCGATCACCGGGCAGACGCGATAGCACACGTCGCAGCGCAGACCGAGGAAATTGAGGCAGGTTTCGTGGTCGATGAGCACCGCAACGCCCATCTTCGCCTTGTTGATGTCGTTCAGCCCGTGGTCCAGCGCCTTGGTCGGGCAGGCCTTGACGCAGGGAATGTCCTCGCACATCTCGCAGGGGATGTTGCGGGCGGTGAAATACGGTGTGCCGGTCGCGACCGGGGCTTCCGGCTTGGCCAGTTCCAGCGTGTTGTACGGGCAGTCGCGCACGCACAGGCCGCAGCGGATGCAGGCACCGAGAAAATCGTTTTCGGGCAGGGCGCCCGGCGGGCGCAGGGCGAGCGCCGGCAAGGCCTTGCTCTGCTTGGCATAAAGGCCCAGCCCCAGTCCGAGCATGCCGACTCCGCACACCATCTTGGCGGAGTCGAACAGGAACTGGCGGCGCGCCGCATTACTTTTTGGGGGTCTTGCTGTCATCTCTCATCTACTCTGCAGTTCAGCCAGCGCCGGATGGGCCCCTTTTCCCATCCGGTACCGGCACTCCCTGATTGCCTGGTTGTTCCTTTACGCCTTCACCACCTTGCAGGCGCACTTCTTGTAGTCGGTCTCTTTCGAGATCGGACAGGTCGCATCCAGCGTCAGCTTGTTGACCAGACGGTGTTCGTCGAAGAAGGGGGCGAAGACCAGCCCGACCGGCGGCTTGTTGCGCCCCTTGGTTTCGACGCGCAACTGGATCTCGCCGCGCCGGGTGGCCAATTTGACCACGTCGTTGCGGGCCAGGCCACGTTTCTTGGCATCTTCCGGATGCATGTAGACCACCGCGTCCGGCATCGCCTTGTACAGCTCCGGCACACGGCGGGTCATTGAGCCGGTATGCCAGTGTTCCAGCACGCGGCCGGTGCATAGCCACAGGTCGTATTCGGCATCCGGCATTTCCGCCGCCGGCTGGTAAGGCAGGCCGTAAATGATGGCCTTGCCGTCCGGATAGCCGTAGAAGCGCATGCCTTCGCCTTTCGGCACGTAACTGTCGTAGCCCTCGCGGAAGCGCCACAGCGTTTCCTTGCCGTCGACCACCGGCCAGCGCAGGCCACGCGCCTTGTGATAGACGTCGAACAGCGCCAGGTCGTGCGCCTTGCCGCGACCGAAGCTGGCATATTCCTCGAACAGCCCCTTCTGCACGTAGAAGCCGAAGGCCTGCGATTCGTCGTTCATGTAGCCCTTGATGCCGTGTGCGTTGACCTTGGCGACCTCATCGAGCCCGAACTTGTTGACCTGGCCGTTGGCGTACAGCACGTCGTACAGGGTCTTGCCCTTGTATTCCGGATTCTTGTCGAGCAGTTCGGCCGGCCACACTTCCTCGATCTTGAAGCGTTTGGAGAATTCCATGTACTGCCACAGGTCGGACTTGCCTTCGCCCGGCGCCTTGACCTGCTGCCGCCACATCTGGCCGCGGCGCTCGGCATTGCCGTACATGCCCTCCTTTTCCATCCACATGGCGCAGGGCAGGATCAGGTCGGCCGACATCGCCGACACGGTCGGGTACACATCGGAAACGACCACGAAGGCCTTGGGATTGCGCCAGCCCGGGTAGATTTCCTCATTGACGTTCGGCCCGGCCTGCATGTTGTTGGTGGTCGACGTCCAGTAGAAACCGAGCTTGCCGTCCTTCAGGGCGCGGCTCTGGGCCACGGCGTGCAGGCCGATCCAGTCGGGAATGGTGCCGGCCGGCAGCTTCCACAGCTTTTCCGACAGTTCGCGGTGCTTGGGATTCATCACCACCATGTCGGCCGGCAGGCGATGGGCGAAAGTGCCGACCTCGCGCGCCGTGCCGCAGGCCGACGGCTGGCCGGTCAGCGAGAACGGCCCGTTGCCCGGCTCGGAAATCTTGCCGACCAACAGGTGCACGTTGTAGATCATGTTGTTCACCCAGGTGCCGCGGGTGTGCTGATTGAAGCCCATGGTCCAGTAGGAGACCACCTTGGTCTTCGGATCGGCGTAGGCCTTGGCCAGCGCCTCCAGGTTCTCCTTGGGCACGCCGGAAATCTCGTGCGCCTTGTCCAGCGTGTATTCGGAAACGAAGGCGGCGAACTCGTCGAAAGTCATCGGCGTCGAGTTGTTCGGGTTGCCCTTCGGCTTGCCGTCCTCGCCCGGGTAGCCGTTGTTCATCGCCACCTTTTCCAGCGGATGATTCGGGCGCAGGCCGTAGCCGATGTCGGTGACGCCCTTGGCGAACTTGACGTGCTTGGCGACGAAATCCTTGTTCACCGCCCCAGTCGTGATGATGTGGTTGCAGATGTAATTGAGGATGGCCAGATCGGACTGCGGCTTGAAGATCAGCGCGTTGTCGGCCAGTTCGCAGGAGCGGTGATTGAAGGTGGACAGCACATGGACTTTGACGTGCTTAGCGCCCAGGCGGCGGTCGGTGATGCGCGACCAGAGGATGGGGTGCATCTCGGCCATGTTCGAGCCCCACAGCGCGAAGACGTCAGCGTGTTCGGCATCGTCATAGCAGCCCATCGGCTCGTCGATACCGAAGGTGCGCATGAAGCCGGCCACTGCGGAAGCCATGCAATGGCGGGCGTTGGGGTCGATGTTGTTGGTGCGGAAACCGGCCTTCATCAGCTTGGCGGCGGCATAGCCTTCCCACACCGTCCACTGCCCCGAGCCGAACATGGCGATATTGCGCGGGCCGCCTTCCTTCAGGGCCGCCTTGCACTTCTCTTCCATGATGTCGAAAGCCTGTTTCCACGAGATCGGCTTGAAGTCGCCGTTCTTGTCGAACTTGCCATCCTTCATGCGCAGCATCGGCGAGGTCAGGCGGTCCTTGCCGTACATGATCTTGGACAGGAAATAACCCTTGATGCAGTTCAGGCCGCGATTGACCGGCGCTTCCGGGTCGCCTTGCGTCGCGACGACGCGGCCGTCCTTGACGCCAACCAGCACGCCGCAACCGGTGCCGCAATAACGGCAGACGCCCTTGTCCCAGCGCACGCCGTCGTTAACCGGCTGCTGGGCCGCGGCCAGACCGGGAACGGTCATACCCGCCGTCGCGGCGGCTGCAGCCACCGCATTGCTCTTGATGAAATCACGCCGGGTCAGTTTCACTTGCATCATCTCAGGCCTCCTCGTCTGGATCGGATTCGTACTGGTGAAACACCAGCGAGGCCGAGAGCACCCCCGGCAACTGGCGTATCGCCTCAAAGGTACTGACCGTGGCGCCTTCCGAATCGCTTTCGATGGACACGATCATGCGTCCGTCGTCGGCTACGACATGCACCTCCACCCCCGCCAGTTGCCGCAGTTGTGCGGCAACCTGCTCCGCCGTGGCGGGCAAGGCACCCAGGATGACGCTGGAGATATTCACCCCCGTCGAGACTTGCATGTCCATGCTACGCCCAGTCAGTTTGATGTCAGCTCGCGCAGCCTACGCCCATCAGGAACTGCTTCTTTAGCGCAGATCAAAACCGGGAAATAACCCTGTAGCTTTTAATGAAATGTTGACGATGATCAAATCAGAGGCAAAACGCGGCGGGCGTTGCGCGATGTCGCCAGGCCGATTTCATCGCGGCTCAGGCCGCGCAAATCGGCCAGTACATCGGCAACGGCAGCCAGTTCGACCGGGGAATTGCGCCCGCCGTTCAGCCAGGCCGGCGGAATGTCCGGCGCATCGGTCTCGAGCACGATAGCCTCCAGCGGCAGCTCGGCGGCCAGCTTGCGGATGCGGGTCGAGCCGCTGAAGGTCAGCGTCCCGCCAAAGCCCAGCGCGAAGCCGAGCTTGATGAATTCGTCGGCCTGCTGGCGGCTGCCGTTGAAGGCGTGGGCTATGCCGCCGCGCAACTTGAAGCGGCGCAGCTGCTTGAGGATGGGATCGACTGCCCGCCGCACATGCAGCAGTACCGGCAAATCGAAATCGCGGGCCAGCTTCAGCTGTTCGACGAAGAAGAATTCCTGGCGCTGCGGATCGACATCGGCGACGTAGTGATCGAGCCCGATCTCGCCGACGGCGACCGGCGATTCGCGCTCCAGCCACTGGCGCACGATGGCGAGGTCGCTTTCCGCCGCCTGCACGACATAGAGCGGATGGATGCCGTAGGCGGCCGAGCAGCCGGCATAACGCGCCACCGTGTCGCGCGTCCCGGCGAAAGCGTTCACCGCCACGGCCGGCACGACGATTTTTTCCACTCCCGCAGCCACCGCCCCTGAATGCACCTCGTCGCGATCAGCATCAAACTCGGCCGCGTCGAGGTGGCAGTGGGTGTCGATCAGCATTTCAGGAAGGGGAAATCCGGATCGGGCAGCGAACCGCTCATCATGTCGGCGAGTGCCGCGCCGGAACCGCAGGCCATGGTCCAGCCCAGCGTGCCGTGGCCGGTATTGAGCCACAGGTTGCTGAAGCAGGAACGGCCAACCAGCGGCACATTGGACGGCGTGGCCGGGCGCAGGCCGCACCAGAAGGCCGGCTCACCGACGGTTTGCAGACGCGGAAAGAGCTGCCGGGTGCGGTCGAGCAGGGCCTGGCAGCGCACCGGATTGAGGTCGAGGTTGTAGCCGTTGAATTCCGCCGTGCCGGCCACCCGCAAGCGGTTGCCGAGGCGCGAGAAGACCAGCTTGCGTTCGTCGTCGGTCAGGCTGACGCTTGGCGCATGGCTGTCGTCAGCCAGCGTCAGCGTCGCCGAATAACCCTTGGCCGGATAGACCGGCACCCGAACACCGATCGGCCGCAGCATCAGCGGCGAATAGCTGCCCAGCGCCACGACGTAGGCGTCGGCGGTCAGCAGTTCCGGCGCCTTGCCGTTATGGACCACCACTCCGGCGACCTTGCCGCCACTGGTGGCGATGCGCTCGATGGTCGTCTCCCGGCGAAAAACGACGCCAGCGACTTCGGCATGGCCGGCGAGGGCGCGGGTGAACTTGTGGGCGTCGCCCGACTCGTCGGAGCGGGTGTAATCGCCACCGACCAGCAGATGGCGGGCGTCGGCGAGGGCCGGCTCGAGCTGCAGGCAGCGGTCGACATCGACCGTATCGCGATCGAGGCCGAACTGGCGCATCAGGCGGGCCGCCTCGGAGGCGCGGACGAAGTCCTTGCGGTCGGTGTAGACGTGCAGGATGCCGCGTTCGAGCTGGTCGTACTCCAACCCCAGTTCGGCCCGCAGGTGGCGCAGGCAGCGCCGGCTGTACAAGGCCATGGCGACGATGGCGGCAATGTTGCGCCGCGTCCGGCCGGGCAGGCATTCGACCAGGAAGCGCAGGCCCCACGCCAGTTGGGCCGGATCGGCCCGCCAGCGCCAGAGCAGCGGCGCATCCTCGCGGCCCAGCCATTTGAGGAGCTGGGGCAGGACGTGCGGATTGGCCCACGGTTCGGCGTGCGAGACGGAGATCTGGCCGCCGTTGGCAAAGCTGGTTTCATTGCCGGCCACCGGCTGACGGTCGACCACCGTAACCTGGTGCCCGGCTTGGGACAGATACCACGCACTCGTTGTGCCGACGACGCCGGCGCCCAGCACGAGGATTCTCAAACCTCGCCTCCCCTTTCGCGGGTGATCCGGGTCACTTCCGGGATATGGCGCATGCCGCGCATGACCGAGGCGAGGTGATTGCGATGGGCGACCTGGATGGTGAAGCGCAGCGTGGTGAACAGGCGCTCGGGATCGGCATCCATAGCCACGTGCTCGATATTCGAGCCGGCTTCGGCGATGGCCGAAGCGACCTGGGCCAGCACGCCGCGCGCATTCTTGACCTCGACGTTGATCCGGATGTCGAACAGCTTGCCTTCTTCCGGCTCCCATTCGACGTCGATCCACTTCTGTGGCTCGGTCGAGCGCGACTTGCGGATGGTCGGACAGTCGTGGGTATGGATGACCAGACCACTACCCTTCTTGATCGAGCCGATGATCGGATCACCCGGGATCGGCTGGCAGCAGCGCGCAAGCTGAATGGCCATGCCTTCGGTGCCGTGGATGGCCAGGGTCATGCTGCTCGGCGAATCGGACGACATGTCCTCGCGGGCCAGCAGGCGGCGGGCGACCACCGAGGGCAGGCGCTTGCCTAGGCCGATTTCGCTGTAGACGTCTTCCATCGTTTTCTGGCCGCCGGACTTGACCAGGGCATCCCAGGCTTCGGTCGGGATCGAGATCGGGACCACGCCCAGCGACAGCAGTTCCTGGCGCAACAGGCGCTCGCCGAGGCGGGCCGATTCCTCGTTCTGCATGGTGCGCAGGAAATGGCGGATCTTGCTGCGCGCCCGGCCGGTCTTCACATAGGTCAGCCAGATCGGATTGGGGCTGGTCTGCGGCGAGGTGATGATTTCGACCAGATCGCCATTGCGCAATTCGGTGCGCAGCGGCGCCAGTTCGTGATTGATGCGCGCCGCCGAGCAGTGGTGGCCAACATCGGTGTGCACCGCATAGGCGAAATCGACCACCGTCGCGCCGCGCGGCATGGCCAGGATCTTGCCCTTGGGCGTGAAGACATAGACCTCGTCCGGGAAGAGGTCGATCTTGACGTTCTCGAAGAACTCCGACGAATCGCTGGTCTGCATTTCGAGCAGCGACTGCAGCCACTTGTGCGTCTTGATCTGCAGGTCGGCGCTCGACTCGTCCATGTCCTTGTACAGCCAGTGGGCGGCGACGCCTTCCTGGGCTACGTGGTGCATTTCGCGGGTGCGGATCTGGACCTCGACCGGCGTGCCGTACGGGCCGATCAGCGTGGTGTGCAGCGACTGGTAGCCGTTGGCCTTGGGAATCGCCACGTAATCCTTGAACTTGCCGGGCACCGGCTTGAACAGGCTATGCAGGGCGCCGAGCGCCAGGTAGCAGGTCGGCACGTTTTCGACGACGACGCGGAAGCCGTAGATGTCGAGCACCTGCGAGAAGGACAGATGCTTGTCCTTCATCTTGCGGAAAATCGAATACAGGCTCTTCTCGCGGCCGAAGACGTCGGCGCGCAGGCCGGCGTGCTCGAGCTTGTCGCGGATGCCGTCGAGGATGCGGGTGAGCAGTTCCTTGCGGTTGCCGCGCGCGGCATTGAGCGCCTTGGCCAGCACCTCGGCGCGGTGCGGGTGGATCAGCTCGAAGGACAGGTCCTGCAGCTCGCGGTAGAGCTTGTTCAAGCCCAGGCGCAAGGCGATCGGCGCGTAGATTTCCAGCGTTTCGCGGGCGATGCGGGCGCGCTTGTCGGCGCGCATGGCCGACATGGTCTGCAGGTTGTGCTGACGGTCGGCCAGCTTGATGAGCACGACGCGCAGGTCGCGCGCCATGGCCATCAGCATTTTGCGGAAATTTTCGGCCTGCGCCTCCTGGTAGGAAGCGAATTCCATCTTGTCGAGCTTGGACAGGCCATCGACCAGCTCGGCGACTTCCTTGCCGAATTTCTCGGCCAGTTCGTGCTTGGAGGTACCGGTATCCTCCAGCACATCGTGCATCAGTGCGGCGCAGACCGCATCGCCATCCATCCGCCACTCGACCACGGCGCCGGCAACAGCCAGCGGATGGGTGATGTAGGGCTCGCCGGACATGCGCTTCTGGTGCGCATGCGCCTTGGCCGCGAAAGCATACGCGGCTTTGATCCGCTCTACATCGGAGGGAGGGAGATAGTCGAGACTATCGAGGAAGACCCGGTAAGCGGGCTCCACACCACAAGACGGCAGCGGTGACGGCGCAGAATCCATCAGTCCACCGCCCCGGAGGTCAGGCTTGGCCGCGGTTTAGCACTTCCAGACCGACTTTGCCTGCACCCATTTCCTTCAGCGCGACGACGGTCGGCTTGTGCTTTTCGGCATCGACCAGCGGGGTGGCGCCATTGGCCAGCTGGCGGGCGCGATGGGCGGCGGCCAGGGTCATCTGGAAACGGTTCGGAATTCTTTTCAGGCAGTCATCAACGGTAACGCGGGCCATGCTAAACCTCTAATTTCAAATCAATCTCTCGAACAGGGCAGCGTGGCGGACACGCTGGACCCCGAAGCTCAGGCGGGAAGCGCGTACCACGGCACGCAGGTCGTCCAGTGCCTGAGCCAACTGGTCGTTAATAATAACATAGTCGAATTCCCCGACATGGCGCATCTCGGCGTGTGCCGCCGCCAGGCGGCGGGCGATGACGTCGGCGCTGTCGGTACCGCGCCCGGTCAGGCGGCGGGTCAGTTCTTCCATCGACGGCGGCAGGATGAAAATCCCGATCGCCTGCGGGAACAGCTTGCGCACCTGCTGTGCGCCCTGCCAGTCGATTTCGAGCAGCACGTCGTGGCCGTCCGCCAGCTGGTCGGCAATCCACTTTTTCGACGTGCCGTAGAAATTGCCATGCACCTCCGCCCATTCGAGGAATTCCTGGCGGGCGATCATGGCCTGGAATTCGACCGTATCGACGAAGTGGTATTCGCGTCCGTTCTGTTCGCCCGGACGCGGCCCGCGGGTCGTGAAGGAAATCGACAGATGCACGCTGCTTTCCTGCTCCAGCAGCATGCGGACCAGCGTGGTTTTGCCCCCCCCGGACGGAGCGGCGACGATAAAAAGGTTTCCGGCCATTATTGTTTCCCGAGCAAGCAGGCGCCTGGCGCCAAAGCGTTCATTGTAGCGGGCGCGGCAGCCAGCGCAGAAGGCTCGCGCGCAGCCTTTCCGGGTCGACCGGTTTGGCCAGATGATCGTTCATGCCGGCGGCCAGGCAACGCTCGCGATCCTCGGCGAATACATTGGCGGTCAGGGCGACGATGGGCGTATCGGCATAGCGGGGCAGGCTGCGGATGCAGCGGGCGGTCTCGAAGCCGTCCATGCCGGGCATCTGCAGGTCCATCAGGATTAGGTCGTAGGCGCTTTGCTGCACGCGTAGCAGGGCCGCTTCGCCGCTTTCCGCCACATCGACAGGCACCCCGGCGATGTCGCCGATCAATTCGATCGCTACCTCCCGGTTCAGCGGCTCATCCTCGACGAGCAGGATGCGGGTGTCTCCCGCCCACGTTGCGGGCTGCTCGGTAGCCGGCACCACGGGCGGCTCGGCGGCAGCCCCTGCGCTAGCCGGTTTGCCGAAACGCGCCGTCAGCCAGAAGGTGCTACCTGCGCCCGGCGTGCTGTCCACGCCGGCTTCCCCGCCCATCAGTTCGGCCAGGCGCTGCGTGATGACCAGGCCGAGGCCGGTGCCACCGTATTTGCGGGTCGTCGAATTGTCCGCCTGTTCGAACGGGCGGAACAGCCGCGGCAAGACATCGTCGGCAATGCCTACCCCGCTGTCCTGGACTTCGAAACGGGCGAGCAGACTATGTTCGTCCTCGTCGACCACTGCGGCACGCAGCACGATGGTGCCCGACTCGGTGAATTTGACCGCATTGCTGACATAGTTGAGCAGGGCCTGGCTGAGCCGGGTGCGGTCGCCGACCAGCACCGGCGGCAAGCCGCCGACCGAGGTACGGAAATTCAGCCCCTTGGCCATCGCGCGGTCGATATTGAGGCCGACCAGGCGCTCGACGACATCGACGACGCGGAAGGGGCGCGCTTCGAGTACCAGTTTGCCCGATTCGATCTTGGAGACGTCAAGCACATCGTTGATGATGGCCAGCAGATGCTCGGCGGAGCCCATGATCTTGTCCAGCCGGTCGCCCTGCCGCGGCGTCACGCCGTCGCGCTTGAGCAGATGGGTCAGTCCGACGATGGCGTTCATCGGCGTCCTGATCTCGTGGCTCATATTGGCCAGGAAGGCGCTCTTGGCGCGGTTGGCCGATTCGGCGGCATCCTTGGCCTGCTCAAGTTGCGCCGTGCGCTCACGGACCAGGACTTCGAGATGCTGGCGATAGTTTTCCAGTTCCTGCGCATTGCGCTTCGAGGCGTCGATATCGGCGATCAAGCCGACCAGCCCGACGAACTTCCCTTTTTCGTCGAGCAGGCGACGCCCGCACAGAAAACCCCAGAACATCGAGCCGTCGCGCCGGACATATTCGCGCTCCAGCCGGACAAAGGCGATCTCGCTGGCCATCAGCTTCGCCATCTTTTCGCGACCGGCGGCGCGCTCGTCCGGATGCACCAGCGCCACGTACTCGTCGCCGATCAGTTCGTCCATCGGGATGCCCCACATTGCCGACATGCGCTCATTGGCCAGCACGATACGCCCGTCGGGGCCGACCAGAAAAATGGCGCCATCCGAGGTGTCGAAAATGGTACGCAACACCCGCTCGCGTTCGCCGAGCCGGCTGGCGTAACGGTGCATCATGAACAGGGCGCCGCCGCTCAGCGCAATGAACAGAGCCAGCATGGCCAAGATGCTGCGCCGCTGGCGCTCCCAGGACTCAAGATAATGGCGTTCGGGAACGCCGACATTGATGTAGAAGCGATAGTCGGGATTGAAGCGGTAGGTGTGCAGACGATGAACGTTGTCGATGCTGGTGTCGCCGGAAACGTAGGTACCATTCTCGGCTCTGCCCGTCAGGGCCTGTTTAAAATCCCTGGATATCTTGGTCGAACCGCGTTCGACTGCCGGGTCCGGCGGCACCCGGGCGAGCAAGGCGAGATCTGCATCGCGCAAGGCGATCGAGCCGGCCTCCCCGATCCGCAAGGTGGCGAACCATTGCTCGAAATAGTCGAGATCGATGCCGGCATAGGCAATGCCGGAAAACTCGCCGCCGACATCGGGCAGTCGGCGCGCGATGACGATCAGCCACTTGCCGGTAACCCGGCCGAGCAGCGGCTTGGAAATCACCCGGCTCAGGGTCGGATCATCGCGCAGCCGCTTGAAATAATCGCGGTCGTCGACCATCAGGCCGGCCCCGGCGCCGCCGCCGAAACCGGCAATCGACGCTCCCCGGGCATCGGTGATGCGCAGGACACGCAGCGGCTGCAGACGCTCGCGCTGGCGGGTCAGGAAATCCTCCATCGCCGTCGGCGAACCCGCCCCCTGGACCATACGGTCGACATAGAGATCGATGGCGTCGCGCAGCAGCAGATCGACCTTTTCGAACGACGCCGCCACGTCGCGCTCGACCAGCAAGGCGAGATTTTCGGTGGCCTGCAGCGTTTGACCGCGCTGCTGTTCGAGACTGGCTGTCAGCAGGTAGGAGGCCAGTGCGACGGCCAGCAGGATGACCGCCAGCCAGCCCAGGATGAAGCGTTGCGCCAGCGCGGTGGGGGACAGGGACGAAGCGGTGCTGGCTTGCATGCCGCCCGGGCTACTCCAGGTTCTGGATCTGCTCGCGCATCTGTTCGATGAGCAGCTTGAGGTCCATCGAAGCTTGCGACACCTCGGTGACCGCCGACTTGGAACCCAAGGTATTGGCTTCGCGATTCAGTTCCTGCATTAGGAAATCCAGGCGTTTGCCGCAGGCCCCACCGTGCTTCAGCACGCGCTCGACCTCGTCGAGGTGCGTGCTCAGGCGGCTGAGTTCTTCCGCCACGTCGATGCGCGTTGCGAAGACCGCCACTTCCTGCAGGATGCGGTCGTCGCTGGCGTTGCCCAGCGCTTCGACCAGGCGCTGACGCAGCTTGTCGGTGAACAGGGCCTGCGCTTCTGGAATGCGCGGCGCCACCCGGCGCACGATGTCGCGCATAGCGTTGACGCGATCGACGATCATCACCGCCAGCTTGTCGCCCTCGCGGCCACGGCTGGCCGTGAAGTCGTCGAGCGCCTCGCGAGCCAGGGCCATGACTTCCGGGGAGAGCGCGGCGAAATCGATGCCCTGGTCGCCGAACATGCCGGGCCAGCGCAGGGTTTCGTTGACGCTGAGCGGCGCGGCGTCGGGCAACCGGGCACGCACCTGGGCGCTCAGCGCCTGCAAGGAGGCCAGCAGGTCGCCGTTGAGCTGCAACTGCTCGGCGCGCGCCGCGGCCGCATTGAAGGACACGCGGCATTCGACCTTGCCGCGCGACAGGCGGGTGGAAAGCAATTCGCGCAGCGGCATTTCCAGTGCGCGCAAATCTTCCGTCACGCGGAAATGAAAATCGAGATAGCGGGAATTGACGCTTTTTAGCTCTATTTGCAGTGATCCGCGATCTAAATCACGTGTTTTCACTGCATAACCGGTCATACTGCAAATCATAGTCAGGGTGTCTCCAGCTTTACAGGCCGGACAACACGCCCGAAAATGCCTGAAATTGCATCATAACCGCGAGCTCCATGGCGCAACAAGCCAATCAGCCGTTGCCGAACGGCCACCAACTCGAGGAGTACACGATAGACCGCCAGCTTTCGCTCGGCGGTTTTTCCATCGTTTACCTCGCCACGAATGCCGAGGGGCGGCAAGTTGCCATCAAGGAATATTTGCCGAACAGTCTGGCGTTGCGCAGCCGCGGCGAAATCAACCCGGTCATCACCTCGGAACACCTCGGCGCCTTCCGCTACGGCATGAAATGTTTTTTCGAGGAAGGCCGCGCCCTGGCCCGTCTGTCGCATCCGAACGTGATCCGCGTGCTGAACTTCTTTCGCGCCAACGACACGGTGTACATGGTGATGGAGTACGAGCACGGTCGCACGCTGCAGGAGTTCATCCAGAAGCACCAGGGACACATTTCTGAGCGCTTCATGCGCGGCGTATTCACCCGCATGCTCAACGGCCTGCGCGAAGTGCACTCCAACAAGCTGCTGCATCTCGACCTCAAGCCGTCAAACATCTACCTGCGCGGCGACAACACGCCGGTGCTGATCGACTTCGGCGCCGCCCGCCAGACGCTGATCGCCGACCAGCCCATCCTCAAGCCGATGTACACGCCCGGCTTCGCGTCACCCGAACACTATGGCACGCGCAAGGATCTCGGCCCGTGGAGCGACATCTACAGCGTCGGCGCCTCGATGTACGCCTGCCTGGCCGGGGTGGCCCCACAGGCCGCCGACGCTCGGATGAAGAAGGACACCCTGGCCCCCGCCATGCTGCGCTGGGATGGCCAGTATTCCGACCGCCTGCTCGAGATCATCGACTGGTGCCTGAATCTCAACCATCTCTACCGCCCGCAAAGTGTTTTCGCCCTGCAGAAGGCGCTGGTCGAAACCATTACCCCGCCGCGCCCGAAGACCAATCCGAACTGGCTGGGCCGCTTCGTCGACAAATTCAGGAATCCGCCGCGATGAGATTCACCATCTATCAGGAAAGCCGCATCGGCGGCCGCGCCAACAACGAAGACCGGACGACCTACTGCTACTCGCGCGACGCGCTGCTGATGGTGGTTGCCGACGGCATGGGCGGCCATCACTACGGCGAGATCGCGGCGCAGATCGCCGTCCAGACGCTGGCCGACTCCTTCCAGCGCGAAGCCCGGCCGCTGCTCGCCGATCCCTTCCGCTTCCTGCAGAAGGGCATGACCAACGCTCATCACGCCATCCTCGACTACACCGCCCGCCACAACCTGCGCGACACGCCGCGCACGACCTGCGTCGCCTGTGTCATTCAGGACAACATCGCCTACTGGGCCCACGCCGGCGATTCGCGGCTGTACCTGATGCGTGAAGGCAAGGTCATCGCCCAGACCAAGGACCACTCGCGCATCCGCCTGCTGGTCGAGGAAGGAATGATCACCGAAGCGCAGGCCGTCTTCCACCCGGACCGCAACAAGATCTACAGCTGCCTGGGCAGCCCGACGCCGCCGGAAATCGAGTTCTCGCGCAAGACGCCACTCGACCACGGCGACATCCTGCTGCTGTGCACGGACGGCCTGTGGGGCGAAATGCCCGGCGACATGATGGCCGCCGCCACCAAGGGCGCCAACCTGCTGCAGGTCGTGCCGATGATACTCAACCAGGCCGAGACCAAGGGCGGCCAGCATGGCGACAACCTGTCGGTGGTCGCCGTACGCTGGGAAGACACCTACGTCGAGGAGGCGAGCAGCGCCATTTCGACGCAGACCATGACCCAGGACGAAGTGACCACCCGGCTCGAGGAATTCGGCCGCAACCCGGCCTACAAGAGCGAGCTGAGCGAAAACGAGATCGAAGACGCGATCGAGGAAATCCGCGCCGCCATCGAAAAATACAACCCGAAGAAATAAGGAAAGCCATGCGCCCCAGCCAACGCCAGCCGGACCAGCTCCGCACCGTCCGCGTCACCCGCAATTTCACCCGCCACGCCGAAGGCTCGGTGCTCATCGAGATGGGCGACACCCGGGTGCTTTGCACCGCCTCGGTCGAGGAAAGCCTGCCCCCCTTCCTGCGCGGCAAGGGCCAGGGCTGGGTCACGGCCGAATACGGCATGCTGCCCCGCTCGACGCACACACGCAGCGCCCGCGAAGCGGCCAAGGGCAAGCAGACCGGCCGCACGCAGGAAATCCAGCGCCTGATCGGCCGCAGCCTGCGCGCCGTGACTGACCTGAAGGCCCTCGGCGAACGCCAGATCACCCTCGACTGCGACGTCCTGCAGGCCGACGGCGGCACCCGCTGCGCATCGATCACCGGTGCCTGGGTCGCCCTCTACGAAGCCTGCGACAAGCTGGTCAAGGCCGGCAAGCTGCCGGCCAATCCGGTCAAGGACCACGTCGCCGCCGTGTCGGTCGGCATCTTCGCCGGCAGCCCGGTACTCGACCTCGACTACCCGGAAGACTCCGACTGCGACACCGACATGAACGTGGTGATGACCGGCCGCGGCGGCATCGTCGAAGTGCAGGGCACGGCCGAAGGCGAGCCCTTCACCCGCGAACAGATGAACGTGCTGATGGACCTGGCGAGCAACGGCATCCGTCAGCTGGTCGCCGCCCAGGAAAGCGCGCTGGCCTCATGAAAAAGCTCGTCCTCGCCTCGAACAACGCCAAGAAGATGAAGGAGCTGAATGCGCTGCTGGCGCCGCTCGGCTTCGAGGTCATCCCGCAGGGCGAACTGGGCATTCCGGAAGCCGAGGAGCCGCACTGTACCTTCGTCGAAAACGCCCTGGCCAAGGCCCGCCACGCAGCCCAGCACAGCGGCCTGCCGGCGCTGGCCGACGACTCCGGGCTGTGCGTCAGCGCTCTGCATGGCGCCCCTGGCGTGCTATCGGCCCGCTACGCCGGCGAACCGAAATCAGATGCCCGCAACAACGAGAAACTGCTCGGCCATCTTGTCGGCCAGGCAGATCGGCGCGCCCACTTCGTCAGCGTGCTGGTGCTGGTCCGTTCGGCCGACGATCCGCAGCCGATCATCGCCGAGGGTGAATGGCACGGCGAAATCCTGCCGGCGCAAAAAGGCGAGGGCGGCTTCGGCTACGACCCACTGTTCTTCGTGCCGGAATTCGGCCTGACCGCGGCTGAACTGCCCGCCGAAACCAAGAACCAGGTGTCGCACCGTGGCCGGGCGATGCAGAAATTGATCGAACGTCTGCCGACGCTGTAGGTCCACTGCTCCCCTTATTCCCGCGCCAGCGGGAACCCACCAGTTCCTCCGTTCATGGCCCGCACCATCCCCATCTTCGCCGCCGGCAAGGCACCGTCCGCTACGGCGCCCCTCGAATTCCGCGTCTCGCCGCCGCTCGCCCTCTACGTCCATGTGCCGTGGTGCGTGCAGAAATGTCCCTATTGCGATTTCAATTCGCATGAAGCGGGCGAGACCATTCCGGAAAGCGAATACGTCGATGCCCTGATCGCCGACCTGCAGTCGGCCCTACCCTTGATCTGGGGCCGGCCAGTGGTCAGCGTCTTCTTCGGCGGCGGCACGCCCAGCCTGCTGTCGCCGGCCGCCATCGACGAACTGCTCGCCGCCTTCCGCGCCCTGGCCATGCTGGCGCCGGACGCCGAGATCACACTGGAAGCCAACCCGGGCACCGTTGAAGCCGAGAAGTTCGCCGGCTTCCGCGCCGCCGGGATCAATCGCCTGTCGCTCGGCATCCAGAGCTTCAACGACGAACACCTGAAAGCCCTCGGCCGCATCCACGATGCCGCCGAAGCGAAACGCGCGGCGCAACTGGCCGGCGAGCATTTCGCCACCTTCAACCTCGACCTGATGTACGGCCTGCCCGGCCAGACGCAGGCGCAGGCGCTGAGCGATGTCGAAACGGCACTAAGCCTGGTGCCGACCCACCTGTCGTGCTACCAGCTGACCCTGGAGCCGAACACCCGCTTCGCCGCCTTCCCGCCGGAACTGCCGGAAAGCGACCTGTGCGCCGACATGCAGGAAGCCATCGAGGCCCGTCTGGCCGCCGCTGGTTTCGCCAATTACGAAACCTCGGCCTTCGCCCGCGCCGGCTGGCAATGCAAGCACAACCTGAATTACTGGTATTTCGGCGACTACCTCGGCATCGGCGCCGGCGCCCACTCCAAGCTCACCCTGCACGACCGGGTGCTGCGCCAGATGCGCCACAAGCACCCCAAGGCCTATCTCGAGCACATCAAGAATGGCAACGCGGTGCAGGAGCACCACGAGGTCGAGGCCGCCAGCCTGCCCTTCGAATTCATGATGAATGCGCTACGCCTGGCCGACGGCTTCCACCCGTCGCTGTTCGAGGCACGCACCGCCCGTTCGCTGCACACCATCCTGCCCCAGCTCAAGGCGGCCGAGGCTGAAGGGCTGCTCGACGTCGGCCCGGAAAAAATTGCGCCGACCGCCAAGGGCCGGCGCTTCCTGAACGTCCTGCTCGAAAAGTTTCTGTAGGTTAAGACTTCGGCGCTTCGGCGACAAAAATCTCGACCCGCCGATTCTTCGCCCGGCCGGCCACCGTCGCGTTATCGGCCACCGGCTCATGCTCGCCGCGGCCGTCGATGCTGATCCGGTTGCCCGCCACGCCGCGCGACACCAGGTAATCGCGGGTCGCCGCCGCCCGGTTGACCGACAGCGGGTTGTTCAGCGCGTCGCTGCCGATATTGTCGGTATGGCCGACGATACGAACGGTGGTCACCGGATTCTGGTTGAGGGTCGTCGCAAAGCGGTCGAGCACCGGATGCATCGCCGGCTTGACGTCGTAGCGCCCGGAATCGAAGGACAGATCGCTCGGAATGTCGAGCTTGAGCTGGTTGTCGGCCGTCTGCGTGACGCCGATGCCGGTGCCCTGGGTCGCCTGTTCCATCGCCGCCTTCTGTTCCTGCATGTGGCGCGACCACAGGTAGCCGCCGCCGGCGCCCAGCGCGGCACCGATCGCCGCCCCGGTTGCTGCACTACGGCCCTTGTGCCCCGCCCCAGTCACCCCGCCGAGCAGGGCGCCGGCCACGGCACCGACCGCAGCCCCGGTGCCCGTCGTCCGCTGGGTCTCGTCCATATTGGCGCAACCCGCCAACTGGCCAAGCAGAAATAGTGCGGCAAGCAGGCCGCTGACACGCTGTTTCATGATTCGCTCTCCATCGCTTGGGATTGGTATTCACCCCTGAGCCATCCGGGGCAAGCGCCCGAATGCGCGGGCCGCAACTGCTGGCTGTATGATGCGAGCCTCGCCCGACAGTTCCCGCTGCGATGATCGCCACTCAGCCGCCCGTTCGTTCATGATGACCCTGCTTCGCCTGCTCGCCCTGCTCCTGGGCACTGCCCTGACCCTGGCGCCGACCGTCCTGCTCCTGCTCTCGCACGGTACGGGCCAGCTTCCTGCCGGCCGCAAGCTGTTCGATCTGCTCGCCCCGCTGCTCGTCATTGGCCTGGCTTTTGGGCTCGGCCCGCTGCTCCTCGCCCTCCCCCGCCTGGTGGCCGGCGACCGCACCCCGGCGGCGCGTCTGGTGGCGGCGCTGTTATTGCTGGTTTCGGCCGGCGGCCTGGTGTTGTCCGGCATGGGCGGCCTGGCCGGCCTGTTGCCGGCGGTGCTCGGCCTGCTCGCCGAGGGGGTGCTGTGCGCGGTATTCGTATGGCCGGCCCGGCGCTTCTCCGCACCGTTAGCGGCAGCCGATCAGGACCAGTCTCCGTCGCGGTAGTACCAGCGGCCATCTTCGCGCACGAAGCGGCTGGTTTCATGCAGGCGGTGCCCCTTGCCGGCGATGCGGTAGCGGGCGACGAATTCGACGGTGGCGTGCGTGTCGTCCGACTGAAGATGTTTCTTCACTTCCAGCCCCAGCCACTTGCTGCCGTCGGCGGCGAGGTCGAGTTCGCTGGGCCGGGTGTCCGGATGCCAGGTGGCAAGCAGGTAATTTTCCAACTTGAGGACGTAGGCGCAGTAGCGCGAACGCATCAGGGCCTCGGCGCTGAATGGGACAGCACCTTCGTGTAAAGGTGCGCAGCAGCGGCCATAGGTTTGGCCGCTGCCGCAGGGACATGGATCGCCGGCCTTCATGCTTCCCAAGGCGGCGTGGTGCTGGCACCGCCGGCGGCCGGAGCGGACTCGACGATCTCGCCGCCCAGTGCCGCAATCAATTGCGGCAGGAAGCGGGTGAGTTCGCCGGTCATCAGCGCGAAATCGGCGTCGAACTGCTCGTCGGCGTGCTCGGCGCCCTTCTCGGCTTCTTCCTTGAGCAGGTCGAGGAAAGCCAGACGCTTGATTTCCAGCTTTTCGCTCAGCACGAAGGAAATGCGGTCGTCCCAGGTCAGCGCCAGCTTGGTCGGCAGCTTGCCCGCCGCCAAGTGCGACTTGATCTCGCCGCTGACCTCGTCGCCGAGCGGGTGGCGCACGTAGCGGACCGCCGCCTTTTCCTCGCCGACCGCCTTCAGTTCGCAGTCGCGGTCGATGGTGAAGCCGTGCGGCGCGTCACCGCCGGCCAGCCAGTCGGCCATCGCCGATTGCGGCGACAGCTCGGTGTGCAGCGGGGTGAGCGGGAAGTCGTCGAGGCAATGACGCAGGTGCTCGATGACCTCCTCGGCCTTGCCCGGGCTGCCGGCGTCGACGATGAACCAGCCGTTCTGCGGGTCGATCCAGACGAAGGTCGTGCGCTTCTTGGTGAAGGCGCGCGGCATCAGTTCCTCCGTGACGCGCTCCTTCAGTTCGCGCATCGCCTTGCGGCCCGGCGCGTAGCCCTGTTCGTCGGTCAACTTGTCGGCCCGCTCGCGCACCTCGTCATTGACTACCGACGACGGCAGCAGGCGCTGCTCGATGGCCAGCGCGATCAGCCACTGGCGATTGTTCGAATAAATCAGGCCGCCATCCTTGCGCGGCGACACCCAGCCCCGCGACATCGGCTCATGGCTGGCGCAGCGGGCGAAGGTACCGCGGCCAAGCTGTTCGTCGAACTTGGCCAGGTCGATGTTCCACGGCGTCGGCAGGCGGTAGATTTGAAGATTCTTGAACCACATGGTCTTGTTTCCCAGAAAGCAGCCCAAGCGCAGATTCGCCTCGGGTCAGGGGGCGGATTTTATCAGTCACCCTCCCCCTGTGCCGGGATATGCGCACAGAAAGCGCAGGCCAGCTGCCATGAAAAAACCCCGCCGGCACCTTGCGGTCCCGACGGGGTCTGTGCTGCCCTGGCCGACCTGCTTGCCCGGTCGGCCCGCGTCTTACTTGCTGCTGGTACCGGCGCCGGTCCGGCTCACCATGTATTCGACGGCGGCCTTCATTTCGGCATCGCTCAGGTTGGCCAGGCCACCGCGGGCCGGCATGGCGTTATGCCCGCTGATGGCCGATTTAACCAAGGGATTGACCCCATTTTTCAGGCGCGGTTTCCAGTCGTTCATGTCGCCCAGTTTCGGTGCGCCGTTCTTGCCGGTGGCGTGGCATTCCTGGCAGCGCTCCTGCACCACCTGATCGCCGCTGCGCGTCTTCGGGGAGCTGTAAGCCTTGTCGGTATCGGCCGCATGGCCCGAACTGACCATGTAGCCGACGGCACGGCTCATTTCGACATCGGAAAGTGCGGCCTGACCGCCATGGGCCGGCATGTTGCGCACCCCGGTGATGGCGTTCTGCGTCAGCTTGTCCAGGCCCTTGGCGGCGCGCTGCGCCCAAGCAGCCTGGTCGCCCAGTTTGGGCGCGCCATCCTTGCCGGTAGCGTGACAGGTTGCGCATACCGTATCGACCACTTCCTTGCCCGAACGCTCCGCCGCCAGGGCAGGCGCTGATGCCAGCAACAGGATGGTCAGCGGAGCCAGGACACAAGCTTGAACAGATTTAGTGTTTTTCATGATAACCCCGGTTTTTTATGATTAATCACAAAAACATTTTAACAGGTAGGGTTATTACGCCGGCTATTTTTTCTCGAATATCACGTCCCAAACGCCGTGCCCGAGGCGCAGGCCACGGTTTTCGAACTTGGTCAGCGGCCGGTATTCCGGGCGTGGCGCGAAGCCGGCAAGTCCGGCGCTGCTGTCGGCCTCCAACGCCGCAGCGAGCGCTTCGGCTGTCGGATTGGCAACGCTGTTCTGCAGACTAGTTTCACGACCCAGTACGTCGAGCATCTGCAAGGCATAGTTTTCCCAGTCGGTAGCGCAGTGAAAATAGCCGCCCGGCTTGAGGCGCGAAGCGAGCAATTCAACGAAATGCGGCTGGATCAGCCGACGCTTCTTGTGGCGCGTCTTGTGCCACGGATCGGGGAAGAAGACATGGATGCCGGACAGCGAGCCTTCCGGCAGCATGTCGCGCACCACCTCGACGGCGTCGTGGTTGCCGATGCGCAGATTGGACAAGTTCTTCTCGGCGATCAGCTTGCACAGGGCGCCGACACCCGGCACATGGACTTCCAGGCCGAAATAGTCGCTATCCGGGTTGGCTTCGGCGATCTTGGCCGTCGTCTCGCCCATGCCGCAGCCGATTTCGAGAATCTTCGGATTGTCGCGGCCGAACACGGCGTTCAGGTCGATATTTTCCGGCCGGTAGGCGATGCCGATTTTCGGCATCATGTCGTCGAAATAGCGGTGCTGGGCGTCGGACATGCGGCCGGCACGGCGCACGAAGCTCTTGATGTGGCCGTGGCCGTCGTGCCCCTCGCGGCCCTCGATATAGACGCCGTCGTCGTGCGCGGCACTCGACTGGATCAGCGGTGCGCCACTCATGAGCCGATCAATCCGCTGGTCGGCGACGACGGGTCGGCCGAGTAGTATTTGCGCGCCATGCGGCCGGCCAGATAGGCCTCGCGACCGGCCTCGATACCCTTCTTCATGGCCGATGCCATGAGCACCGGGTCCTTGGCGTGGGCAATGGCGGTATTCATCAGCACGCCATCGCAACCCAGTTCCATGGCGATGGTGGCGTCCGACGCGGTGCCGACGCCGGCGTCGACGATGATCGGCACCTTGGCGTTGTCGATGATCAGGCGCAGGTTCCACGGATTGACGATGCCCATGCCGGAACCGATCAGCGAGGCGAGTGGCATGACCGCGACGCAGCCGATCTCTTCCAGCATCTTGCACTGGATGGGGTCGTCGGCGCAGTAGACCATGACCTGGAAACCGTCCTTGACCAGGGTTTCGGCCGCCTTCAGCGTTTCCGGCATGTTGGGGAACAGGTTGGTCGGGTCGCCCAGCACTTCGAGCTTGCAGAGCGGATGGCCGTCGAGCAGCTCGCGGGCCAGGCGCAGGGTGCGCACCGCGTCATCGGCGGTATAGCAGCCGGCGGTATTGGGCAGGATGGTGAATTGCGACGGCGGAATGGCGTCGAGCAGGTTGGGCTGGCTGGCGTCTTGGCCGATATTGACGCGGCGCACGGCGACAGTAACGATCTCGGCGCCCGAGGCGTCGATGGCGGCGCGCGTTTCGGCGAAATCTTTGTACTTGCCGGTGCCGACCAGCAAGCGGGAACGGTACGCCTTGCCGGCGATGGTCAGTTGATGCATGAAGTTTTCTCCATAGAGGCGCTGACAAAATGCAGCGCAGCGGCCCTGGCTAGGCGGGGCAACGCCCCAACGGAAGTCCCCTTGGGGGACGAAGACAGTACAACCAGTACGGCGAGGAGGCTCAACGACGCCAGGGGCATTTTGTTGGCACCTCTTAGCCGCCGCCGACGGCGACGACGATCTCAAGTTGATCGCCCGAGGCCAGGGCAGCATGGCCGTGCTGGCTCTTCGGCACGATTTCGCCATTGCGTTCGACGGCGATGCGCTTGCCGGTGTAGCCTAGCGCTTCGATCAGGCCGGCAACGGTCAGCGGGGCAGGAAACTGGCGGGCTTCGCCATTGATCTTGAGGGTAAGCATCCCGTTATTTTAGCAAGCCGCGCGGCTTCCTCGGCGCATCGGTGAACAGGCGGTCGTACAGCCAGTTGGGCAACAGCCGCAACAGTTTGGCGACGACGCCCATCGGCCACGGGATCACGGTGTAGGTCACCCCGCGCGCGATGGCCGCGGCGAAGCGCTCGGCCGCCTTGGCGACCGGCAGCAGGAAAGGCATCCGGTACGGATTGATCGCCGTCATCGGCGTCTCGATATAGCCCGGCGCGATGGTCACCACCTTGATGCCGTAGGGCCGCATTTCCAGGCGCAGGCTTTCCAGGTAGGCGATGGCCGCCGCCTTGGAAGCCGAATAGGCCTCGGCCCCGGGCAGGCCGCGGATGCCGGCCACCGAGGCGATGCCGGCCAGGCGCCGCTCGCCGCCGGCCGCCTTCATGGCCGGAATGAAGGGCGCGAAAGTCGCCGCCATGCCGTAGACGTTGATATCCATGACCCGCCGGAAGACCGCCAGGTCTTCCTCGCACTCGGTCAGCGTTCCGGCCGACACGCCGGCATTGGCGATGACGATGTGCGGAGCACCGAAACGCTGCATGAAATCGCCGGCCGCATCATGCAGGGCTGGCGCGTCGGTGACGTCGAGCGGGTAGCAGGCATGGCCGCCACCCAGGCGCGCATTCAGGTCGCGCAGGAAATCGGCGCGCCGGGCGACCAGGCCCAAGGTGGCGCCTTGCGCGGCGTAGTAAACGGCAAGCGCCTCGCCGATACCCGACGAGGCGCCCGTGATGAAGACCTTCAAGGATTTACTTCTTGGCGGTGCCCTTGCCCGACTTCTCGCTGCGCACCTTGGCGATCAGGCTGTCGGTGATGCTCAGGGTTTCGTTGAAGTCCCGGCCGCCGACCAGGTACTTGCCTTCGACCGCGAGAGCCGGCACACCCTGGATCTTGTAGGCCTGCGCCATCTGGTCGCCACGCTTGACCTTGCTCATGACGCCGAAGGAATTGAAGGTCTCGGCGAATTTCTTGGCATCGACGCCCTTCTTGACCGCCCACTCGGTGAGCGCCTTTTCTTCGAACAGGTTCTGGCGTTCGACATGGATGGCCTTGAAGACTTCGCTTTCCAGACGATGCAGGTCCCCGGTCACTTCCAGCGTGTAATAGAGCTTGGCGATCGTCGCCCAGGCGGCGCGGCCGAAGGTGATCGGCACCTTGCGGATGACGACGTCGCCCTGCTGCTTGGCCACCCAAGCGGTCAGCAAGGGGTTGAACTCGGCGCAATGCGGGCAGCCGTAGCTGAAGAACTCGATCACCTCGATCTTGCCGGCGTCTTCGGTCGGCTGGGCCGGCACGATGGGGGTGTACGGGGCATTCTGGGCGAATGCCGGCAGGGCGGCGGCGGCACCCAGGGCAATGACGGCGGCGGCAAAACTGCGACGGGAAAACTTCATGCGCTACTCCTATTTGGCGAGTTGTGCTTCGATGCCCGACTTGGCAAGCTCGGCACGCACTTTGTTCAGTTCATCGATTTTCGTGTAGGGGCCGACACGAACGCGGTAGAAGGTCTTGTCCTGGATCATCACCTGCTGGACGACGGCCTCTATACCCATAAACGCCAGTTTGGCCTTTTGGTTGTCAGCGTCCTGCGCCGTGCTGAACGAACCAGCCTGCAGGAAGAGCGGGGTCTTCGATTCCTTGACCTCTTCCTTCTTGTCGTCCTTTTTCTCTTCCTTCTTGCTCTCCGCCGGCTTGGCGTCGGGCGACGGCGCCTTGTCCGGCACGGCATCGGCCTTGCCCGGCAGGATGTCGTAGAACTGGAAGCGCTTCTCCGGCACCGGGTCGCCCGGCTTGCCGGGCAGGGCCAGCGGTTGCGTGGCCTGGCCGTTCTTGCCATTGGCTTCCGGCTTGGCTGGCGGCTGCGCCTTCTCGACGAAAGGCAGCGGCGACTTGTTGAGGTACCAGACCACCCCGGCGGCGATGCCGACCCCGAGGACGAGGCCGATGAACATGCCGACCAGCGTGCCGCCGCCGGATTTCTTCCGGGCCGGCTGGCTCTTGCGGGGTTTCATGTCGCGACTCATGGCGTTTCCTTACATCGATTCCGGGCAGCTGACGCCGAGGATGGCCATGCCATTGCGGATGGTCTGGCGCACAGAGGCGGCCAAGGCGATACGGGCGTCGCGCAGCTTCTCGTCGTCGACCAGCATGCGCTCGGCGTTGTACCAGCCGTGGAATTCGCCAGCCAGATCCTTCAGGTAGAAGGCGATCATGTGCGGCGCCAGGTCGCGGGCCGCCGTTTCGATCACTTCGCGGAACTGGGCCAGCTGGTTGGCGATGGCCAATTCGCGCGGGTTGCTGAGCAGGGCGAGGTCGGCCTCGGCCAGCGCGGACAGGTCGCCGGCCCACTGGCTGAGCACCGAGCAGACGCGGGCATGGGCGTACTGGATGTAATAGACCGGATTCTCGTTGGTCTGGCTCTTGGCCAGGTCGAGGTCGAAATCGAGGTGCTGGTCGGACTTGCGCAGGGCGTAGAAGAAGCGGCAGGCATCGTTGCCGACTTCCTTGCGCAGTTCGCGCAGGGTGACGAATTCGCCGGAGCGGGTGGACATCGAAGCCTTCTGGCCGTTGCGATAGAGCACGGCGAACTGGACCAGGGCGACCTGCAGCTTGTCGCTGTCGAGATCGAGGGCCTTGATGGCGCCGGTAACGCGCGGAATGTAGCCGTGGTGGTCGGCGCCCCAGATGTTGATGACCTTGTCGAAGCCGCGCTCGAACTTGTTCAGGTGGTAGGCGATGTCGGAGGCGAAATAGGTGTACAGGCCGTTTTCGCGCTGTACGACGCGGTCCTTCTCGTCGCCGAAGGCGGTCGATTTGAACCACTTGGCGCCGTTCTGCACGTAGATGTGGCCTTTTTCTTCGAGCAGCTTGACGCAGCGGGCGACCAGCCCGGTGTCGTAGAGCGACTTCTCGGAATACCAGACTTCGAATTCGACGCCGAATTCCTGCAGGTCGTCGCGGCAGTCGGCCAGCTGTTCGGACAGCGCATGCTGGTGCACGTAGGCCCAGTCGGCACCGAGCAGATCCTTGGCGCGGGCGATCAGCGCATCGAGATGCAGTTCGCGCTGCTGCTTGGCCTCGTCGTCGGCGCGGCCGGCCTCGGGCAGGCCCGGCGTGCCGGCAACCACCTCTTCGGCGGCGCGCACGTACTTGTCGCCGTGAGCGACCGTCATCTGCTGGGCCATGTCGCGCACATAGCCGCCCTGGTAGGCATTGGGCGGGAAAGGCAGGACCACGCCATGCTGCTCGAGGTAGCGCAGCCACGTGGACAGGCCGAGGATATCCATCTGGCGGCCGGCGTCATTAACGTAGTACTCGCGGGTCACATCCCAGCCAGCAAAGCTCAGCAGGCTGGACAGCGAGGCGCCGTAAGCGGCGCCGCGGCCGTGGCCGACGTGCAGCGGGCCGGTCGGGTTGGCCGACACGAACTCGACCTGCACCTTCTGGCTGCCACCCAGCGTCGAGCGGCCGAAATGGGCGCCCTCGGTCAGCACGGCGCGCACGACGTTGATCTTGGCGCGCGAATCGAGAGTGAAATTGATGAATCCCGCCCCCGCCACTGCCGCCTTGGTGACCAGGACCGACGCCGGCAGTTCGGCCAGCAGCTGGTTGGCGATGTCGCGCGGATTCTTCTTCAGCGCCTTGGCCAGTTGCATGGCCAGGTTAGTGGACCAATCGCCATGGGTCGGGTCACGCGGACGTTCGAGCTGGATGGGGGTATCGGTTGCGGTCGGAGCAACGCTGGCCAGAGCCTGTTGCAACAGGCTGGTCAGCTGGGATTTGACGTCGTGGGCCATTGATTCGCGGCAGAAAATGCAAAACGGCGATTATACGCTGCCACCGCCTGTTTATTTGGCGACGATTACCGACCAGGCGGCGAGTTTTTCGGCGTATGGCCGCGCCGCATGCGCCGGACTGGTCGACGGCAGACGCTGCATGTGGAGCGTCGTTCCCGGCAGCCCGGGCAGGACATGGCGGCGGAAATTCGCTTCGGCGACCCCACCGTTGAAATACACCCGCTCGACACCGGGATGGGCAGCAAAGAATCCGCCAAAGTCGTTGGCGCGCACCGAGTCCTTGACGATGGCGGCATCCAGGCTGCCGCTGCGCCGGCAATCGGCGATCACGTCCCACAGCGCGATGCCGGCAGCCTGCAGGCGGGCCAGACGGTCGGCGTAGGGCAGCGCCGGCCCGGCACCGAGCAGGTCGCCCATGATGCGCCAGAAGGCATTGCGCTGATGGGCATAGTACTGACCGGCGCGCAGCGAAGCCTCGCCCGGCATGCTGCCCAGAATGAGCACCCGCGCGTCGGGTGCGGCGACCGGCGGAAAGCTGCTAACCTGCGACATCGGCGCGTCCGGTGTTAGCCGCCCATCACCCGGTTCTTGCCGGCCCGCTTGGCGAGGTACATGGCCTGATCGGCCCGCCTGAGGGCGTCGCCGCCGGACTCTTCCGGCTCGACCTGGGCGACGCCGGCACTGAAGGTAATCAGCACCCGGTCGCTGCCGGCCATGAAAATCGCCTTGGTCAGTTCGCGCTGCAGCCGGGTGATGACTTCGATGCCGTCGCCGAGGACAGTATCCGGCATCAGGATCACGAACTCCTCGCCGCCGTAGCGGGCCAGCGTATCGCTCGGCCGGATGTGGCGGCGCGCGACGTCGGCCAGATGAATTAGCGCCCCGTCGCCGACATCGTGCCCCAGGCTGTCGTTGAGTTTCTTGAAATTATCGATGTCGAGCAGGCTGACCGACAGCGGGGTTTCCTTGCGGCGCATGCTGGAGATTTCGCGCAACAGGGCCTCGTCCAGTCCCTTGCGGTTCAGTGCGTCGGTAAGCGGATCATGGCGGGCCAGCGCGCTGGCGCTGTCGAGCTCCTGGTGTAACTGCAGCAACTCGGCCTCGGTAGCCTCGACCTTGGTCTGCAGCGACTTCAACTGCGTTCGCGACGACGCCGATTCCTCGACCATCGCGTGCGTCGCCGACAGCACCCCATCGAGCAAGACCTTCAATTCGTCGGCCGAAGTCACCTTTTCGATGTTGCGCGCGCTTTCCTCGATTTTTGCCTCGAACTCGCTGCTCGACTGGTTGATGAGCGCCAGGCTCTCGACGAATTCGGCGAGCATGTGGCGCAGCTCCTGCTGCGCCGCGACGGAGCGCACCTTGGCCCGCGCCTGCTTCTCGATGACGTCGCGCATACGCCGTTCCATCTCGTCGAGATGGCGCAAAGTCAGGGGCGGCGTGATGCTGGCCAGCAGGCCGTCAATCTGTCCTTTCAGCCAGCGGTCGTCCTCGCTCAACTCGCCGACGTTCTCGATCAGCAGATGAAGCAGGGCGAGCAGGGAATCGCGAACCTCGAGCTGCTCCTCGAGCACCGAACGGACGTGGTGGGTCAGGGTGCCCAATGCAGCCTGGATGGCCACGATTTCGACCTGCGGCTGCTTGAGCATGGTGACTAGGTCGGCCGCCATGGCGAGGGCACGCGGATTGTCGCTACCGAAAGAGGGCAGCAAGGCCTCGATGAAGCGGGCCAGGGCAAGCGCCGACGCCGGCGGCAGCACGGTCGGCACAGCGGTGCTGGCCGGTGCCGGCGCTTCGGACGCACCGCCTTGAGCAAAACCGATCAGCGCGTCGGTCACCCCTTGCCAGCTGCGCTGCCCGATCGCCGCGCCGAGCAGGTCGAGTTGGCTCTCCTGACGTTTGTTGTGAGCGACCAGGGACGATGCCAGCTGGCGTAGTGAAGCATCGGGGAACTGCGGAATATTCGGCAGATTGGCGATTTCGTTGTAGCAGGCCTGGTAATTCGCCGGCGTCGGCGGCAGGTGACGAACCGTGAGACGCCTGAGCGTTTCCCGTGCGATGTCGGTTGGATTTTTCAGTTCGCTCATGGCAGCTTGGCTAGGGTTTTCCGGGCAGCGTAAGGCCGGTAAAACAAGGTGCGTTAGTTTATCCCATTGCTATCGACGGCTGGCAAATTGTCGGCGCCGGGCGAACGCCGTCCGGCTCAAATCACCGGGCCGCAAGCCGCGTAGGCGTGTTACGATGCTCGTTTGACTTCGCCGGTCGTTTACCGCCCCATGCGCCTTTTCCGCCTGCTCAAGATCGCCTCCGTCGCCAGCCGTTTCGGCCTCGACGAAATGGTGCTCGAACACGAGCCGAGCGGCCGTCTGGTGCGCATCGCCAACGCCCTGCAGTTCTGGCGCGACCTAAGCACGCCGCGCGCCGTCCGCCTGCGCCTGGCTCTCGAAGCGCTCGGCCCCATTTTCGTCAAATTCGGCCAGGTGCTGTCCACCCGCCGCGACCTGATGCCCACCGACATCGCCGACGAGTTGGCCCGCCTGCAGGATCGCGTGCCGCCGTTCGACTCCGACTTGGCCCTGGCCGAAATCGAAAAGGCCTACGGCCGTCCGGCGCACGACGTGTTTGCCGAATTCGACCCGGTGCCGGTCGCCTCGGCGTCGATCGCCCAGGTGCACTTCGCCCGCCTGCGCGAAGAGGACGGCGGCCATGAAGTCGCCGTCAAGATCCTGCGTCCCAACATGCTGTCGGTCATCGAGCACGACCTGGCGTTGATGGACAACCTGGCCATGCTGCTCGAAAAGCTGTGGTCGGACGGCAAGCGACTGAAGCCGCGCGAGGTGGTCGCCGAATTCGCCAAGTACCTGAAGGACGAGCTGGACCTGATGCGCGAAGCGGCCAACGCCTCGCAATTGCGCCGCAATTTCACCGACTCGAAACTGCTCATCGTGCCGGAAGTGCACTGGGATTTCTGCACCTCGACCGTCATGGTCATGGAGCGCATGAAGGGCGTGCCGATCTCGCAGATCGACCGCCTGCGCAGCGAAGGTATCGACCTCAAGAAGCTGTCGGCAGCCGGTGTCGAAATCTTCTTCACCCAGGTCTTCCGCGACGGCTTCTTCCATGCCGACATGCACCCCGGCAACATCTTCGTCGCCCCGGACGGCCGCTACATCGCCCTCGACTTCGGCATCGTCGGCACGCTGACCGATTCCGACAAGAATTACCTGGCGCAGAATTTCCTCGCCTTCTTCCGCCGCGACTACAAGCGGGTCGCCGAAGCGCACATCGAATCGGGCTGGGCGCCCAAGGACACCCGCGTCGACGAATTTGAGGCCGCCATCCGCGCCGTCTGCGAACCGATCTTCGACCGCCCGCTGAAGGACATTTCCTTTGGCAAGATCCTGCTCCGCCTGTTCCAGACCTCGCGCCGCTTCAACGTCGAAATCCAGCCTCAGCTGGTCATGCTGCAGAAGACCCTGCTCAACATCGAAGGCCTCGGCCGCCAGCTCGACCCGGAACTCGACCTATGGAAGACCGCCAAGCCCTTCCTCGAGCGCTGGATGAGCGAACAGATCGGCTGGCGCGGGCTGCTCAAGACCTTCAAGCAGGAAGCGCCCTACCTGGCGCGCACCATCCCGCAACTGCCGCGCCTCGTCCATCAGGCCCTGGCCCAGCCGGCCAAGGCCGACCTGCAACCCCAGATCGAGCAACTGATTGCCGCCCAGCGGCAGCAGAATCGCTGGCTCGCCATCATCGCCCTGCTGCTCGCCCTGCTCGTCGGCGCGCTGTTCACCTAAACCCGATGGCAGTCATCACCCTGGCCACCTTTACCGAGGAGCATGTCGCCGAGTGGTTCGCCACGCGCGACATCAACAAGGCCAAGCCCTACGTCGACCTGGTACGCGACCTGACCATCAACGGCAACATGCTCAGCGCGCTCGTTCCCGGCTCGGCACCGCAGCCCTATACGGTCCAGGCCTACCTGAGCCAGGACCAGAGCGGCGAGATGGGCGTAGTCAGCCGGTGTACCTGCCCGGTTGGCCGCCACTGCAAGCACGTCGCTGCCGTGCTGCTCAAGGCCATCGAAGCGCGCACCCCGGCGGCGCAGCCCAGCGGCAGCGCCCTATCGTGGATCGAGGACCTGCGCCGCACGTCGATCGCCGTCGCCAAGAAGAAGGCGCGGCCGAGCACTGCCCGCCAGCAGCTGTTCTACATCCTGAAATGGACCGCCGACAAGCGCCAGTTCGGCATCGAGATCCGCAAGGGCAAATACCCGGAGAGTGCCGAGGAATGGTGGAAGGTAGACCGCGCTCTGGTCACTCCGCCGCAATTTGTCAGCGAAGAGGATATCGGCATCCTGCGCCTGATCTGGGCCGATCGCGGCCACGAGACCGGCCTGCGCGCCTTCGGCCTCGGCCCCGAGCGGGGCGCCGAAATCCTGCAGCGCATGGCGGCCAGCCACCGCCTGTACCCGGAAGACGACCTCGGCCTGCCGCTCAATGCCGGCGCCACCCGCCCGGCCAGCATCGGCTGGAATATCGACGGCATGGGCTTCCAGCGCCCCTACCTGAAACCACAGCCATCGGCCGAAATGATCATCGCCGTCGATCCCCCGTGGTACGTGGACCTGGCCGAGGGCGAAGTCGGCCCGCTGGAAGTGGCCGGCAACCCGGACGTGGTCAGCCGCCTGTTCTCCCTGCCCCCGCTGTCGGCCGAAGAGGCCGCCCAGGTCGCCGAGGCGCTGTCCGAACTCGCCCCCGACCTGCCGCTACCCGGCAACGATGCTGGCGCCCGCCTGCGCCAGGTCGATGCGCCGCTGATCCCCATCCTCCAGCTGGAAACCCTGCACACCCACGGCCATCGCGCTTGGCGCGGCTACCCGCAGAATTTTGGCGGCGGCGAATTCGACGTGGCCAAGGTGGTGTTCCGTTACGGCGACGCGGAAATCCGCCCCGAGGAAAAGAGCGAGTTCATCACCCTGCCGGAAGGCGAAACCATCCGCCTGCAGCGCCGCCCGGAGGCCGAAGCCAAGGCCCTGGCCGCCCTTGCCGGCAGCGGCTTGCAGAAGATTCCCGGTCACACCCTGCATACCTTCGGCAGCCCGCCGGAAGGCATCTACGGCCTGGCCGACGAGCACCACTGGGTGCCCTTCATGCAGGAAGGCGCCCTGCGCCTGAAGGAAGCCGGCTGGCAGGTCGAGTTCCCGGAAGACTTCCGCCACCACGTCATCGAGGTCGACAGCTGGGATGCCGAGCTCTACGAATCCGACAACGGCTGGTTCAACCTCGACATGGGCATCATCGTCGAAGGCGAACGCCTGCCGCTCGCCCCGCTGCTCGCCAACCTTTTCCGCAGCGACCCGCGCTGGCTGGAGTTCGCCGAGCTGGAGCGCGTCCCCGACGACGAAGGAATCGATCTCTACACCTCGCGCGGCAAGCGCCTGCGCGTCCCTGCCGGACGCATCAAGCCGCTGGCCGCAACGCTGATCGACCTGTTTGATGGTTTTTCCGGCGGCGAAGTGTTGCGCCTGTCGCGCTTCGATGCGCCGCGGCTGGCCGAACTGTCCGACCTCAGCCGCTGGCAATTCCGCGGCCAGAACGACATCATGGCGCTGGCCGAGCGCCTGCTCGCCGCCCAGGGCATTGCCGACGTCGAGCCGCCGGTCGGTTTCCGCCTCGACCTTCGCCCCTACCAGCGTGAAGGCCTGTCCTGGCTGCAATTCCTCCGCGCCAACGAACTGTCCGGCATCCTGGCCGACGACATGGGCCTGGGCAAGACGGCACAGACCCTGGCCCACCTGCTGCTGGAAAAGGAGGGCGGCCGCCTCGACAAGCCGGCGCTGATCATCCTGCCCACCTCGCTGATCTTCAACTGGAAGAACGAGGCGGCGCGCTTCGCCCCCGACCTCAAGGTGCTGTCGCTGCACGGCCCGGAGCGCAAGAGCCGCTTCCCCGAGATCGCCGAGCACGATGTAATCCTGACCACCTATCCGCTGCTCTGGCGCGACGCCGACGAACTGATGCAGCACAGCTACCATCTGCTCATCCTCGACGAGGCGCAGACGGTCAAGAACGCGCAGAGCCAGAGCGCCGAAGCTGTGCGCAAGATCGACGCGCGGCATCGCCTGTGTCTGACCGGCACGCCGCTGGAAAACCACCTCGGCGAACTGTGGAGCCAGTTCGACTTCCTGCTCCCCGGCTTCCTCGGCACCGGCAAGCAGTTCAACCGCCACTGGCGGACGCCGATCGAAAAACAGGGCGACATACCCCGCCGCAGCCTGCTCGCCCGCCGCATTCGCCCCTTCATCCTGCGTCGCAAGAAGGAAGACGTGGCGCAGGAACTGCCGCCGAAGACCATCATCGTGCGCAGCGTCGAACTCGAAGGCGCCCAGCGCGACCTCTACGAAACGGTGCGCGCCGCGATGGACGCCAAGGTGCGGGACGAAATTGCCCGCATGGGCTTCGCACGCAGCCAGATCGTCATTCTCGACGCCCTCCTGAAGCTGCGCCAGGTGTGCTGCGACCCGCGCCTGGTCAAGGCTACCTCGGCCCGCAAGGTGCCGGAGCGGGCCAAGCTCGACCTGTTGATGGCTATGCTGCCCGAACTGGTCGAAGAAGGTCGCCGGGTGCTGGTCTTCTCGCAATTCACCAGCATGCTGGCGCTGATCGAGCATGAGCTGGACAAGGCCAACATTGCCTACGTCACGCTGACCGGCGACACCAACGACCGCGAATCGCCTATCCGCCGCTTCCAGGAAGGTGAAGTGCCGATTTTCCTGATCAGCCTGAAGGCCGGCGGCGTCGGCCTCAACCTGACTGCCGCCGACACCGTCATCCACTACGACCCATGGTGGAACCCGGCCGTCGAGAACCAGGCGACCGACCGCGCCCACCGCCTGGGCCAGGACAAGCCGGTCTTCGTCTACAAGCTGATCGTCAGCGGCAGTATCGAGGAAAAGATCCTCGCCCTGCAGGAGCGCAAGGCCGAACTGGCCGCCGGCATCCTGTCGGAAGACCACCAGGTCGATATCAAGTTCGGCACCGACGACCTGGCCGCGCTGTTCGAACCGCTGCCCGACTGAGCGTCAGCCAACCCGGCAGCCCCGCCGTCCGCTCAAGCCAGGGTAGTCGCGGCGCCTATCCGCGCCAGCAATCCGTTCAGGGCATGCGCCACCGACTGCTCGCGCACGGCCGCCCGGTCGCCCGCGAAATTGCAGGTCTGCGCTTCGCAGCCGCCGTCCCGTGATGCCCAGGCGAAGCAGACTGTGCCGACCGGCTTGTCGGGGGTGCCGCCGCTCGGTCCGGCGATGCCGGTAATGGCCAGCGACCAATGAGCCCGGCTGTACGCCAGCGCGCCTTGCGCCATGGCCCGGGCAGTCGCCTCCGACACGGCACCATGACGCTCCAGCGTGGTTTCCGGAACAGCCAGCATGTCTATCTTGGCGGCATTGGAATAGGTGACGAAACCGCGATCGAACCAGGCCGAACTGCCGGCAATCGCGGTCAGCGACTGGGCAACCCAGCCGCCGGTACACGACTCGGCCGCCGCCAGCCATTCGCCGCGTTCGAGCAGCGCAAGCCCCACCCGCTCGGCAAGTTTTTCCAGTTCGTACATAGTGCTTCATCGTAGCATGCCGCTGCCGGCGAACGGCATTACCGGAGCATGGGAAGCACTTGCCATACGGATAGATCACTGCCCACAGACCGGCACATGGACTCCCGAGCCGCAATGACGGGAAAATAAATCGGGGTCGTCGTGCAGCGGCAAATGCCCTGGCAACAATCTGTTACAGAAGGCTACGAAAGGACGACAGACGAGGGGGAGGCGGAGCCCTAGAATGCAATTGTGCATTGAACCCCTCCTCTCGAAACCCCCCTTTCGAGAAATTTACACCCCGCCGCTGGCGGGGTTTTTTTTGCTCAGCTTCGTCGGGCCGTTATAATCGAGGTTTTATATCTATCGCACTGGGGTCTTCGGCATGGCTGAACAATATTCTTCCAAGGGCATGATGTGGAAAACGATCGGCGTGGCCGTAGTTCTGATCGCTATCATCTACCCGCTCACCAACAGGACTTTCACCTCGGCTGCCGACGCATCCAAGGGCACTGATGAATCCGACGTCCGCATCCAGCCGGTCGCCAAGTTCGAACTGGCCAAGGCCGAAGCTCCGGCCGCCAGCGGCCCGCGCGACGGCGCCACCATCTTCAATGCTGTCTGTGGCGCCTGCCACAACACCGGTGCTGCCGGCGCCCCGAAGATCGACGACAAGGCTGCTTGGGCACCGCGTCTGGCCCAGGGCAAGGATGCGCTGATCAAGAGCGTGACCAATGGCAAGAACGCCATGCCGCCGAAGGGTGGCGCCACGCTGTCCGACGTCGAAATCAAGAACGTCGTCGAATACGTGATGAGCAAGGCCAAGTAAGGTCTTTCCGCATCACGACGAGGGAGGCTGCGGTCTCCCTTTTTCGTGCACGCAAAAAAGGGCGCCCGGCTGGACGCCCTGTCCGGTGCGGCTTTTGGAGGGCCGCATCCGGCTTACGGCAGAAACTTACTTCATGGCCGGTTCGGTAGCAGCCGGCTTGGCTGCTTTCTTGCTGACCTTCTTCGCCTTCTTGACGTGGTGCTTGGCCACCGGCTGCGCGTCATTCTTGGTTTCCGTAGTGGCAGCGGCCAGCTTGGTGTCCGGTGCCTTCACGGCTTCGGCCGCTTTCGGGGCCTCGCTCTTGACGACGGTAGCGGTCGGTGCGGTGGCCTTGGCTTCGGCGGCGGCCGGCTTGACGTCCGCGGCGTGGGCGATACCGAAGGCAGCGGCGATGGCGATGGCGACGAGTTGCTTGAGCATGTTGATTCTCCTGAGGGTATTCGGTTGTTGATCCGGCTTTGCAAGATTGCGTGGCCTTGTACCGAATAACGCAGGCCGTCGCGGCCCGGATGTCAGCAGGAAAGTAACCCGTTGTAACGCGTTGTTACCGGGCGGTTAGCGCTTGTTTCCGGCTAGCATGGCCTTCATGGCATCGAGCCGAGCATTGCCGGTCACCTTGTCCACCGGCTTGGCATCCTTGCCGCCGGCGAAGCGCACGTCGTCGCGCCCCATTTCGTCGATGAAGCGCGACGGTTCGCAGGGGATGAATTCGCGCGCCTGCTTGCGCCGTTCGCAGTACGAAATGTGCAGAGTGCGCTGGGCGCGAGTGATGCCGACGTACATCAGGCGGCGCTCTTCCTCGATCTTGCTCGGCTCGGTCGATTCGCGATGCGGCAGGATGCCCTCCTCGACGCCGACCAGAAAGACGTGCGGATATTCCAGGCCCTTCGAGGCATGCAGGGTCGACAACTGCACGGCATCGACCTCCTCCTCGTTCTGCTTGTCGAGCATGTTGATCAGGGCAATGCTCTGGGTCAGTTCGATCAGCGTCTTGCCGTCGAGTTCGCCCTTCTTGTTGATCCAGTTGGCGAATTCGCAGACGTTGGTCCACCGCGTTTGTGCGGTGCGCTCCTCTTCGTGGTCGTAGAGGAAGGTTTCGTAGTCGATGGCCTTGAGCAGATCGGGCAGCACCAGATTGGCCGATTCGCGCCCGGCGCGTTCCTGCATGCGGTTGATGAAGTGGCCGAATTCGAGCAGCGGCTCGAGCTGACGCGGAGCAACGCGGTGCGCGAAGCCCTCCTCGAAGGCCGCCGCAAACAGGGAGATATGCCGCTCGCCGGCATAGGTCCCGAGTACCTGCAGGGTCGCCGCGCCGATCCCCCGCTTGGGCGTGGTGGCGGCGCGGATGAAGGCCGGATCGTCGTCCTCGTTGGCCAGCAGGCGCAGGTAGGCGATGATGTCCTTGATCTCGGCCTTGTCGAAGAAGGACTTGCCGCCGGACAGCAAATAGGGAATACGGTGGTCGCGCAGGTATTCCTCGAAAATCCGCGCCTGGTGGTTGGAGCGGTAGAGGATGGCGTAGTCCTTGAACTGGCTGCGGTGCTCGAAGCGGTGCGCCTGCAGCTTCATGACCACGCCCTCTGCCTCCGCGTCGTTGTCGCGGTAGGTGGTGACGCTGATCTGCTCGCCGTGGCCGTGCTCCGACCACAGTTTCTTGTCGAACAGCTTCTCGTTGTTGGCGATGACGTTGTTGGCCGCCTTCAGGATGCGCACCGTCGACCGGTAGTTCTGTTCGAGCTTGATGACCTTGAGGCTGGGGAATTCGGCCGGCAGCTTGCGCAGGTTGTCGATATCGGCGCCGCGCCAGCCGTAGATCGCCTGGTCGTCGTCGCCGACCGCCGTGAATTGGGCGCGCACCCCGGTCAGCAGCTTGAGCAGCTGGTACTGACAGGCGTTGGTATCCTGGTACTCATCGACCAGCAGGTAGCGCAGGCGGTTCTGCCACTTGTCAGCAACCTCCGGATGCTCGCTGAACAATTTGACCGGCAGGCCGATCAGGTCGTCGAAATCGACCGCCTGGTAGGCCTTCAGCGTCGCCTCGTAGCTCAGGTAGGCGTGCGCCGCCAGCTTCTGGTGCTCGTCGCGGGCCAGGTGGCGGGCCGCTTCCGGGCTGACCAGCGCATTCTTCCAGTTGGAGATCAGCGACTGCAGGATGCGCACGGTCGCCTTGTCCACCGTCCCCGCCGCCTCGCCCAGAATCCCCGCGCAATCGGCCGAATCGAAAATGGAAAAGCGCGGCTTGTAACCGAGAACCTTGGCCTCCTCGCGCAGTATGCGCACGCCGAGCGAGTGGAAGGTGGAAATCTGTAACTCGTTGGCGACGGTGCTGCCGAGCAGCTTGCCGACGCGCTCCTGCATTTCCTTGGCCGCCTTGTTGGTGAAGGTGATGGCGGCAATGTTGCGCGGCTGGAAGCCGCAATCCTGGACCAGATAGGCGATTTTCTGCGTGATCACCCGCGTTTTGCCCGAACCGGCCCCAGCGAGCACCAGCAAGGGGCCGTCAAGGTAGTGGATCGCTTCGCGTTGCTGGGGATTGAGGCCGGACATCGTTCGGAAAATGCGCGCCCGGCGATGGCCGGGTACGAGGAAAGGCGGACCTTGATTCTAACCCAGGCGCCGGACTCGGAAAATCGACCCAGCCAGTCAGATGCAGACTCAGACCGAGTCGTCGACTCCCGGCAAGAGCTGTCGGGAATAGTTGCCCGGCTTGATCAGGTCGTCGATGGCCGCACCGTGCGCGACCAGTTGCGCCGCGACCTCGCTAGCCTCATGCAGCATCTGCGCGTGGCCGGCAAATTCGGCAATGGCACCCGGGTCGATTTCGGCCAGTTCCTGGCGCAGGCTGCGCTCGCGATCGCCTTCGGTGCCCTCCATCGACTCGACGCGGCGTATGCGCTCACGCTCGCCACGACGCGCGGGGTCGATCGACTCCGGGGTCGGGCGCTGGGTGGTCGAGGCGAGGCGTTGCAGTGTCATTCGGGGGCTCCTACCCCCGATTACGTCATCCCGGGGCCAAAGCTTTAGAGCGCCCCGAAAACCTTCTTCAGCAAATCGCTGCCGGCGCCCACCGGATTGGCCCGCAGCTTCTTCTCTTCCTCGGCGATCATCAGGAACAAGCCGTCCATCGCCTTCTGGGTGACATAGCTGTCGATGTCGGCGTCTTTCTTGTCCACCAGCCCGGCGCTCGCCGCCTTGCCGGCCAGCTTGTTGTACTGGTCGGCCAGTTGCAGCTTCTGGGTTTCAGTCTTCACGATAGGCATGAACTTGGCCGTCAGCTGGTCGGTCGACGTGCGCTTGAAGTACTGGGTCACGCTGTCGTCACCGCCCGTCAGGATGCCCTTGGCGTCCTGCACGCTCATTTTCTTGATCGAATCGGTCAGCACCGGCTTGGCCACCGCCACCGCGTTCTCGGCGGCGTGGTTCATGGTTTCGACCAACTGGTCCGCCTGCTTGCCCAGGCCGAACATGCGCAGCGCCGAATCGGCCTTCTGCAGATAGCCGGGCAAAGGAATCTTCACCTTGTCGTTGCCGAGGAAGCCGCCATTCCTGCCGAGCGACGAAACTGCATAGTCGGCGCCCTTGCTCAGGGCTTCCTTGACCCCAGCCGAGGCGTCGCCCGACGAGATGGCATCGAGTGCCCCGGCGTGCGCTAGCGCTGCCGCCATGCTCATGAAAAAGACGAAAACAGTTCTCAGCAGGCGAGGCATGGCGTTCTCCTTGCAGCGGATCAAACGATATCGAGATGACCGATACCGGTGGTCAAGTCGCGGTCCTTCGACTCCTTGCCGTGCAGCTTGATCTGCAGGCGCAGGTCGTTCAGCGAGTCGGCATTGCGCAGAGCATCCTCGTAGGTGATCTTGCCGGCCTCGTAGAGGTCGAACAGCGCCTGGTCGAAGGTCTGCATGCCGAGTTCGCGCGACTTCTTCATGATTTCCTTGATCTCGTGCACCTCTCCCTTGAAGATCAGGTCGGAGATCAGCGGCGAATTGAGCATCACCTCGATCGCCGCCATCCGCCCCTTACCGTCCTTCTTGGGAATCAGGCGCTGCGAGACCATGGCGCGCAGGTTCAGCGACAGGTCCATCAACAGTTGCGAGCGGCGCTCTTCCGGGAAGAAGTTGATGATGCGGTCGATGGCCTGGTTGGAACTGTTGGCGTGCAGCGTAGCCAGCGCCAGGTGGCCGGTTTCGGCGAAGGCGATGGCGTAGTCCATGGTGTCGCGGTCGCGGATTTCGCCCATCAGGATGACGTCCGGCGCCTGACGCAGCGTGTTCTTCAGCGCCGGCCCCCAGTCGTCGGTATCGACGCCGACCTCGCGCTGCGTGACGATGCAGTTCTTGTGGTCGTGCACGTATTCGATCGGGTCCTCGATGGTGATGATGTGGCCGTACGAGTTTTCGTTGCGATAATCGACCAGCGCCGCCAGCGAGGTGGTTTTGCCGGTGCCGGTGCCACCGACGAAGATGATCAGGCCGCGCTTGGTCATCGCCAGATCCTTGAGCACCGGCGGCAATTGCAGTTCATCGAGGGTCGGGATGGTCATGTTGATCGTCCGGCAGACGACCCCGACGCGCCCCTGCTGGACCAGCGTATTGACCCGGAAACGGCCGATGCCCTGCGGCGAAATGGCGAAGTTGCATTCCTTGGTCGCTTCGAATTCGGCGGCCTGGCGGTCGTTCATGATCGAACGCGCCAGTTCGGCCGTATGTTGCGAGGTCAGCACCTGGTTCGACACCGGCGTGATTTTGCCGTCGATCTTGATCGCCGGAGGAAAGCCGGCGGTGATGAAAAGGTCGGAGCCTTTCTTCTGCGCCATCAGGCGCAGAAGATCGTGCATGAATTTCATTGCCTGATCGCGTTCCATACTTTCCCCTCGTCTGTTCTGTCAGTCCCCGGATCAAGCCGGGAAGGCATCCTTGTTGGCCGCGCGGAAACGCGCTTCGGCACTCGACACCACGTTGCGCCGCACCAGGTCGATCAGGTTCTGATCGAGCGTCTGCATGCCGAAATTCTGGCCGGTCTGAATCGCCGAATACATCTGGGCAATCTTGTTCTCGCGAATCAGGTTGCGGATGGCCGGCGTGCCGATCATGATTTCGTGCGCCGCGACCCGGCCGCTACCGTCCTTGGTCTTCAACAGGGTCTGCGAGATGACCGCACGCAGCGATTCCGACAGCATCGAGCGGACCATTTCCTTTTCCGCCGCCGGAAAGACGTCGACCACGCGGTCGATAGTCTTGGCGGCCGACGAGGTGTGCAGGGTGCCGAACACCAGGTGGCCGGTTTCGGCCGCGGTCAGCGCCAGGCGGATGGTCTCCAGGTCGCGCATTTCGCCGACCAGGATGACGTCCGGGTCTTCGCGCAGGGCCGAACGCAGGGCGTTGGCGAACGACAGCGTATGCGGCCCGACTTCGCGCTGGTTGATCAGGCACTTCTTGGCTTCATGGACGAATTCGATCGGGTCCTCGACGGTCAGGATGTGGCCGTACTCGTTCTCGTTGATGTGGTTGACCATGCCGGCCAGCGTCGTCGACTTGCCGGAACCGGTCGGCCCGGTGACCAGCACGATGCCGCGTGGATACTCGGAAATTTCCTTGAATATCTTCGGGGCGTTCAGCTCCTCCAGGGTCAGCACCTTGGACGGAATGGTCCGGAAGACGGCGCCGGCGCCGCGCTGCTGGTTGAAGGCATTGACCCGGAAACGCGCCAGATTGGGGATTTCGAAGGAGAAGTCGCATTCCAGCGTCTCTTCATACACCTTGCGCTGGCCGTCGTTCATGATGTCGTACACCATGCCGTGCACATCCTTGTGCTCCATCGCCGGCAGGTTGATGCGGCGGACGTCGCCATGGACGCGGATCATCGGCGGCAGGCCGGACGACAGGTGAAGATCGGAGGCCTTGTTCTTGACACTGAAGGCCAGCAGTTCGGTGATGTCCATGCGGATCGTCCTCGGCGCGCGATATACTTGAATTGTTGTTAATTCCAAAAGGATTATGAGCGCAATCGCCGACAACCTGCAAGCCGTGCAGGCCCGGATTTCCCACGCAGCAGCGGCTGTCGGCCGTTCACCGGAATCCGTGCGCCTGCTCGCCGTCAGCAAGACCTGGCCGCTGTCCTGCGTGGTCGATGCCGCCGAGGCCGGGCAACGCGCCTTCGGCGAAAACTACGTGCAGGAAGGCGTCGACAAGATTGCCGCCATCTCCGGGCGCCATCTGGAATGGCATTTCATCGGCCCGCTGCAGAGCAACAAGACCAAGCCGGTCGCCGAGCATTTCGACTGGGTGCATTCCATCGAACGGCTGAAGATCGCCGAACGCCTGTCGGCGCAACGGCCGACCTACCTGCGCCCGCTGCAGGTCTGCGTCCAGGTCAATGTTTCCGGCGAGGCGAGTAAAAGCGGCTGTACGCCGGACGAAGCGCTCGCCCTGTGCCGTGCCGTCGCCGCCCTGCCCGGCCTGCAGTTGCGCGGCCTGATGGCCATCCCCGAGCCGGTCGACGACCCACTCGCCCAGCGCCAGCCTTTCCGGCAATTGCGCCAACTGAGCGAGCAGATCCGGGCCGCCGGCCTACCGCTCGATACCCTGTCCATGGGCATGTCCCACGATCTCGAAGCTGCCGTGGCCGAAGGGGCGACCATCGTCCGCATCGGCACGGCCATTTTTGGTGAAAGAAACTACGCATGAAAATCGTTTTCCTCGGCGGCGGCAACATGGCCAATGCCCTGATCGGCGGCATGGTCAAGCAAGGCTTTGCGGCCACCGACATCGACGTCATCGACCTCGGCGCCGAAGCACGCGCCAAGCTGGCCGCCAGCTATGGCGTGACCTGCCACGCCGGCGCCGAAACCGCGCCGGCTTCGCCCGACATCCTGGTCCTCGCCGTCAAGCCGCAGCAGATGAAGGAAGCCGTCGCCCCGCTCGCGGGAAAGCTTGGCAATGCACTGGTCATCAGCATTGCCGCCGGCCTCGACATGGCGGCGCTGTCGCGCTGGTTGGGCGGCCATCGCACCATCGTCCGCTGCATGCCCAACACCCCGGCCCTGATCGGCGCCGGCATCACCGGCCTGTGCGCCCGGCCTGAAGTCAGCGCCGAACAGCGCGCTGCCGCCGACCGCGTACTGAAGGCCGTCGGCACCACGGTGTGGATCGACGACGAAGCGAAGATCGACGGCGTCACCGCCATTTCCGGCAGCGGCCCGGCCTATGTCTTCCTGTTCATCGAAGCCCTGCAGCAGGCCGCTGCCGAACTCGGCTTCACGCCGGAACAGGGACGCCAGCTGGCTATCGAGACCGTCCACGGTGCCGCCGCGCTGGCTGCCCTGTCGAGCGAGCCGGCCTCCACCCTGCGCGAGCGCGTCACATCCAAGGGCGGCACCACCGAAGCCGCGCTCAAGGTGATGGCCGAGAAGGGCGTCAAGGAAGGGATCGTCGCCGGCTGCAAGGCGGCCGAAGCGCGCGGCCAGGAACTCGGCAAAATCCTCGGAGCCGGCTGATGCAGGCCATCGCTTTCCTGCTCGATGCCGTCGCCAGCTTCTTCTGCACGCTGTTCCTGCTCCGTTTCATGATGCAGGCCATGCGCGTGTCGTTCGCCGGGCAGATCGGCGATTTCGTCGTCAAGCTGACCAACTGGGCGGTCAAGCCGCTGCGCAGCGTCATTCCCGGCATCGGCGGCTATGACTGGGCCAGCCTGCTCGCCGCCCTCGCCGTACAACTGGCCCTCTCTGGCGTGCTCATCGGCCTGGCCGGCCCGGCCCTCAACGCCGATGGCGGCACGGTCGCCCTGATGGTCCTGTGGTTCGCTGTCCGCGCCGTGCTGCGCCTCGCCGTGTACATCCTGATCGGCGCGCTGATCCTGCAGGCCGTGCTATCGTGGATCAACCCCTATTCGCCGTTGGCGGCACCGGCCTACCAGCTGACGCGCCCCATCCTCGACCCGATCCGCCGCATCCTGCCGACCATCTCCGGCATCGACCTGTCGCCGCTGGTCGCCATCCTGCTGCTGCAGGTCGCCCTGATGTTCCTGTGAGCGACTGGTATCGGGTAGCCGGCGACGGCCGCATCACCTTGACCCTGCACATCCAGCCCGGCGCGAAAAAGACCGAATTCGCCGGGCTGCACGGCGATGCCCTGAAAATCCGCCTCGCCGCCCCGCCGGTGGACGGCAAGGCCAACGACGCTCTGGTCAAGTTCATGGCCGAAACACTGGGCCTGACCAGATCGGCCGTCGTACTGAAAAGCGGCCAGGCTTCGCGGCGCAAGGTGCTGGAAGTCGTCGGCGCCGCGCCCACGGTCATCGCCGCCCTAGCCGCCACCAACGTCTGATTGGCGGCTGGGGCTGGCGCAGTTCATGCGCTATGCTGGAAAGGGAAGAGGTTAGCCCGGTGGCTGAAAACCTCCCCGAAAGGTCGCGCCCATGATCCCCTTTCTGCGCCTGCTGTGCCTTGCCTTGATGCTTGCTCTGGCAGGCTGCGCGACGCAGCCGCCGGCCCCGCTCCGGGCTCCGGCGCCGGTGCAGATCCCGGAGCAGGTCTGGCAACAGGTCGATCATGAAATCCTCGGCGAGGCGGTCGCCGCCAGAGCCCAGGCAACCAGCTTCGCCCGCCGGCAAATGGAACACTGGCGGCAACTGGCGGCGGATCGCGCCGAAACCGACTTCATCCCGTGGTTTTCCAGCTACACGACCCAGCAATGGTTGACCGTCAAAGTTGCCTGGTACAAGCTGAATGCGGGCGAAGGGGATAGCCAGGCGGAGGACCGGTTGGCCGCCTACCTGCAGGAACAGTATTACGAGCGGGTTCTCGCTCCGGTGGCTCGGGAAGTCGATCCCGTTTCGCTGGTCGGGCAATCGACCAAACTGTTCATCCAGCATCTGCGCCAGGGCCTGCGCCCCATCCCGTCACGCCATGGCATCCCGGAAGCGCAATTTGCCGAACGCCTCAACGGCATCCGGGCCATTGCCCTGAGTCCGCCACCGGCACCGGGCGCCTCCCTCAACGACATCGTAGCCACCGACCCGATCGATTCCCTGCCGGCTTACCTCGCCCTGCTCAAACGCATCCGCGAGGCCGGCAACAACGATGGCGTCGGCCTGAGCAAAACGCGGATATCGCCGGTCGCCCGCCGCATCAGCGAAAAGCTGCTCAACCAGCTGGCGATCAGCGGCGGTGCAGGCGCCACGTCGACACTGATCGGCGGTGTCGTCGGCTCGGTCATCTCGGTCGGCGCCGTGGCCCTGGGCGTCCTCTGGCACGAGGCCAAGCGCCAGGACATCGAAATCGCCCTGCGCGAAACCCTGAACGCCGCCCAGGACGACATGTGGAAAATTCTAATGGACGACCCCGACAGCGCGGTCAGCGCCGGCATTTACCACATCTTCGAGCAGATCGAAGGCAGCCTGCCGCAGACCGTCACGCACGCGATGACGCTCGACGCCCCGCCGCAGGCCATCCCGCTGCCGGAACCGCCCGTACCGGACCGCCAGGCGATGCCCGATGACAACTGAACGTGCCGCCAAAGCCCAATGAAAAACGGCGGGAAATCCCGCCGTTTCTTGCTCTCGGGCGAGAACTCAGCCCTGCTGATAGACCGTGCGGCCGGCCACAAGCGTCGTCCTGACCTTGCCGGTCATCATGTAGCCGGTCCATGGCGAATTCTTGCCCCGGCTCTTCAGGGCTTCCGGGGTCAGTTGCCAGGTGGCTTCCGGATCGAAGATACAGACATCGGCTACCGCCCCGACCGCCAGTTGCCCCGATGCCAGGCCGAGCACCTCAGCCGGGGCCGACGTGATGCGGGCCAGCGCCGTCGGCAGATCGACCCCGGCAGCTTCAGCCCATTTCAGGGTCAGCGGCAGCAGGACTTCGAGACCGGTGGCACCCGGCTTGGCTTCGCCGAAGGGCAGCAGCTTGTCGTCGGCGCCGACCGGCGTGTGGTCCGAGCAGATCGCCGCCCAGCCGGCGACGACGGCTTCCGACAAGGCCCGGCGGTCGCTCTGCGCGCGCAGCGGCGGGTTGAAGCGGGCATGCGGGTTAAAGAAGCCGATGTCGTTTTCGGTGAGCAGCAGATGGTGCACGCCGACGTCGCAGCTGATCGGCAGGCCGTCGTGCTGCGCCCGGTGCACCAGGGCCATGCCGGCCGCCGACGAGATGCGGGTCAGGTGCACGCGGCATCCGGTGTCGCGCACCAGCTGGATGATGGTGCCGATGGCGATGGTTTCGGCGGCGACGGGAATGCCGGCCAGGCCGAGACGGCTGGCCACTTCGCCTTCGTGCGCGATGCCGTTGCGCGCCAGCCAGTGGTCCTGCGGCTGCAACCAGACGGCAAAACCGAAGGTGGCAGCGTATTCCATGGCGCGCAGCAGCGCTTCGGTATCGACCACCGTCTTGTTGGCCTGCGAAAAGGCCACGCAGCCGGCTTTCTTAAGGCCGGCCAGCTCGGCCAGGCGTTCGCCGTTGAGGCCCAGGGTCAGGGCACCGAGCGGCAGGACGCGCGCCTTGCCGATTTCCTTGGCGCGATGCACCAGGCGGTCGGCCAGTTCCGGCTCGTCGAGCGGCGGATCGGCATCCGGCGGCACGACGACGCTGGTCACGCCGCCAGCGACGGCGGCGGCCAGTTCGGCTTCGATGGAATTCAGGCGGGCGCCGAGGTCGATCAAGCCGGGGCACACCACGCAGCCAGTTGCGTCGATGCTCTGTTCGGCGACAAAACCGACGGGAGGTTCGCCGATACCGGCCACCTTGCCACCGGCGATGTACAGCGCAGTGCGGCGGTCGACGCCGTTCTTCGGATCGATGACGCGGCCGTTCTCAATAACGATGTTCATGTTCAGTTCCCTGCAACGATGCTCATGACGGCCATGCGAACCGCGATGCCGAAAGTGACCTGGGGCAGGATCACGGCCTGCTCGCCGTCAGCCACGGCGGAATGGATCTCGACGCCCCGATTCATCGGCCCCGGGTGCATCACGATGGCGTCCGGCTTGGCCAGCGCCAGCTTCTGCGGCGTGAGGCCATAGTGGCGGAAGTACTCGCCGGCCGACGGCAACAGCGCGCCGCTCATCCGTTCGTTCTGCAGGCGCAGCATGATGACCACGTCACAATCCTTGAGGCCTTCGTTCATGTCGTGGAAGACATGCACGCCGAGCTTGTCGAGATGCTTGGGCAACAGGGTTTCCGGACCGATGGCGCGGACTTCCGGCACGCCCAGCGTGGTCAGCGCGTGGATGTCGGAACGGGCGACGCGCGAATGCAGGATGTCGCCGACGATGGCGACGCGCAGTTGCGTGAAGTCCTTCTTGTAGTGGCGGATGGTGTACATGTCGAGCAGGCCCTGCGTCGGGTGCGCGTGGCGGCCGTCGCCGGCATTGACCACATGCACGTCGTCGCGGCCGATGCGTTGTAGGTGCTCGGCGATCAGAAAGGGCGCGCCGCTCGAGGCGTGGCGCACGACAAACAGGTTGGCATGCATGGCCACCAGATTGTCGATGGTGTCGAGCAGGGTTTCGCCTTTGGCCGTCGATGACTTGTTGATGTCGAGGTTGATGACGTCGGCCGACAGGCGCTTGGCGGCGATTTCGAAGGTGGTGCGGGTACGCGTCGAATTTTCGAAAAACAGGTTGAAGACGCTCTTGCCGCGCAGCAGCGGCACCTTCTTCACGTCACGGGCCGAAACCTCCATGAAGGAAGCGGCGGTATCGAGGATCTGGGTCAGGATGCCCTGGGGCAGGCCTTCGATGGACAGCAGGTGGGCGAGTTCGCCGTTCTTGTTCAACTGCGGGTTATGCATGCTCCAGCCTCCAGGCGAGTTGACCGTCATCCTTGCGTTCGAGAACCAGGCTCTGCCCCGCGCCGAGCGGGACATCCCAGATGCCGTAGGTGGCGGCCACCGGCAACTCGCGACCGCCACGGTCGGCGAGCACGGCCAGTTCGACGGCCGCCGGGCGACCGTAGTCGAACAGCTCGTTGATGGCAGCGCGCGTCGTGCGGCCGGTGTACAGCACGTCATCAACCAGGATGATGTGGCGCCCTTCGACATCGAAAGGAATCACCGTCGGCCGGCATTGCGGATGCAGGCCCTTGGCCGAAAAATCGTCGCGGTAGAAGGAAACGTCGATCAGTCCGACATCGTCGGCCAGACCGAGCAATTCCTTCAGGCGCTCGGCGATCCAGGCGCCGCCGCTGTAAATGCCCACCAGCGCTGGATTCTTGGACAGTTGCGGACGGATCAGGTCGGCCAGCTGGCGACACTGGGTCTCGGCATCAGGCAGAGGGTTGGGTAGGGATGGCATGCTGCGCACTTTCGAACCAGGTTTGGAGAATGAGTTGGGCGGCCACCGCATCGAGTAGCGGTTTGGCGGTCTTGCTGTTGCGGCCGGTTTCGCGCAGGCGCGCTTCGGCATCGAGCGAAGTCAAACGCTCATCGGCGTAGGAAACCGGCAAATTGAAGCGCCTTACCAGACGTTCGCCAAATTTGTTGGCCAGCCGGGTCATTTCGTGCGGCGTGCCGTCGGCATGGGTGGGCAGGCCAACCACCAAGCGCTCCGGCTGCCATTCGGCAATCAACTTGCCGATGGCGGCAAAGCGATCGTCGTTCGATTCGGCATGGATGACGGTCAACGGATGGGCGCTGCCGAGCAGGGTTTCGCCGGTCGCCACGCCGATGCGTTTTTCGCCGAAGTCGAAGGCTAAGACCGTCCCCACGAGTTCAGGCGTGTCCGGCTACGTCGGAAAGTTGGGTAAAGCTGATGCCCAGTTTCTGCATCGCGGCCGGCAGGCGTTCCTCCGGCGGCAGATCGAACAGGATGCTGGCCTTGGCCGGCACCGTGAGCCAGGAATTCTGCGCGAGTTCATCCTCGAGCTGGCCGGCATCCCAGCCAGCGTAACCGAGCGAAATGAGGATTTCCGACGGCATGCCGTCCTTGCCGACCGAACTGAGCACGTCGCGCGAACTGGTGAGCCCGACATCGCCATTGACCGCTAGTGTCGATTGCCAGTGGCCGATCGGCCGATGCAGCACGAACCCGCGATCGAGTTGCACCGGACCGCCGAAATAGACCGGTAGGTTGGCCAGGCTGTCGGCTTCCAGCTTGATGTCGATCTTTTCGAACAGCCCGGCCACGTTCATGTCGATCGGGCGATTGACGATGATGCCGAGCGCGCCGTTCTCGTTATGTTCGCAGACATAGACCAGCGCATTGGAAAAATAGGGATCTTCCAGCGTCGGCATGGCTATCAGGAAGTGGTCGGTCAGGTTGACGTTGTCCATAAGTAGAATTTTAATCGCCGGTGGGGTACAAACCAACCATGAACCACGAAAAAGCCTTGGTCTGGTTCCGCCGCGACCTGCGTGATCACGACCACGCCGCCCTCAGCGCGGCCCTGAGCAATGCCCGGCAAGTTTATTGCGCATTCGTTTTCGACACCGACATTCTCGATACGTTGCCTTCGCGCCGAGATCGGCGCGTCCATTTCATCCGCGACTCGCTGGCCGAGCTCGATGCGGCGCTACGCGCCCGGGGCGGTGGACTGATCGTTCGCCACGGCCGGGCGGTGGACGAAATCACGGCCCTCGCCGCCCGGCTGGGCGTGGCCGCTGTTTTCGCCAATCGCGATTACGAACCGGCCGCCAAGGCGCGCGACGCGGCGGTCACTGAAGCCCTGGAACAGCGCGGTATCAGTTTCCACACCAGCAAGGATCAGGCGATTTTTGATGGCGACGAGGTCCTGACCCAGTCCGGCAAGCCCTACACGGTATTCACGCCGTACAAGAACGCCTGGCTGAAACGGCTCACCCCGACCGACCATGCCGAATGGCGCTGCGCCGGGCAACTGGCCGGGGGAGAAAATGCTGGGGTACCGACGCTGGAACAGATCGGCTTCGTCCCCGCCGATCTCAACCAAATAGGCATCCGCCCCGGCATGTCCGGCGCCCGGGCCTTGTGGGATGACTTCCGTGCCGGGCGCATCGCACGCTATGGTCAGCTGCGCGACTTCCCTGCGATCAAGGGCGTGTCGTACCTGTCGGTCCATCTCCGCTTCGGCACTGTATCAATCCGAGAACTGGTGCGCACGGCGCTGGCCGAGGAAGCCGGTACCTGGCTCAACGAACTGATCTGGCGCGACTTCTATTTCATGATTCTCGACCATTTCCCACAGGTCGTCGGCCATGCCTTCAAGGCGGAGTACGACGCCATCCGCTGGGTAGACTGGCCGGCCGGATTTGCCGCCTGGCAGGCGGGGCGCACCGGCTACCCGCTGGTCGATGCCGCCATGCGCCAATTGAACCATTGCGGCTGGATGCACAACCGCCTACGCATGGTCGTCGCCTCCTTCCTGACCAAGGATCTCGGCATCGACTGGCGCTTGGGCGAACGCCATTTCGCTGAGCAACTCAACGATTTCGACCTGTCGGCCAACAATGGCGGCTGGCAGTGGGCGGCATCGAGCGGCTGTGATGCCCAGCCCTACTTCCGCATTTTCAATCCGGTCACCCAGTCGGAAAAATTCGACCCGGAAGGCAAGTTCATCCGCCGCTACGTGCCGGAACTGGCAGCGGTCCCCAACAAGTACATCCACGCCCCGTGGACCATGGGGCGCCTCGAACACGAAGCGATCGGGTTGGTGATCGGCCGAGACTACCCGGCACCGATCGTGGACCACAAAAAGGCCAGGGACGAAACCCTGGCCCGTTATTCGGTAGTCAAGAAAGTGGCCTGACCAGCCGCTCAGTGAGTCCGGTGCGACTGGGTATAGCCGGCGACCAGATCAAGCAGCTCGGCTTCGTCGTAAGGCTTGCCGAGATAGTGGTTGGCCCCGATTTCCAGCGCGTAGTTGCGGTGCTTGTCGGCCGTCCGCGACGTGATCATGATCATCGGCAAGCCACGCAGGCGTTCGTCGGCGCGGATGTTGCGCACCAGATCAAAGCCGTCCATGCGCGGCATTTCGATGTCGGACAGGACCACGTCCGGCATCACGTCGATCAGTTGCTCCAGCGCATCGACGCCATCCTTGGCCAGGATCACCTGATAGCCTTCGCGCATCAGCAGGCGGCTGGTAATCTTGCGCACGGTCAGCGAATCGTCGACCACCATCACGGTGGGCAGGCTTTCCGTTTCGGAAACCGCCGGCTCCACCGCCACTGGAACGGTGGACTGCACGCTGACCACCGGCGAGCGGCTGGCCAGGGCGACCGGATTCAGGATCAGCACAACGCGGCCATCGCCGAGCACGGTGGCGCCGGCGATACCGACCACCCGCGCCAGCTGCGCGCCGATATTCTTGACCACGACTTCCTGGTTGCCTTTCAGCTCATCGACCAGAACCGCTACGCGTTGGGAACCTGAACGCAGCAGCAGCACCCAGTATTGACGATGGGCTTCGGGCACCGCCTCGGCATCGCCGAGCAGATGCGGCAGAAAATGGAAGGGATAGCGATTGCCCTGCCAGTTGACCTCACTCTGCTCGCGAATGGCGGTCAGCCCCTTTTCCTTCATTTCCATGACCTGCTCGATCATGGTCGACGGCACCGCATACAGGTGGCTGCCGGCCCGCACAAGTAACGTCTGGGTCACCGCCAGGGTCAGCGGCAGATAGAGGCGGAAAGTCGTCCCCTTGCCGGCTTCGGACAGAATTTCGATACGGCCGCCGAGCTCGGACACTTCGGTCTTGACCACGTCCATACCGACGCCGCGGCCGGCCAGTTGGGTCAGTTCGGCCGCCGTCGAGAAACCGGGCTGGAAGATGAAGTCGTACAAGCCGGCCTCATCGATCGGCTGTCCCGGCTGGAGCAGGCCCATGGCCTCGGCGCGGGCGCGGATACGCGCGCTGTCCAGCCCCTTGCCGTCATCGGACATGGCGAGAATGATTTCGTTGCCTTCCTGGGCCAGCTTGATGGTGATTTCACCGACCTCCGGCTTGCCGGCTGCCTGACGTTGCTCGCGCGTCTCGATACCGTGGGCGACGGCGTTGCGCAGCATGTGTTCGAGCGGCGCCAGCATCTTGTCGAGCACCGAACGATCGATATCGACCTGGCCCCCAACGATGTCGAGGTTGGCACGCTTGCCCAGTTCCTTCGCCGTCTGGCGCACGATGCGGTAGAGCCGTTCGGTCTGGCTGGCGAAGGGCAGCATGCGCACGCCCATCAGCTCCTGCTGCAGGCTGCGGTTCAGGCGCGACTGGGCGAGAATGGCCGCATTGGCGTCGTCGAGGTTCTTGAGCAGGTTCTGCTGGACCGTCGCCACGTCGTTGACCGACTCGGCCATGAAGCGGGTCAGTTCCTGGAAGCGGGTGAAGCGGTCCAGTTCGAGCGGGTCGAAATCGACCTCACCGTCCGGGGTATGGGCGACCCGTGCCTGGATCTGCGTTTCGGCCTGGATTTCGATTTCCCGCAACTGGCGGCGCAGGCGAATGACGTTTTCCGTCAGTTCGAGCAGCGAGCCTTTCAGGCTGCGCATTTCGCCTTCGATCCGCGTCCGGGCAATGGACAATTCGCCGGCCTCGTTGACCAGCCGATCGACCAGGTCGGCACGCACCCGCAAGGTGGCGCGCTGGCCCGCGGCATCGCTTTCTGCTTCGCCTTCGGCTACCGCCGTCGGCTGTACGGCGACCGCTGCGGCGACCGGCACTTCGCCGGCTTCGGCCGGAACTGGCGTACCGACGGGCACCGCTTCATGCGGCCCTTCGCGCAGACGCTCGACCGCCTGGGCCAGCATGTCGCAGCCAGACTCGATTTCCTCGATAAAGGCTGGCGACGCCGAACCGGCGCGTATGGCCTCCTCGACCCGGGCTTCCAACATGTGCGTCGCTTCGCCGAGGTTCATCGCCCCGGCCATGCGGGCGCTGCCTTTGAAGGTGTGCAACAGGCGGGCGATACCGTGCGCCGCCGCCTGGCTCGCCGGATCGGCACGCCAGGCGCGCAGTTGCGTCGTCAGGTCGCGCGTCAGGTCAACCGCTTCTTCCAGGAAGATAGGCAGCAGTTGTTCGTCAAGCTCGTCCGTCAGATGCGGCAGCGCGGGCGCCGGAGTCGGCTGGGCAGCCGGTTCGGGCGTTGCCTCGGTCTCCGCCACGGCGCTGACGGTACCCGGCAGCTGGATGATCTCGGCGCTCGCCGGCTCGGCGATTTCCTCGAGCACCGGCGCGGGGTGGAAAACATCGCCCAGCGCGTCGATCAATTGCGCCTGCTCGCCCGGTTCCTCCTGACGAGCAAGCCCGTCGAACATGTCCTCGAGTGTGATGATGGTCTGGCGCACCGTCTCCAGGCCCTCGATGCTGGCCGGGTGGGCCGAGCCGTCCCGACGCAGCAGGGCATGCTCGAGCGCGATGGCCAGATGATGGATGGGCATCAGGCCGACCGTCGCCGCGATGCCGCCCAGCGTGTGCGCGGCGCGGGTCATGTCGAAAGTGGTGGGGCCGGCCGGATCGACCTCCAGGAGGCCATAGCTATCGACTAGCGTCTGCAGGTGGCCGCGCGCCTCTTCGCGGAAAATGTCGTATAGCGTCGGCGAGGCCGTCACGGTCGGCGGCAAGTCCGCCGCGACGACTTCCTCGGCGACTTCTGTAGCCGGTTCTGCAAGGACTTCTGCTGGCACCTCCTCAACGACCGCTTCTTCAACGACCTCTTGGCGCGGCTCCTCGGCCAATCCCGGCAATTCGGTGAGTTCCAGTTCTTCGCACACCGGGGCCTGCTCGGTGCTTGCCTCCGGCACGGCTTCGCCCACAACGGCCTCGTCCTGTGCCGGCGCAAAGTCGGGGAAGGAAATTTCAAATCCATCGATCGGCGACGGCGTTGCCGCCGGCTCGTCCGGCAGCGCGGGCTCCAGCAACAAGTCGTCGCCAGCCACTTCGGCCACTGCCGGCGCTTCTATGGACAGATCGGATAGATCGAACAGCGGCTCGGCTACCGAAATGGCCTTCTCGGTTGCCGGCTCGACAGCCTCAAACGCCTCGACAACAGGCTCGATGGCAGACTCGGCAATGGCTGCAACGGCGAGTGCCGGCTCCGCGGCAACGGCGGCCGGTGCGGCCAGCGGTTCGGCCCCGCGCAGGCGGCCGGCCAGGGCCACCACGGCCGAGGCATCGGGCGCCCGCCCTTGGCCGCTGGCCAGATGAAGCACCCAGGCTGAGAACAGGGCGTGCTCTTCCTCGATCATCTGCATCAGATCCGGGGTCGCCCATTGATCCTGACGCAACCACAGATTGAGCGTCTGTTCGAGCTCCCAGGCCGCTTCGCCCAGATCATTCAAGCCGACCATTCGGCCGCTGCCCTTCAGGGTGTGGGTATTGCGGCGTATCGTCGTCAACGCCTCGACGTTGTGCGGGTCGGCAACCAGCGCCGCCTTCTGCTCGCCCATGGTGGCCAGCACTTCCTCGGCTTCCTCGAGGAAGATGGACAGCAGTTCGGCGTCGATCTCCTCATGGCTCGACTCGGCCAGCTGCTGGGTTTCGGCCGACGGTTGCAGCAGTTCCGGCTCCTGCGGCTTGAGCGCCGCCAGCGCGGCATCGACCTGCCCACTGCCCAGATCGCCGGTCTTCAGCGCTTCCAGGGCAGCCTTGGCGCTTTCGCCGAGTTCGTGATTGGCGACCAAATCGGCATCCTGCTGGATGGCCTTGAGGTTTTGCTTGAGTTCTTCCTGCAGGCGCTCGTCCTGCGGCGCCTCCTTCAGCGCTTCGACCAGGGCCTGGGTATCGCGCGCCTGGCGGGCCAGTTCGGATTCAACGCTGACCGTCGGCTCGGGCGCCGCCAGTTCTTCGTCATCCTCTTCCGGCGCTGCGGTCTCGCCCTGCAGGCGCGCCACGAAGGCATCGAAATCGGTTTCGCCGCTGGGCAGGGCATCGACGAAGAAACCCAGCGTCGACAGCTGACCGGCGACATTCTCGAAATCCTCCGCCGCGTGCGCCGAACCGGGCGCGGCCAGGGCATGTATCTGCGCGACACAGGCCGTCACGCTGGCTGCGGCGCTGAGGTGACCGAGCATGGCCAGGGCACCGGCCGTCTGCTTGAGCGGACCGTCGAGGAGCGCCAGATCGTGTTCGCCGGACGGGTCACGGAAGAAGGCGTCGAGCGCCTGCTCGACCTGGGCCAGATTGTTCTGGATTTCGCGGGCGACCTGGCTGATCAGCAGTTTTTCCTGGGCCCGCCGCGTCATTTCGTCGAGCACGGGCATCGCCGCATCGGCCGCCGGCTTGCCGGCAATACAGGCATACAGGCGGGCCACCATCAGGTCCACCTGCTGGGCAAAATCGGTCCCCAGACGCTTGAAGCTCTCCTGCGCGTTCTGCAGCAGCAGGATGGCAGTCGCCACTTCCATGGCCACCGTATCGCCGAATCGGGAAACATCCTCGGTGAGCCAGTTGGCCACCGCGCCCAGGCCCTGCCCGAGGCGCTTGAGATCGGTCTGGCCGATCTCTTCGGTCAGCGCCGCGACGGCGCGGGCCTGCTCGCCGAAGGCCGGCAGGCCGGCCGTGCTGCCGGAAGAACAGACCCGGTTCCACTGCTCTTCGACGGCAGTCAGGATTTCGCGCAGGCGGCGCAATACTGCATCCTGCGGCTGGAGGCCGGCGGCCGCATCCGGCGCCGGCAACTGGGACGGCAGGCCGAAGGTGGATTGCACCGCGGATACCACGCCGCCAGCATCCCCCGTCGCCTGGGCCACGTGATAGAGGGCCTCGCGCATCAGGCGCTCGGCCAGACTGTTCGAGCCTTCGAGCAGACGGCGGATTTGCTGATCGATACGGGCACTGACCTGACGCACCGAACCGTCGGTATTGACGGCCGGATCCTTCAGGGCTTCGATGAAGGCCAGCGCCGTCCACCAGAAGGAACGCGCCGCCTGGGTTTCCTGAGTGGCCTCGATATTGGTCAGGGCGTCCATCATCAACTGGCGCCCGGCTTCGGCCTGGTCCGGCTTAGTCAGCCAGCTGAGCAGGCCCTTCTGATAGCGGCTGCGCTCGGTCTTCAACACCTGGCGCAAATCATCCGGCGTCAGTTTGGGCGTCGCGGCCAGCCGCTTGGGCGGACGCAGCGAGAGATCGGGGAAGAACAGATCGCTGGCCCGCGCCGTCGGAATGCCGCGCGCCTGCGCCAGGCCCAGATAGACCGGCAACAAGCGCAGCGGCTGGTTCGGCTCGCCGGCCATCAACTCGTCGAGATAGGTACGGATACCGGCCATCGCCTGACGAACCGCGGCCACCACCGGCTCGTCCACCGTCCGGCTGCCATTCTCGAGGGCATCAAGCAGGCTTTCCAGCGACTCGGTGACCTGCGTCAAGCCATCCAGGCCAATGATGGACAGGGCGCCGTGCACCTGGTGCACGTGCGTGCGGCAGAACTTGAGCCGGGTGACATCGGTTTCGGCAACGTACTGGCCGAAGGCCTCTTCCGCACGTTCCAGCGCCAGATCAATTTCACCCTTGACCCAGGTGAGGGGACCCAAATCGAATTCAGTTGCCGCGTTCATAGTCTCTCGTGATCGATGTGCGTCAATCAACCTTGAAGCCGGCGACGGAACCCTTGAGTTCGGAAGCCAGTGCGGTCAGTTCATCGACGGCCTCGGCCGTACGCTGCGTACCGGCCGTGGTTTGTTCGGTGACGTTCAGGATGTCCTGCATCAGACGCGCCACCTGGCTGGCGGAGTCGGCTTGGCTCTGCGTCGAGCTGGAAATGTCCTGAATCAGGTCAGCCAGATCGCGCGACACTTGGCCGATTTCGGACAGCGCCTGACCGGCGGCGTCGGACAGCTTCGCCCCCTCGACCACCCCGCGCGTCGATTGTTCCATGGCTGACACCGCATCCTGGGTGTCAGTCTGAATGGTCTTCACAATCGCCGCAATCTGCTTGGTCGCTTCGGCCGAACGTTCGGCCAGTCGCTGCACTTCCTCGGCAACCACCGTGAAGCCGCGGCCCGCGTCGCCGGCAGAAGCCGCCTGGATGGCCGCGTTCAAGGCCAGAACGTTGGTCTGTTCGGTAATGTCCGAAATCAGTTCCACGATTTCACCGATCTCCTGCGAGCTTTCGCCGAGACGCTTGATCCGCTTCGAGGTTTCCTGGATCTGGTTGCGGATTTCGTTCATGCCCTTGATCGAGTCTTCCACGGCCTGCGTACCCTTTTCGGCGGCCATCAGCGACTGGCGGGCAACCTGGGCGGACTGCGTGGCATTGCTCGACACCTCCGTCATCGAACGGGCCATTTCCAGCGCCGACTCGCCGGCTTCCTTAATCTCGACCGACTGCCGTTCGGCAGCGTCGAGCAGTTGCGCCGAGTTCAGGCGGGCGATTTCGGTGGCGGCAGTCACGCGGTTCGCCGCATCGTTGATCCGGCCGACCAGCACGCGCAGTTCTTCAATCGTGTAGTTGATCGAGTCGGCGATGGCGCCGGTAATGTTTTCGCTCACCGTGGCGGTCACGGTCAGGTCGCCGTCGGCTAGATCGCCGAGTTCGTTCATCAGGCGCAGAATGGCGTCCTGGTTGTCGCGGTTGGTCTGGTCCGAAGCCTGGCGCTGCTGTTCGGCGGCGGCCGCACGGCGCTCGGTATCGTCGAGGTAGATCTTGGCGAGCAGGGCCAGCGTTGCCACGGCGGCCACAGTCAGGAGAACCAGGAAGACGATATACAGGCCGCGCCCCGCAGCGCCTTCCTGATAGCCCTGCACCAGGTTGTCGGTAGCCTTCAGCAGGTCTTCGCTGCCGCGGAAAATGCGCGAACCGGCCTGCTTGGAGAGGACCAGCGGCTGCATGTTGCCGAGAATGCTGGCAATGGCGCCCTGGTATTCCTTGAAGGCGGCGTCCAGTTCTTCCAGCTTGCCGCGCATGTCGGAATCGCCGCCGCCCTTGCCCAGGCCGGCCAGGATGTCGCGGAAGGCATTGGTATCCTTGCCGAGCAGGAAGGCGACTTCCGGGTTGATTTCGTCGCCGACGAGCAGGGCCGAAGCGTTCTTGGCGATCCGCTGCGTCAACATCACCAGCTGGTTGGCGTTGGCGATATCGCGTGAGCTGGCGCCGGACTGCAGCTTCAGGGTGGCGATCTGCTCGGTCAGTTCGAGCATGGCAGCGTTGTTGTTGTCGATGGTGGCGACGTTCTTGCCCAGCGCGATCAGGTTCTTTTCCTGGCCGATCACCGTTTCGGCGTTCTTGTCGGTCGGTTCCCACAGCTTGGTCAACTCGTCGAGCTGCGGGCGTACGCCGTCGGGCGAGGCCGGCACGCCGACGCCACCGACTTCGCCGCCGTTGGCCAGGGTGTCGAGCAGCTTGCCGAAGGTTTCGCGGGAATCCTTCAACTGGGCGAAGGCCACGGCGTTACCCTGCAGGGCGAGCGACGATGCCTTGGCCAGTCGTTGCGAGAGCATGCGCATTTCGCCGGAGGCTGCGACGTAGGCCGTGTTGTGGGCCGATTCGCGGTTGTCGCGGAAGACGAGGATGGCGATCAGCAACAGCAGCAGCACGAAGATGCCGCCCAACGTCTTCATCTGCTGGACGACGGGCTGCCCGGCGAGGAAAGCCGGCAGCGGCATTTTCGCCGGCATCATCTCGGCCGAAACGGTCATCGGCGCACCGGCATTGCCGGCGGCGCCCATCTTGGGAAACTTGAAGCCAAAAGCCATGGAACTCCTCCACTAGGGGGGTGGGGCTAAGACCCTCTGTCAGACCCCGATACTCATGAAATCATGATCGGCCAGCAATTCACGGACCGACAATTTGCGCCAGATTTTTCCATGCGTATCGGCAAAACGCTGTTGCCCCCAGGCCGGCATCGCTGCATCGGACGGCTCGGGCGTAAAGTCTTCAGGATTTTTAAGACCCAGCATACGCGACACCAGCAGCGCCGCGTTGATGCCGTAGCGCGCGCCAACCAGCAGCAAACGGGCGTTGGCATTCTGGACGATAGGCTGGCCGCCACGGAACACCGAGAAATCGCTGACCGCGTGCAGGTTGCCGCGGATGTTCGAAATGCCGACGAACCACGGGCGGGTCAATGGAACGGGGGTCAGTTGCGACGCCTGGACGATCTCGCCGCCATCGGACAGATCGACCAGCCAGGCCTCGCCGCCTGCCTCGATCCCAAGCCAGGATGCGGCGCCCTTGCCCTTGGCCGCCTGACTCAAGCGCGTCGCCAGGTATTCCTGGAAATCGCGAAGACTGGTCTTCCGGGCCATCGGGCTATGGCAACGCAGCGATGCGTTGCAACAGCTCTTCCGGATTCAGCGGCTTGACGAGGTAATCGATCGCCCCCTGCCGCAAGCCCCAGATCTTGTCGGTCTCCTGCCCCTTGGAGGTGCAGACGATGATGGGAATGCCCTTGGTGTCGTCGTCGCGGGTCAGGGTGCGGGTCGCCTGGTAGCCGTTCAGGCCGGGCATCACGACATCCATCAGGATCAGGTCCGGCTTGGTGGCCTTGGCCTTGGCGATCCCTTCTTCGCCGTTTTCTGCGGTAGTGACCTGATAACCGGCCTTGGTCAGCAGATCGACCGTAAAAAAGCGCTCGGTAGGCGAGTCATCGACAACGAGAATATTCTTGACGGGCATTTCTTCTTCCTGAGCTACGTATCTACGAATTAGCTGCTGCTTCGGGCGGCAGCGCGAAGGTGGCCACCGTCTGCAACAGACTGTCTTTGGTGAATGGTTTGGTGAGGTACTGGTCGGAGCCGACCATGCGGCCGCGGGCGCGGTCGAACAGGCCGTCCTTGGACGACAGCATGATCACCGGGGTGGCCTTGAAGCGGGCATTTTTCTTGATCAGCGAACAGGTCTGGTAGCCATCGAGGCGCGGCATCATGATGTCGCAGAAGATTACGCTGGGCTGGTGGTCGGCGATCTTGGCCAGGGCATCGAACCCGTCTTCGGCCAGCACGACCTGGCAGCCGGCCTGGACGAGAAATATCTCGGCGCTGCGCCGTATCGTGTTGCTGTCGTCAATTACCATGACCTTGACGCCACGCAGTCTCGACAAATCAGTCAATTTACCAGTCCCCTCGGCCTTTCGATAAGGCGCTGTAAGTATCGTTGCATCATACTACGGAAGTATTGACGCTAATCAAACGCGACAACACTGTCACAGCAATCCGCGGACGGCTTCGGCAAGCACCGGATTCGGATAAAATCGGGGCCATCTTACCCAATTCCCTTCGCGCCCGCCAAGGCGCGAACATCGATGACCACCACTCCCGTTCATCCCCCCTGCCCGCCGCTGGTTCTCGTCTTTGCGGCCAGCGACCCGTCATCGGGTGCCGGCATCCAGGCCGACCTGCTGACCCTGGCCAGCCTCGGCTGCCACCCGCTGACGGCGCTGACCGCCGTGACCGTGCAGGACACCGTCGGCGTGCAGAGCGTGCAGCCGCTGGCCGCCGAACTGGTCGAGCAGCAGGCGCGCGCCATCCTCGAGGACATGCCGGTGGCCGCCTTCAAGGTTGGCGTCCTGGGCAGCGTCGAAAACGTGCTGGCAGTCGCCGAGATCGTTGCCGACTACCCGGACATTCCGCTCATCCTCGACCCGGTGCTCGCTTCCGGACGCGGCGACGAGCTGTCGGGCGAGGAAATCATTTCTGCCATCCGCGAAATGCTGCTGCCGCAAACGACGCTGATCACGCCGAACACGCCGGAAGCCCGGCGACTGGCGGAAAGCGACGAGGACGAAAGCGAGCCGTCAGCCGACGTCTGCGCCCAGCGCCTGATCGAGATGGGCGCCCAATATGTGTTGATCACCGGCACGCACGAAAATACGCCGCAGGTGGTCAACACGCTTTACGGCGCCGACGGTGTGATCCGCCACGACCACTGGGAACGCCTGCCCGGCAGTTACCATGGCTCGGGCTGCACGCTGGCTTCGGCCATCACCGGCTGCATCGCTGGCGGCGCCAGTGTCGAGGACGCCGTGCGAGATGCCCAGGACTACACCTGGCAAACCCTGAAGAATGGTTTTCGCGCCGGCATGGGGCAGTTCATCCCGGATCGCTTTTTCTGGGCTCGTGGCGACGACGAAGACGACGCGGACAAGAAGGACGATGAGCAAAAATAGACTGCGTGGTCTGTACGCCATCACGCCGGATTGCGCCGACCGCGCGCGCCTGCTCGCCGACGTCGAGGCCGCTCTGGCCGGCGGCTGCCGCATCGTGCAATACCGCGACAAGATCAGCGCCAAACCGGAGCAGGTTGCCCGCGCCAAGGCGCTGCGCGAACTGACGCGGCGTTACGCCGCCGTATTGCTGATCAACGACGATCTGGCACTGGCCGCCCTTGTTGACGCCGACGGCGTGCATCTCGGCGAGGACGACGGCAATCTGCTCGCCGCCCGCTCTATCCTCGGCCCCGACAAGATACTCGGCGCTTCCTGCTACGCCGATTTCGCGCTGGCCGAAGCGGCGCATGCCGCCGGTGCCGACTATGTCGCCTTCGGTGCCGTCTATCCGTCGCCGACCAAACCGAACGCCCGGCGCGCCGGTGCCGACCTGTTTACCCGGGTACGCACTGAACTCGGCGCCACCAGTTGCGCCATCGGCGGCATCACGCTCGACAACGCACCGCCGCTGATTGCCGCCGGCGCAGACCTGCTCGCCGTCATTACCGATCTTTTCAACGCGCCGGACATCGCTGCCCGCGCTACCCAATACCAACGCCTTTTCGAGGAGCACGCCGCATGACTTCCCGCAACCAGCAACTGTTCGAACGCGCCCAGAAGCACATTCCCGGCGGCGTAAATTCGCCGGTCCGCGCCTTCCGCTCGGTTGGCGGCACGCCGCTGTTCTTCCAGAAAGGCGTCGGCGCCAAGGTGCAGGACGCCGACGGCCGGTGGTACACCGACTACGTCGGCTCGTGGGGTCCGATGATCCTCGGCCACGCTCACCCGGACGTCATCGCCGCCGTACAGGCTGCCGTCGTCGACGGCCTGTCCTTCGGTGCACCGACCGAAAAGGAAGTCGAGATCGCCGACCTCCTGTGTGACCTCGTGCCGTCGATGGACATGGTGCGCCTGGTGTCCTCGGGCACCGAGGCGACGATGAGCGCCATCCGCCTGGCCCGTGGCTACACCGGCCGCGACATCCTGGTGAAGTTCGAGGGCTGCTACCACGGCCACGCCGACCACCTGCTGGTCAAGGCCGGCTCCGGCCTGCTCACCTTCGGCAATCCGTCGTCCGGCGGCGTGCCGGCCGGCACCGCCGAAACGACCATGGTGCTGACCTACAACGACCCGCAGGGCTTGGCCGAAGCGTTCAAGACGCACGGCGACAAGATCGCCGCCGTCATCGTCGAGCCGGTGGTCGGCAACATGAACCTGATCGCCCCGACCGCCGAATTCCTGAAAGCCATGCGCGAGCTGACCACGCAATACGGCGCCGTGCTGATTTTCGACGAAGTGATGACCGGCTTCCGCGTCGGCCTGAAGAGCGCGCAAGGCCTGTTCGGTATCACGCCGGACCTGTCCACCTTCGGCAAGGTGGTCGGCGGCGGCATGCCGATGGGTGCCTTCGGCGGCCGCCGCAAGATCATGGAAAAGATCGCCCCGCTCGGCCCGGTCTATCAGGCCGGCACACTGTCCGGCAACCCGATCGCCACCGCCGCCGGCCTCGCCACGCTGAAGCTGATCCAGGCTCCGGGCTTCTACGAAAGTCTGACCGCAAAGACCAAGGCGCTGTGCGACGGCCTGGTCGGCGCGGCGAAAAAACACGGCATCGCCTTCGCCGCCCAGAATATCGGCGGCATGTTCGGCCTCTATTTCGCCGAAGCCTGCCCCGGCACCTACGACGCCGTGCTGTCCTGCGACAAGGAAGCCTTCAACCGCTTCTTCCACGCCATGATCGATGCCGGCCATTACTTTGCGCCGTCGGCCTTCGAAGCCGGTTTCGTGTCGGCCGCCCACAGCGAAGCCGACATCGCCGGCACCGTCGCCGCTGCCGACGCCTGGTTCTCGAACGTTGGCCATTAGGAATTCACCGATGAAGCGTCTTCGTCTGCTCGAAAAATCTCTCAAGCGCATCTACTTGAAGCTGGAATCCGCCTTCAACAGGCGGCTGGGCCACGAGTACATCCCGCTTGATCTCGGTGCCTTCAATATCGAGACAAGCAGCGCCTGCAACCTGAAGTGCCGCTTCTGCGCTTACGAGAAGAAGGAAACGCCGCGTGTCAGCATGGCCAACGAGATGTTCGCCAAAACGGTCGAACAGGCACTGGAACTCGGCTTCAACGAGTTCCACCTGACACCGACGACCGGCGACGTCTTCATGGACAAACATGTCTTCGAGAAATTTGCCTATCTCGATGCACACCCGAAGGTTAAGGCCTACCATTTCTTCACCAACCTGACGGTTCTCAATCCAGCACAAATCGAGCAGTTGACTCGCCTGAAGAAGTTATCGCGCATCACTGTCAGCATCTACGGTCACGATGAAGTAACTTTCATCGATATCGCCAAATCGTCAAGCAAGGTCTTCCAGCGCTTGCTCGCCAACTTGCGCGCCCTGCTCGCCCTCAAGCCGCAGTGGCCGTTCGCCGTTTCCCTCGGTTTTCGTTCAACCTTCGATGTACCAGCTGAACCGGTGGACGACCTGATGCACCTATTGCGGGAATTTCGGGCAGCCGGTGTATCGATCCACGCCTCGCACGGCATATACAACAACTGGGGCGGCTACATTACTCAGGACGATGTCGCTGGGCTAAACATCAAAATACTTGATGGCAGCAAGACACCCAAGCTGGGTCCGTGCGTCAAGCTGTTTGACGGCTTCCAGGTAATGGCAACCGGCGTAGTCAACGGGTGCTCCTGCCGTGATGTTGATGCCACGCTGCAGATCGGCCACATCGATCAGGCACCGCTAAAAAACATCCTCTCTGGCCACAACCCGCTCTATCAACAAATCATCACTGAACAGGAAGCTGGCAAGTTCCGTCCCGCCTGCGAAGGCTGCGACTATTACCGTAGTATTTATCACCAGCCCAAAGTGTTCCGCAAGAAGAACATCCCAGTGCAGACGCGGTTGCAGTTCTTCCGACGGTTTAACGACAAATGAGTAACGGACTCGCCTGGTTCGTGCTGTTCATTGCCGGCCTCTGTGAGGTCGGCTGGGCCGTCGGCATGAAATACACCGACGGCTTCAGCCGCCTGTGGCCGAGCATCTGGACGGTCATCGGCATGGCGGCCAGCGTGGTCCTGCTCGGCTGGTCGCTGAAGACCCTGCCGCTGGGCACCGCCTACGCGGTATGGACCGGCATCGGCGCGGTCGGCACAGCGATCCTCGGCATCTACCTGTTCGACGAGTCGCGCGAGGCGCTGCGCTTCGTCTGCATCGGCCTGATCGTCGCCGGCATCGTCGGCCTGAAAATGGTCACGCCGGACACGCCCTGACGCCCGTCGGCAAAGCGCAGTAATATCCCCTCAAACAAGGAGGGGAAGATGCGGGAAACCTTCAAGAAGCTGTACCAGGCGGGGGATTTTTGGGGCGGGCTGGCCGCCATGCTGGTCGCCCTGCCCGCCGCCATCGCTTTCGGCGTCACCATCTATTCGGCCATCGCCCCCGGCCACGCGGCGCTCGGCGCCCTGGCCGGCATCATCGGCGCCGCTGCCATCGGCCTGATCGCCTCGACCTTCGGCGGCACCGATCGCCTGATCAGCGCCCCCTGCGCGCCAGCCGCCGCCCTGCTTTCGGCATTCGCCATCGAGTTGCTGCATCAGGGGGTGCCGGGCGGCAACATCATCCTGCTCCTGCTGCTGCTCGGCGTGCTGGCCGGCCTGTTCCAGATCCTGTTCGGCTTTGTCGGCATCGGCCGGCTGATCAAATACATCCCTTACCCGGTGGTCAGCGGCTACATGACCGGCGTCGGCCTGATCATCGTCGGCAGCCAGGTGCTGAAACTGCTTGGCACGCCAGCCGACACCCGGCTCCACGAAGCCGTCGCCTCGCCCGAATTGTGGGACTGGCGGGCCGTCGCCGTCGGCGCCACGACCATGCTGGTCATGTGGTTAGCTCCTCGGCTGACCAGCCGGCTGCCGGCCACCATCCTCGGCATCGCCGCCGGCCTGCTGTGCTATTTCGGCCTCGCCCTGCAGGACGAAAGCCTGCTCCGCATGGCCGACAACGACTTGATCATCGGCCCGCTCGGGGCCAGCGGCCAAGGCTATTTCCAGGCCATCACCGCCCGCTGGTACGAGATCGGCGACCTGCGCCTGGCCCAGGTCGCCGCCCTGCTCGGCAATGCGCTGACCCTGGCTGTCCTGCTGTCGATCGACACCCTGAAAACCTGCGTTGTCCTCGACCAGATGACCCGCTCGCAGCACAACCCGAACCGCGAGCTGATCGCCCAGGGTGTCGCCAACATTGCCTCGTCGTCGATCGGTGGCATCCCTGGAGCCGGCACTATGGGCGCAACATTGGTCAACCTGTCGAGCGGCGCCACCACCCGCGCTTCCGGCCTGATCGAAGGGCTTTCCGCCCTGGTTTTCGCCCTAATGCTAAGTAGCTTCATCGCCTGGATTCCGGTCGCCGCCCTCGCCGGCATCCTGATCGTCGTCGGCATCCGCATGATCGATCGCGGCCCGCTGCGCTTCATCCAGTCCTCGGCCACCGTGTTCGATTTCGGCGTCGTCGTCACCGTCGTCGTGGTCGCCCTCAGCATCGGCCTGATCGCCGCCTCGGCCGCCGGCGTCGCGCTGGCCATCATCCTCTTCTTGCGCGAACAGATCGGCGGCTCGGTCGTCCGCCACAAGTTCTACGTCAACCAGATGTCGTCCAACTGGCACCGACCTGAAGCCGAAACCCGGATTCTCGGGCAGAAAGGCGACCAGGCGGTCATTTTCGAATTGCAGGGCAGCCTCTTCTTCGGCACGACGCAGCAGCTCTACGCCGAACTCGAACCGGAACTGCGCAGCCGCAGCTTCGTCATTCTCGACCTCAAACGCGTGCAGTCGGTCGATGTCACTGCAGCCCATCTGCTCTGCCAGGTGCGCGACGTGCTGGCCGAGCGCCAGGCCCTGCTCATCCTGTCCAATGTCCGGGAAAACCTGCCGAACAACCGCAATCTGCGCGAATTCCTCGAGCAGACCGGAGTCATGGACATCCCGGAGGCCGTGCGGCTGTTCGGCGAACTCGATAGCGCGATCGAGTGGGTCGAGGACCGCCTGCTCGGCGCCAGCGAACAGGCCGCCGCGGAACCCGAAACGCCGCTCGAAATCGCCGACATGGAATTGTTCAAGCACCGCAAGGACGAGACGCTGGCCGACCTGGAAACGCGTTTGGTCAAGCGCCATTACGCGGCCGGCGAGGTGGTGTATTCGTGCGGCGAAGCTGGCGATGCGATCTATCTAATCCGCAGCGGCACCGTAAAGATATTCGCCCCGCTCGGCGGCGGCCGCACCCGGCATGTCGCCACTTTCGGCCGTGGCGACTTTTTTGGCGGACTGGCCTTCCTCGATGGCCTGCCGCGCGGCAACGATGCCATCGCCGCCAGCGACGCCGAATTTTTCGTCCTATCGCAGGAACAGTTCGACCAACTGACCGACGAACACAAGAAGCTGGCGCTGACCCTGCTCAAGGCGCTGTCCCGCTCGCTGGCCCTGCGCCTGCGCCATGCCGACACGGAAAATGCGATGCTGCAAGAGTACTGAGCACGCACCATCCCGGTGCATCACTCACCGCCACTGGGCAGCACCTTCTCTTCTCAGCCACCAACAGGGCGTTTTCCCCGAAAAAATGCAGGCACTTTTTTTGCTGAATGGCCTTTGTCGCTCCATTCCGGAGCCGCACAACTTGCACGGCAGAAGAGGAAAGCATGAGAAAGCGCAAAGGAACCCGCCCGGCCACCGGCCTCGACTATCTGTCCGGCTTCATGCATGGCCTGCAACAAGACCGCAAGCGCCTGACCGAGATCCAGTCTGCCTACGACAACCTGACCCTGCTCGGCCAGCTCCTGTGCGCCGGCACGGACATTACCGGCATGCGCGCGGATTTCGGGAGCCTGGCCAAGACGCTGCTTGAGCAACTGGCTCACGAACACCACCGCAAAGCCCAGCTCAGCCTGGGCTCCAATGCCCGCGTCGCCATCGATGTACTGACCCGCAACCTCTACGAGCGGACCGCCGATATCGGCTTCCTGGCTACCGATGCACAGATTCGCGCCTTCGCCGAAAGTATCGCCGACCAGCCCGGGCAACCGGTCGGTCCGGAACGGCGCCTTGCCCTGGAGAAGCGCTTCGCGGAATACGTCGCAAAATATTCTGTCTATCACGACATCATCCTGCTCTCGCCGGCCGGCGAGGTGCTGGCCCAGCTCGACACCGACAACGCGGTCAGTGTTTCCAGCGATCCGCTGCTCGGCGAGGCGCTGAATACGGATGCCGCCTATGTCGAGGCCTTTCGGCCGAGCGACCTGCTGCCCGGCGACAGCAGCCCGCTGATCTACGCCTACCGCGTGATGTCCGCCGACGGCACGCGCCCGGTCGGCGTGCTGTGCCTGTGCTTCCGTTTCCAGGACGAATGCCGACGCATTTTCGACAGCCTCGTCGGCACCGACGACTGGACCGTCATCACTCTGCTCGACAGCGCACACCGCGTCATCGCCAGCAGCGATCCGCACCAGATTCCGCTCGGCGTATGCCTCGAGGCGGTGCCGGACGGCGGCTGCCACGTCGCCCGCTTCGCCGGGCGCGAATATCTGGCCAGCACCCGGCCGGCCCAGCCTTACCAGGGCTATGCCGGGCCGGGCTGGCTCGGCCAGGCCCTGGCACCACTCGAGCACGCCTTCGAAACGTCCGTCGCCCACGAGCTTGACCATGTCCCGGAGGATTTCCTGAACTGCATACTGGAAACGGCTTCCCTGTTCAGCCCGGAACTGCAGGCCATCCCGCTCAATGCCGCTCAGATCCAGAGCGAACTCAACCGCGCGGTGTGGAACGGCCACGTCTGGCTGGGCCGGGAAGCCAATGCCGCGCAGAGCGCCGCTTTCGCCAGGGTGCTGTTGCGCGAGATCGGCAGCACCGGGGTGCGGACGCGCAACGTGTTCAGCGAATCGATCACCAATCTCTACAAGACCGTCGTCTCGTCGGTGCTGTTCGATTGCGGGACGCAGGCGGCGCTGGCCATCGACCTGATGGACCGCAATCTGTATGAGCGCGCCAACGACTGCCGGTGGTGGGCGCTGACCCAGGCCTTCGCCAAAGAATTGCGCCACCCCGCCCCGCAGGACAAGGCGCAGCGCCAACGCCTGACCGAGATCCTGCGCCGGATCAACGGGCTGTACACCGTTTACAGCAACCTCATCCTGTTCGACCCGAGCGGGCAGGTGCTGGCCGTCTCCAATCCGGCGTACAACGACTGCCTTGGCAAGCCCCTCGACGAGCCCTGGGTGCGCGCCACGCTCGGCCTCATCGAAACGCGCAGCTATACCGTCTCCCGCTTCGTGCCGAGCAAGCTCTACGCGGGCCGGCCGACCTATGTTTTCAGCGCCGCCGTCCGCGACCCGGACGAGCATGAACCGCTCGGCGGCATCGCCATCGTCTTCGACGCGGAACCGCAATTCCGCGCCATGCTGGCCGACGCCCTGCCGCGCCAGGCCGACGGAACGCCGGTTCCCGGCGCCTTTGCGGTTTTCGCCGAGCGCAACGGCCGGGTCATCGCCAGTACCGACCCGCAACTGATGCCCGGCGAAGCGCTGATGATCGGCTTCGAGTTCTTCAACCAGCCGCAGGGCGAAAGCTGCACCAACACCATCATCTACAACGGCCGCTACTATGCCGTCGGGTCGACGATGAGCGCCGGTTATCGCGAATACAACACGGAACACGACGCACATCGCAACGATGTCGTCGCCCTCGTCTTTTCGCCGCTCTCGGAGCGGATTACCGACGGCGAGCGACGCCCGTCCTTGCGCGACGCGACGGTCGACACCTACGCCCGGCAGCCGTCGACCACCGGCAACCGGAGCATCGATCTGGCCTGCTTCCACATCAGGCGCAGCTGGTACGGCATACGCAGCTGCCAGGTGGTCGAGGCCGTCGATACCGAACGCCTGACCCCGATGCCCGGCTTGCCCGACACCGTCTGCGGTTGCCTGATGTACGACGATCAGGCGATCACCGTGATCGAGCTGGCCCCCCTGCTCGCCAGCCAGCGCGGCGGCGAGGAGCGGCGGGCCGGCACGGGACAGACGCGCCGGCAGATCGTCGTCCTCGATTCGCCGGAACACCGGCTGCGCTTCGGCCTGCTGGTCGATCAGCTCGGCGCGGTGCGCGAAATCCCGCTCAATCGGATCGAGGCCCTGCCCGACATGATGAGCGAAGGCAATTCGCTGATCGAAAGCCTGGTCAAGCCACAGGGCGACGAGGCGGAGCGCCGGATACTGATCGTGCTCTCGGTCGAGCGCATCCTGCAGCGACTGGGGCGAGCGGTGTCGCTACCCCAGGCGGCCTGGCTGCCGGCGATGCTGAATGGAGACTAGACGGAAGGCCGCGGGCGCGGCGCGGTTCACATCAGGAACAGCGTCGCCAGCCCGAGGAAGATGAAGAAGCCGCCGGAATCGGTCAGCGCGGTAATCATCACCGAACCGCCGACCGCCGGGTCGGCACCGAATTTCTGGCGCAGGAGCGGAATGCCGACCCCGGCCGACGCGGCGAGCAGCAGGTTCAAGGTCATCGCCGCGGTCATCACGACACCGAGTTTGACGCTGCCGTAGAGCCACCAGGCGGCGATGCCGAGCAGGCCGCCCCACAACAGGCCGTTGATGGTCGCCACGCCGAGTTCCTTGCGCAGCAGGCGGCGCATGGCGTCGGGCTGGACCTGGCCCATGGCGATGGCGCGCACGATCATGGTGATCGTCTGGTTGCCGGAGTTGCCGCCGATGCCGGCGACGATGGGCATCAGCGCGGCGAGCGCCACCAGCTTCTCGATCGAATCCTCGAAGGCGCCGATCACCCGCGACGCGACAAAGGCGGTGATCAGGTTGATGGCCAGCCACGACCAGCGGTTCTTCACCGAGTCCCAGACCGAGGCGAAGATGTCTTCCTCCTCGCGCAGACCGGCGTTGGCCAGTTGCTCGTGCTCGGCTTCCTCGCGGATATAGTCGACCACCTCGTTAACCGTCACCCGGCCGACCAGCTTTCCTTCCGGATCGACCACCGGGGCCGACACGAGGTCGTAGCGCTCGAAGGCCTTGGCCGCTTCCTCGGCCAGGTCGTCGGGTTCCAGTTCGACGAAATCGGTCTGCATCAGCGTGCCGACCTCGACGTCGATTTCATTGACGAGCAGGATGTTGAGCGGCAGGACGCCCTTCAGGTGCTCGTCGCGGTCGACCACGAACAGCTGGTCGGTATGGTCGGGCAGTTCGTCGAAGCGGCGCAGGTAACGCAGCACCACTTCCAGCGTGATGTCCTCGCGCACGGTGACCATGTCGAAGTCCATGATCGAGCCGACCGAATCCTCGGGATAGGACATCGCGGCGCGCAGCTGCTCGCGTTCCTCGACCGACAGGCCGCGGAAAACATCATCGATAACGCCTTGCGGCAGGTCGGGCGCCAGGTCGGCCAGTTCGTCGGCATCGAGCGTTTCGGCGGCGGCGACCAGCTCGGTGCGCTCCATCGACTCGATGAGGCTTTCGCGGACCGCATCGGAAACTTCGAGCAGGACTTCGCCTTCGAGCTCCGGATTGACCAGATCCCAGACGATCAGGCGCTCGTCGGTGGGCAGCGCCTCCAGAATGTAGGCGATGTCGGCCGGGTGCATCGGCTCGAGGCGGGCCTGCAGTTCGTGCAGATGCTGCTTGTGCACGATGTCCTCGACCAGGTCGTGGCGCGGCCCTTCCTGCCGGTGCACCAGTTCCTCCACCAGCTTGTGCCGGGCGAGCAGGGTCTGCACCTCGGCGAGGCGCTCCTGCAGGTCTTCGGTGTCGGTCAGCTGGGCTTCTTCGCTCATGGTGCGCTGCGGCAAACGGTGCGCCATTTTAGCACCGGGCCAATGACCGGCTTCCTACAAAATCACTGCGAAAAACCCCTATCCGGGCAATATTTCACGGCACATCGGCACTCGGCATGCGGCCGAGGATGATCGCCGTCTTGCGCCCGAGGCCGGGCGCGCCACGATTGCGGTCGTAAAAGCGCGGATTTGGCACCATGCCGGCCAGCCGGGCGGCCTGTTCTGGACCCAACTGGGCGGCGCTGACGTTGTAGTAGTGGCGCGCCGCCGCCTCCGCGCCGAACACGCCGTTGCCCCACTCGATCACGTTCAGATAGACCTCGAAGATGCGCCGCTTGCTCCACAGGTTTTCCAGCATCAGCGTGATCACCGCTTCCTCGGCTTTGCGGAAATAGGACTTGGTCGGCGTCAGAAACAGGTTCTTGGCCAGTTGCTGGCTGATGGTCGACCCGCCGGCGACGAAGCGCCCCCGCTTCTGGTTCCTCTCCATCGCTTTCTGCATGCCTTCCCAGTCGAAGCCCTCATGATCGACGAACTTGGCATCTTCGGCCGCGATGATCGCCCGCTTCAGATGCGGCGAAATGCGCTCGTAGGGCACCCATTGCTGCTTCAGCTGCGCCTGCGGATTTTTCTGCCGCAATTCGGCCAGGCGGATTTCCATGAACTTGGTCTCACCCGGATTGACCCAGCCCCACAACAGGACCCAGCCGAGCAGCCACAGCTGCCACAGCAGGAAGAGGCCGACCAGGCCGAGCAGCGACCACTTTAGCCAGCGGCCGAGCGTCTTCATCCGGCCAGCCCGGCACGCAACTCAGCGAGCAGCGCCCCGGTGGCCGGCCGCACCCCGCGCCAGACCAGGAAAGCCTCGGCCGCCTGCTCGACCAGCATGCCCAGGCCGTCCGCTCGGTGCGCCGCCCCCTGTTCGCGCGCCAAGCACAGGAAGGGCGTTTCGCCCTTGCCGTACATCATGTCGTAGGCCAGGCTGCCCGCCGCGAACAGCCCGGACGGCAGGGGCAGGCTGTCGCCCGCCAGGCTGGCCGACGTGGCGTTGATCACCACGTCGAAGCTGCGCCCGGCGTAGCGGCCGAAGTCGCCACCCTCGACCGGGGCGACATCGGCAAAGGCGGCGGCCAGCGCTGCGGCCTTCTCCGCCGTCCGGTTGGCGATGGCCAGTGCGGCCGGGCCTTCCGCCAGCAGCGGCGCGATCACGCCGCGCGAAGCGCCGCCGGCGCCGAGCAGCAGGATGCGCTTGCCGGCCAGCGCACAGCCAAGATTAACGGTGATGTCGCGGACCAGACCAGCACCGTCGGTGTTGTCGCCGACGATGTCGCTGCCGGCGAAGGCCAAGGTATTGACCGCGCCGGCCCGCGCCGCGCGTTCCGACAGGCGCGTCGCCAGCCGGAACGCGTCTTCCTTGAACGGTACCGTCACGTTCGCCCCCTTGCCGCCGGCCGCGACAAAGGCGGCGATCGCCGCAGCGAAACCGTCGACCGGCGCCAGACGCGCCTCGTAAATCAGGTCCTGGCCGGTAGCCGCGGCAAAGGCTGTGTGGATGGCCGGGGACTTGGAATGGGCAATCGGATTGCCGAAAACGGCGTAGAGGTCGGACATAGGCTCAAGTTGCATCAAGGGGGGAACACGAGTGCGCCAAGGTTAACACGGCACTTGGCGCCGCGCGGCGGGCGCCTATTTGCTGACGGCCGTATTCAGCGAATCGCCCTGCGTAAAATACCAGGTCCGGGCAAAGGACAGGACGGTGGCGCCGCCCAGCCCCTGCGCCGGGATGGCGCCGAACGGCGCCGACATGCGCAGGATGCGCAAGGCGGCCTGGTCGAGCACCTTGTGGCCGGACGACTTGGAGATTTCCGCGCTGTACAGGCTGCCGTCCTCGGCGCGCAGTTCGACGAAGATGACCACCGCACCGTACAGCTTGCCGCGCGCCTCCGGCGGGTAATTCAGGGTGCCGATGCGCTCGATTTTCTGCTTCCAGGCATCGAGATAGGCGGCCAGCGCATATTCCTCGGCGCGGGCGCCGACGAATTTCTTGCGCGGCTTCTTGTTGTACTCGTCGGCTGTCTTGGCGATCTCGCCCTCCAGCCGGGCCATGGCGCGCGCCGATTCGGCCAGATCGAGGCCGCTGAGGCTGGGCACCGGCGACGGCTGTTCGCTGACCGTCTTGGCGGCCGCGACATTGCGCAGGCTCTTGGCCTGGGTGAGCAGCTTCTGCTGGGCCGTTTCGAGCTCCTGCACGCGGCGCTGCATCTGCTGGATATCGTTGCCTTCGGTCTGCCGCTGCGTCGGCGGCAGCGGCGTCTTGGCCCGCCGGTTATCGTCGGTATTGCCACCACCGTCCAGGTTGGCCTGGGCCAGCGCCTGCGCGTCGTGTGGCTTGCGATGCGATTTGGCATTGACCAGGATGATGTCCATGGCCTTTTCCTGCATCGCTTTCGAGGCTTCGGGAAACTGGAAATGCAAGGCGAGGAGCAGGGCATGGACGGCCAGCGAAATGGCGAGCGCCATCCACAAGCGGCGATCCTGCTCGGCCGCACGCGCCCGCCGTGGACTGACCGCCGGCTTCACGCCTCTTCGTCCTCCAGCGCTTCCGCCACATTGCTGTCGCCGAGCAGGCTGAGGAAGCGGCACGTCAGCTCAGGGGCCAGCAAGTCGATGCTTTCGATGGCCAGATGCACGCGCTGCCCCGGCACCAGGTCGGCCGGCAGCGACGGGACGCGCAGCATCACCGGCAGATGGTCGAGCTTGACCAGTTGCTCACGGCGCACGGTGGCGTCGATTTCACTGACGTCGTGCTGCTGCAGCCAGCGCAGGCACCAGTAACTCTCCATCTGGCGCTGAAAATCGGCATAGGCGGAATAGGTCAGCTCGAAATCGCGCATCGCGGCGAACAATTCGGCCGATTTCTGCGCAAAGGCCGGCGTCTCGCCCTTCAGGCAGGCGATCAGCTGCCATTGATTGACCAGGTCGCAGTAACGGCGCAGCGGCGAGGTCATCCAGGCGTATTGCGGCACACCGAGGCCCTCGTGCGGCAGCGGCGAGGTGGTCATACGCACCTTGCCCTGAGTCTGGGCGCGGTACAGACAGGCCACATTCTTCTCGGCGAGCAGGCCGCCCCAGGTCGAATTGGCGACGATCATCAGTTCGGCGACCAGCTTGTCGAGCGGGCTGCCGCGCTTGCGTTCGCTGATGTCGACCGTGCACGCGTCCGGATCGGCCAGGTCGCCGGCAATGGCGAAGTTGTAGTCGTTGATGCCCTGCACGGCCGACGGCTTGCCGCGGCGGCCTTCGCAGGCATTGGCGAAGTGCCAGAGATGAACCAGCTCGTCCTTGAACGGCTGGTCGGGCAGCGGGCCGTTGATGGTTTCTGCGTTGAACCAGGGTTCGATTTCGTGATGGCGCAGGTTGGCGGCGATATGCACCATCTCCAGCCGTGACTCGTGGCTGAGGATTTCCAGCGACTCGTTGACCGTCAGGTAGAGCGACACGGCCGGGCAGTCAACGCCGCCGGCCAGCGTGTAGTTCTGCACCACGGCGTCGGGCAGCATGGTGATCTTGTTGCCGGGCATGTAGACCGTCGACAGCCGGGCGCGGGCGACACCGTCGAGCGGCGAGCCGTGTTCGATGGCCAGCCCGGGCGCGGCGATGTGGATGCCGATGCGTGACCCGATGCCGGGCAGCTTGACGACGGACAGCGCATCGTCGATTTCGGTGGTGTGGGCGTCGTCGATCGAGAAGGCGCGGACGTCGGCACGCGGCAGGTCGCGCGGCAATCCGGGCGCCTCAAGGCTCGGGAAAGCCGTGCCTTTCGGGAACTGCTCGTGAAGGAAGCGCCGGTAGTGCAGGAAATAAGGCGACTTGATGGCGCCGCAACGGAACAGCAGCTGCGCGGCGGTCAGCCCGGTTTCGCCGCAGGCCGCTTCGAAGGCCTTGGTTTCCGGTTTGTTGCGGTCCGGGGCGTAGAGCAGGGAATCGGTCAGCGCGCCGATGGCTGGCGGCAGACGGAATTCCTTCAGCTCCGCGATCCAGCCTTCGATGGCGAGCGCTTGCTGACGCTTTTTTTCAAGATTGGCCAGAGCAGCTGCGAGAATGTCGGCAGGCGCCTTGCGGAAGCGGCCCTTGCCTTTGCGGTGGAAATAGACGGGCGCGGCGTGCAGGGCAAGCAGCACCGCCGTCGCTTCGCTCGGGGCGGGGTCGTGTCCGTAGTAGTCACGGGCAAAATCCAGAAACGAAAATTCGCCATCGTTCACGCACTCCCACAGGAAATCCGGTTCGATTTCTTCGGCCAGCGGCGTCGCCTGATCGAGCAGCGTCGCGGCAGAAGGTTTGTCAAAACGCAGCAATACCGTTGCCGCCTTGATCTTGCTCCGCTTGCCGGTGGGCATTTCGACCTGCAACGAAGTGTCGTTGTCGGCCATGATGCTGCCGGCCTTGAAGCCGCCATCTTCTTCAAACAATACATTCATCGGCGGATTATAGCCCAGCGAATTCAATGATTTGCGGGATAAATTCGGGAAATTGCGTGAAGCTATGATCGCCGCCCGGCAGCACGGTTTGCCGACACCCGGCGTAGAAATCGGCGGCCTGCCGGTAATCGAGGACTTCGTCGCCCTCCTCAAGCAGCAGCCAGTAACGTTCCGGCGTCGGTCGGGCGACCTGGGCCTTCAACTGCACAGCGTGCGCGGCGGTGAAAACGAATCGCTCACCAGAATGGAAGTTGGCGTGCTCGCCGGCGAAATCGGCCAGATCGAGGCGGTAGACCGCCGCCGGGTTGATCAGCACGGCGTTCAGACCGTGCTTTTCGGCCAGATGGCTGGCGTAATGACCGCCCAGCGACGAACCGACCAGTGTAACCGGCCCGCCGGCTTGCTCGATCAGGCGGCTGACGCTGGCCACGGCTTCATCCGGCACCGGCGATAGTTGCGGGCAGACGAAATGATCGGCCAGCCCGCGTCGTGCCATCTCCTCGGCCAGGAGCCGCGACTTCCACGAGGCCGGCGACGAGCAGAAGCCGTGCAGGTAAATGATCAAGCCGCCGTCCATTGCACCCAGCCGAAGTGGGCGGTAGCCAGCACGACGAGGCCGAAGGCGATGCGGTACCAGGCGAAGGCGGTGAAGTCATGGCTGGAGATGTAACGCAGCAGCCAGCGCACGCACAAGAAGGCCGAGACGAAAGCCGACACGAAGCCGACCGCCCACATGCCGAGATCGTCGGCGTTGAGCAACGCGCGCTCCTTGTACAGGTTGTAGGCGGTGGCGGCAAACAGGGTCGGGATCGCCAGGAAGAAGGAAAATTCGGTCGCCGCCTTGCGCGACAGGCCGAACAGCAAGCCGCCGATGATCGTCGCACCGGAACGCGAAGTCCCCGGAATCAACGCCGCCGCCTGAGCGAAGCCGAGCTTGAGCGCGTCGAGCGGGGTCATGTCGTCGACGGTCGCAACACGGACCGTATGGGTACGCCGTTCGGCCCAGATGATCACGAAAGCACCGACAATGAAGGCCAGGGCCACAGGCACCGGCTTGAACAGATGCGCCTCGATGGCTTTTTTGAACAACAGGCCAAGCACGGCCAGCGGCATGAAGGCGATGGCCAGATTGAGCACCAGTCGGTTGGCCAGGCGGTCGCGGCCCAGACCGCGGAAGACACCGGCGATGCGCGCCCGGTATTCCCAGACCACAGCCAGAATGGCGCCGGACTGGATGACAATTTCGAACAACTTGCCGCGATCGTCGTTGAAATTCAGCAGATCGCCTGCCAGGATCAGGTGGCCGGTCGAGGAAATCGGCAGGAATTCGGTCAGCCCTTCGACGATACCGAGGATCAGGGCCTTGAGGAGAAGAATCGGGTCCATGGAGCGCAGCCAAGTTGGGGAGGCCGCATTCTACTATCCCGGATGAGTCAAAACTTCGAGATGGGCCAACCAGCGCATGGCGTGCTCCCGCGTTTCGCCGCACATTTCCGCCGACGCCTGCAGGCCGGCGCAGCACTTCGGACGTTCCGGCCGGCCGAAAATCCGACAGCGCAACGCCTCGTCGAGATGACGGCAGGGCTCACCGGCCGGCTTGTTCAGCGACGAGATCGACGGCGCAATACAGCAGGCGCCGCACGCGGGGCGGCAGGCGAAGGATGAAGAAGGCACAGACATGCCGCCATTGTCCCCGATGCGGCGGGCGATGCCAAAACACCGTCGCAAACGGGATTGTCGGCCAACCCCGTTTTTCGCGGCGCTGCCGTAACCCGGAACAATCAGGCGCCCGGCGCCGCACCGTGCGGCGGCACGACCCCCGGCTTGCGTTCGGCCACTTGCTTGCGCTGCTCCGGCGTCAGCAGCTCGAATACCTGACGATCGACCTGCGTTCGGGCCAGCGTCATTTCCGCCATCGCCTTCGCTGCGCTATCGGCCAACGCCCGAGCCTTGGCTGCGCTGTAGTCCGGCGCCGCCGCCAGTATGCGTAGATCGTCCTCGGCCTTGTGCACCGCCTTGGCCTTGTCGCGTATCGCCGGCGCCTGGGCGTGCATGATGGCGAACACCTTGTCGCGCTGCGCCTCGCTCAGATTCAAACCGTGCAGATAAGGCGGCAGCATGTCGCCCCACATCACCTGCTTGCCCGGCCCACCCGGCATCCCGCCGCCGCAGGCGCCAGGGCCGCCGACATGCCCCTGCCAGGCTGCGGCGCTCAGCGGAACAGCGGTGGCCATGCCGGCCGCGAGCAAAAAACGCCTGATGCTGCTGAAAGTAATCTTCATCTCTTCGTCCTTTTCGTTTGACGTTGGCCGGCCGAAAGCAGCCGGGCGACAGGACGAATACTCGGCCGGCATGCGGTTAAGGGGGGTTAGCGGGCGGTAAATGGAAGTAAAGTCGGCGGCCGGATGACGCCAATCCAGCCGCCGGTCGCCCAAGCCGGGCCTTACGAAATTGGCGCCCAAGCAGCGCCTTGCCGTGCATCTGGCATTGAAAAAACGGAACCAATCTGTATCGCGCCACGTCTGACCTTCAGACGGGAGGTAGCCGTAGGTAGCCCTTTTTACCCCGTCCTTTCGTCACGGCCTCATTGATCAATCTTGTTCAAATGGAGGTAACCATGTTCAAGACGAAGACTTTGCTGGGCGTCGCCGTCTGTTGTGCAATCGCTTCAGTCACCGCCGCGCCGATCAGCGACCACAGTTTCAACGAGTATCTTGGCCTGATGACTGGCAGCGATACAGGTTCGCAATGGTTCAACTACTACGTCGCCGAAACCAACCAGACCATTTCCGCGAAAAATGCCACCGAAGAATACGGCGTTGCCGGCCCGAACGGACCCGTCGCCGGCTTTGATGGTTATCTGGCCGGCTTCCGCAGCCCGGACACCGGATCGGCGGCCTTCAACGAATACGTTGATGCGGTCAATATGCAGATTCGCGAGCGGCAGGAATAGCGGCGTAGCGCCTGTCCATCAGCATTCTGAATAAAGGCCAGCGCCGGCAGCGGTGTTGGCCTTTTTGCTGGCAGGAGGAATCATTCCTGTTTCGGCACCAGCCCGAAGAGTTGAAACACGCCTTTGACCGGCACCCGGTTCTGTTCCGGGCAGGCTTGGTACCAGTCATGCAGGTATTTCGGGAAGGGCTGTAGCGCACTTTCCAGATGCGGATTGAGATAGACGACGGACTGCCAGCGGATGGGATCGTCACCGAAGATCGTCAGCAGTTGCCCGGCGATCACCTCGTTTTTTTCGCGATCATAAGGATTGACCCGCAGCAATTCGGCATTGGTCTTGTACCAGGCGAGGAAGCCTTGTTCTGGTGGCAATTGCCGATGCGCCTGGGCCAGCAGCTGGTCGGCATAGGCGCCGAACTTCGCCCCGTAGCCGCTCCATTTGCGGCTGGGCGGACGCTCGTCCCAGCTTGCGGCCAGTTGTCGCAGTGTGAAGATCGACACCGCCTCGCACAGGCTTTCTTCGAACCACTGATTCTGGACGGGCAGCTTGCCGTCGCGCAGTTCTTTCTGGTCGTAATGCGACTGAATGTGGCACAGCTCATGCGCAAACTGGTAGGCATACTGGTACAGACGCTCATCGCGCGCAGTCAGGCGGACCACATAGGCGCCATCGCGGTTGCGCTCAAGCATGACCTCGGGGAAGTCGTTGCGCGGGATGACGTATATCGACAACGTATCCCGGCTCAGCGGCGGAATATCCGACAACTGCTGCCGGGCTACCGCTTCTAACAGGCGCTGCAGGTCCTTGACCTCCATCTGCCCCCAGTTGCCCGGCGCTACTTCGATCTGGATACGCGGCAGGCGGCTTATATAAACCGGGTTGAACTTGTTGAACTCCGCGCCTGCCGTCCCGACAAGCACGCACGCCATGGCCAGCCCGACAACGCAACGTATCAGGCCGGCCAAGCAGCGTTTCATGTCAGACCTTTTGGTACAGCTCGGCGCCGGTCCTGACGAATTCGACCGCCTTGGCTTCCATGCCCTTGTCCAGCGCCTCGGCTTCGCCGATCCCCTGCGCCGCCGCGAAGTCACGCACGTCCTGGGTGATCTTCATCGAGCAGAAGTGCGGACCGCACATCGAGCAGAAGTGGGCGACCTTGGCTGATTCCTTGGGCAGGGTTTCGTCGTGGAATTCGCGCGCCTTGTCCGGGTCGAGGCCCAAGTTGAACTGGTCTTCCCAGCGGAACTCGTAGCGCGCCTTGGACAGTGCGTTGTCGCGGATCTGCGCGCCGGGATGGCCCTTGGCCAGGTCGGCGGCGTGGGCGGCGAGCTTGTAGGTAATGATGCCCTCCTTGACGTCGTCCTTGTCGGGCAAGCCGAGGTGTTCCTTAGGCGTCACGTAGCAAAGCATGGCGGTGCCGTACCAGCCGATCATGGCGGCGCCGATGCCGCTGGTGATGTGATCGTAGCCCGGCGCGATATCGGTGGTCAGCGGGCCGAGGGTGTAGAACGGGGCTTCCTTGCAGTATTCGAGCTGCAGGTCCATGTTCTCCTTGATCAGGTGCATCGGCACGTGGCCCGGGCCTTCGATGATGGTCTGCACGTCGTGCTTCCAGGCGATTGCGGTCAGCTCGCCCAGGGTCTTCAGTTCGCCGAGCTGGGCTTCGTCGTTGGCGTCGTAGATCGAGCCCGGACGCAGGCCGTCGCCGAGGCTGAAGGCAACGTCGTAGGCCTTCATGATTTCGCAGATTTCCTCGAAGTGGGTGTAGAGGAAGCTTTCCTTGTGGTGCGCCAAACACCACTTGGCCATGATCGAGCCGCCGCGCGACACGATGCCGGTCATGCGGTTGGCCGTCATCGGGATGTAGCGCAGCAGCACGCCGGCGTGGATGGTGAAGTAGTCGACGCCCTGCTCGGCCTGTTCGATCAGCGTATCGCGGAAGATTTCCCAGGTCAGGTCCTCGGCCTTGCCATTGACCTTCTCCAGCGCCTGATAGATGGGCACCGTGCCGATCGGCACCGGGCTGTTGCGGATGATCCACTCGCGGGTTTCGTGGATGTTCTTGCCGGTGGACAGGTCCATCACCGTGTCGCCGCCCCAGCGGATCGACCAGGTCATTTTCTCGACTTCTTCCTGGATGGAGGAGCCGAGCGCCGAGTTGCCGATGTTGGCGTTGATCTTGGTCAGGAAGTTGCGGCCGATGATCATCGGCTCGCTTTCCGGGTGATTGATATTGTTGGGGATGATGGCGCGGCCGCGAGCGACTTCGCTGCGCACGAATTCCGGGGTGATCTCTTCCGGAATGCTGGCGCCGAAGTTCTGGCCCGGGTGCTGGCGGCCGAGCAGCTTGGCCATTTTGTCGCCCAGCGGGCCGGTGGCTTTCAGCGATTCGATGTAGGCGCGGCGGTTGAGGTTCTCGCGGATGGCGACGTATTCCATTTCCGGCGTGATGATGCCTTTACGGGCGTAATGCATCTGCGACACGTTGGCGCCGGCCTTGGCTCGGCGCGGCTTGCGGTGCAGGCCGGGGAAGCGCAGTTCGTCGAGGGCCGTGTCGGTGGCGCGCTGGCGGCCGTAGTCGGAAGTCAGGTCGGCCAGTTCCTCGGTGTCGTTGCGTTCGGCGATCCACCGGGCGCGCAGGGCGGGCAGGCCGGAACGGATGTCGATCTTGGCGGCCGGGTCGGAATAGACGCCGGAGCAGTCATAAACGTAGATCGGCGGATTCTTCTCGCCGCCCATGCCGGTCGGCGTATCGGACTGGCTGATTTCGCGCATCGGGACCTGGATATCCGGGCGCGAACCTTCGATATAAACCTTGCGGGAATTGGGCAGCGGCTGGATGGCGGCCTCGTCGACGTGGGCATTGGCGGCGAGGAATTGTTCTTTGACGTTCATGGAGGCTCCGTGCGTGTATCAGCGGGATATGACGAGCAGGGAGCGATCTGGTTCCAACAACCGTATTCGTTTCCCTACGACGGCATGACCCGGTCAGGTTCGAAGGGTATTTCTCAGCCCGCTTGTCCGCCGGCACCCCTAACGAGTGGGCTGCAAGTTACTGGAAATACAGGCAAAATGCAAGGAACGACAAAGTCCGCTCAAGATTTTCAGAAATTAGCCGAAATATCTTCGACAAGACGTGGAATCTAAAGAAAAACGGGGAATCGAAGATGCGCTTACTGATTATTGCCGGCCTGCTGGCCACCCTGCCCTGGAGCGCCTCTGCGGCGCCGACCTGGCAGGTCATTTCATCCGAGCCCGGCAAGCGCATCGAGATCGACCGCACCAGCTTGAAACGTGACGGTAACGCCGTTCAGGCGCAAGGTCGCGTTGTCCTCGAGAAGGAGTTGATCGACGGCAAGTCCGGTGCCGGCTACCGCGTCATCGAAGCGATCACCCGTTACGATTGCACGACGCGTAGCGCCAACACCATCAAGCGCATTTTCAAGAAAAACGAATCGGATATCGTCCGTGAGGAAGACATCCGGGGAGTCGAACTCCCGGTACGCTCCGGAACTCTGGACGACAAGGTGCTACGCGAAGTGTGCCGTCCGCCCAAGGAGAGCCCGGCCGAACTGGCGCAAAAGGCCAACGAGGCAGGCAGCCAATTGAAGGCGGCCAACGAGGCGACCCTCAAGAAGGAAATGGCCAAGACCGAGAAACCGGCCGCCATCAAGGCTTCCGACGCACCGGCCAAGGAAGCCGAACATTCGCCCATCCCGTCGATCCGCCCCAATCTGAAGGCCGCCGCCGAAGCGGCCCGCGAATCGACCCGGGAAGCGCCGCCACCCGCTGCCGCCGCGCCGGTCAAGCCACCAGCTCCGCCCGTACCGGCCCCGGCTACCGCTCCAGCCAAGGCGCAGACCATCGTCGTCCACACCAGCCCGGCCCCTGCGCCTAAACCCAAAAAGGCAGCCAAGTCGGAAGGCTACATGCTCGAACTGGCCCATAGCGAACCGGCCGTACAGCATGCGCACATCCACTGGGACTACGAAGGCATGGGCGGCCCGGAGAACTGGAGCCGGATCGATCCGCAGAACAAGCTCTGCGCCGTCGGCGAACGCCAGTCGCCGATCGACATCAAGGACGGCATAAAGGTCGATCTCGAGCCGATCAAGTTCAAGTATCAGCCGTCGACCTTCCGTATCGTCGACAACGGCCACACCGTTCAAGTCAATGTCGGGGAAGGTTCCATTTCGCTGACCGGCAAGACCTATGAGCTGGTCCAGTTCCACTTCCATCGCCCGTCGGAGGAGAAGGTCAATGGCCAGCGCTTCGACATGGTTGTCCATCTGGTGCACAAGTCCGACGAAGGCCAGCTCGCCGTTGTCGCCGTACTGCTCGAACGGGGCAACGAAAACCCGTTCATCCAGACCCTGTGGAACAACATGCCGCTGGAAAAGAACATGCCGGTGGCGCCGCCGACGACCACGGTCGACCTGAACAGCCTGCTCCCCACCTCGCGCAATTACTACACCTACATGGGCTCGCTGACCACGCCGCCCTGTTCCGAAGGCGTGCTGTGGCTGGTCATGAAGCAGCCGGTGCAGGTTTCGCAGGACCAGATCAACATCTTCAGCCGCCTGTATCGCAACAACGCCCGCCCCATCCAGACTTCCAGCAACCGCTTGATCAAGGAAGGCCGTTGACCTGAGGCGGAACGCAGTGGTAACTTAATGACCATAGAGTCATTAAGTTAGCCATGTCGCTCAGCCCCCCTCCCCGCAAACGCCGCAAGGAAGCCCGCCCCTCGGAGCTGCTGGCGGCCGCGCTCGACCTCTTCGTCGAGAAGGGTTTCGCCGCCACCCGGCTGGAAGATGTCGCCACCCGCGCCGGCGTGTCGAAGGGCACGCTGTATCTCTACTACGAGAACAAGGAAGCGCTGTTCAAAGCGGTGATCCAGGAAGGCATCATCCCGGTCATCGTCGAAAACGAGGCCATCGCCGCCCAGCACACCGGCAGCAGCTTCGACCTGATGGAAAAACTGCTCGCCAACTGGTGGACCAAGATCGGCCAGACGGCCTTCGCCGGCATTCCCAAGCTGATGGTTGCCGAAGCCCGGAATTTCCCCGAACTCGGCCGCTACTATGTCGAGAACGTCATCAACCGCGGTCGCGCCCTGGTCGGCAGCGCCTTACGGCGCGGCATGGCGAACGGCGAATTCCGCGCCATGGACGTCGAAACGACCATCGATGTGGTCATCGCCCCCATCCTGATGCTGCTGATCTGGCGCTATTCGATGAGTTGCTGCGTGGGCGGCGAAAGCAATCCGCAGCTTTACCTGCAGATACACATGGACCTCCTGCGTCAAGGTTTGCGCGGGACGGAAAAGGAGAGTCGGGTATAATTTTGATTTGTCGGAATCAATATATTAGCTTGTGCTAATATTATGCCTGCGGAGACCCAAATGAACATCGAGCAAGCGCGCTTCAACATGATCGAACAGCAGATCCGTCCCTGGGATGTCCTGGATCCGCAGGTTCTCGACCTTCTTTTCGTCGTCAAGCGCGAAGATTTTGCGCCGGCTGCCTATCGCAACTTGGCTTTCGCCGACATGGAAATCCCGATCGGCAGCGGCCAGGTCATGCTGGCCCCGAAGATCGAAGCCAAGATGATGCAGGAGCTGGGCATCAAGAAGACCGACAAGGTCCTCGAAATCGGTACCGGCAGCGGCTACATGGCTGCCCTGCTGGCCGCCCGCGCCGAGCATGTCGTCACCGTCGAAAGCCGTCCGGAAATCGCTGCGGCCGCCAAGGCCAATCTGGAACGCGCCGGCGTCGCCAACGTCACGGTCGAAGTCGGTAACGGCATCGACGGCTGGGCTCAACGCGGCCCGTACGACGCCATCGTCGTCTCCGGCTCGCTGCCGACCGTTTCCTCGGCCCTGCTCAAGCAGTTGCGCGTCGGTGGCCGTCTGGCTGTCATCACGGGCGAGGCCCCGGTCATGGAAGCCCAGCTGATCACGTGCACCGGCGATGGCGTCTACAACACCGTCAACCTGTTCGAGACCGTCGTTCCGGCACTCGACGGCGCCGACGCCAAGGACAGTTTCTCCTTCTGATGCAGCAGCTCAGCGTACAGCAACTCGCCGAATGGCTGGCCGACGACAAGCGGCCCGACCCCGTCCTGCTCGATGTACGCGAACCGTGGGAGCTGGAGCTCTGCCGGCTGGCAGGCTCCCAGCACATCCCGATGCATCTGGTGCCGATGCGCTGCGCAGAGATCGACACTGACCGCGATATCGTGGTGATCTGCCACCATGGTGCCCGCAGCATGCAGGTCGCAATGTTCCTCGAGCGCCAGGGCTTTGACTCGGTGCTCAACCTGAGCGGCGGCGTCGATGCCTGGGCGGGGGAAATCGATCCTGATATGCGTCGCTACTGAGGATGGCATGAAAAAGCTCGCCTGGCTGCTCGTTTCGCCCCTGATCGCTGCGCCGCTCCACGCCGCCGATCTGATGCAGGTCTATCGCGACGCCCAGGGCAACGATCCGACCTTCGCCGCAGCCCGCTCCACCTTCGAAGCCGGCCAGGAAAAGCAGCCGCAGACACGTGCCGGCCTGCTGCCCAGCCTGACCTTGTCCGGCAACACGGTGTGGAACGAGAACGAGCTGTCCACGCACGGCGGCGCCACCTTCGCCAAACCGAACTACAACTCCAACGGCTATCAGCTGACCCTGTCGCAACCGCTGTTCCGCTGGCAGAACTGGATCGCCTACGACCAGTCGAAAATGCAGGTCGCCCAAGCCGAGGCCAATTTCGGGCTGGCCCGCCAAGACCTCATCCTGCGCGTCGCCCAAGCCTATTTCGATGTGCTGTACGCCCAGGAAAGCCTGTCCGCTGTGCAGGCCAACAAGCAGGCCATCGCCCAGCAACTGGAACTGGCCAAGAAGAGCTTCGAAGTCGGCACCGCGACCATCACCGATACGCACGAAGCGCAGGCCCGCTACGACCTGGCCAGCGCCCAGGAAATCGCCGCCGAAAGCGACCTCGAAGTCAGGCAGCGCACGCTGCAGGCCATCGTCGGCCAGGAGCCGGGTGCGCTCGCCCAATTGCGCAAGACAGCCGAACTGACGCCGCCACAGCCGGGCAACATGAACGAATGGGTCAGCGCCGCCGAAACTGGCAGCCTGAACGTGCAGGTCCAGCAATACAACGCCAACATTGCCGCCCGCGAGGTCGACAAGCAGCGCGCCGGCCATTATCCGACCCTCGATGCAGTCGCCAATTACGGCTATGCCAAGAGCTATACGCCGGCCTTCGGCAGCTACGACACCGATTTCCAGAACGTCGGCATCCAGCTCAACATCCCGCTCTTTTCGGGCGGCCTGACCGCGTCGCGCCAGCGCGAAGCTAGCGCCAACCGCGCCGCGGCCGAATCTACCCTGGAAGGGGCCAAGCGCAGCGCTGCCCTCGGCGCCCGCCAGTACTATCTCGGCGTCGTCAATGGCCTGGCCCAGGTCAAGGCGCTGAAAGCGGCCCTGATCTCGTCGCAATCGGCGCTCGAATCGAACAAGCTGGGCTACGAAGTCGGCGTGCGCATCAACATCGATGTGCTGAACGCCGAGAACCAGGTCTATGTCACCCGCCGCGACCTGGCAAAGGCCACGCTCGATACGCTAATGGCGCAACTGCGCCTGAAGTCAGCGACCGGCGCGCTGGGCGACGACGACATCGCCCAGATCAACGCCCTGCTCGACCCGTCCACCGTTCGATAAGACCCAGCATCCGTTCCGCCGCCCCCTGATGGGCGTGTGCGAACTGAGCGGCAGCGGCCCGCATCGCGGCTAGACGCCCAACATCCCGCAGCAGCGCATCGACACCAGCCCCCAACTCGTCGGCGTTGGCCACCCGCTGCGCCGCGCCCGCCGCGATGGCATCGTCGGTCGCCTGCAGGAAGTTGAAGGTGTGCGGCCCGACGAGCACCGGACAGCCGCAGGCCGCCGCCTCGATCAGGTTCTGCCCGCCGAGCGGCAACAGGCTGCCGCCAATGAAAGCCAGGTCGGCAAGGCTGAAATAGGCGGCCATCTCGCCCATGCTGTCGCCCAGCCAGACCTCGGTGTCCGCTGCCGGCAGCCCCTGGCTGCGGCGGACCGAACGCAGACCAGACTGCTGCAACAGCTTCGCCACTTCGTCGAAACGTTGCGGATGGCGCGGCACCAGGACCAGCAAGGCGCCGGGAATCGCCACCTGGCGCCAGGCCTCGAGGACCAGCGTTTCCTCGCCTTCGCGCGTGCTGGCGGACAGCCATACCGGCCGCTCGCCGACAGCCTGCCGCCACTGGCGTCCGAGGTCGATCTTGTCGGCCGGCGGACGCACATCGAATTTCAGGTTGCCGCACACCTCGACCACCGTCGCCCCCAGGCCGGCCAGGCGCTCGGCGTCCCCCGCCGTCTGCGCCGCCACGCCGGACAAGGCGGCAAAGGCCGGGGAAACCAGCGCCCGGAAGCGGCCGTAACCGCGGGCCGAACGCACCGATAACCGGGCATTGGCCAGCGCCACCGGCACGCCGGCACGCCGGGCGGTGAGCAGCAGATTGGGCCAGATTTCGGTTTCCATCAACACCCCGAAGGCCGGTCGGAAATGGTGGAAGAAGCGGCCCACCGCCCCGGGATAGTCGTAAGGCAGGTAGGCCTGGATCACCCGCTCGCCATACACCTCGCGCCCGGCGGCCCGCCCGGTCGGCGTCATGCCGGTAAGCAGGATGCGATGCTCCGGCCAGCGGGCAAGCAGGCCGTCGATGAGCGGCTGGGCAGCCCGCGTTTCGCCGACGGAAACGGCATGCACCCAGATCAGCCTGGCCGGTGCCGGCTGGCCATAAAACCCGTAGCGCTCGCCGAGATGGTGCAGGTATTCAGGCTGCTTGCGGCCACGCCACAGTAGGCGCAGCCAGATCAGCGGCGTGATCAAATAAAGCAGCAGGCTGTAGGCGAGGCGCGCCATCAGGCCAGTACCGCCTGCAATTCGCCGAGCACCGCGTCGGCCGCCGGAATTTGCGCCTTGCCGCCCAGGTTGCGGTGGAAACCCGTCCCCAACACGCCGGTCAAGCCGGGGTCGGTAGCGGTATAGATCGCCACGGTCGGCGTCTTCAGGGCTACCGCCAGATGCGTCAGGCCGGTATCGACGCCAATCGCTGCCCGGGCGCCGGCGAGCAGCGCGGCCAACTCGGGAATGCTCATCGGCGGGGCGGCCAGCGCCCTCGGAATGGTCGCCGCCAGGCGTGCCGCCCGCTCCCGCTCGACGGCGCTGCCACCGGGCAGAATCGCGTTGAAGCCCATGCTGTTCAGCGCGCGGCCGAGCGCTGTCCAGTTCGCTTCCGGCCACAGTTTGTCGTCGCGGCTGGTTGCCGTCAGAAACACCACGTAGGGGCGATGCGGCAACCACGGAAAGGCGCCGGGCGCCGTATCGACCCCGTAATCCGGCTCGCCGTCGGCCTTGTAGCCCAGCGCCGCTGCTGCCAGCAGACGGTTGCGCACCACCGCATGCAGGTCGCGGGAAACGTGAAAGTGCCGATGATAGCAGCGCGCCGCCAGCGGCTCGCGGGCCGAAGCGGCGGCATATCCCAGACGCGGCCCTTGGGCGCAGCGGGCAATCAGGGCGCTTTTCAGCAATCCCTGCGTATCGATCACCGCATCGTAGGATGCCGCAGCGATCTGCCGGCGAAATGCTGCGATTTCCCGCCAAGTGGCTGCCTTCGCTAGCTGCTTGCGCCAGCGGCGGATAGCCACAGGGATGACGGCCCGCACCGCCGGATGCAGGCGCGGGATGGCGGCAAAACTGTCCTCGACGCACCAGTCGATCTGGGCATCGGGAAAATGATAGCGAATGTCGCTGATCGCCGGCAAATTGTGGATGACGTCGCCGAGCGAGGAAGTTTTCACGATCAAAATGCGCATCGGCGGATAAAATCACGGCTTTCGAAGCCGCAATTATAAATGCCAGCCACGCGTCAGCCGCTTTCCGTTGCAATCATTACCCTCAACGCCGCCTCCCAACTGGAGGACTGCCTGAAGAGCGCGCGCTTTGCCGACGAAATCGTGGTCGTCGATTCCGGCAGCGCGGATGGCACGCAGGCGCTGGCTGAGCGCTATGGCGCCCGCGTCATCGCCCAGGACTGGCTGGGCTTCGGACCGCAGAAGCAGTTTGCGGTCGATGCCGCCCGGCACGACTGGGTGCTCTGCCTGGACGCCGACGAGCGCGTCTCGCCCGATCTGCAAACCAGTATCGAAAACGCGCTCCGGCAGCCGGCCCATGGCGCCTACCGCTTCCCGCGCTGCAACCGCTTTCTCGGCCGCTACCTGAAACACGGTGAAGGCTATCCCGACTGGTCGCTGCGCCTGTTCGACCGCCGCCAAGGCCGCTGGTCGACCGATGCCGTTCATGAAAAGGTGGTCGCCGACGGCCCGGTCGGTACGCTGGACGGCGATCTGCTGCACAACTCGGCCGAAACGCTGGCCGCCTACCTGACCAAGCAGAACCGCTACACCACGCTGGCTGCCGACATGGCCCTGCAAGCGGGCAAGCGCGCTTCGTTCGGGCGCATCGCCTTCAGCCCCGTCGTCCGCTTCATCAAGTTCTACGTGATCCGCCAGGGCTTCCGCGACGGACTGCCCGGCCTCATCCACATCGCCATCGGTTGCATGAACAGCTTCGTCAAATATGCCAAGATGCTGGAGCGGCAAAAATCGGATGCTGCACTGCGGTAAAATATCGTGATCATTTCTTCGAGGTAGTTTCGTGAAAATTCTCGTTACCGGCGCCGCCGGCTTCATCGGCATGACCACTTCCCTGCGCCTGTTGGCGCGCGGCGACGAAGTCGTCGGCCTCGACAACCTGAACGACTATTACGAGGTCTCGCTGAAGGAAAACCGCCTGAAGCGCCTGACCGCCCTGCCCGGCTTCCGCTTCGTCAAGCTCGACGTCGGCGACCGCGCCGGCATGGAAAAACTGTTCGCCGAGGAAAAGTTCGACAAGGTCATTCACCTGGCCGCCCAGGCCGGCGTTCGCTACTCGATCCAGAATCCGCATGCCTACGTCGACAGCAATCTGGTCGGCTTCATCAACATCCTAGAAGGTTGCCGCCACAACCAGGTCCAGCATCTGGTCTACGCCTCCAGCTCCAGCGTCTATGGCGGCAACACCAAGATGCCCTTCTCGGAACACGACAGCGTCGATCACCCGGTCAGCCTGTACGCCGCGACCAAGAAGGCCAATGAGCTGATGGCCCATACCTACAGCCACCTCTACGGCCTGCCGACCACCGGTCTGCGCTTCTTCACGGTCTATGGCCCGTGGGGCCGCCCGGACATGGCGCTCTTCCTGTTCACCAAGGCCATCCTCGAAGGCCGGCCGATCGACGTCTTCAACCACGGCAACATGAAGCGCGATTTCACCTACGTGGACGACATCGTCGAAGGCGTCATCCGCGTCCTCGACAAGAATGCAGCGGCCAATCCGGATTACGACGCCATCTCGGCCGACCCGGCGACCAGCAACGCGCCCTACCGCGTGTTCAACATCGGCAATAACAACCCCGTGCAACTGCTCGACTTCATCGGCGCCATCGAGGACGCCCTTGGCCAGAAGGCCGAAAAGCGCCTGCTGCCGCTGCAGGACGGCGACGTGCCGGCCACCTACGCCAACACCGACCTGCTCAACGACTGGGTCGGCTTCGTCCCCGGCACCACCGTCCAGGAAGGCGTCGGCCGCTTCATCGCCTGGTATCGCGATTACTACAAGGTTTAAGGAACAGTCATGTGTGGCATCGTCGCAGCAGCAGCCGGTAACAACATCGTTCCCGTCCTCGTCGAGGGCTTGAAGAAACTCGAATATCGCGGCTACGACTCGGCCGGCCTGGCCGTCATCGGCGCCGGCGCCATTGAGCGCGTGCGTTCGGTCGGCCGCGTTGCCGAACTGGAAACCGCCTCGGCCTGCACGCAGGCGGTCACCGGCATCGCCCACACCCGCTGGGCGACGCACGGCGTTCCCTGCGAACGTAATGCCCACCCGCACGTTTCCGGCTCCATCGCGGTGGTCCATAACGGCATCATCGAAAACTACGAATCCCTGCGCAGCGAACTGACCGCCCAGGGCTACGTCTTCACCTCGGACACCGACACCGAGAGCATCGCCCACCTGGTCCAGGCCATCCTGAAGAGCGAACCGGACCTGTTCAAGGCCGTTCGCCTCGCCTGCCAGCGCCTGGTCGGCGCCTACGCCATCGCCGTCATCGATCACGCCCAGCCTGGCCGCATCGTCGTCGCCCGCGAGGGCTCGCCGCTGCTGCTCGGCGTTTCCGACAGCGGCAACTACGCCGCCTCCGATGCCTCGGCCCTGCTCCAAGTCACCCGCAACATGGTCTATCTGGAAAACGGCGACATCGCCGAACTGAGCGCCGACCAGGTCCGCATCACCCGCCTCGACGGTACGCCGGTCGAACGCCCGGTCCATGTCTCGCAGCTTTCCGCCGCCGCGGTCGAACTGGGCAACTACCGGCACTACATGCAGAAGGAAATCTTCGAGCAGCCGGAAGCCCTGGCCAATACGCTGGAAATCGTCGGCGGCAGCAAGACCATACAACCGGGTATTTTCGGGGCCGAAGCCGGCAACCTGCTGGCCGATGTCGACCACATTCTGATCCTGGCCTGCGGCACCAGCAGCCACTCTGGCTACACCGCCCGCTACTGGCTCGAAGCCATCGCCGGCGTGCCGTGCACCGTCGAAATCGCCAGCGAATACCGCTACCGCACCTCGGTCGCCAACCCGCGCCAGCTGGTGGTCGCCATTTCGCAGTCCGGCGAAACGGCCGACACCCTGGCCGCCTTGCGCCACGCCAAGTCGCTCGGCCAGAGCAAGACCCTGGCCATTTGCAACGTGCCGGAATCGGCCATCGTCCGCGAATGCGCCCTGCGCTTCATCACCCGCGCCGGCCCGGAAATCGGTGTCGCCTCGACCAAGGCCTTCACCACCCAGCTGGCCGCCCTCTTCCTGCTCACCTTGGTCATGGCCAAGGTCAAGAACCGGCTGGCTCAGGAACAGGAAAGCACCTTCATCGACCAGCTGCGCCACCTGCCGGTCGCCGTAAATAAAGTGCTAGAACTGGAAGACGAAATCGAAGTCTGGGCCAAGCGCTTCGCCGATAAGCAGCACGCCCTGTTCCTCGGTCGCGGCCGTCATTACCCGATTGCCCTCGAAGGTGCGCTCAAGCTCAAGGAAATTTCCTACATCCACGCCGAAGCCTATCCGGCCGGCGAACTGAAGCATGGCCCGCTGGCCCTGGTCGATGCCAACATGCCGGTCATTTCGGTCGCCCCGAACGACCAGCTGCTCGACAAGCTGAAGTCCAACCTGAAGGAAGTCCAGGCCCGCGGCGGCGAACTCTACGTCTTCGCCGACGCCGATTCGGAAATCCCGGAATCGGAAGGCGTGCACATCCTGCGCCTGCCCGAGCACTACGGTGAACTGTCGCCCATCCTGCACGTGATCCCGCTGCAACTGCTGTCCTACCACGCCGCGCTGGTCAAAGGGACTGACGTCGACAAGCCGCGCAACCTGGCAAAGTCCGTCACCGTAGAGTAGCCCGATGGCCACTTACGCCATCGGCGACATCCAGGGCTGCTACGACTCGCTGGAAAGGCTGCTGGCGCTGTGCGCCTTCGATCCGACCCACGACCGCCTGTGGCTGGTCGGCGACCTGGTCAACCGCGGCCCTAAATCGCTGGAGACGCTGCGCCTGATCAAGTCGCTCGGCCCGGCGGCGATGACGGTCCTCGGCAACCACGATCTCTACCTGCTGATGGTCGCCGAAGGCGGCGCCAAGTTCCGCGGCAAGGACGACACGCTGCAAGCCATTTTTGACGCCCCGGATTGTGCCGAATTGCTCGACTGGCTGCGCCACCAGCCGCTGTGCCACACCGAGGGCCCGTATTGCCTGGTGCATGCCGGACTGCTGCCGCAATGGACGGCTGCCCGCGCCCGCGAACTGGCCCGGGAAGTGGAAGCCGCCTTGCAAGGACCGGACTTCCACGAATTTATCCTGAATCTGTGGGGCAGCGAACCGGCCGCCTGGTCGGACGATCTGACCGGCTGGCCGCGCCTGCGCGTCATCGTCAACGCCATGACCCGCATGCGTTTCTGCACGCCGGACGGCGCCATGGAATTCAAGGCCAAAGGCAAGTTGAGCAACGCGCCGGAAAACCACCTGCCGTGGTTCAACTTGCCCAACCGCCAGTATGCCGATTCGGTGCTGGTCACCGGCCACTGGTCGGCGCTCGGCCTGAAAGTTACACCGAACTTTCTCGCGCTCGACTCAGGCTGCCTGTGGGGCGGCCATTTGACGGCAGTTCGCCTGGAAGATCGGCGGGTGTTCCAGGTGGATTGCTCACCATCGGAAGCCCAGCCCCCAAAGCGATAGCCTCGCGGGCCTGAGCCGCGACTTGCTTGCGGTCCTCGCCGTTCAAACCGCGCAAGGGCGTGGTCACCAGCCGGGCGATCAGGCGCTTGCGCCCCAGTATGGCCCGCGTGCATTGGCCCAGCGAAATATCGCCGTCGTAGCGCGGCGCCAGGCTGCGCTGGCCATCGAGTTCCCAGTAGGAAATAGCCACCGGCAGCACCGGGTGCCCGGCACTCAGCGCCGGTTGCAGCAGCGCGGCGTGAAAATGCAGCAGACTACGGCCGTCGGTCGTCGTGCCCTCGGGGAAGACGGCGACATGGCGCCCCTGGTCGAGCAGGCCGGCAATTTCCTGATTGATGATTTTGGCGTGGCCACGGCTGCCACGGCGCAGGAAGATGGTGTCGTTCTTCGCCGCCAGCCAGCCGATCAGCGGCCAGTGCCGGACCTCCTCCTTGGACACGAAGGCCGCCGGCAAGGCGGCATTGATCACGTAGATGTCGATCCACGAAATGTGATTGGCCACGATCAGGGCGCCGGGAACCGCGTGGGTCAGATCAGCCTCGACTTCGACGCCCAGCGCGTCGAGCAGCGCCGCCGCCCAGCTCGCCTTCAGGCGCCGCCGGGCCGCTTCGCCGCAGATCGGAAAAGCCAGCAGCGTGACGATGACCGCGCTGCAAACGAGCAGGATAAGGCGAAAAATCCGAAAGGCGCGGAGCGCAAAGTTGGTTTGGTTCAGTCTGATTGCCCTAAGTAGTGCTTGGCGTAACGTCCGGCCACCTTGGCCATCGGCATCAGGATGGGCAGGTCGGCCGTATTGAAATCGGGATCCCAGGCCGGTTCGCCGCAAATCCAGGCCCCAGCACGCAGGTAACCCTTGATCAGCGGCGGCACTTCGGCCGGACGATCCTGCTGTAGCGCCGCCAGGGGCAGCGGGCAGCGCGGAAAGACGCGGTACTCCTGCGGCCCGAGGTGATCGGCAGCCAGACGATTATACAAGCTGGCCGCAGCATGCCCGCCATCGGCCATACTGATCGACGCGCAGCCCATCAGGTAGTCGTAGCCGCGCTCGACCATGTATTGCGCCAGGCCGGACCACAGCAGCGTGATGGTGGCGCCGGTACGATAGTCTGGATGGACGCAGGAGCGGCCGATTTCGACCAGACGCGAACGCAGGTGCTGCAGGCGAGTCAGGTCGAACTCGTTTTCCGAGTAGTAACCGATCTGGCGCGCGTTGTCCGGCGACAGGATGCGGTAGGTGCCGACGATCTCGCCGCTCTGCGTGTCGCGAACGACGAGGTGTTCGCAATAGGGGTCGTAGATGTCGTGATCGACGCCCGGGGTGCGACTGGGCAGGTTGGCGCCCATCTCACCGGCGAAGACGCGATAGCGCAGGCGCTGGGCGTCGAGGATGTCGCTCTGGCTGCGGGCAAAACCGACGGCCAGGCTTCTCTTTTCGGGGCGGACGCGTCCGGCACCCTTCTGGATATGTTCCATCTTGTTCTCCTTAGTTTCCTGGAGAACAAGTCTGGAACAGCCATGTTACACGCGCGTTGCCTGCAGGTGACGCCGCCGTGTCAGCACAATCGAAGCCTTACCAGGGCAGGGCGCCGAAGGCCTTGCGGTAGCGCTCGCCGATTTCCTCGCGGCTGGGCTGGTGATTCTGACCGCCGCGATGGGCGATCTTGATCGCCCCCATGACGGCTGCCAGGCGGCCGGTGGTCGGCCAGTCGAAACCGTTGGCGATGCCGTAGAGCAGGCCGGAACGATAGGCGTCGCCGCAGCCAGTCGGATCGACGATCTGTTCGGCTTCGACACAGGGAATGTCGTAACGCTGGCCGTTGGCGTAGATCTCCGAGCCTTCACCGCCGCGCGTCACGATCAGTGCCTTGACCTCGCCGGCCAGCTGTTCGAGGCTGCGGCCGGTACGGTCGCACAGCAGCTTGGCCTCGTAGTCGTTGAAGCAGGCGAAATCGGCCAGACGCATGAAATCGAGCAGCTCGTCGCCGTTGAACATCGGCATGCCCTGGCCCGGATCGAAGATGAACGGCACGCCGGCATCGGCAAAGTCGCGGGCGTGCTGCATCATGCCTTCGCGGCCGTCCGGCGCGACGATGCCGAGCTTGGCGTTGGCCTTGGCCACCTTGTTCAGGTGCGAAAAGCTCATCGCACCCGGGTGGAAGGCGGTGATCTGGTTGTCGTCGAGGTCGGTGGTGATGAAGGCCTGGGCGGTGAAGCTGCCCGGCACCTGGCGCACGTGGCTTCGCGGCAGGCCCAGCGTGTCCAGGCGGTCGAGGTAAGGCACGGCATCGTCGCCGACCGTCGCCATGATCGTCGCGTCGCCGCCGAGCAGCATCAGGTTGTAGGCGATGTTGCCGGCACAACCGCCGAATTCGCGGCGCATTTCGGGAACCAGGAAAGCCACGTTCAGGATGTGGATCTGCTCGGGCAGGATGTGGTTCTTGAAGCGGTCCGGGAAGACCATAATGTTGTCGAAAGCGAGCGAACCGCAGATGAGAGTAGTCATGGGGTATCAGGGATAAAAAATGTAAAGGCGATAACCGGAGGCGCCGACGTCCTTGGCCTCGATCCACAGGCGGACGGCGACGTCGCCATTGGCCGGGAAAGCGTCGGCAGTGGTGCCCGGAGGAAGATATTCGGCGGCGTACATGACGCGCCGGGCAACAACCGCATCGTTGGTATCAGTCAGGCTCAATTCGAGCGCCGGCCAGGCCTGCGGATAAGCCGCGCGATTCTTCAGCGTGGCCTGCAGCACGAACAGGCCGCGGGCATTGTCCGATTGCAGGTCGGAGGTTTCGATGGAAACCAGCCCCGGATTTCTTGGCAACGGGATATCGATACCGAACAGTTTGTACGCCGACTGAGCAAACGGCAGGCGCAGCACGATGTCCGTCCGGTAGTAGTGCACGACTTGCAGCAACAGGGCAATCAGCAGCAGCACTGCCACCAGCACGAAAGGCCATTTGGCGCGCCTGGCCGACTCGCCGTCAAAGGCGCCGCGACCGTCACCGGCAAGCGCGCCGGCAGCCCAGCGGTTGTACGAGTTGGCCTCGGCCAGCTCGCGCGCGGCGACCAGCCCGGCTTCGCGGGCGGCCAAGGTCGACTGTTCCGGGGTTTCGTGGCCCTCGCCGTTCGTTCCCCAGCGGTCGGCCGGACTGGCGATCAGGGTTTCGGCCGCGTCGAAGCGGATGACCTCGGGAATATCCGTTTCATCGTGATCGTCGTCGTGAACCGCTGCCTTGTCATCCAGAGGCATGGCTGGCGAATCAGACAGCCCGGGATCGTGAAAATCACGCCCGGCCACCAGGGTCGCCGCCGGATCGAATGGCTCTGGCTCTGGCTCTGGCTCTGGCTCTGGCTCTGGCTCTGGCTCTGGCTCAGGCTCGCCAGCAAGCGAAATCGGAGCCAGCTCCGGTTCAACGAGCGGTTCGGGCTGCAAAGCGACGGGAGATTCCTCGATCGGGGCGGCAACCAGCGTTTCATCGCCGTCGACCTGCCACTGGTCGAAGGCATTGAACACGGCCTGACAATGCCCGCAGCGCACCTTGCCGGCCTTGCGTCGCAACTGCTCGGAGGTGACACGGAAAATCGTGCCGCACTCCGGGCAGCGGGTCCGCATCAGGGCCTGGTCCCGCTCAGGCATACCCAGTCCTCACGTACATCGGCCACCTGCAGCGGAATCCATTGCGCATAGATGGCCACGATTTCATCCACCTGCTCGCGCAGGATGCCCGATAAGGCCAGCCACCCGCCGGAGCGGACATGGGCGCAGATGGCCGGAGCCAGGACGCGCAGCGGATTAGACAGAATGTTGGCCACGACCACATCATACTCGCCGGCAACCGGCACGGCCGAGTCGGCGAAAAGTGCCGTCACGCCGTTGCGTTCGGCGTTGGCCTTGGCGGCCTCGACCGCTTGCGGGTCGATATCGACCCCGGCGACATGGCCAGCGCCCAGACGGGCAGCGGCGATGGCCAGGATGCCCGAACCGCAACCGTAGTCGAGTACCGTACAGCCATCGGCAACGTTGCGCTCCAGCCACTCCAGGCACAGCCGAGTGGTCGGATGGGAGCCGGTGCCGAAAGCCATTCCGGGATCGAGAATCAGGTTGATCGCCGCCGGATCGGGCGACTCGTGCCAGGACGGCACGATCCACAACCGCTCGGAAACACGGATCGGATCGAATTGCGACTGGGTCAACTGCACCCAGTTCTGCTCAGCCACCGGTTCCACGGTAAAAAACGGAACTTCGGCCAGTCCGATGATTTGGGCCGCCTCGCTGAGCACAGCCGCCACGTCGGCATCCGGCTCGAGCAGCACGACGACTTTCGAACGATTCCAGCCCGGCGTATTGACCGACCCCGGCTCGCCGAATTGCGGCTGCTCGTCCGGCGTACCTGCATCGGCGTCCTCGATGCTGGCCGACAGCGCTCCCGCCTCAAGCAGGGCGTCGCACATCGGTTCAGCGTGCGACACATCGGTCAGGAAGCTGACATTTTGCCAAGACATCGTTACGACTTGACCTCGTTCTTGTCGGCCAGCTTGTGCTCCAGATAATGGATGCTGGTGCCGCCTTCGACGAAGCGCGCGTCGAGCATCAATTCCTGGTGCAGCGGGATGTTGGTCTTGATGCCCTGGATGCTCATTTCGGACAGCGCAATACGCATGCGGCGGATGGCCTGCTCGCGGGTATCGCCATAAGAAATGACCTTGGCGACCATCGAATCGTAGTGCGGCGGAACGCGATAGCCCTGGTAGATATGGGAATCGACGCGGATGCCCGGGCCGCCCGGCGGATGGTAGAACTCGATATTGCCGGGAGAAGGCACGAACGTGAAGGGATCTTCGGCGTTGATGCGGCATTCGATGGCATGGCCACGGAAGGCGATGTCCTTCTGCTTGTAGCGCAGCTTTTCGCCGGCTGCCACCCGGATTTGTTCCTGGACGATATCGACACCGGTGATCATTTCGGTCACCGGATGCTCGACCTGGACGCGGGTGTTCATTTCGATGAAGTAGAACTCACCGTTCTCGTACAGGAATTCGAAGGTACCGGCGCCGCGGTAACCGATCTTGCGGCAGGCTTCGGCGCAGCGTTCGCCGATACGGGAAATAAGACGGGCCGGAATATGCGGCGCCGGCGCTTCCTCGATCACCTTCTGGTGGCGGCGCTGCATGGAGCAATCGCGCTCGCCGAGGTAGATGGCGTTCTTGAATTCGTCGGCCAGCACCTGGATTTCCACATGGCGCGGATTTTCCAGATACTTTTCCATGTAAACCGCCGGATTGCCGAAGAAACTGTTGGCCTCCTGACGGGTCAGCTGGACGGCATTGACCAGCGCGGCTTCGGTATGCACGACGCGCATGCCGCGACCACCACCGCCGCCGGCGGCCTTGATGATCACCGGATAACCGACGGCACGGGCGATCTTGACGATTTCCTTGGGGTCTTCCGGCAATGCGCCGTCGGAACCCGGCACGCAGGGCACGCCGGCCGCCTTCATGGCATCCTTGGCCGACACCTTGTCGCCCATCAGGCGGATGGTTTCGGCGCGCGGACCGATGAAGACGAAACCGGAAGTCTCGACGCGCTCGGCAAAATCGGCATTTTCGGACAGGAAGCCGTAGCCCGGGTGGATGGCCTGGGCATCGGTCACTTCGGCTGCGGAAATGATGGCCGGGACGTTCAGATAGCTGAGCGAGGAGGCGGCAGGGCCGATACAGACCGATTCGTCGGCCAGCTTGACGTACTTGGCATCGCGGTCGGCCTCGGAGTGCACGACGACCGTCTTGATGCCCAGTTCGCGACAGGCGCGCTGAATGCGCAGGGCGATCTCACCGCGATTGGCAATAAGGACTTTTTCAAACATGGCGGCTGTCTCAGCCGATCACGAACAGCGGTTCGCCGAATTCGACCGGTTCGCCGTTATCGAGCAGGATGGCCTTGACGACGCCGGAAGCGTCGGCTTCGATCTCGTTGAGCAGCTTCATGGCTTCGATGATGCACAGGGTTTCGCCCTGCTTGACGGTCTGGCCGACCTGCACGAAGGCATCGGCGCCCGGCGACGGCGAGCGGTAGAAGGTCCCGACCATCGGCGACTTGACGATGTGGCCTTCCGGAAGCTCATCCTCGTCGTCCAGATTGACCGACGAAGCGGCGGGTGCAGCACCGGCAACCGGCATGGCTGCCGGCATCATGTATTGCTGCATCGGGGCAGCGGCGACGGCGCCGTAATGCTTGGCGATACGCACCTTCTCTTCGCCTTCGGTGACTTCCAGTTCCGAGATGCCGGATTCCTGAACGAGGTCGATAAGTTTCTTGAGTTTGCGCAGATCCATGAAGAACTCCTGTTGATTGCGTTCGCAGAACGCAAAAGCAGCCGGCCGAAGCCTGGCTATTCGAGATTAAGCTTGTTGAGCAGGTATTCGAGAGCGAGGCGATAGCCCTCGTGACCCAGGCCGCAGATAACGCCGATGGCCAGGTCGGAAAAATACGAGTGATGCCGGAAGGGTTCGCGGGCATGCACGTTGGACAGATGCACTTCGACGAAGGGAATGGCCACGCCAGCCAGCGCATCGCGCAGCGCCACGCTGGTATGCGTATAGGCCGCCGGATTGATGATGATCGCCCGCACGCCCTGCTCGCGGGCGGCATGGATGCGTTCGATCAACGCGCCTTCGTGATTGCTCTGAAAGGATTCCAGGTCGACACCAGCCCGCTCGGCCATCCGGGCCAGAGCCATATCGATGTCGGAGAGGGTGACGCTGCCATAGTGCTCCGGCTCGCGGGTGCCCAACAGGTTCAGGTTGGGACCGTGCAGGACCAGGATACGGGACTTTTCGGCTGACTTGGAAGTGGATTTTCGCTTCGTCATAGCTGCAAGTTTGCCGCAAATCGCAGCATTTTGTCCAGCTTATTCCGAAATCAAGACCCTCAGGGCATCGGCGCGGATGCGGTCGCGTGGCCGGCCATCGCGGAACTTCAGGGCCACCCGTTCAAGATGCGGCGGCATGATAACAAGGTTGGCGTCGGCTGTGTCGGTTTCCATGACCAGAACCGCCTCGACCCGCTCATTGCGCGGGTCGACATGATCGACATCGATGCCACGATTGAGCAGGAAAATCTCGACCTCCTTGGCGCTGTCGGCAAAGAGCAGGATGTCGATATGCGAATACTCACCGGCCGTGCCGTCGAGCACCGATCCGGTCAGGTAGGGATTGAACGGCGCCAGTAATTCGAGCAGGTCAAGCGCCGTCTGGCGCATGGCGAGCAACATCTGCTCGTGCTCTTCGCCTTGATACAGGCTGCGGTAGGCGCGCAGTTCGGCCTCGACCTCGGCGTTGTCAGGGAATTGCGTATGCTCGGGCAGGCCCAACTGGCGGGCCGCCTTCTTCTTGGCCAGATGGAAATCGGAAATGCCATCCTCGGCCATCAGGCGGGCGGCGGCGCTGGCGATGCTGGCCCGGGTGCCGTGGCTCGGGCGTTGCCTTTCGTGACGGGTCATGGCGGACTCGATCAAGGTAGAATCGCCCCCATTCTAACGGGTCTATGTGACATGCACATTCATATTCTGGGTATCTGCGGCACCTTCATGGGCGGCATTGCACAACTGGCGGTCGACTCCGGCCACAAGGTCACCGGCTGCGACGCCAACGTCTATCCGCCGATGAGCGACCAATTGCGCGACGCCGGCATCGAACTGATTGAAGGCTTCGCCGCCGACCAACTGGCCCTGAGCCCGGATATTTTCGTGATCGGCAATGCGGTGTCGCGCGGCAATCCGCTGCTCGAAGCCATTCTCGACAAGGGCCTGCCCTACGTCTCCGGCCCGCAATGGCTGGCCGAGAACGTGTTGCAGGGACGCTGGGTACTCGGCGTCGCCGGCACGCACGGCAAGACGACGACCAGCTCGATGCTGGCCTGGATACTGGAAGACGCCAACATGGCGCCCGGCTTCCTGATCGGCGGCGTGCCGCTCAATTTCGGCGTTTCGGCCCGCCTCGGCGACACGCCGTTCTTCGTCATCGAAGCCGACGAATACGACACGGCTTTCTGCGACAAGCGGTCCAAGTTCGTCCATTACCGGCCGCGGACTGCCGTGCTGAACAATCTCGAATTCGATCACGCCGACATTTTCAGCGATCTGGCGGCCATCGAGACGCAATTCCACCATCTGGTGCGCACCCTGCCGCAATCCGGCCTCATCGTTTCCAATGCCGCCGAAGCCAGCCTGGAGCGTGTGCTGGCGCGCGGCTGCTGGACGCCGGTCGAGCGTTTCAACGATCCGGCCGGCTATCGCGTCAGCGGCGACGACGCGCGCGGCGAACTGGTCTTGCACGGCCCGGAGGGGGTCATTGGCCGCAGCCGCTGGAATCTGTCTGGCGAACACAATCGCGCCAACGCCTGCGCCGCGCTGCTCGCCGCCCGCCATGTCGGCGTGCCGCTGGCCCAGGGGCTGGAGGCGCTGTCGCGCTTCGAGAACGTCAAACGGCGCATGGAAGTGCGCGGTGAAGTGCGCGGCGTCACCGTCTATGACGACTTCGCCCACCACCCGACCGCCATCGCCACCACCGTCGCCGGCCTGCGCCGCAAGGTCGGCAAGGCGCGCATCCTGGCCGTGCTCGAACCGCGCTCCAACACGATGAAGCTGGGCACGATGAAATCCCAGTTGCCGGACAGCCTGCGCGAAGTCGACGCCGCTTTCTGCTACGCCGGCAACCTGGGCTGGGATGCCCGCGAAGCGCTGGCCCCGATGGGCGAACGGGCCATCGTCGAGGAAAACCTCGACCGCCTGGTCGATCAAGTCACCCTGGCCGCGCAACCGGGCGACCACATCCTGGTCATGAGCAACGGCGGTTTCGGCGGCATCCACGGCAAGTTGCTGAACGCCCTGGCGGATTAAACCAACCGCTATTCCGCGCAGGCGGGAACGACGCATACAAAAAAGCCGCCGGAAATTCCGGCGGCTTTTTTCATTGGGCGACTACCGGACGGAATCAGCGTTCCATCGACTCCACGACAGCCAGAGCCGTCATATTAACCAGACGACGCACGGTGGCGGTCGAGGTCAGCACGTGCACCGGACGCGCCGCGCCGAGCAGGATGGGGCCGATGGTCACGCCTTCGCCACCGGTCATCTTGATCAGGTTGTACGAGATGTTGGCCGCGTCGATATTCGGCATGACCAGCAGGTTGGCCTCGCCGGTGAGCGGGGAGTCCGGATTGGCTTCACGGCGGATGTCTTCATTCAGCGCCGAATCGCCGTGCATTTCGCCATCGACTTCCAGCTCGCCGGCCGACATGGCCGAAACCAACCCAGCGGCCTTGCTCATCTTGCGCGCCGACTCGGAATTGCTGGAACCGAAATTGGAGTGCGACAGCAGCGCGACCTTCGGGTGGCTGCCGAAGCGTTTGACCTGTTCGGCCGCCATCAGGGTCATTTCGGCGATTTCCTCGGCGCTCGGATTTTCGTTCACATGCGTGTCGCAGATGAAGAGCGAGCGACCGGGCAGCATCAGGTAGTTCATGGCGGCCAGCGTATTGACGCCATGACGCTTGCCGATGATTTCGCGGATCACGCCGAGGTGGTGGCTGTACTGGCCAGTCATGCCGCAGATCATGCCGTCGGCATAGCCCAGCTTGAGCAGCATGGCGCCGATCACGGTCGGCTTGCGGCGCATGGCTTCCTTGGCGATGGCCGGCGTGACGCCACGGCGTGAATTCAGCTTGTGGTAAGCCGACCAGCACTCGCGGTAGCGTTCGTCGGATTCCGGATTGACGATGTCGAAATCGGCGCCCGGACGGATGCGCAGATTGGCTTTTTCCAGACGGCGTTCGATGACTTCCGGACGGCCGATGAGGATCGGGCGGGCGAATTTTTCCTCGATCACGACCTGAACGGCACGCAATACGCGCTCATCTTCGCCTTCCGTGTAAATAATGCGCTTGCCCTTGGCCTGACGGGCGGCCTGGAAAATGGCGCGCATGCCGACACCGGTGTGATAGACGAATTCCGACAGCTTGGCGCGGTAGGCGGCCCAGTCGGTGATCGGCCGGGTGGCGACACCGGAATCCATGGCGGCTTGCGCCACGGCCGGGGCGATCTTGACGATCAGGCGCGGGTCGAAAGGCTTCGGAATCAGGTATTCCGGGCCGAAATTCAGGTCGTGGCCGGGATAGGCCATGGCCACTTCGTCGGTCACTTCGGCTTCGGCCAATTCGGCGATGGCGCGCACCGAGGCCATCTTCATTTCTTCGGTAATGCGGGTGGCGCCGACATCGAGCGCGCCGCGGAAGATGAAGGGGAAGCACAGCACGTTATTGACCTGGTTCACGTAGTCAGAACGGCCGGTGGCGATGATGGCGTCCGGACAGACTTCCTTGACCAGTTCCGGCATGATTTCCGGGGTCGGGTTGGCCAGTGCGAAGATCATCGGCTTGGCGGCCATGGTCTTGATCATGTCCTGCTTGACGACACCGGCGGTGGACAGGCCGAGGAAGACGTCAGCGCCGACCATGGCGTCGGACAGGGTGCGCTTGTCGGTATTCTGGGCGTAACGGGCTTTGGTTGCATCCATGCCACCCGGACGGTCGACGTAGATCACGCCCTTGGAGTCGCAGACGGTGATGTTCTCGCGCTTGACGCCGAGATCGCACCACAGGTTCAGGCAGGAAATGGCGGCGGCGCCGGCGCCCGAGCAGACGACCTTGATCTCGTCGATCTTCTTGCCGACGATCTTCAGGCCGTTGAGCATGGCGGCGGCGGAAATGATGGCCGTACCGTGCTGGTCGTCGTGGAAGACCGGAATGCTCATCCGTTCCTTCAGCTTCTCCTCGATGTAGAAGCATTCCGGCGCCTTGATGTCTTCCAGGTTGATGCCGCCGAGCGTCGGCTCCATGGCGGCGATCATGTCGATCAGCTTGTCTGGATCGTTTTCGGCCAGTTCGATGTCGAAAACGTCGATGCCGGCGAACTTCTTGAACAGGCAACCCTTGCCTTCCATCACCGGCTTGGCGGCCAGCGGGCCGATGTTGCCGAGGCCGAGCACGGCGGTGCCGTTGGTGATGACGCCAACTAGGTTGGCGCGCGAAGTCATTTCAGCCGCCGTGGCCGGATCTTCGACGATCAGGTCGCAGGCCGCGGCGACGCCCGGAGAGTAGGCCAGCGCCAGGTCGCGCTGGTTGGTCAGGCCCTTGGTCGGGCGGACAGAAATCTTGCCGGGGGTGGGCCAGCGATGGTATTCGAGTGCGGCTTCGCGCAAATCCTTTTCCACGAAATCTCCTTGGCGTTCGGGTTAGGGAAAACCCTGTAGGTTACTCCAAAGGGTCGCCGCCGTGAAGCGCAAGAATGACGGAAAAATCTACGTGTATTCCGCAGGCTCGCCGGAAAAATGCGCGTACGGAGGCATCTACCGCCCTGAATTCGGGATTCAGAAACGGTAGGACAGGGTCAGGCGCAGGCTGCGCGGCTCGGTGGGATGGATGTGGCGGTCGGCAGTCGGGGCCGCCTCTCCCCGCAGTTGCGAGTCGTACCAGTACTCGATGTCATTCACCTTGCGGTCGAACAGGTTGTAGACATCGAGCGCCAATTGGGTCCGCGCATCGCACTTGTAGCCAACGCGCAGGTTGGTCAGCGCCGAGCCGCCGGAACGCACCGAGTTGTCCTCGATCAGCGGGCGCGGTCCGAAATAACGCAGGCGCAAGGCGCCGAACCATGGGCCGAGGTGGTCGAGCGTGACGCCGATATTGGCCGTCGTCGTCACCGCTCCCGGGATGTAGTCGCCAACCAGCTGATCATGATCGCGGAAACGGGCATGCGACCAGGCGAGGTCGGCGTCGATCGCCAGCCAGTCGGACAGTACGTAGAAATTGGTCCATTCGACGCCGTAGCGGCGCGACGGGCGTGACGGTTCGGTGGTGCCGGCATCGCCGACGAAAAGCAGTTCGGAAGCGGCATTGAGTTGCCACAAGGCAAGCGTAGACTGCCAGCCGGGCAGCGGTTCGCTGCGTACCCCGACTTCGTGGCCGCGAGTGCGGACCAGCGGCTTGACGTTCTGCACCGGCTTCATGCCATCGGCCGGATCGACCTTGATGGTCGCTCCCCGGGCGTCATTGGAATGAAAGCCGTGGCCGTAGTTCAGGTACAGCTCGGTTTTCCGCCACGGACCGAAGATCAGCGCCAGCTTGGGGGTCACCATCTGGTCGCTGGCCTGGCCGGAGTTGGCGGCGATATTGCTGTCGACGGTGAAGTCGTAGGCATCGGCGCGCAGCCCCTGCACGGAGCGGAACCACTCGCTCCACCGCGTTTCGTTCTGCGCCCACAAGCCCAGGCTGCGCTGCGTCACCCGGTCCTCGCGGACGGTACCCACCGTCTGGCGGGCCGAGGCGGCGTAGAGGCCGACCGGGTCGAGGCGATCAGCCCGCCCCTGCAGGCCGATGCTGTTCTCGACCTCGAAACCGGCCCAGCGGCCGAACACCGCATGCGACAACGCGAAGCCGCCGGCCTGCCGGCGCTCGCCCTGCTTGAACTGGTCGCCGGTAGCGCAGCTGCCGGTGCTGGCGACATCGTTCAGGCAATACTGGAAATTGGACCACAGATCGAGGCTGGACTTCAGTGCCCAGACGTTGGCCTTGGTTTGCGCATTGGTCCACCGCTTGGCCCATTCGCCGGACAAGCTGTAGCGGCTGGTTTCGCCGCCGGTGGTAGGGTCCAGCGTGCCGAAGCGGCCGACCAAGCCGCTGTCGATGGCGCGCTGGGCGACCTGGTCGGTTGAAATCCATTTACCGCGGTAGGCCATGCCGGTCAGCGCAAAGCCGTCGTTGCGCGTGCCCTGGCTGTAACGCAGCACGCCGTTGAACTTGCTGTAATTCTCGGCCACTTCCCACGGCCCGTCGTTGTGGAACAGTTCCAGGCCGTAGAGCAAATGGCCACTCGCCAGTTCCGGCGAGCCGGCGAGCAGGCTGCGGGCATAGCCATGGACGCCGAGGGTGACTTGCGCCAGCGAGGTATCCAGACGGCGGAAATAGTCGATATGCGCCGCGCCGGCCGACGAAAAATCTCCCTCCTCGGCGAAATACGGCCCCTTGCGGAAGGCGATGCGTTCGACCAGTTCCGGAATCAGGAAATTGAGATCGGTATAGCCCTGGCCGTGGGCATGGGTGGGCATGTTGACCGGCACGCCGCCGACGGTGGTGGCGAAATCGGTACCGTGGTCGAGATTGAAGCCGCGCAGGAAATACTGGTTGGCCTTGCCGTCGCCCGCATGCTGGGTGACGATCAGGCCGGGCACCATTTCCAGCGCCTCGCCAGGACGCAGGAGAGGCACGGTGAGCAGGCGCTGGCTGGAGACCACGCCTTCGCTGCCAGCGGCGGCGATGCCTTCGAGATTTTCAGCCCGGGCGCGCACTTCTACGGCGGACAACTCGGCCGACTCGTGGGCGCCGGCACCCGCCATCGCCAGCAACAGATATGAATAAATTAATTTTCTTCTTATTTTCATCGTTAAAAAGCCGGCATCCGACCATCCCCCTCGGAAGGCGCTTAGGCCAGGGCCGGCCGGCGCGTCAGACGCACGGCCGCGATGAAGCTGAGGGCGATGATGGCGACCAGCGTGAAGCCGAACACCAGTTCCTTGCCCTCGCTCCACGCATCGATGGCCGGCGACAGCATCTTGGCGGCGCCGAAGGCGGCGACCAGCAGGCTGACGCCGGAAACGACCAAGCCCATGACGCGCGAAGCGATCAGCGCCACCTGGTCGGCACGGGCGATCAGCCGGGCGATCCACAAGCCGTTGATGCCGTCGGTGAGCAGCATGCCAAGCATGAACAGCGCGGCGAGCAGCAGAGCGTGCTGCCAGCCGCCGAATTGCGTGGCGGTCAGCGCGAAAAAGGCGGCTTGCGACAGGGTATCGAAGGACAGGGCGAACAGTGCGCCGACCAGGGCGACCAGCCCGGGATGCGAGACGTGGCGCAGGCTGCCGAGCAGGCGCCCCTTGACGCCGACTGGCTGCACCACCTGATCCGGCTCGGCGCGCAGCACGGCGGCCAGATTCAGGCTGCCCAGGGCGACGAGGAAGCCGATGGAAATGACGGCACCCAAGGTACCGAACCATTCGGGCACCGCCCACTGGCCGGCCAGCGCCGACACGCCCAGCGCAATGGCCATCACTACGGCGCCGTGGCCGAGCGAGAACAGCGTGCCGCAGTAACGGGCCAGCCCAGGGCGGGTACGGGCGTTGTAGCGGGTCAGGCCGTCGATGGTCGCCAGGTGGTCGGCGTCGAAACCGTGCTTCATGCCGAGCACGAAGGTCAGGATCAGCAGCGACAGCCAGTCGGAAGGCAAGTTTTCCATAGGCACCGTATGAATGTTTTGAATATCTTCATACAAGGAGCGTGCCAGAACAATAAGTCCTTGTTCGAATTGATTTCACCGCCGGCCATGCGGCCGAAAAAACCACCAACTGGTTAGCGGCTTTCCACCGGAAGTGACAACTCGAATTCCGCTCCGCCGCCCGGCAGATTGCGTGCGCTCAATTTGCCGCCGTGGCGCTCAACAATGCCGTAGCTGATCGACAGGCCAAGCCCGGTGCCCTGCCCGACCGGCTTGGTGGTGAAAAAGGGCTCGAACAGCCGGCTCAGGTGCTCTTCCGGTATTCCCGGGCCGTTGTCGGCAAAACGCAGCACCGCCATTTGGCCTTCGCGACTGCCCGTCACTTTCAGGCGCGGTTCGGTCTGCCGGGCGGTGGCATCGCAGGCGTTCTGGACCAGATTCATGGCGACCTGCTGCAACTGCCCGGAAGACCCCGAGCACACCAGTCCAACCGGCAGATCGACCTCGACCGCGAACTTGGCCGAGGCGCTCTGCACCACCCAGCGCACCGAGCGCTCGACCACCTCGTTCAGATTGACCTGCTCCGGCGTCGTCTTATCCACGGCCGAGAAGCGCTTCAGGGCGTCGACGATGTCGCGGGTGCGCTCCGCCCCCTCGATCATGCCGTCGATCAGGTGCGGCATGTCGGCCAGGATGCGATCGATGCGCAACTCCTGGCGCATGGCCTGCAGGGCGCCATCCTCGGCCGCAGTGCTGGCATGCACGGCGCCGAGGTAGCTTTCGAGCCGGCCGGCGTAGCGTTTCAAGGACAGCACATTGCCGAGCACGAAGCTGATCGGGTTGTTCAATTCGTGCGCCACGCCGGCCACCAGACGGCCGAGCGACACCATTTTCTCGGCGTGCAGCAGCTGGCCCTGCGTGCGCTTCAGGTCGTCGTGCGCCTGGCGCAGCGCCGAGTAGGCCCGGCGCAGCTCGCCGACCGGCCGGCCGGTGACCACCATGCCCATCAGCTTGCCGGTCTGCGACACCCGCGGCGTGCAGTTGATCGATACCGGCACCGTCGAGCCGTCGCCGGCGCGCAGGAAGAACTCGCAGTCATGCATCCCTTCCCGGCCACGGCGGGCAAAGATGTCGCGCACCTTGGCCTTTTCCGCCTCGTCGGCGAACAGGTCGACGAGCGGCGTATTGACCAGTTCCTCGGCGCTGCGCCCGGCAATGTGGCGCAGCGACGGATTGACCTCCTCGATGCTGCCGTTGCGGTCGCAGACGATCAGGATGTCGGACATCGAAGCGAGCACGCTTTCGATGAACTGGTGCGACTCCTCGAGCGCCGCGTTCTTCTCTTCGAGGGCGACTTCGTACTGCAGGAGGTCGTTGTAGACCTCGTCCATTTTCTGGATGACTTCGATCCACGCCGTTTCGCCGCCCGGCGGCAATGGTGAATCGGGCAAGGAATCAGCGGGCGGGACGGTAGTGGACATGGGCTTCGCCGTGTTCGTCGTGGGCGTGGTGGTGCTCAGCTTCGAGGGCGATGATGTTGAGCTTGCCGTGGCGGACGCCGCGTTCGGCCATCAGCGCATCGGCGAAATGCCGGACATCGGCCGCCGCCCCCTTCAGGATGACGCTTTCCAGGCAGTTATCGTGATCGAGATGGCTGTGCATGGCGGCCACCGTCAGGTCATGGTGGTCGTGCTGCAAGCCGGTCAGGCGTTCGGCCAGCTCGCGCTCGTGATGGTTGTAGACGTAGGACAGGTTGGCGACGCAATGGCCGGCCGGGGTTTCGCGCTGGCGGTCGCTCTCGATGGCGCCGCGAATCAGGTCGCGCACAGCTTCCGACCGATTGCTGTAGCCGCGCCCGGCAATCAGCTGGTCGAACTGGCGTGCCAGCGATTCATCGAGCGAAATAGTGAAACGTTCCACGGAAATTTGCTCCTTGCTAAAGTCCGGCAGCTTTGCCGCTGCTAGGATGACCTTCACCACATTCTAACGTTTCCCGCCCCGATGACCGCAGCCCCCGATATCGAAGCAATCCGCGACGCCCTGCGCAAGGTGGCCGATCCCGAGATCGGCGCCAATATCGTCGACATCGGCCTGGTCTACCGCATCGCCTACGAAAACGGCAAGCTGTGGGTGGACATGACCATGACCTCGCCGGCCTGCCCGATGGGCGGCATGATCGTCGATGACGCCTACGCCGAACTGGCGCGCATCCTGCCCAAGGAGGTCGAGATGGAAATCCAGGTGGTCTGGGAACCGCCCTGGAAACCGTCGATGATGAGCGAGCAGTGCCGGGAGCGCCTGGGCTGGAGCGACAGCGATGCGGATTAGGAAATGCCCGACCTGAAGCCGGGCCAACGCCTGCCCCTGCTCTTCTTCGGCATGCTGTCGCTGCTCGGTGGCGTGCTGGCCGGTCTCGCACGTCTCGGCTGGGACGTGCCGATGCCGGCCGCCCAGGCGGCGGGCGTGCATGGCCCGCTGATGATCGCCGCCTTCTTCGGCACCGTGATCAGCCTGGAACGCGCCGTGGCCATCGGTCAGGGTTGGGCCTATCTGGCGCCGGCAGCGGCCGGCACCGGCGGCCTCGCCCTACTGGCCGGCGCCCCACTGATTGTCGGCCAGTTGCTCGGCCTGCTGGCGGCTCTCGGCCTGCTGGCCGCCAGCAGCGTCGCCTGGCGCCGCCAGAAAGCCGTTTTCACCGTCGTTCTCGGCATGGCCGCAGCCTGCTGGCTGGTCGGCAATCTGGTCTGGTTGAGCGCCGGTGAGATCGGTGCCGCCGTGCCGTGGTGGCTACTCTTCCTAGTCCTCACCATCGCCGGCGAACGCCTGGAACTGACGCGCTTCCTGCCCACCCCGCCGCTCGCCCGCCAACTGTTCATCGCCATCGTTGGCGTGTTGCTTGCTGCGGCAGCACTGGGCGCCGACCGCCTGTTCGCCGGCGGCTCGATCGCCCTGGCCGGCTGGCTGCTGCGCTACGACATCGCCCGGCGCAATATCGGCAATTCCGGGCTGACCCGCTTCATCGCCAGCTGCCTGCTCTCCGGCTACGCCTGGCTGGCCGTCGCCGGCCTGCTCGGTCTGGACGGCGCGCTCGTTCCCGGCCATCCGTGGCGCGATGCGGCTCTACATGCGATCAGCCTCGGCTTCGTTTTCGCCATGGTCTTCGGCCATGCGCCTATCATCTTTCCGGCCGTCACCCGGATCAAGATTCCCTATCACCCAGCCCTCTACCTGCCGCTGGCCTTGCTCCACCTGACGCTGGCGGTGCGGATTGTCGGTGGCCTGAGTGACAATTTTGCGCTGCGGCACTACGCCGCCCTTACCAACGGATTCGTACTGCTCGTCTTCATCGCCACGCTGGCGATGCTGGTGCGCAGCAAGACCCCGGGAGGTCCATCATGAAACGCCACGCTGCCCTGCTCCAACACTCCCGCGAACACCACTACGGCCTGAAGCTGGCCCGCCTGGCCCGCTTTGCCGTCGACTCCGGGTCGCCGGAAGCGATTGCCGAGGCGGCGCAGACCATCGTCGAACAATTCGCCGAGAAGCTGGAGCCGCACTTCCAGAGCGAGGAGCAGGGGTTGCTCGTCGAATTGGCAGCCATCGGGCAGCACGAACTTGTCCAGCGCACCCTGGACGAGCATGCCCAAATGCGCGAACTGAACCGCCGCCTGGCAAGCGACCCCGAGGATGCGGCGACCCTGTCGGCGTTCGCTACACTGCTGCACGACCATGTGCGCTTCGAAGAGCGCGAATTGTTCGAAACCGCACAAGACCTGCTCTATCCGGAAGCCTGCTGAGGCTTGCCGTACGGCCGTGCCACAGCACGGCAGCGCTCCGTATCGCTACCTGGCCTCGTCGCCGGGAATGAAACCTGCTTGACTCAAGTCGTAGCATGTCCGATCCGTTAACGGATTTACGAGCACAAGGAGGAAGTCATCATGGCCCATACCGACATCCGACTCGCGGTAGCCGAAGAACGCACCATCTACGACGTGGCCGCCATCGACCGCGCCATGGAAGAAGCTGCCGGTAACCGCAACGAAGCCCTGGCCGCCCTTTACGACAAGATGCGGCAACGCGGTGGCGGCCGCTTCCTGATCCGGCCGACCGGCGCCGACATGATCGACGACCTGTACGATACTTGCCCCAATTTCAGCGAAGTCATCGACGACCTTAAGAAGTACGTCGCGCTGTCGGTGGCCGGCAACGAGCCGATGAGCTTCACGCCCATCCTGCTGCTCGGCGAACCGGGCATCGGCAAGACCCATTTTGCCCGCGAACTGGCCGACCGGCTGGGCACCGGCCACGAATTCGTTTCGATGAGTTCGCTGACCGCCGGCTGGATCCTGTCCGGCGCTTCGGCGCAATGGAACAACGCCAAGCCAGGCAAAGTGGCGCACACTTTGGTGCATGGCGACTACGCCAACCCCATCGTGGTGCTCGACGAGATCGACAAGGCCGGCGGCGATTCACGCTACGACCCGATGGGCGCGCTGTACGGCCTGCTCGAGCACGACACCGCGCGCGCCTTCAAGGACGAGTTCATCGATATCGACATCGATGCCTCGCACATCCTGTGGGTGACCACGGCCAACGACGAGCGCAACATCCCGGAACCCATCCTCAACCGGATGAACGTCTATGAGGTGCCGCGCCCGGACCACGATGCGGCGATCAGCATCGCCGCCGCGCTGTACCGGGAAATCGTCGGCGAGCACGACTGGGGATTCCCGCCGGAAGCCGACGAAGCCATCCTCGAACGCCTCGGTTCACTGCCGCCGCGCGACATGCGCAAACGGCTGCTCGCCGCGCTCGGCACGGCCAAGCTCGACGGCCGCAACTGGCTGGAAGGCAGGGATTTCGAGCAGTCGCGCATGGGACGCAGCCGGAAGATCGGCTTCTGAGTGGGCAGCCGGGCAGATATCTGCCCGGCGCTTACGGCAGGCGCTTGAACACCGTCGTCGTGCCGTTGCGTTCCTTGAGTGTAAACCGGTCGGACTCGACCGAGAGCACGGGGGTCGGGTCGTCCATGATCCGCTCCCCCTGCTTGATGCTCCAGATCAGCGTCTTGTCGGCGTAACGCCAGACGCCGTATTGCAGCACTGTGCCGTCGTCCTGGCGGATTTCCCACTCGCCGTTGGCGGCCAGGTGGATCGGCGTCACCGCCCGCGACGATTGCCACTTGCCGACGAAATCGCGCTCACTGGTCCGCTTGCACCCAGCCAGCGCCACCATGCAGGCCAGGACCAGCAACAGCCCGCGCAACGCCCCAAACCGCCGGCCGCTCATTCCTCGCTCTGCACGCCCCGGCCGCGGAAACGGGCGATTTCCGACTCGCGCTTCATGCGCTCGGCGTCCTGCTGCGCCTTTTCCTGGGCTTCCTTGCGCCGGGCTTCTTCTTCCCGGGCGCGCTGGGCCTGCTCTTCGGCATACTGGTTGGCAGCCGTAACCTGGGCGCCGAGACGGCGTGACTCTTCCTCGAAGCGTTTCTGATTGCGCTCCTGCTCTTCCTGCTGGCGGCGCTGGTTATCGGCGTCGCGGCCGGCCGCCTCCTTGCGCCGCATGTCGGCGAGCAGCAATTCCGCTTCCTCGCGGCTGGCGGCGCGGATGCCGTAGGTCTGGTAGAAGTCCTGCAAATAGACTTTGTCCGCCGCTGGGGACGATACGGTATCGCCGCCCGTCGTGTCATGGAGCCGCTTGTAGGCGTTGAACATGACGCCGACCTGCAGAACGAGGCCGACGATCATCAGCGTGGCGATGATGGTCAGCAGCATGCGCACCGGATTGCGCTTCGAGCGCCCGAGCATGGCCTCGACCTCGCCCGGCATTTCGCTGCGGAAAGTCAGGTTGGGCTGGGCGCGCAGGCCGGCATCGTAGTCGGCCCGGCGCGCCGGGTCGGACAGGACGTCGAAGGCGCGCTTGATCACTTGCAGCCGAACCGCGTCCTCCGGCTCCTCGCTGCCGGCGATTTCGCGGGAAAGCCGCAGGTAGGCCGCGCTGATCGCTTCCAGATCAGCCTCCGGCGCAACTCCCAGCAAATCGTAATAAGTCGTTTTCTGCGTCATCGTATCCATCGTTCCGCTCAAACCCGGGCGAAAGGATAGCAAAGGCAGGCCACCAAACCCAAGCCGGTGCTGCCATATCGGTCGATGCGGCAGATTTCACTCAGGCCGCCATCGAACGCCAGGCAAGTCCATCCGGAAAAAATCCACCAGCCGGCCATTGACCACCTGGCGGCATGCGCCCCGCTGCGCAAACCCCAAGCGCCGGTACAAACGGATCGCCCGCGGGTTGTTTTGCCGCACGATCAAGTGGAGACGCCGTAGGCCGATGCGGGCGAAGGCTTCGTCCAGGGTGCGAGCAGCAACCAGCGCGCCCACACCTTGTCCGTTCTTTTCCGGATGCAGGGCGATGCGGAACTCGGCATCGCCGCCCTCCGTCGCAGCGATGATGCTGAAAGCGACCAGTTCGCCGTCCTGCTCGGCTGCGTAAAGCCAGGCCTGCGGCCGGTCGCCGAATTCATCGAGCCAGCCGCCGGGACGCAAGGCGTAATCGAGGTCGGCGAAGGCGTCGGGATAAGGCGGCCAGCTTGCTATGGCCGCCTTATCCGCCGGCAGGAGTTGGCGTAAACGGATTGGTGGATTTTCCGTATCCATCATTCACCGCGCAGCGAGCAGGCCGCGCGCTCGCTGGTTGGAGGCAAAAATGTTGTCGCGGGGCAGCATCTCGCCACTGTGCAGCGCGGCGATCCATTCGTCGGTCGTCGCCACCGCCGCGAAACGCGAGTGCATGACCACGGTGAAGATGCGGTGGATTTCCTCGGCGGTGGCGTGGCCGGCCCGGTTGTCGTAAGGCAGCGAACCGGCCGCATCGGCCAGGAAGTCGACCGCCAGCCCGGCGTGCAACGCGTCCCTGACCGTCGAATCGTCGCAGTTGTGCGTCATGTAGCCGACGATCGTGATCGTATCGACCTCGTTCCGCTTCAGCCATGCAGCCAGATCGGTGCCGGCGAAGGCGCTGGGCAGTGTCTTCTCGACATGGTGCTCATGGGGCCGCTCACTGACCACGGCATGAAGCTCCCAACCCACCGATCCCTTGGCGAAAACGGGCGATCCGGCGGGTGCGCTGTTCTGGACCACGACGACGGGGATACCGGCGGCACGTGCGGCATCCATGGCGCGGCCGATGTTGGCGAGGGAAAGATTGATGTCCGGATATTCGATCGGCAGCTGGCCGGTCACGTATTCGTTCTGCACATCGATCACAATGAGGGCACGGCGGGGATTGGGTCGCATCGGAGACTCCTGCGAATTGGGTTGGTGAAGGAAAACTGCGCTCTGCAACAGCGCTGACTTCATTGTTTCCTTTAGCGCCCCCTGGTGACAGCGGCCCGAATGACAATCTTCGATAGAATTGGGCCAATTTCATGCTATGACCCTGCTTGCCATGACCTACCGCACCATCGCCGTCATCGCCTTCGACGGCATCAATCCTTTCCATCTGGCGATTCCCCACGAGGTATTCGGCGTCGACCGCAGTGCTGGCGGCGTGCCGCGCTTCGAGCTGCGCATCTGCGCGCTGCAAGCCGGCCCCATTTCGACGGCGGCCGGTTATACGCTGTTCGCGCCGCATGGTCTGGACGGTTTGCGCGACGCGCAGACGATCATCGTCCCCAGTTGGCGCGATCCCGGCGAACTGCCGCCGCAGGAACTGCTCGACGCCCTACGTACCGCCCACGAATGCGGCGCCTGCCTGGTCGGCCTGTGCCTGGGCGCCTTCGTCCTGGCGGCAGCCGGGGTGCTCGATGGCCGCCCGGCGACCACGCACTGGTTGGCGGCGGAAGAATTCGCCCGCCGCTACCCACGCATCGACGTCAAGCCGGAAGTGCTCTACGTCGATGACGGCGAGGTGCTGACCTCGGCCGGCGTAGCCGCCGGTATCGACTGCTGCCTGCATCTGCTGCGCCGCTGGCACGGCGCCGAAATTGCCAGCCACGTGGCGCGCCGCATGGTCGTTCCGCCGCACCGCCAGGGCGGGCAGGCGCAGTACATCGAGGCACCGATTCCGTCGCGGGGCGATGGCGATCGACTGGCGCCGGTGCTCGACTGGGCCGGCCAGCATCTCGACCAGGCGCTCGGCGTCGATGCGCTGGCCGAACGGGCCAGGATGAGCCGCCGCACCTTCACACGCCGCTTCAAGCAAGCCACCGGAACGACGGTCAGCGACTGGGTCCGCCACCAGCGTCTGGCCATGGCCCAGCGTCTGCTCGAAATGACCGATCTGCCCATCGAAGCAATCGCCGCACAGGCCGGTTTCGGCTCGGCGCTGGCCTTGCGCCAGCTGTTCGGGGAAGTGCTGCACACCTCGCCGTCGGCTTACCGCCGCGAGTTCCGCGGCAATTCAGCCTGACGTACAAACCGTATCCGACTCCCGCAAGTTGAGCGCCAGGAATCGAGTCCCGGCAATCGGATTATAGCTGACGGCCGGGGCGGGCCGGAAATCGAGGGAGTCATAGAGCCGCTGCGCAGCGAAAAACTCCGGCAAGACATCCAGGCACATGCTGGCGTATCCCTCGTGTCGCGCCGCGCCGATCATCTGCTCGACGAGCTGGCGCCCGATGCCGTTGCCCCGCGCGCCAGGACGAACATAGACCCGCTTGAGTTCGCAGGTGACGCCATCCACCCAGCGCAAGGCCGCGCAGCCGACCATGGCATCACCCTGCCAGGCGAGCAGAATGCGTCCGTCCGGTTCGGCGTACTTGCCCGGCAGGCCGGCGAACTCGCTGTCGTAGCCCTGGAAATCGAGGCTCACGCTCGGACTGGCGACGTACTCGCGAAAGATCGAGACCACCTCATGATGTTCGGCGGGAAAGCGGGCAGCGCGGATGCAAAACATGAGTCGTATGTTGGCGCCTAAGGAGCCGTACAGCCGGCCATTTTGGCGAGATGAGCGTCAATCAGCGGCGCCAGGGCGGCGGCGTGCGTCTCGGCCAGATCGTGGTCGCCGCCCGGCACCACGTGCAGATCGGTGTTCGGCAACAGCGCCGCCAGGCGTTCGCCGACGGCAACGGGGCTGATCGGATCGGCGTCGCCCCACAACAGGAGAACCGGCATGGCCAGCGTGGCCAGCCGCGGCGACAGGTCTTCCTGATTGGTGGAGAACCAGCGGGGCAGGGACGGATTGGCCGCCAGAAATGCCGGGCGCCAATCCTCGCCCCCCAGTCCGGCGACGTCGATGCCGCCGGAAGTCGCGGCAAGGACCAGATGGGTGACGAGATCGGGTTTGGCGAGCGCCACCCGCAGTGCGACCACACCGCCCATTGACTGGGCAATCAGCGCCGTCGGCTGGACAATCCCGGCCGCCACCCGGGCGACGAGATCGTCGATGCCACGGATCCGTGGGTCGGATGGTGTCGTGCCAAACCCGGGCCAGCCGACATGGCGCTTTTCGGCGGTGCAGACAAGCCCTTGAGCCATCGGCTCCCACAGCTGGGTTCGGCCAAGGGCACCGGCAGAAAAAGCAGCTGTGACGGCGTGGCCGGGTGATCCACCGCGCCTTGCGCTTGGCGTTGCCCGTTCGCGTCGTTCATTGCACGAGAAGCACTTCGTTGAATTGAATGACCGGGTCGATGTCGGTGTAGTTCGATATGTCGCCTTGCAACAGCTCGGCATTCGGCATGAAGGCCGACATGAAATCGTCGACCGTAGTGAAGAGAAAATGGCACATGGCAAGGTATTGCGGCGCCGAACCGGGAAGCGCGCCGCCAAGGCCACGCTCGACGGATACCTCCCGGAAGCCGGGATGAGCGCTCAGCAGCTTGATCGACATAGGCATGTGGGTTTCGACATAGTAGGAAACATCGAAGCGCGCACCGGGGTTGTTCGGGTACAGGATACTGACTCTGATCATCGATGCCTCGCGGAAGGTGAAGGTTGCCAGCTCTCGTCGGCAGTGATGCAAAATGTATATTTTGCATCACTGCCTGGCGGTTAACAAGGCTGCCCCGAAAAGCGCGAAGCTTGCACCGCCCAGCCTCCTGAGCATTTCCCCGTCGCGTTCCGAACCCAGTCGGCGGCACGGTGCGCAACCCTGCCAAAAACGCCCCCCAGCAGGCGCTCTCCAGCTAGTGGACGGTACACACCATGCACGGATCGAACGAGCGCACGACGTGCTGCACTGTCGGCGGGGCGCCGTCGCCGGCCGGCAGGCCGACCAGCGCCTGCTCGAGCGGTCCCGGTTGTTCGCTGCCGTCGCGCGGCGAGAAATTCCAGGTGGTCGGGGCGATGATCTGGTAGCGCTCGATACGGCCGCGCTTGATGCTCAGCCAGTGCCCGAGGCTGCCGCGGGCGGCTTCGACCAGACCGGTGCCGCTGGCTTCGTCGGGCATTGCGCCGTGGGCGCAGAAGGCCTCGCCGGGTTGCAGGGCGTGCACCCAGCTTTCCATGGCGGGCAGGACCAGGGCCAGTTCGAGCAGGCGGGCGACGACGCGGGCCATGACGCTGCCACCGTCGCGGCGCACCATGTCGAGCAGCAAGGGGTGCCCGGCAATGACCTGGCGGGCCATGGCGCCGACCTCAAAGGGTTGGCCGGCGTAGCGCGGCGCCTTGCACCAGGTGTAGGCGCCGTCCTTGTCGGCATCGACAATGGTTTCGCCTTGTGTCGGGTGGCGCGGCCGGCCATTGGACAGCCAGGCCCGGGTGGTGTCCTCATCAACGGCGATCGGATCGAAGACGCCTGCCGCGCCGGCCTGCCAGGTACCGGCCGGGAATAGGCCGTAGGCACCGTAGGACAGGAAGGCATCACCGGCCCTCCCCAGCTTGTCCAGGCCGAGATCGGTCGCCGCCGCCAGGAAGGCGGGGAAATCGGCCGGCCGGCCGGCGGCCCAGGCCAACAGCTCGTCCTTGCTGGCCAGCCGGGTCACGGCGGCCAGCGCATCGCCGAACAGGCGCTTTTCGAGGAAGCCGCGGAATTCGCGTAACTGGGCGAGCAGGCGGATGCGCTCGCCGGGCGTGATGGCGCGGGTGCTGCCGCCGGGCTGGATGGCCAGCGTATGCGGCCAGCGTCCGGCTAGAAAGCCCATCAGCTTGAGAAAACCGGCGCGGGCCGGCAGCACATCGGCCGCCGCTTCGCCCTGCAGCGCCGCGAAACGCCGGGCGACCGCCGCGTGCCAAGGGCGTTCGGCATAGGCCGGGCGGGCAAAATCCGGCATGAAGAACAGGTAGAAGTGGGTCAGGTGATCGGCCAGGTTTTCGGTGGCCTGGATCAACTGGCGGGCGAGCAGGCCGTTCGGGGTCGGCGCGAGGCCCATGGCGTCTGCCAGCGCAGAGGCGGCGGCGGCCGACTGGGCGACCGAGCAGATGCCGCAGATGCGCGGCACGATGGCCAGCGCATCGAGCGGCGCGCGGCCGATCATGATCTGCTCGAAGCCGCGGAACAGCGGCGAATTGACGTAGGCGGCCTGGACCCGGCCGGCAGCCAGATCGAGACTGACCTCGAGATCGCCTTCGACGCGGTTGAACGGCCCGACGACGATGCGCGTCACTTGCCGCCCCCCTTCTTGCGGATGGCCGGCAGGATGACCGGATGGTCGACCACCGCGTTGTTGCGCACCCGTTTCGGCGTCGCCGATTTGGACAGCGCGGCGAGCGCGACGAACCAGGCTTTCGGCATGTCGGTCGGCAGGCCGATCGGAATGCCGGCTAGCTTGGGCGTTTCCTGGAAGGCGTGGCCGGGCGACTCGAAACCCGGCTCGGTGCAGGCGATGCAGGCGAAGCCGCCACGCAGGCACGAGCCGGCGCCGTTCCATGGGCGGATATTGCAATCGGCGTGGGCCTGCGTGCCCTTGCAGCCGAGGTTTTCCATCAGGCAGCCGAGGTCGGACTGCTTTTCGGCGCTGGCCTTGAATTCGTAATACTCGTTGCGGGCACAGCCATGATGGACCAGCCCGCCGGCGTAGAGCAGCGGCCGCCCGAATTCGTCAAGGTCTTCCAGCTTCAAGCCTTCGAGGGCGGCCTTTTCCAGCGTATCGACCACCCAGCCCGGATGCGTCGGGCAGCCGGCGATATTGACCACCGGCAAGCCGTCCGGCGAGCGGAATTCGGCGCCGAGCAGACCGCCCGGCGTCTGCTCGTCGAACTGCAATCCGCAGGCTTCCAACGGATTGCCCGGCGTATTGGCCGAGAAGCCGCCGTACGCTGTGCACGAACCGATGGCGAACACCCATTTCGCCCGCTTCGCCAGGCGCTCGACCCACTCGGTCAGCGGCCGGCCGCTGCCGGCCATCAGGTGGAACTTGCCGGTGCCGTTCGGGCCGCGCAGCATGGCGCCCTCAACGCACAACGCATCAAAGGCCAGCCGCCCTTCGGCGCAATCTTCGAGGATGGCCAGCGCCTCGGCACCACTCTCCACCGACAGGCCGGGATGCCACAGGAATTCGATGCCGGCATCGCGCAATTCGTCGAACAACGACCGCGGGTCCGAGCACAGCAGCGATTGGGTGCAACCGCCGCAGCCGCCGCTCTGCAGCCAGAGCACCTTCATTCGGCCTGCTCCAGGCCGTAGCGCACCAGCTTGGCACGCAGGCCGACACGCGACAGGCCAAGTTCGCGCGCCGCCCGCGACTTGTTCCAGCGCAGGCGGATCATCGCCTCCTTCAGGACATGCATTTCCAACTGGTCCATGCGCTCCTTCAGGCCGCCGTTCAGGCCGGACGCCCAGGCCAGCTCGTCAGCCGGCCGATTGTCGTCAAAATCGCCGACCGGCGTGCGCAGGACGCGCGGCGACAAGAGGTCGGCGCCGAGCAGGGGCGTCGTGGACAGTGCCACCATGCGCAGGATTTCGTTCTGCAATTCACGCACATTGCCCGGCCAGCGGTAGGCGGCGATGCAGGCCATCGCTTCCTTGGTGAAACCTTCGACCGGCTTGCCGAGCGCCTGGCAACTGGACTCCAGCAGGCGGTTGGCGAGCAGCGGCAAATCCATGGTCCGTTCGCGCAGCGGCGGCACATGCAGCGAAATGGTCGCCAGCCGGTAGTAGAGGTCTTCGCGGAAACGGCCGGTGCGCACGTCTTCCTCGAGGTCGCGATTGGTCGCGGCGATGACCCGGACGTCAACATGCACCGCCCGGTTGCTGCCCAGCGGCCGGAATTCGCCTTCCTGCAGCACGCGCAGCAGCTTGACCTGGAAGGCCGGGCTGGTTTCGCCGATTTCATCGAGGAACAGCGTGCCGCCGTCGGCCTGCTGGAAGAGGCCGACCCGGTCTTCGACCGCCCCGGTGAAGGCGCCGCGCTTGTAGCCGAACAGTTCGGATTCGAGCAGCGTATCGGGCAGGGCGCCGCAGTTTTCGGTGATGAAGGCCTTGCTGGCGCGCCGGCTCTCGTAGTGGATGGCCTTGGCGATCATTTCCTTGCCGGAGCCCGACTCGCCGGTCACCATCACCGACAGGTCGAAGGGCGCCACCCGGTGCACCAGGTCGCACACCGCGTTGATCGGACTGCCGGCGGCGCGGATGAAGCTGCCCAGGCCGAAACTGCTTTTCACCTTCTCCTGCTTGGTGTCGACATGCCGTTTCAGCACCGGCTCGGCGGTGCGCAGGTCGAGCGACAGGCGCTGGTTTTCCTGCTGCAGGCGCCACACTTCGGCCGCCCGTTGCAGGGTCAGCAGCAGTTGCTCCGGCTGCCACGGCTTGAGCAGGTATTGCCAGATGCCTGCCTCGTTGACGCCGGTGATGATGTCCTCGGCGTCGGTATAGCCGGACAGGATGATGCGCACGATGTCCGGCCAGCGATTGCGTACCTCGCGCAGGAACTGCACGCCGGTCGTTCCCGGCATGCGCTGGTCGCACAGCACGATGCGGATGCCGGTCACCGACTGCTCGCGTTCGAGTATCTCCATGCCCTCGTCGGCATCCGACGCGCACAGCACGTCGAAATCCTCTTCCAGGGTCCGGCGCAGCGCTTCCTGCGAGCGCACCTCGTCATCAACGACGAGGATGGCGGGCAGTTTTCGCAGGCTGGTCACACTCATTCAGGAATCTTCCAGTCAATGTCGCGGTGGCGGGCCAGGTGGCGGGGCGTCCACGAGTGCGGCGAACGGGAAACGAAATGATAGCGCGCGACATGGTAGGACGGGTCGAAACCGTAGAAATTACGGCGCATTTCGGTCAATTCAGCGTCACGATAGGCGACCAGCGGCTTGGCCGCCTCGTCGGCCTGGCGCTTGGCCTGCTTGGCGGCCAGACGTTCGCCGATATCCGGGGCCGCGGCCAGTTCGGCGGCGCGACGGGCGACATCGACGGCGAATCCCGGCCCGGGCAGGCAGGCATCGTAGAAGCCGAGTTCGACGGACTCCGGCGCCGTCATCGGCAAGCGGTGGCGCATGATGGCCTTGGCGCCTTCCTCGCCGACGCGCGGCGGCAGCAGATAGGTCCAGAATTCGGAGCCGAACAGGTTGCCCATGTTCTTGTAGTGCGGGTTGAGCATCACGCCGTCGCGCACCCAGACAAAATCGGCTGCCCGCGCCAAGAAACAGCCGCCGGCCCCGGCATTGCCGCCGACCGCGGCCACTGTCAGCTGCTTCTCGCAGCGCAGAATGGCCTCGGCCAGGTCGTCGATGGCGTTGATGTTGGCCCACGACTCGTCGGCCGGACTGTCGGCGGCCTCGATGGTGTTCAGATGGATGCCGTTCGACCAGAAATCGCTGCCGCCGCGCAGCACGATGACCTTGGTCGCCCGCTCGGCAGCCCACAGGAAGGCTTCTTTCAGGCGGCTGCACTGGGCGCTGCTCATCGCGCCGTTGTAGAACTCGAAACTCAGGAAGCCCACGCCGCCAGCTTCCTCGTAGGCGATATCCTGCCAAGTCGGCGTCTCGGCCTTCCACCAGCCCGCCAGCGGCAACTCAGGCAGCGCTGCACTTTCCGGGAAAGCCATCGTCGCCGGCAACTTGACGCCGCCCGCACGCTTGATATGGCCGATCCACACGGCGCCGTCGACCGTCGCCCGGCAGATGGCGGTCTCGCGCCGGCCGATCACTTCGCCCGGCTTACCCGTCAAGGTCGCTTCCGGCCAGGCATCGAACAGATGGCAGGGCTGGCCGAACAGCTCATCAGCTACACCGGGAAAGCCGTCGGCGGCATTGAGCTTGGCGAGGACGAGGGCGGTGGGGTCGGTTTGCCAGTCAATGGCGCGGTCGCCCTGCTTCATCAGCGCATGGGCGGCACCGGGCACCCGTTGCGCCACGAAATCGCCAGCGGCGAAACGCTCCACCGCGAGCAGCACGGAACGCACGGCCGCCTCGGTCACCTGGTTGCGATAAAGCGAAGCCTTACGCACGGCCGCAGTTGGAAAACCGGCCGACGCCCATACCGGGCCGGCATCCATTTCCGCCTCGGCCTGCAGCACCGTCACGCCCCATTCGCCCAGCCCGCGCTGAATCGCCCAATCGAGTGCCGACGGCCCGCGGTCGCCGGGAATCCCGGGATGCACCACGAAGCACGACAGCCGCGACCACACCGACTGCGGAATGGCACGCTTCAGGAAAGGCGCGACAAGGAGATCCGGCTTGAACAGCGCGACGGCTTCCTCGGTCACCGAATCAGAGATGTCGAACTCGATGCTCACCATGTGGCCGCGCCGGGTCAATTCGCAGTACAGGCGCTGCGCCAGGCTGTTGAAACTATGCGTGACAAAAAGAATTCTCATGTTTTTACATTTCTTTACAAAACATGCCAATGGTATCTAATGAGGAAATTCGCGGCTTCCAAGGCACTGATTTTTCTAGAAGCATAACGCTATAACTTTGGCGATATTTGTTCCGTAACAGGGGCTGGCTACGATGCGTCACACAAAAAAGCTCAGGGAAACAGCCATGCAAGCACAACGCAAACCGACCAAAGCACGCAGTCCCCGTGTCAGCCGCGCGCCGCGTCCCGAATACGTCGCCGCCGTCCGCTATCTTGATGGCCGCCACGAGAAGTTTCACATCCGCAACGCCGACAGCCTGGACGATGCGCGCGAAATGGTCATTTCCGAAGTGGGCGACGTGCGCTCGATCATGATTGCCCTGCGCCACTGAGCGCTTAGCAAATACGCGGCAACTGCTCGCCGCTCAACCAATCCACAATGCGCCGGCCGCCGAAGGCCGTGGTCATCTGCACAAAGTGGTGCTCGTCCTGATGCACCGTGCCGACAATGGCCGCATTCGCCCCCTGCGGATGGGCCCGCATCGCCGCCAATAGTTTCTCGCCATCCGCGGCGGCGCAGATCGCGATCAGCTTACCCTCGTTGGCCACATACAGCGGGTCCAGCCCGAGAAATTCGCAGGCCGCCTCGACCGCCGGCGTCACCGGCAAAGCCTTTTCCTGCAACATCATGCCGACCCCGGATTGCTTGGCGATCTCGTTCAGCGTCGTCGCCAATCCGCCGCGCGTCGGATCGCGCAGCACGTGAATGTCGGCACCGCTCGCCCGCATCGTCTCGATCAGCCCATGCAGGGCCGCCGTGTCGGAAACGATGGGCGACTCGAAACCGAGGCTCTCGCGTTCGGCCATGATCGCCATGCCGTGATCGCCCAGCGTGCCGGAAACCAGGATGACATCGCCCGGTTTCGCGCTGCGACCGGACAACTCCTTGCCCGGCGCCACGACGCCAACACCCGTCGTCGTGATAAACACCCCATCGCCCTTGCCGCGCTCGACGACCTTGGTGTCGCCGGTCACGACCGGCACACCCGCCTCCTTGGCCGCCGCCGCCATGCTTTGCACAATGCGCGCCAGATCGGCAAGCTTGAACCCTTCTTCCAGGATGAAGCCCGCAGAAAGATAGAGCGGCTTCGCCCCCATCACCGCCACGTCGTTGATCGTGCCATGCACCGACAGGCAGCCGATATCGCCGCCCGGGAAGAACAGCGGTGAGACGACATGCGAGTCGGTGGCCATGACTAGCCGGCCCTCGCCCGGGTTCGGTAGAAGAGCACCGTCGTCGCCCTGGGCGAGATATTCGTTGCCGAGGTGTTTGGCAAACAGTTCCTCGATCAGTTGCGCCATCGCCCGGCCGCCGGAGCCATGGGCCATGTCGACCTGGCCGTGCTTGATGTCGAGGGGGCGGACGTAGTTTTTGCGGGTTTGGGTCATGGGGTGGGGGCTGTGGATTTTGTTAGGGGTGAGGTTGGTTGTTGCTAACGCCGGTGCCGTGGGCGGGCGGGGGTTCCGCCCTTGCGGGGCGTCTTACTTTCTTTTGCTTCGCCAAAAGAAAGTAAGCAAAGAAAAGGCGACCCTGGGTCGGTGCCGGCTACGCCGGTTCCCTGCGCGACCCGGGACTGGCGGGGGCTGCGGAACTCGGCCCTGCGGGCCTCAGACAGTCCTCGCCCTTTTTCCGCCAGACCCTGCGTTGCTCGGCACCTCTCAAGGGGCCCGGAAGACCAGCGAGGCTCGGCCAGCGGGTTTGGTTTCTGGCAGTTTTGTTGGGCGGCCGCAGCACTCGACTTTTCGAACGGCGCCCGATCCCGAGACGCCTTTCGGGTCCCCTTGAGAGGCGCTGAGCAACGCAGGCGGGCCGGGAGTAGTCGGCTTGCCTTGTCTGAGCCGCAGGCGAGTTCAGGCAAGCCGCCCGGCTCGCCGAGTAGCGGAAGGTACCCCGAAGGGGCGCCGACCACGGGGTCGCCTTTTCTTTGGCTACTTTCTTTTGGCGAAGCAAAAGAAAGTACGCCCGCCCTCAAGGCGGAAAGCAGCGCTCGTGAGCGCACCACTTCCTCCGAAAAGGACGCCGCCAGCCAGCACCCCCTGGATTCCCGCCTCCGCAGGAATGACAGGCGGCCGACCTCAGGCCACATCCTTATACCGCCCATAGGTATAGTGCGCCGCACAAGCCCCTTCGGAAGACACCATGCAGGAGCCGACCGGATTCTCCGGCGTACACACCGTCCCGAATATCTTGCAGTCCTGCGGCCGCTTGACCCCGCGCAGGATCGCCCCGCATTCGCAGGCCTTGTGGTCCGGTACCGAGGCATAACCCAGCGGGAAGCGCTTTTCGGCGTCAAATTCGGCGAATTGGCTGCGAATGCGCAGCGCCGAGTAGGGTAAAACGTTCAAACCACGCCATTCGAAATGCTTGCGCATCTCGAACACTTCGGCGACCAGTTGCTGCGCCTTCAGGTTGCCGTCACGGCTGACAGCGCGGGCGAATTCGTTTTCGACTTCGGCGCGGCCTTCGTTGACCTGGCGGATCAGCATCTTGATCGCCTGCATCACGTCGAGCGGCTCGAAACCGGCGATGACCACAGGTTTACGGTATTCCTCGGCGAAGAATTCGTAGGGTCGGCTGCCGATGATGGTCGATACGTGGGCCGGGCCGATGAAGCCGTCGAGCGGCACTGTTCCCCACTGGCGAACTTCCGGTGACTCCAAGATGCTGGAGATGGCCGATGGGGTCAGCACGTGGCAGCAGAGCACCGAGAAGTTCTTCAGGCCGAGCGCCGCCGCCTGCTTGATGGCGACCGCCGTCGGCGGCGTCGTCGTTTCGAAGCCGATGGCGAAGAAGACGACCTGTTTGTCCGGGTTCTTCTGAGCGAGCGTTACCGCGTCGGCGCTCGAATAAACCATGCGGATGGCGCCGCCACGCGCCTTGGCCTTCATCAGTGACAGAGCATCGGAGGCCGGCACGCGCAGGCAGTCGCCGTAGGTGCACAGCGTGACGCCCTGTTCGAGCGCCAGGCGGATGGCCTGGTCGACGCGGCCGATGGGCAGCACGCAGACCGGACAGCCCGGGCCGTGGATCATCTTGACGTTGGCCGGCAACAGGTCGGACACGCCGTAACGGGAAATGGCGTGGGTGTGGCCGCCACAGAATTCCATGAAATGGTAGCTGCGGGCCGGATCGGCCTCGGCGCGGATAGCTGCCGCCAGCTTCTGGGCGACGTCGCCGTCGCGGAACTCGTCGATGTACTTCATCGCTCAGTGCAATGTGACATCGCCGTCGGCCGGCAGCTGGCCCATTTCGGCAAAGAGTTTCAGGGTTTTCTCGGCCTCTTCCGGATCGAGCTTGTTCAGCGCGTAGCCGACGTGGACGATCACGTAATCGCCCACCGCCACGCCGTCGAGCAGGGCCAGCGAGATTTCCTTCTTGACCCCGGCCAGATCGACCAGGGCATTGTCGTCGGGGCGCAGTTCAACGACCTGCGCGGGGATCGCGAGACACATCCGCGTTGCTCCTCAATATCGTTTTTATAAGGCAGAGTCTAACCTGCCGGGGTCAATTTCGCTTGCCGGCCAGACGGCGGAAAAAGCCGCGCCGGGATACCTCCGTTTTCTCTTCTGCTACCGGCGCCGGCGGCGTTTCGGCCAGGCTCGCCGGGGGGCCAAACACCGTCTTGATTGCATCGGCCGCGACCAGGCGCGCCGTCGCCATGTCGGGCAGCTGGTCGACCGGCGCGATCAGCGGACAATACTGGTAGGGGCCGATGTCCGGGTCGTCGTCGGCGATGAACTGCATCGTGCCGCAAGGCAGGTTCAGGTAGCGCCGCTCGCCGGCCGGGATGTCGCCCCACAGCTGGCCGCCGCCGGAGACCAGCAGCAGGTTGAGGAACCACGGCGTGATGACGACGCCCAGCCAGTCGCCCTCGTGGCGGGCAAAGCCGATGGCCTCGACGGTCAGCGCGGCATTGACGAAGGGCAGGTCGTGCATGCGTGTCTGCCAGACGTGGCGGTAATGCGCTTCGAGGAAGGCGCTCGGATCGTCCGCGCGCGGTACGGCCGGGCGGATCGGCGGCGGCGCCAGGGCGGGGGTGCGGATGCGTTCAGTCATGCGAGCGGTTCAAGTCCGTGAAATGCAGCGACGAGTCGAATTCGCCTTCCAGCGACGCGGCAAGGGCGGCAAGCGCATCCTCGATCAGCGAACGCTGCTCATCCTCGACCACCTCGCGGGCTAGGCCGAGCGAGGTCAGCACCCAGGTGCCGACCGGCTGCGGGCCGATCAGCATCATGTTGATGCGTTCGCGCTGGCCGTCACGCTCGACCCAGGCGAAATCTCCGGCATTGTCGCCACTGCCCTCCCACTCGACAATGCGTTTCGGAATCGACAGGCACATCAGCCGCGCGCCTCGGCTACGATGCCCAGCGCTGTCAGTTCGGCCAGCGTCATGGCGACCAGTTCCGGCACTTTCGCCGCCACTTCCGGCGACAGCTCCATGCCCAGCGACATCGATACCGGCTGCATGCCGACGATGGCAATCGATTTCGGCGCCCGGCCCGTGAATTCGAGGCTGGCCAGCACGTCGGACAGGCTGACCTGGTGCGGCGACAGCTTGGTCCGGAAGAAGACCGGCACGTCGTCGCCCTTGAGCAGCACCGGCGTCGCCGGCGGCTGGCTGCAGCGCACGCAATCGACGACGACCAGGCCGTCGAGATCTTCGAGCTGCTCGAGCATTTCCATGCCGCAGGTGCCGCCGTCGATGACTTCGACCTCCGGCGGCAGGGTGTAATCCCGCTCCAGCGCCTCGATGGTGCGCACACCGACGCCTTCATCGGTCAGAAGGATGTTGCCGATACCCAGAACTACAACGCGCATGCTTTTATCCGATAAAAAGGGGCGCGAACATTGTCGCGCCCCTGGTGCAGAAACGAATTGCTTCCGATCAAACCGCCTTCACCGTCACGACCGGATTGTTCTCCTGGTCGACGACATGCACGGCGCAGGCCAGGCAGGGGTCGAAGGAGTGTACCGTACGCAGCACTTCCAGCGGCTTTTCCGGATCGGCCACCGGATTGTCGATCAGGCAGGCCTCGTAGGCGCCGGGCTGGTCCTTCTCGTTCCTCGGCGCGGCGTTCCAGGTGGTCGGCACGACGCACTGGTAATTCTTGATCTTGCCCGAATCGATGACCACCCAGTGCGACAGCACGCCGCGCGGCGCCTCGTGGAAACCGACGCCCACCTGTTCGCCCTTGGGGAAAACCGGCCGGTTGAAGGTCTTGAGGTCGCCCTTGCCCATGTTGGCGAGCAGCAGGTCCCACTGGTTGATCAGCTCGTCGACCTGCACCGCGCAGCCGACGGCCCGCGCCGCGTGGCGGCCGATGGTCGAATGCAGCGCATCGACGCCGACCTTGGCGCCGGCCACCGTCGACACCAGGTCGAGGGCGGCGGTGGCGTACTTCTTGGTCGGTTCGTGGCCGGCGGCCAGCATGTTCATGACGCGCGGCAGCGGGCCGACCTGCATCGGCTTGCCGTAGAAGGTCGGCGACTTCAGCCAGCTGTATTTGCCGTCGTCCTGGAAGTCGGTGTAGTTCGGTGTCGTCTCGCCCTGGTACGGATGCAGCGACTTGTCGTTGCCGCCGCTGTAGTTGTACCAGGAATGCTTGATCGCCTCGGACACACCGTCGATGAAATACTTGTCGTTGAAAGTCTTGATCGGCTTGTAGCTTTCCAGCTTGCCGCCTTCGATGTAGCCGCCGGGCAGCGCGAACTGGGTGCCCTTACCGTCGAGCGGGATGTCCGGCACCGACAGGTATTCGGTAATGCCCTTGCCGTACTTGGTCCAGTCGGCGTAGAAGCCGCCGATGGCGCCGACATCGACCAGATAGACATTCTTGACGAAGTCTTCCAGCTTGAGCATCCATTCCTTGACCGCCAGCAGGCGCTCGACAGTCAGCACCGACTGCGAATCGACCGACAGCGGATTGGCGACGCCGCCGACGGCGACGTTCTGGATGTGCGGCGACTTGGAGCCGAGCACGGCGACGATCTTGCTGGCGTAACGCTGCACTTCCAGCGCCTGCAGGTAGTGGGAAACCGCCAGCAGGTTCACTTCCGGCGTCAGCTTCATCGCCGGGTGGCCCCAGTAACCGTTGGTAAAAATGCCGAGCTGGCCAGTGCCGACGAAGCCCTTCAGCTTGTCCTGGACCTTGACGAACTCGGCCTTGCTGTTGCCGTTCCAGTTGGACAGGCTCTGCGCCAGGCTGGCCGTCTTGCCCGGGTCGGCCTTCAGCGCGCTGACCACGTCGACCCAGTCGAGTGCCGACAGGTGGTAGAAATGGACGATGTGGTCATGCACGGCGTGGGCCAGCATGATCATGTTGCGGATGTACTGGGCGTTGACCGGGATTTCCAGCTGCAGCGCATTCTCGACGGCACGCACCGAGGCGATGGCATGCACCGTGGTGCACACGCCGCAGATGCGCTGGGTGATCGCCCACGCGTCGCGCGGATCGCGGCCAATCAGGATGTTCTCGACGCCGCGCCACATCTGGCCGGAGGCCCAGGCCTTCTTGACGCGGCCGCCGTCCACCTCGACGTCGACGCGCAGGTGGCCTTCGATGCGGGTGACCGGGTCGATGGTTACTCGTTTAGTCATGTTGTTCTCCTATCCCTGGAATTCAGTGGGCAGCCTCGACCCGTGGCAGCACGGGGAAGCGGCGGGTGATGATGATGTAGCCGAGCACTTCAAGCGCGAACATGCCGATGGTGACCAGCATTTCGGCGATGCTCGGGAAGTAGCTCCAGCCATGGTCGACGCCGAGGCCGGTGTCGTAGCCGATCAGGAAGCCGTTGATGCGTAGCAGCACGCCGCCGAGCATGATCGCGACGCCGGCGAGGAACAGGCGGGCCGGGTTGCGGCGGCCGGCCGCGGTGCCGACGATCAGGAATGGCGCCGCGAAGCAGGCGGTTTCGAACCAGAAGAAGAAGGCTTCCAGGCTGGGCGCGAAAGCATGGCCGAGCGCGCCGCGCACGATCAGGTCGCCGAAGCGCACGGTCAGGAACACCGCCAGCATGCCGAGCATGATCTTGGCCATCGGCTGCAGCAGGTGCATTTCGATCTCGCGCCGGTAGGCCGAAGCGGCGACGCAGGATTCGAAAAGCACAATGCCGTAGCCGATGGTCACCGCCGACAGCAGGTAGAGCAGCGGCACGGCCGGCGTCTGCCACAGCGGATTGACCTGCGGCCCCATGACCACGAGCAGGGTGCCGAGCGAGGACTGGTGCATCATCGGCAGCAGCGTGCCGAGGGCGATGAAGAAGAACAGGACCTTCTCCAGCTTCTGCTTGCGCACCTTCATGCCCCACTGTTCCATGAAGACCGGCGAGAACTCGATCCACATGACGATGATGTAGCACGAGATGCACAGCGCCACCTCGAACATCACCGAATTGGGATTGGCGTAGCCCGGCCACAGGATGTGCCAGAAATTCCACCAGCGGCCGAGGTCGAACAGCACGCCGATGCCGGCCAGCGTGTAGCCGAACAGCGAGGCGAGCAGCGCCGGGCGGACCATCGGGTGATACTGGCCGCGGTTGAAGATGTACACCAGCATCGCCACCGAGAAGCCGCCGCAGGCGAAGGCCGAACCGATGACCACGTCGAAGACGACCCAGATGCCCCACGGGTAGCCGTCGTTCAGGTTGGTCACCGCACCCAGCCCGAAGATGAAGCGGACGAAGAGCACGGCGATCATCGCCGCGATCAACAGGCTGCAGATCATCACCGGCAGGTTGAACAGCTTGCCGCCAACCGGGGCGGCGGGATGATGGGCGCTCATGACTGCCCTCCCTTCTGGTTATCGTCTTCCGGCACCACGTTGCGCTTGGCGACCCAGGTCAGGCCGGCGAGCACGGCGATCGGCATCATCAAGCCGCCGTACAGCGTGTGCTGGATGGTTTCCGAAGTCGCCGCCGAGGATTTCGGCGGCAAGTCGGGCAGGCCGGCCTTCTGGAAATTGACCGCCGACAGCTTCAGCACCTGGGTGCCGCCGTATTCCTTCTCGCCATAGACATGCTGCAGGTAGGAGCCGGCCACCGCCTCATAGCTCTGGTCGAGCGGACCTTTCCACTTCGCCGCTTCCTCGGCCGTTTCGCCCGGCTTGGGCAGGCGGCCGCGCGGCACCACCAGCTTGTCGCCCGGCTTGACGGCCAGGCGGCGCTTGGCTTCGGCCAGCAGATCCTCGGTGCGGCCGAACAGCGTGGCTCCAGTCGGGCACACCTCGGCGCAGGCCGAGTAATGGCCGTCCTTGTGGCGATGGCGGCACAGCTCGCACTTGCCGATCTTGCCGGTCGGCGAATCGTACTGGTACTTGGGGATGCCGAACGGGCAGGCGGCAACGCAGTAGCGGCAGCCGATACAGGCGTCCGCGTCGTAGCCGACGACGCCGGTGACCGGATTCTTGGTCATCGCCGACACCGGGCAGGCCGACACGCAGGACGGGTCGGCGCAGTGCATGCACGAGGTCTTCATGAAGGAGAAGCCGTTTTCCTCGGCGTCCTTCGTTTCCATCGTGCCGTGGCGGTACATCTTGATCAGGTTGAAGGTATGGCCGCTGGTGTCGAGCGGGGTGTCCCACAACTTGTCCACCGCCGTGAATTCAGCCGGGTTCTCATTGACCTGCTTGCACGCTGCGACGCAGGCCTGGCAGCCGACGCACAGCGTGGCGTCGTAGAGCAGGCCAAGCGCTTCCGGCGGGCGTTGCAGGGTGTCGCGGGCGCAGGCCGTTTCGGGCAGCACGGCCGAAGCCGCCGCTGCGCCGCCGGCCAGGCAGCCCTTCAGGAAATCGCGTCTCGTGGCCATCTCAGACCTCCGTTTTCTCGCCGGACTTCTTGGCCTCTTCCCGCTTTTTCGCCTCTTCCAGCGCCTCGGCCTTATGCGACAAACCGAGATTCTTGGCGACCATGGCTCCGCCCCCGGCAGCAGCGCCGGCAATGGCAGCCAGCACGGCCGCCGAACCGAGCGAGGCGCCGACGCCTTTTTCCTCGACGATGCGTGGCAGGAAGGCAGAGGGCTCGATGTTCTTCAGCTTGGCGACGGTATGGATCGGCTTGGCAAAGCCGACGCCCTGTTCAGTACAACCGATGCACGGGTGGCCGCAGGCGACCGGCCAGGTCCCGGCGCCGGCGTCGCCGAACATGATGACCGAGCAGTTGGCGTAGGTTTCCGGCCCCTTGCAGCCCAGCTTGTACAGGCAGTGGCCCTTGCGGTGGCCTTCGTCGCCGAATTCCATGGCGAAGCGGCCGGCGTCGAAGTGGGCACGGCGCTCGCAGTTTTCATGGATCAGGCGGGAATAGGCGAATTTCGGCCGGCCCTTGTCATCGACTTCGGGCAATTTGCCGAAGGTCAGGAAATGGACGACCGTGGACAGGAAGTTGTACGGGTTGGGCGGGCAGCCGGGGATGGTCACCACCGGCTTGCCGAGCACCTTGTCCACGCCGCTGGACCCGGTGGGGCTGGAGGTCGCCCCGGGAATCGACGGAATCGTCGACGGCATGCCGCCCCACGAGGCGCAGGAACCGATGGCGATCACCGCCGCCGCGTCGGCCGCGCATTCCTTGAGCAGTTCGATCGCCGTCTTGCCGCCGATCTTGCAGTAGACGCCGCCATCCTTGGTCGGAATCGCCCCTTCGACGACCAGGATGTACTTGCCCTTGTTCTCGGCCATCGCCGTCTTGCGTGCCGCTTCGACCTGGTGGCCGGCGGCGGCGAACAGCGTTTCGTGGTAGTCGAGCGAAATGACGTCGAGAATTAGCTTCTCGAGCGTCGGATGTTCGGCGCGCAGGATGGACTCGGTGCAGCCGGTGCATTCCTGGAAATGCAGCCAGATGACGCTCGGCCGCTTCTTGGTGGCGACCGCCTCGGCGACCGCAGCGTCCGCTCCTTGCGGCAGCCCCAGTGTCGTCGCCAGCGCGGCGCAGAATTGCAGGAATTCGCGCCTATCCATCGACAAGCGCGCGGCTGCAGCCTCGATGCGCTCGTCCTGTTCCAGCGTAATCAGGTTTTGGTTGGCCATTTATATCCCCCTTGTTTGTTCATTGCCGGTCACCGATGACCGACAACCTCTCTCTGCTGGGAGGGCCTTGCTTTTTTGGAAATAGTTTTATCGCCGTTCTATAGCAACAGCCGGGCCAGAATTGAAAACCCATTAAATACCGTCACTTACGGAAAATTAACGAACAGCAGCAGGCGAAAACAACGGCACTGGCTTTCCACTTTCCGCTGCTAGCTGGTCAGCTGCTTATCAGACCTAGGAACTAGTCACTTGGAAAAAGCGCTGCGCCAACGGCAACTGGCGGCCGGATTCAGCGGGCCGTCTGCACCTTGTCGCGGCCGCCGGCCTTGGCCCGGTACATCGCCGCGTCGGCGCTGTTGCTCAGGGCCAGATCGTCACCGCCGTCGTCCGGATAGACGGCGACGCCGAGGCTGCACGAAATATTCAATTCGCGGCCATCGACCATGAACGGCTGGCCGATGGCGTGTCGCAGCTTTTCGGCCAGTCCGCGCGCCGCCTCGCCTTCGGCCAGCGCCGGCATCAGCACGACGAACTCATCGCCGCCGATGCGCCCGACCGTATCGGAGGCGCGCACGCTCTGCTGCAGGCGCATGGCGACCTGCTTGAGCAGCAGATCGCCGACGGCATGGCCATAGCTGTCGTTGATCGGCTTGAAGCGATCGAGGTCGAGGAAAATCATCGCGAAATGGTCGCCGTGCCGCTTGGCCCGCGCCAGTTCGTTCTGCAGGCGGTCGCTGAACAGGGCGCGATTGGGCAATCCGGTCAGCGGGTCGTGCTGGGCCATGTGGCGCAACTCGGAGGTCATCACGGCAGCCAGACGCAAGGCGCGAGCCCGGCCGGTGACCATGAACCAGGCGAGCAGGGCCAGGGTCAGGCTGACGCTGATGCCGGCGAGGGCAATGAGGGGCGCCGCATCCCGCCCGAAGCGGTCGGCGAATTCGCTTTGCGTCGTCAGCCGCAGCGTCCACGAGCTGCCGGCAACGACCATGTACTCGTTGGCGCTGAGGATCTCGTCGGGTTCGGCCGGCGTCGCTTTGTCGGCCGTTGCCGAGCGGTACATCAGGGCGCCGGCGACCGGATCGGCACCGTCGTAAATGGCCAGTTCGACGCCCGGCACCTGCTTGCCGTACAGGCCGGCCATGAAGTCGTCCATGTAGAAGGAGGCATATACCCAGCCGACGATATGGGCCCGGCGCTGGGCGAGGCTGTCGCGCGCCTGGCCGGGGGAAAAAATGGGCAGGTACATGATGAATCCGGGCTGCGCTTCGGGCTTTTTATCGACCGCCAGGCGCACCTTGGCGGTAATCGCCGCCATCCCCGAATCGCGCGCGGTTTCCAGCGCCAGCCGACGCGCCGGGTCGGCCAGGGCATCGAGTCCGAGTGGCAAGGGGTCACGCCAGCCGCCCGGTTCGCGCTGGATCACCGTCCCGTAGAACGGACGCTCGCCGGCCGGATAAATGGCGTAGTCGGCAAAACCGAGCCGGCGCATCGCCGCCTCATGCGTCGCCTTGCGCCCGGCGGGGACCAGTTCGACGACACCGATGGCCTGGACGCCGGAGAAATTGGCATCCAGTTGCAGGGTCTCGACGTATTCCCGGATGGCCCGGCGGTCGAACAGGCCGGTCGCCGCCAGCAGCCCCTGTACGCCGCGCAGCATCTGCTCGTGCGCGGCGACCCGCTGCTCGACCCGGCTGACCGTGTCGCGCAACGCAAAATCGAATTGCGCCCGCAGTTCTTTGCGGCTGACCTGACGTTCATGATCCCAGAGCAGCCACGTCACCCCCAGGGTAATGACCAGGATCAGCCAGGGCAGCAGCATGGGCAGCCGGGACATGGAAAAGGGCTGCCGCTCGGTCGTCACGGTGCTGTGGGAAAATCGACGAGCGCCGTAGCCAGCTCGAGCTTGAAATATTTCTCGAAAATGCGGCGCATGGTGCCATCGGCCCGCATGTCATTGAGCAGAACTCGCCAGCGCTCCTGTTCGGCCGGCGGCAAGGCTTTTTTCGACATGATCAGGCCGTGCGGAACCGGCGGATCGTTGAATTCGATGATCGCCGTCTGGTCACGAATCTTCTTCTCGTCCAAGGTCGGATAATCGAAGGGCTCGATAATCATGCCCTGAATGTGATTGAGCATCAGCGCCTGATACAGGGGCGCCAACCCGCTCGCCTGGCTAACGCGATTGCCTGCCTGCAAGGTGTCGACCAGACGATTGGCCTTGTCGCTGTAACGGAAGCCGCGAATTACCCCGAGCTGGAGTTTTTCATTGCGCTCGAAATCGGCCAGACTGGCCGCCCCGGTATCCTTGCGCATCAGCAGGTAGTATTTGTTGCTGAAATACCATGCAAAAGCCGCGAAGCGATCACGCTCGGCATTGCTGATCCCGGACAGGCTGAAATCGAGAGCGCCCGATTCGATCAGTTGCCAGATGCGCGCCCGGGCCATCAGGCTGACGACCACCTTGCACCCCGAGCGGCGGATCAGTTCGTCGGCCACATCCTTGTCGATGCCGGTATCGGTGGTCGCCGAATAGAGCAGGCCGTGATCGTGGAGCGCCAGCGTAAAGGGGCGCGAACAATCCGGGCCGGCTGCACGGGCAGCGCCGAGATTGCCGAAGACGACCAACAACACCAGAAGATAGCGGGTGATCATTGCGGCCCCGTTGGGAGAGGGTTGATGCTTTTTTTACCCGATCATACCGAATCGAAAACAATCCTGTATGGGTAAAGGGCCGGCGAGGAGAATTAATTCCACCCCTGTGTGATCCAGCCACGAACCGGGCGCGGCGCGGAGCCTCGGTCGCTGCGGGGCATCCGACGCTCCGCCCCCCCTTTTCAGCCGTCCGTCGCCAGGCGGCGGGCCACCCAGGCCTGGCCGAGCGCCAGACCGCCGTCGTTGGGCGGCGCCTGGCGGGCTTCGAGCAGGTCCAGCCCGGCTGCCGCCAGATGCTGGCGCAGCGCCGCCATCAACACCGCATTCATCGCGCAGCCGCCGCCGACGGCCAGCCGGGCGCCGGGCCTCAGCTGGCCCACGGCAATCGCCCACTCGGCCAGGCCGGCGGCCAGCGTCGCGTGGAACAAGGATGCGCCATAGGCGGCGGCGTCCCGGCATTCGATCAAGCTCGGCAGGATGGGCGACAGGTCGAGTACCCGGCCGTTGTCGCGCAAGGCATAGCCGCCGGCCAAAGGCTCGACCGGACCGTGGCCGGCGGCCAGGCCTTCCAGTTCCATGGCCGCCTGCCCCTCGAAATACATGGCATCGCGCACGCCGAGCAGCCCGGCTGCGGCATCGAACCAGCGCCCCAGGCTGGTCGTCGGCGGGCAACGCAGATTGCGGGCAAGCATGGTGAGCAGCGGCCCCGGATCGCGCTGCGGCCAGCATTGCTCGATCCATGCTCCGACCCGATAGCCCAGTCCAGCCCCATGCAGGGCGGCGACCGCCATCCGCCACGGTTCTTTCGCCGCCCGGTCGCCGCCGGGCATGGCCAGCGGTTGGAGATGGCCGATGCGTTGGCAGGCACCGCCGGCCAGATGCAGCAGTTCACCACCCCAGGCGGCGCCGTCCGGCCCCAGGCCGACCCCATCCAGCGCCAAGCCGAAAATCGGCTCGTTGACGCCATGTTCGGCGCAGATCGCCGCAATATGTGCCTGGTGATGCCCGATCGCCAGCGCCGGAACGCCCAGCTCTTCGGCCAGGCGCAGAGCCAGCTGGGAGGACGGGAAATCGGGATGCAGATCATGCGCAATCAGCGCCGGTTTCACCTCGAGAATATCGAGCATATGGCCGACCACCTCGTCGAGGAAACCCATGGCGGCGACATTGTCGAGACCCCCGATGTGCTGCGACAGGAAGGCTTGCCGCCCCTTCAGAACGCACACCGTATTTTTCAGATAGCCGCCGAGCGCCAGCACAGTCGGCCCGTCATCGGCCAGCGGGATCGGCACCGGCACATAGCCGCGCGCCCGGCGGACGAAGGCGGGGCCGGCGCGCACTACCGAATCGTCGCAGCGGATGACGATGTCGCGGTTGTGCACCAGATACGCATCGGCGATACCGACCAGGCGGGCCAGCGCCTCGTCGTTGCCAATGACCAGCGGCTCGCCGTACGGATTGGCGCTGGTCATCACCAACAGCAGGTCGGAGTGTTCAGCCAGCCAGGCCGTGCCGGCCGGACGGCCGGCGGCTTCGTGCCAGAGCAGCAGATGCACCGGGGTGGCCGGCAGCATCGCCCCCAGCCAGGCCAGCTTGGGCGCCACGCCCGGCAGCTCCGCAGCTGCCTTCGGGCACAGCACGATGGGCGCCGCCGTGCTGGCGAGCAGCGCCTGCTCGGCGTCGCCGATGCGGGCGTAAGCGGCCAGCGACAAGGCATTCAGGCCCATCACGGCAAACGGTTTTTCCTCGCGCTGCTTGCGTTCGCGCAGCGCGGCCACGGCGTCGGCATTGCGCGCATCGCAGGCCAGATGAAAGCCGCCCAGGCCTTTGATGGCGACGATTCTACCGGCACGCAACAGCTGCAAAGTTGCAGCGATTGGGTCGCCATCGAGAGGCAAACCGTCGGCATCAAGCAGGCTTAACTGCGGACCGCAATCCGGACAGCAGGTGGTTTCGGCATGGAAGCGGCGGTCAGCCGGGTAGGCGTATTCGCCGGCACACGGAGCGCACAGCGGGAAAGCGGCGAGGCTGGTGTGCGCCCGGTCGTAGGGAATCTTCCGGCTGACCGTGTAGCGCGGGCCACAATGGGTGCAGGTAGTGAACGCATAGCGCCAGCGCCGGCCCTGCGGGTTGCACAGGTCGGCGATGCACTCCGGACAGAGCGCGGCATCGGGACCGATAGCCGTCCTGACCTCGCCAGCCGCGCTATCGAGGATGGCAAAGCCTGCGTCCGGCACCTCGGCTGACTCAATCTCGATGGCATCGATGCGCGCCAGACGAGGCAGCTCGATCGGTAAACGTTCGACGAAAATGGACACATTTTCACCGTCGATTGCCACCACCACACCCGCTGCATCGTTGCGCACCCAACCCCGCAAGCCGAGTTCGCTGGCCAGCCGCCAGACGTAGGGACGAAAGCCGACCCCCTGCACCAGACCCTGGATGCGGAGCAGACGGCCGGTCATCGGCTGCTTACCGTGCTGCCAGCTGACGTTCCAGTTCGGCGACGCGGCGCTTCAGGGCGTCGACGGATTCCGAGCGCTTGGCGCGCTGGGCCTCGAGGCCGGATTGAATCCAGTCCAGCCAGGCGGAAAGACCGTCGCCGCTGGTCGCCGAGACGCGGAAAACGGTCAGGTTGGGATTCACGCGGCGGGCGTTGGCTTCGGCCAGGTCGGCATCGAAGTCGAGGTAGGGCAGCAGGTCGCACTTGTTGAGCAGCATGACGTCGGCGGCGGCGAACATGTCTGGGTACTTGAGCGGCTTGTCCTCGCCTTCAGTGACCGACAGGATGGCGACCTTGTGGTGTTCGCCAAGGTCGAAGGCGGCCGGGCAGACCAGGTTGCCGACGTTCTCGATCAGGAACAGCGATTCGTCGGCCGGTTGCAGACGCTGCATGGCGTGGCCGACCATGTGGCCGTCGAGATGGCAGCCCTTGCCGGTGTTGATCTGCAGCGCGGCGACGCCGGTGGCGCGAATGCGCTCAGCGTCGTTGGCCGTCTGCTGGTCGCCTTCGACGACGTTGATGGCGACCTTGCCCTTCAGCAATTCGATAGTCTTGCAGAGTAGCGTGGTCTTGCCCGAACCGGGACTGGACACCAGATTCAGCGCGAAGATGCCACGCTCGTCGAACGACTGACGGTTGGCATCGGCGTAGGCGTTGTTCTTGGACAGGATGTCCTGCTCGATCTGCACCATGCGTGCCTGCGACATGCCCGGCACATGGGCACGGGCCGGGCCGGTGCCATAGTCGAGGTCGCCGCCGACAGCGTGCTCGTGGTGATGATGGTGGTGATCGTGCTCGTGGCCATGGTCATGCGGATGGCTGTGCGTGCTGCCGTCGGCGTGCACATGATCATGCTGATGGCCGTGGACATGGCCATGTTCGCCCTGATGCACGTGCTCATGAACATGGACTGTGCCATCGGCGTGGGTGTGGCTGTGGGCATGGGCGCCGGCCAGCGCCGCGCCATCGTGGCTATGCGCGTGCTCATGTTCGTGCCCGTGGCTGTGCGTATGCACCGTGCCGTCTTCATGGACGTGGGTATGCTCGTGCGCCCCGCCCTCGATTTTCACTTCCCCCGCCCCGCAGCCGCAAACCGTACACATATCCGTCTCCTGATTATTCGATCTCGATTTCCTTGACCCGCATCTCGGTCCCGCCGGTCGCCTGCACCTGATGGCTGCCGCACTTCGGGCAGGCGCCATACAGCTCGGTCATCGGCACCGTCTCGGCGCACGGCATGCACCAGCCCACCCCCGGCACATCGACGATTTCCAGCACGGCCCCTTGGGCGATGCTGTCGCGGGTCACGGCATCGAAACAAAAGCGCAGGGCCTCGGGCTGGACCGACGACATGCGGCCTATTTCCAGCACCACCAGCTTCACCCGCCGGGCACTCTCCCGCTTGGCGGTATCTTCGACCAGTTGCAGCACGCCTTCGGCGAGCGACATTTCATGCATCTTGCAGTTCCACGGTATAAGGCAGACAAGGATCAAGCGCCAGTATCGCCTGATCCATCCCCTGCCGTGCTTGATCCAGCGTAACAAATCGGCGATTGGCGAGCAGTCCCGCCAGCGGCCGGGCATCGGCGAACAGGCTGTCGGTCGGTGCCTGGACCCGGTAACGGACCACTTCGCCATCGACGACATGAACGGCATGAGTGAGCACACCGCGCGCCGTCAGGGTCTGACCGACACCCCAGCCGGCGCCGCCGGCGGAAGCAATGGGGAAGGGCCGATGCTCGACCAGCGCGGCCAGCGCGCCATCGACCTCGGCCAAGCGCGCCCGATAGAGGGCCGGAATGGAGTCCGGCAAAGGCAGGGCAGGCATCTGCGCCCGCATGCCCTGCCAGTAGTCGAGCCAGGATTCCGGCGCCAGGACCGCCGGCCGCTGGGTACGCTGATCGCCATCACCCGCCGCCACCTCCAGGAGGGCCAGGCAGTCGGCGGCCAACGGCTTGACGACCTCGTCGGTCAGACGGCGAGTAGTGGCGACCACCTCGTCGCCATTGCGGCTCCCCCGCCAGGCGATGAAAGCATCCTTGGCCGGCGGCAAGCCGACGGCCGGCGGCCAGTCAAGCAGCAGGCGCCACAGGTTCTCATGCAGCACCTCGATCCACAGTTCGGCATGGTCCGGGGTGCGCGGCGTCTCGCCCAGCGCCACATTCACCGCCGCCTGCGCCGCCACCCGCTGGGCATGGGCGCACAGCGTGAACAGGTAGGGCACCGTCTTGATCACCACGTCGGGCAGCTGCCCGATGAACAGGCGGGTTACCGACGGCCGCTGCAGGTCGACGACGATATCGCGCAGGGCCTCGTCGGCGTAGGTAGCGCGCACGAGCAGTTGGCCGGCCGAGGTCATCGTCCCAATCCGAGAAAAGCGCGGCGGCTGGGTGCCGCAGCGGCAGGCACTTGTTCCGGCACGGCCATGGGCTCGGCGTGCAGGGCATGGGCAACGGCCAGCGCCGTCAGCCGCGCCTGCTCCTGGGTCGGGAACTCGAAGGCCGGCGAAAACAGCGAACACAGGTGGTAGTTGCCAAGGCGCTCTTCGTCGGCGACGGTGAATTCGTAATCGCCCGACGCAAAATGCCAGTCGTACTTGGCGCAGGCCAGCAGAGCTGGCCAAGCATCAGCTTCGCTAGGCAGACAGAGCAGGTTGATGGCCCACGGCGTGATCATCACGCCAGCCCAATGTCCGTGCGGCGTGCGCTGGAACCCGACAGCCTCGACGCATAAGGCAGGATTGCAGATCGGCACGTCATGCATGCGGGTTTGGGCAATATCGGAAAACACGGCGACCAGTTCGGACGATGGGTCGGCCGTCCAGATTTTCATGCGGCTATCCTCGCTGCGGGACGCCAAGCGGCCTTGGAGCCTTGCTTCCTGCTCATTCCGCCCTCCACTCACAATGAACACGCGACATCTCCGGCGAATCAGCTATCGGAGAATACGGTCCCAGGAGGGCTCGGACCTCATTCGCGGGCGGTCGCACTCCAAGGCAGGCCTTGGAGCCTTGCTCCCTGCTCATTCGGTCACCATGAATTTATGCTTAGGCGCATCGCAACCCGGACAACACCAGTCGTCCGGCAAGTCGGCGAACGAGGTGCCCGGCGGAATGCCGCGCACGTCATCGCCCTGCTCTGGGTCGTAAACCCACCAGCAGATGCCGCATTCAAGCCGGTCGTCCGGTTTGACCCCGAGATGTGAACCTTCGAATCGCATAGACGAAGCTTAGGCGGGCTCCGCCATCATGTCGAGGTATTCGTTCAGGCGCTCAACGGAGTCAGCGAAATCCTCGTCGGCGGCCAGCGCCACGTCAGGCATGCCGATAACTTCGATCGAATTGAGGATCAGCGCATCCATGCTGTTGAAGTACTGCACCCACCACACGTTCTTCAGGCGCGTGCTGGTAATCCGGCAATTGCCGTAGCCGCGCGACAGCAGCGAAACCTCGCGGTGGCCGAGCCAGCCGTACAGGGTATCGAGGTCGGCGTCGGACACCGGCAGCAGGCTCAGGTTGATGATGTGTGCCGACTGACCGGCGCGGTAAGCCGCCGCCTGCATGCGGATTTCCTCGACCAGGGCCTGGGCGTTCATGCAACCGGCCGGGTAGTCCGGGGCCGGCAACTCGCCGGCCGCTGTGCGCTGCATGGCATCGGTCAGCACCTCGGGAATGGCGCCGGTTTCCAGTCGGTCAACGATCATCGCACCGTCGTCGGCCACCTTCAGCACGCGCCAGATGCCGGCAAAGGCCGTTTCCTGCACGCGCCAGTGCTCCGGGGCCGTGGTGAAGGCACTCACCTCGCCGAAACCCATGGATTGGTTGATGACGTCGCGCACGCCGGCCTCCAGCCCGAGCAGGTCGAGCCGAGCACCGCCGGCCATGCCGGCCTGGCTAGCACCTTCGAGGAAGAGGCCGAGCAGGCGGGCGGCCTGGGCGATGGCTTCGGGCGACGCATTGTCCGGCAGACGCGGCTGGTGGAAGGTATCCATGCCCTTGGGCATGGGCAGGTAATCGGGCGCTTCCTCGCCTTGCGAGCCGGGACCCATGGCGACGACGGAAATCGGGAAAGGACGCATCGTGGACGGGTTCATGCGCAGGCTCCTTGTTGTGTGGCGACGCGAACGGGAATGCCGATGGGTTTCGGCTGGGCCGGCCCGGAGAGCAGGCGGTCGACCTCGACCTGATACTCGTTCCAGTCGCGGATGCCGTTCAGCGAACCGACATACTCGCCATCGCGCAGAAAGACGACGGCCGGCGCCCGGGCGATACCGTATTTCTGCATCAGGGCCGGTGCCGTTTCGGGCCCGGCGACCAGGCGGGAAATCCGGTCGCCGAGCGGCTTGAGCGCCTCGGGCAGGATCACGCAAGCGTCGAGGACTTCAAGGTTGCGCTGGGGATCTTCAGTGACCAGCAGGGCAGCCAGACCAGCCGGAAATTCGGAATCGGTTTCGGTCAGGCAGCGGAAATTGTGTTTGACCTGCATGCGGCCGATGGCGGTGTACAGGCGATCGAGGGAGGTCGGGCCGGGAGACAGTTGGAGGCTCATGATGTTTGGCTCCTTAAAAATTCGGGCAGTTGGGGTTCGCGGTCGAGATCGGCGAAGAAGGCGGAAAAATCGGTGGCACCGGACTGGGCCGCGTCGAGCGCATCGAGCGCGGCATTGATGGCGGCGGCCCGCTCATCCGCAATGACTTCGCGAGCGGCACCGAGAAAGACCAGCAGCCAGGCGCCCGGCGACTGGATGCCGACCAGGCTGAGATCGACGCGCAGCTCGCCGTTGCGGCTGGCGCAGCGGGCGAAGTGTTCGCCGGATTCGACGACCCGGGCAGGGATACCGAGGCACATCAGGCGGCCTCGAGATTCAGGAAGCGGGCGTCGCCGAGACGGTAGGCCTGATCGGCCGGCGGCCGCTCGCCTTCGTAGACGTCGATGGCCAGGGCGCGGTCGGTCAGGTCGGCGGCGATGTCGTGGCGTATCCGCCCCTCGGCCCCCCAACGTTCCAGCCAGTCGAGCGCCAGATTCAAAGACGGCACCATTTGCGCCTTGACGATGTCGCGCAGGCTGCCGCCGTAGTCTTCCAGTTCTTCCGGCTGGACGCCGATGAGCACCAGTTCTTTCGGCAGCTTGCCGGTCAGCTCGGCCGCCATCAGCACTTCCTGGAAGCCGGTCTGGTGCAGGCTCATTTTCTTGGCGCCCATGAAGCGCGGCACCTGATCGCCGACCACCTCGCGCAGGTCGCCCGGCGCATCGCCGTAGTCGACGGCGTCGAAGACGAGCAGGCAGTCGGCCTCCTGCACGTAGGGCAGCAAATACAGGCCCTGCGTGCCGCCGTCCATCAGCGTCACGTTGTCCGGAAACGACCAGCCGGCATTGAGCGCCTCGACGCAGCGCACGCCAAAACCCTCGTCGGCCCACAGGATGTTGCCGATGCCGAGAACCAGTATGCGTTTGGTATTCATTCGCAACCTCTGAAAAAAACGCCCCGGGCACATGGGAATGCACGCCGGGGCAAACGCAAGGTAAACCTTTAATCCCGTCCTGACGCCAGGCGCAGACGGCGCGACAACCGCACGACAGGCATGGCCATCATTCCTTGAACATCCGCCAGCCGGAGACCATCGTCGAGATCAGCGACTGCCGACTCATGATGTCCTCGCGGATCGCCGCGTAGACATGCACCAGCACGAAAGTCATCATGATCCACATGCCCAGACGGTGGAAATTGTGCGTCTGCATGGAGCCGCCGAGCGCCGGAATCACCCAGCCGAACAGCGCGTCCTGCCAGCTGCCGACACCTGCGCCTTCGCTGTACAGCGCGAAGCCGGTGAACACCATGCCGACAGCGAGTACCGTGAAGAAGAAAAACATCATCAGCTGCGCCATCGGGTTGTGGCCGACGTATTTCTTCGGAGTCTTTTCTAGGAAGAGATACCAGCGCAACTCGAAGAAAACCTCGCTCCACCACTGCGGATTGGTGATCGGCAGCTTGAAGATCTGCTTGGCGTGGTGGTTGCCGACGAAGGCCCAGTAAATGCGGCCGAGCAGCCCGACGGCGAAGATGTAGGCGGCGGCGAAATGGGCGAAACGGATGTAGCCCATCAGAAAATTTTCCGCCGCCTCGCCGGGCACCGTCGGCAGGGGCTTGCCGATGAAGTAGCCGGTCACCGCCAGGACCACCATGCACAGCGCGTTGATCCAGTGCCACAAGCGCACCGGGGCTTCGTAGACATAGATCGAACGGACCTGTTTACCGTGCCGTTCGGCCTCCAGCATGTCCTGTTGAGAGAGCATTTCAGCCTCCTTTCCGGACCGCTCAGCGGACCTTGACCGACGTCATTTCCTGGCCGTCCGGGCTCATCACGTGCGTCGAGCAGGCCAGGCAGGGATCGAAGGAATGCAGGGTGCGCAGGATTTCCAGCGGCTCGTCGGCCTTGGCCACCGGGGTGTCCATCAGCGAAGCCTCGAAGGCGCCGATCTGGCCCTTGTGGTCGCGCGGACCGCCGTTCCAGGTGGTCGGCACGACGCACTGGTAGTTGTCGATCTTGGTGTCCTTGATCTTGATCCAGTGGCCCAGCGCACCGCGCGGCGCTTCGGTGAAGCCGACGCCCTTGGCTTCCTTCGGCCAGGTGCTCGGCTCCCACTTCTCGATGTTCGCCGTATTCAGATCGCCGGCCTTCAGGTTGGCCATCAACTTGTCGAAGAAGTAGGACATCTTGTGCGCCGCCCAGCCGCATTCCAGACCGCGCGCCGCAGTGCGGCCGAGGGTCGAGAACAGCGCGGTGACCGGCACGTCGAGTTCCTTGAGCAGGGCGTCAACTGGCTCCTTGAACTCCGGATTCTTCTGGGCGTAGCCGATGATGTAGCGGGCCAGCGGGCCGACTTCCATGGCGTGACCGCGCCAGCGCGGCGCCTTGATCCACGAATACTTGCCGCCTTCGTCGAGTTCCTTGATGTTGGTCTTGGTCCCCTTGGTGTTCGGGCCGAGTACGAAACTCGGCTCGGTGACGCCGTCCCACGGGTGCAGGCCCTTGGTCTCGTCCGGGTACTTGTACCAGGAGTGGGCGACGAATTCCTGTACCTGCTCGACGTCGCGCAGATCGACGTCATGCACCTTGGAGAGGTCGCCGTTGATGATGGCGCCGCGCGGCAGCATCAGGTTGCCGGCCGAGTAATCGTTGGCCTTGTCCGGGATGTCGCCGTAGGACATGACGTTCTTCGACGACAGGCCGCCGCCGTACAGCCAGCCTTTGTAGAACTTGGCGATGGCGATCAGATCGGGGATGTAGACTTGCTCGGTGAATTCGATGCAGCGGTCGATGATGCTCTTGACCAGGTTCAGCCGCTCCATGTTGACGGCACCGACGGCACCGACACCTTCCAGGTTGATGGCGCAGGGCACGCCGCCGACCAACCAGTTCGGGTGCGGGTTCTTGCCGCCGAAAATGGTATGGACCTTGACGATGTCCTTCTGGAAATCGAGCGCTTCGAGGTAGTGGGCGACAGCCATCAGGTTGGCTTCCGGCGGCAGCTTGTAGGCCGGGTTACCCCAGTAGCCGTTCATGAAGGGGCCGAGCTGGCCGGATTCGACGAACTTCTTCAGGCGGTTCTGGATGTCGCGGAAATAGCCCGGCGACGACAGCGGCCACTTAGAGATGCTCTGGGCCAGCGTTGAGGTGGCTTTCGGATCGGCCTTCAGCGCCGACACCACATCGACCCAGTCGAGCGCGTGCAGATGGTAGAAGTGCACCAGATGATCATGCACCTGCAAGTTGAGCTGCATGATGTTGCGGATGCTGTTGGCGTTTTCCGGAATCTGGATCTTCAGCGCATCCTCGACGGCGCGCACCGAGGTCAGCGCATGGGTGCCTGTGCACACGCCGCAGATGCGTTCGGTGAAGGCCCAGGCGTCGCGCGGATCGCGGCCCTTGAGAATCACTTCCAGACCGCGCCACATGGTGCCGGTCGATACGGCGTTGCGGATGACGTTCTTGTCGTCGAGGTTCACTTCCACCCTCAGGTGGCCCTCGATGCGGCAGACCGGGTCGACGACGACGCGCTTGCCGGAGTTGTCGAGCTTGAAGCCTTGGGTTTCGTAAGCTGCCATGAATTATTCCCCCTTCTTTTCTTCTGTCTCACCGGCCTTCTGGCGGGCGCGGGCCAGTGCCGTCACGGCGGCATGGGCGGCAATCGCGGCGCCGACGGTGCCGGCGGCGGCCTTGCCGATGGAGTCGGCGTTCGCTTCGGCACCGAACGGCGTGATCGAGGTCACGCGGTCGTAGAAGCTGCCCTTGTCCCAGAAGCCTTCCTCGGAACAGCCGATACAGCCGTGGCCGGACTGCACCGGCCAGCTGACGCCGCCGTTCCAGCGCATCGACGAACAGGCGTTGTAGGTGGTCGGCCCCTTGCAGCCCATCTTGTACAGGCAGTAACCCTTGCGCGCCCCCTCGTCGTCCCAGGCTTCAGCGAACTGGCCGGCGTCGAAGTGGCCGCGGCGATAGCACTTGTCGTGGATGCGCTGGCCGTAGAACATCTTGGGCCGGCCCTGACGGTCGAGTTCGGGAATGCGGTCGAAGGTCAGCATGTAGGTGACGACGCCGGTCATGACTTCGGCGATCGGCGGGCAGCCCGGCACGTTGATGATCGGCTTGCCGGAAATGACCTTGTGCACCGGCGTGGCGCGGGTCGGGTTGGGCTTGGCGGCCTGCACGCAGCCGTAGGAGGCACAGGCCCCCCAGCTGATGATGGCCTTGGCGTCGGCACAGGTTTCCTTCAGCACTTCGACGAATGGGCGGCCGCCGTGGATGCAGAACATGCCGTCCTCGTTGAGCGGCGGGTTGCCCTCGACGGCGACGATGTAGTTGCCCTTGTACTTCTTCTTGACCTCTTCGATGATCGCCTCGGCCTGGTGGCCGGCGGCCGCCATCAGCGTGTCGTCGTAGTCGAGGGAGAGCATGGAGAGCACGACATCCTTGGTCAGCGGGTGCGCCGAGCGGATGAAGGATTCGGAGCAGCAGGTGCATTCCAGGCCATGCAGCCAGATGACCGGCGTGCGGGCCTTGGTTTCCAGCGCATGGGCGATGCGCGGTGCGGCGGCGGAGCCCAGGCCGAGCGAAGTCGCCGTCAGGCTGCAGAATTTCAGGAAACTGCGCCGGGTGATGCCCTGGCGGCGCAGCACTTCATAGAATGTCTCGGTCACTTGTCTTTCCCCCGTTCGTTTTGTCGCGTGGTGGGAAGCGCTAACGCAAGGCGTGTGCCACGCCCGCGCCAACTGCAGATTTGTTGATATAAATCAATGCGCATTCGACACACAGACCAACCAATGGCGAAGGACGCGCCAGGACCGCGCCTGAAAAGCATCCTTCCAACCTGCAAACCAGCATTCCACCAGCACCCCGACACCGGCACGCATGCTTCTTTGATCGGCGTCAGCGCGTGGCTGGGGCAGGGGTTCTAGAATGCCCCTCGAGGAGGGAATGCGTGCCCAAGATAATCGCGCTGCTCAGCAACCACAGTGACCAGGTGTCGCCCGGCGTCAGCCTGCGCGAGGTGGCGGCGCGCATGCTGCAGACCGGCACGTCATCGGTCATCGTGGTCGACGGCGGGGTCGCCGCCGGCATCATCACCGAACGCGACCTGCTGCGTGTCATGCGTCAGCACGGTTCGCCTGAACAAAGCGTCGGCGACCTGATGAGCCGGCCGGTGCACAGCGTCACTGCCGATACCGATTTCCGCGAAGCCTACCGCCAGGCCGCCAGCCTCGACATCCGGCGCATCGTCGTCACCGACCCAGCCGGCCGGCCGCTCGGCATCGTCAACGAATCGGACTTCCGCAAGCACCTCGGCCCCGACTTCTTCATGCACCTGAACAATGTCGACAGCCTGATGGAGCAGTCTTTCCCGCGCCTGCCGGCCGACGCGGCGCTCGACGACGCGCTGATCGCCATGGAAGCCGTGCACGGCAGCTGTGCCGTGGTCGTCGACGGCCGCCGGCCGCTGGGCGTCGTCACCGAGCACGACGTGGTGCGCCTCTTCCTGAGCGGCGACGACAATCCGTCGCTGGCCGCCGTGATGACCAGCCCGACCGTCAGCATCGGGGCCGACCAGCCGCTGTCCGAAGCCGCCCAGCGCATGCTCGACCACGGCATCCGCCACCTGACCGTGGTGGATGACCAGGGCCAGTTGGTCGGCCTGCTCTCCGAACACGCCCTGATGAGCCCGCTCAAGCTCGACCTGATCGATGGCGCGCTGAGCGAGCGCAAATCCCTGGCTCTGTCTCGCGAGCAGCTACTGGAAGAAACGGCGCTCCGCGAGCGCTACCAGCGCGCACTACTCGACAACTTCCCTTTCCTGGTCTGGCTCAAGGACACCGAATCGCGCATCCTGACCGCCAACCGGGCCTATGCCGAAGCCTCGGGCCGGCCGACCACCGACGAACTGATCGGCAAGACCGACCTCGACGTCTGGCCGCTCGACCTGGCCACCCGTTATCGCCGCGACGACACGGAGGTGATGGCGACGCGCCAGAACAAGATCGTCGTCGAACCCATCGTCGTCGGCGATCAGGCCGTCTGGCACGAGACCTACAAGGCCCCCGTCATCGACGAGGCCGGCAACCTGCTGGGCACCGTCGGCTTCGCACAGGACATTTCGGAACGCAAGAACACGGCCCTGCGCCTGGAAATCGAGCACGACCTGGCGCAAAGCCTGGCCATCGGGCTCGACCGCGAGCACCTGACCAGCGTCCTGCTCAAGGCCATGCTGCGCTTTCCGGAATTCAGCGCCGGCGGCATCTATCGCGCCCTGCCCGACGGCAGCTACGGCCTGCTAAGCCACGAAGGGCTGTCGCCCGAATTCGTCCACCAGGCACTGCTCTTTGCCGCCGACAGCCCGTTCGCCCGCCAGGCCAGCCTGGGCCGGCCGGCCTGCTTGTCGGCCGAAGACGAGGCCCTGCCGACCGGCAGCGGCCTGATCGACGCCTCGCCCCTGCACCAGGACGGTTTCCGCAGCGTCGTGCAACTGCCCATCCTGCGCGACGGCCAGCCGGACACCTGCCTGCTCCTCGCCAGCAGGCTCACTGCGCATACTTCGCCGGCCACCCTGCGCTCGCTGGAAATCCTCAGCAGCTACTTCGGGCAAACCCTGCACCGCCTGGCGGCGCAGGCGGAATCCCGCCGCCTGCAGCAGAACCTGAGCGGCATTTTCGATACGCTGACCGATTTCATCTTCATCCTCGACGTAGACGGCACCGTCCTCTACTACAACCGCGCCGCCGCCGAAACGCTGGGCTACGGTCCGGACATCCTGAAGGGCAAGCCGATTGTCGCGGTGCACCCGGAAAATCTGCGCCAGCTGGCCGAAGACAGTATGGCCGACCTGATCGCCGACCGCCGCCTGAGCTGTCCGCTGCCCATCCTGCGCGCCAACGGCGAGCAGATCATGGTCGAAATCCGGATCGCCAACGGCTACTGGGACGAGAAACCCGCGCTGATCGCCATCGCCCAGGACATCAGCGAACGCCTGCAGGCCGAAGAGCGGCAGCGCCTGGCGGCCAGCGTCTTCGACAATGCCCACGAAGGCATCATGATCACCGACGAGGCCGGCAAGATCGTCGAGGTCAACAGCACTTTCACCGAACTGACCGGCTACTCGCGGGCCGAAGCCATTGGCCAGACGCCGGACCTGCTCAAATCCGGGCATCATGAAGCCAACTTCTACGACGACATGTGGCAGCAGATTCGGCGTGACGGCTACTGGCGCGGCGAAATCTGGAATCGCAAGAAATCGGGCGAGATTTTCGTCGAACAACTCAACATCTCCAGCGTACGCAATCGGGAAGGGGCCATTTCACACTTCGTCGCCATCTTTTCCGACATCACGCTGATCAAGCAGCACCAGCAACGCCTCGAACACCTGGCCCATTTCGACGCCCTGACCCAGCTGCCGAACCGCATGCTGCTCGGCGACCGGCTGCAGCTGGCCAAGGCGCAGACCGAGCGCAGCGGCAAGATGCTGGCCGTCTGCTACCTCGACCTCGACAATTTCAAGCCGATCAATGACGAATACGGCCACGGCGTCGGCGACTACCTGTTGATCGACGTCGCCCAGCGCCTGAAGAGCTGCGTGCGGGCGGGCGATACGGTCGCCCGCCTGGGCGGCGACGAATTCGTGCTGCTGCTGTCCGACCTCGAGGACCTGCGCGAATGCGAGCATGCCATGGCCCGCGTTCTCGGCACCCTGGCCAAGCCTTTCCTCGTGTCGCAGCGGCAACTGACCATTTCGGCCAGCATCGGGGTCACCCTCTATCCGCATGACGGCTCGGATTCCGACACCCTGCTCCGCCACGCCGACCAGGCGATGTACGCCGCCAAGCAGGCCGGGCGCAACCGCTACCACCTGTTTGACCCGGAAAGCGACCGGCGGGCCAAGGCCCGCCGCGACGAAATCGGACGCATCCGCCAGGGCCTCGCCGCCGGCGAATTCCGCCTGTTCTACCAGCCCAAGGTCAATATGCGCCAGGGCACCGTCATCGGCGCCGAGGCCCTGATTCGCTGGCAACATCCGGAGCGCGGCCTGCTCCTGCCCGATGCCTTCCTGCCTTTCCTGGACGGCGCTGAGACAGCCGTCGAAATCGGCGACTGGGTGATCAACGAAGCGCTGCGCCAGATCGACACCTGGCGGCACCAGCACGGCATCGATCTGGCGGTCAGCATCAACATTTCCGGCAATCACCTGCAGCATCCGGACTTCTGCCGACGCCTGGGCGAGCTGCTCGCCCGCTACCCCGGCGTGTCGCCGCAACGGATCGAACTGGAAGTGCTCGAAACGGCGGCCCTCGAGGACATCGACACCAGCGCCGCCCTGTTCGCCGAATGCCGCGCCCTGGGCGTCAGTTTCGCGCTCGACGACTTCGGCACCGGTTATTCGTCGCTGACCTATTTCCGCCGCCTGCCGGCAGACCTGCTCAAGATCGACCAGTCCTTCGTCCGCGACATGCTGGACAATCCGGACGACCTGGCCATCGTCGAAGGCGTCATCGGCCTGACCCAGGCTTTCCGCCGCTCGGTCATCGCCGAAGGAGTGGAGACCGTCGAGCACGGCCTGGTGCTGCTCCTGCTCGGCTGCGACATGGCACAGGGCTTCGGCATCGCCCGGCCCATGCCGGCCGACGACATCCCGGCCTGGATGCGCCAGTTCCAGCCCGACGAGCTGTGGAACCTGGCGACCGCCTTCAACTGGTCGCGCGACGACCTGCCCATGCTGATCGCCGAAGTCGATCACAAGCGGTGGACCCGCGCGCTGTACGCCTACCTCGACTATACGACGGGAACCGCCAGCCCGCCGCCGGTCGCCGCCGACGCCTGCCGTTTTGCCCACTGGCTGAACGATGCCGGCAACCAGCGCTACGCCGCCATCGCGGCCTTCCAGCAGATTCCCGCCCTGCACGCCCAGGTGCACGACAGCGCCCGCGAATTGCTGCATCGCCGGCGCATCGGCGGCACCGCCGACCTGCTGGCGCTGGAACTGGCGCTGCGCAGCGCCAATGACCAGCTGACCGAATGCTTCCAGCAGATACAGGCCGAAGTGCTAATCGCCGCCCCGGTCCGTCGGCGCTAAGGGGCGGTTTTTCTCGCCCGTTTTTGTTTGATGATCATCAATCTGCCGGTACACTTGCGCGTTCATAATTTGCGCCTGATTTCTTTCGGTTTTTCCCTGATGCTCGAAGCTGACAATCTGGAATGCGTGCGTGGCGAGCGCCGCCTGTTCGCCGGCCTCGGCTTCAAGCTGGACGCAGGTGAACTGCTCTATTTGCAAGGCCGCAACGGCGCCGGCAAGACCAGCTTGCTGCGCATGATCATCGGCCTGCTGCCGCCGGAAGCCGGCGAAATCCGCTGGAAGGGCCAGTCCATCCGCAGTAGCGGCGAGGATTTCCGCGCCGACCTGTGCTACCTCGGCCACCTGAACGCCATCAAGGAAGAATTGACTCCGCTCGAGAACCTGCTCGCCGCGGCCCATCTCGCCGACGAAACGCTGTCCGAGGACGACGCGCTCGACGCGCTGGAGCAGGTCGGCCTGGCCGGCCGCGAGGATCTTGCCTGCAAATACCTGTCGCAAGGCCAGAAGCGCCGCGTCGCGCTGGCCCGCCTGGTCAAGGAGCGCCGCCCCCTGTGGGTGCTCGACGAGCCTTTCGTCGCCCTCGACGTCGCCGCCGTCGACTGGCTGGCCGGCATCATTTCGGGCCACCTGCAGCGCGGCGGCCTGGCCGTGATGACCACGCACCAGCTGGTCGGCATCGCCGCCGGCACCGTGCGCGAACTGAAGCTCAGTTGAGGCCGCCGCCATGCTGAAAATCATCCTGGCCGTCATCGGCCGCGACCTCAAGCTGGCCATGCGCCGCCAGGCCGACATCGTTTCGGCCCTGTTCTTCTTCGTCATCGTCGTCAGCCTGTTCCCGCTTGGCATCGGCCCGGAAGCCGACCTGCTGCGCAAGCTGGCCCCCGGCGTGCTGTGGGTGGCCGCCCTGTTGGCGACGATGTTGTCGCTGCCCCGTCTGTTTGCCGACGACCATCGCGACGGCACGCTCGAACAACTGGCCCTGGCGCCACACCCGCTCGGCCTGGTGGTCACCGGCAAGGTGATCGCCCACTGGCTGGTGTCCGGCCTGCCACTGGCCCTGATCGCACCGGTACTCGGCATCCAGTTCGACTTGTCGAACGATGCGCTGCTGGTGCTGACCGGCGCCATCCTGCTCGGCACCCCGGCGCTGTCCGGCATCGGTGCCATCGGTGCCGCGCTGACCCTCGGCCTGCGCGGCGGCGGCGTGCTGCTGTCGCTGCTCGTGCTGCCCTTGTACATCCCGGTGCTAATATTCGGCGCTGGCGCGGTTGACGCGACGATGTCCGGGCTCGGGGGGGAAGGACACCTGTCGTTGCTGGCCGCCATGACTTTCGCTTCACTCGGCTTCGCCCCCTGGGCCTCGGCCGCCGCCTTGAAGATCGCCCTCGAATGACTGACCGCTTCAATCTCTACAAATACGCCGCGCCGGCCACCTTCTACCCGCTGGCCGGCAAGCTGATTCCCTGGTTCGCCGCCGCATCGCTCGTCTTCGGCCTGGCCGGCCTCTACCTCGGCATGCTGGTCGCCCCTACCGACTTCCAGCAGGGCGAGGGCTACCGCATCATCTTCATCCACGTCCCGGCTTCCTGGATGTCGATGTTCATCTACCTGGTCATGGCCTTCTGGGCTGCCATCGGACTCGCTTTCAACACCCGGCTATCGGGCATGATGGCCCAGGCCCTGGCGCCGACCGGCGCCCTGATGGCCTTCCTGTCGCTCTGGACCGGCGCCCTGTGGGGGAAGCCGATGTGGGGTGCCTGGTGGGTGTGGGATGCCCGTCTCACCTCCGAACTGATCCTGCTCTTCCTGTACATCGGCTACATGGCGCTGACTGCCGCCATCGACGACCCGCGCCGGGCCGACAAGGCCGGCGGCCTGCTTCTGCTGGTCGGCGTGGTCAATGTCCCCATCATCTATTTTTCGGTCAAGTGGTGGAACACCCTGCACCAGGGCTCCAGCGTCAACCTGACCAAGTCGTCGATGGCCACCACCATGCTCTACGGCATGCTGCTCATGGCCCTGTGCTTCTGGATGTATTCGGTCGCTGTCGCCTTCATGCGTGTGCGCACCATCATGCTCGACCGCGAGCGGCACACCGACTGGGTCAAGGCCGAACTGGAAGGGGCCGCCCGATGATCTACTGGAACAGTTTGTCCGACTTCCTGGCCATGGGCGGCTATGGTCTTTACGTCTGGGGCTCCTTCGGCGTCAATGTGCTGATCATGGCCGTTGAACCGATCGTCGTCGCCCGCAATCAAAAGGCCACCAAGGCCCGTCTGAAGCGCCAGATCCGCGCAGAAAGCAGAAGCAGCGAATGAAATCACGTCACAAGAAACTCGCCCTGATCGGCGGCGCCCTGGCCATCGTCGGCATCATCGCCGCGCTCGTCCTCAATGCGCTGAACAGCAACATCGCCCTCTACATTTCGCCGACCGACGTCGCCGAAGGCAAGGCGCCGCAGGGCAAGGCCTTCCGCATCGGCGGCCTGGTCAAGGAAGGCAGCCTGGCGCGGCAAGCCGACGGCGTCACCATCGCCTTCGTCGTCACCGACACCGCCAAGGACATGACCGTCCATTACAAGGGCATCCTCCCCGACCTGTTCAAGGAAGGCAAAGGCGTCGTCGCCCAAGGCAAGATGGCAGCCGACGGCAGCTTCACGGCCAGCGAAGTGCTGGCCAAGCACGACGAGAACTACATGCCGCCGGAAGCTGCCAAGGCGGTGGACGACGCCCAGAAAGCGGCGACCAAGCACGTCTCGCCGTCGTCGGTCAGCCAACCGAAAGCGAGCTACTGAGCATGATTCCCGAACTTGGCCATTTCGCCCTCATCCTCGCCGCACTGGTCGCCCTGGTCCTCGGTACCCTGCCGCTGATCGGCGCCCACCAGAACCGCATGACCTGGGTCGCCGTCGCCCGCCCGGCGGCCACGGCGATGGCGCTGCTGATCACTTTTTCCTTCGCCTGCCTGACTCAGGCCTTCGTCGCCAATGACTTCTCGGTGGTCTACGTCGCCCAGCACTCCAATTCGCTGCTCCCCATCCAGTACCGCGTCGCCGGCGTCTGGGGCGGCCACGAAGGCTCGCTGCTGCTGTGGATCCTGATGCTCAGCTGGTGGGCCTTCATGGTCGCCATGCTGTCGCGCCAGCTGCCGGAAAACATGGTCGCCCGCGTCCTCGGCACCCTGGGTCTGGTCGGTTTCGGTTTCCTGCTCTTCATCCTGGTCACCTCCAACCCGTTCGAGCGCCTGCTGCCGGGCGCCGCCGAAGGCCGCGACCTCAATCCGCTGCTCCAGGACCCGGGCCTGGTCATCCATCCGCCGCTGCTCTACATGGGCTACGTCGGCTTCTCGGTGGCCTTCGCCTTCGCCATTGCCGCCCTTCTTTCCGGCAAGCTCGACGCGGCCTGGGCGCGCTGGTCGCGGCCGTGGACCATGGCCGCCTGGATTTTCCTGACCCTGGGTATCGCCATGGGCTCGTGGTGGGCCTATTACGAGCTGGGCTGGGGCGGCTGGTGGTTCTGGGACCCGGTCGAGAACGCCTCGTTCATGCCCTGGCTGGTTGGCACGGCGCTGATCCACTCGCTGGCCGTCACCGAAAAGCGCGGCAGCTTCAAGAACTGGACCGTGCTGCTGGCCATCGCCGCCTTCTCGCTGTCGCTGCTCGGCACTTTCCTGGTCCGTTCCGGCGTTCTGACCTCGGTGCATGCCTTCGCCACCGACCCGCGGCGCGGCATCTTCATCCTGCTCTTCCTGGTCGCCGTGATCGGCTCGTCGCTCGCGCTGTTCGCCGCCCGTGCCCCGAAGGTCGGCCTGGGCGGGCGTTTCGGCCTGATTTCGCGCGAATCGCTGCTGCTCACCAATAACGTGCTGCTCGTCGTCGCCTGCGCCACCGTGCTGCTCGGCACGCTGTACCCGCTGCTGATCGACGCACTGGGCGTCGGCAAGATTTCGGTCGGCCCGCCGTACTTCAACGCCGTCTTCGTGCCGGTCATGACGCCCATTCTGTTCCTGATGGGGGTCGGTCCCTTCGCCCGCTGGAAGGAGGCGTCGATTCCGGAAATCGCCAAGGCCGTCAAATGGGCGCTCGCCGTCGGTGCCGTCGTCGCCGTCGCCCTGCCAATGATCTACGGCACCTGGCATGCGATGACCGCCCTCGGCCTGCTGCTCGCCGGCTGGGTTGTCGCCACCGCCGCCCTCAATTTCATCGAACGCGTCCAGCACACCCGGGCCGGTCGCGGCCTGATGGCTACCGTCCTCAGCCAGCCGCGCACTTTCATCGGCATGCACCTGGCGCACATCGGCATCGCCGTGTTCGTCGTCGGCGTCACCATGGTCGGTAGCTATCAGGACGAAAAGGACATCAAGCTGGCCCCCGGCCAGTCGGTCGATGTCGCCGGCTACCACTTCACCTTCAACGGCGTGAAGGCGGTCGAGGGTCCGAACTACGTTGCCGCCCAAGGCGACTTCGACCTGGCGAAGGACGGCAAATTCCTGCGCAAGATGAATCCCGAGAAGCGCAACTACCACTCGTCGGCCATGCCGATGACCGAAGCCTCGATCGATGCCGGTTTCCTGCGCGACGTCTATGTCTCGCTCGGCGAACCGATTGATCGCGACAAGCCGGAAGCCGAATGGGCCGTCCGCGTCTATTACAAACCCTACGTCGACTGGATCTGGGGCGGCTGCGTGCTGATGGCATTCGGCGGCCTGCTGGCCATGCTCGACCGTCGCTACCGCGTCAAGGCGCGCGCCGCCGCCACCCTGCCCACCGGAACCCAACAAGCATGAACCGTTATTACTGGATCCTCGGCGGCTTTGCCGCCCTCGTTGCGCTGCTCGCCGTCGGCCTCAACCTGAACCCGCGCGACGTACCGTCGCCGCTGGTCGGCAAGCCGGCTCCCGAATTCACGCTGAACCAGCTGGCCGAAGCGGACAAGACGCTGAGCCCCAAGGACATGCAGGGCAAAGTCTGGCTGTTCAACGTCTGGTCCTCGTGGTGCGTTTCCTGCCGGCAGGAACACCCTGTCCTCGTCGAATTCTCCAAAAAGGTGGACGTGCCGCTAATCGGCCTCAATTACAAGGAAGTGCGCGGCGACGGCGAATTCGACATGAGCAAGATGCCGGCCGACGCCGAAAAGAAACTCGCCTTCCAGCGCGCCAATCAATGGCTCGGACAGCATGGCAATCCGTACAAGCTGACCGTCATGGACATCGACGGCCGCGTCGGCATCGACTACGGCGTCTATGGCGTGCCGGAAACCTACGTCATCGACAAGGCTGGCATCATCCGCATGAAGCACACCGGCCCGATCACGCCGGAAGCACTGACCCAGAAGATCCTGCCGCTGCTCGCGGAGCTGAACAAATGAAGCGCCTGGCCGTAGCCCTGCTGCTCGGACTGGCACTGAACGCTCCCTCCTTCGCCTCCACCGCCACGGAAGCCGCGCTGGCCGACGACCCGGTCGCCGAAAAGCGCCTGCAGGGCCTGTCCGAGGAACTTCGCTGCCTGGTCTGCCAGAACCAGAACATCGCCGACTCCAACGCCGAACTGGCCCAGGATCTGCGCCGCGAAATCCGCGGCATGATCAAGGCCGGCAAGAGCGACAAGGAAATCATCGACTTCATGGTCACCCGCTACGGCGATTTCGTCCTCTACCGGCCGCCGGTGCAGGGCAATACCCTGCTGCTGTGGGGCGGCCCGGTCGCCCTACTGATCTTCGGCATCGTCGCCCTGGTCGCCTACCAGCGCCGCCGCGCGGAGCGCGTCGCCGCCCAGGACCAGCCGCTGTCCGCCGATGAGGCCAGCCGCGCCGAGGCGCTGCTCAAGGAACTCGATAACAAATGACCCAGTTCGCCATTTTTGCCACCCTGCTTATCGTGGTGGTTGCCGCCTTCGTCTTGCCGCCGTTGTGGCTCGGCCTGCGTGCGCCAAAGGCCCTGGCCGATCGCAAGACGGCCAACCTGGCCATCCTGCGCGACCAGCTGGCCGAACTGGAACGCGAAAAGACCGAAGGGTCGCTGGCCGACGCCGATTTCGACCAGGCCAAGCGCGAACTGCAGCGCCGCCTGCTCGAGGAAGTGGAGCCGGCCCCCGATGAAGCGACGCCGGCCTCGCATGCACCGACCCGCAAGACCGCCATTGCCCTGCTGCTCCTGCTGCCCATCATCGGCCTGCTCGGCTATGGCATCCTCGGCAATCCGCGTGCCCTCGACCCGACGCAAACGGTCGCCCAACCGCAAGTCACGCCGGAGCAGATCGAAGGCATGGTCGCCAAGCTGGCCGAGCGCCTGAAAGCCAATCCTGACGACCCGAAAGGCTGGCTGATGCTGGCCCGTTCCTACAAGTCCATGGGCCGCTACGCCGAAGCGGCGGATGCCTACGGCAAGGCCAGTGGCCCGCTGGTCGACGAGAACCCCGACGTGCTGGCGAACTACGCCGAAACCGTGGCCATGGCCGAAGGCAAGGGTTTGAAGGGCAAGCCGGCGCAGCTGGTCGAAAAAGCCCTGAAGATCGATCCCAAGCATGCCCACAGCCTGTTCCTGGCCGGCGCCGCCGCCATGGAAAGCGGCGACAAGAAGAAGGGCATCGCCTACTGGGAGGCCTTGCTGCCGCAGGTCGAACCCGGCTCGGAAATCGACCAGATGCTGCGCAGCGGCATCGACAAGATGAAGGCCGAGAAGTAAGGAGCGGGCGCGTGGTCGACCTTTCCCGCCGCGCCTTCTTTCGCGGCCGACCGCGCCCGAAGGCCGAAAAACGGCCGCCCTGGGCCTTGCCGGAAGCCGGCTTCATCGATGCCTGCACGCGCTGCAACGCGTGCATCGCGGCCTGCCCGACCCATATTCTGATCGCGGGCGACGGCGGCTACCCGACCGTCGATTTCCGCGAAGGCGAATGCACCTTCTGCGGCGACTGCGTCACGGCCTGCCAGCCCAAGGCGCTGGTTCGCCACGACGGGCAGCCGGCATGGCCCTACAAGGCCGCCATCGGCGAGGACTGCCTGCCGCGCCAGGGTGTCGAATGCCGGGTGTGCGGCGATTTCTGCGATGCCCGGGCCATCCGCTTTGCGCCGCGCCTGGGCGGCAGCCCGCTACCGGAAATCGATGCGGACAAATGCACCGGCTGCGGCGCCTGCGTTGCGCCCTGCCCGACGGTGGCGATCACCATCAGCCAGCCAGCTCAGAGTTAGGGCGTAGTCGCAGCAGGCGGCACCAGCGGCGGCGGCGCGAACCCCAGTTCGACCATTTCCGTTTCCAGCTTGATACGCAGGACCAGCAATCCGTGCAGGGATTCGCGTGCCTTGTCGTTGACCCAATTGTCGTGATGCCGACGCAGACAGGCCTCGACTTCGGGCCGGTTGGCTAGATCGACGCGACAGAGCGCAGCATAGTGACGAATCTCGTTGTCTAACTCGCGTAATTCGCGATCATAATGTTCGAAACCGCTCATTTTTTCCGCTATCCCGGAGAATGTTCACATGCAATGGTTAACCCTGCCCGAGCCCCGCACCGACGTCGCCCCGGCCTTCCATGACCGGCCCTCGGCCAAAGCCTGGCTGGCCGTCCAGCCACAGACGCAGCCGACGCACATGCTGAACGCCATCGGCGAGCAGATCGACGCCATCGAAGGCGCCATGTTACCCCCGGCGCTGGCCGTCGAGCTGCTCAATCTGTTGCGCACGGCCGCCGTTCCCGGCCAGAACGCCATCGAATCGCGCTACGTCCGCAAAGCCTTGCCGATGCCCGCCGACGACGAACGCTGTTTCGAACTCGCCCAGAAGTTGTGGCTGCGCCTCGGCGTCGCCTATCTGCGCCTGGCCCCGCATTTTCCGCCGGCCGACAAATGCCTGCCCCTGCATCGCGCCGCCTGCGCCTTCCGCATGGCCCAGTATTGCCATTTCCAGGCAGCGCGCGAATGCCCGGTGCTGATCGATCGCCTGCTGTTCAGCGTGCTCGATCAGGCCGAGAGCAGCGGCGTGCTGCGCCAGGCCCTGCCCGACCCGGACTTTCGCCACCTCGGCGAATCCAATATTGCCGGGCATCTGGCCTGGGCCTTCATGCTGCGCCTGATCGACCCCTATCGTCTGTCGGCGGCGCAACTCACCGTCGCCAACCGGGCGATCAGCCGCTGGCGCGAACTGACCGGTTTCCAGTCCATGCCCGACGACGATCCGAAGGCGCATTCGGTGGACCTGACACCGCTGTTCGGCGGCCCGCTGCCGGAAGGCGTGCCGCGCTGGCTGGAAGTGCGCAAGGTGGTGCGCAAGATCGACCAGCGCATTGCCGCCCTGCAGTCCGGCGAATCCCCCGAATCCCTCAAGCTCGGACGCGAACTGTCCGGTGCCGCCTGTATTCGCCTGCTCCGCGACCTTGAGGCCAGCCTGGAAATCCATAGCGAGTCCCCGTCGACCGAAGTAGGCGAAATCGAATTGGCCTTCGGCCCGGAGCATGCCTTCAATGTGCTGACCGGTGAAGCACTAGGCCCTGCGGCCTCCCTGGAAGCCGGCAGCGCCTCGCTGGCCCACCAGCGCGTTGCCATGTTCGGCTTCGACCGGGTGTCGACCATGCCGACCAGCGTCAAGCGGCTGGACGTGCCGAGCGAGAAATGGATACTGGTCGATGGCAAGGCGGTGCGCGCCGCCGATGCCGAGGGCGCCCGCCGCCTCGCCCCCTGCCTGGTGGCGACGATAGCCGGCGACAAGCCGCGCCTGGGCGTCCTGCTCGGCCTGCAGGCGACGACCAGCGGCACCTTGAGCGCCAGCCTGAAATGGTATGCCGATCCGGTCGAAGCCGGCCGCTTGGTACGCAAGCCTGGCCAGGAGCGCAATCAGCCGGTCACTCCGGCGTTCCTGATGCATGAGGGCAAGCAGTACTCGCTGCTGGTGCCGGCCAACGCGGCGGTCCGCCTGGACATCGGGCTCAGCTTCCAGGGCACCGCCCTGGCCCATCTGCTGCCGACCGAAGTGCTCGAACGCGGCGTCGATTTCGTGCGCTACGCCGTTAGCTGGCAATAAATCGGCAATAAAAAGCCCGCCGAGCGGCGGGCTTTCCGGGGATTGATGGGCCACCGAAGGCGGCCGTATCGATCACTCGAAGTCGATGATGACCTGATCGACCGACAGGCTTTCGCCGACCGCCGCCGAGATCTTCTTGACCTTGCAGTCCTGCTCGGCCTTGAGGATGTTTTCCATCTTCATGGCTTCGATGACCGCCAGCTTCTCGCCGGCCTTCACGTCCTGGCCGACCTTGACCGCGATTTCGCGGAGCAGGCCGGGCATCGGTGACAGCAGGAACTTGGACAGGTCGGGCGCGGGCTTCTCGGGCATCAGCGCGAGCAGTTCGGCGGCACGGGCGCTCATGACCATGAAATCGGCCCGGGTGCCCCAGTGGAACAGGCTGTACTTGGTCTTGTGCCGTTCGACCTGCAGCGTAAATTCCTCGCCATTGCAGGTGCCGGTGAACAGCGATTCACCCAGCTTCCAGTCGGACAGGATTTCGTAGGTCTTGCCCTGGTATTCGACGTGATAGCCGCCGTCAATCGGGCGGGCGACAACCGAGTGGTTCTCGTTGCCGTTCGGGCTCAGGCGAACCACGCACCAGTTGTCGCCGACGATACGCTCGTGGCCCTGCAACTGGCCGGTGATCGAGGCGGAACGGTCGGTGAAGGCGCGATAGACGTAGGCGGCGACGGAAACCAGCAGGGCCGGGTCATCGTGCGGCACCATCGAGGCGTCGAAGCCGGTCGGGTAGTGCTTGGGGATGAAGCCGGTGTCGAAAATACCGGAATGGAAGACCGGATGCTGCATCAGCGCGGCCTGGAACGGGATGTTCGACGAAATGCCGCGAATCACGAAGCCGTTCAGCGCATCGCGCATGCGGGAAATCGCCTGCTCACGGGTCGCACCGTGCACGATCAGCTTGGCGATCATCGAGTCGTAGAACATCGAGATCTCGCCGCCGTCGTAGACGCCGGTATCGACGCGCACCTGGCCGGGAATTTCCTTCGGCGGCTGGAATTTGACCAGACGGCCGGTGGAGGGCAGGAAGCCGCGGAACGGGTCTTCGGCATTGATCCGGCATTCCATGGCCCAGCCGTCGATCTTGACGTCAGCCTGGGTCAGCGGCAGCTTTTCACCGTAGGCAACACGGATCATCTGCTCGACCAGGTCGAGGCCGGTGATCAGTTCGGTGACCGGGTGTTCGACCTGCAGGCGGGTGTTCATTTCCAGGAAGTAGAACTCCTTGGTCGCGCCGGAGACGACGAACTCGACCGTACCGGCCGATTCGTAATTCACCGCACGGGCCAGGGCCACGGCCTGTTCGCCCATCGCCTTGCGCATTTCGGGATCGACGAAGGGGCTCGGCGCCTCTTCGATGACCTTCTGGTGACGGCGCTGGATCGAGCAGTCGCGCTCGTTCAGATACACGTAGTTACCGTGCGAATCGCCGAGTACCTGGATTTCGATGTGGCGCGGTTCCAGCACGTATTTTTCGATGAAGACGCGATCGTCGCCGAAGGAGTTGCGCGCTTCATTGACGCAGGACGAGAAGCCCTCGTGCGCTTCGGCATCGTTGTAGGCAACGCGCAGACCCTTGCCGCCACCGCCAGCGGAAGCCTTGATCATGACCGGATAACCAATCTTCCTGGCGATTTCCACGGCGGCGTCGGGGCCGTCAATGGCATCGTTGTAGCCGGGGATGGTGTTGACCTTGGCTTCGATGGCCAGCTTCTTGGACTCGATCTTGTCGCCCATCTTGGCGATGGAGTAGTGCTTCGGACCAATGAACTTGATGCCTTCTTCTTCCAGACGACGCGAGAACGCGGCGTTTTCCGACAGGAAGCCGTAACCCGGATGGACGGCCTGAGCACCGGTCTGCTTGCAAGCAGCGATGATCTTGTCGGCAACCAGATAGGACTCTTTCGACGCAGCCGGACCGATGCAGACGGCTTCGTCGGCCAGATCGACGAACAAGGCATCCTTGTCAGCCTCTGAGTAAACAGCAACGGTCTTGATGCCCATCTTGCGGGCGGTCTTGATGACGCGGCAGGCGATTTCGCCGCGGTTTGCGATCAGAATCTTGGTGAACATATTCCTTTTTCTCCCTGACGCTTACAGAGGAATGTTGCCGTGCTTGCGCCACGGATTGTCGAGTTTCTTGTCGCGCAGCATGGCCAGCGAGCGGGCGATCCGCTTGCGGGTGGCGTGCGGCATGATGACGTCGTCGATGAAGCCGCGGGCGCCGGCGACGAACGGGTTGGCGAACTTTTCCTTGTACTCGGCTTCGCGCTGGGCCAGCTTTTCCGGATCGTTCTTCTCTTCGCGGAAGATGATTTCCACTGCTCCCTTCGGGCCCATGACGGCGATTTCAGCCGACGGCCAGGCGAGGTTGACGTCGCCGCGCAGGTGCTTGGAGGACATCACGTCATAGGCGCCGCCGTAGGCCTTGCGGGTAATCACGGTGACCTTGGGCACGGTGCATTCGGCGTAGGCGTAGAGCAGCTTGGCGCCGTGCTTGATGATGCCGCCGTATTCCTGGGTGGTACCCGGCATGAAGCCCGGCACATCGACGAAGGTGACGACCGGAATGTTGAAGGCGTCGCAGAAGCGGACGAAGCGGGCAGCCTTGATCGAGGACTTGATGTCCAGGCAGCCGGCCAGCACCAGCGGCTGGTTGGCGACGATGCCGACCGGATGGCCGTCGATGCGGCCAAAACCGATGATGATGTTCTTGGCGTAGTCCGGCTGCAGTTCGAAGAAGTCGCTGTCGTCGACGACCTTGATCAGCAGTTCCTTCATGTCGTACGGCTTGTTGGCGTTGTCCGGAACCAGGGTGTCGAGCGAATGGTCCATGCGGTCGGCCGGATCGTTGGTCGGGGTGACCGGCGGCTTTTCCTTGTTGTTGGCCGGCACGAAGTTCATGAAGCGGCGCAGCATGGACAGCGCTTCGACATCGTTCTCGAAGGCCAGGTCGGCGACGCCGGACTTGCTGGTGTGGGTCACGGCACCGCCCAGTTCCTCGGCGGTCACGTCTTCGTGGGTCACGGTCTTCACCACTTCCGGGCCGGTCACGAACATGTAGGACGAGTCCTTGACCATGAAAATGAAGTCGGTCATCGACGGGCTATACACCGCACCGCCGGCGCAGGGGCCCATGATCATGGAAATCTGCGGCACGACGCCGGAGGCCATCACGTTGCGCTGGAACACGTCGGCGTAGCCGCCCAGAGAAGCAACGCCTTCCTGGATACGCGCACCGCCCGAGTCGTTAAGACCGATCACCGGAGCGCCGACCTTCATTGCCTGGTCCATGACCTTGCAGATCTTCTCGGCGTGGGTTTCCGACAGCGAGCCGCCGAACACGGTGAAGTCCTGCGAGAAAACGAAGACCAGACGGCCGTTGATGGTGCCATAGCCGATCACGACGCCGTCGCCCGGGGTCTTTTCGGCCTGGTCCATGCCGAAATCGACGCAGCGGTGCTCCTTGAACATGTCCCATTCTTCGAACGAGCCCGGATCGAGCAGCAGTTCGATGCGTTCACGGGCCGTCAGCTTGCCCTTCTTGTGCTGGCTGTCGATGCGCTTCTGGCCACCGCCGAGGCGGGCCAGTTCACGCTTTTTTTCAAGCTGGCGAATGATGTCGTGCATAAAAAAACTCCCTCTGAGTTACGACTAATTTGAAGCCTGGTGTTTGAGGTAGTCGAGCAGTGCATACGCGGCAGCAGCCGGAGTCGTATGCCCTTCCTCGACGGAACGGGTGAAGGCGGGCAGGCTTTCCTGCACGCGGGGGTGATGACGGAAATACTGGTGCAAGCCGGATTCGATCAATTGCCACATCCAGGACAAGGCCTGGTGCTGGCGCTTGGCAGAGAATTCGCCGGTCGGCTTGAGAGCGGCCTGGTACTTTTCGACCTGGTCCCAGAAATCGACGATGCCTTCCTTGTGCAGGGCGGACAGCGCGATGACCGGCGGCGACCAGTTGGGCGAAGCCGGGCGCAGCATGTGCAGCGCGTTGCGCCACTGGGCGCGGACCACGGCGGTCGCCTGCTTGTCGATGTCGGCCTTGTTGATGACCACCAGGTCGGCGATTTCGACGATGCCCTTCTTGATGGCCTGCAGATCGTCGCCGGCGTTCGGCAACTGAAGCAGGCAGAACATGTCGACCATGCCGGCCACCGTCGTCTCCGACTGGCCGACGCCGACTGTCTCGATAATGATCACGTCGTAGCCGGCCGCCTCACAGAGCAGCATGGCTTCGCGCGTCTTTTCGGCGACGCCGCCGAGCGAACCGGCCGACGGACTGGGGCGGATGAAGGCTTCCTCGCGCTGGCTGAGCAGTTCCATGCGCGTCTTGTCGCCGAGGATGGAACCGCCGGTAACCGACGACGACGGGTCGATGGCCAGCACGGCCAGCTTCTTGCCCTGTTCAATCAGCCAGACGCCGAGCGCTTCGATGAAGGTGGACTTGCCCGCCCCCGGCACGCCGGAGATACCGATGCGGATGGCGTTGCCGGTGTTCGGCAACAGCGCGGTCAATAGCTGCTGCGCCCGCTGCTGATGATCGGCGCGGGTCGATTCGATCAGCGTGATGGCCTTGGCCAGCGCACGGCGCTGACCGGCGAGCACGCCGTCGGCCAGTTGCCGGTCGACTTCAGACAGGAGATTGGCACGCACCGGCGCTTCGTCCAACTTCATCCGGGCTTAGGCGCGGGCCTTGCGGATCTCTTCCAGCACGCGCTTGGCCGAATCCTCGATGCGGGTGCCCGGGCCGAAAATGGCCTTGGCACCGGCTGCATAGAGTGCATCGTAGTCCTGTGCAGGGATGACGCCACCGGCAAAGACGATGATGTCGTCGGCGCCTTGCGCCTTCAGCGACTGGATGATCTGCGGCACCAGGGTCTTGTGACCGGCGGCCAGCGACGAGCAACCGATGGCATGCACGTCGTTCTCGACGGCCTGGCGGGCGGCTTCTTCCGGGGTCTGGAACAGCGGCCCCATGTCGATATCGAAGCCGAGGTCGGCGTAAGCGGTGGCGACAACCTTGGCACCGCGGTCGTGGCCGTCCTGGCCGAGCTTGGCGATCATGATGCGCGGACGGCGGCCTTCTTCTTCGGCGAATTTGGCGACATCTGCCTTGATCTGTTCCCAGCTTTCCTGACCTTCGACGACGCCACCATAGACGCCGGAAATGGTCTGGTTGTTGGCACGGAAACGGCCAAACACCTTTTCCATGGCATCCGACACCTCGCCGACCGTGGCGCGCAGGCGGATGGCCTTGACGGTCAGGTCGAGCAGGTTGCCTTCGCCGCTTTCGGCGGCCTTGGTCAGGGCGTCCAGCGCAGCATTGACCGCCGCGCTGTCGCGGGTGGCGCGAATCTGCTTGAGGCGGGCGACCTGGGCGTCGCGCACGGCGTGGTTGTCGATATCGAGGATGTCGATCGCGTCTTCCTTGGCCAGCTTGTACTTGTTGACGCCGACGATGACGTCCTTGCCCGAGTCGATGCGCGCCTGCTTGTCGGCGGCGCAGGTTTCGACCTGCATCTTGGCCCAGCCCGATTCGACGGCCTTGGTCATGCCGCCCATCGCTTCGATTTCCTGGATGATCCCCCAGGCCTTGTCGGCCATGTCCTGGGTCAGCTTTTCCATCATGTAGGAACCGGCCCACGGGTCGATCACGTTGGTGATGTGGGTTTCTTCCTGGATGATCAGCTGGGTGTTGCGGGCGATACGGGCCGAGAACTCGGTCGGCAGCGCGATGGCTTCGTCGAGCGCGTTGGTGTGCAGCGACTGGGTGCCGCCGAAGACCGCCGCCATCGCCTCGATGGTGGTGCGCACGACGTTGTTGTACGGGTCCTGCTCGGTCAGCGACCAGCCGGAGGTCTGGCTGTGCGTACGCAGCATCATCGACTTCGGGCTCTTGGCGTTGAAGCCGGACATGATGCGGTGCCAGAGCAGACGGGCGGCGCGCATCTTGGCGATTTCGAGGTAGAAGTTCATGCCCACCGCCCAGAAGAAGGACAGGCGGCCGGCGAAGGTATCGACGTCCATACCCGAGGCAATGCCGGTGCGCACGTATTCCATGCCGTCGGCCAGCGTGAAGGCCAGTTCGATCGCCTGGTTGGCGCCGGCTTCCTGGATGTGGTAACCCGAAATCGAGATCGAGTTGAACTTCGGCATGTTCTGCGCCGTGTAGGCGAAGATGTCGGCGATGATCTTCATCGACGGCTTGGGCGGATAGATATAGGTATTCCGCACCATGAACTCTTTGAGGATGTCGTTCTGGATGGTGCCCGACAGCTGGGGCTGCGCCACGCCCTGCTCCTCGGCGGCGACGATGTAGCCGGCGAGGATGGGCAGCACGGCGCCGTTCATGGTCATCGACACGGAAATCTTGTCGAGCGGAATGCCGTCGAACAGGATCTTCATGTCCTCGACCGAGTCGATCGCCACGCCGGCCTTGCCGACGTCACCGGTGACGCGGGCGTTATCGGAGTCGTAGCCGCGGTGCGTTGCCAGGTCGAAGGCGACCGACACGCCCTGGCCGCCGGCAGCCAGCGCCTTGCGGTAGAAGGCGTTGGAAGCCTCGGCGGTGGAGAACCCGGCATACTGGCGGATGGTCCAAGGCTTGACGGCATACATGGTCGGCTGCGGACCGCGCAGGAAGGGCGCAACGCCGGGCAGGGTATCGGCGAACTCGAGGTTTTCGGTGTCCTTCTTCGTATACAGCGCCTTGACGGCCAGCCCCTCGGGGGTGTTCCACACCAGATTATTGACGTCGCCGCCCGGAGACTGCTTGGCGGCTGCCTTTTCCCAGGCATCCAGGTTATTGGAATCAAAGAACTTTTCAGACATGACGCACACCCCTCGACAATTCGATTTTTTCAGGCCGATGATGCAGAATTCAAAATTCTACGCTTTTGGACCTAGCTTGACATACCAAGGCGCACATAATACTGTATCCATAATTATGGAAGCAAGTCAGCTAAGCACTGATCTTGCCCCGCCGAGACCACACCTCTAAATCATGAACCGTATCGCACCCACCGCGCTGTACCAGGAAGTTGCCGAACGACTGCGCCAGCGCATCTTCGCCCACGAACTCACTCCCGGCACCTGGATCGACGAGCAGAAGCTCGCCGAAGAGTACGGCATTTCGCGTACGCCGCTGCGCGAAGCCCTCAAAGTGCTGGCCTCGGAAGGACTGGTCGAACTGCGCCCACGCCGCGGCTGCTACGTCACCGAAATTTCCCGGCAGGACCTCGACGACATCTTCCCGCTGATGGCGATGCTCGAAGGCCGCTGCGCCGCCGAGGCGGTGCGCAATGCCAAGGCTGCCGACATCGCCGGCCTGCAGGACATTCATGGCCGCCTCGAGGCAGCTGCCCGCGACGGCCGGATCGATGCTTTCTTTGAAGCCAATCAGGAATTCCACAAGCGAATCCAGGAATTGTCCGGCAACCGCTGGTTGCTGTCGGTCATTCAGGATTTGCGCAAGGTTCTGAAGCTGTCCCGCCTGCACTCGCTGTCCCTCGAGGGACGGCTGCAGCAGTCGCTCGACGAGCACCGCCTGATCATGGCGTCGCTGGCTGCCAACGACGCCGCCAAGGCCGAGAAACTGATGCACGACCACCTGTTGTCGGGACGCGAAGCGCTAGCCCGGATGGACGCCAAGACGGCCAAAGCAGCCTGAGACACCACGCCGGGCACTCTGGTCGTGATGCAATTATCCAGCGTGCGGCGCCCGGCGGCATAGCGACAAGGCCCCCATTGCGAGGGGGTTCCTTTAGCTGACCAACGTTGCGCAGCACCAAGCTAGCGCATCTGGCTCTCGATGTTGGCAAACAGGCTGTCGTAGATCGAGACCAGGGCCTCGCGGTCGGCGCTGCCCTTGATCCATTTGCGCGAGCGGGCGATTTTCACGACTTCCTGTTCCATCCCGGACAAGGAGTCCACGTTGATCACCTCACCATGCAGGATGGCCGTCGCATCGGCACGCGCCTTCTGCGCCGTGGCAACCAGGCGCATCGACGACTCCATCGACCCGGCGCCGCTTTCTATAGTCGTCGCCAGTTCGCAGACCTGATTGGCCCGATCGGCCGAACTGGCTAGTTCGCCACTGAATTCATGGGCCGTTTGCCGCGCCTCGGCAACCGAGTGCTTCAAATGGCCAATCTGCTGCGTGGCCGACTGCATCGCCGCCGCCATGGCCGATATTGCCGCAGAGATTTCCTCGGCCGAGCCCTGCGCCTGATCAGCCAGCTTGCGCACCTCGTCAGCGACGATGGCGAAACCGCGCCCGGCCTCGCCCGCCCGCGCCGCTTCGATGGCCGCATTGAGGGCGAGCAGATTGGTCTGTTTGGCGACCCCGTCAATGCGCGCGGTGAGCAACTGGATGTCTGCCGCCTTGGCATTCAGATCGTCGAGCGCCACGACGCCGCCCTCGGCTGCCTGCTGCGCGCCGCCCAAGGCGTCGGACATGCGCTCGGCGGCACTGGACATCCCGGTCGCCGACTGCCCAAAATGGCCGGCCAATTGCTGCGAGCTTCGGGAATTGCCGCCGACGTCACCCAGCGCGTTCTTGACGTGCTCGATCGCCATCGACAGGCCGCGCTCGGAGCGCAGGAAGATGCGCGATAGCAGGGCTTCGCGGGCGATCGATTCCTGGGCGCCTTCGAGGCGGTCGAGGATGACCTGCATCTGCTCGAGCACGTTACGGAAGGTGCCATGCAGGCCGGGCAACTGCAGGCGACGCCCCGAACGCCCGGCCGACGAGGCTTCGAGGGCGCCGAGGATTTCGCGAAAAGCCGTCTCGGTCTGGTCGAGCACCGAATTGACATTGACCCGGATCGACTCCAGCGTCGGGTCGGCCATGGCATGCGGCAAGCGGGCGACCAATTCTCCACCGACCACCTTTTTCAGCAGGGCGTCGAGCTTGCCGAGGTCGCTACTGGCTGCCGAACCGGGCCACAACAGGACGAGCAGCGCGCCGGCCAGCACACCGGCCACCGCCCACGGGGAGACGAAGGCCAGCCCTGCCGCGACCAGCAGCAGGACCGCCACCAGCCACTGGCGCTTAAAGTGAAAAGATGAGTTCTTCATAGCCCATTCCGGTCTGGTTCATGATATCGACCAGCACCGCGGTGCCGGCCTCGATCGCCGTACGTGCGCCGGCCGCCCTTTCCGCTTCGAGCATCGCCCGATAGACCGGTTCGATCTTGGCTACCGCTCCCGCACGCGGGCAGCGCCGCACCGAGGTGTAGCCGACGATTTTCCCGCTGGCATCGAAGTCGGGCGAGATATGGGTGAATACCCAGTAGAAGCCGCCGTCCTTGGACATGTTCTTGACATAGGCGAAGAACTCCTTCCCCGACTGTATGGTATCCCACGCCAGTTTGAAGGCCGAACGCGGCATGTCCGGATGGCGGATGATGTTGTGCTGGACGCCGAGCAATTCTTCTTCCGAATAGCCGGAAAACTCGATGAAGATCGGATTGCCGTAAGTGATGATGCCTTTGGGGTCGGTTTTGGAAACGATGAAGTCGTCTTCACGCATTTTCCGTTCAACCTGGGTCGGCTGAATCGCTCTTTTCATTAATGTCTCCTTGTATTTACAAATTTAACACAAATGTTACTTTTGCAAACCGGTGGCACGGAAGGTAGACAAAGAAAAACCCCGGCAGTTTTGGCTGCCGGGGTTTGGTCTGCTTGCGTCAGACTTTTTAGTGATTACTGGCCGATGCCGCGCCGTACCCGGTCTGGGCACGCACATACTGGTCTTCGTAGGCTTCGATTTCCTGTCCGGCACGGACGCTGGAATCGGTCTTCGAGAAGATGTAGGCGAGCAGGAAGGCGATCGGCATGGCGAACAGCGCCGGCTGGGTGTACGGGAACAGCGGGGCAGCGTTGCCCAGCACATCGACCCACACCGACTTCGAGAACAGCACGAAGAGCACGGCGGAAACCAGGCCGCCGTAGCCGCCGCACAGCGCACCGCGCGTCGTCAGGCCCTTCCAGTACATGGACAGGATGAGCACCGGGAAGTTGGCGGCAGCCGCCACGCCGAAGGCCAGGCCGACCATGAAGGCGATGTTCTGCTTTTCGAACAGGATGCCGAGCACGATGGCCACGGCGCCGAGGCAGATGGTGGCGATCTTGGAGACGCGGATTTCGCTGGCTTCGGACGCCTGGCCCTTCATGATGACGCGGGCGTAGATGTCATGCGAGATCGCCGAGGCGCCGGCCAGTGCCAAGCCGGAAACGACGGCCAGGATGGTGGCGAAGGCCACGGCCGCCAGGAAACCGAGCAGCATGTTGCCGCCGACTGCCTTGGCCAGGTGCATGGCGACCATGTTGCCGCCGCCGACCAGCTTGCCGCCGACCGTGCCGCCTTCGAAGAATTCCGGGTTCTGGCCGACGATCAGGATGCCGGCGAGGCCCATCAGGAAGATGACATTGAAGAAGTAGGCGACGAAACCGGAGGCGTAGAGCACCGACTTGCGGGCTTCCTTGGCATCGGTCACGGTGAAGAAGCGCATCAGGATGTGCGGCAGGCCGGCGGTGCCGAACATCAGGCCGAGACCGAGCGAAATGGCGGTGACCGGATCCTTGAGCAGGGCGCCCGGGTACATCAGCTTGTCGCCCAGTTTGTGGACGCTGGTCGCCTTTTCCATCAGGGCGCTGAAGGAGAAGCCAAACTCGCTGAAGGCCAGGAACATGACCAGCGTGCCGCCGCAGAGCAGCATGCAGGCCTTGATGATCTGCACCCAGGTGGTGGCGACCATGCCGCCGAAGGTGACATAGACCATCATCAGGATGCCGACGGCGAAGATCGCCGTGTTGTAGTCGAGGCCGAAGAGCAGCTTGATCAGCTGGCCGGCGCCGACCATCTGGGCGATCAGGTAGAAGCAGACCACGGTCAGCGACGAGATCGCGGCCATGGTGCGCACCTTGCCCTGGTCGAGGCGATAGGCGGTGATGTCCGAGAAGGTGAACTTGCCCAGGTTGCGCAGGCGTTCGGCCATCAGGAACAGGATCACCGGCCAGCCGGCGAAGAAGCACAGCATGTAGATGTAGCCATCGTAACCCTGGGTGTACACCATGGCAGTCAGGCCGAGCAGCGTGGCGGCGGACATGTAGTCGCCGGCAATCGCCAGACCGTTCTGGAAGCCGGTGATGCCGCCGCCGGCGGTGTAGAAGTCAGCCGTCGACTTGGTGCGGGAAGCCGCCCAGTAGGTGATGCCCATGGTCATGGCGACGAACAGGCAGAACATGATGATGGCGTGCCAGTTGGTGGCCTGCTTTTCGGTGATGCCTTCGAGCGGACCGCCGGCGAAGGCCGTCGCGGCAAGGGCGAGAAGACCGGCCACCGAGGCGATGCGAGTCAGACGGTTCATTATTTGTTCTCCTTCCAGGCTTCCTTGACGATTTCCTGCGTCAAGGCATCGAATTCGCCGTTGGCGCGCTTGACGTAGACTGCGGTCAGCACCCAGAAGAAAATGAACATGAATAGTTCGACGGCGACCCCCACCGTCAATTTGGACCCCTCGGCAATCGCTTGCCCCAGGGACATCGGGTTGAAGGCAACCACCATCACGAAGCCATAGAACATGGCCAAGACAATGAAGGCCAAAGTCCATGCGAACCGCCCCCGGCGGGCAACCAGGTCCTGGAACTTCGGATTTGCCCGCATCCGCTCATACATCGCGCTGCTCATGGCTTATCTCCCTTATTAATAATTAGTACAAACTGCATTCATAATTATATCTTATAGAAGACATTAGACCTACAACGACGCCATACAAAATTGGTATTAAACCGAAAGAAAGCAAGCACATGAGCAACATCGACCTCGCCGTGCAGGGCGAAATCGCCACCCTGACGCTGAACAACCCGGACAAGCTGAACGCCATCAATCGCGCCATGTGGCAGCAGTTGTCGGCACTAGTCGGACAACTCAGCGCCGACCCGGCCATCCGCTGCGTCATCGTGCGCGGCGCCGGCGACCAGGCCTTCGCCGCCGGCGGCGACCTCGAGGAATTCGTCACCGGCCGCGCCACGCTGGCCCAGGCCCTGGACTACCACGGCGAAGTCGCCAAGGCGCTCAACGCCATTGCCGACTGCCCGCACCCGACCGTGGCGCTGATCAGCGGCGCCTGCATCGGCGGCGGACTGGAGATTGCCGGCGTCTGCGATTTCCGCATCGCCGGCGAAAGTTCGCGTTTCGGCGCGCCGATCAACCGCCTCGGCTTCTCGATGTACCCGGGCGAAATGGAAGGCCTGCTGCGCCTGGTCGGGCCGGCGGTGGTCAAGGAAATCCTGCTCGAGGGGCGCATCCTGAACGCCCGCGAAGCCTACGAAAAAGGCCTGCTCACCCGCGTTGTGGCCGATGCCCAGGTCGCCGACGAAGCCTACGCCACCGCCCGCCGCATCTGCGCCGGCGCACCGCTGGTTGCCGGCTGGCACAAGCAGTGGATCGCCCGCCTGCTCGACGGCCGGCCGCTCACTGACGACGAAAAAGCCGCCTCCTTCGCCTTCCTCGACACCGAGGACTACAAGGAGGGGCTGGCCGCCTTCCTCGAAAAGCGCAAACCGGTTTTCAAGGCGCGCTGAGCGCGGGGCAAGGCCTTAGCCGTACAGGCTCCACAACATCTTGGCGGAAAGCAGCAGCAACAGGCCGGCAAAGATGCGCTTGAGGACCTTGATCGGCAGACGGTGGGCCAGACGCGCTCCCATCGGCGCCATCATCACGCTGGCTAGCAGGATGACGGCCAGCGCCGGCAGGTAGACAAAACCCAGGCTGCCGGCCGGCAATTCGGGATGGGGCCAGCCGTTCCAGACATAGCCCACGGTGCCGCCCAGCGCGATGGGCAGGCCGACCGCGGCCGAGGTGCCGATCGCCTGATGCGGACGCACATTGCACCAGATCAGGTAGGGCACGGTCAGCGCCCCGCCACCCATGGCGGCCAGGCTGGCGATGGCGCCGATCAATCCGCCGACAACGCCCAGTCCGGCCCGACCGGGCAGGCTGCGCGTGGGTTTCGGGCGCAGGTTGGCGACCATCTGGAAGGCGACCATCAGCATGAAGGCAACGAAGAAAATGGACAGCGCGCGCGACGAAATCCGGGCGGCGAGTTGGGCGCCGAGCAGGGTGCCGGCCAGGATGCCCGGCGTCAGCCGGCGCATCACCGGCCACAGTACCGCTTGGTGGGCATGATGGGCGCGCAGGCTGGAAAGCGACGTGAACAGGATGGTCGCCATCGAGGTGCCGAGCGCCAGATGCAGTACCTCGTTGGCAGGAAAGCCCTGCGCGGCGAACACCATGGTCAGCACCGGCACCACGACGACCCCGCCGCCGACACCGAGCAGGCCGGCAAAAAAACCGGCGACGGCGCCGGTCAGCAAATAGGCCGCGATGGCTGCAAGGGGAATCACGCGCGAGGGAACGGCTTAAATATTAGCAAGTGCTGAATTTTATCAGCTATCGGCGGTGAGCCAGCGCACGATGCCGTCAGGGCTGCGGAAATCGTCGCAGGCGCGGACCGGAATCTCCGGTGCCAGTTCGCCGAACAGGCGTGCCAGCGCGTTGCCGGGGCCGATTTCGAGCACGGCGTCGGGCTGCATCTCGCGTACCGCTTGCAGACAGGCAGCCCAGTCGAGCGGCGTGCAGATCTGGCGGGCCAGCGCATCGAGCGCCGGACGGGCCATCCGCGCCGCGCTGGCGTCGATGGCGCTGAACACCGGAAAGGCCAGGCGGCGGTCGGACAGCACGTCCAGCCGCTGTTTGAAAGCGGCCACCGCCCCGGTCAGCAAGGCAGTGTGCGACGGCGTGCGCACCGCCAGATGGACCAGGCGGCTCGCCCCGGCCGCCTCGTAGCGCGGCACCACGGCGGCGATACCGGCGCGCGGCCCGGCCACCACCAGGTGGCGCGGCGCGTTGCGGATGGCCACGGCCAGTCTGTTTTCGGCGGCCAGCGTCGAGACCAGCTCATCGTCTAGCCCGAGCACGGCCAACATGCCGTGTTCGCCGGGCGCCGCACCATCCATCGCCGCCGCCCGCTCGGCACACAGGGCGACGCCCTCGGCCGCGCCAAAGGCGCCGGCGGCGCTGCATGCCGCCATTTCACCCAGCGAATAGCCGGCGGCGCAGATCGGCTTCGGCAGGCTGCTTTGCAAGCGGCCCCAAAGCAGCATCTGCTGGGCGAAGATCAGCGGCTGGGCAATTCTGTTGGTGGCCAGTTGCTCCGGGGCCGGCGCGGACAGCGGGTCGGCGAAGGCGGGCAGCACCCGGGCCAGCGCTGCGCCCAGCTCGCCGTCGGCCCCCTCGCGCACCTGCTGCCAGTGAGCCGGCGTTTGCCCGCCCTGGCCGCTGAAGAGGAGCGCGAGGCGCATGGTTGTCTTACCCCCCTAGTCCGGCCAGGAAGAGCGTCACGCCGAGCAGGTCGGCGCTGCCGCCGGGACTCAGGCGACGGGCGACGAAATCGCGGTCGATGGCGGCGGCGTGCGCCCGCCAGTCATCGGACAGCACGCCGCCGGCGGCGAGGAACTGCGCCGCGGCATGCCGCCCGTGGGCCAGCCCGGCCGGGCCGCCGCGCCACAGCAGGTTGGTATCGTCGACTTCGGCGATCAGCGCGAACAAGGCCTGCACTTCAGCCAGTTCCTCATCGCCGGTGGCGGCCAGCGCCGCACGATAGGCCGGCAAACCGACCTCGCGCGCGGCCGGAAAGCCGGCCGCCGCTTCGGCCCGGGCACCGCCGCTGCCGTAGCGGCGGGCGACGGCCAGGCCGTGGCTGAGCGGCGCCGTGGCCGGCACGCTGGCCAGACCGGCACGAATGTCGTCTCCCCAGCTGTCGGCGACCACCTGGCAGACCCGCGCCGCTTCCGGCGTTTCACCGGCGGCGATCAGCCAGCCGGCGGCGGCGCAGAGTAGGCCGAGATTGAAAATGGCGCCGCGATGGGTGTTGATGCCGCCGGTCGCCGCCAGCATCTCGGCTTCCGCCGCGATGCCGAGGCTCTGCAGCGTGGCGAAGTCCGGACCTCGCAGGCCGCAGACGGTGATCTCTGGGAAATAGGGGCGCAGGGAGTGCAAGCTGCGCTGGAAGGTCGTGAAATCCATGTCGCCATGGCTGCCCTGGCTGGCCGGCGTGACCAGGCCGGGCTTCGGAGCGAGCGCCACTTCGCGATACAGGCTGCGCAAGGCCAGCCGGCCGATACGCTCGGCGGCGGCCTGGTCGGCCGGGATGGCCGGTGCCGCCGGCCGGTAGCGTGGGAGACGGCGCTCAAGCATGGCAGCACGCCTCCGCCAGGGCGGCGAGCACGGCCTGCACGGGTTGCAGGTCGACGCCATGCTCCCCCTTGATCAGCACCGGCGCCGACGGCTGCCGGTATTGGGCGGCCATTTCCCGCCAGGCGACGGCATTACCGTCGGGAAAGCGCAATTCGCCGTCCAGCCGGCAGGGCAGTTCGCCGGCCGCCTGTTGCAGCGCGGCGAGCATGGTGTCGAACTGCTCCACCGTCGCCACGTCGCAGATCAGGTCGATGTCGGAATCGGCATGGCGGTAAGCCTCGCCACTCAGCACCTCCCAGGCCAGCGAGCCGAAAACGCCGAGGCCGGCACCGCAGGCCGTCGCTTGCTCAGCCAGGCGGGTCAGCACGGCGGCCTGAGCAGCGGGCAGCCGGGAGCAGCAGCGCGCGACGGACAAGGGCTGCTCGATGCGGGCGATGGCCTTGGCTTCGACGTCGATGGACAGCCTTTTGCGTTGCTGGGTCAGCGGCAGACTCAGGCCAAGATGCAGGCGCTCGCTGCCCGGCGGCTGGCGGGCGGCGACCAGCGGCCGACCAGCGGCAATCCAGTCCCGCGCGGCCTGCCATGACGCATCGCCCGGTGCGGCACAAGGCGTCGCGAACGCGGCATCGCGCTGGAGATAGACGAGGTCGTGGCGGCGCATCGTGTTAGGCGCCGACCGCTTGCATGATGCCGGCAGCCAGCAGGCGGCCGCCACGCTCCAACCCGCTCGCCATACGTCGGTCGGTCGCCGGTGCAGCTTGCCGGGCGGCGACGAGCGCCGCATCGAGCAGGGCCGCCGACGGTTCCGGCCAGATCGCCTCGATACCGCCCATCCGCACGTAGCTCTCGGCACCCGGCGCGAAGATCGGCGAGGTGGCGGCCAGTTCGACCAGGCGTTCGTGGGCGATCTTGGTCACCCGCGCCATGGCGCGCAGGTCCATGACGCGGACCTGGGCGTCGGCCAGGGCATAGGCACGGTCGGCCATCAACCCGAACGACAGGAAACCGCCGCTGACCGCGTTGGCGGTGACCAGGCTGAGCGAGGCGTGTCCCTGGCGGCGCGCCAGGTCGACGCAACTGGCAAGATGGGCCAGGGAGCCGTTAAGGCAGAGCAGTTCCTGGCTGCGCGACAGGGCCTGGCCGCAGGTGTCGACCAGAAAGACCAGCGGCCGGCCGGGATGCTGCTCGACGGTGTCGAGGACGAAATCGGCCAGCGCCAGCGCCATGGCGTGATCAATGGCCGCCGCGTCGGTGGTGCCCAGCACGGCGACCGGGCCGTGCGCGGTCTGCGCTTCGCCGGTAATCACCTGGCCGGCAACCGCGACCGTATGACCGGCCGGAAACAGCGCGTCGAGTATGTCGTTGAGGCTCATGTCGGCAATCCTTCCTTGAGGGCGACCAGGCTATCGCGGTCGAGCAGCGGCACGCTTTCCGGCCGGGCGACGCCGAGCGCCGCCCACACCTCGAGGCCGTCGCGCAGCGCGCCATGGGCGGCGAGGCGGTTTTCCAGAACCCGTTGCCGAGCGCGCAGCGTAGCGACATCCGGGGCAGGCTCGCTCCAAGCAGCGAGGAATTCCATCGTGCCGTTGCGGAAGGCGGCGATGTCGTCGTCGACCAGCGCTGCGCAGTCGCCCATCAGGTAGCGATGCTTGCCGCCGGTCACACGCCAGACCAAGGCACGGTCCTTGGCGTCGAATTCCTCAACGCCGGCGACCGTTTCGATCACTTCGGGACCGGACAGCGCCAGCCGTCCTTCCTCGGAAATGATCACCGCCGAGCACAGCTTGGCGACGATGCCCATGCCGCCAAAGGCGCCACAGCTGCCGCCAACCAGGGCGAGCACCGGGACGCCAGCAGCACGGGCGTCGAGCACGGCGCGCATGATTTCGGAAATGGCGATCAGCCCGGCGTTGGCCTCGTGCAGACGGACGCCGCCAGAGTCGATCAGGAACAGCACGGCGGCCGGCTTTTCAGCAACGGCGCGACGTAGCAGGCCGACGATCTTGGCGCCATGGATTTCGCCGACGGCGCCGCCCATGAACAGCCCTTCCTGGGCGGCAATCAGCACTGGCTGACCACTGAGCTTGGCGCGGCCGATCACGACACCGTCGTCGAAGGCGCCGGGCAAATCGAGCTGTGCCAGGTGCGGGCTGGGCTGCGAGGCGGCCGGTGGCAGGATTTCGGCGAAGCTGCCGGCATCGACCAGCCCGGCGATACGGGCCCGGGCCGTGGCCTCGAACCAGCTATGGCGATTGGCAAGCGACAGGCTCATCGGGCACCTCCCTGGTATTCGGCCAGCGCCTGGGCGAGGCGCAGCGTGACGACGGCCGGCGTCGCTCCCATGTCGTTGATGGCGATGGCGGTCCCGCCGGCCGGGTGGCTGGCAGCGAAGTCGCCGATGACGGCCTGCCAGGTCGTGGCGAAACCGCGCGCCGAGGTCTTGATGTTCACCTCGCAGTGGTCGGCTTGCGCGCCGGGTTGGACGAGGATTTCCAGGTTGCCGGAGCCGACCACACCGCATAGCGCGGGATCAGCAGGCCGGACCCCCGGTCGGGAAGCGAAACGGAATTGAAGAGTTTCCATGGCGGTCACCAGTTGCGGAAGCGGGAAGGAGGGGCGTACAGGCCGCCCGACCAGCGCACCAGGTCCTTGACGGAACGGGCGGCGAGCAGGTCGCGGCTGGCTTGGCGCGGGTCGATGCCGAGGTCTTCGGGGCGGCGAACGATGCCGCGGTCGCGCAGGTTCTCGACCATCGCCTTGTCGCGGGCCATGCCGACCGGCGTAAAGCCGGCGACGCCTCGGATCGCTTGTTCGCGCTCTTCCGGGGTGCGGCAGAGCAAGAGGTTGGCGATGCCTTCCTCGGTCACGATGTGGCTGACGTCGTCACCGTAGATCATGATCGGCGGCAATTCGGCACCCATCGTTTTCTGCAGCTTCCAGGCGTCGAGTTCCTCGACGAAGACCGGCGCCATGTGCTCGCGGAAGGTCTCGACCATCTGCACGACCAGCTTGCGGCCGCGAATGGCGTTCGGCCCGGCCGCCTCGCGCCCGGCCTTGAGCCAGGCCGGGCTGGCGTGGCGGCGGCCATGCGGGTCGGAACCCATGTTCGGCGCGCCGCCGAAGCCGGTGATCCGGCCCAGCGTCGCCGTCGAGCTGTTGCCGGCGAGGTCCATCTGCAGGGTCGAGCCGATGAACATGTCGCAGGCGTAGAGGCCGGCCGTCTGGCTGAATGCCCGGTTGGAGCGCATGCTGCCGTCGGCACCGGTGAAGAAGACGTCGGAGCGGGCGGCGACATAGGCTTCCATGCCGACTTCCGAACCGAAGCTGTGCACCGACTGGACGAAGCCGGATTCGATGGCCGGAATCAGCGTCGGGTGCGGGTTCAGCGCCCAATGCGTGCAGATCTTGCCCTTCAGGCCGAGATCGGCGGCGTAGGTCGGCAGCAGCAGCTCGATCGCCGCCGTGTCGAAGCCGATGCCGTGGTTCAGGCGCGTCACGCCGTACTCGGCGTAGATGCCCTTGATCGCCATCATCGCCATCAGCACCTGGACCTCGGTGATCTGTGCCGGGTCGCGGGTGAAGAGCGGCTCGATGTAATTCGGGCGCGGTGCCTTGACCGTGAAATCGACCCAGTCGGCCGGCACGTCGACACGCGGCAGCCTGTCGAGGCGCTCATTGACCTGGGCGATGACGATGCCGCCCTTGAAGGCGGTGGGCTCGACGATGGCCGGCGTGTCCTCGGTGTTCGGCCCTAGGTAGAGGTTGCCCTCGGCATCCGCCGCCTGCGCCGCGATCAGCGCGACGTTGGGCGTCAGGTCGAGGAAGTAGCGGCCGAACAGTTCGAGATAGGTGTGGATGGCGCCGATCTCGATGCGCTGCTCCTGGACCAGCTTGGCCAGCCGGGCGCCTTGCGGGCCGCTGAAAGAAAAGTCGAGGCGGTTTGCCAGGCCGCGCTCGAAAAGGTCCACATGGCTGGGGAGAGCCAGGACTGACTGGACCAGACTGAGGTGATGGAGACGCGCCGGGTCGCAGTCGGCCAGCGACTCGGCGAGGAAATCGGCCTGCTTCTGGTTGTTGCCTTCGAGGCAGACGCGGTCGCCGGGCTGGATGACGGCTTCGAGCAGGTCGATGATGCGGTCGGCCGGGATTTCGCGTCCGCAGCCCAGGCTCGCCGCCCGTTCGAGGCGGCGCGCCCGGCTTTGGCGCAAGGTGTCCCATTCGCGATGGAGAGGTGCGTTCATGATCTTCGGCCTTTCAGGTGCTCGCGGCGCCCATGATCAGGTCGGGCAGCCAGGTGGCGATGCCGGGGAAGATGCAGAGCAGCAGCACAGCGAGGAACATCAGGGCGAGGAAGGGCATGACGCCCCACACGATGTCCTTCAACGGGATGTCCGGCGCGACGTTCTTGATGACGAAGATATTGAGGCCGACCGGCGGGTGGATGAGGCCCATTTCCATGACTACCGTCATCACGATGCCGAACCAGATCAGGTCGAAACCGGCATCCTTGAGCGGCGGCAGGATGATCGGCGCGGTCATCAGGATGATCGACACCGGCGGCAGGAAGAAGCCGAGCACGACGACAAAGACCAGGATGGCGGCGAGCAGCAGCCACTTCGACAGGTGCATGGCGACGATCCATTCGGCCGCCGACTGGCTGATGTGCAGGTAGCTCATCACGTAGGAATAGAGCAGCGACATGCCGATGATGAACATCAACATGGTCGATTCCTTGAGCGTGCTGTTGAGGATCGGCTTCAGCTGGCTCGGCCGCCACACGCCGTAGATGCCGGCGATCAGGGCGAGGGCCAGGATGCCGCCGAGACCGGCGGTTTCCGACGGCGTCGCGTAGCCGCCGTAGAGCGCGGCCATGACGCCGATCAGCAGCAGCACGAAGGGAATGACGCGCGGCAGCATGCGGGTCTTGTCAGCGCGGGTCATGCGCATTTCGTCGAGGTAGGCCGACTTGGCGCCGCCCGAATGCCAGACGTCGAGCGCCTCGCTGTATTCCTGGCGGAAACGGACCACGGCATAGCCGGCGAAGAGGACGACGAGCAGCAGGCCGGGACCGATGCCGGCGAGGAACAGGCGGCCCAGCGACTGCTCGGCGGCGACTGCGAAGAGGATCATGGTGATCGACGGCGGTAGCAGGATGCCCAGCGTGCCGCCGGCGGCGATGATGCCCGCCGCGAAGCCCGGCGAATAGCCGCGTGAGCGCATTTCCGGGATGCCGGCGCCGCCGATGGCGGAGCAGGTCGCCGGGCTGGAGCCGGCCATGGCCGCGAACAGGGCGCAGGCGAAGACGTTGGCGATGCCCAGGCCGCCCGGAATCTTGTGCATCCAGGCGTGGATCGCCAGGTAGAGGTCGGCGCCGGCCCTTGAGCGGCCGATGGCGGCGCCCTTGAGGATGAACAGCGGAATGGAGAGCAGCGTGATGTTGGCCATTTCCTCGAACACGTTCTGGGTGATCGTGTCGGTGGCGGCGGCAGGCATGAACATCAACATGAACAGCACGGCGATGGTGCCGAGGGCGAAGGCGATCGGGATGCCGGAGAACATCACGACCAGGGTGCCCAGCCCGTACAAAATACCGATGGTGGATTCGGCCATCTCAGTTCTCCTTGCGAACGATGCCGGCGACCAGCTGGAGCAGGAGCTGCAGCGACAACAGGGTCATGCCGAGGGTCATGAAGCCGTAGGGAATCCACAGCGGAGGCGCCCAGGCGGACGAGGTGGTCTGGCCATCGACCCAGGCTTCGTGCAGCAGCAGCATCGATTTCCACGAGAAGAAGCTGCAGAACAGGAAGGACACCAGGTCGCAGAAGATCAGGCGAATGCGGTTGACCAGCGGCGGCAACAGGCTGGCGATCGCCTCGATGCCGATATGGCCGCGTTGCGACTGGACATAGGCGGCGCACATGAAGGTGGCGCCGACCAAGAGAAAGACCGACATTTCGTCCTGCCAGTCGGTCGGGATTTTGAGGAAATAGCGCAGGAAGACGCTGCTGCACAGGATCAGCGAAGCGGCGAGCAGGGCGATCGACGACAGGAACATGATCGCCGTGTTGAGGCCCTGCAGCAGGCGGTTGATGCCGCCGAGGAGGCCGGCGACCGGGAGTTCGGGCGCCTTGACGGCGCCTTCCAGTTCGAAACCGTGGCTCATAGCGTCGCCTCGGCCAGCTTCAGGATGCGGGCGCAGCTTTCGTTCTTGCCGGCGAAGTCCTTCCACGCCGTGTCGCGGGCGATGGCCTGCCATTTCTTCACGGTGGCGTCGGTCATGTCGTAGGCCTTGCCGCCGGCCTTCTGGTACACCGCGGCGACCGCCTGGTCGTCGGCCTTGGCGCCTTCCAGCGCAAAGGCTTCCATCTCGGCGCCGACGGTCATGATCAGGTCCTGCTGGGCCTTGGGCATGCGCTCGAAGACGGCGCGCGAAATGAGCAGCGGCTCGAACATGAACCAATAGGTCTTGCCGCGGCCGGTGGTCAGCGCCTTGCCGACTTCTTCCAGGCGGAAGGAGATCAGGCTGGTGGACGAGGTCATCGCTGCGTCGAGGGCGCCGGTCTGCATGGCGGCGTAGATTTCGTTGGAGGGCAGGGTCAGCACGGTGGAGCCGGCTGCCTTCAGCACCATGTCCATTTCGCGGCTGCCGCCACGGACCTTGAGGCCCTTGGCGTCTTCCGGCTCAACGATGGGCTTGACCCGGCTGGCGACACCGCCGGCCTGCCAGATCCAGCTGACGACCAGCACGCCCTTGTCAGCTAGGATGTTGCTCAGCGCCTTGCCGATTTCGGCCTTCTTCCAGCTCACCGCCTGCTCATAGGAGGTGACGATACCCGGCATCAGGCCGATATTGGTTTCCGGCACTTCGCCGCCGGCGTAGGACAGGGGAACCAGGGTCATGTCCAGGGCGCCCTTGCGCACGGCGCTGAACTGGGCGTTGGTCTTCATCAGTGAGGAGCCGGGATAGACCGTGCCTTTCAGCGCGCCGTTGCTGCGCTTGGCGATTTCGGCCGAGAAACGGCGGCACAGGCGGTCGCGGAAGTCGCCTTCGGTCGCCGTGCCGCCCGGGAATTGGTGGGAAATCTTCAGTTCGCCGGCGGCTTGCGCCCACAGCGGGTTGGGGGACATGGCCAGGGCAGGGGCGGCTGCCAAGCCCTTCAGGATGTTGCGGCGAGTCTCATTCATGGTTTCTCCTCCAGATGGATAGACACTGCAATCGTCGGTGACCCTCGCTGGTCTGCTCATCCGGGCAAGCGGAATACAGGACTCATCTTGTTTGTGTTCAAATATCACCGTTGTGTATACAAGATATGGAATTGTTGAATACTCGTCAACTAATTTCGTATAATTCAATCAACGCCCGTTGCAGGATTTCCGATCATGAACAACCCCGCCGAACTTCCCCCCGCCACCCGCCAGTCCGAAAGGCTGGGCGAGCAGATCGAGGAACGCATCGTCACCGGGGTCTATCCGCCAGGCACTCGCCTCGACGAGCAGGAATTGGCCAACACTTTCGGGGTCTCGCGGACCCCGGTCCGCGAAGCGCTGATCCAGCTGGCCTCGGCCGGCCTGATCGAAATCCGGCCGCGGCGCGGCGCGACGGTGCCGGAAGTGGGCGCCGATCGGGTGTGCGAAATGTTTGAGTTGATGGCCGAAATGGAGGCCATGTGCGGCCGCCTGGCCGCCCGCCGAATCACCCCGACGGAACAGCACGAATTGCAGGAAGCCCACCGCGCCTGCGAAACGGCGCGGGATGCCGGCCAGCCGGATGTCTACTACCAATTGAACGAGGTTTTCCACCAGCGCATCTACGAGGCCAGCCACAACAGCTTCCTCGTCGAGCAGGCCACCGCCCTGCATCGGCGGCTGCGCCCCTACCGGCGCCTGCAGCTACGCGTGCGCAACCGGATGAACACGTCGTTCAACGAGCATCAGGCCATCGTCGATGCCATTATCAAGGGCGACAGCGAACTGGCCTCCGCCCTGCTGCGCTCACACGTGACGGTGCAGGGCGAACGCTTCGCCGACCTGGTCGCCACCCTGCGCGATTTCAACGCCGGCGCCTGAGCCGGCGTAGTCAGCGATTTCAGCCGAGCAGGCTGAACAGCATCTTGGTGGCGAGGAAAGCCAGGAAGGCGCCGAACATCCGCTTCAGCTTCTTCACTGGCAGGCGGTGCGCCAGCTTGGCACCGACCGGGGCCAGCGTGATGCTCATCACCACGATGCCGACGAAGGCCGGCAGGTAGATGTAGCCGAAGGTATGGGCCGGCAGGCCGGCGTCGTTCCAGCCGGCGACGATGTAGCCGATGGCGCCGGCCACCGCGATGGGAAAGCCGAGCGCCGACGAGGTGCCGACGGCCTGGTGGATCGCCACGTTGCAGAACAGCATGAAGGGCACCGACAGGAAGCCGCCGCCCGCCGCCACCAGGCTGGACACCACGCCGATCAGGCCGCCGACGGCGAAGCGCCCGACATCGCCCGGCATCTGGCGATGCGCCTTGGGCTTGAAATCAAGCATCATCTGCAGCGAGGCGTAGTAGACGATGATCACGAAAATGGCCGTCATCGGCCCGGTCGGCACCTGGCCGACGACCAGCGAACCGCCGAAAGTGCCGAGCACGAGGCCCGGCGCCATGCTGCGCACGATGTCCCAGCGCACTGCGCCGTGGGCATGGTGGGCACGCATGCTGGAAATCGACGTAAAGACGATGGTGGCCATCGAAGTCCCCAGCGCCAGGTGCATGACGTGTTCGGCCGGAAAGCCCTGGGCCACGAACAGCATGTACAGGAAGGGCACCAGGGTCAGGCCGCCGCCGACCCCGAACAGGCCGGCCACGAAGCCGCCGAAAATGCCCAGCAAGGGGTAGGTAAGCCACCAGATCGTCATGAATTCTCTGCCATGAGGCGGTTGATCGAAGCCCACTCGTCGGCCGTCACCGGGGTGATCGACAACCGGTTGCCGCGAGCGAGGAGGCGCATGTTAGCAAGTTCCGGCCGGCTGCGCAGTTCGGCCAGCGCCACATAACGCCCTTTACTGACGAAGCGAACGTCTCGCAACAGCCAGCGCGGCTGCTCCGGCGTGGAGTTCGGGTCGTGGTAGGGGCTGGCCGGATCGAACTGCGTGGCGTCCGGATAAGGCTCCGAACAGACCTCGCAGATGCCGGCGATGCCCGGCTCCGCGCAACCGGAATGGTAGAAGAAAGCCAGATCGCCGATGTTCATCGCATCGCGCATGAAATTGCGCGCCTGGTAGTTGCGCACGCCGAACCACGGCACCGTCCCGGCCTTTTCCAGATCGTCGATCGATACCTCGTCGGGTTCCGATTTCATCAGCCAGTAGTGCATCGCCGTACCTCTCGAAATAAAAACGGGTGGCAGACGAATCTGCCACCCGTTGCTTACAACAAAGGTCCCCGCAAGTGCCGTCAGGCCGGCATCCTGAACCTGGGTTCAGAGTGGCTGCGTTCCTCCCGCTTCAGGCACGCTCGCGAAGAGTGCGCACAACAACGGTTTCAACGGTCCGCAACCGATGCCAATCAGCATTGGTTCAAGGAATGTATGGCCTTAACAAACACCGCAGGGAACACTCGGCGGGTGACGCCCGCAACGACCGGTCAGATGTCCAAGCGTTGCTGAGGTGCCAGCACGGCATCCAGCCGCGCTCCCATGTCACCGATTCTACGCTTCGTTTCGGAAGTATCAACCGCTTCCGCAAATTCTGTCGGCAACCCCTCGCCGGCGGCCGACAGGTGTTCGTGCGCGATATTGAGCGCGGCCATGACGGCAACGCGCTCGGCGATAGTGTTCTTGGTGCGCTGGGCGATGTCGCGCATCTTGCCGTCGACCAGATCGACCGCGGCGAGCAGGGCATCACGCTCTTCCGGCGCGCAGGCGACGCGGTATTCGCGGCCCATGATCTTCACGTCGAGAAAATTCGGCTCCAGGCTCATCTCAGGCATCCTCGGGGATCTTGTCCATCAGGCCCTCGAGACGCTCGCGCGCGGCGGTCATCGTCTGGCGCAGATGCAGGCGTTCGGCCTCAGCCGCCGCCATCTGGTTGCGCAAAACCTCGTTCTCGGCACGCAACTGGTGCACCAGGGCAACGACCTGTTCGATCTTGGCTTCGAGCGATTCTAATTCGACGTTCATGGCGCGCACTATAGAGTCAAAAACGCCGCATGGTCAAGGACTAAGCCTTTATTCTCAAAGTGGTTTATAGCAGTTCGCCGTCAGTTCCCTGATGCAGTGCAGCACGGATGAATGTAGAATGCGCGCCGTGTCAGGTGCTGCGTGCGGACTCTCCAAGCGCAGTTAAACGGGAAAGCGGTGCGTCTCCAACAAGACCATTCCGCTGCTGCCCCCGCAACGGTAAGCAAGTGCGGGCGTATCACACAGCCACTGGGTTTTCACCTGGGAAGGCGATACGTCAAGACTTGCGAGCCCGGATACCGGCCTGGGACAAATAGTGGAAGTGCCACGGGGTGGTGGCGCCTGTATCTTGGCCTTTTTCTCCCCATCGCTTCCTTGTCATTGAACCACCGGCATGCGGGGACGCCTGCCGGACGAAGGAAAGCCATGCATTCGCATCTCAAGCCTCTCGCAGCCCTGCTGCCCCTCTGTTTTTCGATTTCCGCAACCGCTCAGCAATTAGCCAGTCTCGACCCGGTAATGGTGACCGCCACGCGCCAACCAATGCGGGCTTCCGAACTGCTTTCCGATATCTCGGTTATTGAAAGCGAAGAGCTCCGCCAGGCAGGCCAATCGACTGTCGGCGATATCCTGTCGCGCCAGCCGGGCATCGAATTCTCGACCAGCGGCAGCAACGGTGCCACAGGCAGCGTGCTGATGCGAGGCACCAGTTCCGGCCACACACTGGTCCTGATCGACGGGATGCGAGTCGGTTCTGCGTCCCTCGGCCAAATGTCCTCCTGGTCACGGATTCCGGCCAGCCTGATCGACCGGATTGAGATTTTGCGTGGTCCCGCCTCGTCGCTCTATGGCAGCGACGCCATCGGCGGTGTTATCCAGATTTTCACCCGGCGTGGTGATGGCCCCATGCGCGTCCATGCCGAAGTCGGCAGCGGCACCTACGACACTTATGCAGGAAACGTCGGCTTTTCCGGCGGCGTCGCCAGATTCCACTACGCGCTGGATGTGTCGGCCTACACCACCGACGGCTTCAGCAATATCCGCAATCCGCGCAATTCGTCCTACAACCCCGATCGTGACGGTTACAATTTCCAGACAGTCAGCGGCGCCCTGTCCTACGACATCGCCAAGGGGCATGAAATCGGTGCGCAGTTCTTTCACAGCGATGGAACGAACCTGTACGACAGCGGCTCATCAAGAGCTACGGCTGCCAAGGATTATCGCAATCAGCTCTCCCTATCGAGCTTCAGCACTTACCTGAAGAACCAGTTCAACTCAAACTGGACCAGTACCGTACGTCTCGGCCACAGCACCGATGACTCGAAGAACCTGACCAATGGCGTACAGAGCAGCCTGTTCCGTACTGACCAGGACCAGTATCTCTGGCAAAACGACCTGAAAACCGGCGTGGGCAATTTCCTGCTCGGCGTCGAGCGTCTGGACCAGAATGTCAGCGGGACAGGCAATTTCCGCGTCAGCAGCCGAAGCATCGACTCCGTTCTGGCCGGCTGGAATGCAAGCTTCCAAGGCCACAGCCTGCAAACCAATGTGCGCTACGACGACAACTCGCAATTTGGCGGCAAGACGACCGGTTCGGCAGCCTATGGCTATCGCTTTACCCAAAACTGGCGCGCCAACATCGGCTACGGCACCGCCTTCAAGGCACCGTCGTTCAACGACCTATACTATCCCCTGAGCTTCGGCTTCCAGGGCAACCCCAACCTGCGTCCGGAATTCGCCCATAACCGGGAGGCGGCGATCCACTTCGAAACAGGCAGCCACCATGTGTCATTAACCTACTTCCTGAACCGGGTCTCCAACCTGATTTCCTGGTCGGGCGTCACCACGCCGGGGAACGTTGGCACTGCGGAATTGGAAGGTTACACGTTGGCCTACGAAGGGCAGGTTGATTCCTTTATTTTGGGTGCTAACTACAACTATCTGGACCCGCGCGACAAAGCGACCGGAAATCAGTTGGCCCGCCGCGCCCAGAATTACGGCGGCGTAAACGTCGGACAGCTAATCGGCCCCTGGGAATGGCGTGTTGAATGGCAAGCTCGCGACCACAGCTACGACACGGATGCCAACACCCGTAAACTGGGCGGCTACAGCCTGACCAACCTCTATGGCGCGTATCATTTCGCCAAGGACTGGAGTGCCTTCGCCCGCGTCAACAACCTGTTCGACAAGAATTACGAACTGGTTGGCGACTTTGGCACACCGGGCTTCAACGCCTTCGTCGGTATTCGTTACAGCCCGAAATAAGCCCCATGCCCACCCGTCACCGCGCCTTCCTGATCCTCGCCAGCCTCGTCCTGCTCACCCTGGCGAGCTTCGGGTTCGCGTTGACGGTCGGCAGCTTCAAGGTTTCCTACATCGATGTATTCACCTCACTGCTCGGGCGCGACGGCGGGGGTGGCGAGATCGTCCTCCAGCTGCGCCTGCCGCGTGCCATCGCCGGTTTTGCCTGCGGCGGCCTGCTGGCGCTGGCCGGTGCGCTGATGCAGGTGCTGTTGCGCAACCCGCTGGCCGATCCTTACGTGCTGGGCATTTCCGGCGGCGCCGGGGTGGGGGCGATGTTCGCCATCCTGATCGGCCTGCCGGTGCTCGGCATCGACGGGCTGGCCTTCGTCGGGGCGCTCGGCGCCATGTTCATCGTCTTTGGGCTGGCGCACGGCGACGGCAGCTGGACGCAGACCCGCCTGCTGCTCACCGGCGTCATCGTCGCCGCCGGCTGCGGCGCGCTGGTCGCCTTGATGCTGGCCATCGCCGATGAGCACAAGTTGCGCGGCATGCTGTTCTGGCTGATGGGCGACCTCGGGCAGAGCAGCCAGTGGTGGCCGGCCCTGCTCGCCCTCGGCGTGGCGCTGGCCCTGGCCATGCCCTTCGCCCGCGAGCTGAACCTGCTGTCGCGCGGCATGATGCAGGCCCAGGCACTGGGCGTGGCGGTGGACCGGCTGCGCTATGCGATCTACCTGCTCGCCTCGCTGGCCACGGCGGCGTCGGTGACGACGGCCGGCTCGATCGGCTTTGTCGGGCTGGTGGTACCGCACCTGGTGCGCCTCGCCACCGGCAACGACCAGCGCCTGCTGCTGCCAGCCTCTGTCCTCGCAGGCGGTTCGCTTCTGGTAGTGGCCGACACGCTGGCCCGCATCCTGATCGCGCCGCAACAGTTGCCGGTCGGTGTGCTGACCGCGCTGATCGGCGTGCCGGTCTTCCTCTTCCTGCTGTCGAGGCAACCGAAATGAGCCTGCTCGAAGCCCGGCAACTACGCGTCACCATCGGCGACAAAACGATCATCGACCGCCTCGACCTCAGCCTGGCCGCCGGCGAACGCTTGGCCATCCTCGGCCGTAACGGTGCCGGCAAATCGACGCTGCTCTCGGTGCTGGCCGGCCTGCGCAAGCCTGCCGCTGGCGCCGTCCTGCTGGATGGCGAAGATGCTGCCCTGTTGCACCCGCGCCAGGCTGCCTTGCGCCGAGCCTGGCTCGGGCAGTTCCAGAACGACCCCTTCGGCTCGACCGTACTGGAAACCGCGCTGACCGGGCGCCACCCACATCTCGGCCGCTGGGACTGGGAAAGCACCAAGGACGCCGATCTGGCCTGCAGCGCCCTGCAGGCGGTCGGTCTGGCCGGCATGGAGGCGCGGCAGATCCACACCCTGTCCGGCGGCGAGCGCCAGCGGCTGGCCATCGCCACGCTGCTCACCCAGGCGGCGCCGCTCTACCTGCTCGACGAGCCGCTGTCCCATCTCGACCTCAACCACCAGATGGCCGCCCTCGAACTGTTCGCCGGCGCGGCCCGCGACTGTGGCGCCGGCGTCGTCATGGTCTTGCACGACCCGGCGCTGGCTCACCGTTTCTGCGACCGCGCCCTGCTCGTCCATGGCGACGGCCGGACCGAAATGGGCTCGGTCGACGACATCCTGACGGCGGCAACGCTGTCCGAACTCTACGGCTACGGCCTGCGGCAGATCGAAGACCGTGGCCATCGCTGTTTCATCCCGGAGTAGAACAATGACCGTTACCCACGAACAACGCATGCAGAAGAAGAAAGCCGTCGTCGACAGCAAGATCGCCGCCTCGCAGGAAGAGCGCGGTGTGCTGGTGATCAACACCGGCAACGGCAAGGGCAAGTCGAGCGCCGCATTCGGCGTTGTCGCCCGGGCGCTCGGCCACGGCCTGAAGGTCGGCGTCGTGCAGTTCGTCAAGGGCCGCTCGGACACCGGCGAAGAAGCCTTCTTCCGCCAGCAGCCGAACGTCGCCTGGCACGTCGGCGGCGAAGGCTTCACCTGGGAAACGCAGGACAAGGAGCGCGATGCCAAGGCGGCGCAGGCCGCCTGGGAAGTCGCTTGCGGCCATTTGAGCAACCCGGACATCGGCCTCGTCGTGCTCGACGAAATGACCTACGCCTTCAAGTACGGCTGGCTCGATCTCGATACCGTCATCGCCAAGCTGCTCTCCCGGCCGCACATGCAGCACGTCATCGTCACCGGTCGCGCCGCGCCGCAAGCCCTGCGCGATGCCGCCGACACGGTGAGCGACATCGGCATGGAAAAGCACGCCTTCCAGGGCGGCATCAAGGCCATGCCCGGCCTCGAATTCTGAGACCGCTCCCGGTGAACGCCCTCCGCCGCCTGGCCCTGTGCGGCCTCCTCCTGCTATCGGCCATCGCCCACGCCGGCGAAATCGACCTGCCAGCCGACGTCCGGGCCGAAGCGCAGATCCTGCGCGGCGAACGCGACAGCTACTGGGAAAAGCGGCTGGTCGTCCGCTTCCCCGAGGCACGGCGCACGCTGTCGACCTCCGACGGCCTGCTCGACGCCCGGGCCGCGCTGAACCACGCCGGCCACCCGCAGCTCTGGCACAAGCTAGGGATCGAGTTCATGGGCCGGGATGGCCGCGGCGGCAAGGCCTATGGCGAATACATCCATACCGGGACGGCCCGCGAGCTGCAACTCGCCAAATCGGCGGTTGCCCACATGGCCACCGCCGCCGACATGGACAACCTGGCAGTGGTCACCAAGCGCCACGGCCTGCTGACGGTGACCGTACTGGCCACCGCGGGGGCCAAATCCAACGCCATCCGCACCGGCGTCGACGCCGGCACTTACATCGAGGGCAGCGAGCCGGCCGGCACCATCAACATCCTGGTCCTGACCAACATCCGGCTCACCGACGCCGCGCTGGCCCGCGCCCTGATCACCGTCACCGAAGGCAAGACCGCCGCCCTGCAGGACCTCCAGGTGGCGAGCACCTACACCCCGGCGGTGCAGGCGACGGGGACCGGCACCGACAGCATCATCGTCGTCTCCGGCATCCAGGGCCCGCAGGCCAGCTACACCGGCGGCCACAGCCGGATCGGCGAACTGATCGGCAAGGCCAGCCATGAGGCTGTGATCGCCGCGCTCGGCAAGCAGAACGGCCTGTTCCTGCCCGGCAGCCAGCGCTTCGCGGCGACCACCGAAACGCCGCCCAAGGCGCCGGAATCCCTGCGTCTCGCCCTGCTGCATCTCGATGCCGTGCCCGGCGACATCGCCGGCAACCGCGCCCGCATCGAGGCCGGCATCGGCGAGGCGATCGGCCGGGGCGCCGACTGGATCGTCACCCCCGAACTGGCCGAAACCGGCTACAACTTCGCCAAGCGCATCGGCACCGACTGGATCGCCCCCTATCCCGACGCCTGGATGAGCAAGCTGGCCGCCATCGCCCGCGACAACCGCGTGGCGCTCTTCGTCGGCTTTGCCGAGCGCGACGCCAAAAGCGACAAGCTGCACAACAGCGTCGCCGTCATCGACCGCGACGGCACGCTGCGCGGCACCTACCGCAAGCAGCGCCCGGTCGGCAGCGTCGAGGCGTGGTCCACAGCCGGCACCGGTGGCGCACCCTTCGTCATCGACGGCATTCCGGTCGGTGTGCTGATCTGCGCCGATACCTGGCGACCGGAACCGGCCGCCCGCCTGCGCGAGCAGGGGGCCGCCATCCTGCTCGCACCATCCGCCTGGCCGCCGGTGGACGGCATGGGGCCGGGCGATGTCTGGGAGCGGCGCAGCGCCGAAACCGGCCTACCGCTGGTCGTCAACAACCGCACCGGCCGCGAGCCGGAACTCGATTTCTCGACCGGCGAAAGCGTCATTGCAACCGGCGGCGAGCGCCGTTTCGTTTTTGCCGCCAAACAGACGCGGCTGTTCTTCGTCGACTGGGATCGTCGGCAGGGTTTCAGCCAGCCGGCGCCATGAACTTGCTCCGTAACACCCTGGCCGGCCTGCTGCTCGGCAGTGTGCCCCTGCTCGCTGCGGCCGCGACCCTGTTCGGCATCGTCACCGAACGCGCCGCGCCGACCGCCATCGAAGCTGCCCACCGCCACCTCGCGAGCCATCCCGGCGACCGTATCGAGCTGCGCACGCCAGCGCAACTGATGGCTGCCAGCGACCGACAGGTGGCGCAGTGGCTGGGCAAGGCCGACGGCGTGCTGGCCGTTTCCGTCTTCGGCGACCCGGCGCGCAAGCTGAAGGACGCGCTGGCCCGCCACGCCCGGCCGCAGATGACACTGCTGGCCATGAACGGCGAGGCCGGCCTGAGCCTGATGTCGCGCAGCGCCGAAGGGGCGTTGGCCGGCTTTCCCGGCGAAACGCTGCGTGACCTGACCCTGGAAAATCCGCCCGCCGCAGCCCTCAGTGCGGCCGCCGCCAACCCCGCCACCCGCCGCTGGCTGGCCGCCCGCCGCATCTGGCAGGCCGGCGGCACCAACAACACGCAGGCCCTGTTCGCCCACCTGCTCGCGCCACGCCAGGCGCTGGCCGCCATCCAGGCGGAGCCGACGCTGCGCGTCCGGGTCGGCCCGCACGAACTGAACGATAGTGCAGCCTGGGGCCAGGGCACCCAGCTCGGCTTGTCGGCAAAACCCACCGTCGTCGTGCTCGACCTCGCCAACATAGAAGCCGCCGCCCCGGCCGCCCTGTGCGCCGCCGTCGAGCGGCGCGGCCAGCCTTGCGTGCAGGTCCTGCCGCGCTGGGGCGGCGCCTCGCGCCAGGCGCTGGAGGGCTTGCCCAAACTGATCGCCCCGGCCAGACCGGCGGCGCTGGTCGTGCTGCAGGATTTCGTCGTCGGCGCCGCCGAAGGGCGCGAGGCGGTCAGCGAAGCGCTCAAACAACTCGACGTGCCGGTGTTCAAGGCCGTCCGCCTGACCGAGCGCGGCGTCACGCAATGGCGCTTGTCGCCGGACGGCCTGCCGGCCGACTCGGTGCAGTACCGCATCGCCTTGCCCGAACTGCAAGGCAGCGGCCAGCCCATCGTCGTCTCGGCACTGGGCAAGGCGCAGGCCGACCGCCTGACCGGCATCGAGACCCGGCCGCCGGTCATGCTCGCCGCCGAAATCGACCGCCTCGCCGCCCGCCTCGACCGCTGGCTGGCCCTGCGCGCCAAGGCCAATGCCGACAAGCGCGTCGCCATCGTCTATTACAACCACCCGCCGGGCCGCCAGAACATCGGCGCCGACAACCTCGACGTGCCGAATTCGCTGTTCGACATGCTCAAGGCGCTGCAGGCCGCCGGGTACGCGACCGGGGAACTGCCCGCCTCGCCGGAAGCGCTGCTCGACCGCATCATGGCGCACGGCGTGAACCTGCCGGAAGACCGCGCCGCGCTGCGTGAACTGGGGCAGTCGGTCGCCCACGTGCCGGCCGCCGACTACGCCCGGTGGTTCGCCACGCTGCCGCCGCGCGTCCGCGACGAAATGACGAACGGCCCGCTCGGTCGCCTGCACGCCGAGGTGCTGGAAGCGGAAGTGGCCGGCGAACGGGCGGTCGGCCGCAAGCGGGTCGATGCCGTGTTGAAGGAGTTGCACCACCTGGTCGAAGGTGCCGACCATCCCCAACGCGACAAGGCCATCCGCGACCTGAAGGCGCTCGAAACCGGCTACCAGGCCTGCCTGGCCGACAAGCCGAACCGACGCTGTGCGGCCCTGGCGCCGTTCGTCCGCCACCTGACCGGCTATGGCATCGAAGGCATGAAGGGCTGGGGCGCCGCCCCCGGCCGCATCATGGTGGACAGTGGCAAACTGCTGGTCCCCGGCCTGCGCTTCGGCAACGTTTTCGTCGGCCCGCAACCGCCGCGCGGCTGGGAAGTCGACGAGGAACTGCTGCACGCCAACACCAGCGTCACGCCGCCGCACCAGTACCTGGCCTTCTACCACTGGCTGCGCGACACGTTCCGGGCCGATGCCGTGGTGCACGTCGGCCGCCACTCGACCTACGAATTCCTGCCCGGCAAGGCGGTCGGCCTGGCCGCCGACGACTATCCGAGCCTGATCGCCTCTGACCTGCCCGGCATCTACCCCTACATCGTCGACGGCGTCGGCGAGGGCACCCAGGCCAAGCGGCGCGGGCTGGCGGTGATGGTCGACCACCTGACGCCGCCGCTCGCCGCGACGCCGCTCTACGACCAGCTGCTGGTTCTCCGGCAGATCGTCGAGAGTTACGAGGCGGCTTCGTCCGAATCGCTGAAGTTGCAGGCGGCGCGGACCATGCGCGAGAAGGTGGTCGAACTGAACCTGAAGGCCGAGCTGGAAGCCTCGATGGCCGACGTGCTGCAGGTGCGCGGCATCGGTTTCGAGGCGGCCGACGACGACCTGCTGGCACACGAGGTCGGCCATTACCTGACCAAGCTGCAGGAAAAGTTCATGCCCTACGGCCTGCACGTCTTCGGCCGGCCGTGGACGCAGCAATCGCTCGATCTGATGCTCGACTCGATGAAGAGGGGCGGCATCGACGACCCGGTGACGGCGCAAAAGCTCAAGGATTCGCCCCACCTCGAAATGCAGGGCCTGCTGGCCGGGCTGGCCGGCCGCTACATCCCGCCGGGCAAGGGCAACGACCCGCTGCGCTCGCCGGAATCGCTGCCCACCGGCCGCAATTTCCACGCCGTCGATGGCGACATCCTGCCCACCCACCTCGGCTACCGGCTGGGTAGCGATCTCGCCACCAAGGCGCTGGCCCGCGGCCGCAATGAGCAAGGTTCAGAGGGGATCATCCTGTGGGCTTCCGACGCCGTGCGCGACGAAGGCGTCATGGTCGGCTTCGCGCTCGCCCTGATGGGCGCCGAGCCGGTATGGAACGCCCGCGGCATCGTCACCGACGTGCGCCTCAAGCCCGACGCCGTGCGCCGCGACGTGGTGGTCACCGCCTCCGGCCTGTTCCGCGACCTCTACCCCAACCTGATCAACCTGATCGACCGTGCCGGCCGCCTGGCCCTGGCCGCCTCCGCCGCCAGCCTGGCCGAGCGCCACCCCGAGCTGAAGGAAGCCCTGGACGCGGCGCTGGCGCCGGTGCCGACGGTCAGCCGCGGCCGCGAAGCGCCGGAAAACAACCGCGTCGCCCGCGAATGGCTGGTCCGCCTGGCCGCCCTCGAACAGGCCGGCCTGCCGCCCGCCGAAGCCGGCCGCGCCGCCGCCCAGCGCATTTTCGGCGATGCGCCTGGCGCCTACGGTACCGGCGTCAATCGCCTGACCGAGCGTTCCGGCGCCTGGCGCGAACGCGACGAGATCGGCCGCGCCTACCGCAACCGCATGGGTCATGCCTACGGCCTCGACGATAGCGGCGAAGCCGCCCATGCCGCCTTCGACACCGCCCTCGACGGCATTGCCCGTACCTACCACGGCCGGGCCAGCAATCTGTACGGCCTGCTCGACAACAACGACGCCTTTGACTATCTTGGCGGCCTGTCGATGGCCATCGAACAACGGACCGGCCGTCCGCCGGAAGCCTACGTCCTGCAGCACGCCGAGCCGGGCCGGGCAGACGTCGAGCCGCTGGCCAGCGCGTTGCTGAGCGAACTGCGCGGTCGCTTCCTCAATCCGGCCTGGCTCAAGCCGCTGATGGGTCATGGCTATGCCGGTGCGCGCACGATGGGCACCGAATTCCTCGAAAACCTTTGGGGCTGGCAGGTGACGCGTCCCGACCTGGTCAAGAACTGGGCCTGGGACGAGGTCAAATCGGTGTATTTCGATGACGCCCACAAGCTGGGCCTGCCGCAATTCCTCGGCCAGGGCCACAACGCCCACGTCAAGGCGCACATGCTGGCCATCTTCATGGTCGCGGCCGAAAAGGGCTTCTGGCAGACCGACTCCGCGACCATCAAGAAGCTGGGCGGCGAGCTGGCCCGTCTGGTCGCCAAGAATGGCCTGCCCGGCAGCGGCCACACCGCGCCCAACCATCCGATGTGGCAATGGCTGGCTCCGCAGCTCGACGCAGCCGATGCGCAGGCGCTGGGCGTCACGCTGGCCAAGGCGCGCGGCGACCTGCTGCCGACCCCGGCGGCGAATGCCACCGGACAGAAGGCCGCGCGCCCGGCGTCATCCGTCGCTGCGCCTGGCACTGCCCCTGACCGGGCGCAGCAAGCCACGCCTGAAACGGCACCCGTCGCCCGTTATTACGAACTGCAAGCCGTCGCCGACACCCCGTCCATCGCCGACCGATTGCTCCACATCCTCGGCCTGCTGGCCGCCACGCTGGCCCTGTTCACCCTCGGCCTGTGGCGCGGCCTGTACGCCCACCGCCTTTCTTCCGGAGAAACCCATGTCTGACGCCACTTCCTTTGCCTGGCTGCACGATGCCGTCACCTGGCTGCTCACCCCGGCCCTTGCTGCCCTGCTCTTCGCCTGTGCCGTGGCCGCCATCGAAGCCGGCATCGCCGTCGGCGAACGTTTCGGCGGCCTGTCCCGCCTGCGCGCCGCCGGCGACGTCGGCGCCCTGCAGAAAATCGCCCGCCACCGGCTGGAACGCGCCGACCTGCTCGCCCGCATCCCGCCCATGCTCGGCCTGATGGCCACCATCATCCCGCTCGGGCCGGGCCTCGCCGCGCTCGGCCAGGGCAATCCGGCGCAGCTGGCCAGCGCCGTCACCGTCGCCTTCGACGCCACCGTGCTCGGCCTGGTCGCCGGCATCGGCGGCCTGGTCGTCGGCAAGCTGCGCCGCCGCTGGTACGAGGAAGCGCTGGAAGCCATGGAGGACGGCCAATGAGCGACCTGCAGCCGAGAAAGCGCCTGCGCCTCTATTCCAAGCTCGACGCCCGCTTCGACGACCACGACGAAGACCCGCGCGCCAGCCTGGTCAATCTGGTCGACGTCATGCTGGTCTTCGCCTGCGGCCTGCTCGCCGCGCTGGCCGCCGGCACGCAAAGCGCCCTGAAGGTGCCGCAGCCGGTCGAGAAGGGCCAGGAAATCGAGCGCCCCGCCGTCGGCGCCCAGCAGGCCGGCAGCGGCTACGACCGGGTCGGCGAAGTGTTCCGCGACCCGAAGACCGGCAAGCTGGTGCTGATCGAACCGGCCAAACCGTAGGAATGCTGCGCCTGCCTTTCCGGCGGCAGGACGCACAGAGCAGTACGCCGGAAACACGCAACAGGTGCTCGCCGCCATACGGCGGCGGGTGAAACGGGAACGGGGTGCGCGATCCGAGCGATCGCAATGCCCCGGCTGCCCCCGCAACGGTAAGCGAGTGCGGATGCGCCATGAAGCCACTGAGTGAAAACTTGGGAAGGCGGTGCGTCAAGACTTGCCAGCCCGGAGACCGGCCTGTCGCTTCGTGCTGTCCGCCTCATGCGGCAGTGATTGCAACGGACCGGCTGCGGGAATGCGGGCGGTCGTTCGATGGAGTTTCACCATGCAGCATCGCCTGTTTTTCCCCGCCGCGCTCGCCGCCCTGGGCAGCGTCGGCAGTGCGCACGCCGCCGGCGTACCGACCTTGCAGGAGGTCACCGTCGCCAGCGGCAGCAAGGACCTGACCGGTGTCGCCGATTCGGCCACCGAAGGCACGGTCACCGCCAAACAGCTGGCCAACCGGCCGCTGCTGCGCCCGGCCGAGGGGCTGGAAACGGTGCCCGGCATGATCGTCACCCAGCACTCCGGCGACGGCAAGGCCAACCAATATTTCCTGCGCGGCTTCAATCTCGACCACGGCAGCGATTTCGCCACCCACGTCATGGGCATGCCGGTCAACATGGCCAGCCACGCCCACGGCCAGGGCTACATGGATCTCAATTTCCTGATCCCCGAGTTAATCGGCGGCATCCAGTACCGCAAGGGCGTCTATGCCGTCGAGGACGGCGATTTCGCCACCACCGGCGCGGCGCGCATCGATTACCTGCGCAAGCTGGACAAGAGCTTCGTCGAACTCGGCATGGGCCAGCACAATTTCCGCCGCCTGCTCGCCGCCGGCGGGCAGAGTCTCGGTGACCTCAACCTGCTCGGCGCAGTCGAAGTCGGCGGCTATGACGGCCCCTGGAACCAGCCGCAGAACCTGGAAAAATACAACGGCGTGCTGCGACTGACCTCGGGCAGCGCGGCCAACGGCTTCGCCCTCACCGGCATGGGCTACAAGGCCGACTGGACGGCCACCGAGCATGTGCCGGAACGCGCCATCACGAGCGGCGAAATCGGCCGCTACGGCGCCCTGTCGCCGAGCGACGGCGGCCGCACGCACCGCCACAGCCTGTCCGGCGACTGGGCGCGGACCACCGAAGCCGGCGCCAGCAAGCTCAATCTCTACGTCATCGACTACGGCCTGAACTACTTCGCCAATCCGTCCGGCTATATCAACGGCGTGCAGGGCGACCAGCACGAGCAGGCCGACGAGCGCACGCTGTGGGGCGGCCAGGTCAAGCACAGCTGGTTCCTCGGGCCGCAATGGAAGGACACCGAGCTGAGCGTCGGCGCCCAGCTGCGCCAGGACCGCATCGGCCTGCTCGGCCTGTACGCCACCGAAAACCGCCAGCGCACGCAGACCATCCGCGAGGACCGCATCCGCGAAACCGCCCTCGCTTTCCTGCTCGACGCCCGCACGCAATGGACCCCCTGGCTGCGCAGCACGCTCGGCCTGCGCCGCGACCAGATCGACGCCCGCGTCACGCCGCTGGCCGGGCAGTTCAACATGAGCAACGGCGGCGACGCCTCGGTCGGGCAGACCAGCCCGAAGGTGGGCCTGGTCTTCGGCCCCTTCGACCTGCTCGGGCCGACCGAGTTCTATGCCAACTGGGGCCGCGGTTTCCACAGCAACGATGCGCGCGGCACGACGGCGCGCAGCAATCCGCAGGACGGCAGCGCGGTCGACGCCGTGCCACTGATCGTCAAGGCCAAGGGCAGCGAACTGGGCGTGCGCACCGCGCCGCTCAAGGGCTGGCACAGCAGCCTGTCGGTATGGCAGATGGACCTCGCCTCGGAACTGGTCTTCATCGGCGACGAGGGTATCACCGAGCCGAAGGGCGCCTCGCGCCGGCACGGTATCGAATGGTCCAACTACATCACGCCGGCCGACGGCTGGATCGTCGATGCCGACATCGCCTGGTCGCAGGCCCGCTTCAAGGAGGCCAACCCGGACAACGGCGGCCGGCGCGTTCCCAACGCCATTCCGCTCACCGCTTCGCTCGGCCTGATCGCCGACCGCGGCCGGTGGTTCGGCGGGCTGCGCCTGCGCTACCTGGGCGCCTATGCGCTGGAGGAAACCGGCGAACAGAAATCGGCCGCCTTCTGGATGGCCAACCTGAAGGCCGGCTACCGCATCACGCCGCAGCTGCAGGTCACGCTCGACGTCCTCAACCTGTTCGACAAGCAGGCCAACGACATCGAATACTGGGGCGGCGCCTGCACCCGCAACGAAGCGATTGGCGGCAGCGGCGGCTGCGGCGCGGGCACGGCCATCGACGGCCGTCTGGTCCATCCGCTCGAGCCGCGCACCTTCCGCATCGGACTGCGCGCCAGCTTCTAGGCGGGCGTCGGGACGTGGTTTATCCAGGGCGGACATGCCGAATGGCTTGCCGCGCCTGGCGAACTCAAGTAATTTGCGGGAATGAACACCAGTCCAGCCAAGGGGGTTGGCGCGCTCGACAACGACGAAATGCTGCTCGTCCTGCAGCAGTCGCTGACCAAAAAGCGCGTCCTGATCGTCGACCGTCATCCGCCGGCGCGCGAGGCGCTGCGCCTGATGCTCGGCGCGCTGGGCGTCACGGCTGTGCATGGCGCCGGTAATTCGGCCGAGGTGATCCGCCAAGTCAAGGGCAACCGCTTCGACATCATCCTGTCCGATTTCGTTCTCGACGACGGCCGCGACGGCCAGCAGTTGCTCGAGGAACTGCGCCATGCCCACCTCATTCCGCTGTCCACGGTGTACATGATCATCACCAGCGAGCGCAGCTACACCAATGTCGTGGCGCTGGCCGAACTGGCGCCGGACGATTACCTGATCAAGCCGTTCACCGCCGAGCAGTTGCAGGGCCGGCTGGTCAAGGTCATCTACAAGAAGCACATCCTGCACCGCATTTACGAGCAGATCGAGCGCGGTGCCCTGCAGGAGGCGATCGCCGCCTGCGACCGGGTCATCCAGCAGCAGCCCTCGTACATGTACGACGCCCTGCGCTTCAAGGGCGAACTGCTGCACCAGTTGGGCAAGACGCGCGAGGCCGAGGAAGTGTTCCGCCGCGTGCTGGAAGGGCGGGTCGTGCCGTGGGCGCGGATGGGCCTGGCCATGGCCCTGCGCGACCGCGGCGCGCTCGACGAAGCCGAGCAGATGGCCGAGCAGGTGACGCAGGAAGCGCCCGACTTCCTGTCGGCCTACGATTTCCTCGCCTCGGTGCATGAAGCGCAGGGCCGGCTGGAGGATGCACAGCACGCCTTGCAGCGGGCGGCCGACGCCTCGCCGCACAACACCTTGCGCCAGCGCATGGTCGGCGACGTGGCGGCGCGCAACAAGGACATGCTGACCGCCGAAAAGGCCTACGGCAAGGTCATCGAGCGCAGCAAGGGGTCCAGCCTGCGGACGGTGGACGACTTCGCCAACCTGTCGCGCGTGCTGGTCGAGCGCGGCCAAGTCGAGGGCTCGCGCAAGATCGCCGCGGAAATGAAGCGCGAATGGCGCGGCGACAAGCAGGCCGAACTGGCCGCCCTGGTCACCGAGACCCTGTGCCTGCATGCCGAGGGGGCCAAGGACAAGGCGCAGGCAATGGTCGCCCAAGCCCTGGAGCTGCAACGCCAGGTCGCCGCCGAAGCGGCGGAAAAGGGCAAGCATCCCTCCCAGCGCCTGGCGGTCGATCTGGCCCATGCCTGCTACGCTACCGGCCAGGCAGGCGAGGGTGCCCGCATCATGCGCCAGGTGGCGGCCGAGAACCACGAGGACCAGCACCTGATCAGCCACATCACCCAGGTCTTCGAGCAGACCGGCCAAGGCGACGCCGGCAAAGCCATCCTCGACGAGGTGGGCAAGGAAATCATCGAACTGAACAACCGCGGGGTCCTGGCGGCGCGCAGCGGTGACCTGGCCGGCGCCGTCCAGCTCCTGATCCAGGCCGCTGAACAGGTGCCCAACCTGCAATTCCTGGTCAATGCGGCCAAGGCCATTTACACCCTGATGGACCAGCAGGGCTGGGACAACGACCTGGCCGCACGGGCGCTCAGCTACCTGCAACGCGCCCAGCGTAAGGACCGCAAGAGTGCCAAGGTGGCCTCGGCTCGCCAGCTGTACATGACGGTGGCCAAGAAATACGGCATGCCCACCGAGAACATCTGAACCGCCTGGCCGGGCCGGCGCCGCAACATTTTGAAACCATTTAGGCGGCCCGCCGTTCATACTTTTGCCGTGCTGCCGCGTTGATTGCTTATCGGCCTGCCCGTGATGCAGGCCCGCCCCTTTTCCGGGAGTCCGAAATGCTGAAGTCCGTGCACCGAATTTTCCTTGCCGCCATTGTGCTGCTCGCCTTGCCGGCCCTCGCCCAGAGCGACCCGCCGAGCCGCGTCGGCCGCGTCTCCTACCTCGATGGCGAAGTCGGCTTCCGGGTCGATCGCCGCGAAGAAGGCGGGCCGGCGACGCTGAACTGGCCGGTGAGCAGCGGCGCCGTGCTGGAAAGCGGCCGCCAGGGCCGCGCCGAGGTATGGATAGGCTCGACGGCCTACCGCCTGAGCGGCGACAGCCAGGTCGAATTTCCGCTGATCGACGATAGACGGGTCGATGCCCGCCTGAATGGCGGCAGCCTGGCGGTCAGCGTGCTCGACCGCGACCAGGCCGACGACGCGCTGGTGACGACGCCGGACGGCACGGTGCGTTTCCTGACTCCGGGCCGCTATCGCCTGAACGTCTATGCCGACCGCAGTGAACTGGTCGTCCAGGCAGGCCGCGCCACCTTCGACAACGGCCAGCGGGTCATCCCCGTGGCGGCCGGCCAGATGGCGGTATTGGGCAGCGACGGCAGCGAGCAGTTGGAGGGCGCTCCCCGCTACGATGCCTTCGACCAATGGGTGGCCAATCGCGAAAACGCCTCGCTGGCCGGCCCGGCCCGCCGCTACGTGTCGCCGTACATGACCGGCTACCAGGATCTCGACGCCTATGGCGACTGGCGCAATACCAGCGATTACGGCACGGTCTGGTATCCGCGCGGCCTGGCCAGTGACTGGGCACCCTACCGCTATGGCCGCTGGGCCTGGGTCGCGCCTTGGGGCTGGACCTGGATCGACCAGTCGCCATGGGGCTTCGCACCTTTCCACTACGGCCGCTGGGCGATGATAGGCGGGCGCTGGGGCTGGGTACCCGGCCGCCTCGTGCCGCGCCCGGTATATGCCCCCGCCCTGGTCGGCTGGGTCGGCAACCCCGGCTGGAGCGTCAGCTTCAGTTTTGGTTCATCCCCCGCCGTCGGCTGGTTCCCGCTCGCCCCGCGCGAGGTCTATGTACCGGCCTATCGCTACAGCCCGAATTACGTGCGCCAGATCAACGTCACCCAGGTCAATAACGTAACCATCATCGATCGCGCCGTGCGCAACACGACGCCGACCTACGCCTATCGCGCTCTGCCGCAGGCGGTGACGGTCGTGCCCGCCAACCATTTGCGTGAAGGCCGGCCGATTTCGCGCAGCGAACTGCGCCAGGCCGACCGCCGCAACCTGGATCGGGCGCCGCAGGCCCGGCAGGCCCCAACCGCCCAGTGGCTGGCGCCGGCCGCGGCCGCGACACGACCGCATGAAGGCGACCGCGGAGCCAGCCGGCCGCCGCGCAGCGAATTCACCAGCCCGCGCCCGAACGACCGGGAACGCGGCCCGTCCCGCTTCGAGTCGCGCGACAACGATCGCCGGCCGCCGGTTGAGAACCGCGCCCGTCCGTCGGAAAACCAGCCGCTGCGCCAGGACATCCCGGCCATGGATAGCCGCCGCGGCCAGCCTGAAATGGGCCGCGACGCGATACCGGAATCGCGTCGGGACAACCGCCGTGGACCGGACGCAGCCCCGGAAACCCGCTCGGGCGTCCGGTCCGAGCCGGGCGCCGCGGCGGTCCGTCCGGAAGCAGGCCGCGAGATGAACAGGGAAACCAATCGCGATGCCAACCGGGATGCCAACGAATCGCGCCGCGAATTCTTCCGCCGCCATGGCGAGGGCGGGGATGGCCGCCCGGGTGCCGAGACGAACGCCCCCCGCCGCGACGACCGGGCCCAGCCGCTCGTGGCGCCGCAGGAACGCGAGCCGCGCCGGGATATGCGCGATACGCGCGACACGCCGGCCCCGGTGCGTCGTGAAACGCCGCCCGACATGCGCCGCGAAGAGCGTCCGCAGCCGTCCTTCCAGGCGCCGGAACGCGAGCAACGCCGGGACATGCGCGATTTGCCGCGCAGCGAGCGCCAGCAGCCGGCACCGGCCGCCGCCCAAGTCATGCCGCAACGGGAAATGCAGCGTTTGCCGGAAGCCATGCCGGCCCCACCCCGGCGCGAAACGCCGCCCGAAATGCGCCGCGAGGAACGTCCGCGGCCTTCATTCCAGGTCCAGGAGCGCCGGGAAATGCCGCGTGAGATGCCTCGGGAAGTACCGCGTGAAATGCCGCGCATGGAAAGGCCGGTTCAACAGGCCGCGCCGGTGGCGCCGCCCCCGCAGCGCGAGATGCCACGCCCGGCACCGGAAGTGCGCATGCCCGCCCCGCAACCGGCCCCCCCGCCGCCGCAGGCCGAACCGCCGCGCCAGCAGCCGGCCCCGCAAGGGGGTAACGAGCAGCATCGCCATCGCGACGAGGAGCGCGGCCCTCGCTGAAATTCGCTACCCTGAATGACGAAAGGCCCGCTGAGCGGGCCTTTTCCTTTCCTACGCCCCGCCTTCAGTGCTTCTGGCCGAGGCCGAGGTAGGCTTCGATGACGCGCGGGTCAGCCGCCAGTTCGTTGCTCGGCCCGGCCAGCTTGACCTCGCCAGTTTCCAGCACGTAGCCGTAGTCGGACACCTGCAGCGCGGCACGGGCATTCTGCTCGACGAGCAGGATGGCGACACCGGTTTCCTTGAGCGCCGAAATGGTGCGGAAGATTTCCTTGATGATCAGCGGGGCCAGGCCGAGGCTGGGTTCGTCGAGCATCAGCAGCTTGGGCTTGGCCATCAGGGCGCGGCCCATGGCCAGCATCTGGCGTTCGCCGCCGGACAGGGTTCCGGCCAACTGGGCGCGGCGCTCCTCGAGGCGCGGGAACAGCTCGAAGACCTCGTCCATGGTTTCCATCTCGTCGCGGTGGCCGGTACGGTAGCGGTCGAAGGCGCCGAGCAGCAGGTTGTCCTCGACGCTCATTTCGGCGAACAACTCGCGCTTTTCCGGGACCAGGGTCATGCCGTGGCGCACCAGATGTTCGACCGAACGCTCGTGGCGTTGCGCCTGCCCCATGTACACGATGTCGCCGTCCGACGGCAGCAAGCCCATCAGGGCGGAGAGCAGCGTCGTCTTGCCGGCACCGTTGGGGCCGATGACGGTGACGATCTCGCCGCGGCGGATGGTCAGGCTGACCTCGTGCAGGGCCTCGACCTTGCCGTAGGCGACGCGCAGGTTCTTGACGTCGAGGATGACCTCGTTGTCGTGCAGGTGGGTCATGCTCATTATTCGACTCCCCCGAGGTAGGCTTCGAGCACCTTCGGGTCTTTTTGCACCTCTTCGGGCAGGCCTTCGGCGATCTTCTCGCCGAATTCCATGACCACCACGCGGTCGGCCAGTCCCATGACGAAATCCATGTCGTGCTCGACAAGCAGGATACCCATGCCCTCGGCGCGCAGTTTGCGCAGCAGTTCGGCCAGCGCCTGCTTTTCGCGGTAGCGTAGGCCGGCGGCCGGTTCGTCGAGGAGCAGCAGGCAGGGATCGGAAGCCAGGGCGCGGGCGATTTCGACGATGCGCTGCTGGCCCAGCGCCAGGCTGCCGGCCGGGTCGAACATGTGCTCGGCGAGGCCGACCCGTTCGATCTGGCGCGCCGCCTCGGCAAGCAGGCGGTTCTCCTCGGCGCGGTCGAGGCGCAGGGCGGCCGACAGCACCCCCTTGCCACCGCGCAGATGGGCACCGATGGCGACGTTTTCGAGCACGCTCATGTTGCCGAGCAGGCGGACGTGCTGGAAGGTCCGGCTCATGCCGCGCTTGGCGATGTCGCGCGCTGCTAGATCAGCCGTCGATGCGCCGAGGAAGGCGATCTTGCCCTCGGTGGCCGGATTGACCGCCGAAATGCAGTTGAACATGGTGCTCTTGCCGGCGCCGTTCGGGCCGATCAACGCCATTACCTCGCCCGCCTTCACGCTCAGCGACATGTTGTTGTTGGCGACCAGGCCGCCGAAGCGCTTGGTCACTTCGCTGGCGTCGAGCAGCACGCTGCCGGCGGCGACCGGCTGGCGTCTGGGCAGCGGCTCGCCCTGCGGCACGTCGCGGGCGACGGCACGCGCCGGCAGCAGGCGCAGGATGACCGGCCACAGCCCGGCCCGCGCCTTCTGCAGGATCAGCACCATGGCGATGCCGAACACGATGATCTCGAAATTGCCGCTCTGGCCGAGCAGTTGCGGCAGCCAATCCTGCAGCCACTGCTTCAGGATGGTGATCACGCCGGCGCCGAGCACGGCGCCCCAGACGTGGCCGATGCCGCCGACGACGGCCATGAACAGGTATTCGATGCCCTGGCCCAGGGCGAAGGGCGTCGGGTTCACGAAGCGCTGCAGATGGGCGTACAGCCAGCCGGAAACGCTGGCCAGCAGTGCGGCGATCAGGAAGATGACGATCTTCTCGCGGGCCGTATTGACGCCCATCGCCTCGGCCATCACCGTGCCGCCCTTGAGCGCCCGGATGGCGCGGCCGACGCGGGAATCGAGCAGGTTGCTGATGCTGACGATGGCGAGCAGGACGACCAGCCAGATCAGATAGAAGAACTCGCGGCCCGACTTCAGTTCCCAGCCGGCCAGCGACACGGCCGGAATGCCGGTGATGCCGGTGTGGCCGCCGAGGAATTCGACGTTGCCGAACAGGAAGTACAGGCTGATGCCCCAGGCGATGGTGCCCAGCGGCAGGTAGTGGCCGCCCATGCGCAGCGTAATGAAGCCGAGCGACAGCGCGACGGCAGCGGTCAGCGCCAGGCCGATGAACAGGGTCAGCCACGGCGAAACGCCGTGCACGGTGGTCAGCCAGGCCGTGGTGTAGGCGCCGAGGCCGACGAAGGCCGCCTGGCCGAAGGAAGTCAGGCCGCCGACGCCGGTGAGCAGCACGAGGCCGACGGCGACGATGGCGTAGAGGCCGATGTAGTTGAGCAGGGTAACCGAGAATTCCGGCAGCACTTGCGGCGCGACGGCCAATACGGCGACAAAGCCGAGCAGCGGCAGGTGGCGGCGCAGCAAGCTGCGCGGGGCCGATTTACCTGGCGCGTTGCTGACAGCGATGTCATCGCCCTTTTCTTCCTCTTCCTCGATGTGGTGCGTAGTCAGCGAGCGCCAGAGCAGGACCGGGATGATCAGCGTGAAGACGATAACTTCCTTGAAGGCGCTGGCGTGAAAGGACGAGAAGGATTCGAGCAGGCCGACCAGCACTGCGCCCAGCGCGGCGATCGGGTACGAGGCGAGGCCGCCGATGATGGCGCCGACGAAGCCCTTGAGGCCGATCAGGAAGCCGGAGTCGTAGTAGATAGTGGTGATCGGCGCGATCAGGATGCCGGAGAAGGCGCCGATGGCGGCGGCCAGCGTGAAGCACAGTTGCCCGGCGAGCACCGGCGGAATGCCCATCAGGCGGGCGCCGGTGCGGTTCATGGCGGTGGCGCGCAGGGCCTTGCCGTAAATGGTGCGCTCAAAGAAGAAATAGAGGCCGATGATGAGCAGGGCCGAGGCGACGACGACGAGGATGGTCTGCCCCTGCAGCGGCGCGCCGGCCAGTTCGAAGCTGAGGTCGGTGAAGGCCGGTGTGCGCCAACCCTCGGCGCCGAAGAAGAGCAGGCCGAGGCCGATCAGGGCGAGGTGTACGGCGACCGAGACGATGAGCAGGACGAGCACCGAGGCGCTGGCCAGCGGCTGGAAGGCAACGCGGTAGATCATCGGGCCGAGGGGCACGACGAGCAGCATGGCGAGGACGACCTGCGCCCACAGCGGCATCTGGTTGGGCGGCATGGCGAACAGGCCGGCGGCGGCGAGCAGCGGCACACCGACATTGACGATGAGCAGGGTCGGCAGCTTGGCGTAGCGGCCGTCGCGCACCAGCTTGTAGCCGTCGAGCAGGGCGACCGCCGTGCCGAGGCCGAGCAGCAGCCACACCGTGCCGGGCACCTGGCCGGCCTGCAGCGCAGCCAGGGTCAGCGCACCGAAGGCGACGAACTCGCCCTGCGGGATGAAGATGACGCGGGTGACGGCGAAGACGAGGACCAGCGCGAGGGCGAGCAGGGCATAGATGGCACCGTTGGTGATGCCGTCCTGGCCGAGGAGAAGGAGAATCTGGAGGTCCATGTGACCTTGAAAACCCGAAAGATTAAAAAGTCACTCCCGCGTAGGCGGGAGTCCAGGTCGGTGTATCTGGATGCCCGCCTACGCGGGAGTGACGGGATATTGGCGACTTACTTGAGCAGCTTCCAAGCACCGTTCTCAATCGTGACCATCACGCGTGCGCGCTGGTCGAAACCCTGGTGGTCGTTTGCCGACAGGTTGAAGATGCCGTGGGCGCCGGCGACGTTCTTGGTGCCTTCCAGCGCGTCGCGCAGGGCGCGGCGGAATTCGACGGTGCCCGGCTTGGCCTTCTTCAGCGCCGCCGGGATGGCGTTCTGCAGCAGCACGCCGGCGTCCCAGGCGTGACCGCCGAAGGAGCTGACGCTGCCCTTGCCGTGGGCGGCTTCGTACTTGGTGACGTATTCGAGGGCCGACTTGCGCACCGGGTTGTCGGCCGGCAACTGGGCGGCGACGACCATCGGGCCGACCGGCAGGAAGGCGCCTTCGACATCCTTGCCGCCGACGCGCAGGAAGTCGTTGTTGGCGACGCCGTGCGTCTGGTAGATCAGGCCCTTGTAGCCCTTTTCCTTGAGCACCTTCTGCGGCAGGGCGGCCGGCGTGCCGGCGCCGCCGACCAGCACGGCATCCGGCCTGGCGGCCATGATCTTGAGAATCTGGCCGGTCACCGAGGTGTCGTTGCGCTGGTAGCGCTCGCTGGCGACGATCTTCAGCTTGCGGGCCTCGGCGATCTTGGCGAATTCCTTGTACCAGCCTTCGCCATAGGCGTCGGCGAAGCCGATGAAGGCGACGCTCTGCACGTTCTTGTCGGTCATGTGCTGGACCAGCGCGGTGGCCATGTGGGCGTCGTTCTGGGCGGTCTTGAACACCCACTGGCGCTTGGCGTCCATCGGCTCGACGACGATGGCCGAACCGGCCATCGAGATCAGCGGCGTCTCGTTCTCGACGGCGACGTCCATCATGGCCAGCGAGCTCGGGGTGGTCGACGAGCCGACGACGACATCGACCTTGTTCTCGCTGATCAGCTTCTTGATGTTCTTGGTCGCCGCGGTCGGGTCGGTGGCGTCGTCGAGAATGATGTAATTGACCTTCTGACCGGCGATGGTGGTCGGCAGCAGGGCGAAGGTGTTCTTTTCCGGAATGCCGAGCGAGGCGGCCGGGCCGGTCGCGGCGACGGAAACCCCGACGTTGACGTCGGCCAGCACGGCGGTGGACAAGGTGGCCAGAACGGCAAGGGTCAGTTTCTTGATCATGAACGTATCCCGGAAAAGGAAAAAAGCGAGTTTACCATGCGGGGTCCGGCCCTTTCCTGGGCCGGACATGTCGGTTAACCCTTACTTGGCCAGCTTCCAGCCGCCGTCCTTGATGGTGACCATGACGCGGGCGCGCTGGTCGAGGCCGAGGTGGTCGTTGGCGCTCATGTTAAAAACGCCGTGTGAACCGGGAACGTTCTTGGTCGCTTCCAGCGCATCGCGCAGGGCGGCACGGAATTCCTTGCTGCCCGGCTGCGCCTTCTTCAAGGCCAGCGGCGCGGCATTGGCAAGCAGGATGCCGGCGTCCCAGGCGTAGCCGCCGAAGGCATTGACGCTGCCCTTGCCATGCACGGCCTCGTACTTGCCGACGTAGTCCGCGGCCGATTTCTTGACCGGGTTGTCGGCCGGCAGCTGGCCGGCGACCAGCACCGGGCCGCTGGGCAGCACGGTGTCCTCGCAATCCTTGCCGCAGACGCGCAGGAAGTCGTTGTTGGCAACGCCGTGCGTCTGGTAGATGATGCCCTTGTAGCCCTTTTCCTTGAGCGACTTCTGCGGCAGGGCGGCCGGCGTGCCGGCGCCGCCAATCAGCACGGCGTCCGGCTTGGCGGCGAGCACCTTGAGCACCTGGCCGGTGACCGAGGTGTCGGCGCGATTGAAGCGTTCGTTGGCGACGACCTTGACCTTGCGCACCTCGGCCAGCTTGGAGAACTCGTTCCACCAGCCTTCGCCGTAGGCGTCCGAGAAGCCGATGTAGGCCACGGTCTTCACGTTGTTGTTGGTCATGTGCTCGACGATGGCGGTGGACATCTGGGCGTCGTTCTGCGGCGTCTTGAACACCCACTTGCGCTTGGCATCCATCGGCTCGACGATGCGCGCCGAGGCGGCCATGGCGATCATCGGCGTCTCGGCCTCGGCGGCGACATCGACCATGGCCAGCGAGTTGGGCGTCGTGGTCGAGCCGATGATCAGGTCGACGTTGCTTTCGCTGATCAGCTTCTTGGCGTTCTTGACGGCGGTGGTCGTGTCCGAGGCGTCATCGAGCACGATGTAATTGACCTTCTGGCCGGCGATGGTCTTCGGCAGCAGGTCGATGGTGTTCTTTTCCGGAATGCCGAGCGAGGCGGCCGGGCCGGTAGCCGACAGCGTGACGCCGACATTGATGTCCGCCATGGCCGTGGCTGCGAGTGTTGCCAGCAGCGAAGCAAGCACGGTTCTTTTCATTGTTTTGTCTCCCCTGGATGAATCGATTATGCAAAGGTGAAAACCTAGGGGGAAACGCCCTTTCGCGCAAGCCAGCCGGTCAACCGGGCGTGATAAAGTCACTTTTTTTGCGCAAAACAGGGTTTGCCATGTTCTCTGGAATCATCGCGGCGGTCGGCCGCATCACCCAACTCACCCCCCGCGAAGTCGGCTTCCGCCTGCATGTCGACGCCGGCAAGCTCGACCTGGCCGACGTGGCGCTCGGCGACTCGATCGCCCACAACGGCGTCTGCCTGACCGTGGTGGCCAAGGAAGGCAACAGCTTCGCCGTCGACGTGTCGCCGGAAACCCTGTCGTGCACGGTCGGCCTCGATGCCCCCGGGCCGGTCAATCTGGAAAAGGCGCTGCGCCTGTCCGACGTGATCGGCGGCCACCTGGTGTCCGGCCATGTCGATGGCGTGGGCGAAGTGCTGCGCTTCGACCCGGTCGGCGACAACCGCCTGCTCGAAATCCGCGCTCCGAAGGACATCGCCCGCTACATCGCGCGCAAGGGCTCGATTGTCGTCGATGGCACCAGCCTGACCACCAATGCAGTCAATGGCACCGACTTCACCATCAACCTGATCCCGCACACGCTGGAAAACACCACGCTGCACCGCCTGCAGCCGGGCAGCAAGGTCAATCTGGAAGTCGACCTGATCGCGCGCTACTGCGAGCGACTGCTAAGCGCCGAGCGCGAGTAAGCACTCACATGAAAGGCCGCGTCGCCGTCTGGCTACTGGCCGCCGGCCTGTTGGCCGGTTGCGCGGCCTATGACGCGGCTGGCCGGGTGCCGGTCGACGCCCGCCTGGCCGACGTCGAGCGCAGCATGGGCCTACCGGCCCTGCGCTGGCGTGAAGCCGACGGTGGCGAAACCCTGGTCTATCCCTTCGGCAGCATGGGCTACCACACCTTCTTCGTGCACGGTGACGCCGACGGCCGCTTTGTCTCCCGCGAAAACGTGCTGACCATGAAGCATTTCGCCCGTATCGCCGCCGGTATGACGCAGGACGAGGTCGTCCATACCATCGGCCCGCCGGAACCGGCATGGACCGTCTATTTCAAGGCCCGCGACGAACTGGTCTGGGAATGGCGCTACTGCGACGACTGGAACGAACCGGCCCGCTTCAACGTGCTGTTCGACGGCACGACGCTGCGCGTGCGCTCGACCCTGTCCGCCACCGAACGCCAGCGTTTCGCCTTCGGCATTGGCGATAGACGGAGCTGGTGCGGTCGCTGAAATCTATCCTGCCCGGCTTGAAAATCCCCCACCCCGCCCCCATAATTGAAAGCATGGTTGTAATTCCGGCAATCTGGAGGCGTTCTGGACAGGGGTTCGATTCCCCTCACCTCCACCCAAGGGCATTCCGCTGAGTGCGTTTGGATGGGGGTGTACTGGCTTCGACAGGGCGGGCAAAGGTGCGCAGGCAACTCGTCAGGCGATCGACGTTAATGAAGCAAACTCCATAATTGCCAATGATGAGCAATTCGCTATTGCCGCCTAAAAACGGTTAGCCGGGGCTGCTAGAGCCTTGTTACCAAAGATAGCCGGCGGGGACTTCGGTCCCCGTCGTCAATTCCGGAATCCTTCTTCCGGATTTCCCTTTTCAGCTATCCAGACGGAAAACGATGGGCACGATGACCGAGGCCTCTATCGCTTCGTCGCCGCGCTTGGCCGGTACGAAACGCCAGCGTGCCACGGCCTGCTTGGCCGCTTCGTCGAGGCGGTCGAAGCTGCTGCTCTTCTCCAGTTCGACCGAGGCCGGATTGCCGTCCGCCAATACGCGAACCTTGAGCAGCACCTTGCCCTCCTCGCCGAGACGGCGGGACAGCGGCGGATATTTCGGCTCCGGATTGTTCAGGTAGGCGGCGTTGAAACGGGCGGCGGTGACCGCCACCGGGGCCGGCGCACTCGGCGCCGCGGCGACCGGGGCCGGCGGTGCAGCGACCGGGGCCGGAACACTGAAATTGGCCGGGCTGGCAGTCGGCTCGGCAGCGACCGCGATGACCTGGCGCGGCGTGGGCGTCGGCTTGGCCTGGGTCGGCTGCGGCTTGCTCGGTTGAGTCGGCATGGGTGGCGCGACGACCGGCTTAGGGGGCGTGGTTTTTTCGACCAGCTTGACCAGAATGGCGCTGGGTTCGGGAATATCGAGCTTGCCGATGGCCAGTTTCAGCGGATAGAACAGTACGGCGGCGTGCAGCGCCGTGGCGATCAGGAAAAAACGGCCACTCCTGCGCCATTCGGGCGTTTCGGGTGCGAAATGGAGGGCGGGATCGGCGTACATGTCTTTATTTTAGATGCTCGACGACCCATTGTTCGAGTTGCTCGGCGGGCTGCACGCCTGAGCGGCCTTGCCGGGCGCCGCGCCCGTCGTAGAAGTAGGTGCGCGGCAGTTCGCCGTACCAGCGGCGGTCGATTTCGTAGCGCAGGCGTTCCGGCTGGGCATCGGCAAATACCCAGCGGGCCTGTTTCGCGACGCCGTAATCCTGCGCCAGGCGCTCCAGCTCCGGCGCTTCGGCTGGGGTATCGGCGGCGACGAGGACTACTTCCAGCTTCGGATACCTGCGGGACAGCTCGCCGAGCGCCTTCAGTTCGGTCGGGCAATGCGTGCAACTGGCCGACCAGAAGGCGAGGATGAAGGGCTTGCCCTTGTGCTGGCGTTCGATTTTCTGCAGCGAGCCGCCGATGAAAGGGGTCATGTCGGCCTGGGCCGAAAAACTTAGCAGCACGGCGGCAGACAGCATGCATAGCCGTTTCATAAGGCGACCTTCACGCGCTTCAAGCCCTCCGCGGCGGTGTTCCAGATCAGCCAGACCGCCTTGCCGTCAGCGCGCAGCAGGGGATCGTCGGCTGCCCCGGCGGTACGGGTGATGGTCGAGGGGGACGACCAGTGCCCGCCGCGGTCGCGGGAGACCATCTGGCGAACGCTGTGCTGACGGCCGTCGTATTCGCGCCAGACGAGCACGACCTGCTGGCCGAGCACCGCGACCTGCGGGTGGCCGGCCTGGGCGTCGAGATTGCCGAAGCGCAGGGGCGGGCTCATCGTTTCGCCGTCGATCCGGCGGTAGTACAGACCAGGCGATTTCTCGGCACCGGTAAACCAGGCCAGGTGGCGGCTGCCTTGGCCGTCGATGGCCAGTCCGCCGCCGTGGTGCGGGCAGGCGTCGATTTCCCAGCCATCCTCGGTCACCCGGCGCAGCGGCTCGTCGAGACGGGCCAGGGCGAAATCGCGGACGTTCTTGCCGAAAACCTGGCGCCAGAAGACGACCGGCGTGCCGTCGCTATCGGCGGCCAGGCCCAGCCGGCAGCATTCGCAGGAATGGTCGGCCAGCTTCTGATTGGCTGCGAAGCTGCGCCCGCCGTCGGTCGATCGGGCGGTGTAGATGGCGGCGCCGCGATAGTCCACATTGCCTTCGCCATCGCGCTTGTCGATCCAGGCCAGCGTCACGCCCCGGCAGTCGGCGAGCATGGCGTTGAAGCGATGGGTGATCGGCCGGGTGTCGTCATTGACGGTGACCGGTTCGCTGAAAGTCCGGCCGCCATCCTCGGAGACGGCGAAGCGCACATGCCCGGCGAAGGGTTGCGGCAGGGCCTGTGTCCAACTGACATAGACGCGGTCGCCGACCGCGGCGATCTGCGGGCGGGCCTCGCCGTCGGCAGAGATCAGCTCCGGCTGGCGATTGACGGCGACCGGCTCGGTGAAGGGCTTGCCGGCGGCCGGCGAATGGCTGACGAAAATCTGCTGCCCGACGACACGGGCCAGCCACAGCTTGCCTACTGCGTCGAAGTCGGCGGCAACGGCCAAGCGCGGCGCGGTTTGCTGCTTTTCAAGCCATACCTTGGCGTAATCGACCTTGGCCGCCGGCTTGCCGTCGGCTGGCGCATGGCTGCCATGGTCATGCGCCAAGGCGCTGCCGGCGAGCAGGGCGCCGGCCAGCCAAATAGCGCAGCGAGTACTCAGGCTCACCATTTGGCCTGCAGTCCGACGGTGAAGGTACGCGGCAGGCCGGGCGCGAAGGTGGCGTTGCCGGAAGTGACGCCGGTGCTTTCGGCGTAGCGGCGGTCGGTCACGTTATGCACATTGCCGAACAGGCTGATGTCGCGATAGAGCGGGTAGGCGCCGCGCAGGTTGAGCAGGTCGTGTCCGTCGTATTTCGTGGTGTTCGCCTGATCGGACCACCAGCTGCTGAAATGCAGCCACTCGGCCTGGGCCATGCCGGTCTTGGCATCGCCCCAGGTCAGGCGGGTGTTGGCGATGGTGCGCGGGGCGAGTTCCATTTCCTTGCCAGTGTAATCGACATTGCCGACGCGCCAGTCGCCGTAGGTGTGCTTGGCATGCGAGACGGCGGCATCGAGGCGCCAGGCGGCGGCGAGCTGGACGCCGAGACCGATTTCGATGCCCTTGTGCAGGGTCTTGCCGGCGTTGGTGGCGGTCGTGATGTTGGTGACCGGATCGCGGTAGCTCAGGATGTCGTCGGTCTTGGTCATGTAATAGACCGACACTTCGTAATTGACGGCCGAATTGACCTTGCCGCGCAGGCCGGTTTCGACGCTGTCCACCTTGATCGGCTTCAGGTTGCTGGCCGAGACGGCGGCGGCGTCGGCCGCAGCGGCGCTGGACGCGACGGCAGGGCGGAACAGCTGGCCCTCGGACGGGGCGCGGAAAGCGTGGTTGTAGGCGGCGAAGCCATTCAGCGATTCGCTGAAGGCGTAAGTCGCGCCCAGCTTCGGGCTGAGGTGGTTGAAGGTGTGGTCGCCGTCGGCGACCTGGCCGTAATAGGCGGAACCGACGACGATGGGCGAGGTGCCGTAGCGGTTGTCGAAGCGATAGGTGACATGATCCTGGCGCAGGCCGGCGGTGATGCGCAGCTTGTCGGTCGGCGAAACCTCGCCATGCACGTAAGGCGAAACGCCCTGGTAGGTCACGTCGTAGTCGTAGATCCGGGCGCCCAGCGTGTAGCCGGTATAGATCTTGGTGTAGCCGCTGCCGATGGACGTCGTGTTGATGCGGTTCTCGACGCGACTGCCCGGGCTATGGTCGAGGTCGACGCCGACGATGACGCGGGTGCGTAGCGGCTCGAAGTCGTGGCGGTACTTGACCTGGGCGCCGAAGGACTGGTTTTCGGTGGTGTAGATGGTCGGGTCGTAGGACAGTGACCAGTTGGCCAGCAGGTCCATGGAGTCATTGCGGTAGTAGGGGGTGATGCTGAGCAGCGAGTTGCCCCACTCCTTTTCATAGGCGGTCGACAGGCGGAAGGCATCGACCTTGCGCAGCGAGATCGGCGTGTAATTAGCCTTCGGGTTGTTGTCGTAGTCGCTCTTCGAGATGGCCGAACTGCCGGCCGTCTGCTGGTCGATCTTGGAGAAGGTGGCGACCGTCTTCAGCGTCGCATCGTCGCCGATGGCGCTGTCCCAGCGCAGGGTGCCGCTCTGCCGGTCGTAGGCGGTGGTATCGCGCCAGCCGTCGGTGTGGCTGAGGTTGAGGTCGGCGCGGAAGGCATGGTCGCCGAAGGCGCTGCCGCCGGAAACCATGGTGCGCGCCCAGCCGTAGCTGCCGCCTTCGATGGAGCCTTCGATTTCCGGCTTGCTCGGCGGCTTGCGGGTCAGCACGTTGACCACGCCGCCGATGGCATCGGAACCGTAGAGCGCACTGCCCGGCCCCTTGTTGATCTCGATGCCACCGGCCATCGGCAGGTTCACCTCGTACAGGGCGTTGTGGTTGAAGAAGCCGGTCGAGCGGGTCGGCACGCCGTCTTCCAGGTAGAGGTACACCGGGTTGGTGGTCAGCGGCTGGCGGATGGCCGTCTGATGGCCTTCGCCGCCGGTCACGTTGACCCACACGCCGGCTACCTGGCCCATGATCTCGCTCGGGTGCGTCGGCTTGACTTCGCGCAGGGTCTTTTCCTTGATGACGCCGACGGTGGCCGGGGTTTCGCTGACCAGTTGCCCTTCGCGGGTGGCGGTAACGGTCACTTCACCGAGGGCGGTGTCGGCAGCGCCTGCGTTGACCGAAGCAAATGCCGAAAGTACTGCCAGCGCCAGCGGCGCAAGTGCGAAAGCCTTCATCATCGAACCCTAATTGATCTGTATCAAAAATTCTTTATTAAACAGCCAGTTAGGATCGAATATTACGGATCGCCCCCCTGTGCGGGAATGTGGCAAATTGTCGCACCTGAAGCGCAGACGCCCGGCCGACCACCATCTTAGGCGGATGTCATCGGCGGCCGGTATCGCGTCGCGGGCGACGGTCAGAACTTGACGTTCAGGCCGGCATAGAAGGCGCGCCCCATGCCTGGCACGGCGATGCCCCAGGGAATGCCGTTGATGCTCATGGTCGTTCCCTGGCCAGTATAGGTGCCGCCGGTCGGCAGGTAGTAGAAGCGGTCGAACAGGTTTTCCACGCCGAAATCGACACGGACGTTCTGCCAGGTGTAGCTGGCGCGCAAATGGATCAGGCTGTAGCCGGCAGTGGCGATTTCGTTGCGCACGCCCGACACGTCGCGCTTGCCGTGGACGCCGGCCCACTCGATGGCGTTGGCCCAGCCACCCGACTGGTGCGTCAGGCTCAGCCTGGCGTTGAGCGGCATGATGTTGTACAGGTGGTCGCCGGTGTCGCGATTTTCGCCCTTGGTGTAGTTGATCAGGCCCTTGATGCCGAATTCGCCGAAGCCGGTCCTGGCCAGCGGCGCGCGGCCGGAGAGGTCGACACCGTAGAGGCGGGCATCCTGGTTGGCGTACTGGAGGACGACGAACTGGTTGCGGGTCGTCGTGTTGTTCGCCGTGCAGGCCGAACCGGCGGTGCAGCGCACGGCGTCGATGTAGTCGTCGACATAGGTGTAATACGGCGTGGCCTTGAGTTCCCAGCTGCGGTCTGCGGCGTGCCAGTCAAATGTGAACGAGGCGGTGTAGGCCTTTTCGGATTTCAGGTCGGGATTGCCGACGTAGCCGTTGCCGTCGCCGACGAAGTTGTTCATGACGGCGGCCATGCTCCACGTCGACCAGGTGTAGCGTTCGTACAGATTGGGCGAGCGGACCTTCCGCGCCAGGCCGAATTCGAGATCGGCCGTCTGGCTGGCGGTGTAACGGGCGAGCGCGGTCAGGTCGACGTTGTTGTCGGCCCGTGCGTGACTGCGGGCATTGAAGGCCGCCGTGTCGGTCAGCTGGCTGCCCATGGCGTTGCCGTAACCGTGGACATTGCCGGCGTCGGTTTCCACCCGCTCGTAGCGGGCGCCGAGCAGGGAGGTCCACTGCGCACTGACGCGCTTTTCCCATTCGGCGAACACACCCAGCCGGTCGCGCCGGCCGGCATTGATGTTCTCGAAGCTGAGCGGCGACATGCCGCCGGTGCCGGAGGCCGGCCACCAGTCATGCAGCGTGTAGTGCTGGTACAGCCCGCCGACGCGCAGCAGATCGTGGTCGCCGAGATCGATGTCGGCCTTCAGGTTGAAGCCGGTGGTGCGGCCACGGCTGTACATCGGCATGCCATTGACCGCCGTGCCGTAGACCAGTTGCTTGTCGTCCCCGAAATTCATGTAGTGATCGACCGCCTCGTAGTAGGCGCGGGCGTCGAGCAGGCCCCAGTCGTACTGGCCGAGATAGCGCAGGTTGAGCCGCTTCTGCTCGTTGTCGAGCATGTCCATGCGCTGGTTGGGATAAAGCTGGTAGGGGACGTCCTGGTAGCCGAGCTTGGCCTCGACGAGGTGATTGCCGCCGCGTACCGCGAAACCGAGGGTGTGGGTGCGGCTGTCATAGGCGGTGGAGCCGACTTCGTCGAGGGCCAGCGTGTGGCCGCTGCGGCCGGTTGCGGTGGTCCGCTTGAAATCGCCGCCGGCCTTGTAGTTATCGGCCTTGGCAAGCGCGCCGCTGTAGCTGATGCTGAGGTTCTCGGTGGCCAGCGTCGCCGCCAGGTTGCCGCCGACGGCGTTGTTGTTGCTGCGGGCGAAGGCGCCGACTTCGCCCTTGGCCAGCGTGCCCTGGCCGGGCGCGGCGAATTGGGGGGGCAGGGTTTCGGCAATGATGGCGCCGCCGATGCTGTCGCCACCGACGCTGACCGGCGCAATGCCGGCAACGACCCTGATTTTCGCCACGTTGGTCGGGTCGAGGTAGGACAGCGGCGGATTCATGTGGTTGGGGCAGGAGGAAATGAAATCCATGCCGTCCACCGTGATGCGCAGCCGGTCGTCAGCCAGGCCATGGATGGCGGGCAGGCTGGAGACGCCGCCGGCGCCGTACAGGCTGACGCCGGGCACATCGCGCAGCAGGCTGGCGGTATCGCGGGTGATGGCGTGCTGGGCGGCGATTTCCGCGGAACCGACCTGTTGCGGCGTGGCCGCCTCGCGGATCTTGCCGGCGCTGACGACGACCTCGTTCAGCGTCGTTTGCGCGTAGGCCTGCTGCCAGGCCATGGTGGAACAGGCGACAGCGACCGCTGCCGCCAACGGGCGGAGTGAGTACCCCATATCTTTCTCCCTGACTTTATTGGTATTTGTGCGGGGGCAGATTGTCCGCATCGGTCAGGGCGGCGGGAATGTGGCAAATTGCCGCGCGACAATTCGTCACATGCCAAATAACTAGGTGGCCGGATTAGGCCCGGCGGGTTGCCTTACTCTTCGGCGGCGTGCAGATAGTGGGCGACGGTGGCGACCAACTCGTCGGCGCGGAAGGGTTTGGCGATGAAATCGTCCATGCCGGACGCGAGGCACTGGTCGCGGTCGTCCTGCATGGCGTTGGCGGTCATCGCGATGATCGGGCAGCGCGGCAGCGTGCGCTCGCTTTCGCGCCGGCGCAGACGGCGGGTCGCTTCGAGGCCGTCCATTTCCGGCATCTGTATGTCCATCAGGACCAGGTCGAATTCCTGGCCGTCCGCCACCGCCAGCGCCTGCACGCCGTTGGCGGCGATGGCCACCCGGCAGCCATAGCGCTGAAGCAGCTTTTCGGCGATTTTCTGATTGACCGGGGTGTCCTCGACCAGCAGGATGCGTTTGCCGGCCAGGGTGCGCCGGGCGTGTTCCTGGTCCAGCTCGGCCGCTTCGGGCTGCCCGCTGTCGCTGCGCTCGAGCACCATGTCGATGACGAAACGCGAGCCCTGGCCCGGCGTGCTGTCGAGCTGGATGGCCCCGTGCATCAGGCGCACCAGGCGGTCGACGATGGACAGGCCGAGCCCGGTGCCACCGTACTTGCGGGTCGTCCACTCCTCGGCCTGGGCGAAGGGGTCGAAAATGGCGGTCAGCTTGTCGGCCGGAATGCCGATGCCGGTGTCGCTGACGGTGAGCCGGACGCGCCAATACCGGCTGTCGGCCTCCGGCTGGCAGCCGATGCGGATGGCGACTTCGCCGCGCTCGGTGAATTTGATGGCATTGGACACCAGGTTATTGAGCACCTGCTGGATGCGCACCGGGTCGCCGAGCAGGTGGTCCGGAATTTCGCCCTCCGCTTCCCAATACAGGCGCAGGCCCTTGTTGCCGGCGACGATGGCGTACAGATTGACGACGCTGTCGAGGATGCCGGCCAAGTCGAGCGGCGTCTTTTCCAGGGCCAGTTTCCCGTCATTGAATTTGGAGAAATCGAGAATGTCGTTGAGCACCCGCATCAGGTTGTCGCCCGACGATTTCACCCAGGTCAGGTATTCGCGCTGCTCCTCGGTCAGTTCGGTCTTCAGCGCCAGTTCCGTCATGCCGAGGATTCCGTTCATCGGCGTGCGGATTTCGTGGCTCATGGTGGCCAGGAAGGCCGTCTTGGCCTGCGCGGCGAGTTCGGCGCTGCGCGCCAGGCGGGCCTGCTCGTCGCGGGCGGCGGTCAGTTCGTGGATGCGTTCGCCGACGGCGCGCGACATGGCATTGAAGGCGGCCCCCAGGCGGCCGACGTCGTCCTTGCCTTCGGGCACCGGCGGCGGCGTCAGGTTGCCGGCGGCCACCGCTTCGCTGGCCCGGGTCAGGTCGCCCAAGTGGCGGGTCAGGAAATAGCCGAGCAGGATCATCAGGCCGGCCGAACACAGCATTTCAAGCAAGGCGATGCCGATGCCCTGGGTGAACAGCTGGTCGTGCGCGGTACGGATCTGCGACAGGTCGAGGCCGATGTGCAGCTTGCCCATTTTCTGGCCGTAGGCAGTGATCGGCACCACAACGTCGTAGCGCGGCTTGTCTTTCTGGTTGTCGAACAGGTCGAGCCGGGAATCGGCCGCCGGCAGCGGCGTACCGACCGGCCAGCCGCTGTTGGCGACCAACCGGCCGTCCTTGTTGGCGACGACGACGTAGTCGATGCCGCCGACCTTGGTGCTTTCGTCGAGCACCGCCTGCACGGTGGCATAGTCGCGCTGGGCGAGCGGCGCGACGATGGCGGCGCTGAGCACCGGGACGATTTCATCGACGTGCTGCTGTGCCTGCCGGCCCATATGGGTGGTCAGCAGGCGCAGGCTGTTGGCCACCAGCAGGCTCAGCATTACCGATTCGATGACGATGGCGACGATGAGCAACTGGCCGCGAACCGAGCGCAGGGGCGAGGCGAATTTCATTTGCCGCCCAGCACCTGCCTCGTTTCAGCGACGTAGGGGTCCATCGCCTCCAGCTCGCGCTGCTTGAGCGGCCGATAGCCGTCCAGCTTGTTCTGCGCGAAGTAGGCCTTGCCGTCGTCGCTGGCGGCGAAACCGGCCAGCGCCTTGTCCACCGCCTTGCGCTCCTTGGTCCACCGCTTGTTCAGCATGTAGACACGGCCGACCATCGGTTCGCTCTGGGCCAGGATGCGCAGGCGGATACGCTGCTCGGCCGGCAGTTTCTGGAAATTGGCCAGCGACGTGAAGCCGGCGGCCGCTTCGCCGGCCAGCACCTGCAGGCTGACGCTGTCGGCGGCCGAAACGTAGCGCACCGGCACATCGCCGAGGTTCTGCTTCTTCATCCACTGCTGCCCCCACAGGGTAACCAGCGAACTCGGCGACAGGCCGAGAACGCTGCTGCCCTTCAGATCAGCCGGACTCTTGACCGGCCCGTTCTTGTCGACCAGGGCGACGGCCTTGAAGTCGGCGACGTAGGTGAGCAGCGGCAGGTAGCCGGCATCGAGCTGGAACAACCGGGCCTGGTGGCCGGTAGTCACCGCGATGTCGTATTCCTGGTTGAGGGCGCGCCGGGCGAATTCGGTGAAATCCGGCGCCGTCTGCACCTCGACCGGCTGCTGCAGGCTCGTTTCGAGCTGGCGGCGCAGCGGCTGGTACATTTCGAGGATGACCCGGGCGCTGGTGTGCGGCGCGATGCCGAGCACGAAGGGGCGTTGCTCCTGGCCGGCGGCCAGGCCGCCCGCCGCAGCGAGGGCCACGGCCAGGCAGAGTTTGAGGAAGGGGCGGCGCATGTGGGGGTCGGCGGCTCAGGCGTTGAGCCGGGCGAGGGCCTCGCGCAGCTTGCCCGGCTCGTCGAGACGCAGGATCTTGCGGACATTGGGGGCCAGTTCGTTGACCTCCGATTTCAGCACGCGCTGCTTGACGCGCAGAATCTGCGACGGGTGCATCGAGAAGGTGCGCAGGCCCATGCCGAGCAGCAGGCGGGTCAATTCGGGATCGCCGGCCATTTCGCCGCACACCGACACGGGGATGCCGACCTTCTCGGCACTGGCCAGCGTGTGGGCGACCAGCATCAGGACGGCCGGGTGCAGCGGGTCGTAGAGCGCCGACACCTGTTCGTCGGTGCGGTCGATGGCCAGCGTGTACTGAATCAGGTCGTTGGTGCCGATCGACAGGAAATCGAGGCGGCGCAGGAAGAGGCCGATGGCCAGCGCGGCGGCCGGAATCTCGATCATGCCGCCGACTTCGATGTTCTCGTCGAAAGCGGCCTTTTCGCCGCGCAGGCTGGATTTGGCCTGCTCCAGCGCGGCCAGGGTCTGGTCGATCTCATGGGCGTGGGCCAGCATCGGGATGAGCAGCTTGATCGGGCCGTGCCGCGAGGCGCGCAAGATGGCGCGCAGCTGGGTCTGGAACATGCGCGGCTCGGCCAGCGACAGGCGGATGGCACGGCGGCCGAGCGCCGGGTTGGTCTTGACGCGGTCACCGGCCGAAGCCTGCGGGTTCAGGTCCTTGTCGGCGCCGAGGTCGAAGGTGCGGATGGTGACCGGCCGGCCGGCCATGCCCTTGACCACTTTCTTGTACGCCTCGTACTGCTCCTGCTCGTCGGGCATGTCGCCGCGGTCGAGAAAGAGGAATTCGGTACGGAACAGGCCGACGCCTTCGGCGCCGCATTCGAGGGCGACCGGGACGTCGCCCGGCAATTCGATATTGGCGAACAACTGCACTTCAACGCCGTCGATCGTCTCCGATTTTGCGCTCTTCAGGTGCCGAAGCTTGGACTTCTCCAGCTCGATCTGTTCCTTGCGCAACTGGTATTCGTCGAGGACGCGCGGGTCGGGATTGACGATGATGACGCCGCGCAGGCCGTCGACGATCAGCAGTTCGCCTTCACGGATCAGGCCGCGGGCGTTTTCCAGACCGAGCACGGCCGGGATCGCCATCGACCGGGCGAGGATGGCGGTATGCGAGGTGGCGCCGCCGACGTCGGTGATGAAGGCGGCGAAGCGGTGTTCCTTGAAGGCGATGGTGTCGGCCGGCGACAGGTCGTGGGCGACGACGATCAGGCTTTCTTCCTTGGACTTCTTGGCGTTCTTCAGCGCCGCCCGGCCGGGGTGGCCGAGCAGTTCCTTGACCACGCGCTCGACGACCTGCACGACGTCGAACTTGCGCTCGCGCAAGTAGAGGTCCTCGAACTGGTCGAACTGATCGACCAGGTGCTCCATCTGCTGGACCAGTGCCCATTCGGCGTTGCAGCGCCGCTCGCGGATGATGTCGCGCGGCTTTTCGGCGAGTTCCGGGTCTTCCAGGAACATGGTGTGGATGTCGATGAAGGCGTTGAGCTCGGCCGGTGCGTGCTCGGTATTCTCCTTCATCAGGATCAGCTCGTCCTTGACCGCCTTGACGGCGGCGTCGAAACGCTCGATTTCCTTGTCGATCAGGCGCGGTGCCAGCGTCAGGTGGGCCACCTCGAGGGTGGCGTGCGACATCAGCATGGCGCGCCCGATGGCGATGCCGCCGGATACTCCCAAACCGTGCAGCGTAAAGCTCATGTGGCTTACTCTCCCTCGCCGAAGTAGTCGGCGATCAGCGCGAGCAGGGCTTCCATCGCCTCCGCCTCGTCGGCGCCATCGGTTTCCAGCGTGACCATCGACCCCTTGCCGGCGGCCAGCATCATGACGCCCATGATGCTCTTGGCGTTGATGCGGCGGGTGCCCTTGCTCATCCAGATTTCGCACTTGTACTTGCCGGCGAGCTGGGTCAGCTTGGCCGAGGCACGGGCGTGCAGGCCAAGCTTGTTGATGATTTCGGTTTCCTGGGTGAGCATGAATTCGTTTCCGGTTAATGGTCCAGCATGTTGAGGATGCCATCGCGGCCGCCGTCGCGGGCGCGGGTGAGCAAGGTCTCCATGTCCCTGTCGCGATAGTTCAGGGCACGCAGCAGCATCGGTAGGTTGACGCCGGCCAGGCCCTCGACCCGCCCCGGCTGGAGCAGCTTGAGCACGAGATTGGCCGGCGTGGCGCCGAAAATATCGGTCAGCACCAGCACGCCGTCGCCACTGTCGACCAGCTGCAGCATCTGCTCGGCAAGCGGCAACAGGTCCAGCGGGTCGTCCTGCGGGGACAGGCCGAGCTGGTTCAGTTGCAGCGGGCGCTTGTTCAGCACGTGGCAGGCATTCTGGATGAGCGCCTCGCCATAGCTTCCATGCGTGATGAGAAGAATGCCGATCATGCTGCGGATTCTAACCGAAGCCTTTGCCCGGGAAAGCGCAGTCGACCGCTTGTTTTACACCTCAAAGCCCTATCCGATATGGGTTTTTCGTCCTGGCGGGCGTCCCGCAGCGGTTTATTTGCGGCTGACGATCAGGATTCCGACGACGACCAGCGCCGCGCCGGCCATCTGGGCGGCCGAGATGTGCTCGTCGAGCAGCCACCAGCCGAAGGCTATGGTCAGGATGGGGCCGACCATGCTGAACAGGGAGGCACGGCCGGCACCGACATGACGGATAGCCGCGGCCTGCGCGAAAACCGGAATGACCGTGGCGAAGGCGGCCATGGCCAGACCCCAGCCATAGACCGGCAAGGGCTGGACGAAGGCGGACAACGGGTGGGCGGCCAGAAAGTGGACCAGGATGACGCCCGACGATACCAGCGAGGCCAGCGCCGAGAAGCGCATCGCCCCCAGGCGGGAAATCATCGTCGCGCTGCCCGACAGGTAGATGGCGTAGGAAACGCTGGAGCCGAAGACCAGCGCCCCGCCGATCAACACGCTCTGCGTATCGCCCAGGTTCAGGTCGTGCAGGAAGGCAAAGCCGATGCCGCTGTAGCACAGCACGACGGCAATGCCCTCGCGGTGGGTGAAGGGCTTGCCCTGGAACAGCACGCCGATCAGGATGGTCAGCGTCGGATAGGTGAACAGGATCAGCCGTTCGAGGCCGGCCGAGATGTATTCGAGGCCCCAGAAGTCGAGGAAGCTGGCGCCGTAGTAGCCCAGGCAGCCAAGCGTCAGCAGTTTGCCCCAGTCGCCGGTGGACAGGTCGCCGCCGGCTTTGCGGCTGGCCACGCCGACCCACAGGAAGACCGGCAGCGAAAAGCCCATGCGCAGCACGAGCAGGGTGATGGCATCGACGCCGTAGGGATAGGCCAGCTTGACGAAAATGGCTTTCAGCGAGAAACCGAACGCCGCAACCAGGGCCAAGCCAGCACCATAAGCGTTCGATTTTTCCAAAGTCGTTTCCAGTTCACTATCGAGATGCCGAATTAAAACCCGCTCCAATCGGAGCGACAATTGGTATTATCGAAAATGAGCATTCGATGGAAACGAAACTTTGCGCTACGACCTGCCCGACCTCCGCCTGGTCGCCGCCATTGCCGACAGCGGCAGCCTGACCCGTGCCGCCGACCAGGTACACCTCGCCCCCTCGTCGGCCAGCCACCGCCTGACCCAACTCGAAGCGGCGCTCGGCGTGCCGCTGTTCGCCCGCCATGCGCGCGGCCTGACGCCGACGGCGGCCGGCGAATCGCTGCTCCGCCACGCCCGCCAGGTCTTCGCCCAGCTCGAGCAGATGCACGCCGACCTCGCCCCCTACGCCAGCGGCCTGCACAGCCAGGTCACCATGTTCGCCAACACCAACGCCATCAACTGTTTTCTGCCGGAAGACCTCGGCGGTTTCCTGCGCGAGCAGCCGCAGGTGCGCATCAGTCTGGAGGAGCAGCCGAGCCCGGCCATCATCCAGGCCGTGGCGGCCGGCCAGGTTGATATCGGCGTGGTCGCCGCCGAAGGCGATCTGGCTGGGCTGGAAACCCGCCCCTACCGCCGCGACCGTCTGGTGCTGATCGTTCCCGCCGGCCATCTACTCGCCAGCCAACCCGCCGTCGCCTTCGCCCGGGTGCTGGGCGAACCCTTCGTCTGTCTGCACGCCGGCAGCGCCATCCATACCTTCATGATGAACCACGCCGCCCGCCTCGGCGGCCGGCTCGACGTGCGCATCCAGGTGCGCAGCTTCAATGCGGTGTGCCGCATGGTGGCGGCCGGGGTCGGCATCGGCATGGTGCCGCGCTCGGCGGTGTCGGCGGGAATGGCCGAACGGGTCGTCACCGTCGAAATCACCGACGATTGGGCGCCGCGCGACCTGCAGCTGTGCGTCCGTTCGCTGCCGGCGCTCAGTCCAGCGGCGGCGGCCCTGTTCCGACACCTAGCCGGGATGGGCGCCGGCTGAGCGGGACTGCCGCAGCAGTCGGGCCGGGCGTTTCTACAGCGGCCGCTTGACGGTCAGCGCGCCACGGATCTGGCCCTTGCTGTAGCCGGTGGCCTGGTCGTGCGGATAGCTTTCGGCCAGCCTGGCCTGCAGGCCGGCGGCAAAACTGTCGGCGGCGCCATGGCAGTTCAGGCAGACATCGCCGACCGGAAGAGCCTTCATGTAGCGCAGCACCGGCTTGCCGTCGATGGTCACGATCTCGCTCTTTTCCAGCGTCTCGATCTTTTCGCCGTTGGCGGCGCGGATGTTGAAATCGGCCAGCTGACGGGCTTCCCACAGATCCGGCGTGGCACGTTCGGGGTTGCGCGTCTTCAGGCTGACGCGGCGGATGTCCCAGCCGGTTTCCCGGCGCTTGGTCTGGATCAGCGCCGGCGCCTGTTCCTTGCACACGGGAATCGCCCCGGCCACGCCTTTCTCGGCGACCGCCTCCTGCATGGCCGCGACCACCTTGGGCACCACCGGCAGCACGGCCTGTTTCGTTTCGGCGGTCAGGGCACCGATATCCTGGGCCAGGGCGGGCAGGGCGGCGCACAGCAGCGCCATAGGGAGCAGTGTCTTCATGATGGAATCTGGTTAATCAGAAAACGCTTATGTTAAACCTTTGTCGGATCCCCGACCACCTGGCCGACGCTTGACGCACCGCACAATATGCCGCCACAATAAAGCCATGACTCTCGCGATTTCCCTGTTTGCCCTGATTCCGCTGCCGCGCCGCATCCTGCGTGCGTGGCGCGCCGCCGTTTGTCCGGGGCCGGGGATGGATTAGTCGTCGATACATCCCGATTTCAGCAAAGGCCGCGGCATAAGAACCCGCGGCCTTTTTGTTTTCCGTCGTTCCACCGCCCGTCGAAAGGAGTTGCCATGACCCGTATCGCCCCCTGCGCCTCGCTGGCCGAGGTTCGCCTGCACATCGACCGCCTCGACCGCCAGCTGGTCGCCCTGATCGCCGAACGCGGCGCCTATGTCCGCCAGGCCGCCGGCTTCAAGAAAACGGTGGCCGAAGTGCCCGCCCCGCAGCGCGTCGCCGAGGTGCTGGCCCGCGTCCAGGCCGTAGCGCTGGAAGCCGGCGCCGAGCCGGCGGTGGTCGACGCCACCTGGCGGGCGATGATCGCCGCCTTTATCGACAGCGAACAGCGGCACCAGGCCGCCTTGCATCCCCCCTCGCCCCACGCGCACTGAACCGGAGGAAAAACATGTCCGTCCCCCTCGCCTATCTCGCCATCGTCCTGATCTGGGCCACCACCCCGCTCGCCATCCAGTGGAGCACGCAAGGCATCGGCTTCGCACTGGCCGTGCTGCTCCGCATGCTGATCGGCGTCGTCGTCGCCGGGCTGATCATCGCGCTGTGGCGCATCCGCTTTCCGCTCCACGAGCGGGCGCGCCGCGCCTACCTGGTCGGCGGCCTGGCCCTGTTCGGCGGCATGGCGCTGACCTACTGGGGCGCGCGCTACATCCATTCCGGGCTGATTTCGGTGCTCTTCGGGCTGTCGCCGCTGGCCGCCGCCATCCTCGGCGCCGTGTTCGTCGGCGAACGCTCGCTGACGCGGGTCAAGCTGATCGGCATGCTGCTCGGCGCCGGCGGGCTGGCCACCATCTTCGTCCACGGCGACAGCCTCGGTCATGAACATGCGCTGGCCGGGCTATTCGCCGTACTGTGCGCGGTGACCATCTATTCGGGCGGCATGGTCTGGCTCAAGCAGATCGGCGACGACAGCCCGCCGCTGGCCACCACCGTCGGCTCGCTGAGCGTGTCGCTGCCGCTGTTCGCGCTGGTCTGGTGGAGCACCGACGGGCAGCTGCCGGCGATTGTGCCGCCGCGCGCCGGGGCAGCCGTCGCCTACCTCGGCGTGTTCGGCTCGGTGATCGGCTTCGCGCTGTACTACTACGTGATCAAGCACCTCGAAACCGCGAAGGTGGCCCTCATCACGCTGATCACCCCGGTCCTCGCCCTGCTGCTCGGCAGTTGGTTGAACGGCGAAAGCATCGGCCTGCGCCTGTGGCTGGGCACGGCGCTGATCCTGCTCGGCCTGAGCGTGCATCAGTGGGAGATGCTGGCCGGCTTGCGGCGGCGCGTCTGAGTCAGGTCATCGGGGCGGGTTAACCCGGCCCCGATGGCCGTCTGACGGGCATCACACGGCGCTCAGCCAGTCGGTGTGGGCGACATCTTCACCCTTCACACAAGCGAAGTAACGCTCCTGCAGCCGGCGGGTCACCGCCCCCGGCTGGCCCCGCCCAATGCGCCGGCCATCCACCTCGACCACCGGGGTGATCTCGGCCGCCGTGCCGGTCAGGAAGACCTCGTCGGCGCAATACACCTCGTCGCGGGTGATCCGCTTGGCGCGCACCGCCAGCCCGGCCTCGCGGGCCAGCGTTTCCACCGTGCGGCGGGTGATGCCGTCGAGCGCCGAGGTGGTCTCCGGTTGCAGCACTTCGCCGTCGCGCACGATGAACACGTTCTCGCTCGAGCCTTCCGCCACGTAGCCCTCGGTATCGAGCAGCAGCGCCTCGTCGTAGCCGTCGCGTCGCGCCTCGCGCACGGCGAGGATGGAGTTGGCGTAGGTCGAGATCGCCTTGGCCCGGCACATCTGCACATTGGGGTGGTGCCGCGCATAGGACGAGACGCGGACACGGATGCCCGCCTCGATGGCCTGCCCACCGAGATAGGCGCCCCACGGCCAGGCGGCGACCATGACGTGGGTGTCGGCGCCGGCCGGGTCCACGCCCAGTTTTTCGGCGCCGAGGAAAACCAGCGGCCGGATGTAGGCGCTGCGCAGGCCATTGCGGCTGACCGCCTCGCGGCAGACAGCGGCCAGCGCGGCGCGGTCGAACGGCAGGTCGATGGCCAGGATGTGGGCCGAATCCTGCAGCCGGCGCAAATGCTCGTCGAGTCGGAAGATGGCCGGGCCGTGCGCCGTCTCGTAGGCGCGGATGCCCTCGAAGCAGCCGTAGCCGTAATGCAGGGTGTGGGTCAGCGCGTGCACCTTGGCCTCGCGCCAGGGCAGCCACTGGCCGTCGAGCCAGATGTAACCGTCGCGGTCTTGCATGATCGTTCTCCTGGTAACCGTGGAATGGCCGCCGAAGCGGCCGTGGAGGCTCACCGGGGGTGGGGTGGGCCAGTTCCCGGGGCGTCGTCGCCGGGTAGGCGAGGCGCAGACGGACGAAGGCGGTGAAGCCAGCATGCCGCCCCCGCCGCACGCGCTCAAACGAATTGACACACGTTCAGATGAACTTAATTCACGCATGACGACAGATGCAAAAACCGGAATGGCGAGGCTATTAAGAAAGCCGCCGGTCGCTCATCCGGATGACATGAACAAACGCCCGCTTTCATGCTCTAATCGCCACGCATACGGCATTGGACAAAGCCTCATGGAATTACTCGACCAGGAGCAACGCGACTTTCTGTGCAGCGGCGTCAGCATCAGCCTGGCGGCTTGCGGTGACGACCGCGACAACTGCGTTATCCGCGCCGTGGGCTGCAAGTTCGTCGATGATGGGCGCCGGATCGCTGTTTTTCTGCGCCACTCGCGCTCGCCGGACTTCTTCCGCTTCGTCCAGGCCACCGGCCGTATCGCCAACGTCTTCTGCCTGCCGAGCACCAACCGCACCATCCAGATCAAGGGTGACGACGTCCGCGTGGAGGCCTTCCCGGCAGCCGATCTGGCGCTGATCGAGGGCCATCTTGCCCTGTTCCTGAAGCAGGTGGTGCCGCTCGGCGTGCCGGAGAGCGTGGCGCGCACCATCTTCGCCTATGACCCGGCCGATCTGGTCATGCTGAGCTATGTGCCGAACGCGGTCTTTACCCAGACGCCGGGTCCGAAGGCCGGCGAACTGCTGGGGAGAGCCGCGTGATGCCGCGCCTGGAAACCATCCGCGAGTGCTTCGACGGCGTCATCCCCGGCATCATCTCGACCTGCGACGAGGCCGGCACGCCGAACCTGGCGCTGTTGTCGCAGGTCCAGTTCGTCGATAACGAGCACGTCGCGCTGTCCTACCAGTTCTTCAACAAGACCCGGCAGAACCTGCTGGCCGGATCGCCGGTGCGCCTGCTGCTCAACAGCTACCTGACCGGCGCCGAATACCTGCTCAAGCTGACCTACCTGCGCACCGAAACGGCCGGGCCGCTGTTCGAGCAGATGAAGGCCAAGCTGGCCGGGATCGCCTCGCACGAGGGCATGTCCGGCGTCTTCCGCCTGCGCGGATCGGACCTCTACCGAGTCGACGCCATCGTGCAGATGGCCGGCCCGACCCTGCCGCCGCCCATTCTGCCGATAAACTACCTGACCGCGCTGCGCCGGGCCACCGAGCGCCTGGCCGGCTGCCCCAACCTGGACTGCCTGCTCGAATCGGCGCTCGATGCAGTGACGCGGGACTTCGGCATCGGCCAGGTCATGCTGCTGATGCTCGACGAAGCGCGCGGCTGCCTGTACACCCTGGCCAGCCGCGGCTACCCGGAATCCGGCGTCGGCTCCGAAATTCCGGTCGGGGCCGGAGTGATCGGCATTGCCGCCCGCGAGCGGACGCCGATCCGCATTGGCTTCATGACCACCGAATATAGCTACGGCCGCACCATCCGCGAGCAGATCGCCGAGGACGGCCAGGGTGCCACGCTGGAAACGCTCATCCCGCTGCCCGGGCTACCCGCGGCGCGCAGCCAGCTGGCGGTGCCGATCGGCGCGCCGGATCGCCTGCTCGGCGTGCTCTATGTCGAAAGCGTGAACGACCTGCACTTCGGTTACGATGACGAAGACGCCCTGATCGCCTTTGCCGGCCAGCTCGGCCTGGCGATGGCCCACCACCAGCAAAGCGAGGAACTGCCGGACGAGGCCGACGACGGCGAGGTCCGCAGCGCCCCGCCCGACGGCCCGCCGGTGGCCGTGCGCTACTTCGCCGCCAACGCCAGTGTCTTTATCGACGACGACTACCTGATCAAGGGCGTGGCCGGCGCCATCCTGTGGGCCATCCTCAGCGATTACGCCAAGCGGGGGCGAACCGGCTTCACCAACAAGGGGCTGCGCGTCGATTCGCGCATCCGCCTGCCGGGCGTCAGCGACAACCTCGAAGCGCGGCTGGTCCTGCTCCAGCGCCGGCTGGCCGAACGCGGCGCCGGCATCCAGATCGGCAAGGTCGGGCGCGGCCGTTACAGCCTCGATATCACCCGGCCGCTGAGCCTGATCGAAGGCTGATCGAAGGCTGATTGACGGCCGGTTTGCGGACGCTTTTCGGCCAAATCCGGCCGAAACCTTAAATCTTCACTCAGCATTTCTTAAAAGAATCGTAAGCAGCCGGCATGGCTCTTGTCGGCGATTTGGGGGTGGCTAGACTGGACTCATCGTCCACCGAGGAAAGCCGCCATGCCCCAGACACCCCACCCCAACGACCTCACCGGCCTGTACGCGCAAATGCTGCTGGTCCGTACCTACGAGAATGCCATCGTCGCCGGCAGCACCGCCGGCAAGGTGCCCGGAACCTGCACCTCGGTCGGCCAGGAAGCGGCCGCCGTCGGCATCGTCAATGCCCTGAGCGGCGACGACCTGATCCTGACCAACCACCGCAGCGCCGGCCACCTGCTGGCGCGCGGCGCCGATCCGGGGCGCCTGCTCGCCGAAGTGATGGGGCGCAGCGATGGTTACTGCCAGGGCATGAGCGGTTCGCTGCACATTTCGGTGAAGGAACTCGGCGTCGTCCTCACCTCGACCATCGTTGGCGCCGAGCTGTCGATGGCCACCGGCGTCGCGCTGGCGCAGCAGATGCAGGGCCAGCTGGGTATCGTCGCCTGTTTCTTCGGCGACGGCGCCGCCTGCGAAGGCAGCTTCCACGAATCGCTCAACCTCGCCTCGCTGTGGAACCTGCCCATCCTCTACGTGTGCGAGAACAACCACTGGCAGGCCTTCGTGCATCGCCGCGAAGCCAACAGCCGCGACCACGTCGCCGACTGGGCCGCCTCCTATCGCATCCCGGCCGCCACCGTAGACGGCAACGACGTCTCGGCCGTCCTCGCAGCGGCCCGTCAGGCGCGGGAAACGATCCGCGAAACCGGCCGTCCCTACCTGCTCGAAACGCTGACCTACCGCACGCGCGGCCATTTCGAGCCGGACGACCAGGCTTACGTCGATCCGGCCGAGCGCAACGCCTGGCTCGCCCGCGACCCGATCACCCTGTGCCGGCAGCAGCTCATCGACAGCGGCCGGCTGACGGTGGCGACCGCCGACGCCCTGGCCGCCCGCGTCGAAGACCGCATCGCGACGGCCCTGGCCTTTGCCGAGAACTCCCCCTATCCGCAGCCCGAACAGATGCTGCGCCACATCTACGCCTGAGGAAACGACCATGCCTGCTTTGACTCTCCACGATGCCGTCGGCGCCGCCCTCGCCGAGGAAATGCGGCGCGACGAAAAGGTGATCGCCTTCGGCGAAGGCATCGCCACCAAGCGCCAGGAACTGGTCCGCGAATTCGGCGGCCGGCGCATCCGCAACACGCCGCTGGCCGAAGGCATCATCGCCGGCACCGCCGTCGGCGCCGCCGGCATGGGCATGCGCCCGGTGGTCGACCTACTGTTCGCCCCCTTCCTGTGCTATGCCATGGACGAGCTGGTCAACAGCGCCGGCAAGCTGCGCTTCATTTCCGGCGGGCAGTTTTCCTTCCCCCTCGTCACCCTGGCCATGACCGGCGCCGGCTGGGGCGTCGGCGCCCAGCACAACCACAGCGTCGAGGCCTGGTTTGCCCACAGCCCCGGCCTCAAGGTCGTCATGGCCTCGACCCCGGCCGACGCCAAGGGCCTGCTCAAGGCGGCGATCCGCGACGACAACCCGGTGCTCTTCTTCCTCGACATCGGCCTGCTCTACGCCCCGGGCGAGGTGCCGGAAGGCGAGCACATCCTGCCGCTTGGCCAGGCCCACATCGTCCGCCCGGGCCGCGACGTGACCCTGGTTTCCTACGGCAAGACCGTCCATCACTGCCTGGCCGCCGCCGAAACGCTGGCCAGCGAAGGGCTGGACGCCGAAGTCATCGACCTGCGCACCATCAAGCCGCTCGACATGGCGACCATCCTCGCCTCGGTGCGCAAGACCGGCCGGCTGGTCGTCGTGCACGAAGCCAACCGCCTGTGCGGTGTCGGCGCCGAGATCGCCGCCCAGGTGGCCGAAGAAGCCTTCGCCGCGCTCAAGGCACCGGTCGTTCGCCTCGGCGGGCCGGATGCCCCGGTCGCCGCCAGCTACCCCCTCGAACAGGCCTACGTGCCGCAAGCGGCAGCCATAGCCGACGCGGCGCGGCGCAGCTGCCTGCCGCACGCGGCCTGATTTGCCCCCCCGCCCCAACCCCGACAGGAGAACTTCCATGCACATCACCCTCAAATCCGCCGCCGTCGCCACTGCCCTATCCTGCCTCGGCCTTGTTCCAGCTTTATCGGTAGCCGCCGGCAATCAAGCCGAGATCAAGCGCGGCGCCCAGCTAATCGAATTCGGCGGCTGCAAGGATTGCCACATTCCGCTCAAGATGGGCCCGAAGGGACCGGAAAAAGACGTAGCCCGCGGCCTGTCCGGCCACCCCGCCGACGCACCGGGCGCCGCCCAGCCCAAGCTCGACGCCTACTGGAACTGGGCCGGCTCGGCCACCATGACGGCCTTCACCGGGCCGTGGGGCACCTCCTATTCGGCCAACCTGACGCCGGACAAGGACACCGGCATCGGCGCCTGGCGCGTCGGCGACTTCATCCAGGCGATGCGGTCCGGCAAGCATCTGGGCGCCGGGCGTCCGATCGTGCCGCCGATGCCCTGGCAGGCCGTCGGGTCGTTGTCGGACAAGGATCTGCGGGCTATCTACGCCTACCTGATGTCGCGGCCGGCGGTGAACAACCGGGTGCCCGACTACACGCCGCCGTCTGCGGCCATCGCTGCCAAATGACCGGCCACCGCCGGCTCAGCGCGTCGACCGCTGGAGCCAGCGGATAAAACCGACCAGCGCAGGCTTGTCCTGCACCGCCGGCGGGGCCACGACGTAGAAGCTGCGGTCCGCGCAGTCCTCGACAAAGGGCCGCACCAGCTGCCCGGCGTCGAGGTAGGGCTGGGCCAGCGTCGCCGCCATCAGCGCCACGCCATGCCCGGCCACGGCGCCCTCCAGCATCAACAGGGCATCCTCGTAGACCGGCCCGGCGGCCGGTTCGGCATGACGGATGCCGGCGGCGGCGAACCAGCGCTGCCAGGAAAGCAGCGGGTGGCGCAGCAGGCGCACGGCGTCGAGGTCGGCCGGTGTCTTGAGGCTGGCGGCCAGCGTTGGCGAACAGACCGGAAACACCCGTTCCTGAAACAGCTTCCAGGCGAGCAGACCCGGCCATTCCTCTTCGCCGTAGCGCAGGCCGATGTCGGCCTCGCCATTGAGCAGCGGGCCGAGGCCGGTGGCGGTTGCCAGACTGAATTCGACGTCGGGATGCGCCGCCTGGTACTCGGCCACCCGCGACACCAGCCATTTGCTGCCCAAGGCCGGCGCCGCCGAAATGCGCAGGCGTTCCCGCTGTGGCGCGCGCAGCACGGCGCTCGCCTCGTCGAGCCGGAGCAGGGCGTCGCGCACCACCGTCAGGTAGCGCCGCCCGGCCGCCGTCAGCGCAATGGCCCGATGCCGTCGCTCGAACAGGTCCTGCCCGACATGCTCCTCCAGTTGGCGGATGCGGTGGCTGATCGCCGACGGCGTCAGGTGCAAGGCTTCCGCCGCCGCCTGAAAGCTGCCGAGACGGGCGGCGGCTTCGAAGGCGGGCAGGGTGTGGAGCGGCGGAAGATCGTGCATGGTCGCGGGCGGTTGTCGGCGGTTCGGGAATGCCGATGCTACTGCTTTTGCCCGCTCCGCTCCTTCTCGTATTCGGAATAGGTCTGCCGGTTCAGGTCATCCAGACAGCGCTGGCTTTCGCCGGGCGGCTGATTGCGGCACCTGCTCTCCGACGACTGCTGAAAGCCTTTGTACCAGGTTTCGGTGGTGCAACCGGCCAGCAGCAACAGCGCCGATATTGCCGGCATCAACGCGACAAACGACATTTTTCGACTCATTTCGACACGAACTCCTGACAACGTGATTTCCGCATGGGCACTAGCCCTCGGGAAAGAACACGAACAGCACGCAGCCTTCCTGCGACTGCGGCACATGCGACGTTCCGGCGGGATGATGGATGAAGGTGCCGGCCGGATAGCTGTTCCGTCCGTCGCAAAAGACGCCGGAGACGACGAACACCTCTTCCGGGCCGGGGGTATGCACATCGAGTTCCGGATACACGGCGCCGGGCGCGATCTCGAACATCAGCGCCTTGCGCCCGTCCGGCTGCGACCAGAGCAGGCGGGTGCTGAACCCCGGATGGCACGACTCGCGGGCCGGTACGTCCTGCCAATGCCTGGCCACCACGCCGTCCAGATTCATCGCTGCGACCAGCGCATCGGCTTGCGTCATGCCGGCAACCTAGAAGGAGCGACCATCGACATGCTTGACCGACAGCGCCGCCAGATCCACGTCTTCAAGGCAGCGCGCATTCACCGCCGCCATGGCGTTCCCGGCCGGATCGACACCTTCCCCGAAAGGATGGATGCCGCATTTCGGGCAGAAGTGATGCTTGATGCGCTGCTTGCCGAAGGTGTAGGTGGCGAGATTGCTCTCCGGCGTCAGCAGGCGCAGCTTGTCGCGCGGCACGAACCAGTGCAGCGACCCCATGCGCGAACAGATGGAGCAATTGCAATCCATGACTTTGGAAAGCTCGCCCTCGACCTCGAAAGCGATCTGCCCGCAGTGACAGCTACCCTTGTAGATCATGTTCGTTCTCCTTGCTGGATGAAATCGGTAGTGGCCCTACGAGGCTGCCTTGGCACACCCCGCCGGCTTGTGGATGCGCTCGGTCGACGCCGGATTGTTGATCAGTTTTTCGGCCGGCCGCCGCGGACGCGCCACCAACTCGCCCCCGCAGTTCGGACATGTTCCGGCCACCACGCCTTCCGCGCAGTCCGCACAAAAGGTGCATTCGAAGGAACAGATGCGCGCTTCCGTCGAATCGGGCGGCAGATCCTTGTTGCAGCATTCGCAATTCGGTCTGAGTTGCAGCATGGGGCTGTTCTCCGATGAGGACTAGTGCGGGCTTTCCGACTCAAAGTCGACGACTGATTCAGCAATGGACTCTCGGGCGGCTACCGACAACCGGGCAACCATACCCCTTCACGCATTGTCCATTCGCCTGCCGGCGAAATCAACGTGTCATTTTATGCCGCCAACGCCTTCCCATCAGCAGTCACCGACAGGCGACTTTGGCCGTCGAAATGCAGCGCGATCGTAGACGGCGTGGTGTGGCCGTCGAGCAGGGAGCGGTACTTGGCGATGACGGCCTGAAGCTCCGCCGGGGTTCGCGCGGCGCGGTATTCGGCGTCGAACGGCAAGGATTTCGCCATTTCTGTCTTCTGCGACGACAAGGCGTTCACCGTGCTCAACTGACGAGCGAGGACCGGGTTGTCATGCAGCGCTTCGCGAAACTGGGCGGCGTAGGCGTAGTTGCCCGGCAACTGAATCTGGCCATAGGCATCATAGCTGATGCTCGCCGGCGCCTCGGGAATGCCGTGCGCCGCGAGGAAGCCCGGCATCTTGGCCGATACCTGCTGGCTCAGCGCGTCGATATTGTTCTGCGTCGGCATCAGCAGCGGGATCGACAGCAGCGACTGGGATGGATCGGGCGTGAAATAGGTGTCGATATCGAGCGCCTTGCTGCCCTGAGAGGTGTCGTACGCCGCCTTCGCCTTGCCCTCCAGCTTATTCGCCTCCGCCGCCAGACGTGCTCGCCCGGCCTCGGAAATTTTTACGACGGCAGAATTTTCCGCCCCGCCGGCTGAACTTGCCGCCGGCCGACTGGGTGAAGTCAGACTCTTGGCGACCGATCCAACCAGCGAAAGCGCCGCCGACGCGGCCAGAGAGGCAATTGCCATGGTGCAACCCCATAAAAATCATCGTAATGGGGTGCTACTACGCAAGGGGTGTGCCGGCCAGGTTTTGGTAACCAACCCCTTGGCTCGCAATGGCACGGAATGTCGTGTGTCCGCGGGGCTATAGCGGTGTCGACCGGGAGATGTCGTCGATTCGCAGCGGGAACCAGGGGCATCGCTCGATGACAGGGTCGTAGCCCAGGAGCAGGAAGGCCATCGTTAAACCGGTGAACATCGGGAAGGCGTGACTTTCCAGATAACTACCGACGGCGGATTGAGTCAGGTTGGGCTCGTCGGTGAATATAACTACCGCATAACCTCCAGGGTAGGGACCGTCTTTCAAGGCGTGGGTTCGTTTGGCCTTGGTGGCCAGGCGTTCGCTGATGCCGGCAAGGAAGGTTTCGCGGGTCCACACGATCCACTGGTCGGTACGTCCGGCCTGATAGTTGACGATGCCGCGCGGATCGACCAGTTCGGTGACTTCGATGGCGACGCGCCGGTGTTCGCTATCGACTCCCTCGCAATCCGGCGGATCGCTGCCCCGGCCGCGGCTGCGCACCTGATGGAACGCCGTCTGGCCATCAGCTTCCATGGAGGCGAGCAGGTAGCGGACGACGCCCAGCTCGGCCAGGTCACGATTCAGCGGCCATTCGAAAAACGTGGCATAGCCGCGCTTTTGCGAGCGTTCGATGTAGCCGAAGATGTTCGATGGATCGTCGCGGGGCATCGCGGGCCGGTTCGCCTAGTGGCATCGGATAGCCAGTGTCCCGCCAGCCGGGGATGGCGTCAAATGCCGGTGCGGCACTCGACGCCAGTACGCCTTAGCGGCGGCCGCCGAGGATGGAGCCCAACACGCCGCGCAGGATCTGCTTGCCGATTTCGCGGCCGACCGTGCCGGCGACGCCGCGCGCCGCGCTCTTGGCGGCACTTTCCAGCACGCCTTCGTGGCGGCCGCCACGCGGGCCGGTGCTGCCGGTGAGGATTTCGCCGAGGCCGCCGAACAGGCCGCCGCCGGATTCCTGCTGCGGCGCCGGTGCGCTCTGGCGTTGCTGGGCTTGTTCGTAGCGCGGTTGCGGCTGCGGCTGGCCGGCGTGGTTGCCCCAGTCGTTGCCATTCATGCCGCCGTTCTGAGGAGCGGGGATGGCGCCGGGGGCGGCCTGGGTGGCGGCCGGCTTACCCTTGAGGACTTCGTAGGCCGATTCGCGGTCGACGGTCTGGCCGTAGGCGGCAAGCATGGGCGAGGCCTGGATCATGGCCTGGCGCTCGTCGGCGGTCAGCGGGCCGAGGCGCGAGGCGGGCGGGAAGATGATGCTGCGCTCGACGACATTGGGACGTCCCTTGTCATCGAGAAAGGAGACCAGCGCCTCGCCGACGCCGAGTTCGGTAATGACGCTGGCGGCATCGAACTTGGGATTGGCGCGCATGGTTTGGGCCGCGGCCTGCACGGCTTTCTGGTCGCGCGGCGTGAAGGCGCGCAGGGCATGCTGGACGCGGTTGCCGAGCTGCCCGAGGATTTTCTCGGGCACATCCAACGGGTTCTGGGTAACGAAATAGATACCGACGCCCTTGGAGCGGATCAAGCGGACGACCTGTTCGACCTTGTCGGTCAGCGCCTGCGGGGCATCGGTGAACAGCAGGTGTGCTTCGTCGAAGAAAAAAACCAGTTTCGGCTTGTCCAGGTCACCGGCTTCCGGCAGTTGCTCGAACAGTTCGGAGAGCAGCCAGAGCAGGAAGGTGGAATAGAGCGCCGGGGCCTGCACCAGCTTTTCGGCGGCGAGCACGTTGATGACGCCGCGCCCGTTGCTGTCGGTCTGCATCAGGTCGTGGATGTTGAGCATCGGCTCGCCGAAGAACTGGTCGCCGCCTTGCTGTTCGAGCGTCAGCAGGCCGCGCTGGATGGCGCCGATGGAGGCGGCGGCGATGTTGCCGTATTCGGTGGTGTAGCTCTTGGCGTTGTCGCCGACGTTCTGGACCATGGCGCGCAGGTCCTTGAGGTCGAGCAGCAGCAGACCCTGGTCGTCGGCGATCTTGAAGACCAGTTGCAGCACGCCGGCCTGGGTATCGTTGAGGTTGAGCAGGCGGGCGAGGAGCAGCGGGCCCATGTCGGACACGGTGGCGCGCACCGGCACGCCGCCCTGACCGAAGACGTCCCAGAAGGCGACGGAATTGGCGTAGGGCTGGAAGCCTTCGAGGCCGAGTTCGGCGATGCGCTTGAGCAGCTTTTCCGAGGGGGTGCCGGCAGCACCCATGCCCGACAGGTCGCCCTTCACGTCGGCCATGAAAACCGGCACGCCGGCAAAGGACAGGCGCTCGGCGATCGATTGCAGGGTCACCGTCTTGCCGGTACCCGTCGCGCCGGTGATCAGGCCGTGGCGGTTGGCCATCTGCGGCAGCAGGGCGGGATAACCGTCTTCGGATTTGGCGAGGTACAGGGGATCGGACATGGCGGGGACTCCTAGTAAAAATTATCCAATCATTCTAGCAATGCCCGGGCCGGGCTTAGTGACATCGCGTGACGCCGCCGAACTGACGAGAAGGCTTGCGGCGGGTAAAATCACGCCTTCTTCGTTTTTTGCAGTGGGAAATCATCATGGCTGGTCATTCCAAGTGGGCCAATATTCAGCACCGTAAAGGTCGCCAGGACGAGAAGCGCGGCGCCGCCTTCTCCAAGATCGCCAAGGAAATCACCGTGGCCGCCAAGATGGGCGGCGGCGACATCAGCTTCAACCCGCGCCTGCGCGTGGCCGTCGACAAGGGCAAGGCGATCAACATGCCCAAGGACAAGATCGACACCGCCATCAAGAAGGGTACCGGGGAACTCGAAGGCGTCGATTACGTCGAGATCCGCTACGAAGGCTACGGCATCGGCGGCGCGGCGATCATGGTCGACTGCCTGACCGACAACAAGACCCGCACCGTCGCCGAAGTGCGCCATGCCTTCTCCAAGCACGGCGGCAACATGGGCACCGACGGCTGTGTGGCCTTCCAGTTCAAGCACTGCGGCCAGATGATCTTCGCCCCGGGCACCGACGAAGCGGCCCTGATGGATGCCGCCATCGAAGCCGGCGCCGACGACGTTAACACCAACGACGACGGTTCGATCGAAGTGATCACCGCACCGACCGAGTTCATCGCCGTCAAGGACGCGCTGGAAGCCGCCGGGTTCACGCCGGAATTCAGCGAAGTGACGATGAAGCCGGAAGGCGAGAACGTCTTCGTCGGCGACGATGCGCTCAGGATGCAGAAACTGCTTGACGCCCTGGAAAGCCTCGACGACGTGCAGGAAATCTATACCACCGCCGTCATCGAAGAATAAGACGTTAGCCGACGATCCCTTGCCATTCGGCGGGGATCGCGCCGCTTTGATTGCCGTTCGCGCCACCAAGGATTTACCGTGAAACTTCGCCTGCTCGCCCCCGCCCTGTTGCTTGCCTGCCTGAGCCTGTCCGCCACCGCGGCGCAATACGCCTGTCCGGACCTCGGCGGCGCCAAGCAGGTCAACGCCTGCCCGACCGAGGACGAGCTGAAGCACACCTACAGCGGCTTCTGCAGCGACGACAAGAAGGTCTACGGCGGCGAGACCGACAACTGCATCCGCTACAAGGACTACCGGGCGATGAAGAACAACGCCCTGTGGGAATCAGCCGATGGCGTTTTCGACGGCTACGTGTCCTGCGACCTGCCGAAAGCCAAGGTCCAGGCCTTGAAGGCGAGCAGCATGAAGATCGAGAAGCAGGGTTCGCTGACCAAGGTGGTGTGCAGCTATCCAAACGGTGTGAGTTTCACCCATCGGACCAAGGCCGCCTGCAAGGTCGACGACGACCAGGCCTGCGCGGCCAAACCGGGCGGCTGCCAGGCCACTTGCGACTGAGCCGCACGGCCGCTGCATGATCCAGCCGGCCATCATCGATATCGAAGCCTCGGGATTCGGCCGCGGCAGCTATCCGATCGAGGTCGGCTACTACCTGCCGAACGGCCGGGCCTACTGCACGCTGATCGCGCCGGAACCCGAGTGGACGCACTGGGATGAATCGGCCGAGCAGGTGCACGGCATCCGCCGCGACATCCTGCTCGCCAAGGGCAAACCGGCCGTCGAGGTCTGCCTCGACCTGAATCGCCAGTTGCGCGGCCAGTTCATCTACTGCGATGCGTGGTCCTACGATTACGTCTGGCTCGGCAAGCTGTACGACGCGGCCGGCCTGGTGCCGACCTTTACCCTGAAGGACATCCGCGACCTGCTCGGCGACTGCGAGAAGACGCTGTGGCAAGCCACCCGCGCCGCCGTCGAACTGCGCCTGCAATTGCGCCGCCACCGGGCGAGCAGCGATGCCCGCATGCTGTTCGAAACGCTGCTCGAGGCCCGCCAGCGCTGCGGGCGGCACGGAATTTAAATGCAACGATTCGCCCCCTTCCTGTTCGTCTTCCTGTGGAGCACCGGCTTCGTCGGCGCCAAGTACGGCATGCCGTATGCCGAGCCGCTCTCCTTCCTGCTCACCCGCTACGTGCTGGTGATCGCCCTGATGCTGCCCATCGCGCTGGCCACGCGGGCACCGTGGCCGAAGTGGCCGCAGGAATGGCTGCACATCGGCGTTTCCGGCGTACTGGTCCACGCCATCTACCTGGGCGGGGTTTTCGTGGCGATCAAGCACGGCCTGTCGGCGGGCGTCACGGCGCTGGTCGTCGGCATGCAGCCCCTGCTCACCGCCTTTGGCTCGGGATGGCTGGGCGAGAAAGTGAGCGCTCGCCAGTGGGGCGGCCTGGTCCTCGGCTTCATCGGCGTCGGCCTGGTCGTTTCCGGCAAGCTGGGCGCCGGCGCCCTCGGCCCGATGCTGATCCCCGCCTTCGTCGCGCTGCTCGGCATCACCGCCGGCACGCTGTACCAGAAGCGCTTTTGCCCGAAATTCGACCTGCGCAGCGGTTCGGTCATCCAATTCGTGCCGACGGCCATCGTCACGGCCATCGCCGTCGCCGCTTTCGAGGACTACAACATCGAGTGGAACGGCCATTTCCTGTTCGCGCTGGGCTGGCTGGTGCTGGTGTTGTCGCTCGGCGCCATCAGCCTGCTCAACCTGCTCATCCGCAGCGGAAGCGCGGTCAACGTCGCCAGCCTGTTCTACCTGACGCCGCCGACCACGGCACTGATCGCCTTTGCCGTCTTCGGCGAAACCCTGACGCTGACCGCCGTGATCGGCATGGTGGTGGCGGTGAGCGGCGTCTATCTGGTGGCGAGGACGAAATGAGCGCCCCGCGCATTCTCGGCATCGACCCCGGCCTGCGGGTGACCGGCTTTGGGGTCATCGAGAAGCACGGCAACCAGCTCCTGTACGTAGCCAGCGGCTGCATCAAGTCCAACGACAAGCAGGCCCTGCCCGAGCGCATCGCCACGCTGTTCGCCGGGATCAGCGAAGTGATCGCCACCTACCGGCCGGATCAGGCAGCGGTGGAAAAGGTGTTCGTCAACGTCAATCCGCAATCGACCCTGCTCCTTGGCCAGGCGCGCGGCGCGGCAATCAGCGCCCTGGTCCATGGCGGGCTGCCGGTGGCCGAATACACCGCGCTGCAGGTCAAGCAGGCGGTGGTCGGCCACGGCAAGGCGGCCAAGGAACAGGTGCAGGACATGGTGGTCAGACTGCTTTCGCTACCCGGCGCGCCGACCGCCGACGCCGCCGATGCCTTGGCCTGCGCCATTGCCCATGCCCATGGCGGACAAGGTCTGGGCGCTTTGGCGACCGCCGGCTATCGCGTTCGCGGCGGCCGCCTGATAGGATGACACCTGTTTGAACATACAGTATCGCGATAAGCCATGATCGGACGCCTGACCGGCACCCTCGCCGAAAAAAATCCGCCGCAGATCGTGCTCGACGTCAATGGCGTCGGCTACGAGCTCGACGTGCCGATGAGCACCTTCTACAACCTGCCGGCGGCCGGCGAGAAAACCAAGCTGCTGACCCATTTCGCAGTGCGCGAGGACGGGCATTTCCTCTACGGTTTCCTGACCGAGGCCGAGCGGTTCGCCTTCCGCCAGTTGCTTAAAGTCTCCGGCATCGGTGCACGGACGGCGTTATCGGTGCTCTCCGGCTTGTCGGTCAACGACCTGTCGGCCGCCGTGGCGCAGCAAGAACTGGGTCGCCTGATCAAGATTCCCGGCATCGGCAAGAAGACCGCAGAGCGCCTGCTGCTCGAATTGAAGGGCAAGCTGGCCGACGCCACCGGCGTCTCGCTGCATGCGCCGGTCGATGATGCCAAGCAGGACATCGCCAACGCCCTGCTCGCCCTAGGCTACAACGAGAAGGAGGCGACCGCGGCGATGAAAGCTTTGCCGGCCGATGTCGGCACCTCCGACGGTATCCGGCAGGCCCTCAAGCTGCTGTCCAAGGTCTGATGATCGAGGAACAGGACCCCAAGCGACTGGCGCAGATGGCGCTGGTGGTGCTGCTAATCATCGGCTGCATCGCCCTGCTGCTGCCCTTCATCGGCGCCGTGCTGTTCGCCTTCGTGATCTGGATGTGCAGCTGGCGTTTCTATGCCGAAAAACTGCTCCCCCGGCTGGCCGGACGCGACACCCTCGGCGCCTCGCTGATGACCCTGGGGCTGGTCCTCGTAATGCTGCTGCCCATGCTCTTCTTGGCCGGCTCGCTGGCCAGCGGCGCCAATCAGCTGATCGACTTCCTCAAGGACTATCTCGAGCAAGGCCTGCCATCCCATGCGCCGAGCTGGCTAAGCGGCCTGCCGGTCGTCGGCAGCGAGATCGACGCCAGCTGGCACCGCGTCGCCCGCAGCCGCGCCGAATTGACGGCGCTGCTCGGTCAATTGGTCGCGCCGGCCCGGCAATTCGCCCTCGTCCTCGGAGGCATCGTCGCCAACGGCCTGCTGCAACTGGCGCTGGTGCTGTTCGTCGTTTTCTTCCTGTACCGCGACGGAACGGCAATCAGCCAGGCGCTCTACGTCGGCGCCCGCAAGCTGGGTGGCGAACTCGGCGAGGACATGCTCGACAAGGCGCGCGGCACGGTGGTCGGCGTCATGCTCGGCATCGTCGGCACCGCCGCGGCGCAGGGCACAGTGGCGATGATCGGCTTCCTGATCGCCGGCGTGCCGACCGCCATGCTGCTCGGCTTCGCCACCTTCTTCCTGTCCATGATCCCCATCGGCCCGCCACTGATCTGGGGCGGCGCCGCAGCCTGGCTGTACAACGACGGGCAGACCGGCTGGGCGATTTTCATGGTGCTGTACGGCCTGCTGGTGATCAGCAGCATCGACAACTTCGTCAAACCCATCCTGATCGCCCGCGGCGCCGGGCTGTCCATCCTGCTCATCGCCCTCGGCGTGCTCGGCGGCGTGCTGGTCTTCGGCTTTATCGGCATCTTCCTCGGGCCGGTGCTGCTGGCCCTCGGCGACATGCTGCTGCAGCGCTGGCTGCGTGAGGAACTAGACACATGATCGAAACCGACAAGCTGGTCGCTACCGACCGCATCATCGCCCCGCAAAGCAAGTCGGCGCAGGAAGAAGCGCTCGAACGCGCCCTGCGCCCCAAGCGGCTGGCCGACTACACCGGCCAGGTGAAAATCCGCGAACAGCTGGAGATCTTCATCCAAGCTGCGCGTAACCGCAGCGAATCGCTCGATCACGTCCTGCTCTTCGGCCCCCCCGGTCTGGGCAAGACGACGCTGGCCCACATCGTCGCCGCCGAAATGGGCGTCAATTTGCGCCAAACCTCCGGACCGGTGCTCGAACGCGCCGGCGACCTGGCCGCCATCCTGACCAATCTCGAACCGCACGACGTGCTGTTCATCGACGAAATCCACCGCCTCAGCCCGGTGGTCGAGGAAATCCTCTACCCGGCGCTCGAAGACTTCCAGATCGATATCATGATCGGCGAAGGCCCGGCCGCCCGCTCGGTCAAGCTCGACCTGCCGCCTTTCACGCTGGTCGGCGCCACGACGCGGGCCGGCATGCTGACCAACCCGCTGCGCGACCGCTTCGGCATCGTCGCCCGGCTGGAGTTCTACAACGCCCAGGAGTTGCAGAGCATCGTTTCGCGTTCGGCAAGCCTACTCAATGCGCCGATCGACGCCGACGGCGCGCTGGAAATCGCCAAGCGTTCGCGCGGTACGCCACGCATCGCCAACCGCCTGCTGCGCCGGGTGCGCGACTACGCCGAGGTCAAGGCCGACGGCAACATCACGCGCGGCGTGGCCGACAAGGCACTGCACATGCTCGACGTCGACCCGGCCGGTCTCGACCTGATGGACCGCAAGCTGCTGTCGGCGGTGATCGACAAGTTCGGCGGCGGCCCGGTCGGCGTCGACAACCTGGCGGCGGCCATTGGCGAAGCGCGCGACACCATCGAGGACGTGCTGGAACCCTACCTGATCCAGCAGGGCTACCTGCAGCGCACCCTGCGCGGCCGCATCGCCACGCCGGCGATCTATCGCCACCTGGGCCTGGCCGAGCCGGCCAGCGCCGTGGTCCGCGATCTGCTCGCCGACGAATAATCTATGTCATCCGACTGGCGCGGCAGACGTTAAGCATCGGGACGTCGGCAATTTTCCGCGAACGGTGGCAATCCTCGCGGAAACAGACCGTTACAAAACAATGCTGCAACGCAAGGTAAAATCCCGGGATGAAATTTGAGCCGAACCCCAACGCCTTCTCCATTCCGGTGCGCGTCTACTACGAAGACACCGATGCAGGCGGGGTCGTCTACTACGCCAATTACCTGAAATTCTTCGAACGTTGCCGCACCGAATGGATGCGTGTGGCAGGCCATGACCAGCGCCAGCTGGCGCTCGAAGTGGGCATCGGTTTCGTGGCGCGCAAGGCCAATTGCGAATACCTGCGTCCGGCCCACCTCGACGACCAGCTGACGGTCGGTCTCGAAGTGGAAAAACTGACCCGCGTGCGCGTGGTTTTCCGCCAGCATGTGCGCCGCGGCAACGACGAACTGGTCACCGGCACCGTCGAAATCGCCTGTGTCGACATGGCGACCATGAAACCCGCCCCCATTCCCGATTTTCTGTATTCCAAGCTGGAAGCGCTTAAATGAACGTCACCCAGGACCTCTCCATCCTCCACCTGATTCTCGAAGCCAGTGCTGTCGTGCAGGCCGTCATGGCCTTGCTCGCCGGCGTCTCCGTGATGTCCTGGTACTACATCTTCATGAAGTGGTTCGCCGTGCGCCAGGCACGCAGCAAGACCGAGACCTTCGAGCGCGACTTCTGGTCCGGCGGCGATCTGAACAGCCTGTACAACAGCGCGGTGAACGACCGGCACAATGCCGGCTCGATGGAACGCATCTTCGAAGCCGGCTTCCGCGAATTCACCAAGCTGCGCGGCCAGAAGAACCTCGACCCCAAGGATATCGTCGATGGTTCCCGCCGCGCCATGCGCGCCACCTACCAGCGCGAGATGGATGGCCTCGAATCGCACCTCGCCTTCCTCGCTTCGGTCGGCTCGGTGTCACCGTACATCGGCCTGTTCGGCACTGTCTGGGGCATCATGCACGCCTTCCGCGGCCTGTCCAACGTCGGCCAGGCGACCCTCGCCTCGGTCGCCCCGGGCATTGCTGAAGCGCTGGTCGCCACCGCCATCGGCCTGTTCGCGGCCATTCCGGCCGTGCTCGCCTACAACCGCTTTTCGCATGACATCGACCGTCTCGCCGTACGCTACGAGTCGTTCATGGAGGAGTTCTCCAACATCATCCAGCGGCAGATGCGGTAAGCCATGCGCCAGCGCCGCCTGAAAAACGAAATCAACGTCGTGCCGTACATCGACGTCATGCTGGTGCTGCTCGTCATCTTCATGGTGGCGACGCCGATGATGACCACCGGCTCGGTCGACCTGCCGACCTCCGGCACCGCGCCGCAGAAGCCGGACAAGTACCTGAAGGTCCAGGTCAAGCAGGATGGCGCGCTGACCGTGTTCGACGCCGACGGCAAGCCGACCAAGGTCAAGGGCCTGAAGAACCTGAAGGACACGCTGCTTCCGTTGCGCGGCGACGACGAAAAGATGCCGGTGCTGGTCGCCGGCGACAAGGAAACCCAGTACAAGAACGTCATCGAGGTACTCGATGAGGTCAAGAAAATGCGTTTCGAGCGGGTCGGCCTGGAAACCAGCAGCAAGTAAGCAATGATCCTCGAACGCCCCGAAGAACCCGGCAAGAAATATGCGCTAGCGCTCACCGTGCTGGTGCATGCGCTGCTGCTCGCCTTCCTGTTCTTCGGCGTGCAATGGAAGCGCAGCAAGCCGGAGGTCTACGAGGTCGAACTGTGGTCGCCGACGCCGCGGCCGGCACAGGTCGTCCAACCGCCGCCGCCCCCGCCTGAACCGGTGGTGAAGCCGCAACCCAAGCCCGAACCCAAGCCGGAACCAAAGGTCGAGCCGCCGCCCCCGAAGAAGCCGGACATTGCGGTCAAGGAAGAGAAGAAAAAGCCCGAGCCGCCCAAGCCGGAGCCCAAGAAACCGGAACCGCCCAAACCCGAACCGAAAAAGCCGGAGCCGCCGAAGCCGGAAGCCAAGCCCCAGCCCAAGGTCGATCCGTTCAAGGAAATGCTGGAGCGCGAAGAGCGTCAGCTGAAATCCTCGGCCAAGTCGGCTGCCACGGCGCAGCAGATGGCCAATGCGGCGGCAGCGGAATCGGAACAGCGGGCCTCGTCGAACAAACGCGGCAAGGCCGATTACGCCAACAAGATCCGCGGCAAGATTCGCGGCAATATCATCTTGCCGCCCAGCATCCAGGGCAATCCGGAAGCTGTCTTCGTGGTGGATCAATTGCCGACAGGCGAAGTCCTTGAAGTCCGCCTCAAGCGCTCGAGCGGCAACCCGGCCCTCGATGCCGCCATCGAGCGAGCAATCCGCAAATCCTCACCGCTGCCCAAACCGGATGATCCGTCGCTGTTCGAACGGACTCTGGAAATCAAATACCGGCCATTTGAAGAGTAAAATCGCGCGAAAGTTTTGAAAATGAACGCAATGTCCCGAATTTCCCGTCGTGTCTTCCTGGCTTTTGCCGTGCTCGCTACCGGTCTGGCCCAGGCGCAACTGTCCATCGAGATCACCGGCGCCGGCGCCAACCGCATTCCAGTGGCTATCGTCGACTTCCCCGGCGATTTCGCGGCTTCCCGCGTCATCACCACGACGGTACGCAGCGACCTGGAGCGCAGCGGCCTGTTCAAGCTGATCGATCACAACGGCCTGTCCTTCGACGAGAACGCCGCGATCAATCACGCCGACTGGAAGAGCAAGGGGGCCGACGCCCTGGCCGCCGGCAGCATCGCGCGCAGCGCCGATGGCCGCATGGAAGCCCGTTTCCGCCTTTACGATACGCAAAAGGGCGTGGCACTGGGCGGTGCCGCGTACGTCACTAGCAATACCCAACTGCGCGCCGCCGGGCATCGCATCGCCGACTACATCTACGAAAAGCTGACCGGCGAAAAGGGCGTCTTCTCGACGCGCATCGCCTACGTCGTCAAGGCGCGCGGCCAGTTCCTGCTGCAGATCGCTGATTCCGACGGCCAGAATGCGGCCACCGCGCTGACCTCGACCGAGCCGATCATCTCGCCGGTCTGGTCGCCGGACGGCAACAAGCTGGCCTATGTTTCCTTCGAGAAGAAGAAGCCGGTGATCTACGTGCATTCGCTGTCCTCCGGCCAGCGCATCATCGTCGCCAACTTCAAGGGTTCCAACTCGGCGCCGGCCTGGTCGCCGGATGGCCGCAAGCTGGCGGTCGTGCTGTCCAAGGACGGCAATTCGCAGATTTACACGGTCAATGCCGACGGCAGCGGCCTGCAGCGCGTCACCCAGTCCTCCGGCATCGATACCGAGCCGCGCTATTCGGCCGACGGCAGCAGCATCTACTTCACCTCCGACCGCGGCGGCAGCCCGCAGGTCTATCAGGTCGGTGTCGGTGGCGGCGACGCCCGCCGCGTCACCTTCGAAGGCAGCTACAACGTGTCGGCTCGTCCCTCGCCGGACGGCAAGAGCCTGGCCTTCATCAGCCGCCGCGAAGGCCGCTTCCAGCTCGCCGTGATGGATCTGGCCAGCCGCCAGGTCCAGGTGCTGAGCGATTCCAACAAGGACGAATCCCCCAGTTTCGCACCAAACAGCCGCATGATCCTGATTGCCACTGAAATTGGCGGTCGCGGCGTACTATCGGCTGTGTCCAGCGATGGCAGGATCAAACAACGCCTCACGGTTGCTGCCGGCGATGTCCGCGAGCCGGCCTGGGGCCCTTACTACCAATAATCCACATCGGAGAACTTTGTGAAAAAACTGCTGATCCCTGCCCTGCTGTCCGCTCTGCTGGCTGCCTGTTCCACCACCCCGCTGCCGGAAGACAGCGGCGCCCCGGTCGAATCGCGTAGCGGCTCGTCCTCCACCGGCGTCGCCCCGGTGACCGCCGGCGGCGTCGACGCCAGCGGTCTGCCACGCGAGCTGACCGACCCGAAGAGCAAACTGTCGCAGCGCAGCATCTACTTCGACCTCGACAAGTACGAAGTCAAGGACGAGTACAAGGATCTGGTCGCCGCCCACGCCAAGTACCTGACCGCCAACAAGGGCTTCAAGGTTCTGCTCCAGGGCAACACCGACGAGCGCGGCAGCCGCGAATACAACCTGTCGCTCGGCCAGAAGCGTGCCGAAGCCGTCAAGCGTTCGCTGACCCTGCTCGGCGTCAAGGATGACCAGATCGAATCAGTCAGCCTGGGCGAAGAGAAGCCGAAGAATGCCGGTCACGACGAAGCCGCCTGGGCCGAAAACCGTCGCGCCGACATCCTGTACAAGGCCCCGGACGGCCGCGGCGAGTTCTAAGCCATGCGCCCGGTTCGAATCGCCCTCCTGATCGCTGCCCTGGGCGCCGCACAGGCCCAGGCCGGCGTTTTCGACGACGACGAAGCGCGTCGCCAGATCGCCGACCAACGGATCAAGGCCGAGGCGCGATTCGACCAGCAGGCCAAGGCCCAGCTGGATCTGTCCGCGCAGATCCAGCGCCAGGCCGAAGAGATCGCCCGCCTGCGCGGGCAGATCGAAACGCTGAGCTACGAGCTTGAAACGGCCAAGAAGCGCCAGCAGGATTTCTACCTCGACCTCGATACGCGTCTACGCAAGTTCGAGACCCCGGTGGCTGCCAACGGCACCGCCGATCCGGCCGCCGCAGCGGCCCCGGCCAAACCGACCGGCGACCCGGCCAAGGAAAGCCAGGAATACGAATCGGCCCTGAACCAGTTCAAGGCCGCCAAGTACAAGGATGCCGCAGCCGGCTTCGGCGCCTTCGTACAGAAATACCCGGACAGCTCGCTGGCGCCCAATGCCCAGTACTGGCTGGGTAATGCCTGGTATGCCCAGCGCGACTGCAAGCGCGCCATCGAAGCGCAGAGCGTGGTAACCACCAAGTACGCCGACAGCCCGAAAGCGGCCGATGCCTGGCTGGCGATGGCTACCTGCCAGCAGGAAATGGGCAATGCCAACGGGGCCAAGCGCTCCCTGGAAACGGTCGTCGCCAAGTACCCGAGCTCCCCGGCCGCCGACGTGGCCCGCGAAAGACTGAAGAAGAAATAATTGGCTCTACGCATCACCGAAGTTTTCTACTCGCTGCAAGGCGAGGCCTCGCGCGCCGGCTTGCCGACGGTTTTCGTCCGCCTGACCGGTTGCCCGTTGCGCTGCACCTGGTGCGACACCACCTACAGCTTCACCGGCGGCGAAGCAGCCACGGTGGAATCGGTGCTCGCCGAAGTGGCGAAATATCCGGCCCGCCAGGTCTGTGTGACCGGCGGCGAGCCCTTGTCGCAGAAGGATTGCCTGCCTCTGCTGACGGCGCTGTGCGATGCCGGCTACGACGTGTCGCTGGAAACCTCGGGCGCCCTCGACGTCGCCGGGGTCGATCCGCGTGTCTCGCGCATCATGGACCTCAAGGCGCCGGACTCCGGCGAACTGGCCCGTAACCTGTGGGAAAACCTGGTGCAGCTCAATCCGCGCGACGAGATCAAGATCGTCATCGCCTCGCGCAGCGACTACGAGTGGGCGCGCGACGTGCTGCGCGAGCGGCAACTCGACCGCATCTGCCCGGTGCTGTTTTCGCCGGCTCAAGGGCTAATCGAACCGCAGTCGCTGGCCGAGTGGATCCTCAAGGACGGCCTGAACGTGCGCTTCCAGCTGCAACTGCACAAACTGCTTTGGGGTAACATGCAGGGAAAATAGAAGACGGAGACCCAGGTGAACACCAATCGTCGCAGATTTTCCCGCATACCTTTCCAAAGCCAAGCCACCCTGTTCCTACCCGACGGCGAACACGCCGTCGCGGTGCTCGACCTGTCGCTGCAGGGCGCGCTGATCGCGCCGACCGGGCCGATGTACGTAACGATGGGCAACAACGGCGTCCTGAAAATCCGTCTCGACGACGCCGAAACCTGCATACGCATGGGCGTAACGGTGGTGCACCACATGGCCGACGACAGCTATGGCCTGGCCTGCCGTGAAATCGATCTGGACAGCGTGACCCACCTGCGCCGCCTGGTCGCCCTGAACCTCGGCGACGAAGCGCTCGCCGAACGCGAATTCGCCCTGCTGGCGCATCACTAATCCCCAGACAACACCCGGGGAAATTCGCGGGTTAGTTCGCACCCCAGCAGGGGGTCGTACTGCCGGAGATACCCCTTTGGGGGTTAAATGCCCAGATAGCGGTGCCAGATGCCGTGATCGGCATCGAGCTGTGCTGAACTGCCCTGCCAGACCACGTGCCCGCGTTCGATGATGGTGTGGCGGTCGGCTAGTCCGATCAGCTTTTCCACGTACTTGTCGATGACCAGCACACTCTGCCCTTCGCTGCGCAGCCGGGCCAGGCAGGCCCAGATTTCGTCGCGAATGAGCGGCGCCAGACCTTCCGTCGCCTCGTCGAGGATGAGCAGGCGCGGATTGGTGACCAGGGCGCGGCCGATGGCCAGCATTTGCTGTTCGCCGCCGGAAAGCTGGTTGCCGAGGTTTTTCTTGCGCTCGAGCAGGCGGGGAAACAACTCGTAGACCCGGGCCGGCGTCCACGCCGCGGAACGCTGGCGGCGATTGGCGAAGAAGGCCACCAAATGTTCATCAACCGTCAGATTGGGGAAGCATTGCCGGCCCTCGGGAACCAAGGCGATGCCGGCCCGCCCTATGCGGTCGGGGCGCCAGCCGGCGATATCCTCGCCGGCAAAGCGGATGCGCCCGGCCTTGACCGGCTCCAGGCCGCAGATGGCGCGCAGCGTGGTGGTCTTGCCCATGCCGTTGCGGCCAAGCAGGGTGGCCGCTTCGCCGTCGGCCAGGCTGAAGTTTAGGCCGAACAACACCTGGCTCGGACCGTAGGCGACTTCGAGGTCGGACACTTCGAGCAAGGCGCTCACAGGTGGTCTCCCAGGTAGGCGCGGCGCACGCTGGCGTCGTTCTTCACCTCGTCCGGCGTGCCGGTGCAGATCAACTGGCCGTTGACCAGGACCGAAATGCGGTCGGCCAGACGGAAAACCGCATTCATGTCGTGTTCGACGAGCAGGATGGTGACGTGGCGGGCCAGGTGTTCGATCAGGTCCACCATGCGCGCCGACTCCTCCGGGCCGGTGCCGGCCATCGGTTCGTCGAGGAGTAGCAATTGCGGCCGGGTGGCCAGCGCCATGGCCAGTTCCAGGGCGCGCTGTTCGCCGTGCGACAGCGTGCCGGCGAGCGCGCCGCTCTTGGCGTGCAGACCGACCTGTTCGAGATAAGTCCGCGCCTCGTCGAAGAGCGCCTTTTCCCGACGCACCGGCCGCCAGAAACGGAAACTGCTGCCGGCGTCGCTGCGCCCTTGTACGGCCAGCGCCACGTTATCGAGCGCCGACAGGCCGAGGAAGACGTTGGTGATCTGGTAGGAGCGCGCCATGCCGGCCGCGACGCGCTGGTGCATGGCTAGTTTCGTCACGTCGCGGCCGGCGAAATGCACGCTGCCGCTGTCCGGCTGCAGGGCGCCGGAGACGTGGTGGATGAAGGTCGTCTTGCCGGCACCGTTGGGGCCGATCAGGGCGTGGATTTCGCCGGCCTCGACGCGGAAATCGACCTCTTTCAGCGCATCGAGCGCGGCGAAACGGCGCGACAGCTGGCGAACGTCGAGCAGGGCGTCAGCCATGATCGGCCTCGCGCGGTCGGTCGAACAGGGCGGCGACACCCTTCGGCGCGAAGAGCACCACGCCGAGCAGGAGCAGGCCGAGCACGATATGCCAGTGCGCGGTGACGCCGACCAGCGTCTCTTCGAGCAGGAGCAGGACGGCCGCCCCCAGCACGCCGCCGTACAGGTAGCCGACGCCGCCGATGATGACCATGACGAGCAGGGTGCCGGACTGCGTCCATTGCAGCAGGTTGGGGCTGGCCAGCCCGGTCAGGTTGGCGAGCAGGGCGCCGGCCAGCCCGGCGAAGGCACCGCCGAGGGCGAAGGCGACCAGCCGGTAACGAAAGACCGGGTAGCCGAGCGCTTCCATGCGCGTCTCGTTTTCGCGTATGGCCTGGATGGTCCGTCCGAAGCGCGAATCGGCCGCCCGGCCGAAGAGCAGCATGGTGCCGGCCAGCAGGCCGAGAGCGGCGTAGAACAGGGCGGCATCGTCGGCCAGGGCGAAACCGGCCAGCGTCATCCGCCCGTTGAGCGGCAGGCCGTCGTCGCCACCCCAGCTACGTGCCGAGATGAATAGGTAGTAGGCCATCTGGGCGAAGGCCAGGGTGATCATGATGAAATAGACGCCGCGCGTGCGCAGGCTGATAGCGCCAACCACCAGCGCGAACATCCCGGCGACGCCCATGGCCAGCGGGAAAGCGATCAAAGCCTCGTTGATCCCGGCCTGCTGGCAGATGGCTGCGACATAGGCGCCGGCACCGAGGAAGGCGGCGTGGCCGAGCGACACCATGCCGCCGAAACCGAGGATCAGGTTGAGGCTGGAGGCGGCCAGCGCGAAGATCAGCACGCGGGTGGCGAACCCGATGTAGAACTCCTGTCCGCAGGCGGTGAGTACCGTCGGCAAGGCCAGCGCGGCGCCGACCAGCACAAACGAAAGCGGCTTCTGCCAGGCGGCGGGACGATAGAAAGCCATTTATGCCCTCGCCGGAAACAGGCCTTGCGGCTTGAAGAACAGGATGCCGGCCATCAGCAGGTAGATCAGGATGGAAGCCAGCGCCGGGCCCAGCGTCGATGCGGCATCGGCCGGCAGGGTGGCGCGCAGCAGAGTGGGGAGCAGGGCACGGCCCAGGGTATCGACCGTGCCGACGATCAGGCTGCCGACCAGCGCGCCGCGGATCGAGCCGATGCCGCCGATGATGATGACCACGAAAGCGAGGATCAGCACGCTTTCCCCCATGCCGACCTGGACGGCGAGCAGCGGGCCGAGCAGGCCGCCAGCCAGCGCGCAGAGGGCGGCGCCGAAGACAAAAACGGCGGTGAACAGGCGGCGCACATTGATGCCCAGCGCTTCGGTCATTTCGCGATTGGCGGCGCCGGCGCGCACCCACATGCCGACCCGGCTCTTGGCGACGAGCAGGTAGAGGGCCACGGCGATGGCGATGCCGAAGGCGATGATGACCAGCCGGTAGGCCGGGTAGAAGAAGTCGCCGCCGAAAAGCGACAGCTCGACCGGCCCGGCCAGCGCCTCGGGCGGATTGAGCATCAGCGCCGCCGGCCCCCAGATGGCGCGCACTGCCTCGTTGGCGATCAGGATCAGCGCGAAGGTGGCGAGTACCTGCGACAGGTGGTCGCGCTGGTACAGGCGGCGGAAGAGGGCCAGTTCAAGCAGCAGGCCGAGCACGGCCGCTCCGGCGACGCCGACACCCAGCCCGATCCAGAACGAATCGGCTGCCTGCGTGGCGGCGGCGACGAAATAGGCGCCCACCATGTACAGCGAGCCGTGGGCCAGATTGATGCAGTCCATGATGCCGAAGACGAGCGTCAGCCCGGCGGCGAGCAGGAACAGCATGAGGCCGAGTTGCAGGCCGTTGAGGGCCTGTTCGAGGATCAGTTGCGTCATCAAACGGCGGCAGCCGGTTGCCCGGCTGCCGTCAGGCTTACTTCATCTTGCACTGCGCCACGTAGGCATCGGCGTGATTGGTGAAGATGGTGCCCATGGTCTTGTTGGTCACGCGGCCGCCGGCATCCTTGCCGATGGCGCGCAGATAGTAGTTCTGCACCGGGTAGTGATTGGTGTTGAACTTGAAGTCGCCGCGCACCGATTTGAAGTGCTTGGCTTCGAGCGCCTTCTGCAGGGCCTTCTTGTCTTCGACATGGCCCTTCACGTCGCGCACTGCGCCGTCCATCATCAGCGCCGCGTCGTAGCCTTGCGAAGCGTAGAGCGAGGGCAGGCGGCCGTATTCCTTCTGGAAGTCGGCGACGAAGCGCTTGTTCTCCGGATTGTCCATGTCGTGCGCCCAGTGCGACGAGTTGAACATGCCGAGCATCGAGCCGCCGACCGCCTTGATCACGTCCTCATCGGCCGAGAAGCCGGGAGCGAAGAGCTGAGTGTCACGCGACAGGCCGGCCGAGACGAACTGCTTGACGAAGTTGATGCCCATGCCGCCCGGCAGGAAGAAGAACAGGGCGTCCGGCTTGATGCTGCGAATCTGCGCCAGTTCAGCGGCGTAGTCGAGCTGGCCGAGCTTGGTGTAAATCTCTTCGGTGACGTTGCCCTTGTAGTAGCGACGGAAGCCGGACACCGCATCCTTGCCGCCCGGGTAGTTTGGCGTGACGATCACGACGTTCTTGTAGCCCTTGTCCTGCACGATCTTGCCTACCGCCTCGTGCAGGTTGTCGTTCTGCCAGGCGACGTTGAAGAAGAAGGGATTGCACTGCTCGCCGGCGTATTGCGACGGGCCGGCATTGGCCGAAATGTAGAAGGTCTGGTTCTGGAAGACGGCCGGCCCGACGGCGAGCATGATGTTGGAGAAGACGATGCCGGTCATGAAATCGACCTTGTCCTTCTTCAGCATCTTGTCGGCGGCCTGCTTGGCGATGTCCGGATTCTGCTGGTCGTCGGCGACGATCACTTCGGCCGGCAGGTTGCCCAGCTTGCCGTTCAGGTGCTTGATGCCGAGCTGGAAACCGTCGCGGATATCGACGCCGAGACCGGCGCCGGGGCCGGACAGGGTGGATACCAGGCCGACCTTGATCTTGTCGGCGGCGTGGACGGAACCGGCCAGCAGCAGGGCAGCAGCTAGGGCAGTCAGGCGAGGCATCATCGAAATCTCCGGGCTGGTGGGCTAAAGCGGCAAATTGTAGCGCAGGAACAAGCAGATACCGTCGCGGTCTCTAGTCATTTTCGGGTATATTCGCGCCCCATGATGAAGCCAGCCGTCGTACTCCTTTCCGGTGGTCTCGATTCCGCCACCTGCCTCGCCATCGCCCGCAGCCAGGGCTTCGATGCCTATTGCCTGTCCTTCGACTACGGCCAGCGCCACAACGCCGAGCTGAAGGCGGCCGAACGCGTGGTCCAGGCGCTGGGCGCCCGCGAACACCGCGTGCTGAGCCTGGGCCTCGCCCAGTTCGGCGGTTCGGCCCTGACCGATACCTCGATCGCCGTGCCCACCGAAGGCGTGCAGCCGGGCATCCCGGTCACCTACGTGCCGGCCCGCAACACCATCATGCTGTCGCTGGCCCTGGCCTGGGCCGAAGTGCTGGGCAGCATGGACATTTTCGTCGGGGTCAATGCCGTCGATTACTCCGGCTACCCGGACTGCCGCCCCGAATACATCGCCGCCTTCGAAAAAATGGCCAACCTTGCCACCAAGTTCGGTGTCGAGGGCCACAAGCTGACCATCCACGCCCCGCTGATCGACTTGTCCAAGGCCGACATCATCCGCACCGGTACGGCGCTCGGCGTCGATTACGGCCTCACCGTGTCGTGCTACCAGGCCGACAGCGAGGGCCGTGCCTGCGGCGCCTGCGATTCCTGCCGCCTGCGCGCCGAGGGCTTTGCCGCCGCCGGCGTGGCCGACCCCACCCTGTACCGCGCCTGAGCATGGCGAGCGTGTCGGCCAACACCGTGCTGTGGCTGGCCTTCGCCGTCGCCTTCGTGTTCGGCGCCATCGGCCGCAAGACCTGTTTCTGCACCATGGGCGCGGTGTCCGACATCGTCAACATGGGCGACTGGGGCCGCATGCGCATGTGGCTGCTGGCCATCGGCATCGCCATTCTGGGCGCCGGCTCCTTGCATGCAACCGGCCAGATCGACCTTGCCAAGTCCATCTACCGCACGCCTAACTTCACCTGGCTGTCCTACCTGGTCGGCGGTTTCTGTTTCGGCATCGGCATGGTGCTGGCGTCGGGCTGTGGCTCGAAAACGCTGATCCGCATCGGCGGTGGCAGCCTCAAATCGGTGGTGGTCTTCCTGACCCTGGGCCTCGTCGCCTATATGACCCTGCGCGGCATCTTCGGCGTCTTCCGGGTCAATGTGTTGGAAAAGGCAGCCATCTTCCTGCCTGACGGCCAGGACATCCCGGCTTTGCTGACCGGTGCCGGCCTGGCCCCGCAGACCGCCTTCTGGCTGGCCGTGCTCGGCATCGGCGGCGGCCTGACTGCTTTCTGCCTGGCCAACCGCGAATTCTGGACTTTCGACCGCCTGCTCGGCGGCCTCGGCACCGGCCTGCTGGTGGTTGCCGCCTGGTATGTCAGCGGCCACATCGGTTACGTCGCCGAGCATCCGGAAACCCTGGAAGAAGCCTTCATCGCCACCAACAGCGGGCGCATGGAAGCGCTCTCCTTCGTCGCGCCGCTGGCCTATACGCTGGAATTGCTGATGCTGTGGTCGGACACCAGCCGCACGGTGAGTTTCGGCATCGCCACTGCGCTCGGCGTCGTGGCCGGCTCCTTCGTGTGGAGCATCGCGACCGGAAATTTCCGCTGGGAAGGCTTCGCCAGCGTCGAGGATACCGCCAGCCACTTGATCGGCGCCGCGCTGATGGGCTTCGGTGGCGTCGTCGCCATGGGCTGCACGGTCGGCCAGGGTATCTCCGGCTTCTCGACCCTGGCGTTGGGTTCCATCATCACCTTCGCAGCGATCGTCGCCGGGGCCGCGGCCATGCTCAAATTTCAGTACTGGCGGCTGCTGCGCCAAGCCTGAGCGACCGGGCGACAGTCGGTCGGCGGGCGTTCAGGCGCCCTCGTTTTCCTTCAGTTTCTCGAGGACCAGCGGAAAGGCGCCGGAGCCGATCAGGGCGATGGCCGAGACGATGAAGGCCAATCCGGCCATCGGATCGTCGAGAACCGGGTGAATGGCGGCACCGAAGCCGGCGAGGCTGATTGCGCCGGGAATGGCGCACAGGATGCCGAGCCCGGAGAGGATCAGGAAGGAAGCGGGGTAGTGGCGCATGGCGACAGTGTAGCGCGTCAAGCTTAAGCTGCTTTTTACGGGCACGTTTTTTGTTGCGCCCTGTCGAAATGCTCACCTGTGATGCATAACCGACAAAGGCCCAATGAACGCCCCCGAATCCCCGCTGCCGGAACTTCCTGTCTTCGACAACAGCTTTGCCGCCCTACCCGGCGCCTTCTACACCCGCCTGGCGCCGCACCCATTGCCTGAGCCCTATGTCGTTGCAGTCAGCAACGATGTCGCCGCCCTGCTCGGCCTGCCTGCGGAACTCTTGGACAGCCCGCAATTCGCCGAGATTTTTGTCGGCAACCGCCTGCTGCCGGGCAGCGATCCGCTGGCCGCCGTCTATTCCGGCCACCAGTTCGGGGTCTGGGCCGGGCAACTCGGCGATGGCCGGGCGCACCTGCTCGGCGGCCTGCGCAACGAACTCGGCCACTGGGAAATCCAGCTCAAGGGCGCCGGGCGCACCCCGTATTCGCGCGGCGCCGACGGGCGAGCGGTCTTGCGCTCGTCGATCCGCGAATTCCTGTGTTCCGAGGCGATGGCTGGCCTCGGCATTCCGACGACGCGGGCCCTGTGCGTGATCGGTGCCGATCATCCGGTCTATCGCGAGGAAGTCGAGACCGCCGCCGTGGTGACCCGCGTCGCCCAGGGCTTCGTCCGTTTCGGCTCCTTCGAGCACTGGTCGTCGCGCGACCGGGATGTCGAACTCCGCCAGCTGGCCGACTACGTCATCGACACCTTCCGCCCGGAATGCCGAACCGCGGCCAACCCGTACGACGCCCTGCTGCGCGACGTGTCCCGGCGTACCGGCGAACTGATCGCGCAGTGGATGGCGGTCGGCTTCATGCATGGCGTGATGAATACCGACAACATGTCCATCCTCGGCCTGACGCTCGACTACGGTCCCTTCGGTTTCATGGAAGCCTTCGACGCCGGCCACATCTGCAACCACTCCGACCATCGCGGCCGCTACACCTATCGCAACCAGCCACATGTCGCGCAATGGAACCTGTATTGCCTGGCCGACGCGCTGCACAGCCTAGTCGGCGGCGCCTTGCCGGCGCGCCAGGCGATCGATGAAACCTTCGGCGACGCCTTCGAGGCCAGCTTCGAGCGGCTGATGAGGGCCAAGCTCGGCCTGCGCGACGGGCAGCCGGACGACGAAACCTTCATCGGCGAAACCTTTGGCTTCCTGCAGCAGCACCGGCCCGATTTCACGCTGTTCTTCCGCACCCTGTCCGGCTTGTCGGGCACGGCGAATGCCAACGATGCCGCCCTGCGCGACATGTTTGTCGACCGCGCCGCCTGCGATGCCTGGCTGGAGAACTGGCGGGCACGCCTGGCCCGGACGCCGTGGGACGACGCCGAGCGGCAAGCCGCCATGCGCGCCGCCAACCCCAAGTACGTGCTGCGCAACTGGTTGGCCGAAGTCGCTATCCGCAAGGCGCGGAGCGGCGACTATACCGAGGTGCAGCGCCTGCTCGCCTGCCTGCGCCAGCCCTACGACGAACAGCCGGAATACGCCGCTTACGCCGCCCTGCCGCCGGACTGGGCGAACGGCCTGGAAGTCAGCTGTTCGAGCTGACCCGACCGTCGTCCGCCACCCGCTCGTGAACCGCATCCTGGCCGGTAGCTGGCGGGATGTGGACATGCTGCTCGCCTTCCTTCCGTTTCTCCGACCCCGGCCAGTCCAGCCCGCAGTCGCAAGGCAGGTTGCCGGCCAGATCGCAGGCGGTGCCGGCATCCAGATCGCACGGCAGGTCGCAGGCACAATCGCCGAAGCCGGCCTGCCTGCCCACGGCCAATCCGCGGCGTGAGTAGCGGCGATGGGCAATGCCGCAGTGACCGAGACGGACGCGGAGGGCGGCCAACCCGCGCCACAGACCGAGGCGCCGGATGGCGCGATAGCCGAGCTGGGAGCAGCTGGCCCGGCCAGTATGGTGGCGATAGGCGCAACAGTAGCCTTTGCGCGGCGAAAGGTGCCGCTGATAGAAGCGGATTGCGGCGAGGGCGAGTGCTTGCATGGCCTGACTTTCCGGGAAAAGCGGGCAAAGCGAACCCGGCAATTCGCCGATTGACCGAATTCCGGGCGAAAAAAAGCCGGCGGATGTTTGCCGCCGGCTTTCGATAGTTTGCGCTAGTGCGCTTACTGGACTTGCTGGATACCGGCCAGCACCCAGCCGCGGCTGTTGTCTGTCGGCTTGGTCATGTGCCAGATTTCGTCGAACGGGGCGGCCGCCGCATCCTTCTCCTCGCGAATCAGGCCGTTGAAGCGGACGCTGACGATGTAGCGATTGGTTTCCTCGGCGACGTCGAGCACTTCGGCGTTGAGCTGGACGACGTCGGTTTCCTGCTTGGCGTTGCCACGCTCGGCCATGCCCATCTTGATCTCGGCGAACATTTCCGGCGACGTGAATTCGCGGATGTCGTCCAGATTGCCGGCGTCGTTGGAAGCCTGCAGACGGATGAAATTGACCTTGGCGTTGCGGACAAAGCCTTCGACATCGAAACCGGCCGGGATGTTGGCAGCGGTCGAGGCGGCAGCGGAACCACCGGCCGGCGTGAAGTCTTGTTGGGCGTTGCCGCCATACGGCGCACCGGCCCCGGCGTACTGCATGCCGTTACCCTGCGCTGCCGCCTTCTTGCGCATGAAGAAACCGATCACGCCGATGACGACCATGGCGAGCAGAGCCATCATCATGAAATTGGCCAGTTCGGCGCCGAAGCCGAAGTGCGAAGCCAGCGCGGCGAGGCCGATACCGGCGGCCAGGCCGGCGAGCGGGCCCATCCACGAACGCTTGGGCTGCGCAGCGGGCTGACCGGCAGCCGCCGGAGCGGGCGCCGCCTGTTGTTGCGGCGTCTGGGCCGGGGTGGCCTGACGCGTCGTGTTGCTCGGCGCTACCGACTGGCGCTGCATGCCCGACGAGGTGCCGCCGCCCAGGCGCTTGGCCTCGGCATCGTTGATATGCAGGGTAAGACCGAGCACCAGCGCCGCGGCCATCATCATGAAGTTTTTCATCCTTTGTCTCCTATCTGTGGGAATCGACCGGCGTAGTGTAACCGCAGTCCACGATCAAAATTAACAGGCATATCAGTTGTTATTCTTCGGTATTTTCGAAGAATCAGCCGAGCAAGCCGGCGACGGCAAGCGGATTGGACGGGAAGTAAAAGTGGACATAGGAAGCGGTCAGCCGGTTCCGCCGGAAGATCGCCTCGCCGTCGCGCCCATCGGCCGTTTGTGCCCGGGCCAACGGTTGCAGCGGCGACTCGCTTTTCGAGTAATGAAAGGTGTGGCCGAACAGCCGGCCCTCGGGCAGGTCGACGAACTGCGTACCGAGCGCTGCCAGGCGCTGCTGCATGACCGAGCGGCCGGGCAGCAGGCCGCCGAAGCGATGGGCGGTACCGGCCTTGTCCACCACCTCGTCGAACAGGCTCATCATGCCGCCGCACTCGGCGAGCAGCGGCTTGCCGGCATCAACGTGGGCGTGCAACTGCTGCCACAGCGCACGGTTGTCGCCGATCACCGCGGCATGCAGTTCCGGATAGCCGCCCGGCAGCCATACCGCATCGCACGCCGGCAGCGCATCGCCGGCGACCGGCGAGAAGAAGGCGAGGTCGGCGCCGAGACGGCGCAGGGCGTCGACATTGGCCGGGTAGATGAAGCCGTAGGCGGCATCGTGGGCGATGGCCACCGTTTTGCCAGCGAGCAGCGGCGCCACGGACGGCGCGTCAGCGGCGGGGAAATCGACCGCCGCCGGCAGATCGACGCTGGCGCTGGCGGCCAGCGCATCGGCCAGCTTGTCGAGGCGTGCGCCGAGATCGTCGATTTCCGCCGCCTGCAGCAAACCGAGGTGGCGCTCAGGCAGGCTGTCGTCGCTTTTGGGCAGGGCGCCGAACCAACCCATGCCGGCCGGCAGGCTGTCCTTCAGCATGTCGGCGTGGCGCGGGCTGCCGACCCGGTTGGCCAACACACCAGCGAAGGGCAGGCCGGGCCGGTAGCTGGCTAGACCATGGGCGACGGCGCCAAAGGTCTGCGCCATCTTGCCGGCATCGATCAGGGCCATGACCGGAATGGCGAAACGCTCGGCGATGTCGGCCGCCGACGGCTGGCCGTCGAACAGGCCCATGACGCCTTCGATCAGGATCAGGTCGGAATCAGCCGATGCCTGCGCCAGCCGCCAGCGGGCGTCGGCCTCGCCACACATGCCGAGGTCGAGGTTCTGGCAGGGGCGCCCCGAGGCGAAGGCGTGGATTTGCGGATCGAGAAAATCCGGGCCGCATTTGAAGACGGTGACCCGGCGGCCCTGGCGGGCATGCAGGCGGGCCAAAGCTGCGGTAATGGTTGTCTTGCCCTGGCCAGAGGCCGGGGCAGCAATGAGTAAAGCGGGGCAGTGGGGCATGGCGGTCACGACTTGTTGCGGCCAAAGCAGGGCTACTTCGCTTCGGTCTTTGTGGATAAGGCATGCACTTTCAGGGCGGAACGCTATCAGACCTGAAGAACACCCGGCTATGCGGGCCGTCAGGATAGCAGTATTGCCCGGCGGCGACGTGCGGTGGGGTGGCGCCAGGCTGTTCACGGCATGCCAGAGACAGCGCAAACCTGTGATTTTTCAGCGACCTGACGTAAAATCCGCGGTCCGCTACTGCGCTGCAACAAAGCCACTTCCATGCTCTATCCCACCCGTTTCGATGTCATCGTCGTCGGCGGCGGTCACGCCGGCACCGAGGCTGCGCTTGCCGCAGCGCGGGCGGGTGCAAACACGCTGTTGCTGACACACAACCTCGACACCCTGGGGGCGATGAGCTGCAACCCATCGATCGGCGGCATCGGCAAGGGCCATCTGGTGCGCGAGGTCGATGCGCTGGGCGGCGCCATGGCGGCGGCGACCGACGAATCGGGCATCCAGTTCCGCATCCTCAACGCCTCGAAAGGCCCGGCCGTTCGCGCCACCCGCGCCCAGGCCGACCGCGTGCTGTACAAGCAGGCCATCCGCATGCGGCTGGAAAACCAGCCCAAGCTGACCATTTTCGCCCAGGCCTGCGACGACCTGATCGTCGAAGGCGACAAGGTCTGCGGCGCGGTGACCCAGCTCGGCATCCGCTTCATGGCCGACGCCGTGGTGCTGACCGCTGGCACCTTCCTGAACGGCAAGATCCACGTCGGGCTGGAAAACTACACCGGTGGCCGCATGGGCGATCCACCCTCGGTATCGCTGGCCGCCCGCCTGAAGGAACTGAACCTGCCGCAGGGCCGCCTGAAAACCGGCACGCCGCCGCGCTTGGACGGCAAGACCATCGATTTCTCAGTCATGGAAGAGCAGCACTCGGACGACCCGCTGCCGGTGTTCTCCTTCCTCGGCAACGCCGCCCAGCACCCGAAGCAGCTGCCGTGCTGGATCACCGAAACCAACGAGCGCACGCACGACATCATCCGCAGCGGGCTGGACCGTTCGCCGATGTACACCGGCGTCATCGAAGGCGTCGGTCCGCGCTACTGCCCGTCGATCGAAGACAAGATCCACCGTTTCGCCAACAAGAACCAGCACAACGTCTTCCTCGAACCGGAAGGCCTGACCACGCATGAGATTTACCCGAACGGCGTGTCCACCAGCCTGCCCTTCGACATCCAGCTGGCGCTGGTGCGCTCCATCCGCGGCATGGAAAACGTGCACATCCTGCGCCCCGGCTACGCCATCGAATACGACTTCTACGACCCCCGTGGCCTGAAGGACACGCTGGAGACCAAGGCCATCCACGGCCTGTTCTTCGCCGGCCAGATCAACGGCACCACCGGTTACGAGGAAGCCGCCGCCCAGGGTCTGCTCGCCGGCATCAACGCCGTGCGCTACGTGCGCGGCGAGGGCGGCTGGTGCCCGAAGCGCAACGAGGCCTACCTCGGCGTGCTGGTCGACGACCTGATCACGCGCGGCGTCGCCGATCCCTACCGGATGTTCACCAGCCGCGCCGAATACCGCCTCTCCCTGCGCGAAGACAACGCCGACCTGCGTCTGACCGAACAGGGCCGCCAACTTGGCCTAGTCGACGATGCCCACTGGGATGCCTTCTGCCGCAAGCGCGACGCCATCGCCGGCGAACAGGAACGCCTGAAATCGACCTGGGTCAATCCCAAGATCACCCCGGCCGAAGACTGCATCCGCGTGCTGGGCAAGGCCATCGAGCACGAATACAACCTGTTCGAACTGCTCCGCCGCCCGGAAGTGTCGTACGCCCAGTTGCTCACCCTGCCCGGCGCCGGCGAGGCGCAAAACGATCCGCTGGTCGTCGAGCAACTGGAAATCTCCGCCAAGTACCAGGGCTACATCGACCGCCAGGCTGAGGAAGTCGCCAAGTCGGCCAGCTACGAGAACACCGTGCTGCCGGCCGATCTCGACTACGGCAGCGTCGCCGGCCTGTCCAACGAGGTCAAGCAGAAACTGACCCAGCACAAGCCGCAGACCATAGGCCAGGCGTCGCGCATCCAGGGCATCACGCCGGCCGCCATTTCGCTGCTGCTGATCCACCTGAAGCGCTACAACCTGTGGTCTGCCGCATGAGCCAGGACGCCCTCGCCGCCGGCCTCGCCGACCTCGGAATCGAGTTGCCCGCCGCGGCGCAGCACAAGCTGCTCGCCTTCCGCGACCTGCTGCTCAAGTGGAACAAGACCTACAACCTGACCGCCCTGCGCGATCCGGCCCAGGCCGTCTCGCACCACCTGCTCGACTCGCTGGCCATCCTGCCGCACGTCGGTGATGGCCCGCTGCTCGACGTCGGCAGCGGCGGCGGCCTGCCCGGCATTCCGCTGGCTATCGCCAAGCCCGAACTGTCCGTCAGCATGGTCGATACCGTGCAGAAAAAAGCCACCTTCCTGCAGCAGGCGGCCATCGAGCTGGGCCTGAAAAACGTCACGGCCCATCATGCCCGCGTCGAGGAAATGAGCGGCCAGTACGCCCAGATCAGCTCGCGCGCCTTCGCCGAAATCGGCTTGTTCGTCAGCCTGACCCGCCATCTGCTGGCGCCCGGCGGCCGCTGGCTGGCCATGAAGGGCATTCGACCGGACGAAGAAATCGCTGCCCTGCCGGCCGACGTCAGCGTGGAATCCGTCATTCCGCTGCACGTTCCCTGCCTCGACGCCGAAAGACATCTCATCATCCTGAAAGCGGGCTCATGAAAGTACTCGCCATTACCAACCAGAAAGGCGGTGTCGGCAAGACCACGACAGCCGTCAATCTCGCCGCCTCGCTGGGTGCCGAAGGCAAGCGCGTCCTGCTCATCGACATGGACCCGCAGGGCAACGCCACGACCGGCGCCGGGATCACCAAGAAGGAAGCGCTGCCCACCGTCTACCAGTTGCTGATCGGTGCCGCGACGCTGGTCGAAGTCTGCATCAACACCGATTTCGCCTTCGACGTGCTGCCCGCCAACCGCGAACTGGCCGGCGCCGAGGTCGAGCTGATCGAACTGGACAAGCGCGAATATCGCCTCAAGCAGGCCCTGCAGCAGAATCACGCCGAGTACGACTTCGTCCTCATCGACTGTCCGCCGGCACTCAACATGCTCACCGTCAATGCGCTGGTCGCCGCCGATTCGGTGTTGATCCCGATGCAGTGCGAGTACTACGCGCTTGAAGGCCTGTCCGACTTGGTCGAGACCTTGCGCAAGGTGCGCCATCACCTCAATTCGCGCCTCGAAATCGAGGGCCTGCTGCGCACCATGTACAACGGCCAGAGCACGCTGACCCAGCAGGTCTCGAACGAACTGGAAAGCCACTTCGGCGACAAGGTCTACCAGACCATCGTGCCGCGCAATGTCCGCCTGGCCGAAGCCCCGTCCTACGGCAAGCCCGTAATCGCCTTCGACAAGAACTCGAGGGGCGCCCAGGCCTACAGCGCCCTCGCCAAGGAAATTCTCGAAAGGAGCGCCGCATGATCAAGATGAAAGGACTCGGCCGCGGCCTCGACGCCCTGCTCGCCGGCAGCGACGCCAAGGCCGACGACGAACTGCGCAACCTGCCGGTCGAACGCCTGAAGCCCGGCAAGTACCAGCCGCGCACCCACATGGATCAGGAATCCCTGGCCGAGCTCGCTGCCTCGATCAAGGCCCAGGGCGTCATGCAACCCATCCTCGTCCGTGCCGTCAGCGGCACGCCGGGCGCCGAGCGCTACGAAATCGTCGCCGGCGAACGTCGCTGGCGCGCCGCACAGCTGGCCGGCCTCGCCGAAGTGCCGGTCCTCGTGCGCAGCATTCCGGACGAGCAGGCGTTGGCCATGGCGCTGATCGAGAATATCCAGCGCGAGAACCTCAATCCGCTCGAGGAAGCCCAAGGCCTGCAGCGCCTGATCGACGAATTCGGCCTGACCCACCAGCAGGCCGCCGATGCCGTCGGCCGCTCGCGCCCCGCTGCCAGCAACCTGCTGCGCCTGTTGCAGCTGAGCGCCCCGGTCCAGGAACTGTTGATGACAGGCAAGCTGGACATGGGCCACGCCCGCGCCCTGCTGCCGCTCAACGGCGCCCAGCAGGTCGCCATCGCCCAGCGCATCGTTCAGCATGGCCTGTCGGTACGCGAGGCCGAGCGCCTCGTCCAGCAGATCACCAACCCGCCGAAAAAACCGGCGGCCAAGCCGGTCGACCGCGATCTGCTGCGCCTGCAGGAAGAACTCGCCGACGGCCTCGGGGCCAATGTCCTGATCAGCACCAACAAGAAGGGGGCCGGCAAGGTGACCATCGAATTCGGCAGCCTGGAACAGCTCGACGGCCTGATTTCCCGGTTCACCGTTTAATTGATTCCACTAATCACAACCACCTGTCTTTACGGGAAAACCCTTAATTTGTGCGCCGCAGAAATTGACTCTTATGTAAGACTTGGTTACACTCTCGGGGTTTTTGATCGAGGTATTCCTTGCACCCGCAGGTAAGCTGGATTCTCAGTCGCCAGGCGGCATTGACCATCATTCTCGCCCTCGCGGCATGGCTGATGTTTAGTGAAATTGCAGGTATCTCGGTTCTGATCGGGGGATCAATCGGCATCATCGCAAACCTTGGCTACGTACTGAGAGCCATGCGGATGAATGTCGGTCTTGACCCGGTAAAGGCTTACCGGGCGCAGACAGCGGGCGAGGGGTTCAAGTTTCTACTCACGCTCATTGGCTTCGCTCTTGTGTTTTTGAAGTTCAAGGAAGTGTCGGTATTTCCGCTCTTCCTTGGTTACGCATCAACATTGGTCATCTTCTGGATGGCACTCTTGAAGCAACGCTAGGTCTGGAGAAATCATGAGCGCTGAAGGCGGTACCGCAGGTTACATACAACACCACCTCACCAACCTCGTCGTCTGCGCTGACAGCGCCAAGGTTGACGGTGTGTGCAAGGGCTTCTGGTCCTTCCATCTGGACACCCTTCTGGTGTCCGGGGTTCTCGGTCTGGTCGTCTTCGGCCTGATGGCCATGCTGGCCAGCAAGGCCAGCGCCGGCATCCCGTCCAAGGGTCAGAATTTCGTCGAAATGGTCGTCGGCCTCGTCGACCAGCAGGTGCGCGACACCTTCCACGGCCGCAGCGCCCTGGTTACCCCGCTGGCCATCACCATCTTCGTCTGGGTGTTCGTGATGAACGCCATGGACTTGATCCCGGTCGATTTCCTGCCCTTCGTCGCCCAAAAGGTTACCGGCAACGAGCACCTGCCGTTCAAGTTCGTGCCGACCACCGACCCCAACCTGACCTTCGGCATGTCGATCAGCGTCTTCTTCATCTCCCTGTTCATGGGTCTGAAGGTCAAGGGTCTCGGCCATTTCATGCACGAAGTGTTCACCGTCCCGTTCGGCGCCAAGCTCGCCCCGGTCAACTTCCTGTTCCGCGTCGTCGAAGAAATCGCCCGTCCGATTTCGCTGTCTCTGCGTCTGTTCGGCAACATGTATGCCGGCGAAATGGTGTTCATCCTGATCGCTCTGCTGGGTCTGTATCAGTTGCCGCTGGCTTTGCCCTGGGAACTGTTCCACATCCTGATCATTACCCTGCAAGCCTTCGTGTTCATGATGCTGACCATCGTGTACATGTCGATGGCCGCAGAGTCGCACTAAGTAGTTTTTGTTTTTCCGTAGTTTTTAACTTTAACCCTGCAATAAACCTACCCTACTGAGGAGTAAACATGGAACTCGCAACCGTTCTCTCCAACACCGCTATCGCTGTGGCCATCCTGATCGGCGCCGGCGCTCTCGGCACCGCTATCGGCTTCGGTATCCTCGGCGGCCGCTTCCTGGAAGGCGCTGCCCGTCAGCCGGAAATGATCCCCACCCTGCAAGTCAAGATGTTCATCGTCGCCGGTCTGCTCGACGCCGTGACCATGATCGGTGTTGGTATCGCTCTGTTCCTGCTCTTCGCCAATCCGTTCCTGGCCCTGCTGCACTAATAATCTCGCCTGAAACTCTCATAACCAGGAGGTTGGCGTGAACATTAACGCTACACTGATTGGCCAGGCAATCTGGTTTGCCCTCTTCATCTGGATCACGATGAAGTACGTCTGGCCGCCGCTGCAAAAAGCAATGGCGGACCGTCAGGCACAGATCGCTGAAGGCCTGGCTGCAGCCGAACGTGGTAAGCACGAGCAAGAACTCGCTGCCAAGCGTTCCGCTGATGCGCTGCGTGAAGCCAAGGAGAAATCCGCGGAATTCGTGGCTCAAGCCGAAAAGCGTGCGCAACAGATCGTCGAAGAAGCCAAGGGCAATGCCAAGGTTGAGGCTGACAAAATCGTCGCCGGCGCCAAGGCAGAAATCGAACAGGAAGTCGAACGTGCCAAGCAGCAATTGCGTGAGCGCGTCGCCGAACTGGCGGTTGCCGGTGCCGAGAAGATCCTGCGCAAGGAAATCAATGCGTCCGCACATGCAGAAATGCTGGGCGCCCTGAAACAGGACCTGTAAGCAATGGCTGAATCCGTCACTATCGCCCGTCCTTACGCCGAAGCGCTGTTCCGCGCAGCCAAGGAAAGCGGCAATCTGGCCAAGTGGTCCGAGCAGGTCGCCCTGCTGGGACAGGTGGCTGCCAATCCCGAAGCCCGTGCGGCCGTCGGCGATCCGAACGTGGCAGCCCCGCAACTGGTCGACCTTTTCCGGTCTGCCTGTGGTACGGCGGTAGGTACGGAGCTGGCGAACTTCATCCAGCTGCTGTCCAACAACGACCGTCTGGGGCTGTTGCCGGAAATCGCCGGCTTGTACGAAAGCTACAAGCAGGCTGAGGAAGGCACCAAGCAGGCCGAAATCGTTTCGGCCTTCCCGATCGATGATAACCAGGTGAAAGCCCTGGTACCGCAACTCGAAGCCGTCTTCAAGACCAAGCTCGAAGCCGCAGTGTCGGTTGACCCGACCCTGATCGGCGGTATCAAGGTGATCGTTGGCGACCAGATGCTGGATGCTTCAGTCCGCGGCAAGCTTGACGCCATGGCTACGGCGCTGAACAACTAGGAGAATTTCATGCAGTTGAATCCTTCCGAAATTTCTGAACTGATCAAGAGCAAGATCCAGAACCTGCAAGGCGCATCGGAAGTGCGCACGCAGGGCACGGTGGTGTCCGTCACCGACGGTATCTGCCGTGTGCACGGCCTGCAAGACGTTATGCAGGGCGAAATGCTGGAATTCCCCGGCAACACCTTCGGTATGGCGCTCAACCTCGAGCGTGACTCCGTCGGCGCCGTTGTTCTTGGTGAATACGAGCACATTTCCGAAGGCGACGTGGTCAAGACCACCGGTCGCATTCTGGAAGTCCCCGTCGGCCCGGAACTGCTGGGTCGCGTGGTCAACTCCCTCGGCCAGCCGATCGACGGCAAGGGCCCGATCAATGCCAAGCTGACCGACAAGATCGAAAAGGTCGCGCCGGGCGTTATTTGGCGTCAGTCCGTTTCCCAACCGGTGCAAACCGGTCTGAAGTGTGTGGACTCCATGGTTCCGGTCGGTCGTGGCCAGCGCGAGCTGATCATTGGCGACCGCCAGACCGGCAAGACCGCCGTCGCCGTCGACGCCATCATCAACCAGAAGGGCAAAGGCCTGTTCTGCGTTTATGTCGCTATCGGCCAGAAGGCTTCCACCATCGCCAACGTCGTTCGCAAGCTCGAAGAGCATGGCGCGATGGAATACACCATCGTCGTCGCCGCTCCGGCTTCGGAATCCGCCGCTCTGCAGTACCTGGCTCCTTACGCCGGCTGCACGATGGGCGAATACTTCCGCGACACCGGTGAAGACGCCCTGATCATTTACGACGACTTGACCAAGCAAGCTTGGGGCTACCGTCAGGTTTCCCTGCTGCTTCGCCGTCCGCCGGGCCGTGAAGCCTACCCGGGCGACGTGTTCTATCTCCACTCCCGTCTGCTGGAGCGCGCCGCTCGCGTCTCCGCCGCCTGGGTCGAGAAGCTCAGCAATGGCGCCATCAAGGGCAAGACCGGTTCGCTGACCGCCCTGCCGGTTATCGAAACCCAAGCCGGTGACGTTTCGGCCTTCGTTCCGACCAACGTGATCTCCATCACCGACGGCCAGATCTTCCTGGAAACCGACCTCTTCAACGCCGGTATCCGTCCCGCGATCAACGCCGGTATCTCGGTGTCCCGCGTCGGTGGCGCTGCCCAGACCAAGCTGATCAAGAAGCTCGGCGGCGGTGTCCGTCTGGCCCTCGCCCAGTACCGCGAACTTGCCGCTTTCGCCCAGTTCGCTTCCGACCTCGACGAAGCGACCCGCAAGCAGCTGGAACGTGGCCGTCTGGTTACCGAGCTGATGAAGCAGCCGCAGTACTCGCCGATGAGCATCTCCGAAATGGCCGTCACGCTCTACGCAGCTGACAAGGGCTACTTCGACGATGTCGAAGTCAAGCGTGCTCTGGAATGCGAAAAGGCCATGATCGGTTACCTGAAGACCAACTGTGCCGACCTCATGAAGACCATGGAGTCGACCGCTGATCTGAGCGCCGATTCCGAGAAGGCACTTGCTGCCGGCATCCAGGCTTTCAAGAGCAGCTGGGTCTGATCTAGGAGAACGCCATGCCTAGCGGCAAGGAAATTCGCAACAAGATCAAGAGCGTCGAAAATACGCGCAAGATCACCAAGGCCATGGAAATGGTGGCCGCATCCAAAATGCGCAAGGCGCAGGACCGGATGCGGGCTGCCCGTCCCTATGGCGAGAAGATCCGGCGCGTTGCAGGCAACCTGTCTCATGCTCTGACCGAATACCGTCACCCGTTCCTGGTGAACCGCGAACAGACCTCCGTTGGTCTGATCCTGGTCACCTCGGACAAGGGTCTGTGCGGCGGTCTGAACTCCAACCTTCTGCGTGTCGCCGTGGCGAAGATGAAGGAATTCGAGTCTCAGGGCAAGAAACTGCAGGCCACCTGCATCGGCAACAAGGGCTTCGGCTTCATGCAGCGCACCGGCGCCAAGATCGTCTCGCACGTGACCGGCCTGGGCGACACGCCCCATCTGGAAAAGCTGATCGGACCGGTCAAGGTACAGCTCGACGCCTACATGAAGGGCGAGATTGACGCGCTGTACATTGGCTACACCCGCTTCATCAACACGATGAAGCAGGAGCCGGTGTTCGAACAACTGCTCCCGCTGGCCGGCGATTCCGTCGGCAGTGCCCAGCACAAGTGGGACTATGTGTACGAACCGGAAGCCAAGTCGGTCATCGACGATCTGCTGATCCGCTATGTCGAAGCATTGATTTATCAAGCCGTCGCAGAAAACATGGCCTCCGAGCAGTCCGCCCGGATGGTTGCCATGAAGTCTGCTTCGGACAACGCCAAGACCGTAATCGGCGATTTGAAGCTGGTTTACAACAAGGCCCGTCAGGCTGCGATTACCAAGGAACTCTCGGAAATCGTCAGCGGCGCTGCCGCGGTGTGACGCGTAGATTTTTATTTTTGGGGATTTGAATATGAGTCAAGGTTCAATCGTTCAGTGTATCGGCGCCGTTGTGGACATCCACTTCCCGCGCGACGCGATGCCGAAGGTCTACGACGCCCTCAAGCTGGATGCTTCCGAAGCAAACGGCATGGCAGAAGACGGCCTGACCTTCGAAGTGCAACAACAACTGGGTGATGGCGTCGTTCGTACCATCGCCATGGGCTCCTCCGACGGTCTGCGTCGTGGCATGAAGGTGAACAACACCGGCGCCGGCATCTCCGTGCCGGTCGGTATGGGCACCCTGGGCCGCATCATGGACGTGCTCGGTCGCCCGATCGACGAAGCTGGTCCGATCGATTCCAACGAGCTGCGCGTGATTCACCAGCCGGCTCCGAAGTTCGACGAACTGTCTTCCTCCGTCGACCTGCTGGAAACCGGCATCAAGGTTATCGACCTGATCTGCCCGTTCGCCAAGGGCGGCAAGGTCGGTCTGTTCGGTGGCGCCGGCGTCGGCAAGACCGTCAACATGATGGAACTGATCAACAACATCGCGAAGCAGCACTCCGGTCTGTCCGTGTTTGCCGGCGTGGGCGAGCGCACCCGTGAAGGTAACGACTTCTACCACGAAATGAAGGACTCCAACGTTCTCGACAAGGTTGCGATGGTGTTCGGTCAGATGAACGAGCCGCCGGGCAACCGTCTGCGCGTCGCCCTGACCGGCCTGACCATGGCCGAGCGTTTCCGTGACGACGGTCGTGACATCCTGTTCTTCGTCGACAACATCTACCGTTACACCCTGGCCGGTACCGAAGTGTCCGCACTGCTGGGCCGTATGCCGTCCGCCGTGGGCTACCAGCCGACGCTGGCCGAAGAAATGGGCCGTCTGCAAGAGCGTATCACCTCGACGAAGGTTGGCTCGATCACCTCGATCCAGGCCGTTTATGTGCCTGCCGACGACTTGACCGACCCGTCTCCCGCCACCACCTTCCTGCACTTGGACTCCACGGTCGTGCTGTCGCGTGACATCGCCTCGCTGGGTATCTACCCGGCCGTCGATCCGCTCGACTCCACCTCCCGCCAGCTCGACCCGCAGATCGTCGGTGAAGAGCACTACTCCGTTGCCCGTGCCGTGCAGATGAACCTGCAGCGCTACAAGGAACTGCGTGACATCATCGCGATTCTGGGTATGGACGAACTGTCTCCGGAAGACAAGCTGGCCGTGTCCCGCGCTCGTAAGATCCAGCGTTTCCTCTCGCAACCGTTCCACGTTGCTGAAGTCTTCACCGGCTCGCCGGGCAAGTTCGTTTCCCTCAAGGACACGATCAAGGGCTTCAAGGGCATTTGCGCCGGCGAATTCGATCACCTGCCGGAACAAGCGTTCTACATGGTCGGCGGTATCGAGGAAGTCATCGAAAAGGCCAAGACGCTGCAATAAGCAACGTCCGCATAGGAGCTGGTAATGCCTATTACTGTTCATTGTGATGTCGTCAGTGCCGAAGAATCGATCTTCTCCGGCCTGGTGGAAATCGCAGTGTTCCCCGGGGAATCCGGGGAACTCGGCATCCTGCCGCGTCACACGCCGCTGCTGACCCGCATCAAGCCGGGCACCATTCGTCTGAAGGTGCCTGACCAGAGCGAGTTCGAGCTGGTGTATGTGTCCGGCGGCATGCTCGAGGTTCAGCCCGACATGATTACCGTGTTGGCTGACACCGCGATCCGCGCCCACGACCTCGACGAAGCCAAGGCACTCGAAGCCAAGAAGCGTGCCGAGGAGGCTCTGGCCAACCGGAACGCCGAAATGGACTACGCGGCGGCCGAAGCCGAGCTGGCGCAAGCCGTCGCTCAGTTGCAAGCAATTCAGCGTCTGCGCAAGCACACGCACTGATCCGGAAACAACGGACAAAAAAGGCAGCCTCGGCTGCCTTTTTCATTTTGTGCTGCGGAAAAACCGGGTTACAGCTTCGCCAGGCGTTTTTCCAGGCTGGCCACGTCGTCGCGCAGACGACCGACTGCCTCGCCAAAACTACCCAGTTCGCGGGGCGAGGGAAGTATTCCGGATTCTTCAACCACGTATTCCTGAATATTCGCCGCCGTATTGCGCAAACTGTTACTTAGGGCACTGGCTAGCGACTGGCCGATCCTGACCAGCCGGTGGGCGGCGATATCGCCGATCACGCCGGCGAGGTCGGCCTCGGCATCCCAGCGCAGATTGCGGAAGACAAAGGCCAGGCTTTCCGCCACATCGACCGAACCGTCCAGCTTGACGGTGGCAAACAGCTTGCTGCGATCGAAGAGGGCACGGACGGCAAAGTCCGGCGGCAAGCTCAACGTCACGTCCGGGCTGCGCTCACCGGCAGCCAGCTGAAACAAGCCGTGCTGATCGATGCCGAGGCCAAGGCTGAACAGGCCGGCATCGACCCGTACGTGCGCCCCGGAATGCTTGAGAAGACGTTCATGGGCCCAACTCTCGCTGCGGACAAGATGATTGAGACCGCGTACACCGACCTGCTTGATGGCGTCCATCGCGTCCGGAAACCCTAGAACTTGTAACCGCGATGCAGGGCGACCACGCCGAGGGCCAGGTTGAAGTATTCGACCTTTTCCAGACCGGCTTGCTCCATCATCGATTTCAGCTCTTCCTGACCGGGATGGACGCGGATCGACTCGGACAGATAGCGGTAGCTGTCAGCGTCGTTGGTGACCAGCTTGCCGACACGCGGGATGACCTGGAAAGAATAGAAGTCGTAGAGCGGGGCCAGCGGCTTCCAGATCTGGGAGAATTCCAGCACCAGCAAACGGCCACCCGGGCGCAGCACGCGGCGCATTTCGGCCAGCGCTGCATCCTTGTGCGTCATGTTGCGCAGACCGAAGGCCACTGTAACGCAATCGAACCAGTTGTCGGGGAAGGGCAGCTTTTCGGCATCGCATTGCGCCACCGGCAGCATGTAGCCCTTGTCGAGCAGGCGATCGCGGCCATGGGCCAGCATGGCGTTGTTGATGTCCGTCAGCCACACCTGGCCGCTCTTGCCGACCTTCTTGGCGAAGGCCAGGGACAGGTCGCCGGTACCGCCGGCCACGTCGAGCACCCGTGAGCCTTCGCGGACGCCGCTGCGCTGGATGGTGAACGCCTTCCACAACCGGTGCATGCCGCCCGACATCAGGTCGTTCATCAGATCGTAGCGGCTGGCGACGGAATCGAATACGTCGGCGACGCGCCGGGCTTTTTCCTGCTCGGCAACGGTTTCGTAGCCGAAATGTGTCTTTTCGTTGGTCATGGCATCAATGGTGGTGGCCGCAGCTGCCACCGGCAGCCGGACGTGAGGTGGTGTCGATATCGCGGGACAGGCCCTGTTTCTCGAGCTGCGCCAGGTATTCCTGCCACAGTTCGTCGTGGTGCTTGCCCAGGTTGTAGAGCAGGTCCCACGAATACAGACCGCTGTCGTGGCCGTCGGAAAAGACCAGACGCAGGGCGTAGGTGCCGACCGGCTCGATGCGTTCGATGTCGACGTTGCGTTTGCCGGTCTGCAGGGTCTCCTGGCCGGGGCCGTGGCCGCGGGCCTCGGCTGAAGGGGTGTAGACGCGCAGGTATTCGAAGTCGAGGGAATACGCCTCGCCTCCGTCGTAGATCAGTTCCAGGCGCCGGGATTTTTGGTGCAGCTTGATTTCGCTCGGTATCGGCGTATCGCGGTCTATACCCGCCATGGTGTCCTCCGGGAATAAGAGCGATAGTTTAGCGCACTCCCCCGATCGCAGCGCGAAGACAGGTCAAACTAGCTGATAACTGACGCGATCGAAATCGGCTCCACGCTGCAGGACATGGTTCATACGCAGCTGACCGGGAGGCTCGCCGTCGATGAAGAAATCGAGCAGGCGACTGGCGTGATACATCCCGGACGGCAGCACTACCGATGCTTCCTCACCGATGGAGGGCACGGCCGGCAGCAGGAAACCTGCACCGTAACGCTCGGCGCTACAGGCCACGGACGTGGCGATACGCACGCCGATGCCGATCGGCATGCCGGGCAGCGTCGCCACCCCGACGACCAGCCCGCCGGACTCCTCCTGCATCAGCCAGGTCGCCTGGACGAGCAGGAAGTGCTGCCCGTCATGCGGACGGACAGCCATCAGCTGGCTGTGCAATATCCGCTGTCCGGCGCAACTGCGCGCCAGCCGGAAGCCGTTGGCCGAATGATTGATCACCGTCCATTCGTCGACCGGAAAACTGACCAGCGGTCTGATGTTCAGCGCATGGCCCGGTTCGACCTGATCGCGGAAAGTGAACAATTCTTCGAACTCGCCGCGCGAATAAGCGGCGGCCGAATCCGGCTGGCTGAGTTCGCGGCCGGTGACGCAGAAGTGCATGGCATCGAAACCGATGGCCACATGGGCGATGCCTTCCGTAGTAAAGCGGCGGAAACGCCGCGGCGAGGCGGCCTGACTCCACGGTCGCGACAGGTGTTCGAGCAAAGCGACGACATGGGTCGTGGTTTCTTCGCCCAGCCCCAGTTGCGATGGGGTGATGCGTTGCCGCAACTGGCCGAGCATGTGACTGATCTGCAGGGCCAGGCGCGAAGTATCGAGGCGGCGGGCGTCCTCGCCTGGCTCCTCGGCGCAGGCCGACGGATGCAAGGGCACGTCCTTCATCAGCTCGACGATGTAGGGCGGCATTTCCAGATCGTTGTTCAGCTTGTGGATGGACAGGAGCGGTGCCCACATGCCGGCCCAGCGCCGGATCAGATTCAGGTTGCGCACGCTGTTGCTATACGGGCTGGCGATTTCGACCAGCAGCAGGGTGGTGTAGGCCGCTGCACAATGCGTCGCCTGCAGGCTGCTTTCCAGCACATCCTCGACCGGCGTATAGGCGACGCCCCACTCTTCGGCGCTCTCGTAGAAACCGTGCATGTCCAGCCAGATTCCCGGCGGCAGTTCGCGCCGAGCGCGGTAATGTTCGAGGATGACCATCCCGCAGTAATAGAGGCAACGGTGCAGGACGGTCGCCACCATTGTCCGGTACTGGGGATTCTCGGCATCCGGCTGTTGCAGGCGGGCACACAGGGAGTAAGCCTTGCCCATCTTGCGCCAGGCGGCAACGACTTGCTGGAAGTGGTCTTCTTCCTCGTTGACCAGCGGTAAGGCCCGGTTGTGATAACGGCGGGCCATTTCCTCCTCGGCGTAGCAGAGCGGGGCGCGCGCCTGCTCGAGCAGGGCGAGCAGTACCGCCGGGTCCGGCGGCGCGGCGAGCAGGCTGTCGAGAAAATGCATCAGCTGCCGCTCGGCCAATACCGGATTGGTCAGCGGAAGCTGGGCCAGATAGTCCGTCCCGCTGCGCAAATCAGCAATCACCAGAGGCAGGTCGGTAACGGCGGCATTCATGGCTATCCTCCCAGATCGGCCAGGGCGTGGCGCAAAGCTTGCGCCAGCTCCGTATCGCTCACCAACGGACGCTGTCCGTCACCTTCGCGGCGAACGCTACCCCACACCGGCTCGGGAAAATGCCGGTCATCCTGCCAGCGCGGAATGACGTGCCAATGGACATGCGGGACGACATTGCCGAAGCTGGCCAGATTGATCTTGTCGGGGGAAAATAGTCGGCGAACCACGCTCTCGACCGCGAACACGACCTGCATCAGGTAATTTCTCGAAGCGGAGTCGAGGTCGGTCATTTCGCGCACATGAGCGGTCCAGATCACGCGGCAGAAACCAGGATAATGCGGATCGGCAACCCGAATGACGCGGCAGCGGGCCGATTGCCAGAGTATCGCTCCACCCGATTGGGTACACAGTTCGCAGGTTTGACTGCCGTTTTCCACGCTATCACGCTCCGGTAAGCAAAAAGGGCCTACACGGAGTGTAATACCATGGGCCGCCGCCGCAAACGAAAGAACTATTTCACGGTCGGCGGCCGATGGCCGCGGGATCAGCGTTTACAGCAGGACGCGCTCGATGCCGCCGGTATTGGCCTTGCCGACGTAATCGGCCATCCAGTTGTCGCCGAGCAGGTGCTTGGCCAGTTCGACGACGATGTAGTCGGCCTGGGTATCGGCGTCGTCATCGTAGCGCGACAGGCCCTGCAGGCAGGCCGGGCAGGAAGTCAGGATCTTGACGTCACCCTTGAAGCCATCGGCACGCAGCTTCTCGGCCCGCTGCTCTATATCCTGCTGCTTGCGGAATTTGACCTGAGTGGCGATATCCGGCCGCGAATAGGCGAAGGAGCCCGAATCTCCGCAGCAGCGGTCGGTCAGCGGCACGTCTTGGCCCATCAGGGTCTTGGTCACGGCCAGCGGGGCGTAGGCCTTCATCGGCGTGTGGCAGGGGTCGTGGTACATGTAGCGCGTCCCGCTCACGCCTTCCAGCTTGACGCCCTTTTCCATCAGGTATTCATGGATGTCGAGCAAGCGGCAGCCCGGGAAAATCTTCTCAAACTGGTATTTCTGCAGCTGATCCATGCAGGTTCCGCAGGAAACGATCACCGTCTTGATGTCGAGATAGTTCAGCGTATTCGCCACGCGGTGGAACAGCACGCGGTTGTCGGTCGTGATCTTCTGGCCCTTCTCGTCGTCGCCGGAGGCAGTCTGCGGGTAGCCGCAGCACAGGTAGCCCGGCGGCAGCACGGTGGTGGCGCCGATGTCGTAGAGCATGGCCTGGGTGGCCAGGCCGACCTGCGAGAACAGGCGTTCGGAACCGCAGCCCGGGAAATAGAAGACGGCATCCGATTCCTCGGTCGTCTTCTTCGGATTGCGGATGACCGGGATGACCTTGTCGTCCTCGATGTCGAGCAGGGCACGCGACGTGCGCTTGGGCAGGTTGCCCGGCATCGGCCGGTTCAGGAAATGAATGACCTGGGTCTTCACCGTCGGCGCACCGACGGTGGCCGGCGGATGTGCCCGGCTGTCCTGGATCAGGCCGACGGCCTTGGCCGCCTTGTGGGCCAGGCGCTGCGCCTTGAAGCCGAAGTCCATCATGACGCCCCGCATCAGCTTGATGGTCGCCGGGTCCTTCAGGTTCAGGTAGGTCATCGCCGCCAGCGTGCCGGGGCTGGTGCGCTTCTTGTTCTGCTTGCGCAGGAAATTGCGCATGGCCACCGAAACGTCGCCGAAGTCGATATCGACCGGACAGGGTTTCACGCAGCGGTGGCAGATGGTGCAGTGGTCGGCGACGTCGTTGAATTCGTCGAAGTGCTTGAGCGAAATGCCACGCCGGGTCTGTTCTTCGTACAGGAAGGCTTCGACCAGCAACGAGGTGCCGAGAATCTTGTTGCGCGGGCTGTAGAGCAGGTTGGCGCGCGGCACGTGGGTCGAGCACACGGGTTTGCATTTGCCGCAGCGCAGGCAGTTCTTGATCATGTCCGAAATCTTGCCGATTTCGGACTGTTCCATGATCAGCGATTCGGTGCCGAGCAGGCTGAACGACGGCGTATAGGCATTGCCCATGTCGCCGCCCGGCATCAGCTTGCCCTTGTTGAAGCGGCCTTCCGGGTCCACCTTCTGTTTGTAGGCGCGGAAGGGGCCGATTTCCTCGTCGGACAGGAATTCGAGCTTGGTGATGCCGATGCCGTGTTCGCCCGAAATCACGCCGTCCAGGCCGCGGGCGAGGTGCATGATGCGTTCGACCGCCTTGTGCGCCGTCTGCAGCATCTCGTAATTGTCGGAATTGACCGGGATGTTGGTGTGCACGTTGCCGTCGCCGGCGTGCATGTGCAGGGCGACGAAAACGCGGCCGCGCAGCACTTCGCTGTGGATGCCTTCGATGCGTTCGAGGATCGGACGATAGACGCCGCCGTCGAAAATCTTGGCCAGGCGGGCCTTCAACTCCTGCTTCCACGACGTGCGCACGGAATAGTCCTGCAGGCGGTGGAACAGTTTCGGATTCGCCGCCTTGTTGGTCAGCTCGCCCGCCACCACGCCATAAGAAGCAAAGCGCGATTCGGCTTCGGCCAGCGGCAGGTCGAGGTTGTCGAGCAGCCATTCCCAGCGCAGGCGGACAGCTGCCACGTAATCGAGCGCGGCCTGGCGGCGGTCGCCGATCAGCACGTCCTTGTCGACGTTGGCGTCGCCGGCATGCAGCGGCAGTTCGCCCTGCAGGAATTCGCTCAAGGCGTCGCACAGGGCCAGCTTGTTCTGCGTGGACAGCTCGATGTTGATGCGCTCGATGCCGTCGCAGTATTCACCCATGCGCGGCAGCGGGATGACCACGTCTTCGTTAACCTTGAAGGCGTTGGTATGGCGTGAAATGGCCGCGGTGCGCGAGCGGTCGAGCCAGAATTTCTTGCGCGTTTCGGCATCGACGGCGATGAAACCCTCGGCGGCGCGCAGGTTGCACATGCGCACCACTTCGGAGGCGGCGGCCATCACCGCCTTCTCGTCATGGCCGACGATGTCGCCGATCAGCACCATCTTCGGCCGCCCATGGCGCTTGGCCTTGGTCGCGTAGCCGACGGCCTTCACATAGCGCTCGTCGAGGTGCTCGAGGCCGGCGAGCAGGACGCCCGCGGCGTGGCCGGCACCACCCGGCTTGAAATAGTCGGTGATCTCGACGATGGCCGGCACGGCTTCGCGGACCTGGCCAAAAAACTCCAGACAGACGGTGCGCGAAATCGGCGGCATCTTGTGCAGCACCCAGCGCGCGGCGACGATGATGCCGTCGGTGCCTTCCTTCTGCACGCCCGGTACGCCGCCGAGGAACTTGTCCGTGACGTCCTTGCCGAGGCCGACCTTGCGGCAGGCGGCACCCGGCATTCTGAGGATTTCCTCGGCAAGCAGCTTCTTGCCGCTCGGATCGAAGCGCTTCAAGCGGAACTCGACCTTTTCCTGCTCGTGGATCTTGCCGTAATTGTGGTTCAGGCGTTCGACTTCCAGCCAGTTGCCATCCGGGTCGACCATCTTCCACCAGGCCAGGTTGTCGAGCGCGGTGCCCCACAGCACAGCCTTCTTGCCGCCGGCGTTCATCGCGATGTTGCCGCCGATGCACGACGCCGAGGCCGAAGTCGGGTCGACGGCGAAGACGCGGCCGGCCAGTGAGGCGGCTTCGGATACGCGGTCGGTAACGACGCCGGCGCCGGTGCGGATGGTGGCGTAGGGTTCGGTATGACCGGGGAGGACGATTTCCTCGACCGACCCCAGATCGATCAGCTTTTCAGTATTGATCACCGCCGAATACGGGGTCAACGGCACGGCGCCGCCGGTGTAGCCGGTGCCGCCGCCACGCGGAATGATGGTCAGGCCGGCTTCGAAACAACCGCGCACGAGGTGGCCGATTTCCTCCTCGGTGTCCGGATAGAGGACGACGAAGGGGTATTCAACGCGCCAGTCGGTGGCGTCGGTGACGTGCGACACGCGGGCCAGACCGTCGAAGGCGATATTGTCCTTGCGCGTGTGCTTGCCGAGAATCTTTTGCACCTTGCGCCGCAGATCGATGGTCTCACCGAAGTGCTCGGCAAAACGGTCGACAGCCAAGTGGGCTGCCTCGACCAGGCGCTTGACCTTGGCCGAACGCTCCGGATCTTCCTTCTCGCTTTCGGCGCGACGCTTTTCGACTTCGGTCAGGCGATGGCGCAGGGCATTGACCAGCGCATCGCGCCGTTCGCGGTTGTCGAGCAGGTCGTCTTCCAGATACGGATTGCGCTGCACGACCCAGATATCACCCAGCACCTCATACAACATGCGCGCCGAGCGGCCGGTGACACGTTCGGCCCGCAGTTCGTCGAGCACCGCCCAGTTGTCGGCGCCAAGCAGGCGAATGACGATCTCGCGATCGGAAAACGAGGTGTAGTTATAGGGGATTTCGCGCAGGCGGGCAGTCATGGAAGCAGCCGGGGTCTATCAAAAAGTGGATTTTAGCGTATTGCGGCGCAACACGCGGGGCCGGTAGACCGTAAACAGGGGCTTGGGTTCAGTTGGGAAAGGCGCTTTGCGCCACCAGCCAATAGCGGGCAAATTTTCCGAGCGCCATGAACAGGCAACAGGGCAGCCAGTGCAGGCGCAGCCAGCCGGCGGCAAGGCACAGCGCATCACCGACGACGGGCGTCCAGGCGAGCAGCAGGGCCGGGCTGCCCCAGCGCTCCAGCTTGTCCTTGTGCGGCAGGTTTTCCAGCTTGCGCCAGCGGGGCAGGGCATAGCCACACCACCATGAGGTCATGCCGCCGGCCGTATTGCCCAGGGTAGCCAAGGCCAGCGCCGGGCCGTATTCGCCGGGATGCAGCTTGAGAAAGCCCCACAGAAGGGCTTCCGAACCGCCGGGCAGCACTGTCGCCGACAAAAAACTGGCAGCCAGCAGGCCCCACAGGCCGCTTTCCGCCGTGACGTTTAGCCACTCCACCCGTAGAATCTCCCTTTTGCTTGAATGAGTTGCGCCCAATGCACCCGGATTATCTCGAAAAAGTTCTCACCGCACAGGTTTATGACGTGGCCGTCGAAACGCCGCTCGACCTGGCCGGCAACCTTTCCACCCGGGTCGGCAACAGAATACTGCTCAAGCGCGAGGACATGCAGCCGGTGTTTTCCTTCAAGCTGCGCGGCGCCTACAACAAGATCGCCAGCCTGTCGCCGGAGAAGCTCAAACGCGGCGTGATCTGCGCCTCGGCCGGCAACCATGCGCAAGGCGTCGCCCTGTCGGCGGCCAGGCTGGGCTGCCGGGCGGTCATCGTCATGCCGGAATCGACGCCGGGTATCAAGATCGACGCGGTGCGCCGCCGCGGTGGCGAGGTGGTGCTTGCCGGCTCGTCCTACGACGACGCCTACGCCAAGGCGCTGGAACTTGAAAAAGCGGAGAAGCTGACCTTCGTCCATCCCTTCGACGATCCGGACGTGATCGCCGGTCAGGGCACGGTGGCGATGGAAATCCTGCGCCAGCACTCGCGCCACGACGGCCCGATCCATGCCGTGTTCTGCGCCATCGGCGGCGGCGGGCTGGCTGCCGGGGTGGCCGCCTACATCAAGCGCCTGCGTCCGGAAATCAAGGTCATCGGGGTCGAGACCTTCGACGCCGATGCGATGAAGCAGTCGCTGGCCGCCGGCAAGCGCGTACGCCTCAACCAGGTCGGCCTGTTCGCCGACGGCACCGCCGTCAAGTTCGTCGGCGAGGAGACTTTCCGCCTGTGCAAGGAGTACCTGGACGAGGTCATCCTGGTCGATACCGACGCCATCTGCGCCGCGATCAAGGACGTTTTCGAGGACACCCGCTCCATCCTCGAACCTTCGGGTGCGCTGGCCGTCGCCGGGGCCAAGGAATACGCCCGCCAGCACAAGCTGAAGGACAAGAACCTGGTCGCCGTGACCTCCGGCGCCAACATGAATTTCGATCGCCTGCGCTTCGTTTCCGAGCGCGCCGAATTCGGTGAACGGCGCGAAGCGGTCTTCGCCGTCACGCTGCCGGAGAAACCGGGCGCCTACAAGAAGTTCCTGGCCCTGATCGGCAACCGCAACGTCACCGAATTCAACTACCGCTATCACACCGAGCGCGAAGCCCACGTCTATGTCGGCGTGCAGGTCGCCGATCGCAAGGAGTCGCTGAAACTGGTGGACAGCCTGCAGAAGCATGGCTATCCGACGCTAGACCTGACCGACGACGAAATGGCCAAGAACCACATCCGTCACATGGTCGGCGGCCATGCCCCGCACGTCTGCAACAACGGCATGAGCGAAATGATCTACCGCTTCGAGTTCCCGGAGCGGCCGGGTGCGCTGATGAATTTCCTGACCCAGATGAGCGCCGGCTGGAACATCAGCCTGTTCCACTACCGCAACCACGGTGCCGACTACGGTCGCGTGCTGGTCGGCATGCAGGTGCCGCCAGCCGAAATGACCGAGTTCAAGGCCTTCCTGAAAAACCTCGGCTACGCCCACTGGGACGAAAGCAACAACCCGGTCTACAAGTTGTTTCTCGGCTGACCGGCCGGCCCGTTTCAACCCATCCAGGCCTGCACCGCCCACAGCGCCAGCATGCCGGCGGCGATGGTCGCCAGCACGCTGCGCGTCAGCCGGGCGACGACCAGGGCGACCAGCGCCGCCCACAGGCGGGGGTTGGCCGGCGTCAAGCTGATACCGCCGTCTATGGACAATATTTCCGGCGCGATCAGGGCACCGAGGATGGCCGGCGGCACATAGCGCAGCACCGCCGCAATGCGCGGACCGTCCGGCAGGTGATGGCCGAAGGCGATGAACGACAGCCGGATCAGGAAGGTGGCCAGCCCGCAGGCGGCCATGGTCAGCAGCAGGACGGTCGTGCTCATTGCGGCTTGCCGTCGAAGCGCGCCATGAACAGGCCGCAGGCGATGCCGACCGCCGCTGCCGCCAGCAAACCCAACTTGTGCGGCAGGATCAGCGCCGGGATCACGGCGCCGGCCGCGGCGACCGCTGCCCAGGCATCGCTGCGCCGATGGACCGACAGCACGAGCAGGGCAATGAAAGTCAGGGCGATCGAGAAATCCAATGACCACGTCGGTGGAATCGCCTCCCCGACCAGGACGCCCGCCAGCGTGGACAGTTGCCAGCCGGTCCATAGCGTGGCGCCGGTGCCGAGCAGGAAATAGTGGCGATGCGGCGTCGCCGGCCCGTCGCGCAGGCGCTTGATCGCCGCGGCGAAAGCCTCGTCGGTCAACAGATAGGCGAGCAGCAATTTCCAGCGCCAGGGCAGAGCGCGCAGGTATTCGGCGACCGCCGCGCTGTACAGCAGATGGCGCAGATTGACCACGCCGACGGTGGCCACCGTGACCGGCGCCGGCGTCGCCGCCCCCCACAGCTGGGCAAAAACCACCTGGGAGGAGCCGCCAAAAATCAGCGAGGAACTGAGCACCACCGCCCAGTCCGGAATGCCGACCGCCAAGCCGAGCACCCCGAAGATCAGGCCGAAGGGAACCACCCCGAGCAGCAAGGGCAGCTCGGCGCGCACACCGGCCAGGAATTCGCTACGCGGAGAGTCTTCGACCATGGGCCACGGGGAAAGAAGCAAAGCGCCATGCTAGCCGAAACGGCTTGCAACCAGCATTCCGACGCTGTTACCCAATGATATAAAATAATATTGGGTAATGAATTCAGGCAGGCTATCATTACCCAATATAACTCAATTTAATTGGGTAAATCATGAAGGCCATCCCCTTATATCGCCGCCACGAGACCGCTTTTTGCACCCAATACGGGGAATTGAAAGAGCGGACACTCACCGCCGGCGCCTTGCTGCCAGGGGCTCCAGGCACCCTGCACAGGCGACAGGGGACGGGCTACGCTTACTGGTACCGCGTCTATTACCCGACGCCAGGCAAGCAGGCAGAAACGCTGGTTGGCCGCCACGACGACAGCACGGCCGAAACGGTCATGCGTCAGCGCATTGCCTTCTCGGCATGGAGCGGCCGACAGGTCGTCGCCTTGCGCAAACTGGGTTTTTCGGTAGCCGACAAAGCCTGCGCCCGCGTTCTCGTCGAGTTGCACAATCTGGGTGCCTTCTCGGCCGGCCTGGTGGTGGTCGGCACCTTGGGCCATATGGCATGGCACAACGAGCTGGGCATCGAGGTCCGGGCGCGCCGGGAAGCAGCCAAGCCGCGTGCCCGGCAGCCGGGTCTGGAATTCGGGGCATCCCGCGCCTGGCTGCAATCGCCGGTGGCCAACACGCTGCCTTTTGCCCGGGTAGCCAGCGAGCCGGCTACCACGACGGTCGCCCGGCTCGCCGGGGTGCGCGACTTGCGTATCGAATTCGGGGTTCCGGCCGACGCTGCGGGCAACGACGTGGGGGTTGGCGGTGATATGTGGTCGGCCCGCAGCGAACCCTTCCATGAATTTCTGCTCGAATCGCCCGAATCCGGCGCCGTGCTCGCCGGCGGCCATTGCATCCCGGTACTGCTGCCGCAGGCGGCGCGCCTGGTCTGGCACACGCTGTTCCTGAGCAGCCAACCCGGCCGCCTGCCGGCACAGGCGGCGAGGGAACGCCAGCTGTCCCTGGCGCTGGGCGCTGCGCTGATCGACCACGATCCGTGGGCGCTGCTCACTGCCTGGGAACGCGCCCCATCGGCCATGACCGCCATGATACGTCCGCTCCGCACCACGGTGCTGGCCGAACTGGCCGGTTATCCGGAACTGTGCGATCTGTTCGACGATTGCCTGCGCGGCGGCTGAACGCAAGCTAGCCGCCTCAATGCCGGGCCGGCCTAGGCGATACCGCGGTTCCGTGTCGCCCCGCCGGTCGCACCGATGCTCATCCCGAGCCGAGCACAATCACCGCAATGTCTCAAGTGCCACATGCTTATATCCATCTGAAAATATATTCTTTTTCGGAATATTCACGTCTCTCTAGAGTGCACTCATCCGCCAAATGACCGGCTCCCCGAAAAAGTAAGAAACACCATGCCACTGACCGATTTGATCCGTTATTTCAATATGGCCGACCAGGACGGCGACAGCACGCTGTACCAGGAAAAGGGGCGAGCCGCCGCCTGGCATCGCGGGCTGCGCCTGGGGTCGCACTTTCGCCCCATAGTCAATCTGCGCGACGAACGCATCGTCGGCCACCAGGCGCTACTCGTCGCCAGCCTGGCCGACGGCCGTCCGCTCGGGGCGGCCGAAGCCTACGCCACCTGCGAATCGACGGCAGCGGTGGTCCATTTCGACCGCCTGTGCCGCACCCTGCACGCCCTGAATTTTCTCACCCAGCAGCGTCATGCCGGTGGCTACCTGCAAATGGCAGTGCATCCGCGTCACGTGCAGGCCATCCTCAATCAGCACGGCCTGGTGTATGAAGCCATCCTGAAGCGCTGTGGATTGGCGCCACAGGATATAGTGCTGCACATCGGTAGCCATTCGCCGGATGATGCTGCCAGCCTCGGAAAAGCGCTGGTCAACTACCGCCTGCGCGGCTATCGTCTGGCGCTGAGCGCTCCCGATGGCACATCCGCAAATTGGCCGCCCTCTTTCGTTCCAGACATCGCGCAGGTCTCGTCGAGCCACGATTGCGCCCACCTCGCAGCCTGGCAGGACGATGGCGTCAGCATCGAACTCGTCGGCATAGACAGCGGTCTGAGTTACCAGCAGGCGATCGCTGCCGGCATCGTATTGGGGCAGGGCGACCTTTTCGGCTTGCGGCAGGCCGATTGCCGCCCCACACACGGCAAGGGCAGAGTCGCCTACAATGCACCGTCACCGTTCCGGAGCCCACCATGAAAATAGCCAATAACGTTACCGAACTGGTCGGCAACACGCCGCTGGTCAAGCTCAACCGCGTCACCGCCGGCAGCGGCGCCACCGTCGTCGCCAAACTGGAATTTTTCAATCCCGGCCACAGCGTCAAGGACCGCATCGCGGTCGCCATGCTCGACGCCGCCCAGGCCGCCGGCAAAATCGGCCCGGATACCGTCGTCCTCGAGCCGACTTCGGGCAATACCGGTATCGGTCTGGCCATGGTCTGCGCCGCCCGCGGCATCAAGTGCGCGTTCACCATGCCGGAAACCATGAGCCGCGAGCGCAAGCTGCTGCTCAAGGCCTACGGCGCCGACCTGATCCTGACGCCGGGGCCGGAAGGCATGGGCGGCGCCATCGCCAAGGCCAAGGCGCTGGCCGAAAGCGACGTCAAATACTTCGTCCCGCAGCAGTTCGAAAATCCGGCCAATCCGGAAGTCCACCGCAACACCACCGCCGAGGAAGTCTGGCGCGACACCGACGGCCAGGTCGACATCTTCGTTGCCGGCGTCGGTACCGGCGGCACGGTGACCGGGGTCGGCGAAGTGCTGAAGGCGCGCAAGCCGGGCGTCAAGATCGTCGCCGTCGAGCCGGATGCCTCGCCGGTGCTGTCCGGTGGCCAGAAGGGGCCGCACCCGATCCAGGGCATCGGTGCCGGCTTCGTGCCGGGCGTGCTGAATACCGGCATCTACGACGAAGTGATCCGCGTCAAGAACGACGACGCCTTCGCCGTCGCCCGCCGGATGGCGACGGAAGAGGGCCTGCTGGTCGGCATTTCCTCCGGTGCCGCGACCTGGGCGGCGCTCGAACTGGCCAAGCGGCCGGAAAACGCCGGCAAGCTGATCGTCGTCGTCATCCCGTCCTTCGGCGAGCGCTACCTGTCCACCGCGCTGTACCAACACCTCGAGGTGTGAGCCTCTTCGCCGCAGCAATCGACCGGCGCGACTCTGACTCCATCAAGTGGGGCAAGTACGCCGGCCGCGACATCCTGCCGCTGTGGGTCGCCGACATGGATTTCGCGGCGCCCCCGGCGGTGCTCGCCGCGCTGCACCGCCGTATCGAGCACGGCGTCTTCGGCTACGGCGGCCCCTGGCCGTCGCTGACGGAGTCAGTACTCGCTCACCTTGAAAGCGAATACGGCTGGACCATCGCCCCGGAATGGCTGGTCTGGCTGCCGGGGCTGGTCAGCGGCCTGAACGTCGCATGCCGGGCCGTCGACGGCGAGGTGCTGACGGCGACGCCGATCTACCCACCCTTTCTGTCCGCGCCGCATTTCTCCGGCCGCAAGCTCAACCGCGTCGCCCTGAGCTGCACAGATAACCGCTGGCAGTGGGATATGGGCGCGCTACAGCAAGCGACCAGTGCCGCGACCAAACTGTTCCTGCTCTGCCACCCGCACAACCCGGTCGGCCGCTGCTGGAATCGCGACGAACTGCTCGCCCTGGCCGAACATGCCGAGGCCAACGACCTCGTCGTCTGCTCCGACGAAATCCATTGCGGCCTGATCCTCGACGCCGACAAGCGCCACATCCCCTTCGCCAGCCTGTCGCCGGAAATCGCCCAGCGCACCATCACGCTGATGGCGCCGTCGAAAACCTTCAACATCCCCGGCCTCGGCTGCGCCTTCGCGGTCATCGCTAACCCCGCCCTGCGCCGCCGCTTCGAACAGGCCATGCATGGCATCGTGCCGCATGTGAATGTGCTCGGCCTTGCTGCCTGCGAGGCGGCCTATCGCGACAGCGGCGACTGGCACCGCGAACTGCTCGCCTACCTGGCCGGCAACCGCGCCCGGCTGGCCGAAGTCGTCGCCGGCCTGTCCGGCGTGTCTATGGCGCCCGTCGAAGCGACTTATCTGGCCTGGCTGGATGTCCGCGCATTGAAGCTGGCCAAACCGGCCGCCCATTTCGAAGCGCATGGCCTCGGCCTGTCCGACGGCGCCGATTTCGGCGCTCCGGGCTGGCTGCGCCTCAATTTCGGCTGCCCACGGGCAACGCTCGATGCGGCTTTGCAGCGTTTTGCCAGAGCTTGTCACGCGGCATGAACAGCTACTCGCTGACCCTCGGCATCCTCCTTGTCGCGTCCATCCTGCAAATATGGGGCAGCGCACTGGCCATCGAGGCCGTGCTGCGCGCCAAGCAGCATCGCAGACTGCGCCGCACCTGGCTGGCGGTGGCAGGCGCCACCATGCTCATCGCCCTGCACGACGGCTACGCGCTCGAACTGGCGATGCGCACCGGGCTGTACGACTTGCGCCAGGCCGTGCTGATCGGTCTGGCCGCGCTGTTGATGGCCTTCGCCATCCACGGTTTCAGGCGCTGGGAAGCCTGAGCGCCCCGGCTTCGGTGACCAGCCAGTCCAGGCGCTGGTCGTGGCTTTCCGGCCGGATGGTGGGCAGGCGATTGGTCTCGAAACCGACGCCGATGGCTAAGGGACGCGGCGAAAGCGCCGCCAGGGTGCGGTCGAAATAGCCGCCGCCATAACCCAGGCGATAACCGTCGCCATCAAAACCGTTGAGCGGCAGCAGCAGCATGTCGGGCTGCACGAATTCGCCGGTCACCGGGGTCGGAATGCCATAACGGTCCGCGGTCAGCGGCGTGTCGGGCGTCCATAGCCGGAAAGCGAGCGGGGCATTTTCCTCGATCACCACCGGCAGGGCCGCCAGCACGCCACTTTCGGCCCAGCGGGGAAGCACGCCGCGTACGTCCGGCTCGTGCTTGATCGGCCAGCAAAAGGCGACGATGCGCGGGGCGGGTAGGGCAGCCAGCAGATGGCTGACGATACGCGCCGACAAGGCGGCATGCTCGGCATCGCTCAGCGCCGCTCGTCGGACCACCATATCGCGCCGCAATGCCCGGCGCCAAGCCGTGTTATTCTCGTTCGCTTCTAGCATCACCGTAATCTAGCATGAAGTTTCACGCCCGCTTTGCCCCTTTGGCGCTCGGCCTCGCGCTGTCGCTGTCCGTCTTCGCCCAGGATGGCGATACCGTTTTCCTGACCGCGCGCGATGCCTTCCGGGTCGGCGACATCAACAAGCTGGAACGGGCCATCGGCCAGCTCGGCAACCACGAACTGGCGCCGTATGCCGAGAGCTACCGCTTGCGCATGTGGATGGACCGGGGCGATTCGGGCAGCCTGCGCGACTTCCTGCAACGCTACGACGGCAGCTACATCGCCGAAAAACTGCGCGCCGACTGGATACGCTGGCTCGGCAAGCGCTCGGCGTGGAATGAAATCGACGCCGAATTCCCGAAAATGATCGCTCCCGAGGCGGACATCACCTGCTACAGCCAGCAGGCCCGGCTGGCCCGCGACGATCGCAGCGTGCTGGCTGAAGCCGAAAAGATGTGGCTGAGCATGCTGGAGCCGCCCGAGTCCTGCCGTCCCATCCTCGATATGCTGGTGAGCAGCCAGAAAATGGGCACTGACGATGTCTGGGCCCGCGTTCGCCGCCAAGTCGAGGCCAACCGTCCGGGCTGGGCGAAGACCACGCTGAATTACCTGCCGGACAGCCAGATCCCGGACGGCCGCACCTTCGATAGCGCGCTGAACAACGCCATGAGCTATCTGGTCAAGCAGGGCACCGGCAACGGCCGGGCCGGGCGCGAACTGGCCGCCTTCGCCATCCAGCGCCTGGCGGTCAACGACCCGCGCGTCGCCGCCGACGAACTGGACAAGATCAAGGGCAAGCTGCAGGACAGCGAACGCCAGTGGGCGTGGAGCCAGATCGCCCTGCAGGGCGCCAAGAAGCACTTTGCGGAAAGCGTCGACTGGTATGCCCGGGCCGGCAAGGCACTGTTGTCCGACGACGGCTACCAGTGGAAGGTGCGCGCCGCGCTGCGCGCCCAAGAATGGGGCGTCGTCCGCGACACCATCCAGGCCATGCCGCCGGGGCTCGCCGCCTTGCCGGAGTGGATCTACTGGTTGGGCCGTGCCCAGCAAGCGGGCGGCAAGACCACGGAAGCAAACGCCCTGTTCGAAAGGATCGCCGGCCAACCCAACTTCTACGGCAACCTGGCCGACGAGGAAATGGGCCGCCAGATCGTGCCCCCGCCCAAAGCCAAGCCGCCGACAGCCGAAGAGCAGAAGGCCGCCCGCGACAATCCGGGAATCCGTCGTTCGCTGGCCTTTTTCCGCGCCGATCTGCGCACCGAGGCGGTCAAGGAGTGGAACTGGTCGCTGCGCGGCATGGACGACCGCGAACTGCTCGCCGCCGCCGACCTGGCCAAACGCAACCAGATCTGGGATCGTGCCATCAACACGGCGGACAAGACCAAGAACGAACACGACTACACGTTGCGCTTCCTCGCCCCCTACGGCGAGACGGTGCGTCCGGCCGCCCTCAATCAGTCGCTCGACGATGCCTGGGTGTACGGCCTGATGCGCCAGGAAAGCCGCTTCATCACCAGCGCCAAGTCCAACGTCGGCGCCTCCGGACTGATGCAGTTGATGCCGGCCACCGCCAAGTGGGTGGCCAAGAAGGTCGGCCTGCGCGATTTCCACCAGGGCAAGGTGCACGATACCGAAACCAATGTCCTGCTCGGCACCACCTACATGCGCTTGGTCATGGAAAACCTCGACAACCATCCGGTGCTCGCTTCCGCCGCCTACAACGCCGGCCCCGGCCGGGCCAAGAAGTGGCGTGCCGACCGCCCGCTGGAAGGCGCCATCTACGCCGAAACCATCCCGTTCAGCGAAACTCGCGACTACGTCAAGAAAGTGATGAGCAACTCGGTCTATTATTCGGCCATCTTCAACGGCAAGCCCGATTCGCTGAAAGCCCGTCTCGGCACCATCGGCGCCCGCACCGCCGATGCGCCGAAGGATGCCGACCTTCCCTGAACGCGCCAACGACGCAAACGAAGAGCCGACCGGAGATCGACATAGCCAACGGCCATTCGGCCGCCCGGAAACGGCCAAATTGCCTTAAAATCTGACTTTTACGATTCAAGTTTCCGGGGTTCCAAATGGACATCAAAAAGGTCTTGCTGCTGGGGGGTAGCGGTTTCGTCGGTACCTACATCGCCAATCGCTTGTCGCAACGCGGCATCGAACTTACCATCCCGACACGCCGCCGCGAACGCAACAAGGCGCTGATCATCCAGCCGGGCGTCGAGATGCCGGAAGCCGACATCAACTGCCAGGAAACCCTGACCGAACTGATGCGCGGCCACGATGCCGTGATCAACCTGGTCGGCATCCTGCACAGCCGCGACGTCGTCCTGCCCTACAGCCGCGATTTCGCCCAGGCCCACGTCGAACTGCCGAAAAAGATCATCGCCGCCTGCAAGGCCACCGGCGTTCGCCGTCTGGTGCATATGAGCGCCCTGAATGCCGATTCCAATGGCCCGTCCGAATACCTGCGCTCCAAGGGCGACGGCGAAGCCATCGTGCTCGCCGCCCAGGGCGACCTGGACGTCACCGTCTTCCGTCCGTCGGTCATCTTTGGTCTGGGTGACTCCTTCCTGTCGATGTTCGCCAAGGTTCTGAAGAAGATGCCCTTCTTCCCGCTCGGTTTCGGCCATGCCCGCTTCCAGCCGGTATGGGCTGCCGATGTGGCAGATGCCTTCGTCGATAGCCTGGGCGATGTAAACACCTACGGCCAGGCCTATGAATTGGCCGGCCCGAAAATCTACACCCTGCGCGAACTGGTCGATTACGCCAAGGAACTGACCGGCAGCGACGCCACCATCGTCCCGCTGTCCGAAGGCTGGGCCTACCTGCAAGCCGGCCTGATGTGGCTGGCACCGCAACCGATGCTGTCGCCAGACAATCTGCGCTCGATGGAAAAGGACAGCATCTGCGCAGGCAGCTGCAACGTGCCGGCCAACTGGCGCCCGACCGCGCTGGAAGCCGTTGCCCCGACCTACATCGCGCTGCAGACGCCGAAGGGCAAGCTGGACAGCTTCCGCTATCACGCCGGCCGCTAAAACCACACCGCCCGCCGTGCAGATCTTCGTCGTCGGCGGCGCCGTCCGCGATGAACTGCTCGGCCGGCCCAACGACGACCGCGACTACGTGGTCGTCGGCGCCACCCCGGAAGCCATGCTGGCGCAGGGTTTCCGGCCGGTGGGCAAGGATTTCCCGGTCTTCCTGCATCCGCAAACGCAGGAGGAATATGCGCTGGCCCGCACCGAGCGCAAAACCGGCCGCGGCTATCACGGCTTCGCCTTCCACGCCGCCCCCGATGTCACCCTCGACGACGATCTCGCCCGCCGCGACCTGACCATCAACGCCATGGCCCGGGCCGCCGACGGCAGCCTGATCGACCCTTTTCACGGCCAACACGACCTGCAGGTCAAAATCCTGCGCCACGTCGGCCCGGCCTTTGCCGAAGACCCGGTACGCATCCTGCGCATCGCCCGCTTTGCCGCCCGCTTCAGCGATTTTTCGGTGGCGCCGGAAACCCAGGCCCTGATGTGCGATATGGTGGCCAGTGGCGAAGCCGACCATCTGGTTGCCGAGCGCGTCTGGCAGGAACTGGCCAAGGGCTTGATGGAAAACCGGCCGTCGCGCATGTTGGAAGTCCTGCGCGACTGCGGCGCGTTGGCCCGCCTGCTGCCCGAGGTGGACAAACTGTTCGGCGTACCGCAACGGGCCGACTATCACCCGGAAGTCGATACCGGGATCCATACCCTGATGGTCATCGACCAGTCGGCGCGGCACAACTTTCCGCTGCCGGTCCGCTTCTCGGCGCTGACCCACGACCTCGGCAAGGGAGAGACGCCGGCCGACATCCTGCCACGCCACCTCGGTCACGAAGAACGCAGCGTGCGGCTGACCGAACAACTCAGTGCGCGTCTGCGCGTCCCCAACGACTGCCGCGACCTGGCCCTGCTCACCGCCCGCTACCACGGCAATGTGCACCGGGCTGCCGACCTGAAGGCGAGCACCGTCGTCACGCTGTTCGAAAAAACCGATGCCCTGCGCCGGCCGGAACGCTTCCGGCAACTGCTCGACGCCTGCCTGTGCGACTACACCGGCCGCCTGGGCTGGGAAAACAAGGCCTACGACAGTCCGCAGCGCCTGCTCACCGCGCTCGCCGCAGTCAATGCCGTCAGGGGAGGAGAGATCGCCGCTGCCTGCACCGACCCGGGCAAGATCCCGGAGCGCATCCATGCCGCCCGGGTCCGCGCCGTCAAGCAGGCCTTAAATGAGCCGGGAGAGGAGCCAGAGCAGCACTGAGAAAATGATCGTCGTCGCCACCGGAAACACATAATTCCGGCCGCGAAAGCGAAAGGCAAAGTCGCCCGGCAACTGGCCGAAGCGAATGAAGCGAGCCAAATGGGGGGCAATGATGCCCAACAGAAAAATCGCCACCACCAGCGTTAATAGCCACTTCAGCATATTGCCCAGCTTCGCCCCAAAAACCGCATTAGAACACGGCCCCAACCGACCCCATGCTAAAAACCGAAATCATCGCCGGTCTCGAAGTCTTTTCCTGTCTGCCCAGCCGCAAGAGCGGCAAGCCGGCGCTGCTGTTCGTGCACGGTGCCTTCGCCGGCGGCTGGATGTGGACCGAAACCTTCATGCCCTTCCTCGCCGAAGCCGGCTACCCGTGCTACGCGCTGTCGCTGCGCGGCCACGGCGGCAGTGCCGGGCACGAGCACATGGACTGGCACTCCATCGCCGATTACGTCGATGACGTCAAAACCGTGGTCGATTGGCTGGAGACGCCGCCCGTCTTGATTGGCCACTCGATGGGTGGCTTTGTCGTGCAAAAATACCTCGAACACCGGCCGGCACCCGCCGTCGCGCTGGTCTGTTCGGTGCCGCCGCAGGGCCTGATCGCCGCGCAGTTCCATCTGCTGCTCAGCAAGCCGCACCTGTTTCTCGAACTCAACCGCATCCTGAGCGGCGAATACACCGACACGGCCACCTTGCGCGAAGCGCTGTTCGCCGGTGAGGCGGACGAAACCATGCTGGCCGCCTGGCTGACCCGCATGCAGAACGAGTCGCATCGAGCGCTGCTGGACATGACGATGTTCAACCTGCCCAACCTGTTCACCATGCACCGGCCACCGATGCTGCTGCTCGGCGCCGAGGAGGACGTTCTGGTTCCCGCCTTCCTGGTCCAGACGACGGCCAACACCTACGGTTTGCATGCCCACATCTTCCGCCACATGGGGCATGCCGTGACCCACGAAAAGGAATGGCCGCTCGTGGCGGCCACCTTGCGCGACTGGCTGGAAGACCTCAGGCTTTGACGTCGACGTTGTTGCCGAGGTTGGGCGGATTGCTGGATGGCTGCGGCAGTGCCTGGATCAACTGCATCGCCGTCTGTTCCTGAATATCCAGCGCCTTCTTGAGCACGGCGATACCGACGGCGTCGGACGCCTGGGTTTGCGCCAGGACGGCGCTCAGGCTGCCCATCGAGGTAATGTCCATCTTGCGTTCGCTCCGTTTCGGACACATTATGGTGTCAGTGTAGTCGACGCAGCGGCAAGTTCAATGAGTGATTCCGAGAAGACCGGCCAGATTTCCGCCATCAGCCAAGCCATACGCGCCAAGCGCGAACGCAAGGGCACCGCCCTGCGCGAGGACATCGACGCCTTGGAAGCCGCGCTGATCGCTGACATCGAGGCCTTCGACCTGGATGCCGCCGAACGGCGCGCCCGCCGCGAATACCTGGCCAATACCGGGGCCGGCATGGCCGACCCCGAACTGGTCTTTCCCGAAATCGTTCCGCAGCGGCCCGCCGCGCCACTGGCGGAAAGAACGCCGGAGCCACCGCCTGTCCCTGAGTTGGTCGCACCCGAGCCGGCCGCTGCCGAGGTGCCGTTGCCGGAAATCGGCAGCCTCGGACTGCTCGATCAATTGCGCCGGCAAGCCGAAATCCGCCAGCGCGAAATCCACAGCGCCCTGACCGAGCGGACGGCAATCAACGAAGCCGTCGACCAGGCTCTCAAACATATTTTCTTTTTCCTGCACGAACTGGTGCAGCAACTGAATATCGTCAAACCGGGGATTCCGCGCGACTACGTGCTGAGCGAGCAGCATCTGCTCAACTGCCTGGACTGGCAGGAAGGCTTTGCCGATTACCGGACCCAGAGCCAGAGCGCCGGCGCCCTGGTCGAACTGGTGACCTTCTCCTACCACCTGAAGGGCAAGGGTTCCTTGCTGATCGAGCGCGACGGCGCCACGGTCGAGCGCTTCCGCACCACGCTGTTCGATTACGGCCTGCCCTTCACCTGCAAGGAATTCAAGAACGAGCGCCAGTACGTCGAACGCGCCGAATTCGACATCCGTGCCGAAGTCAGCGTCAGTGCGCGCTGGCGGGCCGATTTCGCCCAGGGCACCATTGCGCTCGAAACCCGCAATCTGGAACGCCTGGGCAGCGCCCTGCATACCTTGCGGCCGCGGGCCATCGATCAGGCCCTGCTCGACGATTTCGGCCGCCTCGTCCTCGGCCAGCCCAACCGTTTCCGGGAACTGGCCAAGCGTTAATTAGAAAGCGCGGACAACATGAAGCGCAGCGGTCCTGGCTAGGCGTGTCGCCGCAGACAGTACGCCAGTACGGCCAGGCGACACAACAACGCCAGAAGCATGTGTCAGTGCTTTCTACAGTCGCCAGCCCTGATCGCCGCTGACGAAGCCAGACAAAGGATCATCGATGCCGCGACCGACGGCGATGACCTTGAACAGTTCGCCCATTTCGTGCGGCATCAGCAGGGTGTTGACCGCCCCGGTCGCCCGTATGTAGTCCGCCGTGCCGTTGGGAATGGCGGCCAGCAGGTCGAGGATGCCGCAGTTGAGCAGGAACTGGCCCTGACTGGTGTAGCCCAGCAGGTCAAGGCCGGCACCGTGCGCGGCGGCGATCACCGCCGTGAAATCGACATGCACCGTCACGTCCTGCAGGCCGGGCAGGTAGAAGGGATCGGGATGGGCATGATGGCGGTAATGGCACATCAAGGTACCGCGGCCGCGTTGCTGGTGATAGAACTCGCGGCGGGGAAAACCGTAGTCAATCAGTAAGAGGGCGCCCTGCTGCAGGATGCGCCCCCACTCGGCCGCCCAGGCCCGTACCGCCAGGCTGATTTCGCTCTCGAATCCCGGCGGCAACTGGCATTGGCGGCCGATTTCCTCGGCCGCACCGAGCACCGCACCACTCGCCGGCCGTTCGTTCCACGCAAAGCCGCCGGCCGCATCCAGCCCGACGCCCCGCTCGGCGACGCCGTCCTCGCGCCAGGCAACGATGTGCGCCGGCATGGCATCGAGCAATTCATTGGCGACCACGGCACCGGAAAAACTTTCCGGCAGGCGGTCGAGCCAGGCGACGCGATCGAGCAGATGAGGTGCGGCGGCGGCGATAGTCTGCTGCTGGCGTTCGCGCAGATCGGCCGACAAGTCGAGGATGAAATAGCGCTCGGGTAGGCAGCCGAGCCCTTCCAGTTCGAGTAGCAGATCGGCGGCTAGCCGCCCGGAACCTGCCCCCACCTCGAGCACGGTCGGCGCCGATGCCGCCATCACTTGGGCGACCTGGCGGGACAGCGCCCGGCCGAACAGGGGAGTCAATTCCGGAGCGGTGACAAAATCGCCGGCCGCCCCGAACTTGCGGGCGCCGGCAGCGTAATAGCCCAAACCCGGGCGATACAGCACCTGCTCCATGAAGCGGGCGAACGAAATCCAGCCTCCGGCGGCCGCAATGTACTGGGCGATGGCCTGTTGCAGGCGCTCGCTATGGGCGAGCGCTTCGGACGAAGGAGGCGGTAGATTATTCATCGCAGGCGCAAAAAGTAGGGATTTTACGACCAAGGCCATGCAAGCGCGGCGTCGTATGCTATTTTTCCGCTGAATCGCTAGGAGAACGACCGTCTTGCGCATCACGCAAACCATCACCCGCCAACCAGCCGAGCTGGAGCCTGCCGTCGCCTCGCTGCACGGGATGCAGAACGGCTTGCTGCTGGTCTTCGGCAGTATTGATCACTTCACCGGGCCGCAACTGGCTGCAGCGCTCGATCAGCTTCCTCCCGGCGTCGTCCGGCTGGGTTGTTCGACGGCCGGCGAAATCACGCCCGACGGGGTCGATGATGGAAGCTGCACGCTCACCGCCATTGAATTCGGCAAGGTCGGCCTGCGCCCGGCCAGCACCGTGCTGCGCGGCATGGATGACTCCTTCGCGGCCGGCGGGCGCCTCGGGCAGCAGTTGGCGGGACGCGACCTGAAGGCGGTCCTGGTCTTCGGTCCCGGCGTCCGCATCAATGGCAGCGCGCTGGTGGACGGCATCAGCAGCGCCATCGGCAACGATATCCCGATTACCGGCGGACTGGCCGGTGATGGCGGCGCCTTTCGCGAGACTTTTACCCTCGGCCAGGACGGCATTGCCAACAACACGGTCGTCGCCGTCGGGCTGTACGGCGACAGCCTGCGCTTCGGCCACGGCTCCTTCGGTGGCTGGGCGCCTTTCGGTCCGGCCCGCAAGGTGACGCGCAGCCAAGGCAATATCCTTTACGAGCTGGATGGCGAACCGGCACTCGACATCTACAAGCGCTACCTCGGCGACCATGCCCGGAATCTTCCGGCCTCCGGCCTGCTTTTCCCGTTTGCTATGCTTGGCGAGGGCTCCAATGCCGGCGGGCTGATCCGTACCATCCTCGGCGTCGACGAGGCCGAAGGGAGCCTGATCCTGGCCGGTGAAATCGATCCCGACGGCTATCTGCGCCTGATGCACGCCAGTACGGACAAACTGGTCAATGGCGCCGAGGCGGCCGCCGCGGCGGCCAGCGGAATGTTCCAGTCGCCCGGCCAAACGCTCGCCCTGCTGGTCAGCTGCGTCGGCCGCAAGCTGGTGATGGGCGACCGGGTCGACGAGGAGGTCGAAGCCGTGGGTGAGGTATTCAATCACCAGGAGGTTCTCACCGGCTTCTATTCCTACGGCGAAATCAGCCCTTTCACGCCCGGCGCGTCGTGCAAGTTGCACAACCAGACCATGACCATTACCTGTCTCGGCGAAGCCTGAGTACTGCGCCCATGCAAAAACTACTTCTGCGCCAGCTCAAACGCAGTCTCGGCGTCAGCGACGAAAGCGAATTGGCCACCCTGCTGGACGACCTGCAGGCCGCCGCCCCCCAGGCCGATCCGACGCTGCAGCCACTGCTCACGGGCTTTGGCAAGCTGCTGGCCAGCATCGACGCCAGTTACGAACAATACGAACGCGATCTGGAACTGCGTACACGCAGCCTCGACATCTCGTCGTCCGAGCTGTCCACCGCCAACGACAAGCTGCGCCAGTCCCTGGCCGGCCGCGAAAATGCACTACGCTCCCTGCGTGCCACGATGCGCGACCTGCTGCCCGATGCACCGGAAGGTGAGGCCGAGCGGCCGGCCGATGAAGATATCGCCGCCTTGTCGCAGCGCATTGCCTCCATCGTTGCGGAAAACGAAGGGGGGCGGCGCGAACTGAGCAATCAGAAATTTGCGCTCGACCAGCACGCCATCGTTAGCATTACCGATACCGAAGGCACCATACTCTATGCCAACGACCGTTTCTGCGACATCAACGGCTTCCGGCACGAGGAGTTGATCGGACAGAATCACCGCATCATCAGTTCGGGCGTCCATTCTCCCGCCTTTTTCCGGGAGATGTGGGAAACCCTCGCCGGCGGGCAGGTCTGGCGGGGCGAAATTTGCAACCAGGCCCGCGACGGCCGGACCTACTGGGTCAATGCCACTATCGTCCCGCTGCTCGACGTCCAGGGCAAGCCGGAGCGCTACATTGCCATCCGTACCGATATTTCCGATCGCAAACGCATGGAGGCCCAGCTTTCCGACCAGCTGCACCTGGTCGAGGAGTTGATCGAGACCATTCCGCTGCCGGTCTATCTGAAGGACACGGCGGGCCACTATGTACGCCTGAACCGCGCCTTTGAGAGCTTTTTCCAGGTCCAGCGCGACGGCATACTCGGTGCGACCCTGCAGGAGCTGCTGCCGCCGGAAGATGTACGGATACATGCCGACCGGGATAGCGAACTGTTCGCCCGCAAAGGTACCCAGTCGTACGAAGCAACCGTCCATAGTCGCGATGGCCGGGCCTATGACACGCTTTACCACAAGGCCATACTGACTCGCCGCGACGGCAGCGTCTTCGGCCTGCTCGGCACCATCGTCGATATCACCGACCGCAAGCGGGCCGAAATCGAAACGATACGCGCCAAGGAGGCGGCTGAAGCCGCCAACCGGGCCAAAAGCGATTTTCTGGCCAATATGAGCCATGAAATCCGCACGCCGATGAACGGCGTCATCGGCATGACCGACCTCGCGCTGGAAACCGACCTCAGTGCCGAGCAGAGCGAATACCTGACCATCGTCAAGTCGTCGGCCGAATCCTTGCTGACCATCATCAACGACATTCTCGATTTTTCGAAAATCGAAGCCGGCAAATTGCTGGTCGAAGACATTCCCTTCGATCTGCGGCGCCTGATTTCCGACACGCTCAAGCCCCTTGCCGTACGCGCCCACGCCAGCCATCTCAAGCTGCGCACCGACCTGCCACCGGACATGCCGCGCTTCGTGCGCGGCGATCCGGGGCGAATACGGCAGATCCTGGTCAATCTGATTGGCAACGCCATCAAGTTCACCGCCCACGGCGAAATCGCCCTGCACGTCGACGTGACGCAGGTGCAGAAGGGACTGGCGACGCTCCATTTCGCCGTGAGCGACACCGGCATCGGCATCGCGCCCGACAAACGGGAACTGATTTTCGAGGCCTTCGCCCAGGAAGATTCGTCCACCACCCGCAAGTACGGCGGCACCGGCCTCGGGCTGTCGATCTGCCGCCGCCTGATCGCCCTGATGGGCGGCAGCATGTGGCTGCACAGCGAACTCGGCAAGGGAAGCACCTTCCATTTCTCGCTGCCGCTGCAACTGGCGGAAAGAACGCAGCCGGCGGCGCCGCCGCTCGCCGACATCGCCGGCCGGCATCTCCTGATCGTCGACGACAACGCCACCAATCGCCGCACGCTGCAGGGCGTACTCGCCACCCTGCACGTCAGTTCCACCGGCGCCGATTGCGCCGAGACGGCCCTGACCGTGATGCGGGCCGGCCATGAACGCTTCGACTGCATCCTGCTCGATGCCCAGATGCCGGGGATGGACGGTTACGAACTGGCACAACGCCTGCGGGCCGAACATGCCGACCTGCCGCCGATGCTGATGCTGTCTTCCGGTGCCCTGCGCGGCGACGCGCTACGTTGCGAGGAGCTCGGCATCGGCGGCTTCTTTGCCAAGCCGATCTCCGGCGACGAACTGCTCGCCGCGCTGGGTCGACTGTTCGCAGCGCCGGCCGCCAAGCCGGTCGTGGACGGAGTTTCGCTGGTGACCCGTCATTCTCTGCGCGAGTCCCGGCTGGCATTGAAGATTTTGCTGGTCGAAGACCATCCGACCAACCAGAAGCTGACTCTCGGTCTGCTTGATAAATGGGGACATGACGCGACGCTGGCCCGGAATGGCCGGGAAGCGCTCGATATCCTGCAGGCCAGCAGCTTCGACCTGATCCTGATGGACATGCAGATGCCGGTCATGGGCGGCATCGAGGCCACCCGACAGATCAGGGCCGGCGAGCGCCAGCGGCAACTGCCGCGCACGCCTATCGTCGCCATGACGGCCGCCGCCATGCAAGGCGACCGCGAGGCCTGCCTGGCGGCCGGCATGGACGACTATCTGGCCAAGCCGATCCAGGCCGGGGAGCTGCAGGCCAAACTCGCCACATACGCCAGAACTGCCTGATTCAACGCCGAAAATTGTACGCCCGGGGAGGGCGGCACAGGGTAAACTTGCGGGTTTTCCGATCAGCGAGATGGCCGTCGGCCGTCACCGACCATGAACAGCTCGAACAACCTGCAAAAGCTCCGCAAATTCCTCGAAGGCCGTACCGGTAAGGCCATCATCGACTACAACATGATCGAGGATGGCGATACGGTGCTCGTCTGCGTTTCCGGCGGCAAGGATTCCTACACCCTGCTCGCCATGCTGATGGCTCTGCAGCAGCGCGCGCCGGTCAAGTTCCGCCTGATCGCGATGAACCTCGACCAGAAACAGCCCGGCTTCCCGGCCGAGGTGCTGCCCAACTACTTTAAGTCCATCGGCATTGAGCACCACATCATCGAGTCGGACACCTACTCCATCGTCAAGGACAAGATCCCCGAGGGCAAGACGACCTGTTCGCTGTGCTCGCGCCTGCGCCGGGGCATCATCTACCGCACCGCCAAGGAATTGGGTGCCAACAAGATCGCCCTCGGCCACCATCGCGACGACATGGTCCATACGCTGTTCCTGAACCTGCTGTTCGGCGGCAAGATCAAGGCCATGCCGCCCAAGCTAGTGACCGACGACAAGGCCCACGTCGTCATCCGGCCGCTAGCCTATTGCGCGGAAGCCGATATCGCCAAGTTCGCCCGCGGCATGGAATTCCCGATCATCCCGTGCAACCTGTGCGGCTCGCAGGACAACATGCAGCGGCAGAAAATCCGCGAAATGATGCAGGATTGGGACAAGCGCTACCCCGGCCGCACCGAATCGGTGTTCACCGCCATGCAGAACGTCGTCCCCTCGCACTTGGCCGACCTCGATCTGTTCGACTTCCGCGGCCTGACGCTCGACACGCCGGTCGATGAAGGCGACATCGCCTTCGATGAGCCCGAACTAATGATGACCGGCACCATCCCGGTAAGCCTAAAAGCATAATGCGTAATGCCGACTGGTCAGCATATAATCGGGTTTCGCCACTTATCTATTTCTGGTTTTTGCTAGCCGATGAGCGCCACGCAACGTAGATTGACCGTCATGTTCGCCGACGTTTCCGGCAGTACGGCGCTTTTCGAAAAACTGGGCGACCGCGAAGCCATGCATGCCGTCGAGCGCTGCCTGAAGCGCATGAACCGTTCAATCGACGGCTACAAGGGCAAGACGGTGCAGATCGTCGGCGACGAATTGCTCGCCAGCTTCGAGACGGCCGAAGAAGCCTGTCAGGCGGCCATCGACATGCAGCAGCGCATCGCCGACCTGCCGCCGGTTTCCGGGCTTAAGCTGACCATCCGGATCGGCCTGCACAGCGGCGTCGTCTCGGAAGGCGAAGACAAGCTGAGCGGGCCGGCCGTCAATACCGCCGCCCGCATCGCCGGTATTGCCCGGCGCGACCAGATACTGTGCAGTTCCGAACTGGTCGACGAGTTGCCCCAACCCGGCATCATCACGGCGGATGCCATGCCCAAGCTCGGCACGGTGGCCGAAAACGGCGTCGATTTTTCGCTGTTCCAGATCCACTGGCCCAGCTCGCAGGGCGGGGCTTCGTACCCGAATTCGACCTTCGGGCCGCAAAGCCATCTGCCGCAACCCATCGAACGGCTGTGCGTGCGTTATCGCGGCAAGGCCTTTCTGGTCGATGAGAAGACCCCCGTCCTGACCATTGGCCGCGACCTCGGTTGCAAGCTGACCATCGACGATCGCAAGGCTTCCCGCCAGCACGCCCGGGTCGAACGCCGCAACGACGGGTTTTATCTGGTCGACACCAGCACCAACGGGACTTTCATCACGCTGTCCGGCCGTCAGGAGGTGATGGTCCGCCGCCACGAAATGCAACTCGACGGCAAAGGCCGGGTCAGTTTCGGCACCTCGAGCAACGACCCGCAGTCCGACCTGGCGGATTTCGAGCAGTTGTAAACGACAATCGGCCATCCGCGGATGGCCGATCTGCGTCAACTAAAGCCGTCTTACTTGGCGGCGGCGTCAGCCGAACACTTCTTCATGAAGCTGTTCTTGGCCGCACCAGCCAGCTTCTTTTCCTTGGCCTTCATGGCGCACTCGGCGTTTTCCGGGGCTGCACCGGAATCGGCCTGGCACTTTTTCATGAAGCTGTTCTTGGCGGCGCCGGCCAGCTTTTTCTCGGCGGCACGGGCGGCGCAATCGTCAGCGGCATAAACGGCATTGGCTGAAAAGGCGACGAGGAGCAGAGCGATCAATTTCTTCATTGGGAATATCTCCATGGGAAAAAACGCTCAGCCACTATCAGCCATTCATGCGTCATCGTCAAGCATCATGCGCTGCTGACGATCCATGAAGTCCTGCAGGCTGTCGATGCCGCGCAATTGCAGGATGGTATTGCGTACCGCCGCCTCGAGCAGGACGGCAAGGTTGCGGCCGGCAGCTACCGGAATGACCACCTTGCGCACCGGCACGCCGAGCACTTCCTGGGTCTGGGCATCGAGCGGCAGGCGCGGCGCATCGGTGGCGGCAGCCGTTTTCTGCAAATGGACGATCAGCTTGAGCTTCATTTTGCGGCGCGATGCGGTTTCGCCGAAAATGGTCCGGATATTGAGTAAACCGAGGCCGCGCACCTCGAGGAAATCGCGCAGCATGCCGGGACAGCGCCCTTCGATGGTGGTCGGCGCGATGCGGGCCATTTCGACCACGTCGTCGGCGACCAGACCATGGCCCCGGGAAATCAGTTCGAGCGCCAGTTCGGATTTGCCGACCCCGGAATCGCCGGTGATCAGCACGCCCATGCCGAGGACGTCCATAAACACACCGTGCAGGCTGATCGTATCGGCCAGCCGGGCCGATAGATAGATACGCAGCAGATCGATGATGGCGGAACAGGGCTTGGGCGAAAAAATCAGTGGCGTGCCGGTCTGGGCGCAGGTTTCAGCCACCTGCGGCGGCGGCGCCAGACCGTCGGCGAGGATCACGGCCGGCGGCTGCGCATTGAGCAGGTCGGCAAACATCTGGGCGAAGCGGCGCTCGCCGATGCGCATCGCCCATTCGTTTTCAGCCAGGCCGAGCACCTGCAGCCGCTCGGGGTGAATGATGTTGATGTGGCCGACGAGGTCGGCGCCGTAGCTGTTCGATCCCTTGATTTCGATGCGGCGGTCGGCATCCTGGCCAATGTGCCAGTTCAAGAGCAGCTTTTCGCGGTTGTCCTCGTAAAGCCGAACCAGGTTTACGTGGCGCACGGCAGGAACTCAGGACTGAAAAAGGCTGACAATCGCGGCGGGGTCGCTGGCGGTCTGCAGTTTTTCACGGAAGGCACGATCGGAAAAACGCTGGGCAAGCTCGGACAGAATCTGCAAATGTTGTTCGGTCGCCTGCTCGGGAACGAGCAGCACGAACAACAGGTCCACAGGCCGGCCGTCGGGAGAGTCGAAGGGGACCGGAGTGGTCAGCCGCATGAAGGCACCGGCAGCCTGCTTGAGTCCCTTGATGCGGCCATGCGGAATGGCGACGCCTTGCCCCAAACCGGTGGAACCGAGTTTTTCGCGGGCGAAGAGACTGTCGAAAATAGTCGAGCGGGCCAATCCGAGGCGGGTCTCGAAAAGTATGCCGGCTTGCTCGAAAACACGTTTCTTGCTGCTGGCTTCCAGGTTGAGCGACACCTGGTCGACGCTGAGAAGATTGTTGAGAGGGTTCATAGGGATGGGTAAAACAAGGCCGCGGCCTGAGCCGCGGCCAGTCAGCGCTTATTCGGCGGCATGCAGGCCGGGCTTTTCACCGCGGTGGTGATCCTGGACCTTCTGCTTGTATTTCTGAACCTGGCGGTCCAGCTTGTCGAACATCGCATCGATGGCGGCGTAGAGGTCATCGCCGGATTCTTCGACATGGATATCCTTGCCCGGAACGTGAATGGTGACTTCAGCCATCTGCTTAAGCTTTTCGACCGACAGAACTACGTTGACGCCGGTCACTTTGTCGAAATGGCGGACAACAGGATCGAGCTTGTTTTCGACGTATTCACGCAGGGCGGGAGTAACTTCGATATGGTGACCACTGATCTGCAGATTCACTTTTTTCTCCTCTTTCTACAGGGTCTTACGTAAATTGACCGGTGGGATGTTAAGCGACTCGCGGTATTTGGCTACCGTGCGTCGGGCAACTACGATTCCCTGCTGGCCTAGTATTTCGGATAATTGGCTATCCGACAAGGGCTTCTTGCCGTCCTCGGCTCCGATCAATTGCTTGATCAAGGCACGGATGGCCGTGGCAGAACAGGCCCCACCGGTATCGGTGGCGACATGGCTGCCGAAGAAGTATTTCAGTTCGAAAATGCCACGCGGCGTAGCCATGTATTTCTGGCTGGTGACGCGCGACACAGTCGATTCGTGCAGGCCGAGGATGTCGGCGATTTCGCGCAGCACGAGCGGCCGCATGGCGACTTCGCCATGCTCGAAGAACTGGCGCTGGCGATCGACGATGGCCTGCGTGACGCGATGAATGGTGTCGAAACGCTGCTGGACGTTCTTGATCAGCCAGCGCGCTTCCTGCAACTGGGTAGACAGGTTGCCGTTGCCGCGCCGCTGCTTGGCGAGAATCTCGGCATACAGGCGATTGATGCGCAGGCGCGGGTAGGCGTCTGGATTGATGTAGGCGGTCCACTTGCCCTTGAGCTTCTTCACGATCACGTCGGGCGTGATGTAGCGGGCTTCGATCTGCGCATAACCGGCGGCCGGACGCGGATTCAGGCTGGTGATCAGGGATTGCGCGGCCTTCAGGTCTTCGTCGTCGTAGCCGGTGACGCGACGCAGCTTGGCAAAATCGCGGGCAGCCAGCAATTCGAGGTGCTTTTCCACAATGAGCAAGGCGACGTTGCGGTCATACTCATCGTCCATGGCCTTCAATTGCAGACACAGGCATTCCTGCAGATTGCGCGCGCCGATACCGGTCGGGTCGAAATTCTGGATGTGGCGCAGGGCGATTTCGAGCTCTTCCAGCTCGATTTCGTATTCCGGCGGCAGGGTTTCCCATAGTTCCTGCAGCGGTGCGGACAGGTAACCGTCGTCGTCGAGCGCCTCGATCAGGAAGCGGACCAAGCTGCGGTCGCGCTCGCTCAGTTGGGTCATGCCCAGTTGCCAGCCGAGATGCTCGCGCAGGCTGACGTTGGCGGCGTGAATGTCGTGGCTGTCGCTGTCGTCATCTTCATCTCGCCCCGCGCCGGTGAAGGTGCCGGCATCGGAAGTCCAGCGATCGTCATCGACTTCGGAGGGCGAGGAGGGCAGTTCGCCTTCGCGTTCCTCGCGCGGCTCGCGCTCTTCATTGCTTTCGCTGCGCGATTCCTCGTTGCGCGGCGAATCAAATTGCTGCGCATTGGCAAACGATTCCGGCCCCTCGTCCTCGCGTTCGAGCATGGGATTTTCGAGCAGGTACCGCTCGATTTCCTGCTGCATTTCGATGGTCGACAACTGCAGCAGCTTGATCGACTGCTGGAGCTGTGGCGTCAGCGCCAGATGCTGGGATAGTTTTAGTTGGAGTGCCGGCTTCATCGGTTCGGATCGGGCGCCATGAGGTCAGAGCTTGAAATGCTCGCCAAGATAAACCCTGCGCACGCTTTCATTCTCCACGATTTCGGCCGGCCGTCCAGCAGCAAGTACATTCCCGGCATTGATGATGTAGGCGTGGTCGCAGATGCCCAACGTTTCGCGCACATTGTGATCGGTGATCAGCACGCCGATACCGCGTTCCTTCAAGAAGCGGATGATTTTCTGGATTTCCAGCACGGCAATCGGATCGACGCCGGCGAAGGGTTCGTCGAGCAGGATGAAGCGCGGGCTGGTGGCCAGCGCCCGGGCGATTTCGACGCGGCGCCGCTCGCCGCCGGACAACGCAGCCGCATTGACGTGGCGCACATGGTCGACGTGCAATTCCTTGAGCAAGCCCTCCAGCCGGTCGTTCAGTTCGGCCTCGGGCAGCTTTTGCAGTTCAAGGACGGCGCGGATGTTTTCTTCGACGTTCAGCTTGCGAAAGACGGAAGCTTCCTGCGGCAGGTAGGACAGGCCGAGGCGGGCCCGGCTATGCATCGGCTGATGGGTCAGGCGGGTGTCGTCGATGTGGACTTCGCCGCCATCGGCCGCCACCAGGCCGACGATCATGTAGAAGCAGGTCGTCTTGCCAGCGCCGTTCGGGCCGAGCAGGCCGACCACCTCGCCGGACTTGACCTCGAAGGAAACATCCTCGACCACAGTCCGCGCCTTGTAGCGCTTCTTCAGGTTATTGGCAGTCAGTTTGGCGGCAGGTGTATTCATTGCTCGACTCCGCGCAGGACGCGACGGATGGCTTCACTGGAAAAACCGCGATATTGCAGGAAACGCTGCTGTTTGGCACGCTCTTCCGGCGATTGCGGCAATTCCCTGAACTTGCGTTGCCATACGCTGCGGCAGCGTTCGGTCTCGTCACCGCCTTCGGGCAGGGCGGCAGCGATGTCGTCGTCGGCGACGCCTTTTTGCCGCAACTCCTGCTTCAGCCGCGCATTGCCGTAACGCCCGGCGCGCGCCACGACGCGCTGGGCGGCGTAGCGTTCATCGGACAACAGGCGTTCGCTTTGCAGGGTATCGAGCACGGCGTCGAGTTCTTCCTCGGATTCGGCATGCGCGGCGAGCTTGCCTTTCAGCTCGACCCGGCTGTAGTCACGCCGGGTCAGCAGTTGCAGGGCTCGCACGCGCAGATCAGCCATACTGATCAGGCATCAGCCTTGGCTTTGGTCGGCTTGATAACGGTGGTGCTGGCCGCCTCACGGATGCCGGCTTCGATTTCGGCGGCGATTTCCGGATTGGCCTTGAGGAATTCGCGGGCGTTGTCCTTGCCCTGGCCAATCTTCTCGCCCTTGTAGGCATACCAGGCACCGGACTTGTCGACCAGCTTGTGGGCAACGCCCATTTCGACCACTTCACCCTGGCGGGAAATACCTTCACCGTACAGGATGTCGAAAATCGCTTCGCGGAAAGGCGGGGAAACCTTGTTCTTGACGACCTTGACCTTGGTTTCGCTGCCGATGACCTCGTCGCCCTTCTTGATCGAGCCGATGCGGCGGATGTCGAGCCGCACGGAAGCGTAGAACTTCAGCGCATTGCCGCCGGTGGTGGTTTCCGGCGAGCCGAACATGACGCCGATCTTCATGCGGATCTGGTTGATGAAGATGACCAGGGTGTTGGTCTTTTTGATGTTGGCGGTTAGCTTGCGCAGGGCCTGGCTCATCAGGCGGGCGTGCAGGCCGACCATCTGGTCGCCCATTTCGCCTTCGATTTCGGCACGCGGGGTTAGGGCGGCGACCGAGTCGACGATGATGATGTCCACCGAGCCGGAACGGACCAGCATGTCGGCGATTTCCAGGGCCTGTTCGCCGGTATCCGGCTGCGAGATCAAGAGGTCCGAGACATTGACGCCGAGTTTCTGGGCGTACTGCGGATCGAGCGCGTGTTCGGCGTCGATGAAGGCGGCGGTACCGCCCAGCTTCTGCATTTCGGCGACGACCTGCAGACAGAGGGTGGTCTTGCCGGACGATTCCGGGCCGTAGATTTCGACGACGCGGCCACGCGGCAGGCCGCCGACGCCGAGGGCGATGTCCAGACCGAGCGAACCGGTCGACACGACCTGGATGCCTTCGTCGATTTCGGCATCGCCCATCTTCATGATGGAGCCTTTGCCGAATTGCTTTTCGATTTGTTGCAGTGCGGCGGCGAGTGCCTTTGCCTTGTTGTCGTCCATGGGGTGACCTCGAAAATTTGAGCGGATTATGGCACAGGGGCCAAAGATGGAATAGAAATTGCTGGAACGCCGGTTCTCCGGCCCGGCCCAAACGCGGTATATTCCTCGCCGCGTCCGACCACCGGATACTGTGTATAAATACAGTACATTGACCAACCATTCCTTGGCAAGCTAATTCTTCATGCCGATCAGATGCTTACCCGCCATCATGCTGCTGCTCGCCAGCTCCGCTGCCGTAGGCGGACCGGCGCCGTGGTACTGGTGGGCGAGCCGGACCGACGACGCCCGCATCTGCCGGCAGACCTCGCCGGGACCGGGATGGCATCAGGAACCGGTAGCTTTCAAGGACGCCCGCTGCCGAATTCGCTTCGAACCATGATGACCGCCTATCTACCTCCCCCGCCCGGCGCCTCGCCGGTCGTCTTTGCCGACGACTCCCTGATCATTGCCGAAAAGCCCTGTGGCCTGCTGTCGGTACCCGGCCGCGGCGAACACAAGGCCGACTGCCTGCTCAGCCGCGTACAACAGGAATACCCGGATGCGCTGACCGTGCATCGGCTGGACATGTCGACCTCCGGCCTGCTCGTCTTCGCCCGTGGCGCGGACATGCACCGCCGGCTGTCGAAGATGTTCCAGGACCGCCAGGTCGACAAACTCTACTGCGCCGTGCTGGCCGGCCTGCTGCCCTACGACGAGGGCGGCGTGGACCTGCCGCTGATCGTAGACTGGCCGAACCGCCCGAGGCAGAAAGTCGATTTCGATGAGGGCCGCCCCTCGCAGACCCGCTTCCGCGTGCTCAGCCGCGATACCGACAAGCAAACCACCCGCGTCGCGCTGGAACCGGTCACCGGCCGCTCGCACCAACTGCGGGTGCATATGATGTCGCTGCAGCACCCCATCCTCGGCGACGACTTGTACGGCGGCCCGGCCGAAAAAATGGCCGATCGCCTGCTGCTGCACGCGATGGATCTGGGCTTTATGCATCCGGCAACCGGGGAGCGGATGGATTTTCACAGCGAGCCGCCGTTCTGACGGCGAAAAACGCGCAATAACCTTATAATCCGCGCAATTTCAACCCCTTAGCCGTCGGTTGCGCGCCCATGCTGATCTGGTTCGTCGTCCTCTACCTGCTCGTTTCCATCGGCATCGGCCTCTATGCGGCGACCCGCGTGCATAGCGCCAAGGACTTCGCTGTCGCCGGCCGCCATCTGCCGCTGCCGGTGGTCACCGCCACCGTGTTCGCCACCTGGTTCGGCGCCGAGGCCGTGTTCGGGGTTTCCGCCACCTTCGTCAAGGAGGGCCTGGGCGGCGTCGTCGCCGATCCCTTCGGCTCGTCGATGTGCCTGATCATCGCTGGCTTCTTCTTCGCCAGCAAACTGTACAAGCTGAACATCCTGACCCTGGGGGACTATTTCCGCCTGCGCTACAGCCGCAGCGTCGAAGTCCTGACCACGCTGTGCATTGTCGCCTCCTACCTGGGCTGGGTATCGGCCCAGATCAAGGCGCTCGGCCTGGTTTTCAACGTCGTGACCAACGATTTCGTCAGCCAGACGGCCGGCATGATCCTCGGCGCCGCCATCGTGCTGACCTACACCACCTTCGGCGGCATGCTGTCGGTGGCCATCCTCGATTTCGTGCAGATGGGCGTCATCATGGGCGGGATGCTGTACATCGCCAGCGTCGTCGCAGTACCGGCGGGTGGCGTCGAAACGGTCATCCAGCATGCCTCGGCTGCCGGCAAGCTGGACTTCTTTCCCGAGGCCGATCCGTGGAAATGGCTGACCTTCCTCGGTGCCTGGGTCACCATGATGCTCGGCTCCATCCCGCAGCAGGACGTCTTCCAACGCATCACCTCGGCCAAGACGCAGAAAATCGCGCTGGGGGGTTCCATCCTCGGTGCCTCGATCTATTTCTGCTTCACTTTTGTGCCGATGTTCATCGCCTACTCGGCGACCCTGATCGATCCCGAGCTGTTCAAGGGCCTGCTCGAAACCGACTCGCAACTGGTGCTGCCGACCCTGGTTCTCCAGCACACCCCGGTCTTCGCCCAGGCCATCTTCTTCGGTGCCGTGCTGTCAGCGATCATGAGTTGCTCGTCGGCGACGCTGCTGGCGCCGTCGGTCGCCTTTTCGGAAAACATCGTGCGTGGCTTCTTCCCGCACATGGGCGACCACCAGTTCCTCAAGGTCATGCGTGCCTCCATCGTCGGCTTTGCCGTCGTGGTGCTCGGGTTCGCGCTGTATTCCAACGCCAGCATCTTCAAGATGGTGGAAAACGCCTACAAGGTGACGCTGGCCGGCGCCTTCGTGCCCCTGTTCTTCGGCGCCTTCTGGAAACGAGCGACGACGCAGGGAGCGCTGGCGGCCATTTTCGGCGGACTGGCTTCGTGGCTGCTGGTCGAAACGCTGATCGGCGAGGCCAGCCTGGTCCCGCCGCAGCTGATCGGCCTCGCCGTCAGCATGGTCGGCATGGTGGCCGGTTCGCTGCTGCCGCAATGGGTCGGCCACAAGCTGCCGGCCGAAGACATCCACGAGGCGCTGCACCACCGCGCCGCCGCCGAAACGCACCACGCCAACCAACCGTGAAGCCGGGCCGGCCGCCTATTTGATCGGCGCCATCAGGTGCTGATAGGGGGTGTCCGGCCACATCACGTAGGGTGCCGAGGTATCCGGGTCAGCCTGCTTCGGGTACAGCGCATAGAAGGCCGCATCGGCCCCGACGATCATCACGTGCGGGCCGGTCTTGATCCAGTGATTGCCGGAATCGGGCCGTTCGGCGTAGGGGTCGGTATTGCTGGCGTCGGTGCCGCCGGACAGCATGTACATGAAGCCGACCTGGCCGGTCGGCGGAGGGCGATGCTCCATCCAGGCGCTGGCCCAGGCCAGCGCATTGCGGTCCATGCACATCGGATCCTTGCCCGGGGTCGCCGGGTTGTCCGGCATGCAGGTGAAGCCGTTGCTGCCGCTGCGCAGGGTACGCATCTGGCCGTCCGCGCCGGACACGACGATGGTCGCGCCGCGTGCCACACCGGGCGGCGCCGCCGACAGTGCACTGGCGATCAGCGCCTGGTCGCTCGGCGCTTTGCCCGGCTCGCCTTGTACTGCCGCCGCGACGAGCAGCAGCGATACGGTGACGGTTATCTTCAGTGCTTCCATGATTGTCTCCTTGCCGGAAATCCCGATACGCAGTGTCGTCAGGCAGCGTGTTGCGGCATGCCGAATGCCGTTGCGCCGTTCGGCTCAGCCGCGCCGGCTGCGCTCCCCCATGTCACGGCGCGGCCAGCCGGTCGGCGCAAACGGATAGAATGGGGTATGCCCCAACACGGTCTCGGTCCTCTCCGCTTAGCCAGCTATCTGGCCCTCGCCTGGTGCGGGCTGGTGGTCTATGGCAGCCTGCATCCGTTCACCGGCTGGCGGGATACCGGCGTCTCGCCGATTGCTTTTCTCGAAGGCGGCTGGCCGCGCTACTGGACCGTTTTCGACCTGGCCGTCAATATCGCCGTCTATCTGCCGCTCGGCTTCTTTCTGACCTTGGCCCTGAGCCGCCTGCCGGGACGCTATACGGCCATGGTCGTCGCCACGCTGCTCGCCGGCAGTGTCAGCTTCGGCCTGGAAACCGTGCAGACCTGGCTGCCGTCGCGCGTGCCGTCCAATCTCGATCTCGCCTGCAACAGCCTGGGCGGCCTCATCGGAGCGGTGTGGGCCAGGGCAGTCGGGCCGCGCATCTTTGCCCGCATCGTGGCCCTCGAGCATCGGCTGATCGCCCCCATCCCGCATGCCGAACTCGGTCTGACCCTGCTCGGCCTGTGGCTGCTCGTGCCGCTGTCACCGGAAACCCTGCTGTTCGGCGCCGGCGACCTGCGCCAGATTTTCGGCCTGACCGGCGCCATGCCGTTCGCCGCCGAAAGCTTCGTCATGATCGAAGCCAGCATCACCGCCTTCAATGCGGTCGCCGTCGGCCTGATCGTCCGCATGCTGTGCGCCCGGCTGGTCGTCGCCTACGCCATCGTGCCACTTTTCCTGCTCCTCAGCCTGACCGTGGCGACGCTGGCCGCCGCCATCCTGATCAGCCCCGCCGATGCCCTGGCCTGGCTGACGCCGGGTTCCCGCCTCGGCCTGGTGGTCGGCATGACCATCCTTGCCCTGGCCATCGCGCTGCCGCCGACGCCGCGGCTGATGATCGCCGCCCTGTCGCTGATGGCCGGCGCGGTGCTGGTCAATCTGGCCCCACCCAACCCCTATTCGGCCGCCGCGCTGGCGACCTGGCGGCAGGGACACTTCCTCAATTTCAACGGCCTGACCCGCCTGGTCGCCACGGCATGGCCCTTCCTGACCTTGCCCTTCCTGCTGCTGACCGCCCGAAGGACTTAAGCCGCGACTAGCGCAAGCGAGACCTTCGTGGACAAGACATCGATGCAAGATCCCGCAGCGCCTGCCTCACGTCAAACTGCCTGGCATGCCCATAGCGTGGAGTCGGCCAGCCGGCATCTGGACGTCGACAGCAGTGATGGCCTGTCCGATGCGGAAGCCGCTCGTCGGCTGGACAGCCACGGCCCCAATCGGTTGACCGAGCGCCCGGGCAAGCCGGCCTGGCGCCGCTTCGCCGCGCAACTCGCCCAGCCGCTGGTCATCGTGCTGATCGCCGCCGGTGCGGTCACCGCCATGCTCGGCGAGATGGTGGAGGCCGGCGTCATCCTCGGCGTAGTCCTCGTCAATGCCCTTATCGGCTACTGGCAGGAGGCCAAGGCCGAGGGGGCGCTCGCAGCCCTGGCGCGCAGCGTGGCAACACCGGTCACCGTGCGTCGCGGCAGCCATCGTCGGCAAATCGACGCTTCCCGGCTGGTCCCCGGCGACATCGTCATGCTCGCCGCCGGCGACCGCATTCCGGCCGACCTGCGCCTGCTGCACCAGCGCGAACTGCATACCGATGACTCGCTGCTCACCGGCGAGTCGCAGGCGGTCGGCAAGCACACCGATCCCTTGCCCGCCGATACCGCCCCGGCCGACCGCGCCAACATGGCCTGGGCGGGCAGCAAAGTGGTCATGGGGCAGGGCTGCGGGCTGGTCGTCGCCACCGGCGATGCAACGGAAACCGGGCGCATCGCCGGCCTGATTGCCGCCGCGCCCGAACTGATCACGCCGCTGACGCGCAAGATGGCGCGCTTCTCCAACTGGCTGCTGTGGGCCATTGGCGGGCTGGCCGGACTGACCTTCGCCGTCGGTCTGGCGCGCGGCGAAACGGCATTCGACATGTTCATGGCGGCCGTCGCCCTCGCCGTCGGCGCCATCCCGGAGGGCCTGCCTGCCGCCGTCACGGTCACCCTGGCCATCGGCGTCGCCCGCATGGCGAAGCGCAAGGCCATCATCCGCCACCTGCCGGCGGTCGAGACCCTGGGCAGCACGACGGTGATCTGTTCCGACAAGACCGGCACGCTGACCGAAAACGCCATGACCGTACGCGTCCTGTGGTGCGCCGGCGAGGGCTACGCCGTGAGCGGCCAGGGTTATGCCCCGGAAGGCGACATCCGCCACGACGAAATGCCGGCCGCCGTCGCCGGAGCCCTGCGCGAGTGCCTGCTCGCCGGCGCGCTGTGCAACGATGCCTCGCTGTGTCAGGAACATGACTGCTGGCTGATCACCGGCGACCCGACCGAGGCGGCGCTGCTCGTCGCCGCCCGCAAAGCCGGGCTGGACGAGCACACGCTGCGTGCCCTCTATCCGCGCCGCGACGAACTGCCTTTCGACGCCGGCCGGCAATACATGGCCACCAGCCATGCTGCCGACGGGGGCCATATTCTGTACGTCAAAGGCGCTCTGGAAAAACTGCTGCCGCGCTGCATCGACCAGACAGCCGATGATGGCGGTAGCTGGCCCCTTGATCCCGTTGCGGTAGAGCTAGCGGCGCGGGCTTACGCCGAGCAGGGCATGCGCGTCCTCATCGTCGCCCGGCGCGACCTGGCTGGCGATGCCGGCTTGGATGACGCGGCCGTCGACCGGCTGACGCTGATTGGCCTGGTCGGCATGATCGACCCGCCGCGCAAGGCGGTGATCGGCGCCATCCACAACTGTCATGCGGCTGGCGTCCGGGTCAAGATGATCACCGGCGACCACGCCGTCACCGCCCTCGCCATCGCCCACCAGATCGGCATCGATGCCAGTCGGGCAGTGACCGGCCGCGAGCTGGCCGCGCTCGACGACGCTGCCCTGGCCGACATCGCCCACACAACCGACGTCTTCGCCCGCGTCGAACCCGAACAGAAGCTGCGCCTGGTCCGTGCCCTGCAAACCCGTGGCGAAGTGGTGGCCATGACCGGCGACGGGGTGAACGACGCGCCTGCCCTCAAGCAGGCCGACATCGGCGTCGCCATGGGACTGGCGGGAACGGAAGTAGCCAAGGAAGCGGCGGCCATGGTGCTCACCGATGACAATTTCGCCAGTATCGAGGCGGCGGTCGAGGAGGGCAGGGGGGTGTGGGACAACCTGGTCAAGTTCATCACCTGGACGCTGCCAACCAATTTCGGCGAAGGGCTGGTCATCGTCGCCGCCATCCTGGCCGGCACCACGCTACCGATCACGCCGCTGCAGATACTGTGGATCAACATGACCACGGCCGTGCTGCTTGGCCTGCCGCTCGCCTTCGAACCCATCGAGCGCGGCATCATGCGCCGTCCACCCCGCCGGCTCGATCAGCCGGTACTCGACGCGGCCCTGGTCCGCCGCATCGTGCTCGTCTCCATCCTGCTGCTTGCCGGCTCATTCGGCCTCTTCCTGCGTGAACTGGCACAGGGCCATACCCTGGCAGAAGCCCGCACCGTCGCCGTCAATGTGTTCGTGATGGTGGAGGCCGCCTACCTCTTCAACTGCCGCTCGCTGCGCCAGGGGTTCTGGAAGCAGGGACTGTTCTCCAATCCGTGGCTATGGGCTGGCACCGGCTTCATGCTCGGCCTGCAGATGGCCATGACCTACCTGCCGGTGATGAACCGGCTGTTCCAGACGGCACCGATTGGGGTGGAGGAGTGGGAAGAAATCGTCGCTGTGGCGCTGCTCTGTTCGCTGATTGTCGGCGTGGAGAAGCGGCTTAGCCGAACCGGGTAATAGCCGCCCGGAACCGCTCCCTGACGTCAGGCGTTCCACGCGAAACGCCACCCTCTATAATGCGCTTCTGTACAGGAGAACCGCATGAGCTATTTCAAACACCACGTCTTTTTTTGCTGCAATCAGCGCGAACCCGGTGAAACTTGCTGCAACGCCCTGGGCGCCAGCGAAATGCAGGCTTACGCCAAGGACCGCATCGGCCAGCTCAAGATGAAGGGACAGGGCAAGGTGCGGATCAACAAGGCCGGCTGCCTGGACCGCTGCGATGAGGGCCCGGTGATGGTCGTCTATCCGGAAGCCGTCTGGTACACCTATGTCGACAAGGAAGACGTCGAGGAAATCATTCAGGAACACCTGATCGGCGGCAAGATCGTCGAACGCTTGAAGATCTGAGGCCATGAAAGCACCCGAAGAAAAAATTCTGATCGACGGCCCGGTTGGCAAGATCGAGGTCATCATGGAGCGCCCGGATGCCCCGAAAGGCATCGCGCTGATCGCTCACCCGCATCCGCTCGGCGGCGGCGCCAATACCAACAAGGTCGCCTACACGCTGGCCCGCTGCTTCGTCGGTCTCGGCTACGCGGCCTTCCGCCCGAATTTCCGTGGTGTCGGCGAAACCGAGGGCGTGCATGACGAGGGCGTCGGCGAAACCGAAGACCTGCTCGCCGTGCTGGCCGATGCCAAGTGCCGCTGCGGCGACATCCCGGTCGTGCTCGCCGGCTTCTCCTTCGGCGCCTATTGCCAGACCCGCGTTGCCAAGCGCCTGCAGGAAGCCGGCCATCCGGCGCAGCGCCTGGTCCTGGTCGGCACTGCCGCCGGCTATGTCGAAAGCACCCGTCACTACGACACCGAGGCCGTGCCGCACGACACCATCGTCATCCATGGCTCGGACGACACGCTGGTACCGATGAGCAATGTCTTTGCCTGGGCGCTGCCGCTCGACCTGCCGGTCGTCGTCGTGCCCGGCGCGGACCATTTCTTCCATCGCCGGCTGCACGTCATCCGCGACATCATCACCCGAGCGTGGCGACACTAAGCGCCAGCGCGCTGCGCAAGACTTACGGCGACCAGGAGGTGGTCGCCGGCCTGTCTTTTGCCGTCGAACCGGGCACCTGCTTCGGCCTGCTCGGCCCGAACGGCGCCGGCAAGACGACCACGCTGCGCCTCTGCCTCGGCCTGACCGCCCCGAACAGCGGCGCGATCGTGCTCAACGGCTGCGCCATTCCGGCCGCCGCCCAGCAGGCGAGGGCACGGGTCGGCGTCGTGCCGCAGTTCGACAATCTCGACCCGGATTTCACCTGCGCCGAGAACCTGCTGGTCTTCGGCCGCTATTTCGGCATCGCGGATGCCGACATCCGCAGCCGTATCCCGCAGCTGCTCGACTTTGCCGGTCTGGCCAGCAAGGCCGATGCCCGCATCGCGACGCTGTCCGGCGGCATGAAGCGCCGCCTGACGCTGGCCCGGGCACTGGTCAACGACCCGGATATCGTCTTTCTCGACGAGCCGACCACCGGCCTCGACCCGCAGGCCCGGCACCTGATCTGGGACCGGCTGAAGCAGCTGAAATCAGCCGGCAAGACGCTGATCCTGACCACCCACTTCATGGACGAGGCGGAACGCCTGTGCGACGCGCTGATCGTCATCGACCATGGGCGCAAGATCGCCGAGGGCAGCCCGCGTGCCCTGATCGCCGAGCAGATCGAACCGCAGGTGATCGAAGTCTTCGACGAAACACGGGGCCAACTGGCACCCTTCGTCGAGGCACACCGCGCTCTGGCCGAACGCGTCGAAACCAGCGGCGAAACTGCCTTCTTCTACTGCCGCGATCCGCGGCCGCTACTGGCCCGGCTGGCCGAGGCCGACGGCCTGCGCTACGTGCACCGCGCCTCCAACCTGGAAGACGTGTTCATCAAGCTGACTGGTCGCGAACTGCGCGACTAAGCCACGATTTTCCCATCGCCCACGGCGAACCGTCTGCCGGCCACAAATTTGATCATCCCGATCTCCCCAAGCTGATCCGTTTGGTAGCAGCCGCAGCGCACACGCCAGGAACAGTCGGCGCCAAAGAGGCTCTAAAATGGCTGTTCAATCCCGATCCGCCAAATTTCCTGCCGCCATGAGCGCCACGCTTTCCCTCTCCCGTTTTAACCGGCCCGGCTTCCTGCCGGTGTGGCGGCGCAATTTCCTCGTCTGGCGCAAGTTGGCCTTGCCGTCCATCCTCGGCAACCTGGCCGATCCGCTGATCTACATGCTCGGCCTCGGCTATGGCTTGGGCGCCATGCTGCCCAGCGTCGGCGGCCAGCCCTATGTCGCCTTCCTGGCCGCCGGCACGGTGTGCGCCTCGACCATGAACGCCGCTACGTTCGAGGCGCTGTACTCGGCCTTTTCCCGCATGCACGTGCAGAAGACTTGGGACGCCATCCTCAACACCCCGCTCGGCCTGACCGACGTGGTCGCCGGCGAACTGTTCTGGGCAGCCACCAAGTCGCTGTTTTCCGGTGCCGCCATCCTCGTCGTCATCACCGGCATGGGCCTGACGCACGGGCCGCTGATGCTGTGGGCGCTGCCGGCCGTCGTGCTGACCGGGCTGGCCTTTGCCGCGCTGGGCCTGATCTGGAATGCGCTGGCGCCCAGCTACGATTTCTTCATGTACTACTTCACGCTGTTCATCACGCCGATGACGCTGATTTCCGGCGTCTTCTTCCCGACTGAGCAGTTGCCCGGCTGGCTGGCGGCGATCGGCGGCTGGCTGCCGCTGGCGCAGGGCGTGGCACTGGTCCGTCCCTTGCTGGCCGGCGAGGTACCGGCCGATGCCCTGATCCACATCATGGCGCTGCTCGCGACCGCCGGCGTAGCCTTCGCCATCGCCCTGCACCTGACCCGCCGCCGCCTGCTCAAGTAGAATCAGGTGGTCTGCTTCGCAATTAACCGAACATGAAAACTTGTCTTTGCGCCCCTGGCGTTGTTGCTCATCCTCGCGATAGCGTCAGCTATCGCTCCGGTTCGCGCCTAGCCAGAGACAAAAATCCGGCGCTTTCATCCTGTCCGGCCAATTACGAAGCAGATCACTGATGGAAACCCTGCTCGTCCTTACCAACTGCCCCGACGAGGAAACCGCCAACGCCATCGCGCTGGCCGTCGTCGAGGAAAAGCTCGCCGCCTGCGTCAATATCCTGCCCCGCGTGCAGTCCGTCTACCGCTGGCAGGGCAGCGTCGAATCGGCGGCCGAAATCCCGCTGCTGATCAAGACGACCGGCCGCAATTACGCTGCCCTCGAGGCCCGGATCGCAGCCCTGCATCCCTACGACGTGCCCGAAATCATCGCCCTCCCCATCGCCCGCGGCTTGCCGGCCTACCTGAACTGGGTGGCGGCTGAAACTCTCCAATGACCATGCGCATCCTGCTTTTCCTCTTTTCCCTGCTCGTTTCGCTCGCCCACGCCGACGAATTCCTCGATCCGGCAGTTGCCTTTAAGCCATCCGTGCGCGCCCTCGATGGCCAGACCCTCGAAGTCAGCTACGAGATCGCCAAGGGCTACTACCTGTACCGCGACAAGTTCCGCTTTGCCGTCGACGGTGATGCTGTCGCATTGGGCACGGCCTCCTACCCCAAGGGCAAGGAAAAGAACGACGACAACTTCGGCAAGGTCGAGGTCTATTACAAGTCGGTCGCCATCCGCTTGCCGGTCGAACGCAATGCCTCGGGGCCGCTGGCGCTGAACCTCAAGGTCACGGCCCAGGGCTGTGCCGACGCCGGCGTCTGCTATCCGCCACAGATGCAGCCGGTCAGCGTCACGCTGCCCGACCCGGCGACCACGCCGAGCGCCTCGGCCGCAGGCGAGGGCGACGAAAGCGGCATGATCGCCGCCACGCTGAAGAACGCCGGCTTCTGGGCTATTCTCGCCTTCTTCTTCGTCGCCGGCCTCGGCCTGTCGCTGACTCCCTGCGTCTTCCCGATGATTCCCATCCTGTCCGGCATCATCGCCGGCCAGGGGCACAAGGCTTCGCATGCCCGCGGCTTCGCCCTGGCGCTGGCCTACGTACTCGGCATGGCGGTCACCTACGCCGCCGCCGGCGTCGCCGCCGGCCTGACCGGCACGCTGGTCTCCAGTGCCCTGCAGAACTCCTGGGTGCTCGGCAGTTTCGCGCTGGTCTTCGTCGTCCTCTCCTTTTCGATGTTCGGTTTCTACGAACTGCAATTGCCCATCGCGCTGCAGAGCAAGCTGTCGGAGGAATCCGGCCACCTGCAGGGCGGGCGCGGCATCGGCGTCTTCCTGATGGGCGCCCTGTCGGCGCTGATCGTCGGGCCCTGCGTCGCCGCCCCGCTGGCCGGCGCGCTGCTCTACATCGGCCAGACCGGCGATGCGGTACTCGGCGGCACGGCGCTGTTCGTCATGGCGCTCGGCATGGGCGCCCCGCTGATCGCGGTCGGCGTGGCTGGCGGCTCGCTGCTGCCGAAGACTGGGCCGTGGATGGAAGGGGTCAAGAAAGCCTTCGGCGTGCTGCTGCTCGCCACTGCCGTCTGGCTGGTCTCGCCGGTCGTGCCGCCGGTCGCCGCCATGCTCGCCTGGGCGCTGCTGCTCATCGTGCCGGCCATCTACCTCCATGCCCTCGACCCGCTGCCGCCACATGCCAAGGGCTGGCAGCGCTTCTGGAAAGGCATCGGCATCGTCATGCTGCTCACCGGCGCGGCCTTGCTCATCGGCGCCCTGTCCGGCAGCCGCGATCCGCTGCAGCCGCTGGCCGGCCTGCGCGGTACGGCCGCCGCCCCGGAAGCACAACGCCTGCCCTTCGAACGCGTGGCATCGGTAGCCGAACTGGAAGCGAAGGTCGCTGCAGCCGGCAAGCCGGTAATGCTCGATTTCTATGCCGACTGGTGCGTGTCGTGCAAGGAAATGGAAAAATTCACCTTCGCCGACCGTGGCATCCAGGCCAGGCTGGCCGCTTACACGCTGCTGCAGGCCGACGTGACCGCTAATTCGGCCGACGACAAGGCCTTGCTCGCCCGCTTCGGCCTATTCGGCCCGCCCGGCATCATTTTCTTCGACCCCAAGGGCCAGGAAATCAAGTCAGTACGCGTCGTCGGCTTCCAGGACGCCGCGCAATTCGCCAAGACGCTGCAGAAAACCGGCGCTGCCGGCTAGATCTTCTGTTCCGGGGTGCGCTGCAGCGTGTGGCGCAAACCCGCCAGACCAAACAGCAAGCCGACCGTCGCCCCGGCCAGCACATCGAGCACCACATGCTGGCGGGTAGCGACGGTGGACCACAGGATGGCTAAGCAGTGCAGCCAATTCAGCCAGCGCACTGCCGCCGGGGTTCCGATCTGTTCGAAAATCCGCGCCAGCCAGATGGCGGCAAACAGCGCCGAGGCGACATGCAGGGAAGGGCAGGCATTGCCGCCGGCATCGACATCCTTGATGACGGCCATTTCCGGATACAGCCGCCAATCGACACCGGCCGACGGCACGCCGGTCGGCAGCAACCAGAAAATACCCAGACAAAGTAGGCACATCGCCGCCATCCAGGCCCCGAACCGTAGCATGGCCCGGATATCCTTCATGAAGGCGACCGGCAGTGAGGCATAGACCCACAGCGAGGCGTAGAACGGAAAAGCCAGCGAGGTGATGGGAATCGCCCGATCGAGCCAGGTCAGTGGCATCACGGTGACCGGAAATAGCGGATTGCGCAGGACCGCGAAATAGGCCGAGAAGAAAAGCATCATGAACGCCGCCGTGCCCAGCGCCTTGAGCGGCCAGACGGTATACATCCGGGCGGCTATCTGGCGATACCAGGGCGATTCGTGGGACGGGTGCATCGATGGCTCTGCGGCTGACGGAAAAGGAAAAATGCGGCGACATGGTAGCAAATCGAACCTCCGCCGCGCATATTCGTCGCCCCGATGCAACGGGGCCCGGGCAAGTCTTTGGAAAACATGGGCTTTCGGCTAAAATCGCCGACCTATGGATTCCATTGGCCTGATTCGCGAATTTCTCAAAGACCGCCTTGGCGTCGAACCGGAAACGGTCGTCCCGGAAGCGCCTTTGGCTGACCTCGGCGTCGACTCCCTGATGATGCTTGAACTGATGTTCGAATTCGAAGATCGCTTCAACATCAAGCTGTCCAGCGACCTGAAAACCCCCCAGACCGTCGGCGAAATGGTGTCGACGATGGATGGGCTGATCGCCAGCCAGAAGAGCTGAGCGATGAGTCTGCGGCGGGTTGCAATCACTGGCCTCGGGCTGGTCAGTCCGTATGGCGGCGACCTGGCCGATTTCTTCGCCCGGCTGAGCGCCGGCGAATCAGCCATCCGTTACCTGCTGACCGACGATCTGCCGCGTCCGCTGTCCATTCCCTTCGTCAGTTGCCCCGCCTTCAATCCGGATGCCGTCCTCGGCAAGCCGCTGGCCTCGATGATGGACCGCTTCGCCCAGCTCGGCATGGCCGCCGCTTTCGGCGCCTGGGACGATGCCGGCCTGCCGCGCCAGGCGGACGGCGAATCGCGCGATAGCTGGGGCGTGTCGTGGGGCACCGCGCTGGGCGGCACGCTGGCCTACGAAAAGGGCTACCGCGAACTGTGGCAGAAGGGGCGCGAACGCCTGTCGCCGCTGGCCGTCGTGCTCGGCATGAACAACGCGGCCAACGCCCACATTTCGATTCAGCTCGGCCTCGGCGGCATCAGCATGAGCCACACGGTGGCCTGCGCCTCGTCGGCCATCGCCATCGGCGAGGCCTTCCGCCGCGTCCGTTCGGGCGAAGCGACCATCATGGTCACCGGCGGTTCCGACGTGCCGCAGGCCTACGGCGTCGCCCGGGCCTGGGAAGCGCTGCGCGTCATGGCCCCCGGCGATGGCGAAACCTCGCCCTTCGCCTGCCGGCCGTTTGCCGCCGACCGCCGCGGCCTGGTGCTGGGCGAGGGTGGTGCCGCCCTGGTCCTCGAGGACTGGGAGCATGCCGTCGCCCGCGGCGCCCGCATCCATGGCGAAATGATCGGCTACGGCACCAGTTGCGACCACAGCCATCTGGTCCGTCCGGAAGTCGAAGGCCAGGTCCGTGCCCTGCATCTGACCCTGGCCGATGCCGGCCTGACGCCCGACGACATCGACTACATCAACGCCCACGGCACCGCCACCGCCGAAGGCGACCCGGTCGAGGTCGGCGCCCTGAAGGCGGTCTTCGGCGAGCGCGCCGGGCAACTGCCGGTCAGCGCCACCAAGTCCATGCACGGCCATCTGCTCGGCGCCGCCGGCGCCATCGAGGCCATCGCCACGGTGCTCGCCCTGCGCGAGCAGGTCGTCCCGCCGACCGCCAACCTGCAGGCCAACCTCGACCCGGACTGCGCCGGCGTCGATCACGTGACCACCGGCCGCCGCCAACAGGCGCTGCGTGCCGCGCTGTCCAATTCCTTCGCCTTTGGCGGCAGCAATGCGGTTCTCGCTTTCCGCGCCGTCGCCCCGTAACTCCCCGGAAGTCCCGTCATGTCGCAAGCCATCGAAGCCCTGTTGCCGGAAGTCGCCGAACTGATCGTTTCGGCCCTCAATCTCGACCTGGCGCCGCAGGAAATCGAAGCCGGCGCACCGCTGTTCGGCGAAGGACTCGGTCTGGATTCCATCGACGTGCTCGAAATCGCCCTGGTCATTTCCAAGCGCTACGGCCTGCAGCTCAAGTCGGACAACGAAGACAACATCCGCATCTTCGCGTCGCTGCGCGCCCTGACCACCTACATCGCCAGCCAGCGAACCAAATGACCCGACGCCTGGCCCAGCTGCTGCGCGGCCTGGCCGTGGCCGTCTTCCTCGTCGCCTGGGCGCTGCTCGCCCATTACGGCACCGCCGGCGACAGTTCGCCCGATCTGTCGGTACTGCTCGGCGTGTCGCCCATCATCGCGGCGGTCGGCTTGCTGCTGTGGCGCACCCGGCATCCGCTGCTCGCCGGCGGCGGCAACCTGCTGTTGCTCGGCGGCCTGATCTGGCTGTGGCCCACCCTGCGCCAGAACGTGCCGCTGGTTTTTTTCATCCAGCACCTCGGCACCAACCTGGCGCTCGCCACGCTGTTCGGGCGCAGCCTGCTCGGCGGCGGCGAGGCGCTGATCACCCAGATGGCACGCGCCATTTATCACGGCAAGATTTCCGAACGCAAACGGCGCTACACCCAGCAGGCCACCCTGGCGTGGGCGCTGTTCTTCCTGGCCAACGCATTGGTTTCGGCCATCCTGTGGCTGCTGGCGCCGCAGTCGGTCTGGTCGGTTTTCGCCAACCTGCTGTCGCTGCCGCTGCTCATCGGCATGTTCGTCGCCGAGTATCTGTGGCGACGGTGCGTGCTGCCGCCAGAGGAAAGGCCGAGCATCGCCCAGGTCGCCCGGGCCTATCGCATGCACGGCAAGCAGATACCGCCGGCCAATCCGTCATGAACACCATACCGCTGCTCACCCATGGCGACCTGAGCGCCATCTTCGCCTGGCGCCCGACGGGCCCGGTCAGCGTCGGCGCCTATCTGGCCGACGTGCACGCCCTGGCCGAACAGTTGCCGGCCACCGGCCACCTGCTCAACCTGTGCCACGACCGCTACCGCTTCGCCGTCGGCTTCGCCGCCGGGCTGCTGCGCGGCATGACCAGCCTGCAGCCGTCGTCGCAATCGCCGGAAACCTTCCGCCGCCTGCAGGCCGACTATCCGGATCTGATCGCCCTGTGCGACGGCACGGCCGATACGCTGGACCTGCACCGCTTCGATTTCCCCGATCAAACCGGCCAGCGCAAATCGCCGCCCGGCACGGCCATTCCGCACATTCCGGCCGACCAGCTGGCCGCCATTCTGTTCACCTCCGGGTCGACCGGCCTGCCGCAGGCGCAGCGCAAGACCTGGGGCAAGCTGGTCCGCAACGGCCGGGCCGAAGCCGTCGCGCTCGGGCTGGACGCCAAGCTGCACGTCCTGGTCGGCACTGTCCCGGTCCAGCACAGCTACGGCTTCGAATCGACCTTCCTGCTCGCGCTGCACGGCGGCTGCGCCTTCTGGGCCGGCAAGCCGTTCTACCCGCAGGACATCGCCGCCGCGCTGGCCACCGTACCGCAGCCCCGGCTGCTGGTCACCACCCCTTTCCATCTGTCGGCGCTGCTCGCGTCCGGCATCGACCTGCCGGCCATCGACATCCTGCTCTCGGCCACCGCGCCGCTGTCCACCGGGCTGGCCGCCGAGGCGGAGGCGCGCACCGGCGCGCCGGTTCTCGAAATCTACGGCTCGACCGAGTCCGGCCAACTGGCCAGCCGGCGTACCACCGACGGCGCGGCGTGGACCCTGCTGCCCGACGTGCGCCTGGAGCAGGACGGCGACGACACGGTGGCCTGCGACGGCCATGTCGAAGGCCGTATCGCGCTGTCCGACATCATCGAACTGCTGCCAGACCAGCGCTTCCTGCTGCACGGCCGCCACGCCGACCTGATCAACATCGCCGGCAAGCGCACTTCGCTGGCCTACCTGAACCACCAGCTCGGCGCCGTGCCCGGCGTCGTCGATGGCGCCTTCTTCCTGCCCGACGAGGAAGACCCGGACGGCATCACCCGGCTGACCGCCTTCGTCGTCGCGCCTGGCCTGACTGCCCGCCAGATCACCGTGGCGCTGCGCGAGCGGATCGAAGCCATTTTCCTGCCGCGACCGCTGGTGCTGCTCGACGCACTGCCGCGCAACAGCACCGGCAAGTTACCGCGCAGCGGCCTGCAGGCGCTGTACGCCGAAAAGGTAGGGCATGGCCGAAGCTGAATTTCACTGGACCGTGCCGGCCGATCATCCGGCTTTTGCCGGCCATTTTCCCGGCCGCCCCATCGTGCCCGGCGTCGTCCTGCTCGACTGCGCCATCCGGTTTGCCGAGGAAATGCTCGGCCGTCCGGGGCTGAACTGGCAGGTCGGCAATGCCAAATTCTTCAGCCCGGTCGGACCGGAGGAAACGCTCACTTTCTCCTTGGCGCAAAAACCCAGCGGCGCCATCGCCTTCACCGTACGCGGGGCAGGGCGCGAAGTCGCCGCCGGCAGCCTGACGCCGCCCGCGCCATGAGCCAGGAAAAAACCTCGGAAGCCGATTGGCTGCGCCAGCAGGAGCGCAGCAATCTGGCCATCCTCAAGCTGATGGTGTGGATTTCGCTGACTTTCGGGCGCAGCATCGGCCGCCTCGTCCTCTACGGCATCGCCGGCTATTTCGTGCTCTTTTCGCCCAAGGCCCGCCGCTTCAGCCGCAATTACCTGCACCGGGCGCTGGATCGCTGGGCCGAATGGTCGGACGGCTATCGCCATGTGTTCAGCTTCGCGAGCACCATCCACGACCGCATCTACCTGCTCAACGACCGTTTCGACCTGTTCGACATCGAGGTGGTCGGCGCCGAGGCGGTCAATGAAGCGGCGCGCAGCCATCCCGGCGCCTTGCTGATCGGCGCCCATCTCGGCAGTTTCGAAGTGCTGCGCGCGGTCGGCCGCAGCCAGGCCGGGCTGAAGGTGGCCATGCTGATGTACGAGGAAAACGCCCGCAAGATCAACACCACCCTGGAAGCGATCAACCCAGCGGCCAGCCGCGACATCATCCCGCTCGGCCGCATGGATTCGATGCTGCACGCCCGCGACATGCTCGACGCCGGCTACGCGGTGGGCATGCTGGCCGACCGCAGCCTGAAGGACGACGCCACCGTCGATTGCCGTTTCCTCGACGAAATGGCGCCGTTTCCGACCGGTCCGTGGCGCATGGCCGCCATGCTGCGCCGCCCGGTCTTCTTCATGACCGGGCTCTACCTCGGCGGCAACCGCTACCGGCTGCATTTCGAACCGCTGGCCGATTTTTCGCACACCCCGCGCGAGGAACGCGATGCGGAGATCCGCGCCGCCATGCAACACTATGCCGATCGCCTGACGCATTATTGCCGTCTGGCCCCGTACAACTGGTTCAATTTCTTCGACTTCTGGCAGAAAAAATGATCAAACGCCTGCTCGGCTGTCTCCTGTTCGCCGTCACGCTGCCGGCCAGCGCCGCCTTCGACATCGGCCAACTGATGGGCGATCTGGCCCAGCATAAGGGCGGCAAGGCCAAGTTCGTCGAGAAGAAATACCTCGCCATCCTCGACAAGCCGGTGGTGTCCACCGGCGAAATGACCTACACCCCGCCCGACCGCCTGGAAAAGCGCACCTTGACCCCCAAGGTCGAGACCTTGCTGCTCGACAAGGACATCCTGTCCATCGAACGCGACAAGCAGAAACTGTCGATCAACCTCGCCAACCAGCCGGAGGCGCTGGCCTTCGTCGACAGCATCCGCGGCACGCTGTCCGGCAACCGGGCGGCGCTGGAGAAAAACTACGCGCTTTACCTGTCGGGCAATTCGGACAAGTGGGTGCTGACCCTGCTGCCCAGCGACCAGAAAATCGCCAGCATGGTCCAGCGCATCACGGTCACCGGCAGCAAGAACCAGGTGCGCATCATCGAATATCTGCAGGCCGACGGCGACCGCTCGGTGCTGAATATCGATCCGGTCGACGGCAAATGACCCGTCAGGCCGGCCGCGCCCTCGCAATCTGGCTGCTCGCCATGCTGGCCGGGGCGCTCGTCGTCTGGAACAGCCATTTCGCGGCCGACATGTCCTTCTTCCTGCCGGCCAAGCCGAGCGCCGAGCAGCAGGTGCTGGTCGACCAGCTGAAGGAGGGCGTCGTCTCCCGCCTGTTGATGGTCGCCATTGCCGGCGGCGATTCGGCCCAGCGCGCCGCCGCCTCGCGCGGCTTGCGCAGCCGGCTGGAAAAACGGCCCGAGTTCGCCTCGGTGCAGAACGGCGAGGCCGGCAGCATGAATGCCGACCGCGACTTCCTGTTCGACCACCGCTATCTGCTCAGCCCGGCCGTCAAGCCAGAACGCTTCGCTGTGGATGGCCTGCGCGAGGCCGTCGCCAACAGCATCGACCTGCTCGCCTCGCCGGCCGGCATGATGCTAAAACCGCTGCTGCCGCGCGACCCGACCGGCGAACTGGTCGAACTGGTTTCCGGCCTCGACGCCGGCGCCCAGCCCAATGCCCGCGACGGCGTGTGGGCTTCGCGCGACGGCGAACGGGCCATGCTGCTCATCCAGACCGCGGCGCTCGGTTCCGACACCGACGGCCAGGAAACGGCCATCGGCCTGATCCGTAGCGAATTCGCCGCCGCCGCGCCGGGCGCCACGCTCAGCCTGCAGCTGTCCGGCCCCGGCCTGTTCGCGGTCAAGGCACGGGCCACCATCAAGAGCGAAGTCAGCCGCCTGTCCACCATCAGCACCGTCGCCATCGTCGCCGTCCTCTTCTTCGTCTACCGCTCGCTACGCCTGATGACCCTTGGCCTTCTGCCGGTGGTCAGCGGCGCGCTGGCCGGCGTCGTCGCCGTCAGCCTGGCCTACGGCACGGTGTTCGGCATCACCGTCGGCTTCGGCTCGGCGCTGATCGGCGAGGCGGTCGATTACTCGATCTACTACTTCGTGCAGGCCAACCGGCTTGGCGCCGACCATTGGCGCGACCGTTTCTGGCCGACCATCCGCCTCGGCGTGCTGACCTCGGCCTGCGGCTTCGCGGCGCTGCTCTTCTCCGGCTTCCCCGGCCTCGCCCAGCTCGGACTCTATTCGCTGAGCGGCGTGCTGGCCGCCGCGCTGGTTACCCGTTTCATCCTGCCGCCATTGGCCGGCAACAATTTCGCCATGCGCGATCTCAGCCATTTGGCGCCCCGCCTCAAACGTTGCATCGCCGTGCTCCAAGGCCTGCGCTGGCCGGTATTGCTGCTCGCCGTGGCGGCGGCCGCCTTGCTCGCGGTCAATCGCGATCATCTGTGGCATCCCAACCTGTCGGCCCTGAGCACGGTCAGCGCCGCCGACGGCGCCGTCGACCAGGCCTTGCGCGCCGACATCTCGGCCCCCGACGCCCGCTACATGGCGGTGATCAGCGCACCCGACCGCGAAGCCGCGCTGCAGGCCGCCGAGCGGGCAGGGCAGAAGCTCGACGCCCTGATCGCCGCCGGCGTCATCGGCGGCTACGACAACCCGGCCCGCTTCCTGCCCAGTCAGGCCATGCAGGCCAGCCGCCGTGCCGCGCTGCCGGAAACGGCTGAGCTGCAACTGCGCCTGCAGGCCGCACTGGCCGATTCGCCGCTCGCCGCCAACAAGCTGGCCGGCTTCCTCGCCGATGTCGAAAAGACCCGTACCCAGGGCAGCGTCAGCCGCGAATCCCTGAACGGCACCGGCCTGGCGCTGGCCGTCGATTCCTTGCTGATGCAACGCCCGAACGGCTGGAGCGTGCTGCTGCCGCTGCGCCCGCCCGGCGGCGAGAAGGGCGTCGATATCGCCATCGAACCGGTACGCGCCGCGCTGGCCGGCTCCGGCGCCTTGTTCATCGACATGAAGAACGAATTCGACACGCTGTACAACGACTATCTGCACGAAGCGACCGTGCTGTCGCTGGCCGGTTTCGTCGCCATCGTCGGCCTGCTCGCCGTCACCCGGCGCTCGCTGCGCCGCCTGGGCACCGTGCTGCTGCCGCTGCTCATCGCCGTCATTCTGGTCATCGCCGGCCTGCACCTCGCCGGCGAACAGCTGCACCTGCTGCACCTGATCGGCATGCTGCTCATCGTCGCCGTTGGCTCCAATTACGTCCTGTTCTTCGACCAGCCGGGCAACGCGGTGGACATGGACGACACGACGCTGGTCTCGATGGCCATCGCCAACCTGACCACCGCCATCGGCTTCGGCACGCTCGCCCTGTCCAACGTGCCGGTGCTGCACGCCGTCGGCGCCACGGTTGGGCCGGGTGCCGTGCTCGCCCTGCTGCTCTCCGCCTGTTTCGTCGGCAACAAGGCTCCAGCCGGGCAGCCGACATGAGCCCCGGCGTTTCACGTGGAACCACGCCATGAGCCTGCGCACCGTAGCACAGGCCGCATCCCGGCTAGGCGGCGCCGACACGCTGCTCGTCCTGCTGCCCGGTGCCTACATGACGCCCGAGCACTACGCCGAGCATTTCTTTCCCGCCGCCGAAGGTCTGCCGCTTGACCTGCTGGCCGTCGATCTCGGCCTCGACGCGGTGTCCGCCGGCGAGGCGATTCCCGCCTTGGTCGAGCAGATTCTCCGGCCGGCCCGCCACACCTACCGGCGCATCTGGCTGGCCGGTATTTCGCTTGGCGGCCTGCTGGCGCTCAGCCTGAACGCCGACCATCCGGGCGCCATCGATGGCCTGTGCCTGATCGCGCCCTACCCGGGCAGTCGGCTGACCACCAATGCCATCGCCCGCGCCGGTGGCCTCGACGCCTGGCAACCGACGGCCGAGGAATTGACCGACCCGGAATTCCGTGTCTATCGCTGGCTTAAAGCCCCGCCGGCCGAATTGCCGGTCTTCGTCGGCCACGGCCGCGACGACCGTTTCGCCGCCGGCATGCAGGCCATCGCCGAACGCTTCCCGGCCGGCTCGCGCCAGGTTGTCGCTGGCGACCACGATTGGCCGGCCTGGCGCAATTTGTGGGAAGATTTTCTCGACCGCGGCCACTTTACTGCCTGAGCATGCCGACCCCCTGGAAACCGACCCCCGCCATCCGCGCCACGCTGGCCATCCACGCCGGCGCCGCCATCGGCTGCCTGTTCGCGCCGGCCGTCTGGCCGTGGGCGCTCGGTGCCCTGGTCATCAACCATGCGGTGATCACCACCGCCGGCCTGCTGCCGCGCTCGACGCTGCTCGGACCGAACCTGACCCGCCTGCCGGCTGCCGCCATCGCTCACCGCGAAGTGGCAATCACCATCGACGACGGCCCCGACCCCGAGGTCACGCCGCAAGTCCTCGACATTCTGGACGCCGCCGGCGCCAAGGCCACCTTCTTCTGCATCGGCTGGCGGGCCCGCGAAAATCCGGCGCTGTGCCGCGACATCGTCGCCCGCGGCCATCAGGTGGAGAACCACGGCGACAGCCATTCCAAGGTCTTCGCCTTCTTCGGTCCCGGCCGCATGCGCACCGACATTGCCGCCGGGCAGGCAACGCTGGCCGACATCACCGGCCGCACGCCGCGCTACTTCCGCGCCACCGCCGGCTTGCGCAATCCCTTCCTCGACCCGGTGCTGCACCGGCTCGGCATCAAGCTCGCCGCCTGGACGCGCCGCCCCTACGACACGCGCTGCGGCGACCCGGACACGGTGTTCGAGCGCCTGAGCCGCGACCTCGGCCCGGGCGACATCCTGCTCCTGCACGACGGCCATGCCGCCCGCACGGCGGATGGCCAGCCGGTCATCCTCGCCGTGCTGCCGCGCCTGCTCGCCACGCTGCGCGACCAACAACTCAACCCCGTCACGCTGAACGACGCCACATCATGACCAAGCGTTTCCTGCGCTCCCTGCTCGACGAAGCCAGCCGCCCCTTCAACGGCAACGGCCATTTCGCCTACCACTATTCACGCGGCAAGCTGTCCTCCGACAGCATCTTCCGCGAAATCCTCAAGCGCGGCCTGTTCCCCGCCGAAGGGCGCTACCTCGACCTCGGTTGCGGCCAGGGCAGCCTGTTCGCCTGGCTGCTCGCCGCCCGCAAGCTGTACGAAGCCGGCCATTGGCCGAAGGACTGGCCGGCCGCGCCGAAGCCACAGCACCTGCACGGCATCGAACTGATGCAGAAGGACGTGGACCGTGCCGCCCGCGCCTTCGGGGCCGACCACCCGGTCGTCCGTATCGAGCAGGGCGACATGACCAAGGCCGATTTCGGCAAGGCCGATGTCGTCACCATCCTCGACGCCCTGCATTATTTCGACCATGCCCACCAGAAGGACGTGCTGAAGCGTATCCGCGCCGCACTGCCGCCCGGCGGCCTGTTCCTTACCCGCGTCGGCGACGCCTCGGCCGGGCTGCCCTACCACCTGTGCAACTGGGTCGACCACGCCGTCACCTTCGTCCGCGGCCATCGCCTGCCACGCCTCTACTGCCGGCCGCTGGCCGAGTGGGTCGCCTTGCTGCAAAGCCTCGGCTTCAGCGTCGAGACCGACCCGATGAACGAAGGCAAGCCTTTCGCCAACATCATGCTGGTCTGCCGCGTCCCGGCTGCCGCCTGATCCGCCCGTTTCGATGCGCCGTACCGTTCTTCCCGCCTTGATGATCGCCGTCCTGCTGGCCGGCTGTTCGACTTTCGAGGAAGGCGAGGGCGAAGGTCCGGCGCTGCCGCCCGACATGGCGCGGCGTGCCGACGGCCGGACGGCCACCGCCTGGCCGACTTCGTTGGGCGAGACCGAAGTCAGGAAGCGCATCGCCCGCCTGCTGCCCGGCACCGTCAAGGACAGGGCCGGGTGGGCCGAAGACCTGCACACCGCGTTCAAGGCGCTGGAAGTGCCGCACGCCACGCAGACCTATTGCGCGGCGATGGCCGTCATCGAGCAGGAATCGAGCTTCCAGGCCGACCCGGTGGTGCCCGGCCTGCCCAACATCGTGCGCAAGGAGCTGGAAATGCGGGCCGGACGTTACGGCGTGCCGTCGCTGATCGTCACCGCCGCGCTGAGCAAGAACTCGCCGACCGGCAAGAGCTACAACGAGCGCATCGACGCGCTGAAGACCGAAACCCAGCTCAACGACCTGTTCGAGGACATGATCGGCGAGCTACCCTTCGGCCGGCAGCTGTTTGCCGACTACAACCCGGTGCGCACCGGCGGCCCGATGCAGGTCAGCGTCGAATTTGCCGCCCAGCACGTCAAGGAACGCAGCTACCCGTACCCGATCGCCAGGAAGCTGCGCAACGAGGTATTCACCCGGCGCGGCGGACTCTATTTCGGCAGCGCCATCCTGCTCGACTACGAAGTGCCCTACGACCAGATCGTCTATCGCTTCGCCGATTTCAACGCCGGCCGCTACAGCAGCCGCAATGCCGCCTTCCAGCTGGCGCTCGGCAAGCTCAGCGGCAAACCGCTGGCGCCGGACGGTGACCTGCTGCGCTACGAGAACGGCCTGCCGGCCAATGTCGCCAGCAGCGTCGAGGATGCCGCGCTGGGCATTGCCTACAAGCTGGACATGAGCCGCCCGCAGATTCGCCGCGACCTGCTGCTCGAAAAGACCGCCGCCTTCAGCCGCAGTCCGCTGTTCACCCGCGTCTTCGAAATGGCCGACAAGCTGGGCAAGCCCATGCCCCGCCAGGCCATGCCGCAGATCGACCTGAAAAGCCCGAAGATCACCCGCAGGCTGACCACCGAATGGTTCGCCCGCCGGGTCGAAGGCCGCTACAAGACCTGCCTGGCGCGCGGTATCACCTAAGCGCGCCGCAACGCCGCGGTCCAGCCATCACTTGGCCGGAATGGCCGCCTCGATCTTCTTGCGGTCCAGGTATTTCTCGAAGGTGCTGAACGAGGCATTGACGTCCGGATTGGACATCAATTCCTGCATGGCCAGCCCGCCCAGCGCCCGGAACGCAGTCTGCATGGCCGTCGCACCTTCGTTCTTGATCGCCGCCTGCGTCTGTTTCGCGCAGTCCTCGCTGAGTAGGCGGGTAACCAGCACGCCCATGGTATTCGACGTCTGATCACGCACCTTGTCCGCCACGTTGGCGAATTCGCGAATCTCGGGATGGCTCGCCATCGCCGCAAAGACCCACTTGGCGAGGTCCTTGCGATCCTTGCCACTGGTGTTGTCTGTCAGGCAACTGGTCAGCGCCGCTGCGTCGGGGCCGGCGATAGCGGGCAGGGTAGCGAGGAGAGTGCAGGTCGTGAGCAGAAATTTTTTGAGGTTCATGGGACTAGGCGTTGAAGTTAGACGACGTTCAAAATTACAAATCGGACCACTGCGCTGCTGGCCTGTATTAGGGCTGGGGAGCGCCATTTACCTGGATTTCCGCCTTGATTCGGCGAGCCAGTTTGTCGACTGACTCGAGACCGATGTCCGCCTGCTCCCACCATTCATCCGAGAATTTCTGCGGTGACGCCCAGTACTGGCCATTGACGTTGCAGCGTTTGGCGAGTTTCTTCACACCGAGCGCTTCAAGTTGAAATCCCAACTCGGTCCACATGGCGGCCAGTTCGGCTTCGGTGGCTGGATCGACTTTGCCTTGATCGCGCTCCCGGCAATACCGCTCAGTCCTTCTGACGCCGGTAATCACGCTTTCGATTGCGTGGATGCAAGCGGCCTTCCTTTCGTCGGAAGCCCGACTCAGGCTGCGTAGCCACTGCAGCAGGTATTTCAATAACGATGCTGCTGAACTGGCCGGCAGGACGGGTTCTATCATGTTGTAAATACAGGGAAGCAACCAGAGCAAGTCTAGCTCATTCGCATAGACAAACCACGCTCGGCCTACTTGAACTTGACCCCCACACCCGGCATTCCGGGTAGCCCTTCATAGCTGACCCGAATGTTCATGCCCGGCTTGGGCGGCATCAGGGGCATGAAAGAGCCCAGGCTGAGCAGGTCGCCGGCCTTCAGTTGGCGGCCGTTGCGGGCAAGGTCGCGGGCCAGCCAGATCACGGCGTTCAGCGGGTGCTCGAGGATGGCGCTGCCCGGGCCGCGAGCGAGTTCCCTGTTGCCATCGGCGACGTCGCGGACAACGACCGACATGCTGGCCAGGGTGTCGAGGTGGGCAGGCATCGGGGCTATCCGCCGGCCGAGAATGCCGAGGCGGGCGCCGGCGTTGATGGCGGTCAGCGTGGCGCTGTTGGGGGTTTCCCCGGGGTCGAGCAGCAGATCTGGCAGTTCGATGAAGGGAATGAGCGCGCTGAGGTGAGGCAGGACTTCGGCCGGCGTCCGCGCCTGGTTGATGCCTTCATCCTTCACCTCGACGACGAGATCGGCTTCGAACACCGGCCGGGTGCCGAACTTGGCGGGCAGTTCGGCGCCGTCGGCGAGCAGCATTTTCTCGAACAGGATGCCGCGCACCGGGGCGTCAGTACCGAAGCGTTTCTGCACGGCGGCATTGGTCAGCCCGGCCTTGTAGCCGACGATCCGGCCCTCGCTCCGGACCAGTTCGCCAACCAGCAGTTGCCGGGCGCAGGCGGCATCGGTCGGGCTCATGTCCTTGTCCAGCCCGCTGATCGGCTGCATGTCCCGCCACTGGCTGGCAAGGGCAGCCACACTTTCCGGGCTGGGGCAGGCGGCCTGGGCGCCACCAAAGAGCGCAATAATCAGCGAAAGGCAGAAAACGTAGCGCATGTCGGCTCTCCTAAAGGTCGGACCTCGCCATGCCCACCAGGATATCAGGCAATTCGAGCGGGCTACCAGCCATCCGGATCGCAGGGTCGGGCTATCTCATCCGCGTGTTTTTCAATGAAATCGGCGAATTTCCCCTTGTAGATCCGATAGCCTTCCCGGCGAAAAATTTCCTTGAGCAAGGGGTGCCGCATCCTGCCCAGAATATAGGAGTGCCAATGCTCGCCTTCGAACTGGATGTTCAACTGCGGATCCAGCGTGGCCAGGTAGATCTCTTCAAAGGCGTTCAGATGGAAATAGACAATGCTTTTCAGGCGGAAATAGCACTTGTCGCGCGGGATGGTGATATCCCCGAAATATGGCGTCTGCCGGCCTGCCTCGGCCATGAAGGCGGCGAACTCGCCGGGATACTGGAGAACCAGTTTATCGAGTTCATACATCCGGTCCATCAGCTTCGACGCCTGGGCGATGGGCTGCATGCGCCGGCTGAACCAGTACGCCAGCCAGGATGCGCAGGCGGCCACGGACGAAACCAGAGGACCGAGGTAATTGGGGTCGATGTTGAACATGACGCTCACTCCCAAAAACGATAGTGCATGGCGAGGGTATGGGTCACGGAAACTATAGCAAAACGGCTGGGCGCCGGAAGGCCAGGGAATACGGTGCGGGCCTTGCCATCCGGCGGGCAAGGCATCCCCTCTGCTAAAATCCGCGAAAATTCAATTTGAGTGCCATCGTGACTCCGCTGCTTCTTTCCGCCTACACCGCCACGACCTGTCTCGGACGGGGCCTCGATGCGACGCGCGCAGCCTTGCGTGCAGGACGCAGCGGACTGGCGCCGTGCGCCTTCGAGACGGTGCAGCTCGACACCTGGATCGGCGAAGTACCGGCCGTCGATGCCGAAACGCTGCCCGCCGCCCTGGCGGCCTACGACTGCCGCAACAACCGCCTGACGCAGATGGGCCTGGAAACCGACGGCTTCGCCGACCGTGTCCGGGAAGCCATCGCCCGCTACGGCAAGACGCGGGTCGGCGTTTTCCTCGGCACCAGTACGGCCGGCATCCTGCAGACAGAACTGGCCTACCGCCGGCGCGATGCGGAGACCGGTGCACTGCCCGACGATTTCCACTACCGCACGACACACAACTCTTTCTCGCTGGCAGAATTCACCCGCGACTACTTCGGGCTGGCAGGCATGGCCATGGCCATTTCGACGGCCTGCTCGTCGAGCGCCAAGGTCTTCGCTGCCGCCGCCCGCCAGTTGGAACTCGGGACCATAGACGCAGCCATCGTCGGCGGCGTCGATACGCTGTGCCTGACCACGCTCTATGGCTTCGCCTCGCTGCAACTGACCTCGACTCGGCCGTGCCGCCCCTATGACGGCGAGCGCAACGGCATCTCGATCGGCGAGGGCGCTGCCTTCGCGCTGCTCGAACGGGCCGACCACCCGCCTCCTGGCGCCATGCTGCTGCTCGGCACCGGCGAATCGAGCGACGCCTACCACATGTCCTCGCCGCACCCGGAGGGACTGGGCGCCAAGCTGGCCATGGAGGCCGCGCTGCGCTCGGCCGGCCTGAGCACGGCTGACATCGGCTACATTAACCTGCACGGCACCTCGACGCCGGCCAACGATGCCGCCGAGGGCAAGGCCGTCGCCGCGCTGTTCGGAGACCGCGTGCCGTGCAGTTCGACCAAGGGCGCCACCGGCCACACGCTGGGCGCTGCTGGCGCCGTCGAAGCGGTGATCTGCGCGCTGGCGCTGACCGACAGCTTCCTGCCTGGCAGCCCGGGGACACAAAGCCTCGACCCCGCCATCCCGGTCGATTACCTGCTGCACGGCCGGGCCGGCACCGTACGCCATGCCCTGACCAATTCCTTCGGCTTCGGCGGCAGCAACTGCAGCCTGATCCTCGGAGTCGCGCCATGAGCAAACCACTGACCGCCTGGATCGAAGGCATCGGCTTCCTGGCGCCCGGCCTGCCGGACTGGCCGACCGCCCGTGCCGTGCTGCGTGGCGAACAGGCCTATGAAAATGCGCCTTCCGTGCTGCCCGCCCCGGCCATCCTGCCGCCGGCCGAACGCCGCCGCGCTAGCCGTGTCGTCAAACTGACCTTGGCCGTCGGCCTCGAAGCCGCCACCCACGCCGGCGCCGATGTCGCCCTGCTGGCTACGGTGTTTTCCGCTTCCGGCGCCGACGGCCACAACTGCCACGCCCTGTGCGAGCAGCTGGCCAGCGAGGACCGCCAGATTTCGCCGACCCGCTTCCACAATTCGGTACATAACGCCGCCGCCGGCTACTGGGGCATCGCCACCGGCGCCATGGCCCCGTGCCAGGTCCTCTGCGCCTACGACGCCAGCTTTGGCGCTGGTTTGATCGACGCTCTCGGCCAGGTCGTTCTGGACCAACAAACGACCTTGCTCATCGCCTACGACAGCGAATACCCGGAACCGCTGTTCGCCAAGCGCCCGGTGCCTGACGTGGCGGGGATCGGCCTGCTCCTGACGCCGCAGCGCAGCGAACGCTCGCTGGCGCAGATCACCGTCACGCCGAGCACCGCCAATGCCGACATGCTGGCCGATGACGGGCCGGAAACCCTGCGCACCGCCATCCCGGCCTTGCGCGCCCTGCCGCTGCTGCGCAAGCTGGCGCTGGTCGAGGGCGGTGAAGTCTACCTCGACTACCTGCCGCCGATGCAATTGAGCGTCGCCATCCAGCCGTGCTAGACCGCGCCTGGATCGCCGCCCACATCCCGCATCAGGGCAACATGTGCCTGCTCGATGCCGTGACGGACTGGTCACCTGAGGCCATAAGCTGCGTCGCCAGCAGCCACAGCGCCCCGGCCAACCCGCTGTGCGCCGGGGGGCGCCTGGGCGCCGCCAACGGCATCGAATACGCCGCCCAGGCCATGGCCATTCACGGCGCCTTGCTCGCAGGCAATGATGGACAACCGCGCCAGGGCTATCTGACCAGCGTGCGCGGCGTGACCCTGCATGTCGCCCGCCTCGACGACCTTCCGGGCGAATTGCTCGTCCGCGCCGAGCGCCTGTCCGGCGACGCCAACAACATCCTCTACCAGTTTTCCCTCCACCACGCCGACCGCTGCCTGCTCGAAGGCCGCGCCGCCGTGGTCTTGGATGCCAGCACCCTGAGCAAGGAACAGTCATGAAACGGGCCCTCGTCACCGGCGGCAGCGGCGGCATCGGTGCCGCCATCTGTCGGCGCCTCGCCGCCGACGGTCACCACGTCATCGTGCACGCCAACCGCAGCCTGGACAAGGCCGAAACCGTCGTCGCCACCATCCGGGAAACCGGCGGCAGCGCCGAGGCCATCGCTTTCGACGTCACCGACCGCACCGCCACAGCCGCCGCACTGGACAAGCTGCTCGAGGCCGGTGCCATCCAGATCCTGGTCAACAACGCCGGCATCCACGCCGATGCCGTGTTCCCCGGCATGTCCGGCGAGCAGTGGGATTCGGTCATTGCCGTGTCGCTGAATGGCTTCTACAACGTCACGCAGCCGCTGACCATGCCGATGATCCGCACCCGCTGGGGCCGCATCGTCACCATTTCGTCGGTCGCCGGCATCACCGGCAACCGTGGCCAGGTCAATTACTCCGCCGCCAAGGGCGCGCTGCATGCGGCGACCAAATCGCTGGCGCTGGAACTGGCCAGTCGCGGCATCACGGTCAACGCCGTAGCCCCCGGCATCATCGCCACCGACATGATCGACGGCGCCTTCGACGCCGATACCATCAAACAACTGGTGCCGATGAAGCGCGCCGGCCAGCCAGAAGAAGTCGCCGACCTCGTCGCCTTCCTCGCCTCGGGCAGCGCCGCCTACATCTCCGGGCAGATCATTTCGATCAATGGCGGGATGATCTGAGCTTCAGTCTCGACTTTTCCGTGGTGGCGCCGCGCCTGTGGGAGTACGCCAACCGTCTCGCCGTGTACTGCCTGCTCAATCTTCTGGATGACCCGGCCCTGCTGGCTATGGCATTCTGTTAGCCAGGCCCGTCACAGGAGCATCAGATGCGCAGTCGCCAGTCAGGCAAGTGGATTTTGGGAGCATTGATCGCCGTGTTGGCATTCGGTGCCGACGCTGCGCCGCCCAAGCTGCTCGGCCTCGACGACATGTCCTGCCCGGCCTGGGCTAATACCAAAGCCAATCCCGACGAGCGCCAGCCGTATCTGGCCTGGGCGCGTGGCTTTCTCAGCGGCCACAACTACGCCAATCAGCGCCAGCAGGTGACCGACGTATCGAATGGCACGATAGAGCAGTATGCCGACCGCTACTGCCGGGCGAATCCGAAGGCATCGTTTGCCGATGCGCTGTACCGGATGAGCGATGAATTCTCCGGACGGGGTGCCGCCCTGTCCAAATAGCCAGTTAGCCTCACCGACCCGATCACGGAGATCCCCATGAGCGAAATAAGCCCCCTCAATCTGCATGAAGCGGCACTCTCCCTAGCCAGTTCGCCGGACGCCGTGCACGACGCCGAGTTTGCCCTGGCCCAGGCCATCGAACATGGCGAACTGCGCGCCAATGTGAAGCGCTGGGCGACCGAGCAGTGGGAAGGCAAGCAGTTGCCGGGCAACATCAACCGGCTGGAAACCTTCATCGACCGTGGCGAACTGGACGCCTGGCAGAAGCGGCGCCAGCCGGCCTGATCTTCAGGCCGTGGCCAGACGGGCGAGGGTGGCGGCGATGTCCGCCTTGTCGGTCGGCCGGACCAGGCGCCTGATTTCCTGGCCATCGCGCAGGAAAATCAGCGTCGGCCACAGCTTGACCCGATAACTGCGCCCCAGGCGGCGTCCCGGACCGTCCTCGACCTTGATGTGGCGCAGCGCCGGATAGTCCGCCATCGCCGCCGCAATAGCCGGCTGGGCGGCCTGGCAATGGCCGCACCAGTTGGTCCCGAATTCAAGCAGGAGGAGCCCGGGCAGGGCGTCGATCTCGTCCCGCGCCGGGGCATCTTCGCTGTAGGTCGGTAGGTAAGCCATACGCTTCGCCTCAGGCCACGCGCAGGATCAGCGACTTGAGCTGCGCCAGCTTGGGCGCGACGATGGGCACGGTCAGCATGGTGCTGGCGATGGCCATCAGCAGCAGAGCCGTGAAGGTTTCGCTGGTGATGATCTGCTTGTCGAGCAGGATGTTGGCGAAAATGATCATGATCAACGCCTTGGTCTGTAGCAGCCAGCCGATGATGCTGGCTTCGCCCGGGGCCCACTTAAGGATGCGGCCGGCGATGCGCACGCCGATCAGCTTACCGCCGATCGAAGCGAGCAGGAGCAGGCCGGCGGCGAGGAAGACGGCGGCCCCGCCGACATCCCAGTTGGTACGCAGGCCGGTGGATAGGAAAAATACCGGCATCACGGCGAGCAGGACGTGATGGCGCAGCATGTCCATCTTTTCCTGATTGAACCACTCGGCTTCCATGCTCGCTCCGGCCAGGAAGGCGCCGACCATGAAATGCAGCCCGGCCCAGTCGGCGCCGAAGGAAACGGCGGCCAGCCAGATCAGCGCGACGTACCAGCGATCGCGCTCGGCCAAGCGGATCATCAGATGGTGGAACAGCCAGGCGGCCACGCCAAAGCCGAATAGGAAGGCGCCTTGCCGGCCGATGCGCTCCCAGTCCATCAGGATCAGGGCCAGCACGCCCCAAATGGCGATGTCGTCCAGGCTGGCGTAGCGCAGGATACGCTGACCGATGGGCTGGCGCAGCACGTCGAGCTTTTCCATGAGCAGGATCAGGATGGGCAAGGCGGTCACCGCGCAGGCCATGCCGACGCCGACGACGAACTGCCAGGTCAACGCCTTGCTCCCCATCCAGCCCTCGAAACCGAGCATGAATGCTGCCGCCACGCAACCGAAGACCAGCGGCACGCCGAGCGCCAGGCCGGCCGTGATGCCGCTCTCCCGGCGATGCGCCCAGGCTTTCTTAAGATCGAGTTCGACCCCGGCGATCATCACGAACAGCATGACCGCCCACCACGCGATGCCGTTCAGCGACTGAATCACAGCCGGGTTGAATACGAAGCTGTAGTAGTCGGGGAAAATCTTGCCGAGGATGCCCGGCCCGAGCAGGATGCCGGTGATGATCTGGACGACGACCAGCGGCGCGTGATAGTCGGTCTTGCCGAGCCGCCAGATAAGGTAGGGCACTGTGAAGATGATCGTCATCGCGATCAGGAAGATTTCTGTTGTGTTCATTCGATCCTCAATGACGGGCCGCCGATGCCGCCTGACGGTGGTAAACCGCCGCCAGCAGATCGGTCTGGGTTAATACGCCGGCCAGACGCCGGTCTTCATCGACCACCGGCACGATGGCCGGATGATCCTGGCTAGACAGCAGGGCCAGCATGTCGCCGAGCGGCGCCGTCAGCGATGCGGTGATGAAACGCTGGCTCATGATCTGGCCGACCACCTCCGGCTTGTCGGAATACGCGGTCGGGGTTGGTCGCAGCAGACGGCGGATGTTCTCGCCTATGCTCTGGCCGTTGTCCGGGGCGACATGGCGCAGATAGTTCTCCAGGGTCAGCACGCCGATCACCCGGCGCGCCGGGTCCACCACCGGTAGGCCATGCAAGTGATGTTCCTGCATCAGTGCCCAGGCTTCATTCAATTCGGTGGCGAAGGTCACCGCCAGGGCGGGCGACGACATCACTTCGCCGCAGGTCCGCCGCTCGTGGCGGCGATGAGCGTGCGCCGTCGCCAGGTCGTAGATGCTGACCAGGTCGTCCTCGCTGACGTCGAGATAGGTATCGAGCTTCTCCAGCGCGTACTGCAGGTCTTCGTGGCGAATGCTGCGCCGCGGCGGGCGGACCGTCGTCGGGCGAGCCGGCACGCACTGCGGGTAACGCCGGCCTGGCATCAGGTTGTTGATGGCCAGCACGGCAATCAGCCCGGCGACGACATTGAGCAGCGCAGTAAGCAGCGACACCGTGTGCTGCTGGGCGGCAATGGCGAAAACCACGGCCATCGCCCCGCCCGGCGGATGGATGCAACGGAGCAGGGCGGTCAGCCAGATGGCCACGCCGAGGGCGACCCCGATGGCCAGCCAGGCCGGCTGCACCCACAGGCCAGCCATGTAGCCGACCAGGGCCGACAGAAGCAGGCCGCCGGCCAGCGACCAGGGTTGGGCCAGCGGGCTGTGCGGCAAGGCGAACAGGATCACCGTACTGGCGCCGAGCGGCGCCAGCAGATAACTGACATTGCCGCCAGCCGGCAGCACGGCGAGGATTCCCTGCATGAGCAGGATGCCCAGGCAGCCGGCCAGCGCGCTGATCCGCCGTTCGCGCACCGACAGCGGCACGGCGTCGGCGATCAGGTAGCGGAGGGCGAACTGGCGCAGGGCTTCCATCGGCTCAGGCCATCACGTAGCGGACCAGCAGCAGCGGCAGGCGCAGCAGGAAACCGATGAATAGTCGGGTGTGCATCCAGGTCAGCAGCGTGTTGTCGCGCAGGTACTTGAAATGCGACACGCCGCCTTCCTCGGCCGACAGGTAGCGCACCGGCGCATCGAGGTTGATCGGCCGCACGCCGGCCCAGCACAGGCGCACCACGGCCTCCGGATCGAAATCGAAACGGCGCATGAAACGATTGCCGCGCATGATCTTGATGAGCGGGACGATGGGATAGACACGGAAACCGTACAGCGAATCGCCGATGCCCATCCACAACGTTTCCAGATTGGCCCAGCCGTTCGACACCTTGCGCCCATTGACGCGCAGGGCCGGCGCTTCCGGGCCGAACACCGGCTTGCCGAGAACCATCTTCGCCGGCGCCGCCTGCGAAGCGGCCATGAAAGTCGGAATCAGGTCGGCCGGATGCTGGCCGTCGGAATCCATGGTCAGGGCATGGGTGTAACCCTGCGCTGCTGCCTGTGTGATGCCAGCGAGCACCGCCGCGCCCTTGCCACGATTCTCGGGCAGCACGATGACCGTCAGGTCGTCGTCGCCGGCAGCCAGCGCCTGCAATTGTTCAGCCGTTCCGTCGGTACTGCCGTCGACCACCACCCACACCGGCGCCCATTGCGCCCGCGCCGCCCGCACCGTGTCCAGCACGCCGGGACCGGGGTTGTAGCTGGGGATCAGGACGAGATGGGTCGATGAACGGACAGACATGGACAAGGATTTCAGGCGGGAACGTGAACTGGAGGCCGGCCATTTTCGCCCAGTTCGGCCCGGAAATAGGCTTCGATCTCGGCCGTAAACACCTGGACATTGGTCGGCGGGTCGAAACGCCGGCCCAGCCGGACCCGGCAGCTCAACGGCAAGGCCGGGCGGCGGAACAGCGGCCAGGCCTTGCCCAGGTAAGGCGTCGAGAACTCGATCAGCACGGTCTGCACCGGCACCTTGGCCCGGTTGGCGACCAGCCCGGTGCTCGGCGTGCACGGATCGAGCGGAAAATTCGCAGTGCGCGTCCCTTCCGGGAAAATGACCAGTTTGGCACCGTCCTGCAGAGCCTCACGCGAATTGAGGATCATCTCGAGCGGCGCATCGTTGCGGATGTAGCGGGCCAGCCGGGCGGCAGCGCCGAACAGCAGGTTGTCCATCAACGACGCCTTCATGACGCACACCGCATTGGGCAGGCGGGAGACGATCATCACCGCATCGAGCAGGGAGGGATGGTTGGCGGCGACGATCAGCGGCCCGGAATCGCGCAGTTGATCGAGCTCCTGCAAATCAAAGCGGCAGGCGCAGAAGATTTCCAGGATGCCCAGGTAGAAGCGGAAACCGTTGGCAATAAAGCCCCGGCCCACCCACTGCGCCCAGCGCCGCGGCAACAAGGGCTTGAAGAGCAGGGCAAAGGGTAGCCAGCCGAGACAGATAAGGGCCAGCGTGCCCAGCCCGACAACCATGGCAAGCGATTCATAGACAATCCACAGCGGATTGCCGGAAGGGCCACGATCAGTCATCGACCTTAACGCGGGTCGACGATTCTCCAAGAATCCAGCTGATGGCGATGCCGCCGGCGAAGTAATCCTTCTGGCGAACCAGCGGGCTGTTTTCGAAGGTCGCGCCACTCAGGTTGTCGTAACGCACGAAAGCGCCGACCCAGTATTTCGGGAAGCGCTTGGACAGGGCGGCCAGGTACTGCATGCCGGCATAGCCGGCCCCGGCGTCATAGGCCGGGCGGGCGGCGGTCGCATATTGCGGTGCCACCGAATAATAGTAGGCGTGCTGGCGCTTGTCGCCGAACAGCGGGCCGGCGAGCAAACCGAGATTCCAGCCGGCCATGCCGGGGATGTCAGTAACGTCCATGTTGAGCTTGGGATGGAAAACCCAGCCGACATCCTTGGGCGATCCCTCGACAGTAAAGGCGGCGCGCAGCGGCAGCAGCACCTTGACGAAGCGGGCGCGGTTCTCGGAGCGCCACAAGGTGAGGTCGATCTGCGGGCCGATTTCGAAAGTCGCCTTGAGGTCGGGCATGCCGCTACGGGCGGTAATGTCATCGCTGTTGGCCGGTGGCGACAGGGCGGCCGACACTGTCAGTTCGATACGGTCGGAATCGAAGAAACTGCCGCGGACACCCTGGCGGTCGGCCTTGAGGAAATCGCCGTGGTAGGTGAAATGTGGCACCGGCAGCAGGAAATTGTTGGTCTGGTCCGAGCCGCGATAGGACGGAAAGCTAAAGGCGGCGACGCCGGCCCCCACTTCCCACAGCGGCTGGTCCTCGGCCGCCTGGGCAACGCTCATCGTCCCGAGTAGTGCCGTTGCTACCAAGCCCAGCTTGCCTGTCATCCGCATTCCGGCCATCTCAATTCTCCAGCACGTGCGAGGCAAAGGCCTCGATTTCGAGCAACAAATCATGCCGGCAGATGTCTGCCTGCACATAAACCACCTCGGCCTCGCCGATCAGCGGTTTCAGGGTAGCGCGTACCTTGGGGAAGTCGCCGGCGTGGCGGACATAAACCCGGTAGACCAATTCATTCAAGGCAAAGGCCGACGACCGGCACTGCCGGTTGGCCTCATCAACCACGGTGGCAATATTGGCCATCGACTCCTGACACTGGCCGACCACGTCGCCCGGATGCACGGTCTGATGGCCGACGATACTCGCCGTACCGGAAATGAAGAGGATTTCCTGACCTGCCGGATAGACCAGCGCCGCCCGCGAAAAGGTCGGGCTGCGCGGACCGTAGTCGGCAGGGTAGTTGTAGGCGCTGATCTGGCGCGGATTCTCGACCGGCACGGCCGGCGTCATGCCGGCCATGAAAGCGATGTTCAGCGCCCCGCCCGACAGGCCGATTGCGCAGGCGGCCGGTACGTTACCGGCCGCTCCGCGCCGGTATTCGAGAAAGGCGTCCTGGCGGCCGATATTGAATTGCCGATAGCGCTCCAGGCCCTGCATTTCCAGGTTGATGTCGGCCAGGTAGTTCCACACCCGCCACAGGTGCGGCATGCCCTGGGCGTCGAGCAGCCGGAAAATGCGGCGATAGGCTTCCGCGCTGGCCGCCTGCAGGGAAGAGCAGGCCGGCGTCGCCGGGAAGTCGGCTTCGCTCAGTTCGAGCACGCCATAGAGCACGCCGTCCGTGCGTTGCCAGGCGATGGCCTCGTCGCGGCCGGACTGCATCGGCAAAGTGGTCAGCCAGGTTTCATGCAAAGCGGCGGTGGTGGCCCCGAGCAGCGGGGCGAAGATGCGCTGCACCGGCCAGGGCGGCAGGGCGCCGCTCGCCGGCTCACCGAGCAGGGCACCACCGAATTCGCCGCTGGTTTCACGTGAAACCGCGGACAGCGAGGAAACGAATTGCAGGGACACTAGGCGTTATATACGACGTTCTCGTCAACTTTGCGGATATTGAACTTCCGACGTTTCCAGCCCATGAAAGCGCGCTTCGGCTGGGTGATGTTGGCGATGTAATAGAGCACCTTGAAGGCCCAGATCGACGACCAGATCGGCGTCTTGCCGAAAATGTCGCCGGCCAGCATGGACAGCACGGCTTCCTTGGTGCGGAACAGGTTGCGCGGCCCCATGAAGAAATCGCGCATGATCGGATTGGTCACCCGGTAGATGAACCACGAGAATTCCTTCGGCCCATGCTTCATCGCAGCATCGAACTTCTTCAGCGCGGTGGCGGCCTTGGCCGGGGTCTTCAGGCAGGTGTCGATGGCCTCGGCGGCGACCACGCCGCTGTTCATGGCGAGCAGCACGCCGGACGAAAAAACCGGGTCGATGAAAGCATAAGCGTCGCCCAGCATCACGTAGTTGTTGCCGTGGTTGCGCTCGGAAACGTAGGAGAAGTTGCCGGTGGCCTCGACTTCGTTGATCAGCTTCGCTTCGCTCAGGCGATCGGTCAACTTCGGGCACTGAGCAAAACCATCGCGCAGAAATTGTTCGAGGCTGCGCTCGCCCTTGGTCTTCATGTAGTACGGCCAGGTCACCATGCCGATGCTGGTGATGTCGTTCTGCATCGGGATGAACCAGAACCAGCCGTGCTCGAACCAGAAAATGGTGATGTTGCCTTCGGCCTGGCCTTCATGACGCTTGGCGCCGGTGAAATGGCCGTAGATCGCCGAACTGTTGTGCTTGGGATTGCGGTGCTTGATCTGGAAGCGGTTGGCCAGGAAGGTGTCGCGCCCCGAGGCATCAACCAGGAAACGGGCCTGCCATTCGCTTTCGCTGCCGTCGTCGTGCAGGGCACGCACCAGCACCGTATCGTCGGGCAGGAATTCGACCGACTTGGCCTTGCAGCCTTCATGCACCTCGACCCCCTTACGCGCCGCGTTGCGGATCAGGATGGTATCGAACTGGTCGCGCTTGACCTGATAGGCGTGGGGCATCGACTTGTCCCAGGCTTCGGCGAAGGAGAACACCGACGACATGTCGTGATGCGGCGAAACGAATTCGGCACCCGGTTTATGCATGCCGATGGCTTTCACTTCATCGGCGATGCCCATGCGCTCGAACAGCGGCAGGTTGGCCGGCAGCAGCGATTCGCCGATGTGGAAGCGCGGGTGATGCGCCTTTTCCAACATCACCACCTGGTGGCCTTGTTCGGCCAGCATCGGGGCCACGGTCGAACCGGCCGGTCCGCCGCCAATCACCAGCACGTCGCATTGCCGACGCTCAATCTTCTGTGCCTGCTGTTCCATCATGACAACCCTTTATCGATCTCTGCGGTGGCGATAATTTTTATTTACCCTTGTAGGTCATATAGCCCACGGTTTCCGAGTGGCCATCGATCTTGCTGACCGAGCCCTTGGCCCAATACACGTAGTACGGGCCGAAACTCGACCACCAGTAACGCCAGTACGGCCCGTCCAGCTTCGGGTTTTCGTTGGTCTGCGGATGGCCGACCGCCGTGATGACCTGCTCCTTGGTCATCCCCTTCATCAACTGGCCCTTGGCGATGGCGTTACGCACCGCTGGCGCGAACTTGGCGATCTTCGGCTTGGGGTCCTCGAGGACGACGATCTTGCTCACCCACTGCTCGGTCGTTTCCTCGGCCCGGCCGTAATCGTGGCCGAGGCGCATCGGCTTGCCGTCGATTTCCACGTAGGCACGATAGCCGTCGATCTTCTTGACGCTGATCGGCGTCCCGGCGGCGATGAAGGGCAGTTGGGCCAGGTTCGAATCGCTGATCCAGTCGCCGGAATAGTGCAGGTTGCAGCAGGCGTAGCCGTTGCGGATGCCGGATTCCTTCTTCGCCTCGGCTGCAGCCGCCGGTTTTCCTTCCTCCGGCTTGCTGTCGTTGCTCTTGCAAGCCCCGAGGGCCACCGCCGCGCAACAAACCGCCGCCAGCAGGCGAACCCCGGCAAAATTGGCAAATTCCTTCATGACCGGCCCCCTACTTCCCGCTACGAAAGACCGGCGATTATACCGCCGCCTGAACGGCCGGCGGCGTGCAGCACGCCGAAGCTTCGTATACGACTGGAATAATCTGCTTGGCCGCTTCGCGGCGGGTCAATTTGATCGGCGACATCGAAACGATATTGTCGATCTGCAGGTCGGTCGACAACATCGGCTTGAGGCCGACCGGCTGGCGCGGATGCAGCTTGAATTCGCGCTTGGCCTTTTCCAACTGTTCCTTGTTCGAACTGAAGTAACGGGCGGCAGCGATGGTTTCCGGCAGGTGCTTGAGCACGTGCCACAGGCTCCAGCGGTGCTGCCACAGGCGTTTGGCGAAGCGGCGGCGATAGCCCTTGCTGTCGTAGAAGCGTTTGACGTGCCAGTTGTACAGCGCGTCCATTTCTTCCCGCGTCTCAAAGCCTTCCGGCTTATAGACGAAATTCAGGCAATTCATCAGGCGCCAGTCCTCGACGAAGTCGCCGGTCGGATCGTTGACGCATTCCTCCCAGATCGGCGCGCCGTGCAGGGGGCTGAACTTGGTCATGTTCATTTCGTCGAGCCCCAGCGACAGAATGAAATCGCTGGTCGTGCGCACCGTTTCTGGCGTCTCGCCCGGCATGCCGAAAATGAACAGTCCCTTGGCGCGCAGACCGGCGGCGTGGATCTGGTGCACCGTCTCGCGCACGGCCTCCAGTGTGACCCCGGCCTTGTGGCGCTCCATCATGTCGGGATCGGCCGATTCGATGCCGATCGACACCATCAGCGCTCCGGCCTTCTTCAGCTTGGCCAACATCTCGTCCGAGGTATGGCCAGCGCGGATGGCGCAATTGAACTGCATGCCGAGAGGGTTCGCAATCAGCAGTTCGCACAGATCCATGACGCGCTGTTTCTTGGCGGTGAACAAATCGTCGTACATGTTGATGTGCCAGACGCCGAACTTGTCGCGCAGGTACTTCATGTGATCGTAGATGTACTGCGGCGAATTGGTCTTGTACTGACGCTCGAACACCGTGCGGTCGCAGAACGAGCAGGTGTAGGGACAGCCGCGCGACGTGATCATCGTCGCGCCATGCTTCTTGGCGTAGGCGAACAGCGGCAGATGGTAATCGTGCGGAAAACCGGCCAATTTCTCGTAGGCCGGGAAGGGCAGTTCGTCGAGGTCGAGAATGCGGTCGCGGCGCGGATTGACGATGATGCGGCCGGTTTCGTTGCGCCAGATCAGATTACCGATGCCGGCCATCGGCTTGCCGTCGGCCAGTTCGAGCATGGCGCCTTCGCCTTCGCCCATGACCAGACAGTCAATTTCCGGAAATTTTTCCAGAATAGGCGCCCCGAGCGACGAGACATGCACGTTACCGAAGACGATTTTGACCTCAGGCCGGCGCTCGCGGATATAGGCGGCAATTTCGAAGGCGTCCATGAAACCGGAGGTTGTGGCCGAAAAACCCACCATTTCCGGATTCGTGGCCAATACGATCTCGGCATTTTCGGCGGTCGTTGGCGGCGCATAGGGACCCAGGCAATCATGCAGTTGCACACTATGGCCAAACTTCTCCAGCCACGACGCCAACTGCATGATGCCAATGGGCGGCATCCGATTGGCCAGCACGGAAAAATCCGGCTGTCCCGGCACGAAATTAAAACCAGCAGGATGGACAAGCGTGACGCGCATGAATCTTCCCCAGACGAAGTGCCGAATTTTATTAGAAATATTGCCCTTCGCTCCGGTTCAATAAAGCTTTATCGCCAGGCGTCGATCAGCGGCTCGGGACATCGATCCGAGCTATCTGAACCATGGAAGCCGGCCATTCCTGCCGACAGCCGGCAAAAAACGGTAACTCCCTAATATTCGTCATATTTTCCCGGTATTTTTATGCCATCATAATGGCTCGATAACCCACGCCATCGCTGTAATGGACCTATTGATTGTCGCCATCCTCCTTGCCACTGCCATCCTCGCTTTCGTACTGGTGCGCGGTCGCGACCGGTATACGCCGGGCGGCAAGGGCGGCCAGTCACTGATGCCGCCCATGGCCCGTAGCCGAACCCAGAAATGGGCGCAATCGACCATCGAGACGGAGCCCAAGACCCGCTTTGTCGAAAGCGCCAAGCGCAAGCAATACCGCCTGCTCAACGATGCCGAGCAAATCCTTTTTCATCGCCTGTGCGAGGCCATGCCCAATATGCGGGTATTTGCCCAAGTCGGTGTGGCGCAACTGGCCCAACTCAGAGGGCGTCAGGAAGCCCGTCGTTTGAAGCAAATGCTTGGCCGTGGCGTGGACTTCGTGATTTGTGGCGCTGATTTTGCCATCGTGGCAGCCATCGAACTGGCCTGGCCCACCGATGAAGGAAGCGAAAATTCACCCGAAGAGCAAAAGCGCCAAGCATTGCAAAGCCTGGGCATTCCACTGATCGTCTATCGCCCCAACGATTTGCCTGACGCCGATACGCTGAGCAGGGAAGTCGCCAGTGCCATCGTTCGGCGCAATCGGCTGGAAGCCGACCATGGCCAGGCAGTCTGCAGCTGAAAGACTTTTCAGGGCTATGCACAGTTCTATATAAAAACTGTGTACACAGTTACTACTGAGAATACCTTAGCAACAACTCTGTGTATAACTTATGTTTTGTATTTAAATTCAATTAATTAAAATGCAATTTTGGCGTCCGATATCCTTCTGGATAGCCTGTGGATGAAATCTGGACAGTTTCGGGGTTTTTGAAAAAACCGGACTTCCCCACATTGCGCCGACAGTTTGTACACAGGTTTATCGACAAGCAGTCGACCGGCTATTTTCCTATACAGAAACGGCTGAAAATGACGCCGAGCAGGTCGTCGGCGGTAAATTCACCGGTGATTTCGCCCAGTGCCTGCTGCGCCAGGCGGAGCTCTTCGGCAAACAGTTCGAGTGCCGGAACAAATCCTTCGACGACGCTGCGGGCGGCCGCCACATGCTCCTGAGCGAGCGCCAGCGCCCGCAAATGGCGCTCGCGGGCAATGAAAACGTCTTCCGCCTGATGCCAGCCGGCGATTCGCAACAGTTCCTGGCGGAGCAGGTCCATGCCCTGATTGGCCTTGGCCGACAAGGAAATGGCTACGCCGTCGCTTTCGTCGTGGCGTTCGGCGGCGCGCCCGGCCAGATCAATCTTGTTGTAGATGGTGATGCGCTGCAGCGTTTCCGGCAGCCGTGACAGGATTTCCCGGTCGGCATCGCTGACGCCGGTTCGAGCGTCGACCAACAAAAGAACGACATCAGAACGTTCGATTTCCTTCCAGCTACGTTCGATACCGATTTTCTCTACTTCATCGTCCGTTTCGCGCAGGCCGGCGGTGTCAATGATGTGCAGCGGGATACCCTCGATCTGGATGGTCGAGCGCAGGGCGTCGCGCGTGGTGCCGGCAATCGGCGTCACGATGGCCAGATCGTCGCCAGCTAGGCGATTGAGCAACGAAGACTTGCCGACATTAGGCTGGCCGGCCAGCACGACGTGGAGGCCGGATTGCAGCAATTTGCCCTGGCCGGCGCGGTCGAAGATTTCGGCCAGTTTCAGTTGCAAGCGTTCGAGGCGACCGAAGGCATTGGCGGCTTGCAGGAAATCGATGTCTTCCTCGGGAAAATCCAGCGTCGCTTCGACCAGCATGCGCAGGTTAATCAGCTCGTCGTTCAGTTCGCCGATGGCCCGCGAAAACTCGCCCTGCAGCGAACGCACGGCAGAACGGGCGGCGCTCGCCGTGGCGGCGTCGATCAGGTCGGCGACGGCCTCGGCCTGGGCAAGGTCCATCTTGCCGTTGAGGAAGGCGCGGCGGCTGAATTCGCCGGGTTCGGCCAGCCGGGCGCCGAGATCGAGGCAGCGGGCGAGCAGCATCTTCATGACTACCGGGCCGCCGTGGCCCTGCAGTTCGAGGACATCTTCGCCGGTGAAGGACTGCGGATTCGGAAAATAGATCAGCAGGCCGCTGTCGATGGTGCTGCCGTCGGCGGCCTTGAAGTCAGCCAGCGTCGCGTAGCGCGGCTTGGGCGTCTTTCCGGTCAATGCAAAAGCAAAGGGCAGCAAATTGCTGCCCGAGATGCGGATCACACCGACACCACCACGGCCGGGGGCCGTGGCGATGGCGGCGATGGTGCCTTCGCGTTTTACAACACTCACACCTTAGGCTTTCGCATCGTTGGCGGCCTTGCCGCCGGCATCGATCATGCGCGTGATCTGCCATTGCTGGGCGATGGACAGCACGTTGTTGACCACCCAGTAGAGGACCAGACCGGCCGGGAACCAGAAGAACATCACACCGAAGATCAGCGGCATCATCATCATGACCTTGGCCTGGATCGGGTCCGGCGGGGTCGGGTTCAGCTTGGTCTGCACGAACATCGAGATCATCATGATGACCGGCAGGATGAAGTAGGGGTCGGCCGAGGCGAGGTCGGTAATCCAGCCCAGCCACGGTGCGCCGCGCATTTCGACGGCGCCGAGCAGCACCCAGTACAGCGCGATGAAGACCGGAATCTGGATCAGGATGGGCAGGCAGCCGCCGAGCGGATTGACCTTCTCGGTCTGGTACAGCTTCATCATTTCCTGGTTCAGGCGCTGCTTGTCGTCGCCGAAACGCTCCTTCAGCTGGGCCAGACGCGGCGTCAGTACCTTCATCTTGGCCATCGACTTGTAGGAAGCGGCGGACAGCGGGAAGAACGCGGCCTTGATCGCGATGGTCAGGACGATGATGGCCCAGCCCCAGTTGCCGACCACCTTGTGGATCGCTTCCAGCGCCCAGAAGATCGGCGAGGCGACGACTGTCAGCCAGCCGTAGTCGACCACTAGGTCGAGGCCGGGGGCGACCTGCTTGAGGGTAGCCTGTTCCTGCGGACCGGCGTACAGGGCGACGGAAGTTTCACCCTTGGCGCCCGGCGCGATTTCGGCAACCGGCACGATCACGCCGGCCTGGAAGATATTGCCGCCGTCCAACTTGCGCATGTAGAACTCGCGCTGGGTCTTATCCTTCGGCACCAGGGCAGCGACAAAGTAGTGCTGGACCATGGCCAGCCAGCCGTTGTCGGCCGTCTTGGCAAATTTTGCCTTGTTGTCGGCGATGTGGCCGAAATCGACCTTCTGGTACTTGTCGGCTTCGGTATAGACGGCCGGACCGGTGAAGGTCGACACCATCTTGCTTTCGCCGGCCGGCGCCACGTCGTCACGCTGCAGCTGGACATAGGCGTGCGGCGCGATGGCCTTGTCGCTGGCGTTGGCGATTTCCCAGCTGATATCGATCAGGTAGGAGCCGCGCTTGAAAGTCAGGATCTTGGCAACCTTGACGCCGTTCTGCTCGGCTTCGAGGCGAACCTTCAGCTCGTTGCTGCCTTCGGCCAGTTCCGTCGGACCGGCAACGTGCTTGAAAGTCGTGCGGTGGGTGGGCAGGCCTTCGCCGATCAGGCCGGCCTGGGCCAGGTAATGATGCTTGGCATCGAAGAGGACGAAATTCTTGTCCTTCTGATCCTGTTCCTTGTATTTCAGCAGTTCAAGGCTGACCAGATCGCCACCTTGCGTCGAAATGCTGGCCTTCAGCAGGTCAGTGCTGACCGTGAAGGTTTCGGCGGTCGGCGCCGGAGCGGCAGCAGTCGGTGCCACCGGAGCGGTCTTGCCCTGCAATCCGGCCGACGGCGTCGGTGCGCCACCGGCGGTCTGGCTGGTAGCCGCGGCTTCCACAGCGGGCTTCGGCTGGTTATGTTTCTGCCAGTTTTCCCACAGCATGAAGCTGGAGAACGTGAAGATCAAAACCAGGATCAGGCGTCGAGTGTCCATGAACGGCCTACGAAAAAATTCTAGAGTCAGGGTACAGGATCATACCCGCCAGGATGCCAGGGATGGCAGCGGCAAAGGCGCTTGACGCCCAGCCAGCCGCCTTTGCAGGCACCATACTTCTGTACTGCTTCGACGGCATATTCCGAACAACTGGGAAAATACCGGCATCGACGCCCGAGATAAGGACTGATCGCATATTGATAGATGCGGACCAGACCCACCAGCAGGCGTTTCATCATTCTTCCCGTTTCGGCCGGGGCCGTTGCAGCTTGTCGAACAGGGCGACGATATCTTCGGCAATTTGCTTGCCATCGAGCGGCAGCGGCTTGACGGCCAGCCGGACGACCAGATCCATCGCCGGCAGGGTAGGTCGGCGCAAGCGGAACTGTTCGCGCACGATGCGCTTGAGCCGGTTGCGATCAACCGCATGCTTGAGCAGCTTCTTGCCGACGACCAGACCCAGCCTTGCTTCGGTCATGCCTTCGGGCCGCGGCTGATAGTGCAACATCAGCAACTTGCCACGAATCGCCCTCCTGAAACCAAAAACGGATGAAAATTCATCCGTTTTGGTTAAACGATAGCGTCTGGCGAAGCTTTGATTCACCTCGCCGTATTCCGGCTTAAACAGCCAGACGCTTGCGGCCCTTGGCGCGGCGAGCGGCGAGAACGGCACGGCCGCCCTTGGTGCGCGAACGGACCAGGAAGCCATGGGTGCGCTTGCGGCGCACGACCGACGGTTGATACGTGCGTTTCATGTCGTAATCCCTTGATGTGCTAAGAAAAACACGCGATTAGACTCTGTAAGGTGGGGTTCTGTCAAGATCAATTATTTTGTAAAGCTGTGGATAACTTTTTGGTTGGCAGGTAAAATTGCCGATTCGTCAGCGGCTGACCGGCTTTTGACGAATTCAAAAAACAGCATTTAAATCAGATATCTAATAACCGCCATCGAATAGTTGTTCGAATGCGCGGGGAGGAGTGTTTTCGTCGATGGCCGGTTTTTGGGAATCCTGTTTGCAACGCTTCGAGCAGGAATTGCCCGCGCAGCAATTCAATACCTGGATCAGGCCGCTGCGGCTTGAAGGTGAAACCACGGCTCTGGAAAATGGCTTGCGCCTGATCGCGCCCAACGGTTTCATCCTGAAATGGGTACGCGACCGTTACCTATCGCGCATCGAGGATTACAGCCGCGCCTTTTTCTCCGGACCCGTCACCATCGCCCTGGTCATCGGTGCCGGCAAAGTGGCCCCAACGCGGGTCGAGGCCAGCGTCGAGCCGGCTGAAAACGCTCCGGCCAAACCGACTGCGAGCGGACCGGTCGAACGCAAAGGCAGCGCCCAGGAAAAACCGGGTGCCCGCAAGAACAATTACGAAAAGTCGCGCCTGTTCCCGACCTTCACCTTCGACAACCTGGTCGTCGGCAAGGCCAACGACCTGGCCCGGGCGGCGGCCGTACAGGTCGCCCACAATCCGGGCGGCGCCTACAACCCGCTATTCATCTATGGCGGCGCCGGCCTAGGCAAGACCCACCTGATCCACGCCATCGGCAATACCATCCTGGCGGAAAACCCGGAAAAGGTCGTCCGTTACGTGCACGCCGAGGACTATTACTCCGACGTTGTCCGCGCCTACCAGCAGAAGTCCTTCGACACCTTCAAGCGCATGTACCGCTCGCTTGATGTGCTGCTACTCGACGACGTGCAGTTCTTCAACGGCAAGAACCGTTCGCAGGAAGAGTTCTTCTTCCTGTTCAACGCGCTGATCGAAGCGCGTAAGCAGATCATCATCACCTGCGACACCTATCCGAAGGACATCAACGGTCTGGACGACCGCCTGGTCACCCGTTTCGACTGGGGCTTGACCGTACAGATCGAGCCGCCGGAACTGGAAATGCGCGTCGCCATCCTGAAAAAGAAGGCCGAGGCGGAAGGCATCCAGCTAGACGACGAAGTCGCTTTCTTTATTGCCAAGCATCTGCGCTCCAACGTGCGGGAACTGGAAGGGGCCCTGAAGAAGGTGCTGGCCTATTCGTCCTTCCATGGCCGCGCCATTGCGTTGGACCTGGCCAAGGAGGCGTTGAAAGATGTCATCGGCTCGGTGCGCAATGTCGGCATCGACAATATCCAGAAGACCGTCGCCGACTATTACAAGATCAAGGTTGCCGATCTGTTCTCCAAGAAGCGGACGCGGGCCATCGCCCGACCGCGTCAGGCAGCCATGTGGCTGTGTCGCGAAGTGACTTCGCACAGCTTCCCGGAAATTGGCGATGCCTTCGGCGGCCGCGACCACACGACGGTCATCCATGCGGTGAAGACCATCGACAGCCTGCGCATCAAGGAAAACGAGTTGAACCACGATCTGCACGTATTGCTGCAAGTATTGAAAGGGTGAGGCTGTCGATAATCCTGTGAACAAGTTGTCGGTGCTTTGTGAGTTATCTGGTGAAACCTCCTTTGTGGGAAAATTATCCGGATTTCATCCACAGGCAATCCAGAGACTTTCGCAGATAGCCAAATCGATTTCAATGCGTTGAAACAAAATATAAATTTTCAGTTATCCACAGAATTGTTCCCGATATAGTCTATAAAGGAATTTAATTTATGGTTCTTATTAAAACCCAAAGAGACACGCTTCTTGCCCCGCTGCAGTCTGTGTCGGGAATTGTCGAACGCCGTCATACGCTGCCCATCCTGTCCAACGTCCTGTTGGAAAAGAAGGGCGATCGCCTGACGCTGCTGGCCACCGATATCGAAATCCAGATCACCACCGCTACCGAAGGCGCCGGCGGTGACGGCGACGGCGCGGTGACGGTCGGCGCTCGCAAACTGCAGGAAATCCTGCGCTCGCTGCCGGATACCACCGAAGTCAGCCTGGTCCTTGAAGACAAGCGCCTGCAAGTGCGCGGCGGCAAGAGCCGTTTCAGCCTGCAGACCCTGCCGGCCGACGACTTCCCGCGCATGACGGTCAACGAGGGCGATACCAAGCAGTTCTCGATTTCGCAGAAGGCTTTCCGCCAGTTGATCGGCAAGACCCAGTATTCGATGGCTGCGCAGGACGTTCGCTACTACCTGAACGGTCTGCTGCTGCTGGTCGAAGGCACGGAACTGCGCGCCGTCGCCACCGACGGTCACCGTCTGGCCTTTGCCAGCGTCGGGATCGAAACCGAACTGCCGCGTCAGGAAATGATCTTGCCGCGCAAGACCGTGCTTGAACTGAACCGCCTGCTGGTCGATACCGACGATGCGCTGAACATCACCCTGACCCCGAACCAGGTGCGCTTCGCCTTCGGCGCCATCGTCCTGGTCTCCAAGCTGATCGACGGCAAGTTCCCGGACTACGAGCGCGTCGTGCCGGCCACCCTGAAGAACCACATGAAGGTTGGCCGCCAGACGCTGATGCAGGCCATGCAGCGCGCCGCCATCCTGACCAACGAGAAATTCCGCGGTGTCCGCGTCGTGCTCGGCGACAACAGCCTGAAGCTGATTGCCGCCAACGCCGAGCAGGAAGAAGCGCAGGAAGAAATCGAAGTCGATTACAACGGCGACGCCATCGACGTCGGTTTCAACGTTGGCTACCTGCTCGACGTGCTGAACAACGTCCATGCCGATGAAGTCCAGTGGAGTTTCAACGACGCCAATTCGAGTGCGCTGATTACCTTGCCCGGTAACGACCGCTTCAAGTACGTCGTGATGCCGATGCGCATCTGATTTTCCAGCAGCACCCTCAAGAAGGTCTGTCCAGCCGGGCAGACCTTTTGCAGTTTCACGTGGAACCAAAAACAATGAGTGAAGAAAACGTCCCGCAAAGCGCAGCGCCAGCCTACGGCGAATCCAGCATTCAGATCCTCGAAGGTCTGGAGGCCGTGCGCAAGCGTCCCGGCATGTACATCGGCGATACGTCCGACGGTACCGGCCTGCACCACCTGGTTTTCGAAGTCGTCGACAATTCCATCGACGAAGCACTGGCCGGGCATTGCGACGACATCATCGTCACCATTCACACCGACAACTCGATTTCCGTCATCGACAACGGCCGCGGCATCCCGACCGGCGTCAAGATGGACGACAAGCACGAGCCGAAGCGCTCGGCTGCTGAGATCGCGCTGACCGAGCTGCACGCCGGCGGCAAGTTCAACCAGAACTCCTACAAGGTGTCCGGCGGTCTGCATGGCGTCGGCGTGTCCTGCGTCAATGCGCTGTCCAAGTTCCTGCGCCTGACCATCCGTCGCGACGGCAAGAAGCACTTCATGGAATTCTGCCGTGGCGCGCCGGTGGACCGCACCATCGAAACCCGCGACGGCTTCGAGATTTCGCCGCTGAAGATCATCGGCGATACCGAAAAGCGCGGCACCGAAGTGCACTTCCTGGCCGATGAGGAAATCTTCGGCCATGTCGAATTCCACTACGAAATCCTCGCCAAGCGCCTGCGCGAACTGTCCTTCCTGAACAACGGCGTCAGCATCAAGCTGGTTGACCAGCGTACTGGCAAGGAAGAACTGTTCGCCTTCGCCGGCGGCGTGCAGAGCTTCGTCGAATACATCAACCGCACCAAGAGCGTGCTGCACCCGAAAATTTTCTACTCGACCGGCGAAGCCAAGGTTGGCGGCGACGGTGCCACCATTGGCGTCGAAGTGGCGATGCAGTGGAACGACTCCTACCAGGAACAGGTGCTCTGCTTCACCAACAACATCCCGCAGTCGGATGGCGGCACCCACCTGACCGGCCTGCGCGCCGCGATGACCCGGGTCATCAACAAGTACATCGACGAAAACGAGATCGCCAAGAAGGCTAAGGTCGAGATTTCCGGCGACGACATGCGCGAAGGCCTGGCCTGCGTGCTGTCGATCAAGATGCCGGACCCCAAGTTCGCCTCGCAGACCAAGATGAAGCTGGTTTCCTCGGAAGCCCGCCCGGCTGTCGAAGAGGTCGTGGCCCAGAAGCTCGCCGATTTCCTGCTGGAAAATCCGATCGACGCCAAGACTATCTGCGGCAAGATCGTCGAAGCCTCGCGCGCTCGCGAAGCCGCCCGCCGTGCCCGTGAAATGACCCGGCGCAAGGGCGTCCTCGACGGTATCGGCCTGCCCGGCAAACTGGCCGACTGCCAGGAAAAAGACCCGGCGCTGTGCGAAATCTACATCGTTGAGGGTGACTCCGCCGGCGGCTCCGCCAAGCAGGGCCGCGACCGCAAGTTCCAGGCGATCCTGCCGCTGCGCGGCAAGGTGCTGAACGTCGAGAAGGCGCGCTTCGACAAGCTGATTTCCTCCGAGCAGATCGTCACGCTGATCACCGCGCTCGGCACCGGCATCGGCAAGGACGACTTCAACGTCGACAAGCTGCGCTACCACCGCATCATCATCATGACCGACGCGGACGTCGACGGCGCGCACATCCGCACCCTGCTACTGACGCTGCTCTATCGCCAGATGCCCGAACTGATCGACCGTGGCTACGTCTACATCGCCCAGCCGCCGCTGTACAAGGTCAAGCATGGCAAGACCGAGCGCTACCTGAAGGACGACCAGGAATACCACCAGTTTCTGCTCAACATGGCCCTCGACGAAGCCGTCCTGACGCCGCGTGCCGGCGCCGACGGCATCACTGGCCCGGCCCTCGAAAACCTGGCCCGCTCCTGGCTGGCCACCGAGGCTGTCATCGAGCGCATCTCGCACCTGATCAACCCGGAAGTCCTACAGTCCATCGTTCGCCACAATCTGGCCATCGACCTGTCATCCGAAGAAAAGGCCCGCGCCAGCGCCGACCTGCTCGGTAACTGGATTCCGGCCGGTACCCGCATCGTGCCGAAGTTCGACGACATCCAGGAACGCTGGATCCTGCGTGTCGAACGCATGCACCACGGCAACCTGAAGGTCGGTCTGATCGACGAAGACCTGCTGCTGTCCGGCGATTTCATGCAACTGCGCCGGATGGCCGAAACCCTGGCCGACCTGTTCGGCCAAGGCGCCGTGATGGCTCGTGGAGAAAAGAAACAGCTTGTCACCAACTTCGGCGACGCCATGAAGTGGCTGCTCAACGAAGTCGAACGCGGCATCGCCAAGCAGCGCTACAAAGGTCTGGGCGAAATGAACCCCGAACAGCTGTGGGAAACGACCATGGACCCGAAGGTGCGCCGTCTGCTGCGCGTACAGATCGACGACGCCATCGCTGCCGACGAAATCTTCACCACGCTGATGGGTGAAAATGTCGAACCGCGCCGCGATTTCATTGAAACGAATGCGCTGAATGCGCGAATCGACATCTAACAGTCGTGTCGGATGGCACAGAATGTGAAAACTGTGCCAAGTTAGTGAAATACTGCTGACATTGATAATGAAAAGGCTCCGGAAGGAGCCTTTTCATTTCGTTGGACCATAAGTCGACCGTTGCTGCTCTTGTTCTGTGGCCATGAATTGAAAGTCAATTTCACGCCCGGTGATAAACGCGATATTCCTCGCTTTAGAGGCTCAGCATTCCGGAACGATGTGGGCAAATTGCCTAATTCTGGCAATAACCGCCTTAAAAATACATCGGCACAACCTGTGCGGCTTTAATTCAGCTACCTGATAGGCGTATCTCCGCCAAACCGCCCAGTATTTCCGTCAGTGCCGGGCCTCTTTTCGCCAGAGCCCTGACCGGCACCATTCGGCGTTGTCGGGCTAGCAGGTTCCGCTGAACCGCCGGGTTTCTCTTTCGAGGTATCCCCACCCAAATCGGTTGCCCCGGGCGGGACAGGTGCGGTGCCGGGCGGGGTTCGGGGAATGTAGCCAGGTGGGCAGGGGTTGCCGGGGGGAGTGTCGGCGGTGGGGATACCCGGTACGCAGAGTCCGGCACCGAAAGTCTGGGCTTGCTGCCGGGTTTTGGGCGTGTCGCCGCGCAGATTCTCGTCGCCGATTGCGGTCAATGGGCCAGCGATTAGGATGGCTGTGGCGGCTAGGGTGGTCATTTTCGGTTTCATTGGATTCCTCCGGATAGCGGTGAGCGTTGCTTTGACCTGGCAGCAATTGCCGGGACGTCGAAGAAATGCAGCAAACGGTGTTCCGGGAATCCGGCTTGCTTGCGTGGCGGGCAGCCTTTTACGCGGCACCCGGCGGTATGACGGGCGTTGTGTTCCATTGCCAGTCGAGGAGACGATCATGCCCAGGAAGCAGGTACAGATACCGGAAACCCTCCGTCGCTCGCCGGAGAAGGCGCAGCGAACCTATGCGAAGGTGAAGGAAAATGCCGAGAAGCAGTACGGCGCAGGGGAAAAAGCGGCGCGGACGGCTATCGCGGCGGTCAAGCACGGCTTCGAAAAGGTCGGCGACCATTGGGAGGCAAAGGATGAGCCGGGGCCGTCGGACCCGCGGTCCAAGCTGACGACGGCCGAGAAAAGAGCGGGCAAGGGGAAAACCTTCGGCGGCGTCGATGTCGAGGGGAACAGCAAGCGCGAACTGCTCGAACGCGCAAGGGCATTGCACATCTCCGGCCGCTCGCGGATGAGCAAGGAAGAACTGGCCAGCGCAATCAGCAAGAAACAAGGCTAGAAACGAGACTGGAAATAGAACCGGAAAGGGGTCGATTGGCGGCGTGCCGCGTTCGCCTGTTCGGCCGGTAATTTCTACAAAAACAATACACTCCCGCAACCTGTTGATGGCCTTACTAATCCTGCCGCCCAAGGTCTATACTTTCCGTTGCAGGTGGCTTGGTGTATCGGCAAAAGGCAAGTTCTGAAGCAAGAAAATAACAAGAAAAATCAGGGCAGCAGGAGACAGAGAGTGCAACATACATTGACGGCCGGACAACACGGCCAGCAATTGCAGCAAGCAAGGCAATTGTTCTTTGATCGCGGCGAAGTACCTGAAGGTTTGGTTCCGACGACCATCCTGCGTTCCTGGCAACGCTGCCGCCATCTCGGCCTGTCCGAGAAACGCTTTTTCGAGACCATCGACTGCCTCGGCCGCAAGGCGCTGCAGGCCGAGCGCGAGCGTAACGAGTTGTTGTTGAACCATGGCCGGATGATCATGAGCCGCGTCTATGCACAGTTGCGCGACACCAGCAGCATGGTGGTCCTCGCCGATGCCGGAGGCCTGTTGCTCGACACCATGGGCGACGCCGATTTTGCCGGACGGGCTGGCCGCATCGCGCTGTCGGCGGGGGCTTCGTGGGAGGAGGGGCGGTGCGGGACGAACGCGATCGGCACTGCGCTGGCCGAAGAGTCAGAACTCCAGGTGCTGGGGGCCGAGCATTTCTTCGAGCACAACCACTTCCTGGCCGGCTGCGCCGGCCCGATTTTCGGCCCGGACGGCAAGCTGCTCGGCCTGTTCAGCATTTCCGGCGACTATCGCGGCATGGAGCGCCATACGCTGGGCCTGGCCAGCCTGTCGGCGGCGATGGTCGAAAGGCGCCTGTTCGAATCGATCCATGCCCGCGAGCTGCTGGTCTGCTTCCGCCGCTGCAGCGATGGACCGGGATGTTTCGACGAAGGCCTGGCGGCGGTGTCCGGCGATGGCCAGATCCTGGCGATCAACCGGGCCGGCCTGGAAATTCTCGGTGTCCGCCGCGTCGATGTGGTGCGCCGGCCTTTTTCGATGGTTTTCGAAAGCAGCCTGTCGGCCGTCATTGATCGCCTGCGCACCAATCCGCTGGCCAGCGAGAAATTGGAGGCCAACGGCCGGCGGCTGGAAGTCCGGCTGCGCGGGCAATTGCCGCCGCTGCGCCCGGCGGCCGGAAACGCTGGTCCGGCCCCCCGCCGCGCTTCCCCCGTACCGGTCACCTTTGATAGCCTGAGCACCGGCGATCTGCGCCTGCAAGCGGCGATCGACCGCGCCCGCCGCCTAGTGGACCGCGACATTCCCATCCTGATCCAGGGCGAATCCGGTGCCGGCAAGGAATTGTTCGCCCAGGCCTTCCACCAGGCCGGTTCGCGCTGCCAGGCGCCGTTCGTCGCGCTGAACTGCGCATCGATCCCGGAAACGCTGATCGAGGCTGAACTGTTCGGCTACGAAGGTGGCGCCTATACCGGCGCCCGCAAGGAGGGGGCGCCGGGCAAGATTCAGCAGGCGCATGGCGGTACGCTGTTCCTCGACGAAATCGGCGACATGCCGCTGCATCTGCAGACGCGGCTGCTGCGCGTGCTGCAGGAGCGTTGCGTGACGCCGCTGGGCAGCACGCGTTCCATCCAGGTCGATATCTCGCTGGTCTGCGCCACGCACCGCAAGCTGCGCGACGAAGTGGCGCGCGGCGCCTTCCGCGAGGATCTCTATTACCGGTTGAACGGCCTGACCGTGACGCTGCCGCCGTTGCGTGAGCGCAGCGACATCCGCCAGATCGTCGCCAAGCTGGCGGCGGTCGAGAGCGCCGGCCGGGCGCCGGTCGATTTCTCGGCACGGGCGCTGCTGGCCATCGAACGCTATGCATGGCCGGGCAATTTCCGCCAGCTCATCAACGTGATCCGGCTGGCCGTCGCGCTGCTCGACGACGGCGAAACGCTGATCACCGAAGCCCATTTGCCCGAAGAACTGTTCGAAACGCCGTCAGGCGGGGAGAACGAGGGTCCTTGGGCGCCGGCGGCGCCGGAATGCGTCTACAGCCTCGACGAAATCGGCCGTGAAGTGACCCGGCGCACACTTGAAGCGGCCGGCGGCAACGTTTCGGCCGCCGCGCGCCTGTTGGGCATCAGCCGCAACACGCTGTACCGCAAGCTGGGCAAGGCTGGAGGGCACCACGGCGCGCCGGACGCGGCCAAGGACTGAAGGGCGCGGCCGGGCTGGACGCCCGGCGCCCCAGCCGCTACGCTGCGCGCTTCCGGTTTGCGGCAGACAAGGTGGCGAAGGGATTGCGATGAGAGTGGTGGTGCAACGCGTGCGTGCGGCGTCGGTGGCGGTCGACGGCAAAATTTGCGGCGAAATTGGGGCCGGTCTGCTTGTCCTGGCTGGTTTCGAAGAAGCCGACGGCGACAGTGATCTCGACTGGACGGCCGGCAAGATCGTCCGCACGCGGATTTTCGCCGACGATAACGGCACGATGAATCGCAGCGTGCTGGAGGCGGGCGGCGACATTCTGGCCGTTTCCCAATTCACGCTCTATGCCTCGGTCAAAAAGGGCAACCGCCCGTCGTGGAGCCGGGCAGCGCGCGGTGAGGTCTCCCGGCCGCTGTTCGAGCGCTTTGTCGCAAAACTGGCGGCCGAATTGGGCAAGCCGGTTCCGACCGGCGTGTTCGGCGCTGATATGCAGGTCCAGCTGGTCAACGACGGGCCGGTGACCCTGAGCATTGATTCGCGCGAACCAGAGTAGGCGTTTCAGCCGGTAGCGAGCGCCTGCCGCAGGGATTCGAGGCCGGCCAGCCCGCCCAGGGGCAGGGCTATGCCGCGGGCCGGATCGGGAATTTCCGCTTCGTCGGGGTTGATGCGGATCAGCCGTCCGCCATGCGTTTCCGAAAAATGGCGGACGGTCGCGATGTGGCTGCCGGCGCCGATTTCGATGCAAACCGGGCGTTTGAGTCCGGCCAGCCAGTGCTGTAGGCGCTGGAATTGCAGTGCCGTGCGCCGGTCCTGCCATCCCCAATCTCCGAACATCAGGATATTGGGCCGGGCCAGGGCGCCGCAATGCGGGCAGCGCGGCAATTCGCCGAGCAGCCGGCAGTTTTGGCTGTCGATTTCGGGCTGGAAATCGGTTGCCGGCCACAGGGCCTGACGGCAATCCGCTGTGCATTGCAGATGGTGGATGGAGCCGTGGATTTCACAGATGCGATCAGGAGCGAAGCCGGCTTTCTGGAATTGGCCGTCGACGTTGCTGGTGAATACCCAGGCGGCCAGTGCCATGTCGGCGGCGATGTCGAGCAGCGTCCGGAAGCCGGCATGCGGTGTGGTCTGCCGGTAGAGAGCGAGGCGATGGCCGTAGAAACCCCAGGCCAGGCGGGGGGCACGCTCGAAGGCAGCGGGGTTGGCGATGGACTCGAAAGCGATGTGCGCCCGGCCAAGCGCCGGGTAGGCGGACCAGAAGCCGCCCGGTCCGCGAAAATCGGGCAGGCCGGAATCGATGCCCATGCCGGCCCCGGCCGTGATCAGCAGGCCATCGGCGGCACGCAGCCAGTCAGCGGCCGTGCGCAGCCCGGCGTCGTCGCGCATGGCCGAATGCCCGCCGTGACGTCCGGTCAGCTCGCCTTGCTCATTCGCTGGTCTCGGTGCTGGAAATATTGGCCGGATAACCGGTCGGGTCGTCCTTGTGGTCGTAGATTTCCTTTATTTGGAATTCGAGGTCGGTCAGCGCGCCGTTTTCGTCGGCGTAGATTTCCTTGATGCGCAGGATTTCCGGTAGCGCCTTCTTCAGCGCGACGATCAGGCTGGGGTCGAAATGGCGGCCGGCCTGCTCGTCGAAATACTGCAGAGCGGTGTCGACCGGCACGGCGGCCTTGTAGGGGCGCACCGAAACCAGCGCGTCGAAAACGTCGGCGATGGCGACGATGCGGCCTTCGAGCGGGATCGCCTCGCCCTTAAGCCCCTTCGGATAGCCGCTGCCATCCCATTTTTCGTGATGAGTGAGGGCGATGATGCGGGCGGTTTCGAGCAGTTCGTTGTCATGCTTGCCGATGATCTCGGCGCCCATGATCGGGTGCCGGTGCATGACGTCCCATTCCGCCGCGTCGAGCTTGCCGGGCTTGAGCAGGATGGCGTCGGGAATGCCGATCTTGCCGATGTCGTGCATCGGTGCGGTATTGAAAATGATGTCGGCGGCTTCTTCACCCAGGCCATGGGCGAGGGCGATGAGCCGGGCGTAGTGGCTCATGCGCAGCACATGGTTGCCGGTTTCGTTGTCCTTGAATTCGGCGGCGCGACCCAGGCGGCGGATGATCTGCTGGCGAGTGTTGAGCAGTTCAAAGGTGCGCTGGCGGACCATGTGCTCGAGCTCGCGCGACTGGTCGTAGAGGGCGAGGTGGGTGCGGACGCGGGCTCGGACGATGGGCGGGCTGATCGGCTTGGTGATGTAGTCGACGGCGCCGGTTTCCAGGCCGCGCTGTTCGTCCTCGGTGCTGCTCATGGCGGTGACGAAAATGATCGGTATGCGCCGTCGGTCGGGATTGGCCTTCAGGCGCCGGCAGATTTCGAGGCCGCTCAACCCGGGCATCATGATGTCGAGCAGGATGAGGTCCGGCGGTTCATCCGAATAGACAATCTTCAACGCCTTTTCGCCGGAGGTGGCGACCCGGACCCGGTAGTCGTCACGCAGCACTTCACTGAGCAGATCGATGTTTTCCGGGCTGTCGTCGACGACCAGGATGCATTGCTTGGGCAGAAGGGTGGGCATGGCATTCAACTTTCTGTGCGGATCAGATGGCGTGGCGTTGGAGGGGCAGTTGCTCGAGTGTCTCCCTGGCTTCGTCAAAATCGTACTGATTGATCTGGCGAGCCAGTTGGTCGACCAGCTGCGGGTCGAAGATCTGTCGTAACCGGTCGGATATTTCTTCGAAACAGCGTACTGCAGACGCGTCGTCATTGGCCAGCAGGCTCTGCAGATCGGCCAGCGCGTGGCGCGACAGTTCGTCCACCGGGCGCGTAGCAGCGGCCGGTGCTTCGGCAGCGAGCTTGCCGGCCTGGGCGACGATGGCCGGCAGGCAGCTCTGCAGGCGGGCCAGTTGGGCGTCGATGGCCGGATCGTTGGCGGCCAGGCCCTGCTTCAGGCTGTCTTCCAGTTCGCCGGCCAGCCGGGCCAGGTTGCCGGCCCCGATATTGCCGGCCAGGCCACGCAGCGTGTGGGCCCGCAACACCATGGCGTCGGTGTCGCGGCTGGCCTGGTTGGCCTGCAACTGCTCGGCGGCATCGGCCTGGTTGTCGCAGAAACGAAGCAGCAGGCGCTGGTACATGGCGCGGTTGCCGCCGAGGCGGGACAGGGCGGCGGCGGTGTCGATGCCGAGCGGCGGCGGTTCCTGGCTGGCGGCGGGCGTAGCGACCGGGAGGCTGTCGCCGCCGGCCAGCCAGCGCGCCAGGGTGGCGTGCAGGACAGCGACGTCGATCGGTTTGGGAATGTGGTCGTTCATGCCGGCCGCCAGGCAGCGCTCGCGGTCGCTGGCCAGGGCGTTGGCGGTCATCGCCACAATGGGCAGTGACGCCCGGCCGGGCAGGCGACGGATGGCTTCGCTGGCCGTGTAGCCGTCCATGACCGGCATGTGGCAGTCCATTAGCACCAGATCGTAGGCTTCCCGCTCGACCTTCTCCACCGCCAGCCGACCGTTTTCCGCCGTGTCGACGCGCAGGCCGATGTTGCCCAGCATTTCCTCGGCCAGTTCGCGATTGACCTCGTTATCCTCGACGAGCAGCACGCGCTGCCCGGCGAACAGCCCGGAGTGCGCGGCGGCCGGCAGTCCGGGGGCCGGCCGATTGCCGGGGTCGCGATGCAGGGCGAGCATGATGCTGTCGAATAGCGACGACGGGGTGGCCGGCTTGTTCAGGATGGCACCGACCGCATGCTTGCCGAGGGCGGCCTGCAGTTCCTCGTGATCGTAGGCGGTGGCCATCACGATGGCCGCGGTGTTTTCCAGATTGTTCTGGCGTATGCGTTCGACCAGCTCGACGCCGTCCATGCCGGGCATTTTCCAGTCGATGATGAGCAGGCCGTAGCTCCCGTCCTTGGCCAGTTCGGCCAGCGCGGCCGGGCCGCTGGTCACCGCCTGGCCGGCGATATCGAGCATCTTCAGCATGTGCAGGAAGACTTCGCAGGCCCCGGGGCTGTCGTCGACGACCAGGGCACGCAGATCGTTGGGCAGGCCGATGCGTTGCGGTGTCGGGTCCTGCATGGTCGCGACGCCGAAGGGCAGGCGGAAGGTGAAGCGGCTGCCGACGCCGGGCTGGCTGGCGACGCCGATGCTGCCACCCTGCAGCTCGACCAGGCGCTTGCAAATCGACAGCCCGAGCCCGGTGCCGCCGTATTTGCGGGTGGTCGAGGTGTCGGCCTGGGCGAAGGCGGAGAAAAGTCTCTCCTGCTGCTCGGCGCTCATGCCGATGCCGGTGTCGATGACTTCGCAGGCGAGTTCGATACCGTCGTCGCGGCTGCTCAGCGCGTTGAGCGTGACCTTGATTTCGCCGACTTCGGTGAATTTGATGGCATTGCTGACCAGGTTGAGCAGTATCTGGCCGAGGCGCAGGGGATCGCCGATCAGGCGGTCGGGGACGTCCGGTGCGATGTCGTAGAGCAGTTCCAGGCCGCGTTCGCGGGCCTTCAGGGCGCACATGTCGCTGAGGTGGCGCAGGGTGTCGTCGAGGCTGAACGGCGCGTGTTCGAAGTGCATCATGCCGGCCTCGATCTTCGACAGGTCGAGAATGTCGTTGATGATGCCGAGCAGGCCCTTGGCGGCGTTGTCCACCTTGCTCAGGTAGTTTTTCTGGCGCGCCGTCAGTTCGGTTTGCAGCGCCAGGTGGGTCATGCCGATGATGGCGTTCATCGGGGTGCGGATTTCGTGGCTCATGTTGGCCAGGAAATCGGCCTTGGCGGCGGCGGCCGATTCGGCGACGGCCCGCGCCCGGTCGGCTTCGCGCTCGGCCTGCTTGAGGGCGGAGATGTCGACGATGACGCCGATCAGCCCGTCCGGCCGGCCGTCCGGCGTGCTGAAGCCGCTCACCGAATACAAGGTGTCGTGCAAGGTTCCGTCGGCATCGGCCAGTTGCACCTCGCGGCTGATCCGGCCGCCGTTGGCGATGACCTGTTCGTCCTCGGCTTGGTAGGCCTGGCGGGCCTCCGCGGGCAGGTAGTCGAGATCGAGCACCCGCTTGCCGATGAAATTGCGCCGATGCACGCCGAAAAAGGCCTCGTAGGCCTGGTTGCAGCCGCGGAAACGGGTATCTGCGCCCTTGTAGAAAATGGGATTGGGAATGGTGTCGAGCAGTGCCTGCAGGAAGGCGAACTGGCGGATCAGCTCGAACTGGATTTCGTGGCGGTCGGAGACGTCGAGGAGCGTAATCAGCAGCGAATCCAGTTCGCCGTCGGCATTGCGGATGGTGCTGATCTGCACGTCGCCCCAGCGCGACTGGCCGGCCGGGTCGATGAATTCGAATTCGTTGCGCAGGCTTTGCGGCCCGCTGTGGTCGGGGTGGGCGACGAGGTCGTCGAGGCGGGCCAGCACGTCGGCCGGCAGGGCGATCTTTTCCGGGTCGGCGAGCAGGTCGCCGATCGGCAGGTTGAGGAAGCGGGCGAAGGCGGGATTGATCAGGATGGGCCGGCGCTCGGGGTCCAGGCTGATGATGCCGACAGCTGCGTTGTCAAAAATGGCACGGAAGAAGGCTTCCCGTTTCTGCAGGATTTCCTGGTTCTGGCGCAAGGCGTGGGTGCGGCTGGCCACCTTGCGTTCCAGTTCGGCATTGGTGTCTTGCGCCGCCTGGGTGGCGCTTGCCAGATGCCGGCGCATGCTTTCAAGTGCAGCCGCCAATTGAGCCACCTCGCGCCACGGGGCGTCGGTGGTTACCGGCTTGTCCAGTTCCAGGCTGCCGATACGCGAACTGTCCTCGGCCAAGGCGATCAGCGGCTCGCCGAAGCGGTTGGCGATACGGACGGCGACTGCCATGCCGAGCGCCAGCGCGGACAGCGTGATCAGGCCGAGCAGCAGCAGATCGCTGCCGGTGACCGGCACGAAATCGCTTTCCGGGGCGGTTACGCCCAGCCACACGCCGCTGGTATTGCCGTTGATCGGCTTGAACAGGCTGAGCCAAGCGCCGTCGGGCCGGGCATGGCGATGCAGGCCGGGTACGGGGTGCGGCTCGGCCTGCCATTTCTGGAACCCGGCGGCGAGTTCCGGCAGGGCCAGTTCGTCGGCCGTTTTCAGCAGGGCGTCGTTGATCGCCTGCCGGCTGGTGAAGCGAGGATCGCGTGGCGGGGCGATCAGCCGGCCTTCCTTGAGGAACAGGGCGGCCTTGCCCTGCGGGCTGAAGGCCAGGCGCGAGGTGAATTCGGCAATGTCGATCAGGCGCACGTCGTGGGCGATGACGTACTGGCTGCCGTCCGTGGCCTGCCAGCGCATGCTGGCCGTGATGCCGGGCTCCTTGGTGGTGAAGAAGATGTAGGGCTCGCTCCAGAACACGCTCCGCTCGTCGGCCAGCGCCATGGCGCCCTTGAACCACGGGCGTTCCCGGGCATCGTAATTACGTTCGCGCAGCTCGACCTTTTCGATTTCCCGCTGGGCATTCCAGGTGATCCAGTAGGTCTGGTTGCCCCATTCGGCCGGATTCGATATGCGGTTGAGCCAGCGGCCGTCGTCGGTCATCAGCAGCAGGATTTCGCGTCCCGACTCGTGGGCGAAGATGACCGATGTGATTTCGCCGTGGTTGGCGATGATGGGGAAGAAAAATTCGTTGAAACGCAGCACCTGGCTCAGGTCGAGCTCGCCGTTCTTGCCCCAGCCCTGGCTGCTGCGCAGGGTCACCTCGACGGTTTTGATGAGCAGGCCGAAACGCGCGTCGAGTTGCTCGGCGGCCCGCTCCATCTGCGTTTTGGCCAGACGGTCCACGGTCGGCCGGCCGATCAGGTGATACAGGCCGAAGGTGAATGCGGCGAGCGCCAGCAGGATCAGCAGGCCGATCCGCGGGATCAGACTTTTGGCAAACCCAGGCTGCTTGAAGGAAACGCTCTTCAGCATTCCTCCTCCCTCATTCACGTTGTCGAGTGCTATCCGCCATCACGGGCTCGGGCCTTTGTTCTTTGTCTGCATTGTAGCGACATATCCGCTGTTTTTGCGGGGGGCAGCGCGAGCTTCGCCGGATTCCATGGCTGGTGTTTTTCCTGTCGGCGATCTATCTGTATGGCATGTCTCTTTTTAAAGACAAACAAATTATCTATTAATCATAAGCTTGGCAGAAAGCCGGATTTTTCTGTCGTCCCTTTACGACAGCGCCGCACCGGGTAATTTATCGCTTAACGATTAAGCCGTTGATTATGAATAAATAAATAATTGGCATATTTGCTGCGCTATTTCATTGGCATCACTCGTTTTTGCTACCTACTCAGGAGACTGAAATGAATGCCAATGAAGAACCGATGGAAGTGCCGTGTTGTCCGGCGCTGACCAAGGATACCGTTTGCGATGTGCTGGATTTCCACTACCGGACGCGCCACACCACCAACGTGGCGGCCGGCGGGCGCCGCATCCAGGTCGAGGTGCTGATCCACGCCCGCCTGGAGCGCTGCCCGGGGCCGATGACCCTGGGCGACCTGGTGTACAGCACGACCCTGCTACCTGGCGAGAAGGTCAGGCTGTTCACCTCCGACCGCCGGACGCGATTCAGCATCGATAGCGAAAGCAAGGTCAGCTATCGCCACGAGCAAACCTCGGAGGAGCGCTACTACCTGTCGAGCATGCACGACTTCATGTCCGATGTATCGGTGCGCGATTCGGGCAGTGCGAGTTCGAGCAACAAGGGTTCGGCGCGCGGCCACGGCGAAACGAGCAGCGCCCTCGGCGCACTTTTTTCCGGGCCGTCGGTCGATGTCAGCGGTTCCTACGACGCCTCGTCGACCTCGTCCTTCCTCCGCGAATTGAGCCAGCACGCCAGTGCCTCCGATCGTCGCTCCGAGTCGGCGACGCGGGCCGCCAGTTCGGTCTCGGTCGGCGAGGTGTCCAGCCGTTCGCATACCCAGGGCGAGTCGGAGGACCACCAGGAATCGTCGTCGCGCGAGTTTTCGAACCCCAATCGCTGCCACGCCGTCACCTATTTCTTCTACCAGATCAACAAGACCCAGACCGTCAAATTCCGGATTGTCGCCATCCAGCGACGGGTCATCGATCCGGCCGCCGATACGCGCGTGTCGAACAATCCCTTTGCCGCCGACGGCGGCGTATCGGCCATCCCGAGCGCCGTGCTGGCGACCGATGCCAACCGTCTGAAAGTTGAAAAAATCGGCCGTGACAGCGTGCTCGCCCAACAGGGCGCCGACTTTGCCGCCGGCGCCAGCCGGGAGGCGGCGAACGTCAACCTGGCCCGCCTGTCGGCCCTGGATACCAATGTGCAGCCGATCTCCCCGGCCCTCAAGGCGCGCGCCCTGCAGGAGGTCGATCAATCGCTGATCAAGGAGCGCCTGATCGACAAGAACGGCAAGGTGGTCGATGAAGTGGTCAGCGAGCTGTCGTTCGAGCGGGTCAGTTCCCTGCCGACCCCGGGCCTGCTGGTCAAGGGCTGCCTCGACGAGTGCGACACCTGCGAACCGGCGCTGGAAAAGGCGATCGAGCTGGAGCTGGAACACAAGCAGCTGCAAAACGAGCTGCTCAAAAAGCAGATCGAGCTGCTCGAAAAGTCGCAGGAATATCGCTGCTGCCCGGTGGCCGAAGCTGCTACCCCTTGAGTTTCTGGTTAGCCCAATTTTGTGTAGCAAACCCGGTATTCAACTCCTGGAGGTTTAGCCATGAATGACGAATTGAAGAAGGCGGTTACCAAGTCGAAAGCCGTGATGGTCGGCCCCTACGCCAACGAGCGCGAGAAGTACAAGGCGCTCCTGTTGAGCAATCCCAATTACTTCGGCTCGCTGCAAAAGAGCCCGTTCAAACCGGTGCTGCCGCTGGCCGGCAATACCTATTACGAAGAACTGGTCTGCGTCGGCTACCAGCCGCAGCAGCAACGGCTGGAAGGCGTCGTGCACATCTACCAGCCGTCGGGCTACGGCAGCGGCCTGTGCGGCGCCGGCAGCACCGAGTACGTGCGCTTCTACCTGTCGTTCGATCAGGGCGCGACCTGGGTCGATCAGGGCCTGACCAGCTTCCAGGCCTGGAATGTCCCGCAGGGCACCGACGGCAGCAAGCGGCTGGAGTACGCCGTGCAACTGCCGGTCTCGCCGAGCCGCCACTTCTGCTTCCTGGGGGCGCACCTGATCCGGGTGCGCGCCATCCTGTCGTGGAGCGCGCCGCCGCCGCCCAACCAGCCCAACTGGAACCCGCCCTGGGGCAATCATCGCGACGCGACGATACAGGTCGAGCCGCGCCGCTTCTTTACCGGCAAGGAGATCTTCACCGCCGCTAAGATCAAATTGCCGCCGGTGCTCAAAGAGGTGCTCGATCTCGATCTGCCGCTACCGTCCAAAACGCCCGGCCTCGCAGCCCCCGAGCTGGCCGTGCACTACAAGGCGGCGGGCATTCCGGCCCACCGCTTCGCGTTCAAGGAAATGCACGCGCTGACCGCCGGCCCGCAGGCCTTCAGCGGCGAACTGGCCGCCCAGTTGCTGCCCGGCATCGAGATTTCGCCCAATATCGGCGATCTGCTCTTTCCGAAAACCGACGGCGACACCAGCTATGAAGAGCTCACCTGCATCGGTCTCGATCCGAACAGCCCCGATACCCTGGTCGGCGTCGTCAAGATCAAACGCAGCCAGGGCTATTCCGGCGGGCCGTGCACGGCGGGCAGCCCCGAGTACGTCTCGTGGTGGGCCGATTTCGACGGCAACGGCAGTTTCGAAAGCTTCCTCGGCACGGCGCAGGTGACGGTTTACGACCTGGCCAGCACACCGGCCGATGGCGTGCATTACGCGGTACGCCTGCCGGTCGATTTGTCTGCCCAGCGCAAGCGCTGCCAGGAGGGGCCGGTGGTCGTGCGCGTGCGCGCCATCCTGTCGTGGAACGTCCCGGTGCCGGGCAATGCCCCGAATCAGGTGCCGGCCTGGGGCAATCGCGAAGAAACGCTGATCCACATCGCGCCGCTCGGGGCAGTGCATGCGCCGGCCGGCAAGATCGCCATCCTCGGCGGCATCCCGGTCAGCATGATCGACGACGCCAGCGGCATGACCACGCCCGATGCGGTGTTTGCGCTGAACAATGCAGCGGTCGGCGGCGGTTGCCCGTTCGGCGCGGCGGTGACCGTGCAGGGGGCGCCTTTGCCGGTCGGCTATACCTACACGATCGAGGTCACGCCTGAGGGGAGTGGCGTCCCGACGCCGGTGCTGACCGAACTGACGCTGACCCGCCAGGACGGAACGACCTACAAGCTCAATGCCAATCCGCTGACCCAGCGCTTCCCGTACCAGGCGTTTACCGACAACGTCAATGCCTTGCTCGGGCATTGGGATACGGCCGGCGACGCACGCTGGACCGTGGCGCTGAGCAGCTACGACCCGGGCGGCAACTACCTCGGCACCGACACGCAGCTGATCCAGCTCGACAACACCGGGCCGAGCACCAGCATCGACATCACGACCGGTACCGGCAATTGCGGCAAATTCCCGACCGGTTCGCTGATCGGCGGCAATTTTGTCGCCCGCGACCTGCACCTGCTCAGCTATTCGATCGGCGTCAAGCCGCCCGGACTCAACGATCCTGGGGAAGCGGTCACGGTGCCGAGTGCGGGTTACTCGAACACCGCCGTCACCGGCGATGCCTGGTCGCTAGACACCACCGGCATGGTCAATTGCGGCTATGTGGTCGAACTGGTGGTGCGCGACCGGACCATCGTCGCCAGCCAGAGTCAGGGGTGGAATGGCTCGGCCAGCGTGGGCTTCTGCCTGGAGTCCGTAGCCGACGGCAACGACTGAGGGCCGGCCTGCGGTCCAGCCTCCCGGTTCAGTCAGGACGGAGCCGGGAGGCTTTTTTGCGACCGGGGGGCGCTATATCGGCCGTGCCGACAGATAGGTTGCTAGCCTATTCGACGACCGAGATATCCGGCGTCTGGCCGAGGTATTCGAGGCGCTTGTTCAGCGCCGCGGTGACGAAGATGCGGTTGTCGCGGTCCACGCGTAGGACGAGGCCGACGTCCATCTTGCGCGCCATGTCGCGCCAGGCGTCCGGCCCGGCGATGAAAATGGGTTTTGAACTGGCGTCGGACAGCGTCCCGGCCTTGGGGCCGGCCGGAATCAGCACGGTGACCGCTTGCGTGTGGCTGGCCGGGCGACCGCTGCGCGGGTCGAGCAGGTGCGGGTAGCGCTGGCCGTCGACTTCGAAGTAGCGCTGGTAGTCGCCCGAGGTGCCAATGGCTTCGCCGTCGTCGAGACTCACGGTGGCGAGCGGGCCGGGCTGGCGCGGGTGCTGGATACCGACCCGCCATTTCTTGCCTTGCTTGCTGCCCAGCGCCATGACGTTGCCGCCGATGTTGATTAGCGCATTGTGGATGCCCAGTTGGCGCAGGATGGCGGCAGCGCGGTCGAGGGCGACCCCCTTCAGGTAGCCGCCGAAATCGAGGGCGACCTGGCGGTTGCGGCTCTTTACCGTGTCGCCATCGACGGCGATATCGGCAATCGACGGTTTGCTGGCCAGCCAGGCCTTGATGTCGGCGGCGGGCGGCAGTTCCGTCCTGAATTCGTCGGACTGGAATCCCCACAGCTTGATCAGGCGGCCGATGCCGGGATCGAACAGGTAATCGCCCTGCTTGGACAGCGCCTGGGCTTCGCGGACGAAGCCGGCCAGCTCGGGGCTGACGGTGTGCGGCTGGCCGGCGGCGATGGCGTCGTTGAGGGCGCTCAGTTCCGACGGTTGCCAGGCGTGATAGGCGCGGTGCAGGCGATCGAATTCGCGCAGTACGGCGGCGATGGCCTGGCGGCCCTGGGCGGGATCGTCGCCGACGACGATGACTTCGACGCGGGTGCCGAAGACGTAGGCCTGCTGCTCCTGCAGCGGCGTGCGGCCGCAGGCGGCCAGGAGCAGGGCGAAGACGCCGAGCAGGACGAGTTTCAGGCCAGGCCGCATGCGTGTTCGAGGGCAGTGATGAAGGCGCCGGCCGCGTCGAAACCCGATTGTTGGCGGATTTCGACCATGCAGGTCGGGCTGGTGACGTTGATTTCGGTGAGGTGGTTGCCGATCACGTCGAGGCCGACCAGCAGCAGGCCGCGCTTGAACAGCACGGGGCCGAGCGCTTCGGCGATCTGCCGGTCGCGAGCGGACAGTTCCTGCGCGATGCCGGTGCCGCCGGCCGCCAGGTTGCCGCGCGTCTCGCCGGCCTTGGGGATGCGCGCCAGACACCAGGGGACCGGCTGGCCGGCGATGAGCAGGATGCGTTTGTCGCCGTGGGCGATCTCGGGCAGGTAGCGCTGCGCCATGATGGTCCGGGCGCCTTCGTGGGTCAGCGTTTCGAGAATGACGTTGCGGTTGGCGTCGTTGCGGTGCACGCGGAAAATCTGGCTGCCGCCCATGCCGTCGAGCGGCTTGAGGATGACGTCGCGTTCCTCGTCGATGAAATGCTGGAGCTGGGCCATGTCCCGGCTGACCAGGGTCGGCGGCGCGAAGTCCGGGAATTCCATAATCGCCAGCTTTTCCGAATGGTCGCGCAGGGCGCGCGGTCGGTTGAGGACGCGCACGCCGTCGGCTTCGGCCCGTTCGAGCAACCAGGTGGCGGTCAGGTACTCGAAATCGAAGGGCGGGTCCTTGCGCATGACTACCGCATCGAAAGCGGTGAGCGGCATCCATTCGCGGCCGGTTTCGCGGTACCAGTCGTGGTCGTCCGGGCGCAGATGCAGGTGCATGGCCTCGCCCGACACGCCGCCGGCGTGGGCCGCGTCGGCCTTGCGCCAGCCCAGCGTCCGGGCATCGATGGCGTACACCTCGTGGCCGTGCTTTTCGGCGGCGCGCATCATGGCCACCGACGAATCCTTCCACGCCTTCAGTTCGGGCAGCGGATCGACGACGAAGGCCAGTTTCAGCGACCGGCTGCTGCCGCCGAGCAGGTGCTTCTCGAAATGCAGCTGCTGGGCCATCAATCCTCGTCGGTTTCGGGGGCCGTGCGTTCGAGTTCGATGGCGGCGGCCAGGCAGGCCAGGCGGCCGACCACGCCGTAGGCGTAGAAGCGGTTGGGCGCCGAATCGGGATTGCCGCAGCGGTAGTCGGGCAGGTTGCAGCCGGTTTCGAAGGCCAGCGGCTCGAAGTGCATGCCCGGCGCGTTGAGGTTCTCGTCCTTGCCGCGCCCGGTATGGACGCGATAGAAGCCGCCGACGACATAGCGGTCGATCATGTAGATCACCGGCTCGGCGACCGCATCCTTGACCGTCTCGAAGGAATGCACGCCTTCCTGGATCAGCACCTCGGAGACTTCCAGGCCTTCCTTGACCACGCTCATCTTGTTGCGCTGCTTGCGGTTCAGCGCGATGACCTCGTCGGCGTCGCGCACCGTCATGACGCCCATGCCGTAGGTGCCGGCGTCGGCCTTGACCACCACGTAGGGCGTCTCGTCGATGTCGTACTCGCGGTATTTTTCCTTGACCAGGTCGAGCACGGCGGCGACGTTGGCGGCCAGGCATTCCTCGCCTTGGCGCTCGTGGAAATTGATGCTGCGGCACACCGAGAAGGCCGGGTTGATGCGCCACGGGTCGATGCCGATGGCCTTGGCGAAATCGTTGGCGACCTGGTCGTAGGCGGCGAAATGGTTGGACTTGCGACGCACCGCCCAGCCGGCATGCACCGGTGGCAGCACGACCTGCTCGTTGAGGCCTTGCAGGATGGGCGGGATGCCGGCCGACAGGTCGTTGTTGAGCAGGATGGCGCACGGATCGAAGCCGTCCAGCCCGAGCCGGTACGGGGTGCGGATCAGCGGTTCGAGTAGCAGCTGCTGGCCGTTGGCCAGGTCGATGGTCGTCGGCTTGTCGATTTCCGGCAGCAGCGTGCCGATACGCACGTTCAGACCGGTCTGCTTGAGGATGGCGGCAATCTGCGCCACGTTCTGCAGGTAGAACTGGTTGCGCGTGTGGTTTTCCGGGATCAGCAGCAGGCTACGCGCATCGGGGCAGAATTTCTCGATGGCGCTCATCGCCGCCTGCACGCACAGCGGCAGGAAGGCCGGATTCAGGTTGTTGAAGCCGCCGGGGAAGAGGTTGGTATCGACCGGCGCCAGCTTGAAGCCAGAATTGCGCAGGTCTACCGACGAATAGAAAGGCGGCGTGTGTTCCAGCCACTGGCCGCGCAGCCAGTGTTCGATTTGCGGACTGGCGGCCAGGAAGCGGCGCTCCAGTTCGAGGAGCGGCCCGGTGAGGGCCGTGGTGAGGTGGGGAACCATGTGCTGTCTCTTTCCCGGGGAATTTTTATTGTGGCCGCAAATCTTACACCGCAGTGCACAAATAGGGGGCCGTATCCCACGGTCAACCCGTTGAAAACAGGTAAAATTCGCCCCTTCGTTTTACGCCAATTCGCAGATCGGAATTCCAGTGCTCGTCGCCGCCAATATAACCATGCAGTTCGGGGCCAAACCCCTGTTCGAGAACGTCAACGTCAAGTTCGGCGAGGGCTATCGCTATGGCTTGATCGGCGCCAACGGGGCGGGCAAATCGACCTTCATGAAAATCCTGTGCGGCGCGCTCGATCCTTCCGCCGGCAACGTGTCGAAGGACGTGCATGAACGCATGGCCTACCTGCGCCAGGACCAGTTCGCCTACGAGGACATGCGCGTCCTCGACGTGGTGATGATGGGTCACGAGGAGCTGTGGGCCGCCATCCAGGAACGCGACGCCATCTACGCCAATCCGGAGGCCTCGGAGGACGATTACATGCGCGCCGCCGAACTCGAAGGCAAGGTCGGCGAATACGACGGCTACACCGCCGAATCGCGGGCCGGCGAACTGCTGCTCGGCGTCGGCATCCCGACCGAACAGCACGACGGCCCGATGAGCCAGGTCGCCCCGGGCTGGAAGCTGCGCGTGCTGCTCTGCCAGGCGCTGTTCGCCAATCCGGACATCCTGCTCCTCGACGAACCGACCAACAACCTCGACATCAACACCATCCGCTGGCTGGAAGACGTGCTGAACAATCGTGACTCGACGATGATCATCATCTCGCATGACCGCCACTTCCTGAACCAGGTCTGTACCCACATGGCCGACCTGGACTACGGCAAGATCACCACCTACGCCGGCAACTACGACGACTTCATGGAAGCCGCCCAGGCCGCCCGCGAGCGTCAGCAGAACGCCAACGCCAAAGCCAAGGAACGCATCGCCGAACTGCAGACCTTCGTCCGCCGCTTCTCGGCCAACGCCTCCAAGGCCAAGCAGGCAACCAGTCGGATGAAGCTGATTGACAAGCTGAAGCCGGAAGACGTCAAGCCGTCGTCGCGCCAGTACCCGTGGATCCGCTTTGATTACGACGAAAAGGCCAAGCTGCACCGCCAGGCGGTCGAGATCGAAAACCTGTCCTTCGCCTACGAAGGCACCGACCGCAAGATCTTCAACAACCTGACGCTGACCATCAACGCCGGTGAAAAGATCGCCGTAATCGGTGAAAACGGCGTTGGTAAAACGACCTTCCTGAAGCTGCTGATGGGCGAACTGGCACCGCAATTCGGCACCATCAAGTGGGCAGAAAAAGCCTTCCCCGGCTATTACGCGCAGGACCACAGCGCCGAATTCGCCGGTGAGCAGAGCCTGACCGAGTGGATCGCCGGCTATGCCCGCGCCACCATCGAGGACGGCGGCGACCTGGAAACCCTGATCCGCGGCACGCTCGGTCGCCTGCTGTTCTCCGGCGACGAGGTCAAGAAGCCGGTCAACGTCATTTCCGGCGGCGAGCAGGGGCGCATGCTGTTCGGCAAGCTGATGCTGTCCAAGCACAACGTTCTGCTGATGGACGAACCGACCAACCACCTCGACATGGAATCGATCGAAGCCCTGAACTCCGGGCTGGAAAAATTCCCCGGCACCCTGGTCTTCGTCTCGCACGACCGCGAATTCGTTTCCTCGCTGGCGACCCGCGTGTTGGAGGTCAAGGGCGACGGCAAGATCGTCGATTACCTCGGCGGCTACGAAGACTACCTCGCGTCGCAAGGCGTCGAATAAGGCACTTTATCGGCCGGCGTCCCGGCTCCAGCAAAAAGCCGAAGGTTTTTCCTTCGGCTTTTTTGTTTCTGTTCAGGCAATGAGTATTGCCTCTCAGTAGTGAAGTCGCTCCAGGTGTATTACCAGGACCATGCTCTCGGGAAATCGATTTGCCGGGGAGATCGACCCAGTGTCCAACGAATGAAATTTTCTCGGCGCAGACCGTGAGTCAAGTTCCGGTCGCGAAGCAGCGAGAGAAACCGATCATCGATGAAGCCGACACGGCCGGCATGCTGCGACGTATCGATATCGCCGAATGAATTGACTTCGAGAATCGAAGGCCCGTCCTCGCAGATGGCGATGTCCCAGCCGGGGCACAAATATCCTGGGAAGGCCAGATGGGCATCACACACCAAGTTCCGAATCTCCCGCCAGTATGGGATGACGAACCCTGTTAGCGGTAGTTCGGTGACGGGGTGGTTGGCAACCTGTGTTCGAGTCTTCCGGAAACCCGTGACGACTCTCTTGACGCTTCCGGACTCGATGTCGAGCTCCGCGATCAGGTTACCGCTGGTACCGAACTTGAAATGGTCATCGTCGTTGTTACCGCCGTTGACTCGCCAGACCGCACGAGTCAGCGTCGGGCCCTTGCTGCCGAGAAAGCTATGTATTCGGAGACCGGAAATCTTGTCGGTTCCGCAAAGTTCGGCGACGGCATGGTGGGCTTTCAGCGGTTGCTGTAGAACCCAGCCGAGTCCTCGCCGGTCGTCGAGGTGAGCCACCATCGCATTGGTATCAAGGCAGTTTTTGTTACCCAGAACGAATTTGCCGTCCTCCCAGCGGTCGACGAGCACATTGCCTCGACCAAACGAGCTGGAGGAAGGTTTGATATAGACGGGCAATCTCCCCGGCTCCAGAAGATATTGAATCAGTTCTTCCGGATTGTTGAGGCGCGGCGCCCCGTGTATTGGTCGCTGGTTGCCGTAGGTAGCCAGTATTTTGGGAAATGGAAAGCCGTAGCCAGCGAAAATGGCGTACATGGTGACTTTGTCTATGGTCATGAATTCCGAATAGACATCGACAAGCATCTTTTCCAGGATGCTTTGACCGCGCCATCCACCAAATGCACGCTTTTCGGCTTTGGATAGATCGGACTTGTAGAGTTCGTAGTCGAAGTACTCCGAAAAACCAAGCTGCCCGATCCCGAATCGTAGTTCGAGCATTTCCAGAAAAATCGCGCCCGGGCTACGGCCGCTTTCTCTTGCTGCTTCGAACACGTCTTTCACTATGGTGCCCATGGATGTCTCCAGGCTGAAATATTTCTTGCCGGTATCTTATCTTGGGCGCAATTTAGCATGTTTGCATTTCCGCGACAGGTGAGGGCAATTTTGCAGCGGGGGTATTGGGTGTCCGACCGGAGTTGCTACTTCGTTACGGCGAACGCACTTGCTCGAAATATGGAAGCAATGCCTTCGCTGCCTCGATTCGTTGTTGTGGGCTGGCTTTGGGGGCGTTCATGACGGCAAGCAGGAAGCTTTTCGGATCAGCATATGGTCCGGCAAGAGCGAGCGTGTCTGATGCGGAGGACGTGCTTCCTAAAGATTTATCACCGCTTTCCGCGACAGCTGTGTCAAGTTGAGCAAGGGTACGCTCGAATTCGACGGCTTTGATGCTGGCGAAAGCAGCCAGCAGGTCGGCCTGCTGGTTGCGGTTGGGCGCCATCTCCAGCCAGGGTTCGGCGGTGAACATGCTGCCCATGCCGGGGTCGATGAAGGCGCCCCAGCGTTCGGCGTCGGCCAACTGACAGGGCGGTAGGTCGCCAGCGATGCCGAATTCCAGGCGCGAGGCCGGCATGTCGGCCAGGTAGCGGCTGCGCAGTCCGTCGAGAAAGCGCCGGACTTGTTGTGCAGCGACCGGCTCGGCCAGCGAAAACCACAGGCGGTAGCCTTGCCCATCGACGGACACGGCCGGTGCCGGCAGGTCGAGTTCGTCCTGGACGGCATGCCAGAGCAGGGCGGCCGCTTCCCAGTCGGCAGCTCGCCGGAAGGCGATGCCCAAGGCCTGCTGGCCGCTATCGGAATGTTGTCCGGGCAGGAAATGCAGGCGCTGCAGTTCGCCGCTCAGCTTGTCCATGGCAGGCCCCGGCCTTATTGCGGCGAACCGCCGGCGGCCAGCGTCCGGATGATGCGCACGCAATCGATATCGGACTGGTGATAGGCCGACTTGATGTAATCGATGTAGGCCCGGTCTTCAGAATTCGGGTTGCTGGCGAAACTGGTGGTGTAGGCGAAGCGCAGGAAGAGGGCGTCCGGCTCCGGCTCCTCGATGGAGATGGTCAGGCTGCCGCCGGCATGCTGCTCGTTGGGCATGATGTCGAAGCGGACCCATTGCATCTCACTCAGGGTGACGCGGTCCTCGATGACCGCGGGGCCGAAGTCGAGCTTTCGCAACAGATGGTCGGCATGGCGCTCGACGATGGTGCAGCTTTCCAGGCCGGGCAGGAAAGGGGTGGCATCTTCGACGCGGTGGAGCAGGCCCTGCCACAGCTGGTCGCGGCTGAGCACGACGATGAGCGGGTTCTGCAGATCGTTGATCTGGATGAGATGTTCGAAATTCATGGCCCGATGTTAGCATCCCGCCCATGCAACTTGAACGACTCCTCCAGAAACACGGCTTCGGCACGCGCAAGGGCTGCCGGGGGCTGATCCGCAACGAACGGGTCGCCGTCAACGGCGAGCTGTGCGACGACCCATTTGCCGACATCCCGACCGACAACCTGGTTTTCACGGTTGATGGGGTCGACTGGCCCTATGCCGAGTTCGCCAGCCTGATGCTGTACAAGCCAGCCGGCTACGAGTGCTCGCGCAAGCCGCAACACCATCCCTCGGTGCTCGAACTACTCCCTGTCCAGCTGCGCGAACGCGAGGTGCAGCCGATCGGCCGCCTCGACGAGGACACCACCGGCCTGCTGCTGATCACCGACGACGGGCAGTTGAACCACCAGTTGTCATCGGCCAAGCGCAAGGTGCCCAAGGTCTATCTGGCGACCACCAAGCACCTGCTCGACCAGGCGCAGATCGATCAGTTGCTCGCCGGCGTGCTGCTCAACGACGAGCCGGAGCCGATTGCCGCAGCCGGGGCCGAAATCGTCGGCGAAAACCTGTTGCGCCTAACCGTCACCGAAGGCAAGTACCATCAGGTGAAGCGCATGGTGGCGGCCGCCGGCAACCGGGTCGAGGCCCTGCATCGCGAGGCGGTCGGCGAACTGGTCCTGCCGGCCGATCTGAAACCCGGTGAATGGCGCTGGCTGTCGGCCGCCGACCTGCAAAAGCTGGGCTATACCAAATGACCCTGACCGAAATGCGCTACATCGTGGCCCTGGCCCGCGAGCGGCATTTCGGCAAGGCGGCCGAGGCCTGCCACGTCAGCCAGCCGACCTTGTCGGTGGCGCTGAAGAAAGTGGAAGGGCAGATCGGCGCGCCCCTGTTCGAGCGGGGCACCAACGAAATCCGGATCACGCCGCTTGGCGAACGCCTGGTCGACCAGGCGCGGCGGGTGCTCGACGAGGCGGTCAAGCTGGAAGAGATCGCCGAGGCGACCGGCGATCCGCTGACCGGCCAGTTGCGCGTCGGCATCATCTACACCATCGCGCCCTACCTGCTGCCGCAGTTGATCCCGGCCCTCAATCGCGAGGCGCCGAAAATGCCGCTGTTCCTCAAGGAAGATTTCACCGGCAACCTGATTCCCGCGCTGAAGGCCGGCGAACTTGACGTCATCGTCATCGCGCTGCCCTTCGCCGAACCCGGGCTGGTCGCGCAGCCAGTCTATGACGAGCCTTTCCGCATCGTCGTGCCGGCCGGCCATGCCTGGGCCAACCGCCAGGACGTGCATGGCGACGAACTGGACGGCCAGAACCTGTTGCTGCTCGGCCAGGGCAATTGTTTCCGCGACCAGGTGCTCGAATCCTGCCCCCGCCTCAATGCGCCGGATGCGCTGGAACACTCGATGGAAGGCAGTTCGCTGGAAACCATACGCTACATGGTGGCGAGCGGTGCCGGCGTGGCGGTCATGCCAAGTACGGCGGCCGATCCGCTGGTCGCCAAGGAACCGCTGGTCAAGGTGCTGCCGTTTGCCGGCGTGCAGCCGAAGCGCACGGTCGGGCTGGTCTGGCGGGTCACCTTCCCGCGGCCGCAGGCCGTCGACGCCGTGCGTGCTGCGCTGCTCTCCTGCCAGTTGCCGGGAACGATGGCGACGCGCTGAGGTTCCACGTGGAACCGGGGCTGGAATTGATCGGTTAAAGCAGCCCGAAACTGCCTGCCGGCGCAGGGTCAGTGGGAGCCGGAGGGAAGCTCGTCGCTGCCCTGCAGACAGCGCAACACGGCGGCAAACAGCATGTGCGGTTCGACCGGCTTGGCGACGAAATCGCTCATGCCGGCGGCCAGGCAGCGCAGCCGGTCGTCAGCAAAGGCGTTGGCGGTCATGGCCATGATCGGCGTCCGCGCATGACGGGCCAGCCGGCGAATCTGGCGCGTTGCTTCGAGGCCGTCCATGCGCGGCATCTGCATGTCCATCAGGATCAGGTCGTAGGCATGGGCTGCGGCTAGCGCGACGGCCTCGACGCCATCGGCGGCGACATCGACCCGCTGGTCGATTTCCTGGAGCAGCATGAGGGCGACTTCCTGATTGATCGGCTCGTCCTCGACGAGCAGGATGCGGCGCCCGGCGAACTGCCGGCGCAATATGTCGTCGATATTGCTCACTGGCTTGTCCTGTGGCGCCTGGAAGTTGGGTGTGCTGCGCTGCAGGCGGGCGGTGAACCAGAAGCAGCTGCCGCGGCCCAAAGTGCTTTCGGCGCCGGCGTCGCCCTCCATGAGCTGGGCGATTTTCCGGGTAATGGCCAGTCCGAGGCCGGTGCCGCCGTATTTCCGGGTGGTCGAATTGTCGGCCTGCTCGAAGGCGGTGAACAAGCGGGGCATCACCTCGGGAGCGATGCCGATGCCGGTGTCGCTGACCGCGAAGCGGACTACCACGTCGCGCTCGCCGCTTTCCGCGACCGTGCCCGACAGCCGGATGCTGCCGGCTTCAGTGAATTTAACGGCGTTCGACAGGTAGTTGAGCAAGGCCTGCTGCAGCCGGGTCGGGTCGCCATGCAGCGCGATGGCCCGACGCATCGGCTCGACCTGCAGGTCGATATGCTTAACGGAGGCTTTTTCCTGGACCATCGCCGCCGCCGTCTGCATGATGCGGTCGAGGTCGATATCCTGGTTTTCCAGCACCAGTTTGCCGGCCTCGATTTTCGACAGGTCGAGCACGTCATTGATGATTTCGAGCAGGTGCTGGCCGGCCGCATCGATCTTGTCCAGCCATTCTCCCTGCCGATTGCCGACGCCCGAACGGCGCAGCAAGTGCACCATGCCGTTGATGGCGTTGAGCGGCGTCCGTATTTCGTGCGACATGTTGGCGATGAACGAGGTCTTGGCCTGGTTGGCGGCCACCGCCATTTCGCGTTGGTGGCGGGTGCGCAGGGCGAGGATGCCGAAGCTCAGGTTGGCGGCCAGTTCCTCGAGCAGGCCGACCTCGTCGCGGCCGAAGGAATCGGCTTCGGCGGCATAGACGCTGAGGGCGCCCAGCATTTCGTCGTCGCCGCGCAAGGGCAGGGCGATGGATGAGCGGTAGCCGCGCTGCATGGCGGCGTCGCGCCACGGCTCCATCTGCGGATTGGTCAGCAGATCGGCGTTGATCGACGGTTTGCCGCTGCGGATGGCCATGCCGATAGGGCCCTGGCCGAGTTCTGCGGCGCCATCCCACGAGACGCGGATGTTTTCCAGGTAACCGGCGGTGCATCCGGATTGCGCCACCGGGCGGACCGATTTTTCGGCATCGTGCTCGGCGAAGCCGACCCAGGCCATCAGGTAGCCTCCGGAATCGACGATCAACCGGCAGATATCGTCGAGCAGCTTGGCCTCGTCGTCGTTGCGCACGAGAGCCAGATTGCATTCGCTGAGCAGGCGCAGGGCGCGGTTCAGGCGATGCTGCTCCTGGTCGGCCTTTTTGCGGGCCGAAATGTCGGTATGGATGCCGATGATGCGCAGCGGCCGGCCGTGGTCATCGCGACTGACGATCTTGCCGGTCGATTCCAGCCAAATCCAGCCGCCATCGCGGGTCTGGCGCCGGTATTCGATAGACTGCGTTTCACCGGTCGCCATGCACAGGTCGAAACGCCGGCGCAGTTCGCCGACGTCGTCTGGATGGACGTGAGCGAACCAGGTATCGAGATCGCTGGAGAAGTCTGTCGGGTCGTAGCCGATCATCCGCGCGTAGTGCTCGCTGACCCCGATCTTGCCGGTGCGCAGATCGAGGTCGAACCAGGCCTGGTTGGCGGCACCGAGCGCCAGGCGGAGGCGTTCCTCGCTTTCCTGGAGCGCTTCGACCGCCAATTTGCGCTCGGTGATGTCGTCGTAGATGCCCAGTACGCCGATGATTTTCCCATCGCGCCGGCGCAAGGGCACCTTTGAGGTTCGCACCCAGATCGTTCCGCCATCCGGGGTGGTCTGCGGCTCCTCGTAGGCCAGTTTGGTTTCGCCGCCGTCGATTACCCGCCGGTCGTCGGCGCGATACAGCTCGGCCTCGTTGGCCCAGGTCATTTCGTAGTCGTCATGGCCGAGCATCTCTTCCGGGCGGCTCTTGCCGGCATCCCGGGCGAAGGCCGGATTGCAGCCCAGATAGCGCAGGTCGCGATCCTTCCAGAAAACGCGCAACGGCGAGGCGTCGATGATGGTCTGCAGCAGGTTGCGCGATTCCTCAAGTGCCGACTGGCTGAGCCGGGCCTCGGTGATGTCGCGCATCACGGCCAGGATGTATTGCTCGCCGCTCTGGTGTTCGAAGGTCATGGTCGAGATATCGACCGTACGCTGTTCGCCATCCTTGCGGGTGATGATCCACTCGTCATGCTCCAGCTTGCCGCCCTGACGGATTTTTTCCATGCAGTTTCTGGATTTTTCCTGGACGCCGGGATCGGCGTAGAGCGTTTGCGACCAGCCGAGCTCGTTGATTTCGTCGAGGCTGTAGCCGGTCAGCGCGATCATGGCCGGATTCCACAGCGAGAAGCGGGTGTAGGGCGGCTGGTCGATGTACTGATAGACGGCGATGGCGTCGATCATCGTCAGGATCAGCGAATCGTTGAAGGCCACCAGGTCGCGCAGCTTCTTGTCGGCGTTGATCAGCGCTTCCCGGGCTTGCCGCTGCTCAGCCAGTTTGCGCATCAGGCGCAGCGTGTTGGCCGACAGGGAGGAATAGATCGACAGGATGATGTCGATCAGCGCCCGGGTTGCCCCGCCCGTTTCATCCTTGGCGCGCAGCTTGGCCGCCGGCAGCGGCAAGCCATCCTGCACGGCGAGCACCGTGCGGGCCATGTGGCGGTCGGTTTCGAGGATGTGCGAGGCCAGCCAGCGCGTCAGAAAGCCCAGGGTCTCGTCGGCCAGTTCGGCCAGCGGCCGGGACCCAAGCTTGGCCCGCATCTCCGCCACCTGCTGCACGAAGGAGTGGTGCGTCGCCTGATGATGAGCGGTTTCGATCGGGGCGCCGGCCAGGAATTGTTGCCAGATCGCTTCTTCGGTCTCGAAATGATAGGCCGCGTAATCGGCCAGCTGGTCGAATACCGCGCCGAGTTGCGGGCTGCTGCTCTGAAAGGCAACGTGGCCGGCCAGAATATTGAGCAGTTGCACCAGCTTGCGGTGCTGCTCATCGATTTTGGGCAACCCGGTATTGAAGTTGTCGTCCCAGGGGAAGATATCGATGGAGTTCATGGGCGGCGCGCTGGCGATGGGTGTGCCTCGGAGGGTGGGAACTTCCAAGCGTAGGATGCACCGATTCTACAGGCATTCAGCCTGCGCACAATGCCAGCGGCCTAATGCGATACGGCCCTTGCGGGCCGTATCGTTCAAATGCTCAAGTTTCGGTTTTTTTCTTGGCCGGAGCCTTGGTTTTGGCGACCTTCTTTTCGAATTCGAAACCGACCTTGCCGCCCTGGGCTACCAGATAGGCCGAGAACTTGCGGCGGGTGCGGTTGGAGACGAATTCCTTGAGTAAATCGGTCTTGCCGTCAGTCAGCAGTTTTTTCATCTGCAGGGCATCGATGGGCTGCTGCAGGATGATCTTGCCCGAGCGGAAATCGCAGGTCTTGCTCGGGCCGACCGATTTTTCGCAGACATACGACGTGCCGTGCTCGAATACGTTGGCCGCGCACTTCGGGCATTTACCCAGGCTTTCTTGTCCGGAGAAATCGACTTCCTCGGCATCGCCATCTTCGCCAGCCTTGTCCTGGCCGAAATCGAATTCCGGCTGCAGGTCGTCGTTCAGCTTGATGGCGGCGGCAAAGCTGCGGCCCATCTTGTTGCGGAAACCGGTGAGCGGGCCGACCTGTTTTTCAGTAAGCAGGGTTTCGATCTCGGCCGGTTCGTACTGGCGGCCGGCGACAATTTTCCATAGGGCGTAGTCGCAACTGCCGCACTGGAATTTCTTGTAGGTCTCGCGGATCTGGCCGCCGCACTTGGGGCAGGGGGCTTCGAGCACCCCGAAATCACCGGGGATGGTGTCGGCCTCGTACTGCTTGGCGCGTTCGACCATGTGGCGGGTCATTTCGGCGATTTCGCGCATGAATTCGTCGCGCGTAAATTCGCCCTTCTCGATGCGGCCGAGCTTCCACTCCCAGTCGCCGGTCAGTTCCGGCTGGGTCAGCTCGTTGATGCCGAGGCCGTTCAGCAGGGTCATCAGCGAGAAGGCCTTGGCGGTCGGGATCAACTCGCGGCCTTCGCGGAGCATGTATTGTTCGCCAAGCAGGTTTTCGATGATCTGGGCGCGCGTGGCCGGCGTGCCGAGGCCGCGGCCGGCCATGGCCGCCTTCAGTTCCTCGTCGTCCACCATCTTGCCGGCGCCTTCCATGGCGGAAAGCAGAGTGGCTTCCGAGTAGCGTGGTGGTGGCTTGGTGGCATTGGCCTTGACGGTGACCTCGTCGGTCTTGACCTTTTCCTTGGGCTCGACGGCGACCAGGTTGCCTTCGTCGCCTTCCTGACCTTCCTTGCCATGCACGGCCAGCCAGCCCGGATTGACCAGCACCTTGCCCTCGGTCTTGAAGGGATGGCCCTCGACGCGGGTGATGCGGGTAGTGACCAGGAACTCGGCAGCCGGGAAGAAAACGGACAGGAAGCGGCGGACGACGAAGTCGTACAGCTTCTGTTCCATCTCGTTCAGGCTCTTCGGGGCCTGCGGCGTAGGAATGATGGCGAAGTGGTCGCTGATCTTGGCGTTGTTGAAAATGCGCTTGTTGGGCAGCACCCAGTTGCGGGCCAGAATCTGATGGGCGAAGGGCGAGTAGCGTGACAGCAGCACCTCGTCGTGGCCCTTGCCGGCGCCCTGGCCAGTCAGGACGGCCAGCGTTTCCTTGACCGTCGGCAGGTAGTCTTCCGGCAGGCAGCGCGAATCGGTCCGCGGGTAGGTTAGCACCTTGTGCTTTTCGTACAGCGCCTGGGCCAGCGACAGCGTGGTCTTGGCCGAGAAGCCAAAGCGGGCGTTGGCTTCGCGCTGCAGGGTGGTCAGGTCGAACAGGCCGGGAGACAGGCGGGTTTCCGGCTTGGATTCCTCGGTCACCTCGCCGGGCTTGCCGAGGGTGGCAGCGCGGATGGCTTCGGCGCGAGCAACTTCCCACAGACGGTCGGCGCGGGCGTGCTCGTCCTCGTTCTTCCCCTTGAAGGCCTCGTCGAACCACTTGCCCTTGTAGCTACCAGCCTTGGCGCTGAATTCGGCTTCGACTTCCCAGTAATCGCGCGGCTTGAACTCGCGGATCTTCTTTTCGCGTTCGACGACGATGGCCAGTGTCGGTGTCTGCACGCGGCCGACGGTGGTCAGGTGGAAACCGCCGGTCTTCGAGTTGAAGGCGGTCATCGCCCGTGTGCCGTTGATGCCGACCAGCCAGTCGGACTCGGAACGGCAGACGGCGGCATCGCCGAGGCCTTCCATTTCGCGCCCTGGGCGCAGGCGGGCAAAGCCGTCGCGGATGGCGCCCTGGGTCATCGACTGCAGCCACAGGCGCTGCACCGGCTTGCCGGACTTGGCGTTCTGGGCGATGTAATTGAAGATCAATTCGCCTTCGCGTCCCGCGTCACAGGCGTTCACCAGGCCTTCGACGTCCTTGCGCTTGATCAGCTTGTTGAGCACCTTGAGGCGCGATTCGGTCTTTTCGATCGGCTTCAGCGCGAAGTGCGGCGGAATGACCGGCAGGTGGGCGAAGGACCATTTGCCGCGCTTGACCTCGAATTCTTCCGGACAGGCCAGTTCGAGCAGGTGACCGACGGCCGAGGAGAGCACGAAGTCTTCGCTTTCGAAGTAGTCGTCGTGTTTGGTAAAACCGCCCAGTGCCCGCGCGATATCGGCGGCGACGGAAGGTTTTTCGGCAATGATCAGCTTTTTGGACATGGTTCGACCTGTTGGAGTGCCGGGGCATGATAAGTGCCCGGCGCGCGGCTTGGCAAGCCGTCACTATATAGAGAGAGGCTAGGCGAGGCGCTGGTAGCGGTTGCCCGGAAGTGTCGCCACGATGCCGCCGAGTTCGAGGGTCAGCAATTCGGGAAGCAGCAGATCGGCGCTCTGGCCGGTGCGTTCGACCAGATCGTCGAGGGCACAGGGACCGTGGCCGAGGGCAGCCAGCAGGGGCGGTTCGTCCGCCGCCGGAGTGGCTGCTGCCGGCTCGGTTGTGACCAAGTCGTAATTGCCCAGTTCCTCGAGAATGTCGCTGGCCGTTTCGACCAGCTTGGCCCCTTGCTTGATCAGCTTGTGGCAGCCGCGGGCGACTGGCGAATGGATGGAGCCGGGGATGGCGAAGACTTCCCGGCCCTGCTCGGCGGCCAGGCCGGCGGTGATCAGCGAGCCGCTTTCCGGAGCGGCTTCGACGACCAGGACGCCGCGCGCCAGGCCCGAAATGATGCGGTTGCGACGCGGGAAGTTATGGGCGACCGCCGGTGTACCGAGCGGAAATTCGGAAACGATGACCCCGCGTTCGGCAATGGAAAGGGCCAGCTCCTTGTTGCGAGCCGGGTAGATGCGATCGGCCCCGGTACCGATGACGGCCACGGTCTGCCCGTGGACTGCCAGTGCGCCGCGGTGGGCGGCGGCATCGATGCCGAGGGCGAGACCGCTGATGATGCACTGTCCGCCGGCGGCGAGATGCCGGGCGAAGCTCTCGGCGGTGTGGATACCTTGCGGCGTGGCGTTGCGGCTGCCGACCATGGCGATCCCGCGTTGCTGGAGCAGGGCCGGGTTGCCGCGCACGTAGAGGACGCAGGGCGGATCGGCGATTTCCAGCAGGGCCTTGGGATAGCCAGTGTCGGCCAGGGTGGTGATGGTTTGGCCGGGTTGGCCGGCCCATTTTAGGCCGTGTTCGATGGCTGCGGCCGGGTCGCTGTCGAACAGCAGATCGGCCCGGTCACCGATGATGCGACGTACTTCCAGGCGGCCGGCGGCGAAGATGCCTTCGGGTAAACCGAAAGCGGCGAGAAGCTTGCGTTGCGTCTCGCCGCCGATGCCCGGGATAAGCGTCAGCCGCAACCAGGCGGCCAGGCTATCGGTATCGCTCACGGATTCCGGGCCGAATCCCCGACGATGACGGATTTGGACGATTCGACGACCAGGGCGTAACAGATGCCGTTGAAAACGCGGAAGACGAAGGCCAGACCATAGCGCTCTTCGGGAACCGGCGTTTCGATACGGCGACCGCTTTGCTCCACATCCACAGAAACACGCTTGCGGTAGAGAGCGACGACATGGCCGATTTCCATGCCGTTGTTCTTGCCGGCATTGAGGGCGACGACCGAGTTGGCGCCGCCTTCCCTGAGGCCACCATAAATGCCGAGCACCTTGGCGGCAACCGGCTGTTCCGGCCGATGCGGCACATAAGAAATGATTTGCGGCTCCGGTGCGGCAATCAGGCGGTCGCCGCGGGCAATCTCTTCCTTGGCCAGGCTGATGCGCAGCAGTGCCGGTTCACCTGGTTTGAGTAGACGAGCATTACCGAGGAAGAAGGCTTCGTAGGCAATGGTCTTGCCGGTGTCAGGGTCGGTGAGCGGCTTGCCTTTGCGGAAAATATTCCATTTCTCGACGGAAGCATCGGGAATGCCGGAGGCGTAGAAGCTGTCGCCGGTGCCGACCAGCATGCGGTCTTCCTGCATGGCGACGATCTTGACCCCGGTATTCAGTTCGCTACCTTCGATGATCAGCGGCTGCGAGATGAAGGGTTCGATGGCACCCGGCGGGATGCTGGGGATGACCTGCTCGATCGGGGTGCTATATACGGTAGGCTGCAGCTTGCCTGTCCCGGTGCTTGTACCGCGCACTTTCTTGCCCAGCCTCAGGCGCGGCGAGCCGCTGGACATGTCGAGCATGACGACATCGCCCGGGTAGATCCAGTGCGGGTCCTTGATCTGTTCCTTGTTCATCTGCCAGATTTCCGGCCAGCGCCACGGCTGTTTCAGGAATTTTCCGGAGATGCCCCACAGGGTATCTCCCTTGACCACGACATGGCGATCCGGCGGATTATCGACCAACTGCAGCGGGTCGGCGGCGGATGCGCAGACGGCCGTCACGGCCAGGATGAGCGCGGATATAATGCGAACCATAGTCGTAACCTCTTGTGCCGGTGGAACGCAATACCGCCGATACGGTCTCAGTAGCGTCAAGCGATTTGCGTTTATATACCTCGGAATTGCTTTAGATTCTGCACGTAATAACCTAAGCGAGCAAGCTTTTATTCCATTCCTGATATGGCTCTTCTACCCATTTTGCGTTTTCCCGATCCCCGTTTGAAAAAGCTTGCCCGACCCGTTGTCGAGATCGACGACGGCATTCGAAAACTGGCGGCGGACATGGCGGAAACCATGTACGAAGCGCCGGGTATCGGCTTGGCCGCGACGCAGGTGGATGTGCATCTGCGGGTGGTGGTGATCGATATTTCGGAAGAGAAGAACCAGTTGCTCGTGTTCGTTAATCCGAGCCTGTCGCGCTGCGAGGGCGAACAGATTGGGGAGGAGGGCTGCCTGTCGGTGCCCGGGATCTACGACAAGGTCGAGCGCGCCGAGCGGGTGACGATCCATTACCTCGACCTCGACGGCAAGCAGCGGACGATGGACGCCGATGGCCTGCTGGCGGTGTGCATCCAGCATGAAATCGACCACCTGAACGGCATCGTCTTTGTCGACCACCTGTCGCAACTGAAACAGGGACGTATCAAGAGCAAGCTGGCCAAGCAGGCGCGCGTCACGGCATGAAGCTGATCTTCGCCGGAACGCCGGAATTTGCCGCCCAGGCCCTGTCGGCCATCGTCGCTGCCGGCCACGAGGTCGCCCTGGTGCTGACCCAGCCGGACCGCCCGGCCGGGCGCGGCATGACGTTGCAACCGTCGGCGGTCAAGAAAGTAGCGCTGGAACACGGCATCGAAGTCTTCCAGCCGCTGACGCTCAAGAATGAAGAGGCGCAGGCCAAGATCGCCGCCGTCGGTGCCGAGGTCATGGTCGTCGCCGCCTATGGCCTGATCCTGCCGCAGGCTGTGCTCGACCTGCCGCGTTTCGGCTGCATCAACATCCACGCTTCGCTGCTGCCGCGCTGGCGCGGTGCGGCGCCCATCCAGCGCGCCTTGCTGGCCGGCGACGCGGCAACCGGCGTCTGCATCATGCAGATGGAAGCCGGGTTGGATACCGGTCCGGTATTGTTGCGCGGGGAGTTTCCGATTGCCGCCAGCGACACCACGGCAACGTTGCATGACCGGCTCGCCGCCCTTGGCGCCCAATTGGTCGTTGAAGCACTCGGCAAGTTGCCTTTGCCGGCCGCTCCGCAGCCAACTGAAGGCGTCACCTATGCGCACAAGATCGAGAAGGCCGAGGCGGCCATCGATTGGACCAGGAGCGCCACCGAGCTGGATCGCCATATCCGGGCTTTCAATCCCTTTCCAGGGGCGCAGGCGCAGTTCGGCGGGCAAACCGTCAAGCTATGGCAGGCGGCACCGGTGGCGGGCAAGGGCGAGTGCGGTGCCGTTCTGGCGGTCGACCGTCAGCAGATCGTCATCGCCTGCGGCGATGGCGCGCTGGCCGTCAGCGAATTGCAGAAGGCCGGTGGCAAGCGCTTGCCGGTGCAGCAATTCCTGGCCGGCCATCCGCTCAAGGTCGGCGATCGCTTCGACATGCCGGCTTGATTTTCGGCCCGCCGGCCCTAGTTAACTTGCTGGATTAACGACCTCACGGAGGTAGAGCCATGTTCAACTGGGTCAAGACCGCCATCCTGATGGCCGCCATTATGGCGCTGTTCGGCATCGTCGGCGGCATGATCGGTGGCAAGTCGGGCATGCTACTGGCGCTGCTTTTCGGCGGCGCGATGAACCTGTTCTCCTACTGGTTCTCCGACAGCATGGTGCTGAAGATGTACAATGCCCAGCCGGTCGACGAAACCAGCGCCCCGCAGTTCTACGCCATGATCCGAGAACTGGCCGGCAAGGCCGGACTGCCCATGCCCAAGGTGTACATCATCAACGAAGCGCAGCCGAACGCCTTCGCCACCGGGCGCAATCCGGCGCATGCCGCGGTGGCGGCGACGACCGGCATCATCCAGCTGCTGTCGGCGCGCGAAGTGCGCGGCGTGATGGCGCATGAACTGGCCCACGTCCAGCATCGCGACATCCTGATCTCGACCATCTCGGCGACCATGGCCGGCGCCATTTCGGCCTTGGCCAATTTCGCCATGTTCTTCGGCGGTCGCGACGAGGAGGGGCGTTCGGTCAATCCGCTGGTCGGCATCCTGGTCGCGATTCTCGCGCCGCTGGCCGCCAGTCTGATCCAGATGGCCATTTCCCGGGCCCGCGAATTCGAGGCTGATGCCGGCGGCGCCGCAATCAGCGGCGACCCGAATGCCTTGGCCGACGCCCTGGGCAAGATCCAGATGTACGCCGAAGGCCGCATTCCGCTGGGGCCGGCCGAAGCGCACCCGGAAACGGCACAGATGATGATCATGAATCCACTGTCCGGCGGCGGCCTGCGCGGCCTGTTCTCGACGCACCCGGATACCGGCGAACGCATTGCCCGCTTGCGTGCGATGGGCGGTTGGGGCTAGGCCCCGACTGATTCCCCGAGGTGGCCGCGGGCCACCTCTTTTTTTTCCAGCTGGCCGGGGGTGAAGCGGGCGACGGCTTCGTCGAACAGGGCACGCGCCCGGGCGCTGTTGTCGCCGCTGAAATTGCAGACGTAGATATCGAGCGTCACGGCGCGGATTTCCGGCCAGGTGTGCAGCGCGAGATGCGATTCGGCGAGGACGACGGTGCCGGTGACTCCTGCTGGCTCACCGTGGGTATCGCGAAAGGCATGGAACAGGCGGCCGACGACGGTCAGCCCATGGCGCCGGCAGGCATCGACGCAATAGCGTTCCAGTTCCGCTGCGTCGAGCAGCAGGACCGGGGCGCAGCGGCAATCGTGCAGGTCGGCGATCAGGTGCAGTCCGTTCATGACGACATTCTATTGCCTGGCGCCTGAAACCGGGACGTCGAAAATGCCGTCGAGCAGGCGGCCGAGGCGGTAGCCGGCGGCGACCAGGCGCCGGTTGGCCGTGTTGCGGCTGGCGCGCTGGAAGTCCTCATCGATGATCGGAAGCAGGCTGCCCTGTTCGCCCGGATAGGCGGTCGCCAGGAGATCGTGGCTTTCCTGGCGCCACAGGCTGGCGTTGCCTTGCTCGGGCGCCGGGTAACGCGCCAGCAGGCGGCTGGCAATGTCGTCGAGCCGCTGGCCCCGTAGCCACGGTGGGCCGGGCAGGTCGTCCCAATATAGATGCAGGCTGCTGAAGGGCAGGCGCTTGTTGAACGGATTTTCGATTTCGACCTGGTTGCCACCTTCGTCGCCATGCCGCCCGACATGCAGCGGCTGGTGGATGTCGCCGACCAGATGCAGCAGCCAGGGCAGGGCATAGGTGATTTGCTCGGCGTTGCGGCTGGTTTTCAGCAGCTTGCTCAGGCGCTCGATCTGGCGATCCAACTCGCCGCTCTGCACCTTGCCGGCCGCATCCAGGTCGACGTAATGCCAGCGCTTGTGGCGCGCCGTATCGGGAAAGCCGGGCAAAGCGGGCGTCGGCGGATCGCGATCCTCGTCGAAAAAGCGCGGGTCGTTGCGGATGTCGTCCGGCCAGGTGGCGGCCTCGGCAAATAGTTCGCCGGCATCGCTCGAACGGGCACTGGCCTGCCAGCGGGTATGGTCGGGGTGGCGGGCGAGGGCGGCGCTGATGGCGGTACGGGCCGGTGGCGACAGTTGCTGCCAGGCGATGACGGCGACCAGGCGGTGGCCGGCGGCATTCCAGGCATGGGCGGGCAGGGCGGCAACAAAGAAAATCAAGGCAGTGAGGAAACGGCGCATTGCCCCATTATGCCGCGTGCGATAATCGCGGCCTATGTCCAGATTGCCGCCCGATTCCCTCGCCTACGCCCTGCTCCAGGCCGCCCGCATCCATACCGCCGTTATCGGTGGACAGAGCCTGGCCGACGGTCTGCTCGGTCGGGTCGATCCGGTCGCCCGGCCAGCCGTTCAGGATATCGCCTATGGCAGCCTGCGGGCTTATGGCCGGGGCGATTTCTTCCTGTCCCGCCTGCTCGACCGGCCGCTGGCGGCCGACGAAGTCCGTGCCTTGCTGCTGGTTGCCATCTACCGGGTTGAAACGCGGCCGGATGCCGTGCATACCGTGGTCGACCAGGCGGTCTTTGCCGCCGCCGAGGTGGCGGGCGGCAATTTTCGCGGCCTGGTCAATGGCGTATTGCGCAATTTCTTGCGCCAGCAGGAGGCACTGACGGCGGCGGCTGAAAATGACCCAGTCGCCTCGGCCCAGCACCCGGCCTGGTGGCTGGCCGAATTGCAGGCCGCCTATCCGGACGCCTGGCAAGGTATCGTGGCGGCCGGCAATACGCCGCCGCCGATGGGCTTGCGGGTCAATCAGCGGCAGACGAGCCGCGACGCTTATCTGGCCCGCCTGCGGGCGGCCGGGATAGCCGGCCAGCCGATAGATGAATGCGGCGTGGCGCTGGCCCGGCCGGTGGCCGTCGAGGCGCTGCCGGACTTCGCGCAGGGCGTGGTGTCGGTACAGGACCCGGGCGCCCAGCGGGCGGCCAGCCTGCTCGACCCGGTACCGGGCAGCCGCGTGCTCGATGCCTGCGCAGCGCCGGGCGGCAAGACGGCGCATCTGCTCGAGCGGGCCGATCTCGATCTGCTGGCGCTCGATTTGAAGGCTTCGCGTTGCCGCCGTATCGAAGAAAACCTGGCCCGCCTCCAGCTGCAGGCCGCGGTCAAGGTGGCCGATTGCGTCAAGTTGAACCAATGGTGGGACGGTCGCCCGTTCGATGCGGTGCTGGCCGACGTGCCGTGCACGGCGAGCGGCGTGGTGCGCCGCAATCCGGATACCAAATGGTTGCGCCGTGCCGAGGATATCGCCAGCTTTGCAAAGGCGCAGGCCCGGATTCTCGAAGCTTTGTGGCAGGTCGTGCGGCCGGGGGGTAAACTGCTTTACGCAACCTGCTCGGTATTTCCGGCCGAAAACGGAGCCCAGATTGGGCGCTTCCTGGAACGCCACCCGCAGGTCCGTCGTTGTCACGAAGAACAGCTATTACCGACTGCCGATCACGATGGCTTTTTCTACTGTCTGCTTGAAAAGCATGCCTGAATGCCGGGCGAGACCGGCCGACCGGGTGGCTGGCGTGCTCGTGCTGCTGCGCCGCTGGCTGCTGGCCTTGGTCATGCTGCCGGCCATCGCCCTGGCCGCCGAGATCGAGGTGGTCAATCCGCAACTGCAGCCGGCTGACGACGGCTACGTGCTGTCAGCCGATTTCAAGTTTGAACTGAATCCGCGCCTCGAAGAAGCGGTCACCAAGGGGGTCGTGCTGCACTTCGTCGCCGATTTCGAATTGACCCGGGCACGCTGGTACTGGCTGGACGAAAAGCTGGCCACGCGCAGCCAGACCTACCGCCTGTCCTACCACGCGCTGACCCGCCAGTACCGCCTGTCGACCGGCGGCCTGCACCAGTCGTTCGCCACCTTGTCGGAAGCGGTGCAGGTGCTGTCCCGCTTGCGCAACTGGGTGGTCGTCGAGCGCGGCGAGAAGGGCATCCGTTCGGGCGAGCTCTACGATGCGGTGCTGCGCCTGCGGCTCGATGTGACGCAGCTGCCCCGGCCCTTCCAGATCACGGCGCTGGGCAACAAGGATTGGAGCCTGGCTTCCGACTGGAAGGCCTGGCAGGTCAATCTGCCGCCCTTGCCGGTGCTGGAGGCCGCCAAGTGAAGCGTTTCCTGGCGGCAGGCGGCGCCTTCGCAGCGGCAGTCGGCGGCATCCTGTGGTTCCTGCTGCTGATGTCCACGGCCGCCGATACGGTCATCTTTTCTCGCAACTACCCGCTGCTCATCGGCCTCAACATCGTGCTGGCGCTCGGCATGCTCGGCCTGGTCGGCTGGCAGTTGCGCACCCTGTGGCGCGACTACCAGGCGCAGGTGTTCGGCGCCCGGCTCAAGCTGCGCCTGATGCTGATGTTCGGCGTCATCGCCGTGCTGCCGGGGGCGCTGGTCTACGGCGTGTCGGTGCAGTTCGTCACCCGCTCGATCGAAAGCTGGTTCGACGTGCGCGTCGAGAAGGCGCTGGAATCCGGCCTGCATCTCGGCCGCTCCGCGCTCGATTCGCTGCTCGCCGACATGGTGGACAAGGGGCGCAGCATGGCCGCCGAGCTGTCCGACATCCAGGAAGCGTCGCGCCGTTCTGCCCTGTTGCGCCTGCGCGAGGAAAAGGGCGTACAGACGGCAGCCCTGTTCTCGGTGGGCGGCCAGCTGCTGTCGAGCGCGACCAGCGAACTGGCCGTTCTGATGCCCGATCTGCCCAGTCAGGCGCAGCTCAAGCAGGCACGCAATACCCGCTCGATCGGTGCGGTGGAAGGCGACGGCGGCAAGCTCTACCTACGCGTGCTGGTCCCGGTGCCAGCGCGCGACATGTTCGAGGAGCCGCGCATCCTGCAACTGACGCATCCGGTACCGCCGGCGCTGGCCCATGACGCCGACGCGGTGCAGGGCGTCTATCGCGACTACCAGGAATTGCAGCTGGCGCGCGATGGCCTAACCCGCATCTACGCGCTGACCCTGACCCTGACCGTGCTCGTCGCGCTGTTCGGCGCCTTCGCGCTGGCCTACCTGATGGCCCGCCGGCTGGCGGCGCCGCTCTACATCCTGGCCGAAGGGACACAGGCCGTGGCGCAGGGCGACTTCTCGCCGCGCCAGGCGATCTACAGCGGCGACGAACTCGGCGTGTTGACCCAGTCCTTCAACCGCATGACCCGCCAGCTCGATGATGCGCGCCGCGACACCGAGCGCCATCGGGCCGAACTGGAATCGGCGCGCGGCTATCTCGAATCGATCCTCGCCAACCTGTCCACCGGCGTGCTCGTTTTCGACCGCCGCTTCGTGTTGCGCACGGTGAACGAGGGGGCGCTGACCATTCTCAACGACGAGTTTGACGGCGTGATCAGCGTTGCCGTCGACGAGTGGCCGCGCCAACAGGCGCTCGGTGCCTTCATCCGCGAACAATTTGCGGCGACCGAGGAAGTCGAATGGCAAGCACAGCTCGAGCTGGAGCGCCCGAACGGCATGCCGCAGGTGCTGCTGCTGCGTGGTTCCCGCCTGCCCGAGGCGAGCGGCGGCGGCGACGTGGTGGTGTTTGACGACGTGACCCGGCTGATCGCCGCCCAGCGCAGCGCGGCCTGGGGCGAAGTGGCGCGCCGTCTGGCGCATGAAATCAAGAATCCGCTGACGCCGATCCAGCTGTCCGCCGAACGCCTGCAGTTCAAGCTCGCCGACAAGCTGACCAACGGCGACGCCGACATGCTGGCCCGCGGCACGCAGACCATCATCAACCAGGTGCAGGCCATGAAGCGCATGGTCGACGATTTCCGCGACTATGCCCGGATGCCGGCGCCGGAAGTGGCGCCGCTCGACCTCAACGAACTGATCCGCGAAGTGCTCGGCCTGTACGAGAGTTCGTCGGCGACCATCGAAACCGAGCTGGCCGACGATCTCGGCGCCATCCTCGGCGACGCCACGCAGTTGCGGCAGATCATCCACAACCTGCTGCGCAATTCCGAGGATGCGCTGGAAGGTCGTGAAGGCGCGCGCATCGTCATCCGCACCGAACGCGGCAGCCGTCATGCCCGCCTGTCGATTGCCGACAACGGCCCGGGTTTCCCGGTCGAGCTGTTGCCGCGCATCTTCGAACCCTATGTCACCACCAAGGCGCGGGGAACCGGCCTGGGCCTGCCCATCGTCAGGAAGATCGTCGACGAACACCAGGGCAGCATCGAAATCAGCAATGCACCGGAGGGCGGTGCGCGGATCGATATCCGCCTGCCCCTGGTGAAAGAGGAGGAAGGCAAAAATGGCCATTATTCTGGTCGTTGACGACGAAGTGGGTATCCGCGAACTGCTGTCCGAAATCCTGATCGACGAGGGTTACGACGTCCGGCTGGCGGAAAACGCGACCGCGGCCCGGCAGATTCGCAACGAATTGCGCCCCGATCTGGTCCTCCTCGATATCTGGATGCCGGACACGGACGGCATTTCGCTGCTCAAGGAATGGCACGCCGCCGGGCATCTCAACATGCCGGTGGTCATGATGTCGGGGCACGGCACCATCGACACGGCGGTCGAAGCCACCCGCTTCGGTGCCTTCGATTTTCTGGAAAAGCCGATTGCCCTGCAGAAGCTGCTGTCCACCGTGCAGAAGGCGCTCAAGCACGACAAGCCGCTGGCTCGTCCGGCCCTGACGCTGGAATCCTTCACCCGCTCGGCCTTCGTCAAGGAATTCAAGCGGCGCCTCGAACAGGCCGCGGCCAAGGCACCGGTCCTGCTCGTCAAGGGTGCCCATGGCGGGATGGCGGAAATCTGCGCCCGCACGCTGCAGCCGCCGCGGGCGCCGTGGCTCGACCTGTCGGAAGTGAGCAGCGCGCTGACCCAGGAAATGCTGGAAAAGATCACCGGCGGCATCCTGTTCGTGCCCGATCTGGCGGTGCTCGGCAAGATGCAGCAGATGAACCTGGCCTTCGCCGTCGACCGGCTGGAAAAGCTGAATCTGCAACTGGTCGCCGCCACCGTCACGCCGCTGCCGACGCTGGCCGAAGCCGGCTGGGACAGCAAGCTGCTGGCCCGGATCAGCGAAGTGTGGGTGGCCATGCCCTCGCTGGCCGGCCATGGCGACGAGCTGCCGGAAATCGCCGGCCTGTTGCTGACCAATTTCGTCGAACGCAGCGAAGTGCCGCTGCGCCGTTTTTCCACGGCGGCGCTCAATACGCTGCGCACCCTGCCCTGGAAGCGGCAGCCGGAATCGAGCTGGAGCGACCTCTATGCCCTGGTGCGCAATCTGGCGCTGACCGCGCTGGATGAGGAAATCAGCGCTGAGGACGTGCTGCGGGTCATGCCGCAGGAGGGCGGCGACAAGCCGGAAATGCAGTCCCTGCTGCCGCTGTTCGATCAGCCGCTGCGCGAGGCCCGCGATGCGTTCGAGAAGCTGTATTTCGAGCATCATCTGCGCCTCGAGGGCGGCAACATGACCAAGCTGGCCGAACGCTCGGGGCTGGAGCGCACCCACCTCTACCGCAAGCTCAAGCAGCTGGACGTCAAGCTCGGCAAGCGCGGCGAGGAGTAAACGGCCGGCCGGACAGGAACGAAAGGGCCGGGAAGCCGTCTTTCCAGGCGGGAATCCGGCGGCCCGCCGATTTTTCCTGATTCAGCGCAAGTGACCGCGAGCGGGGAAAGGCGGATAATGCCGCTTTTCCGATTTTCTGGCGGAGTCCGACGTGAGCCGACCCAAGAACGATACCTTCCTGCGCGCCCTTCTCAAGGAGCCGACCGAATACACCCCGCTGTGGCTGATGCGCCAGGCGGGCCGCTACCTGCCCGAGTACTGCGAAACCCGCAAACGGGCCGGCAACTTCCTGAACCTGTGCAAGACGCCGTCGCTGGCCTGCGAAGTCACGCTGCAGCCGCTGGCCCGCTACGACCTTGACGCCGCCATCCTGTTCTCCGACATCCTGACCGTGCCGGACGCCATGGGCCTCGGCCTCTACTTCGCCGAAGGCGAGGGTCCGAAGTTCGAGCGCCCGCTGCGCGAGGAATGGGCGATCAACAACCTGACCGCGCCGGACCCCTACGAACACCTCGGCTACGTGATGGACGCCGTGTCGGAGATCCGCCGCGCCCTGGACAACTCGGTGCCGCTGATCGGCTTCTCCGGCAGCCCCTACACCCTGGCCTGCTACATGGTCGAAGGGCAGGGCTCCAGCGACTTCCGCCACATCAAGGGCATGCTCTACAACCGCCCGGACCTGCTGCACCGCATCCTGTCGGTGACCGCCGATTCGGTGATTTCCTACCTGAACGCCCAGATCGATTCCGGCGCCCAGGCCGTGATGATTTTCGACACCTGGGGCGGTTCATTGTCCAACGCGGCCTATGAGGAATTTTCGCTGCAGTACATGCAGCGTATCGTCGCTGGCCTGAAGAAGGACAAGGATGGCCAGCGCATTCCGAGCATCGTGTTCACCAAGAACGGCGGCCTGTGGCTGGAGAAGATCGCTGCCATCGGCTGTGACGCGGTCGGTCTTGACTGGACCATCGACATCGGTGAAGCGCGCCGCCGCGTCGGCGACAAGGTTGCCCTGCAAGGCAACCTCGATCCCAACGTCCTGTTCGCCCAGCCGGAAATCGTTGCTGCAGAAGCGAAGAAGGTGCTCGACAGCTACGGATCGGGCAATACCGGCCATGTCTTCAACCTGGGCCACGGCATCTCCCAGTTCACGCCGCCGGAGAGCGTGACGGCCCTCGTTGAAACGGTGCATGCCCATAGCCGGCTATTACGTAAGTAATGCCATAAGAAGGCGGCAAGGCTTGACTTATGCACAGAGTTTTGCCGCCTGTGAAAAAAATGTCCGCAAAAACCCTTGACAGGTGTGTGTTTGTTCAAGAGTTTGAATTTAAAGCGTTTTGCCGTCTGCCCAATATTTCGGCAGAGTGACGTAATCCTTACCGGACCGTTACCTGGCGCCAAGCGCCGGAAGTAATTCACAAAGTTATCCACAGCTTTTGTGGACAACTCCAAAAGCCGTCGATTTGGTCGCGATCAAGCCTGTTTTTTCGGAGAAATGACGGCTTCGGCCGCTGAAACGATGCCCGTATTGCGCGTTGCCCTCGATTTGCCGCTGCATCGACTCTTCGACTATGTCGCCGAGTCGGCCACGCCGGCGGATGTCGGCCGCCGCGTCCGGGTGCCGTTCGGGCGCGGCGAAAAGCTCGGGGTGATCGTCGACGTGGCCGATGCCAGCGACTGGCCGGTCGACCAGCTCAAGGCCGCCGGTGAGATCCTCGACGATCTGCCGCCCCTTCCGCGCGATTTCTTCGGCCTGTGCGAGTTCGCCAGCACTTACTACCAGGCCGCTTTCGGCGAGGTGGTCATGCAGGCGCTGCCGGCCGGCCTCAAGCGCCTCGATCCGCCGGACCGGCGCAATGGCCGGGCCGCCAAGCTGCCCGCCGCGCTTCCTCCTCCGGAGCTGACCGGCGAACAGGCAGTGGCCGTTGCGGCGGTCGATCCGGCCGCCGGCTTTGCAGCCCACCTGCTGCACGGGGTGACCGGCAGCGGCAAGACCGAGGTCTATCTGCGCCTGATCGCCAAGACGCTGGCCGCCGGCCGGCAGGTCCTGTTGCTGGTGCCGGAAATCAACCTGACGCCGCAGCTCGAAGGCCGGGTTCGCGCCCGTTTCCCGGACTGCGGCGTGGTGTCGCTGCACAGCGAACTGGCCGAGGCGGCGCGTGAGCGCAACTGGCGGGCGGCTTTTTCCGGTGAAGCGAGCATTGTGCTCGGCACCCGGCTGGCCATTTTCACGCCCCTGCCGCGGCTCGGCCTGATCGTCGTCGATGAGGAGCACGACGCCTCGTTCAAGCAGCAGGACGGCATGCGCTACTCGGCGCGCGACGTCGCGGTATTCCGCGCCAACCAGCTGAAGATCCCGGTGGTGCTCGGCTCGGCGACGCCGTCGCTGGAGTCGTGGGCCAATGCGCAGACGAAACGCTACCGGATGCTGACCCTGCGCGAACGGGCCAATCCCGAGGCCACCCTGCCGACCGTCAAGCTGCTCGATACCCGGCGCATGGTGCTTACCGAAGGCGTCAGCGCGCCGCTGGTCGCCGCCATCCAGGCCCGGCTGGAGCGCGGCGAACAAAGCCTGGTCTTTCTCAATCGCCGCGGCTATGCGCCGGTGCTGGCGTGTCCGGCCTGCGGCTGGGTGTCGCGCTGCAAGCGCTGCGCCGCCAACCTGGTGCTGCATCTGGCCGATCGCCGCCTGCGCTGCCACCACTGCGGCTTCGAGCACCATATCCCGAAAGCCTGCCCGACCTGCGGCAATCAGGACATCCATCCCTTCGGACGCGGCACGCAGCGGCTGGAGACCTGGCTGCACGAGCAGTTTCCGGAGGCGCGCATCCTGCGCGTCGACCGCGACTCGGTGAAGAGCCGCAAGCAGTGGGAGGCGGTGCTCGAACGCATCCATGGCGGCGAGGCCGATATCCTGGTCGGCACGCAGATGCTGGCCAAGGGGCACGATTTCCCCAAGCTGACCCTGGTCGGCGTGCTGGGCGCCGATTCGGCCCTGTTTGCCGCCGACTGGCGGGCACCGGAACGGCTGTTCGCGCAGCTGATGCAGGTCGCCGGCCGCGCCGGGCGGGCCGAGCTGAAGGGCGAGGTGCTGATCCAGACGCAATACCCGGATCACCCGCTGTTCGCGTCGCTGGTCGCTCACGACTATCCCGGCTTCGCTGCTGGGCAGCTCCAGGAACGCGAGCAGGCCGGTTTCCCGCCCTATGCCTTCCAGGCCATGCTGCGCGCCGAAGCGCCGGAAATGGCCGATGCCATCGTCTTCCTGAAGGCGGCGGCTGCCCTGCCGGTCATTGGTGAGCACGACAGCGTCCTGATCTACGACCCGGTGCCGATGAAAATGGCCCGCCTGGCCAATCTGGAGCGCGGCCAGTTGCTCGCCGAATCGCATTCCCGGCCCGCCCTGCAGGCCTTCCTGCCACGCTGGCGGGAAGCTATCGAAAGCCTCAAGGCCCCATCGCGCCTGCGCTGGCATATCGAGGTCGACCCGCTGGAGTTCTGACCGGCACGCCCCTTGCAATGAGGCTTACCCACCCATCGCAAGGAGCGCATCATGAAAATCCAGGATTCGAGCGTCCAACTGTCGGCCAGCCACGACGAGCGCTATGAGCGCTTGACCGAAGCGACCAGTACGAGCAGCTTTCGGCAGGTTTTCAACAGCCTGGCGCAGCCCACCAACGATGATGCCGGCGAGGCCCGCAAGCGGGTGGAAAAGTTGCTGCAGTCGCTGGTCGATGCCATTCTCGCCGCCCTCGACGGCAAGAAATGCAAGGAAAACTTTGCCGCTGTCGACGCTCTGCCGGAGCAGCAGACACCGGTCAGCCGCGAGCGGGAAATGACGTGGAGCAGCCATGTCGTGCAGACGGTTAGCGAATCGGAACGCACCAACGTCTGCGGGAAGGGCTGCGTGCAGACCGAGGACGGGCGGCAGATTCAGTTCGATTACTCGCTGAACCTGAAGCGCGATTACCAGAGCAAGTCCAGCTTCGACGACAGCGCTACCATCGCCCTGAAAGATCCGCTGATGATCAGTTTCGACGGCAAGTCGGCTGAGTTGTCGGCCAGCCGTATCAATTTCGATCTCGACGCTGACGGCAAGGCCGAGGAAATCCCGGGCTTCGGTCAGGGCAGCGGCTTCCTGGTCTTCGACCGCAATGGCAACGGCAAGGCCGATGATGGCCGCGAACTGTTCGGCGTCGCCAGTGGCAACGGTTTTGCCGACCTGGCCAAACTCGATGACAACCACAATGGCTGGATAGACGAAAACGACGCCGCCTTCAAGCGCCTCGCCGTGTGGTCGGGCGATGGCTTCCAGTCATTGGCCCAGCGCGGCGTCGGCGCCCTGTACACCGGTGCGGTCGAGGCCCCGTTCTCGCTCAAGACCGACGACAACACCTTGCTCGGCGAGATACGTGCTGCCGGCATCTACCTGACGGAAGCGGGTGAGGTCGGCCATCTGCAGCAGGTCGACCTCGCTGTGTCAGGACCGACGGGCGGGAAGCCAGAACCAGACGAGGGCCAGCGCCTGAGCGCCTAGCAGTGAGAGAAAGGCGGCCCGGTAAGCCGCCGCGGTCGTCCAGCCTTGCGCCTGCAGGCCGTCGACGAAGCCGCCGATGCCCCACTGCAGGCCGAAGGCGCCGACGAAGACCATCAGGTTCAGCGCCGTGTTGGCGCGTCCCGACAGCGCCGTCGGGAAGGCCTGGGCGACCAGCGAATAGGAAATGTTGGACAGCGAGAAGCAGATGCCGAGCAGCGGCCACAGCAGGTCGCCGGCGACGCCGGGGAACAGGCCGATCAGGGCGAAACTGCCGAGGGCGGCGGACATCGCGCCGCGATAGACGTGTTCCAGCTTGACGCCGCGGTGCACCAGCCGGGTGGCGAAGAATCCCATGACCAGGAAGCCGGCCAGCATGGCGCCGCTGATCCAGGTCAGGCGGAGCGCGACGGCGGAGCGCTCCATGTCTTCCTGCACCATCATCCAGCGCGACGCCCACAGGCCCTGCACGGCCATGAAACCGCCGGTCATCAGCAGGCCCATCGGCGCGTAGCGCCAGAAATGGCGGCTCGAGAATACCTCGCGGACGCCGGCCAGCTGCTCGGCGAAACCGGCGCGCTTGTGGTCGCCATGCGCATCGGGTACGCGCCACCAGATGAGGGCGGCGACCAGCACGGTGGCAACGGCCAGGCCGAGGGCGATGACGCGCCAACTGGTGAAGCCGATGGCGAATTCCAGCGGCTTGGACGCGGCGAGGGCGCCGAGGCCGCCGGACGCCATCATCCAGCCGGTCAGCGATGCCTGCCGTTCGGGCGGGAACCACAGCGCAAAGGCCTTGAACGAGGCCATCAGGCAGGCCGAAACGCCGAGGCCGATCAGGGCGCGGCCGATGGCCAGGCCGCCCAGCGTATCGGACAGCGCAAAGATGGCGACGCCGCTACCGGCCACCAGCAGCAGCGCGGACTCGACCCGGCGCGGGCCGTAGCGGTCGAGCAGCATGCCGAGCGGCAGCTGGGCGGCGGCGAAGGCGAGGAAATAGGTGCTGGTCAGCAGGCCGAGGGCATTGTCAGGGAGGTCCAGTTCGCGCGCCAGCACCGGCCCGATGACGGCATTGACGGTGCGGAACAGGTAGGACAGGAAGTAGCCGGCCGCAAAAGGCAGGAACAGCCTGAGCCAGCCGGCCGGGGGCGGGGCATAACTCACGGCTGCTCCGGTTTGGTGTGGAAGGTCTTGACCGCGGGTGGTGCCTCGTTGGCATGCTGGCGCAGCCAATCCAGCCGCTTGACGATTTTCTCCCGCCAGTTGTCGGCTATCCCGGGCGAGGCGGCCAGCTTTTCCAGGTCGGCCAGCGGCGGGCGGTGTTCCTGCCAGCACAGCATGGCCTCGGCCAGCGTATAGGCGGTAGGGTCGCTCTGTTCGAGCAGCAGTTCGTCGTCCAGATTGACCGTGCCGGGGGTCAGCACACGCCAGTACCAGCCGGTCAGCCGCTGTTCGGCGATGAATTGCGCTATGCCGTCGCAGCCGTAGCGTTCGTCTATCTTCCAGCACGGATTGCGCGGTTGGCAGAGCTGCAGGCGGGCGGTGCCGAGACGCCAGATGTCGCCGAGCCGGACGACGCTTTCATCCAAGTCGGGGGTCGAAATGTTCTCGCCTATGCTGCCGACCACCAGCTGTGGCGCTGCGTCCTGAAAGCGGGCGGCGAGCTTGGCGTAGTGCGCGGCGGGAAAGAGATGGACCGCCTTGTCGGGGCCGCCATGCACCCGGCGGTCGGCTTGCTGGTCGCCGACGAAGCCTTCGTGACCGAGCTGCAACGGGCCACTGGCCGGTTGTTTATACATGCCGGTCGGGCGACCGGATTCGGGCAGCGGCCGAATGCCGCCGATAAAAAGGGAAATAGTTGCCATGGTCATGCCGATTTTGCCATCACGGGCGTCAAAAGTAAGCGCTGGAATACCCGTAGCCTGCAATGTTGTCGATCGGCCGGCTCAATCCCACAGCCAGGCCGCGCCGCGCACGCCCGACGAGTCGCCGTGCATTGGCGGCAGGAAGCGGGTGGCGACGGTATCGGAAAAAACGTAGGGGGCGCAGCGTTCGGGCAGGTTGCGGTACAGGCGCTGCATGTTGGACAGGCCGCCACCGAGCACGATGACGTCCGGGTCGAGGATGTTGATTACCCCGGCCAGCGCCCGTCCGAGGCGATCCTCGTAACGCTGCAGCGTGGCTTCGCAGGCACTGTCGCCTTGTGCTGCGCGCGCTTCGATGCTGGCGGCGTGCAGCGCCTCGCCGGTATGGCGGGCATGGTCGGCGGCGAGGCCCGGGCCGGACAGGTAGGTTTCGACGCAGCCGTGGCGGCCGCAATAGCAGGCGGGCATCGGCTGGTCGTCGGCACGCAGGCCGGGCAGGGGGTTATGCCCCCATTCGCCGGCAATGGCATTGGCCCCGACCAGCACGTTTTGCCGGACGACGATGCCGCCGCCGACGCCGGTGCCGAGAATGACGCCGAAGAGGACCTCGGCATCGCGGCCGCTGCCGTCGATGGCTTCGGACAGCGCGAAGCAGTTGGCGTCATTGGCCAGGCGGACTTCACGCTGGAGCAGGGCCTGCAGGTCGCGGCGCAAGGGCTGGCCGATCAGGCAGGTCGAGTTGGCGTTCTTGATCAGGCCACTGTGGCGCGCTTCGGCCCCGGGGATGCCGATGCCGACGCTGCCGCGCTGTCCGAGTTCGTCCTCGGCCGCTTCGACCAGGCCGGCGACGGCCATCACCGTTGCCAGGTAGTCGCCCTGCGGCGTGGCGATGCGCCGGCGCAGCAGTTCCCGGCCGTCGTCGGCCAGCGCGGCGATTTCGATCTTGGTGCCGCCGAGGTCGATGCCCAGACGCATCAGACGCGGACGGCAATACCCTTGACGTTGCCGTAGGTGGTGGTCAGGGTGCGCAGCACGCTGGCGCCGGCGTCGAGCAGCAGCATGAACAGGTTACGTTCGGTGTACAGGCAGACCGGCTGCCGGATTCCATATTTCTCGGCCAACGGCGCGGCGAGCGGTGCGAAACGCTGTTCGATCAGGACATTGCCGCCGGCATAATTCTCGCCGAGTTCGGAGTGCAGGCCGAGCACCGAGACATACAGCTTGCCGCCGATGCGCAACTGCAGCAGAAGCCGGCGGACGATCTGGCGGGCCTGTTCGTAGGGCTTGCCGCACAGACCCCGGCGCATCACGATCATATCGTAGGGCTGACCGGGAAATACCTCAGGCAATGCGTCCAGCTCCCAGGCGACAAAGGAAATTTCGTCGCGTCGACCGGAAGCCAGGATGCGGCCTTCGATTTCCTGCTGGTAGGCCGGGTGGTCGACGATCAGCACCTGGGCGCCGAGGTTGGCGAGTTTGGGTGCCATCTCGCAGTGCTTGTCGGAAATGATGAGGACGGAGACGCGATGGTCCACACGCTGCCGCTTGACGCATTCCTCGAGGGCGTAGCGCTCCAGTTCGTCAGTCCCGGTGTCCCAGGGATTGGCGGTAAGATGTGTTGTCATGATGTTGTCTCCCGTCGGTTCATTTTGCATGAAGGCCGGTCTGTGTGACAACGGGAAAAAGATGCGAAAGGAAAAACGATGCTCGTTCGCTTTATCTCCAGTGAAACCGGGGAAATTATGATGTTCGCCGATGCCGCCCGGAGTCTGCTCCAGGTCCTGGGCAAGGACACGACGGCCAAGGGGGCTTTCCTGCCCGACGAGATGTTGGCTGCCGCCCGGACCTTGCGCGATGCGGCAAGCCGGGCCGAGGCTCCACCGGTGGACGACGAACCCGATGCCGACGGCAAGAAGAAGGAGCCGGTCGTTGCGCTGGGCCAGCGCGCCTGGCCGCTGATCGACATGCTGGAACGGACGGCCAAGGGCGGCGCCAAGGCCAATATCGTGTGGGAGGCGGCGGCCGATTTCTGAAGCGGATGGTGCGCCGTCTCGGCGCCGGATCAGCCGGCCCGGCCGATGCCGAAGCCGTTGGCGATGCTGTCGAGAACCTGCTGCAGTTCGCGTTCGAAGTGAAGCAGGAATTGTTCAGGCGCGGCATCGCCGTCGTGCAAGGCCATTTCCAGCGCCCGGGCAGCGTCCTGCAGGCCGGGGGCGCCGATGGTACCGGCCAAGCCCTTGGCGCTGTGGGCGTGACGTTCGGCAGCGACCAGATCGCCGCCGGTGATGGCGGCGCGGATGGCTTGCGGTTCGTCGATGAAGCGGGCGTGGAAGTCGCGCAGGACCTTTTCGTACAGGCCGGCCTTGTTCATCATGCGTCTCATGCCGTCGGCCGTATCGATGCCCGGCAGATTCGGTAGTTCCGTGGCGTCGGTCATGGGGCTATCTCCAGCTTGAGGTCGGTAGGGGCTGCGGCCAGGCGTTGGCGGAAGGCGGGCGGCGAAGCCTAGAAGAATTCGATATCATCACTTTTCCCATCCATCTCGGCCATGAACTTGTCGACCGCATGCTGCACCGGCACGCCCTGCATGACGGCATTGAACATGGCGATTTCCTCGCGGGTCGAATACTTGGACTTGATCCGATGCTGAAGGTTGACCCATTCGCCGGGGCTGAACAGGCGCTGCGGATCGCCAACCAGCTCGCTCAGCTCGCCCAGGCTGAGGCCGACGTGGCCGAGGCGCTGGACCAGCTTGTCGTAGAACTGGAAGGCGATGATGGCCTGGTGCATCATGCGCGAAACGTGTTCGGAAACGCCGCTCAGGTTCTGCTTGGCGACGCCGACTTCACCGTGGTCGGGCAGGGTGCCGATGGTGTCGGAAATCATCCGCATGTAGTTGGCCATGGTCGTGAAGGAATCGGTCAGCACGTCGACCGAGCTGTCGCTGTCCTTCATCGCGGCTTCGATCTGTACGGCGGACAGTTCGAGCATCAGTACCGTTTCCCGCACCTGGCTCCAGTTCAGATCCGGCATGTGAGCGCTGGTGCCTCGCGGATGGCTTGTCTCTACGGTCATTCCCTTCCCCTGTTTGGCCGGGAAACTATAGCGCAATTCATCAGCCGCGTTCCACGAGCACGTAGTGTTTGCGCACCGCCTCGAGCACTTCGAAGCTGCCGGTGAAGCCGGCCGGAATGATGCAGGCATCGCCGGGACCGAATTCGGCGGCCTGGCCGGAAGCGCTGATGATGCGTATGCGGCCCTCGATGACGCAGAAGAATTCATCCTTGCCGGGGGCGAAGGCGATATCCCACGCCCCGGGTTCGCACGCCCAGATGCCGGCCGACAGGTCGCCGTTGGCACTCAGGAAATGCTCCCAGGTGGTGCGCAGCGGATTGCCCTTGACCAGCCGGTCCGGGCGGGGATGGTCGTGGACCGGGGGCGGGGTAGTGGCGGAGAAGACGGTCAGTTCGGGCATGGTGTTTGGTCGATATTAGTTAGTTGCTAGTTATTAGCTGTTAGCCGCCATGGGGGAGGGTAAGGTCGCCATGTTAATTTGCCGCGATAATTCGCTCATGAAATATGTCTCACTGCTCGGGTTTTATTTTGCCGCCGGTATCGCCGGGGCGGCGCCGGCCGTGGTGGCCGTCGATGTCGGCCACGGCGGACTCGACAGCGGGGCGATCAGCGCCCGCGGCCGGCCCGAATTCGCCTTCAACCGGGATTTCGCCGGCCGGGTGGTGACGGCGCTGCGCGAGCGTGATCTGGACGTCAAGGAGGTCAATTTCGACGGCCAGATCGGCAGCCTCGCCGCCCGTCCCAAGGCCGCCCGGGGCAGCGATTTCTTCATTTCCATCCATCACGATTCGATCAGCGAACAGTGGCTGCTCGACTGGGAGTGGGACGGCAAGCCGCAACGCTATACCGAGGTCAAACGCGGCTACGGTATTTTCGTCTCGGCGCACAATCCAGATCCGCCGACCAGCTTGCGCTGCGCGTCGGCCATCGGCGCCATGCTGCGGCGGGCTGGTTTCGAGCCGTCGACCTGGCACGCGCGCAAGCATGTGGCGGCCGATGCCCAAAACGGCGTCTGGTATTACGATAATCTGGTTGTTCTGTACCGCACCACGCTGCCCGCCGTGCTGTTCGAAGCAGGGGTGATCAAGCATCGCGACGAGGAACTGGAACTGCTCGATCCCGAACGCCAGGCGCGCATGGCCGACGCCGTCGCCACCGGCATCGCCGCCTGCCTGTTCGTTACAGAAAAATCGGCTCGGGAGTAAGGGCAACGGCGAAACGCGCCGCCACGTCGGCCTGCACCGCAGCCATCGTGCGCCGCACGTCGGCTCCGGTCGCCCCGCCGCGATTGACCAGGACCAGCGCCTGTTTTTCGTACATGCCGACCGGCCCGAGATTCTTCCCTCTCCAGCCAGCCTGCTCGATGAGCCAGCCGGCGGCCAGCTTGACCCGGCCATCGGGTTGCGGGTAGCTGGGCAGGGTCGGGTGAGCGGCCTTGAGCGCCTCGGCCTGCACCTTGGTCACCACCGGGTTGTGGAAAAAACTGCCGGCATTGGGAATGCGCGCCGGATCCGGCAGCTTGCGCTGGCGCACGGCGACGATGGCGTCGGCAATGTTCTGCGGCGTCGGTGTGGCAATGTGCTGCGCAGCGAGTTCCTGCGAAACGTCGGCGTAGCGCAGGTTGGGCATCCACTTCTTGGGCAGCCGGAAAACGACCGACGTGATCGCCATGCGCCCGCTCAGATGCCAGCCCTCCTGCTTGAACAGGCTGTCGCGGTAGGCGAAACGGCAAGCGCTACGGTCAATCTGAAAAAACGCCTGTTTTTCGAAATCCCAGGCCGTCAGCGCCTGGAAACACTCGCCGACCTCAAGGCCGTAGGCACCGATATTCTGGATCGGCGCGGCGCCCACCGTGCCGGGAATCAGGGACAGGTTTTCCAGCCCTGGCCAGCCTTGGCGCAAGGTCCATTGGACGAATTCGTGCCAGTTCTCGCCAGCCCCGGCCTCGATGTAGAAGGCCTCGGCGTCCTCCTTGAGCAGGTGTTTTCCGAAAATGGCCATGTGCAGGACGAGGCCGTCGAAGTCGCCGGTCAGCACGAGGTTGCTGCCGCCGCCAAGAATGAAGCGCCTGTCCCGCGCCAGGTCGGGGGCGGCCAGCTCGTCCGCTGCAGAGATCTTGAGGTAGCGGGCTGCCCTGCCGGGCAGGGCGAGGGTATTGCAGGGGCGGAGGTCGAAATCGGTGGCCGGGATCATCGTCCGGATTTTCGCCGATTTCCCCGAAATTGCCACGGCGTATGCATTTCTTTCGCCATCCGAGCACTAAATTTGACTTTCGATATAGCTGTCCGCGGCTATCCAGTGATATAAGCACAATTTTGGTGTGGTTATTATTGCGACTACGAAAGCTCCTATCGATGGACAGCCCGCTGCCCGAATGACTTCAGTCTCCGACGAAATGAACTGGTTCCGGAAGATTTTCGAATCTTCCCCCGATCCGGCCTTGATGATCGAGGCCAATTGCTTTGTCGACTGCAATGGGGCGGCGGTGGAAACCCTCGGCTACCCGAGCCGCGAGGTACTGCTCAACCTGCATCCGTCGGCGCTGTCGCCACCCGACCAGCCCGATGGTCAAGACTCCTTCGCCAAGGCCGAGCACATCCTGACCCTCGTCCAGGAGCGCGGTTTCCATTGTTTCGAGTGGCTGCACCGGCGGGCCGACGGCAGCGATTTCCTGGCCGAGGTGACGCTGTCCTGCGTCAATTTCCAGGGGCGCACGGTTATCCTCTGCGTCTGGAGCGACCTGTCGACGCGGCGCTACAAGGAGCGCCGGCTGCACGAACTGTTGCAGGAACAGCGCCTGATCTTCGATCACGCCCGGGTCGGCATCCTGATGTTGTGCAACCGGCGCATCCTCAAGTGCAACCAGCACATTGCCGACATGTTCGGCTATGCCAGCCCGGACGAACTGGAAGGGCAGACGACGGAGAATTTCTACGGTTCGCAGGCGCACTTCGCCGACGTTGGCAGGGAAGCCTATGCCCAGCTGGCCAGCAAGGGTTTCACCAGTTTCGAGACCGAGATGTTCCGGCGCGACGGTTCGCGTATCTGGGTCATTCAGTCGGGCTGTCCGCTCAATCCTGGGGCGGTGCTCGATGCGCCGTCGATCTGGGTTTATACCGACATCACGCAGCGCAAGCTGGCCGGCGTCGAGCTCGAGCGTTCGGAGGAAAAATTCGCCAAGGCCTTCGACTCCTGCCCGCTGGCCGCCTCAATCTCGGCGGCCGACGACGGCCGCTTCCTGGAAATCAATGCCAGCTACGAACGCAATTTCGGCTGGTCGCGCGACGATCTGATCGGCAAGACTTCCCTGGAGGTCGGCTTCTGGCCGACGCGGCAGGCCCGCGAAGCCTGGCTGGCGGCAATCTCCCGGCGCGGGCGGCTGACCGAATACGAAACGACCTGGCTGCACAAGGCCGGCAGCCAGCACCACGTCATCCTGTCGAGCGAGACCATCGATCTCAACGGGCAGCGTTGCATCCTCACCTACGTCACCGACATCTCCGGACGGCGCCTGGCCGAGGCCGACCTGCGCATCGCCGCCGCCGCCTTCGAGTCGCAGGAAGGCATGGTCATTACCGATGCCCGCGGCGTCATCCTGCGGGTCAACAAGGCCTTCACCGACACCACCGGCTACAGCGCCGAGGAGGTCCTGGGCCAGACGCCGCGCATCCTGCGCTCTGGCCGGCACGACGACGAGTTCTACCGGCAGATGTGGGCTACCGTCATTGCTACCGGTACCTGGCAGGGCGAAGTCTGGGACCGCCGCAAGAGCGGCGAGATCTATCCCAAATGGCTGACCATCACAGCCGTCAAGGACGAGGCCGGCAACGTCAGCCACTACATCGGCACGCATATCGACATCACCGAACGCAAGCGCTCGGAAGAGCGGATCAAGACGCTGGCCTTCTACGACCAATTGACCGGCCTGCCCAACCGCACCCTGCTCGTCGACCGCCTGCGCCAGGCGCAACTCGCCGGTGTGCGCAGCGGCGACCATGGCGCGCTGCTGTTCATCGACCTCGACAATTTCAAGACCCTCAACGACACCTACGGCCACGACCGCGGCGACCGCCTGCTGCGCCAGGTGGCCAGCCGGCTGACCCAGGTGGTGCGGCTCGAAGATACGGTGGCGCGGATCGGCGGCGACGAATTCGTCGTCGTCCTGTCGACACTCGGCGAACAGCAGGAACATGCCGCCAGTATTGCCGAGATGATCGCCGACAAGATTCTGGCCATCCTCTATACGCCTTACCTGCTCAGCGACACCGTGCACCGCAGCTCGGCCAGCATCGGCGTCACCCTGTTCCAGGGCGAAAGGCTGGGCGTCGATGAACTGATGAAGCAGGCCGACCTGGCGATGTACAAATCCAAGGAAAGCGGCCGCAACCTCGTGCGCTTCTTCGACCCGACGCTGGAGTCGGCCGTCCGCGTCCGGGCCGAACTCGAGGGCGATCTGCGTGCCGCCATCGAACATGGCCAACTACAGCTCTACTACCAGCCGCAGGTGGCAGTTCATGGGTGCCTGACCGGGGCCGAGGCGCTGGTGCGCTGGAACCATCCGCTGCGCGGCGTCGTGTCGCCGGCTGATTTCATTCCGCTGGCCGAAGAAACCGGCCTGATTGTGCAGCTTGGCCAGTTCGTGCTCGAAACCGCCTGCCGCCAGCTGGCGGCTTGGGCTGGGCAACCGGATTTCGCCGACCTGAGCATCGCCGTCAATGTCAGCGCCCGACAGTTGCGCCAGGACGATTTCGTCCACCAGGTCCAGGCGGCGCTGACCCGCAGCGGGGCCAACCCCGTGCGCTTGAAGCTGGAACTGACCGAAAGCGTGCTGGTGGACAATGTCCAGGAAATCATCGAAAAGATGCTGGCCCTGCGCGAGATCGGCATTGGTTTCGCACTCGACGATTTCGGTACCGGCTATTCGTCACTGTCCTACCTGAAGCGGCTGCCGCTCGACCAGCTGAAAATCGACCAGACCTTCGTCCGCGATGTGCTGGAAGATCCGAGCGACGCGACCATCGCCCGCACCATCGTCGCGTTGGCCCGGGCGCTGGATCTTGGAGTCATCGCCGAAGGGGTCGAAACTGCGGCGCAGCTCGATTTCCTGCGCGAGGCTGGCTGCTACGCCTATCAGGGCTATTTCTTCAGCCGGCCGCTACCGGTCGTCGACTTCGAGGCCTACGTGCACCGGCGGACGCAACGGGCGGTCTGTCCGACCGCCTGAAGTCGCAGCGCCGGTGCGGTGCTCGGCGACTCAGAGCAGGGGCGCCAGCCAGTACTCCGCATCCTTGAGCGCCATGCCCTTGCGCTGCGCCCAGTCTTCCAGCTGATCACGGCCGATCTTGGGAATGGCGAAATATGCCGCGCCCGGATGGCCGATGTAGAAGCCGGAAACCGCGGCGGCCGGGGTCATGGCGCAGGACTCGGTCAGGCTCATGCCGGCGTTGGCCGGGGCGTCGAGCAGGGCGAACAACTCGCGCTTGGCGGTGTGGTCCGGGCAGGCCGGGTAGCCGGGGGCGGGGCGGATGCCCTTGTATTCCTCGGCGACCAGCGCGTCGTTGTCGAGCGACTCGTCATCGGCATAGCCCCAGTAGTGGGTGCGTACGCGCATGTGCAGCCATTCGGCGGCGGCTTCGGCCAGGCGGTCGGCCAGGGCCTTGAGCATGATTGCCGAGTAGTCGTCATTGGCCGCCTCGAATTCGGCAACCTTGGCCTCGATACCCAGGCCGGCGGTGACGGCGAAGGCGCCGACATAGTCGCGATCGCCGACATAGTCGGCCAGCGCGACGTTGCGGCGGCCGGCCGGCTGCTTGTGCTGCTGACGCAGGCCGACCCAGCGGGCGATCTCCTGGGTGCGCGACTCGTCGCTGTAGATGATCACGTCCTCGTTGTCGCCGCGCGCCGGGTAGAGGCCGAAGACGGCGCGGGCGGTGACCCATTCCTCGCTGACGATCTTGCCAAGCATTTCCTTGGCATCGGCGAACAGCTGGCGGGCCGTTTCGCCGACCGTCTCATTCTCGAGGATGGCCGGGTAGCGGCCGGCCAGGTCCCAACTCTGGAAGAAGGGCGACCAGTCGATGAACAGCGACAGGGTGTCGAGATCGAGGTCGAGGGTATGCAGGCCCAGCTGCTGGGGAACGACCGGCGTGTAGGCTTCGTCCCCGGTGAAACGGTTGGCGCGGGCTTCGGCCAGCGTGACCATGGTGGCGCCCTTGCGGCCGCTGTGTTCGGCACGCACGGTTTCGTATTCGCTGGCGATTTCGGCCATGTAGCCGTCGCGCTGCTCGATGGACAGCAGCTTGGTGGCGACGCCGACGGCACGCGAGGCATCCGGCACGTAAACCACGGCGCCATCGGTATTGGGCGCGATCTTGATCGCGGTGTGGGCACGGCTGGTCGTCGCGCCGCCGATGAGCAGTGGCTGCTTCATGTTCAGACGCTGCATTTCGGCGGCGACGTGGGCCATTTCCTCGAGCGACGGCGTGATCAGGCCGGACAGGCCGATGATGTCTACGCGGTGTTCGAGCGCCGCCTTCAGGATGTTGTCGCAGGAAACCATGACGCCGAGGTCGACCACGTCGTAGCCGTTGCAGCCGAGGACGACGCCGACGATGTTCTTGCCGATGTCGTGCACGTCGCCCTTGACCGTGGCCATCAGGATCTTGCCCTTGCTGCCCAGTCCGGTGCGGCTCTTTTCCGCCTCGATGTAGGGCAGCAGGTGGGCAACCGCCTGCTTCATGACGCGGGCCGACTTGACGACCTGCGGCAGGAACATCTTGCCGGCGCCGAACAGGTCGCCGACGTGGTTCATGCCGGCCATCAGCGGGCCTTCGATGACGGCGAGCGGCGGCTTGCCCTTGCTTTCCAGCTTGGCGCGCACTTCCTCGGTGTCGGCCACGACGAAATCGGTGATGCCCTTGATCAGCGCGTGTTCGAGACGCTTTTCGACCGACTGCTCGCGCCAGCTCAAATCGGGGCCGCTGTCCTTGGCCTTGCCTTCCTTGACCGTCTGGGCGAAATCGACCAGCGCTTCGCCGGCGCCGGGGTTCTTGTTCAGAACGACATCCTCGACCTTGGCGCGCAGTTCCGGCTCGAGGTCGTCATAGACGCCGAGCATGCCGGCATTGACGATGCCCATGGTCATGCCGGCCTGGATGGCGTGGTACAGGAAGACGGTGTGGATCGCCTCGCGCACCGGGTCGTTGCCGCGGAAGCTGAAGGAGACGTTGGAAACGCCGCCGGAAATGTGGGCGTGCGGCAGGTGCTGCTTGATCCAGCGCACCGATTCGATGAAATCGACAGCGTAGTTGTCGTGTTCCGGGATGCCGGTGGCGATGGCGAAAATGTTCGGGTCGAAGATGATGTCTTCGGCCGGGAAACCCATTTCGGTCAGCAACAGGTAGGCCTTGGCGCAGATTTCCGTCTTGCGGGCGAAGGTATCCGCCTGGCCCTGCTCGTCGAAGGCCATGACGATGACCGCGGCGCCGTAGCGGCGGGCCAGCTTGGCCTGTTCGAGGAATTTGGCCTCGCCTTCCTTCATCGAGATGGAATTGACGATGCCCTTGCCCTGGATGCATTTCAGGCCAGCCTCGATGACTTCCCACTTGGAGGAGTCGATCATGATCGGCACCCGCGAAATGTCCGGTTCGGAGGCGATCAGCTTGAGGAACTTGTCCATGGCGGCCAGCGAATCGAGCATCGCCTCGTCCATGTTGATGTCGATCACCTGGGCGCCGTTCTCGACCTGCTGGCGGGCGACGGCCAGCGCGTCGTCGAAGCGGCCCTCGAGGATCATGCGGGCGAAGGCCTTGGAGCCGGTGACGTTGGTCCGTTCGCCGACGTTGACGTACAACGACTCGTGCGTGACGTTGAAGGCCTCCAGGCCGGACAGGCGCAGCGCCGGGGCGATGGCCGGGATGGCGCGCGGCGCGACTGGGGCGACGCGTTGGGCGATGGCGGCGATGTGTTCCGGCGAGGTGCCGCAGCAGCCGCCGACGATATTGACGATGCCGGCCTTGGCCCAGCTTTCGATTTCGTCGGCCAGCATGTCGGCGGTTTCGTCGTAGCCGCCGAAGGCGTTGGGCAGGCCGGCGTTGGGGTGGGCCGAGACGTAGCAGTCGCAGACGCGGGACAGTTCCTCGACGTACTGGCGCAGTTCCTTGGCGCCCAGCGCGCAGTTCAGGCCGAAGGACAGCGGCTGGACATGGCGCAACGAATTCCAGAAGGCCTCGGCGGTCTGGCCGGACAGGGTGCGGCCGGACGCATCGGTGATGGTGCCGGAAATCATCACCGGCCAGCGGCGGCCGGCAGTGTCGAAGTATTGCTCGATGGCGAACAGCGCGGCCTTGGCGTTCAGGGTGTCGAACACCGTCTCGACCAACAGGATGTCGGCGCCGCCCTCGACCAGGCCGGTAATGGCCTCGACGTAGTTGGCGACCAGTTCGTCGAAACTGACGTTGCGGTAGCCGGGATCGTTCACGTCCGGCGAAATCGACGCCGTGCGGCTGGTCGGGCCGAGCACGCCGGCGACGAAGCGCGGCTTGGCCGGGTTGACGGCGGTGAATTCGTCGCACAGCTGACGGGCCAGTCTGGCGCCTTCGAAATTCAACTCGTAGACCAGTTCGGTCAGGTTGTAGTCGGCCTGCGATACGGCGGTCGAGTTGAAGGTGCAGGTCTCGAGGATGTCGGCGCCGGCGGCCAGGTAGTCGCGGTGGATGCCGCCGATGATGTCCGGGCGGGTGAGGACCAGCAGGTCGTTGTTGCCCTTCAGGTCGTGCCCGTGGTCCTTGAAGCGCTCGCCGCGGTAATCGGCTTCCTGCAGCCCGTGGCGCTGGATCATCGTGCCCATGGCACCGTCAAGGACGAGCAGGCGCTGCTGGAGCAGGGAAGAGAGTTCGGACGTACGATCAGGCTGCATGGATCACCTCGGCAAAGCGGCTTGTTACAAATCTCGCACCGGGGACGCCGCAATAACAAACGGCGCCACAAACCGGAACTAGGAGAAGCTGGGGTTTGCGAGCGCCGTTGATCGTTGCCGAGCCTGGCCCCTTGAATTAAGGGTCGCAGCGCTCCTCGGCAGAAGCGTTAGTTTACCGGGGGCGGCCCAGACTGCCAAGGGTCTTGATTTTTGGGACGTTTTGGCCAGCTGTCCGTTGCTGCAGTAAAGCCTTAGCCTTTCGCCGCGACCCGCTTGGAGGTTTTCTTGACCCCGCCATTATCGGTGTCGAAATGCACCATGAAATAGGTTTCCTCCATGGGCGGCATGCCTTCGATGCGCCACTCCCAGATTTCCTCGCGCAGGTTGTTGAAGGTCTGCTTCGACCCCGGTGCTCCAAGCAGGCGGCGGACGTCGTCCTTGCTCATGCCGACGCGGACCTTGGCGTAATTGGCGTCGTTGAGCACCTGTTCGACCTTGGCGACGACGTGATCGGGGCCGAAGCTGATCATGTAGCAGCTGGTGCCGTTGGGCTGGCGGGCGTATTCCCAGGTCGCCGTGCCGTCGTCGTTCCAATGGATGAAGCCCGGCTCGCCCATGCGCGAACGGACCTCGGCCTGGGTCGTGACGCCCGGCTTGATCTCTTTCAGATTGACGTAATGGCAGGCGGGCAGGGCGGCGGCGACGATGGCCGAAGCGGCGGCAGAAATCCAGGCGGGCAGTTTCATGCGAACTCCAGTCGAGGGCGACAGCCCAGTTTACGCCTTCGCTGGCTTGCTTTCACCCTGTCGCAGGCACTGGTGGAGCAGGGCGGCCATGCCGCCGCCGAACAGCAGCCCGGCCATGCCCAACGACAGGGTCAGCGTCGAACCCCACAGCGCCGGCGCGATCAGTGCCGCAGTCAGCCCGTTGAATCCGGACTGGAAGAAAGTCTGGCAGGAAGCGGCCAGGCCGCGCTGGGCCGGGAAGGGGTCGAGGGCGAAAATGCTCAGGCAGGGCGTGGCCAGGGACATGCCGAAGGTGTAGATGAAGATTGGCACGACGTTCCAGGGCAGACCCGGCGGCAGGGTCAGATTGATGACCAGGTTGATGGCGGCAGCGCTGCCCATGATCACGTAGCCGAGGGCGATGCAGCGTGGCAGCGACAGTTTGCCGGATAGCCGGGTGGATAGCCATGAACCGCTGAGCAGCCCGCACATCGATGGCCCGAACAGCCACAGGAAGCCGGTTTCCGATACGCCGAGATGGCCCATCAGGAAAACCGGGGCGGACAGGACATACAGGAAAAAACCGCCGAAATTGAGAGCCAAGGCGGCGCAGGCGGTCAGGAAGTGCGGCGAGGTCACCACTTTCCAGTAGGTGGTGGCGAGGTAGGCCGGGCGCAGAGACTGGCGTTTTTCTGGGGGCAGGGTTTCCGGCAGCAGTTTCCAGCAGGCCAGCCACAAGGACCCGGTCGACAGCACGAGGAAGGCGAATACCGAGCGCCAGCCAAAATATGCCTGCAGCCAGCCGCCGATGAGCGGAGCAATCGCCGGGGCGAAGGCGAACATCATGGTGATCTGCGACATCAGCCGCTGGGCGGCTGAACCGTCGAACATGTCGCGGACGATGGCCCGGCTGACGACCATCCCGGCACCGGCCGTAATGCCTTGCATGGCGCGCCAGAACCACAGGTGCTCGATGCGGGTGGCCAGCATGCAGCCAGCCGAGGCGAAGGCAAACAGGCTGATGGCGACGAGTATGACCCGGCGCCGGCCGAAACGGTCGGAAATCGCGCCATGCCACAGGGTCATCGCGGCAAAGGAGAACAGGTAGGCCGAAAGGGTCTGCTGCACTTCCAGCGGCGTAGCGTGCAGGTTTTCGGCAATTTCCCGAAACGACGGCAGGTAGGTGTCGATGGAAAACGGTCCGAGCGCCGACAGGGCGGCGAGCAGGACGGCGATGCCGCGGGAAGTGCGCTGTGGCGTTTCAGCCACGGGGGAAGCGCCGGTACTGGATGGCTTCGGCGACGTGGGCGGCGCGGATGTCGTCGCTGCCAGCGAGATCGGCGATGGTGCGGGCGACCTTGAGGATGCGGTGCCAGGCGCGGGCCGACAGGTCGAGCTGGGCGGTGGCCTGCTTGAGCAGCTTGCTGCCTGCCTCGTCCGGCTGGCAGCAGGCGTCGACTTCCTTTGTGTCGAGGCGGGCATTGGGCTTGTCCTGCCGCGATTTTTGGCGGGCCTGGGCCGCTTCGACGCGGGCGCGGACGGTCGCCGACGATTCGCCCTCGGCCTTGCCGGCCAGCGCATCGGCCGGCAGGGCGGGGACCTCGATGATCAGGTCGATGCGGTCGACGAAGGGGCCGGAGAGCTTGCCGCGATAACGGGCGATCTGGTCCGGTGTGCACCGGCATTTATTATTGCCGTGGCCCAAAAAACCACAGGGGCACGGATTCATCGCCGCGACGAGCTGGAATTGAGCCGGGAATTCGGCGTGGCGGGCGGCGCGGGCGATGTGCACGCGGCCCGATTCGAGCGGTTCGCGCAGGGTTTCCAGAACTTTTCGATCAAACTCCGGCAATTCATCCAAGAATAAGATGCCCTGATGCGCAAGGCTGATCTCGCCGGGACGCGGCGGATTGCCGCCTGTAAGTTCCAACGCTAAATGCGAAAACCGGCTCCGGCCATAGCGCTTTTCGCGAACATATTGTCTGACCGAGTGCCTTGAGGCAGGGAGCATAAAGGAGTGACTGAATAAATCCACTTCGTGAGCATAGCAGCTAGATGTTGCCATATGGCGCTGAAATTGAAGAGACAGACATCTCGACAGCGCCGTCGCATACATATTGCGCATAGCATAATGGCTGGATCAGTCGCCTCTTCAACAACGGCAATTGCCGTATTGGAATCGGTCTTCTACGAAGCACCCATCTGATGCGTTTGCCTTTCAGTATGAAGCCTCAGATTGCAATCTTTCTTTGGCAAGTGACGAAGGAAGGTAGAGGGCACGTAGACTCCTCAGTTATCCCTACGTGCCGCCACGGGCCTTTCTCCCGCACGAAGAAATCGTTCCTCCTCACTGACAGTGCAGGCGTATTATTAAAACAAAATACACCGTTTGCATGCACTTGTAGGGGGAGAAATGATAAGAAAAATGAAGGCAGCCGTTGTTCCGGCCCTGCTCAGTTTGTGGATAGGTAACGTGCATTCACATGGAGGAGGACTTGATGCCAACGGATGCCACTTTAAACGCGCAACTGCCGAGTATCACTGCCATCGTGGTAGCTATGTTCCGTCGGCGCCAAACCCAGCATGGCAGGCTCCACAGCGCCAGGCACAACCGAATCGACTCTATACGCCAGCGGTTGACGAGACATGCTATACCGGGCCCCGCGGCGGTAGGTATCGCATAGTAAATGGCCGGAAGCGCTATGGCTGCTGATTCCGGACTGGTCAAAGATGTTACTTCTGATATTTGCCCTATTTGGACCGGCTGTCCGCGATAAGCTCTGTGCCTTCCCGCACAAGAGTCCTTGCGCGCTGCAAATCAACGTCAAAGAGCGCGATGTGCGATGCGGAACTATCGATCACGAATCCGTGAGCAATTAGTTTTCCGTCTTTCCTGATTTCAAGACAACGATTACCTTGAGTGACATGCTCACATCCGGCAGTGATTTTTTTATATTGGCTATCCGCTAGGGACCTGCCGAAGCTATCTCCAATGCTGACCGGTAAGGTTGTCACAACCAGTACAAACAATAGACCTATGGGGAAAAGTGCCAGCGTTAACGTAGATCCCAAAACACTACCGAGCAGATCTGGAACCCAGTTCGGCAATCGTTGAAAAATCTGTTTTGCTTTCTCTCGCGTATCAGATTTGTCCTGTCGAAATATCAGGAATGCGTAGGCGGTAAGGGAGAGCCAAACAACCAAAATTGCCCATACATGCCCTCCTATTAGAGACAACGCATGGTTGGAGCCATCCATAATTGCTAGGTAGCCCATAAACAATACTTCGTCGATATCTTTATGGAACGGCCCCGATTCGAGGCCCCAGGCTGACATATAGCTTAGGTAGCTGATATAGCCAATCAGATGCAGCAGTACACCTCCTATGCTACCCAGCGTTGCAATGAGCTTTGCGAATGAGAACCACAAGGTTGTGGTTGCTGGTTGCTTATCTGGATTTGGTTTGGCTACTGTCGGATTAGCGGAGGTAGGCAAGTCGTCAGGTTTCATAGCAAGTTAGGGTTGTTGCAGACGCTATCTCTCTTACCGGATGTGGGCTCTTCGTAGAGGCGACGAAGACAATCATAATTCGATGACTAGGTCATTCCGAAACCCGACGCGGGCTTGCTCACTCGGGTAGCCAAGTTGATTCGAGATGACGCGGCAGCCACCTTCTGCCATGAAATCATTATTCGTATGCGTATGGCCATGACACCAAACATCGATCCGGTGTTTTTCCATTAGGGGTGAAAGATCGGTGACGAAATACGGCGACATGTCGCTGCCCTCGTACTGTGGCGCAACACATCCTCGATGCGGCGCAAAATGTGTGACCACCACTGTTTTGCCACTGAATGGCTTGGCGAGTTCAGCATCCAGCCAGCGAACCGCAGTCCGGTGCAGTTTGAGTGTGTCGCGTGGCTCCAAGGTTTTGCCACCTCTGGCGTGGATCATCCAGTAATCGTTGATGCCCCGCTTGGCGACGGCCATATAGGCATGCGCCTTGTCGGCACCATTTAGGTCGAATCCGCTCCAGAGCGTACAGCCGAGAAAACGCACCCCGTTCCGTTCGAAAGTACCCCTTTCCAGAAAATACGTACCCGATTCTTCCCATGCCGGCTTCCGCAATTCAGCCAACATGCCAAGGTGAGCTTCGTAGTATTCGTGGTTGCCGGCCACGTAAATGACCGGTTGCTGAAACGTTGCTGCTGCCCAAGCGAGTCCTCGGGTGTGGCTTCCAATATCGCCGGCCAGAATCACCAGGTCGACATCAAGCACCGGCGGTTCCCATGCCTTGATTTCAAGATGTAGATCGGAGTAGAGCGTGAATCTCAAATTGCCAACCTTACATTCTGTTCTGTGCCACCACTCGCCTGGAATTCAGTCCGGCCACTTTGCTTTTGCGTCGATTTTAATCAATGAACATGTCACTCGAGCAATTTTGTGACGAAAATAAAAATGCTATGAATTTAGTATTAGATTGATTAAAAATAATATTTTGTTGTGATTTCTTGAGGTTTCATTTGCTGATCCCTACTGCTATGAATCTTAATACCAATAGCGGCAAAGCCCAGAATTCCGCCATATTCGCAGCGGCAGTCACCGCTTCGGCCATTGCAGCCGTTAAAGAGAAATAGTACCTACGTCAGCAATATGGCATGTTGCCGACTGCGGCTATGACATAAACTTCGCATGATGAATCCGCTTCCTCATTTCACTGCCGGTGAGTCACTTTCAGCTATTGACGGGGATCCCAGTAGACAAGCAGTGGCCTCACTGCGCGGCTACGCGTATCAGCTATACGCGAGTTCCATAGCTTGGGTTGCATTGCAGTCAGGAGAGGAATTGTTGCTAGAGGTGGCAGAAGACTATGCAACACTTGTAGGAAATGTATTGAATGGGGTACAGGTCAAGGATACAGCTAGGTCAAGCAGCCTCACGATAAACAATGAGGATGTCCAAGTGGCGCTTGACGGGTTTGTCGATCTTGTAGAACGCAACCCAACGCGAGAGGTTCACCTCCGCTACCTAACGACTTCAGAGATCGGGGTTGAGCGCGAAAAGGCCGACCGAGCGGCTGGAGAAGGTGTGCTTACCTATTGGCGTAAAGCGGCTGCAATGGCTGATGTATTGCCGCTGCGCAGTGCATTAATGGCATCCTCGATATCGGCGCGGGTTAAGAGGTTTATCTCTTCGCGCACGGACGAGCAACTGCGGAACGACCTGCTTCGCCGAATCCATTGGGATACAGGATCCCAGCCCCTAGAGGATTTAGAACGTGAACTCGCTGCATCGCTGGTTGAGTTTGCCTCGGATCGGCTCCGAGTTTCGCCACGGGACTGCGATGCTCTGCCCGGCGTTGTCGTCACACACATACTACAGGCTATTGTCAAAACAGGTTCTGGTCGTCACCTCAGGCAGACTGATCTGCTGAGGCTATGCGAAACTGCGACCAAGATGACTCTGGCCAAGAGTTCTATTGAGAGCCTACTAGCGCAACTATCTACCTCCAGCGGGGGCGGTCACATCTCTATTGGGGGGCGCTCTATCCTCGAAGTCGAGACATCCTACCCGACACTTAAAAATGTCTTGTCCAGACCGAATGTCACCGACCCAATAAATGCTGTTCTGAAATCTACAGGCGCGGTTTTCGTCGTAGGTGGAAGTGGTCTTGGCAAGACGACTAACGCACGTAACGTCGCGCGAATGCTTGGGGGGACGTGGCTCGTGCTACCGCTGGCAGATCGCTCGGCCCAAGAAACGGAGCATATTCTAGCCACCGCTTTGGCACAGGGCCTTCAACGTGAATTTTCCGGGCTGATCGTTGACGACATCAACGAGATCGAAGACTCAACCGTCTGCCGGCGATTCAGCCAATTGCTAACTGCAATTCGAAGACGCGATGCGGTTTGCATTGCAACGGCTTATCGAGAACCGACAACACGATCACTCGACACATGCGGGCTTTCAATGGAGCATGTTGTTCGAGTCCCCAACCTTGACCAAGATGAGGTCGCTCAACTGGTTTCCATCGCTGGCGGTGATGTTGGTAGGTCGGCCCGCCTAGTGTTCTTACTTAGCAGTATGGGTCATCCACAACTCGCGAAAGCAGTCATCGCGAGCGCCCGGCGGTCAGGTTGGTCCTCGCTGGAAGGAGAGACGATTTCGATTAAGGAAGTCCAAGCGGATGTTGATTCGGAACGACGACGGCTCCGCACGACACTAGTCGCAAGGCTGGACGAGAACCGTCGCCGGCTTCTCCTTCGAACCAGCTTGTTACATGGGCGATTTCCACGCGAGCTCGGATGTGCAGTTGGTAACGTGGAGCCGGGACTCCCGCTACCGGGAGAGTTGCTCAACTCGCTGATTGGACCTTGGATCGATGAAGTTGGTGGCGGACGCCTACGCGTATCACCCCTGGTGGGTGGCGCGGGTGCAGAAGACCTGTCGGCGAACGAACAACGAGCTACACACGCAGAAGTTGCCAGATGGCTAAGCCCTACCGGCAAAACTTTGGATGCCGCAGATGTCAATACGCTCTTCTTCCATTCCACGATGGGGGAAGTGGAAGAGCCTTTGACAAAAATCGCGCTGGCGGTCTTCGGTGGCGACGCCGAATTGAATGCTATTGCAGCAGTGCTTCCGTTGCTGCTCTACGCTGAGACAGATCGTCTGATCTTTGCCAAGAATCCCCATCTGTCCAAGATGCTGAGATTGGCTCAGCTCCTATTGGCCTCCGAGGCCAAAATGCCCGATTTTGCGCTCTCTGTTTGGTCCGCGCTTACCCGTGAGATTGACACCGGGGAGCAGACTCGGGTCGATCGAGGGTTTGAGATGCTGGCGTTGTCGAAGGCACTCATCTCGCAAACTCTCGCGTCAGTTTTGCCTCGACCGGCACGTCTGCTGCAGAGGCTTCTCGATGTCTCCCAGTCAGATCCCATGTTCCCGTCGCTGATACAGCACCTTGACGGTGTACAAGGAGACGTCGATGGTTGGGCTGCTCCCGCCATCAGCTTCCTGTTTACGAACGTTGCCATGTCTATCGGTAGTGTCGAACGTCAGAGGCAATTGTTCGATGATCTGGACGGACTCGACCCACTCTACCGCGAGACGTTCTTGCCAGTGGCCAACCTAGAACAGGGATGGATTCAGACAACGGTCAATGCAGCATGGTTGGCAGAGACAAAGGCCGGAACGCTTAAGGCGGAGGATGCCGCCGCAAACTTCGAGGTATTGGAAGCATGCTGCATTCGTTGGCATCGGATCGACATCGCTGTACATTTTCGAGTTGCGCGTGCGGTAATGCTGGATGAATATGCAAATTCTCCCGAGCAAGCTGAGCATGTTTTGGCCGATGCTGAGCATACGTTTGGTGCGAATTCAGTAATCGCGCGAGCAAAAGTCCGCCTACGCTTTAGGCACAAGCGATACCAAGACGTCTTGTTTGAACTAGAGCGCGGTCCCGAGGCTGTGCTCAATGCCGACCCCTTGGAGCGAACATTCTTGTTTCGTGAGGTTGGCATCAGTGCAGCCGGGACAGGCGACTGGCCTAGTGCCGCCGGCTGGTTTGCGCGGGCTTACGAGTCACTCCTAACTGGCCCTGCGAGTAGTCTCACCCATATGCGAATAGGGCTTCGAGCTGATGCCGCCTTGGCAGCATTTAAGGGGGGGGATCGTCAAAGCTGCATCGCCGAGTACGCAGAGGCGCTCATGGAGCTATCTACGCTTGATTCGGACGACAGCCTGAATGCCGCGTACTGCAAGCGAGTAGTACGCCATGGGCTCCTTTGGCTATATGGGGAGGCCATGGGCTATCCCAAGGGGATCGAGATTGATAACCAGCCCCCTTACATGGTGGCTGGCATGTGCAGCAACCTCCAGCCATCGGAGGCGATCCGCGAGCAACAGCTTGCTCACATTGACACTGCCTGGTACCTGCTAGCCGTTGTAGAGGCACGTTATCTGGGAAATGCGGTGGCAGCGACAAACTTGCAGGCTCGACTTTGCGGGCGCGAAGTGCCGGCCCTATCACTGACATGCACATCATCGTTTTTGGAGTGCGCAGTGCGACGACGTTCTTCACTGGAATTCGTTCAAGCGCTGCGTCCATGGATGAACAATCTTGCTTATGTGACCGCCAACTTCGATTCACTCAAACAGTGGAATCTCTCTGCACCTGAATATGCGACGGTTCGCGATGCGCCCGAGTCTGCACTGGAACAAGATCAGATTCAGAGTCGACTCAGTCAGGCAGTCCTTGCACTGGGTGTGCTCTGTGCAATCGCAAAGGACACCGATCCTTTGCTGGAACTTGCCAATTCTCTGCGCACTGAACCCGGTTGTAAATCTGCTGCTGATTTGTTCGGCAGGATGTTGTCAGTTCCAGATGGCAAAGATGAATCCACGCAGGACTATGTGGCATCGGCTATTCGTTTGGCCATTGAGAGGCCTGAGTTGAGCCCCAATGAGATCTATACGACTACTCTTCGATTCTTGCAGGCGTGTGATGGCAATTCGTTCAAGGGCGCGTTCGAATCAGCGTTCGTATCGTGGGCAAAGCACCAATGGTTTCGACTAGCGAACCAGAGGTTCGCACTCAAATCACCGGCTGTCGTTGTGCCGGCTATTGAGGTCGCGCTTCGATATGAAGGCCTGCGTGCTGTTGCAATGCTATTGCGCACGACCACGATAGGGTTTGATGTGCGGTTGAACGAGTCGTGGTTCCCTTGGCTGAAAACATTTGAAGATAAATCAAAGGCTTAGAAATGGTCGGTACTGCTCCATTGCTGACCAAATTGACCTACCATTCCGAATGGCCGCTCAGGCCGAGTTGCTGCCGGTTGTCGCTGAAATGGGGCCGAAACACGGGTGGAGCTACCGTATGGGTGATTGGCGGTTTAGATCCGCAGTGCTTGGGGGCGCTGTCATTCAGATACAGGGTGGTGATTTAGCGTCACAGGAGCTCGATAGTTGGTTACTACTCCCTAATTCATCAACTGGTACGATATAAATAAGGCCTATTAGCGCTCCCACCCAAGCTCAACCACATAGCGATCATGAATCATCGACTACTATTCCTCGGTCTCATGTTTTTCTCCACCGTTGCGGCTGCATCTTCGATACAGGAATATGAGCTACTCGAAAAGAAGGCTATGGCCGGTGACTATCAAGCACAGCGTAATGTCGCTTATTGGCTTACTGGTGGCTACAACAATGCGCCACCGTTGAATCCTATTCTTGGTTGTGCCTGGCGCCTCGTGATCCTTAAGTCTGGTTCTCCCAGTGTGGATTCCAGCGACATCAGCAATAAACAGCTTTATTGCGATAAGCGTCTTGATGCAGATTCCAGCCAAGCCGCGGAAATCCAGGCGGCGACATTACTCAAGCAGATAAAAAAAACGGCTAAGAGATAACTGGGAGCAGATATGCGGTTTGCTCTTTTGGACGGAAGACGGATTGAAGCCACACCCAAGTTAAGAGCTTCTTGTCCTGGCTGTGGTGCCGAGGTTGTTTCCAAGTGCGGGAAACACATTACTTGGCATTGGGCGCATTTGTCGCGAACCCATTGCGATCCGTGGTGGGAGACCGAAACGGAGTGGCATCGCGCATGGAAAAATCGCTTTCCTCAAGAGTGGCAAGAGATTCCGGCACAAGATGATGGCTTAGGCGAGCTACACATAGCAGACGTGAAAACTCCGTTAGGGCTGGTGATTGAATTCCAGCGTTCAACCATTCACCCCAATGAAGTCAGGGCGAGAGAAGCCTTCTACAAGACGATGATATGGGTTGTCGATGGCTGCAAAAACGATGCGGACAGGTTCAATTTCTCGAACATGCGCGGACGACAAAACCAGGACGGTATCGCAGCTTTTCATTGGTTCGGGAAAAGCACGCTCTTCAAGCGATGGCATACTACCAAACCGGTATTCATCGATTTTGGTCAAGAACATGGTTTCTGGCGTATCTTACGTTTTGACCCGAAAACCAAGCAGGGGCTTGCCGGATGTGTTGATATCAACGGCTTTGTTCAGTTAGCGAGTTCTGGGACGACTGATTTCAGCGTAGTCGGTGGTCCGGCATCCGTTTAGTGCCAAATATCAAGCATAGGTAATTAGCGCTCCAAGACTGCGCGGGGGGCGATCGAAATGGCCGACGAGCTTCCTGCGAAATGTCAACCGGCCGTTGTGGACCTTGAGTCAATGACCAGATACCGGTGGCAATGCGCTGGTTAGCCAAACTTTCCTGGTTCTAAAAATGCTCTCTGTGCGCGCTGAGTCGTCTTGATACTTGAAAAGAGTAGCTGCTTGAATAATTGACGTCATCAGGACATGCCGGGGTTGTGCCTAACGTCGTACCTCAGACGCTCGGCGTAACTGAATCGCGCACCTGATTAATTCAGTCTCCCCGTGAGAGAGCATGCTTGAACTATGCTTTAGTCCATCATTGATGTAAGCGCAACGCCATCAACATAAGCCAAGTTCAAATCGCTCTGCCTCATCCTATTCAACTCCTCGATTACTGGACCAAATCCCTCTTCCTCAAGTACAAGGCTGCCATTAGAGCCAACTGGCTTGTAGGTGTATCTGGATTTCTCAGGCAAGTCGTAAAAGTACAGTTCCGAGGTGCAGAGGGAATCGCCATTTAGTGGGCGATACCAAAACATGAAGGGGCTTAGGGACAAGACACGACCAGATTCCCGATCGACCAGCACAGCCAATTCATCGGAAAACGAAGAAGTACCCTCATATTCATAAACCATTAAGAAAGGATTATGTCCGCCTATGGCATGCCGGAACACGCCCTTGTACTCCGTACGGAAAGGTTTTTTCTGAACATCTTGAAAGTATCCAAACAAGTATTGTGAGAAAAAATGGGCGAAAACATTCCCTAGAAGCCGCACGTAGCGATTGTAGTCCGGTGTTGTTGAGGCTTTCCCGTGTTTCACAGCACCAATGACTGTCACCATGGTATCTAGTTCGTCATAAAGCGGTTGCTCAAATAGCTTTTTCAACGGAGCTGAAAAATCAGCCTTCTCACCCAGTTGCTCGAGGCACTTTCGGAGGAGGGCCCATAACGGCCCGGCAGACCGCTGAGTAAACTCCTTAAAGAGCTTCGTTTCCTTTCGCCCCTTTATCGCACAATGCTCCGCATAGGCTATATAGGCGCCAAAAGCCAAGAACCCTTCGATGACTTCGATTGCTCTTAAAGCATCTGTTCCCGCAGAAATATATCGAACTAGAGGTGCTGCAATCGGATACGGTAGGGAGATAGCTAGGTCACTGATATTCTGCCAAGCTGGACTACGGGATCTCTCCGCATAAACCGTGATCGAGGATTGATCCACATATGAGATTGAAGAGTTCGATGTCCCGAAGTCAATACCTACGTAGGCCTCCGCTGTGCCGTTTGCTCCGCCGAAGGTCATGTCCATATAGAAAGGCCGGCCATCTACTGATATTTCCGGTATACCAGGGCCTGCTGAACGATAGATAAATCTAGGATCTGTCGTCCCGTCCTCCTTGACATTTAATTCTATGGTGAGTTGCTTGTCGAAGCTCGTAGAGGAAGGGCGGTGAACGGCGTGGTCGACAATGTTATGCACATTTTGAATGTCTTCAGGGTCAAATGAAGAGGCCATGAAGAAATAGTCAAGTTTCTGCTTTGGCGGGTGAGACAGCTTAGCTTTCCAAGCAATTGGCTTGTCAATATAAGTTTCCAATAGGCTTGCAGAAGGAAGTAACACTCCGTCCGAGCCGCCTTCTGGAAGTCCGAGAGTAACGGGCCGGAACCTGGGCACCTCGACTCCCCGCTCATCGGGATTCAGCGCAAGGCACAACCTATTGTAAGTTACAGCCCTGAAATCGCCGTCGCCTTTGCTAAATGTCTTTCGTGCACACTCAATAGCGAGCCCCTTAGCAACAATTTCCTGGAAATTCTCCTGAAGCTCCAGTAGATCTGCCCCATCCAAGTCCCGATGATTGGCCTCTCTAAGTAGACCATGTAGCCAGCGGATATTGGACGAACCTCCGGAAAGTAGGATAACGGAAATCTGTTGTGCTTCTAATTCACCCTTGGACCTTTCCAGTGCATTGGAAATAGCTGGGTGAAGGTGTTTCCTCCACAACCTATCGATAAATAACTTCCGTAATTCGATTGCATCCAGCCGGACCGGCAAGTAGGTTGTTTTCTCGCTCAAAGGGGAAGCAGGAACCCTGACTGAATAACCTACGGACCTGCTGGGCTGCCCGTCAAGGGTCCAGTCCGAGATATTTGAGCAGATTGTTACCTTGGCCCTCTCGACCTCGAATAGAAGTGACTCAAAATGCCTAAAGAAATTTTGGTAGTCCTGTCTGAAATCCCGTTCCTGAGCACGCGAGTCCCGACGAAGTTCATCGTACTTTCTTATTGCCTCATAAATTGCCGACGGAGCCTTTTTTCCTCCTCCTTCATAGGGTTTGAATAGTAAATATTCGGCGATCATGCGATTGAAAAAGAATCCCCCTACGGCAATGGACGATGCGGCTAGGGGACGCGAGTTCCGTCCTGAGTTGCTGATGTCACCTTGAGCGGTCGTTTCTATCACTGAGACGTCGAACGTCCCCCCACCAAAATCTAGGATTAAAGCAACGTGCTTCTTTTTCTGGGCTATGAGCGGATGCTTAGATCCATAGCGGTAGTATTGGAATACCGCAAATGGCTCCGGTAAGAAGTCAACGTCAGTAAAGCTTGAGGAAAGAATTCGGCGGATGTGATTCCGGTAATTTGCAAGCCAATCATTCTTCTCGTGAATGGCTACAGGCTCCGCCACTATCACCCTCGAAGCCTTGGTTAATCCACGAAAACCCATCCAACGCTCAGCCTCTTTGACCAAGGATTTTAGGTAGTCGCTAGATATTTGGTGGATTGAGCGATACTGTCCATCCGCACATTCAACAAGCTTTGGATTCTGCAAGCCCGGCTCCTGCTCGCCAAGCTTAATCTTAAAATTGTTGCAAATCCGTCCTGGCTCATCTGACATGGTGTAAGCGTCGAAACCGACCGAGCACTCTGTTTTGGAATAACCAACGGCCGTCGGGATGCAGGAATAGCCCCCGAAGTCCACCATTTCGATAGCGCTGACGAAGATGTCGCGTTTCTTTCCCGTTACCAAAGCCTATCCCTTGCTAGTTTTTATGTGGCTGTAATCTGGAGGAGCGTCACGGCTTACTATCCGTCTAGGCTTTGCTCTTGCTCCGTCACTGCAAATAACATAACTGCGAGCACCACCAGAAAACCTCAAAGTATATGACCATTAAATCAACCCGCCTAGACTGCGGCGGGTTGGACCGTCAATGTTGGAACAATGCGGATTGATTCACCAGTGGCGTCTTGTTGCACGTCAAAGTGAAGAAATTGACGGGTGTGCTTACCGTCTAGCTCAAACGTTCCGCGGTGCGGACTTTCTTCATCCCGATATTTATGATTTTTGTCCGGTGCCGTCCAAGTCCGCTGACGAAAGCAGCCATTTATGACCGGAGTCGCCTGAGTGGTAGGTAGGTAAATAGCGCGTCTGTCTATCGAACTGTTTTAAGACTGTTTTCCTGGTGATATATCGCTTGTTGCGAGAATCCTTTTTTCTACCTATGCTAATTGCAAAATCTAGGCGCAGTTGCGCCAAAGGGAAAAGGCAATGGCGGTCCGCAAGATCGGTATCAACTGCCGTAGCATCACTGGTAGGCATGGCCATTCTGGTCAACCGTTCGAATCTGCGCTTGAACGTGATTTCCTTGACCTGATTGCCTTCGACCTGAACGTCGAGCGCCACGAAACTCAGCCCGTCAATGTTTACTACCCTGGCTGCAGAGGAGAAATGGTGCCTTACCGGCCAGACGTGCTCGTCATCTATCGGCGAGACGTGCTTCCCGCCAGGGACATGCCCCATCTATTGGCGGAGATCAAATATCGTGATGAGTATCGAGGTCGATTCCACGAACTGAGGGAACGTTTCTGTGCCGCTCGGCGCTTTGCCAAGGAACGCGGTTGGCAATTCCGAGTATTTACCGAGCGCGAAATCCGAACGCCTTATCTGGGAAACGCTCGATTTCTCAGGCCATACCGCGAAGTCGATAGTACTGTCGCTCACGAGGCTATGATCTTGGATCGCCTGAAGCTTTTGGGTCAGACGACTCCAGCAAATCTGATGGCGTTGCATTTGGACAATGCGTTGGAACGGGCAAAGCTATTGCCAGTGCTGTGGAAGTTAATTGCAAATTTCCGTGTCGGCGCAGATCTAATGCAGAAGTTCGACATGTGTAGCCCAATTTGGCCGTTGCCAAATCCATGAGTGCCACTGAGATAAATTTTGTACCCGGCTCAATCGTCCGAAAAGGTACGCGTCGGCTGGTCGTGGTCGACTGCGAAGGGTTCGATGCAGTAATTGCCCGTGAGCTTGGAACCACAAAAGTTGTTCGTGTCCTAGTTAGGTATCTTTCCGCCGATTCGAATCCGAAATCTCAAGTATTCGTGCCACCAGATCTCGTGACGGTCGACGCGGCCGAGTGGGGGGCTGTTGTCGAGAGGTTCACCAAGCTAAAACCACTCATCGATGCTACTACCCGCCGTAACCTTTCCGACGTGAAGGCGGTGGCAGAATCTTTGCGCGTCACCCCCTGCACAATCTATCGCTGGATCGAGAAATACCAAAAGGCGGGAAGGCTTTCTGTTTTTCTTCGGAAGCCCCGCTCAGACTGTGGTGAAAAACGCCTGAGCGAGCCCCAAGAAGCGATTATCCAGAAAGCAATTGAGACCAAGTATCTGACTGCAGAGAAACCGGATGTCGAAACCGTCATTGAAGAGGTCAGGCTCCTCTGCAGCCTAAATCAGGTCAAGAAGCCCCACGACAACACAGTTCGGAATCGAATAAATGAGATATCTGAACGAACCAAGATCGCGAAGCGCCGGAGCAAAAAGATCGCTGCTGAAATCTTCGAGCCTATCCGCGGACATTTTCCGGGCGCTGACTACCCGCTTGCGGTTGTCCAGATCGACCACACACCCATGGACGTAATCGTCGTCGACGAACATGACCGCCTCCCAATCGACCGTCCATACCTGACTATCGTGATCGATGTGTTTAGCCGAATGATCATTGGTTTTGCGATTTACCTGGAAAAACCCAGTGCCTTCACGACCGGCCTAGCTATTTCGCATGCCGTGCTCCCCAAAGAGGAGTGGCTACGAGAGCTGGACGTGAATGTTGAATGGCCTTGCTGGGGCAAGATGCGCAAAATCCATTTGGACAACGCCAGGGAATTTCGCGGTACGGTAGTGGGACGGGCATGCGAGGAGTATGACATCACCGTCGAGCACCGGCCCAAGGGGCAGCCCAGGTACGGCGGTCACGTGGAGCGCGGGTTCCGCACATTCATGCGGAGAGCTCATCGGCTGAAAGGTACGACTTTCTCGAATGTGGCGGAGAAGCAGGAATACGATGCCGAAGGACGGGCGATCCTGACCCGCAAGGAGCTTGAGCGTTGGTTCACCATTTACATCGCCAAGTACTATCCCCATAAATTCCATCGGGGCATCAAGAACACGCCGATGGCCAAGTATTGGGAAGGGATTCATGGCTCCGAGAACCAAATTGGTATTGGGCTACCAGCACGTATGGCTGATCCTCATGCATTCATGCTTGAGTTCTTGCCTTTTGAGTCCAGGACGGTTCAGGAGTATGGAGTCGTCCTGAACTGGATCTATTACTACGACGATGCTTTGCGGCCATGGATAAAGTCCAAAGATCCTAACAACTCAAAAGAAGCACGCAAGTTTTTGGTTCGTTTCAATCCCCGAGATATGCGGGAAATCTATTTCTTGGACCCCGTCAGCAAGACCTTTATCACTATTCCCTATCGAGATCGTTCTCATCCGCCGGTGAGCCTGTGGGAGGTTCTGGCGGCTGAACGTAAATTGCGGGAAAAGGGCTACAAGAACGTCAACGAGGCACTACTTTTCGAGGCTCTCCTCGAGATGCGGGACATCGAGGAAGAGGCCGAACGCAAGACCAAGAAGGCACGGCGGGCAAAGGAGAAACGGGAACAGCAGCCTGTCATGCCGACCCGGATTCGAAAGTCTCCTCTGGCGTCTGCGTTAGCTCCGCCGAATTCTATGGCTGCTTTAGCGGAAACGCAGGAGGACGATGATAACGAAGTCGTTTCCCCTGCAGTAGGTATTGTCGAGGCCGATATTGATGAGTGATCAAAGCGCTACCATGGATCAGGTGGGCGCACACCTTGCTAAGATTGCACGCCAAATGCTTGAGCGATCAACCAAGGAGCGGGTGGACTTTGTAAAGCGAGACAGTTGGATTCCTTACCAAGCCGCAGAAGATATCCTGCATCAGTTGGAGGATCTTTTCACTCATCCGAAAGTCGCTCGGATGCCTTTCTTGGCGATCTGTTCCCGAACGAACAATGGGAAGAGCCGTATCCTTGATTATTTCTTGGAACAGCATAGGCCGGACGATAACCCGGCCGGCTGTGCTATTCACTTGCCGGTTCTCCGGATCCAATGTCCTGGCTTACCGGACGAGTCGCGGCTCTATGATGAGATTTTTAGGCGGGTATTTGTCAAGGTGCGCCCAAGCATGTCAGCCAAGGACAAGCAATCCATGGTCTTTGGAATCCTGTCCGATATCGACGTTGGAATGCTGATCATCGATGAGGTCAATTTTGCTGAATCAGGAACTATCGCTAAGCAGAAAACTTTCTTAAATGCTCTGCGCTCGTTGTCGATCGAACTGAAGATTCCAGTTGCCATGGCTGGTACCGAAGAAATGATGCGGGTGATTCGGACAGTGCCGGCCTTCGAGAATCGGGCCATCCCTGCGTATTTGCCGCTCTGGCAATGTGATCTTGCGTTCCGGGAATTGCTGGCATCTTTCGAGCGAATCATTCCTCTGAAGTATCCATCTGGACTCTCCAAAAAGAAGTTCGCCACACTGCTGCATTGCCGGTGTGAAGGGACCATCGGTGAGTTGAAACTCCTGCTCGGTAAGCTCACCAAGCTGGCAATCGATACTGGCCTAGAGCGTATAACTGATGAGATGGTGGACGTTTGTGGCTACAAATCGCCCTCGGTTCGCCTGAGGGAAAGGGCGCCTCTCTGACGTCATGTCGGGATTGTCTGGTGACCTTTGGCCTCTTCATCCTCACCGGTTGCCGGACGAACTCCTAAGCTTCTGGATATTGCGTATTGCTCACGCCAATCGGATCAAACTGCAAACCTTTACCAATACAACCTTTGGGCGAAGTGCCTCTCCGTGGAATAGGGATATTGATCGGTCCGCCAGTGACGCCTTTCTCAAGCTATTGAGCACTAGGACGGGCTCAACTCTTGATGAACTGCGAGGCGGGATGCTGTCTTGTTATGAGGGCATTCTGTTCGAGCACCACAATGCCCAAGGAACTACGCATTGGATACTCCCCCTCGGCATCTATCATCGGACCCGCCGCGCGTATGGCGTACAGTTTTGTCCGACGTGTCTGTTCTGGGACCCCGTTCCGTATTTCCGGCGCCGCTGGCGACTGGCCTTATCTACGATCTGTGATCGACACGGTAGCTTGCTCCATGATCGGTGCCCGGAATGCGGCGCGCCGATCATTTATTTTCGGAATGATCTAGGTCTTCGGAAAGACGGGCAGCTTGGTAACCATACCTTGTGCTGGCGCTGCGGATTCGACTATCGACGGGCACCAGTGTATGGGGCTGATTGGCTCGATGCAGAAACCTATATTGCACTCCGCTCTCTGCTGACATTTATTGATGGTGGGATTGCAGTTGCTGGCCAGCACTATCACCAATACGCTCATCTTTGGCTTCAAGTACTGCACCGGCTGTGCGAAATCCTGGCCAGTAGTGGGCAATCACGACGCTCCGATAAACTACAAGCGGTGGTTTCCCAAGCAACAAAATTGGTTTTGCCCCGTGTGCAGGTATCTGCCAAGTTCGAGTCTTTGGGATTGCGTGATCGGCATCGCTTGTTACTCAGTGCTCTTTGGATGCTAATGGACTATCCGAACCGTTTCATCCGAATCTGTCGGGAAGCGGGATTGGGACGCTCATTAGTTCTTGGCGACCTTTGCGAGGTGCCGTACTGGTTTGACCAAGTGCTAAAACAGGATTTGGACCGGTCCAGATATGCCCCGAATGCAGCGGAAATCCGGCAGGTAGCCAACTATCTTGCTCGGCAAGGAAAAACAGTCAGCCAGGCGTCCATACAGCAGGCGATCGGGCGCAGAGGCGAGCACGCTATGAGTGGCTACAAGATGGAGAGGGGGAGTCCATGGCCACGAAATGACGACGAGTTTGACAGTGTGCTGGCCGCTTTGGCTGTCCGGATTCAATCACTCGAGGTTGGCAGCGTGAGGCGGCTGCTATCCGAGCGAGATCGCATGATTTTTTTGACGATGAAGGTGATGGGCTGGAGTGCATCGAAAGTGCTTGGAATCTCTCTCGATGAAATCAAGCCCATATTGGCGCCGAGGTCCACTGTACTTCCCCCTGTGCTTAAAGGACATCTCGTCTGGTACCTAATCACCACTCGCCGAGCGTTGGTTAGAGGCCAACCGCGGACAGCATTTTTCGTTGGGAGCTCTGAAGATGGTATCGGGGTCGAGAACCTGGCGCAGAAGGCGCGCCGTTTGCTACGGGCATACCCATGACTTTCACATTTTCTTTGCCCCAGCTTACGCCTGACGAACGTCCATGGCGCCTTGATTGGTTTGGAGAGTTGGCGTATCCGGGGATGGTGAAGCAGTATAGGCACCCTTACATCAAAGTCGCAGTTTCGCCGCTACTGGGTTCGCTAGATGATTTCGGGGCTTCAGCGGAGTTCAGGACCGATATTTCCCAACAGCGTGATGTCTGGGTGCCACTCGGTTGCTTACCAATGCTTCGGATTGGCGATATCTGGCAGCAGGGGGCTTTCGCGAAGTCCCCACCGTATTCATTAAACAGTTTTGGTCTGAAAATATTTCCGGAGACGACAACCGTAGTAAAGGCGGGATTGTCGGTCGAAGAGAGCTATCTCCTTCCATTTGCAGAGCATCCTTGGCACCGCCATCACACTCAGTCTTACTGCTTGGAAGTTAAGGCAACTGACGACATTTCCGTAATCATCCCTGGTGTCGAACTGATCCGTTTTTATTTTGGCTCATCGAGCAAACTACTCCATAGATTGGTGACCCAGCCTCTTCGAGAAGAGGCACTTTGGCGCGAGAAATACTACGACTTTGACAGGCGTCACCTTCATCTCAAATTAGCGGATGGCTTGTCCGGGACTTCGGCCTCCGATATCGGTCGCATCGCGCAAGAACCGTATGCTTGGCGAGCGGCTTCGTATATTTATGGGCATTGTCTCAGGGCTGCTTCTATGGGGGAAGTCGTCTACCCCTATACTTATTTCCCATTTCAGGGTTTGACGACAATCGTGAGCCACGGAATGTGGCTACCCGTCTCGGGGAGCTCCCGATGTAATTTCTTGGTTTTCCGCCTTCAGCATTGTTCGCATCGCTTTCCATTTGAATCCCTAACTTACGAAGTAAGTGACCGAACCTTGAAAAAGAGGGGGCTAGGCATGGAAGGACCTTTGAAAGAAACCAGTGCGGCAAAACGATTTCAAAGTAAGAAATCGGGAGCAATGCTCAGCAGTACAGACCCAGGCTCGGCCAAGACTCCTCGCCGTATCCCTTTCGATCAAGCGTATCGCTTCTCGGATCTGAAAGGTAAGTCAATCTGGAGGGAGCAAATTGTCGCCTCGACTGTAGCTGGTGTCATGCGTGTGCACGCCGACGGCTCCCTGGAGCAGCTAGCGTTTGGTGAGCCCGATGGTTCAGGGAAGGCTGGTGCCGTTGATGCATGTGTTAACGGATCTTCGCCGCTCTCTATTGCCGATACAACCGATCTTCCACATTTTGTGAAGACTGGAATGACTATGCTGATGTCTCAACGAAGAGATAGAGGAAATACTGTTCGAGCCAAGCCGCTTCTCGCGTTTGGAAGGGATGAATGTGTGTTCGCACTTCCGACAATCGTTGATGAGGACGGGGTCGTTGATACGGTGACTCTGTATACCGAGCCAGATGGGAGACATCGCCAGCGTCGAGCATGTTTTATTGGAATATTCGATGCCGAGAATGTGATTGAGAGATTCGCTATTGTTGAAGGTGTACAAGTGAGAAATCCCCCCTCTGTACACCAAATTCACAAATTCGACCTGATTGAAGTGCTGAGCCGGGAGATAGAACTGGAAAACTGAGTGAATCGTGTAGTGAGGAAATGCGGCCTGTTGTTCCGTCAATCGCAGACCCCATTGCTAACGCATTGCAGCCACTCGCTTGTAGGCTCCGGTCACATTCAGGCGATATTGAAGCATTTTGGTGCTGACGCCATAGAGCTCGGCGGCAGAATTTACTTCGATTTCACTTCGCGCGATATGCAGTGCAGCCTGCTCTGAAACAAGTAGCGTTCCACTGAGCCAATTGGCTTCATCTTCCATGTCTTTGTTGAAATGCCTCAGACCCAGGTCCGAAAATAACGGCATAGGTTGATGCTGCAATAGTGCGTGAGCAAGCTCATGCGCAAGATTGCTGCGCTGTCTGCCTTCCGAGTGCCTATCGTTATGGATAATGATTCTGGCGGTATCGAAAAAAATTGTTATTGCCGAGAATACTCCGACCCCCTCTTCTAGGAAGTGCATCACAGCAGGCGCTTCTTCCCTGAAATCGCTAAGAGGGAGAATGTCGATTGCCAAGTGCTCGGCTAGAGCCTTGGGGTCTAACGGATCTATTGGTGATAGCCCTAATTCTGAACGGATTTCCGCAGCTAGTTGCTTGGCTTCGGTCTTGAATCCTCGTCGGAGCGTCAATTCTTGTTCTTTAGGCGGTTATAAGCAGCTTGCACCATTTCTTCTAGCGCAACAGCTGCTTCTTTTGTAAGGCTGGAGTCAGCACGGAAATAGGCGAGAACTTTTGTTAGCGACTCCTCTGCTGGGCCGCGTCCCATTCTATCAACATAATCTGCTGGATTCAGCCCTGCCCATGCTGCAAGCTTTGCCAAACTATCAGCATCAGGGCGCCGCCCTTGAGCCATTCTCGTGAGCGTTGATGCACTCACGCCAGTTGCTTGAGAAAGCTGTTTCCAATTGAGCAGCTTTCTTTCTCTCTCTGCATCGAGTGCTCGATAGAACGCCATGGCATCGAAGTCTCCAACCTGTGTATTCACCTGTCTCTCCAATGACGATAGCGTAGCTGCATGCATTTTAATCTCCCCGTTGATCGTTGCATTTTAGCAATTGTGCTCCGAAATTTCAATTTAAATAAGATAAAAATCCCATCAGATTAATTCAATAAATTTGCGGCGAGAGCGTAAATTGAGTGAAAGACTAATATCTTTCACATAAATGAAAATCTATTTATTGCTAATAAATATGCATGCTTAAATATAAATAAAGCAAATCGGCGAGTTAATGTTGTCTCAAGCCGATTGATTAAGTTAGGGCTCCTCCAGAACACCTTATCTGCCCCAGTTTTTGAAGTTCGGGGTCGTTATCTGCAGCAGAAACCACGGGTCTAACTGTACCAAAATATTTTCTGGGATGGCCTTCGTCTAGATACGACCTCGGTGCATTGAGTCGATATAAGCGAAGTTGGCAAATACGACAGCCAACAACTAATTCAATCGGGCTGTTCCCATGGTTGAATAACTCTAATGCGGCACAACCGCGATAACCAGGTTGAAGCATTGTGTTAATAGGTACGCCTAAGCGGGTATAACTGCTTCTAGACAATACGTCAGCGTATACATCGGGGGGGAGCGAAAGATATTCAAGAGTTGTCGCAAGTACGACTTGGTTAGGATAGACAACAAATTTTTCGCCAATTTCTCGCCGTGTCTCTTGGAAATATGTCTTTATTGCTCGGTGTGAGCCATCTGCCTCGCGAGTAATGCTGATAGACGGTTTTCGAGTGAGAATAGAAACTAGAAAATCGTAACCGAGGCGCAGGTCAATGGTGACGTTTCCGACTTGCGTCTCTTCAAGGAGGGGGTCAATAAATAAAGAATCCGGGGCAGAGGATTGCAAGGAATCCAAAATGGCGGCCCGATCAAGAAGATGCATGGCCCCTCCATTTCATGCTGATCATTCGGTTTCTAATTGATTTTTCAACTAAGTCATTTATTGCTTGCTCAATCTTGTCATTATTTCCTAGGTCTTCCCAGTGACCATTAGGATGAGCCCAAATATTCTCCAGATAGCGCCAGCTGCTATCAAAAATGCCATGGACTTGTCGATCTGACGTAAGAGGATATGGCCGTACGTTATCAAAGAATTCGGTAACATCCGGCACCTCGAATTGGAGCTGTAGGTTTGGAAGCTCTAGCGCACTGAGCGTGGTCTGGAAAAGCTCTACCACTGCATTTGGCTTACCTTCGAGGAAGTCCTCAACTACCCTTAACCGTTCTGCTGTCGCTGGGTGAGATATTCCTGCTGGACTATCCCCCGCAAACGCATCGAGGAAGCCACTGAAGGCAGTTCCTGCAAAGCTGACGGCAAATAAATCCGCGAAATATTCGCCTCGATGATTTTTTTGTATCGCTTGCAGCGATGCATTCGAGAGGCTATCGAGTTCTAGTCCGGGTAGCTGCCAATGCTCGTCGTACAACGTCAAAGAGCGATCTGTGATCCCATGATGTTGGTCGATGAAGTGACCCAGTTCGTGGTAAAGAGGAGTGTTATATAGCGGCCGATGTCTGTAAATTTGCGGAAGAGATATCTGGACTAAATCGGCTTCAAATGAAACCTCAAGAAAGGCTTCCGCCAAGGTATGGAAATGGGGATCGACTCCGCGGAAAAAGAAGCCTCGATACAAGTCTTGGGAAATCGCAGTTGTTATAACGGCAGGTCGCGAAATCCATCCGCGTAGGGCCAGCAATAAACCATGCACAATTTCGTATGGGATTCGCTTCGACGTGCTGCCAGCAAGAAATTGTGTCGCAGATGCGATCGACAGCGTGCAGCGTTCGATTACCAAGGGGGGCACCTCTGCGCAGTTGTCGCGTAACTTACGAGTCACGTCGATCAACTGCGAGACGTATCTGCTTAAAGGGGCATCGAAGTACGGGGTTTCAGCAATTTCCTCGAGCTGTCCCTCTAACAGTCGAAGGTTGGTCTTGTTAAGCAGTGTGATGTCCCATGAAGGAGAGCATGCGGTTAGCCACTTCTGGGCCAATGCTTTCGAAGTTGGTGACATGCATTACCGAGTCGGCAAGATCTGCCTCGTCACGCATCTCAAGGGCAAGCAAAATAGATTCTGGGTAACGCACTGCCCCCTGTCGCTTGGGATCTTGTGCAAGCGTCTTTGCTTCACCAATTACGTTCACTAGTAACGTCTTTAGTTGCTGCGGTACTGTCTGTCCGTCCTTTGCAATCATAGATAGCACAAGCGTGACGAGGTCAAGAGAACTGCCGCTTTTCTCAGGAAAGGCTGCGAGCATGAGGATTCTCCCGTTAATGTTGATGGTGAGAAGTTAAAAATGTGCACCAAGTCAACGACTTAACCCCTTGACTTAAAGTGATTTTACTTCTCTGGCGAATTCTGGTTGCTTGAACTATAGCAAAATGCCACTTGATTACAAGCTCGACGGTTCTCAGCGCCTTCGCGCTTCTTTTTTAGAGAATCGCTCTTTGGAACCGTTCAAGCATAGATTTCTGTAAGCGACATCCACCTTCCATCGTTCGCTGTGAGGCGTCCCCATAGTGCCCATTACCGTGTTGCCTCCTTAGCCCCCTGCTAAGAAAAGCGTAGGCGCCGACAAGCGTACTCATGCAATGAGCGTACGCCAAAAAAATTGCAAATAAGCAATTGACAGCCGATGTGGCAACGCTATAGAGTCCACCTCGTGGTTGCAAAATCGCAATTACACATCAAATCATCAATCGTTCAGGAGTTTCTTTCATGGCAACTAATCCACCTAAAGGTGATGGTCACCGCAACGGTGCCGTCAGACAGCGTTCTCAGACACAGACCCCGTCGGGGCACTGGGTCAAGCGCGATACCAAAACCGGGCAGTTTATGGACGTCAAGTCTGACGGGCTTCCGTTTAAAGGTGTTCGTCGAGAAAAGTAAGAGGTGGGGACGTCATTGTCCCCATTTTTATGGGTAAGGATATGAACGAATTAACTGCACAGCTCTTTGCGAAGCCCATTCCATCGGTGCTTGTTATTTCCAGCTTATGCGTAGCTGGGTCTTTTGGATGGCTTCGTTGTGAATTCAGTGAAGGCCTTATCTATGAATGAAAACGCGAAGAATCTTTTGGGGGAGATTGGTCGGCAGCTTGATCGACACATCTTTCCTGTAGTGAAAAACGGTGGATTTGTTTGGCCCAGCCAATCCACTGCTTACCTCAATCCGCTGGGCAAGGAGCAGTATCATGAATCAAAAAGATCGCGAGGATCCCCAGCCGAACCATGGTCAGGGGCCGTCGGATGGCAAAGGCCGCCCAGTGGACCATGGATCACCCCAGGATCATGGGCGACCCGTGCAACCCCACCGGTCGTCAGCTCAGGGCAAGGAAACATATACCGGAGCTCGTTGACGTCGGTATGCGAAGCCTACCCGGGCACGCAGATGTGGGAACAGGAGGAGGGCTTTTGGTTGTATTCAGAAAGCTCTCTCCTTTCCGGACTGGGGCGGAAAGTAAGTTTCCTCATAGCTATTTCAGCCGAAAGGCAGGCCGTAAGGGGCTGGGCCTTTTGGTATAGCAAAATGGCTGGAGCGTCGTGGATCGGCCCTCGCCACACGAATTTCCCTGACGGTTCTATCTGTGCTTTCGAGCCGACAGACGGCACGTGGGCCTTCGGGGATTCACTTGTTGAACTTCTCGATCTCTATTCAGTATGGGCACTGCGGCAGCTCCATTATGAGGTACTTGGGCACTGGCCAGGGCCGCAAGCGGTCTCCCAGCCTTACGAGCGTCTCCTGGAACTGCGGGATGGTGAGCACTGCGGGTGCGGTGCCATTGGGCGGCGCTATATCGATTGCTGTAAAGCAGCAGATATGCGGATGAACCTAATTGCGGAGGCAATAAGGTTCGGCTTCTTTTCAAGCTGGAAGCTACGCTCCCCACCCATGTCTGTAATGCAATTTATACGCAACAGGATTAGTCCGCCAAGAATTTCCGAGGTGGTCTAACGTTGATTTAGTGGCGGATCCACGCACTGTCTGACGGATGAATGGGTGCGGTTTAACTAATCGCTGGACAGAGAATTTTGGGACGGTGAAAAGAGATTTATGAAAAAAGCATTTTGGCCAGATCGGGATGAAGAATGTACAACTCAAGCGTATTTTGCACACTATGGCGGTAAGCATGACCGGCGCTGGCTTTACACACCTCGCCCTCAAGCACGCTGCCCAGCCTGCCTTGAGGATGTAAAACTTGTTGGAGAAGACAGGGCTCCGCACGACAGGCATTTTTCCCATATTGGTAGTTCTGCGCAGGCCCCATTTTGCCCTCTACGTAATCTAGCAGACCGAAAATACGAATTTCTGACGGATGTGCCACCCGACTGTGAGCGGGGCCGACAGTTAAGGGCTAGTTTCTTCAGAAATTGGAAGCAGCATTGGGGGCTGCTCAAAAGCCATTTACGAGGATATGCAGATATTCACCGCTTTATCGAAATGATTCACATAGCGGATAAGATGAAGTTGTGGCATCGCCCCTCTTTGTCGGAATGGGAAGTTCCCTACATATTCCTGGTATGGAGTGACTATCCTCCGATTCTGGATAGATCTGAAAAAACCAAGTACAAGCGTCGGGAGTGGTATCGCTTCTGGTTCGATGCCAGAGTCAGGAGTTTTGAGGACTTGTGGATTCGGACCGAAGGAGAATTCCGGATTGTTCGAGCAGAGTACGCTATTCCCAGGAGCGGTGGCTCTCCTGGGATAGTTCATCTTAAAGATGTCGACGTATTCAAAATGAATTCTGATTTTCTAGCTAGGCCTATGACAGAGCCTCATGAATATGCAGTTGCAATGATGATTCGGGCTTTTCCCGAGGAGCTAGGTCATTAGAGGCGTAACGTTCGATTCCATCCTGACCAATAGCGATTGACCTGTTTGAAACGTCTTTTAGCCACTTCTCATTTTCCTCGGTAACAAGATGCTGAAACTGATCGTTTTGATAAATGGCGTGTGAGCCGGTGGGGCCGCTGCTTATCACGATCAAATAGGACGGGTTCTTCTCAAGCATGCTGTCCCAAGTGGGATACATGATTTCAACAAATACTTCTTCTAATTTATGTGGGCGCCACCATCGCCCAAATCGCTTCTCCTGAAGGGTCCAGAAACCTTGGGGGCCAAGGGCAGCAAAGGTCTTCCCCTCTTGTATATTTAATTGTCGAATGGCAGAAACAGTGCGATGTTTTGCCCATGCTTCGAAGTACTCTCGCTCACCAGGACGAATGCTCATGTCGAGCCAAGGCAGATGTCTTAGACATGCAGATGCACAGACCTTTTCAAGCAGCTGGTTCGGTAAGGCGTTGCGTGTCCGGAACAATTGATGAGAATTTACAGGCGAATTTAAAGCCGCATGACGGCCAAAGTTTTGTTGTTTCACTTTTATTCCTCGATCGATTCGTTGATGCATCAATATCGTTCTGATATTCATTGCTTGAAGAGACTAAGCCCGTGAGGGAGTTGGTCTAGAAAACGTTCGGTGGAGGAATGGGTGGTGGCCAAATAGGTTCGACCACTACGAGCAGTTGGAGACCAGAAAACCTCACCGAGCAGCCGAGATTCTTGGCTACCCGATGCTGTGGAAGCTTTTTGGCCCTACCGGAATTCGCAAATATCGATGTTCGCTCGCACTTAATTTCGTGAGAACTGGCGATATTCGCAATTAGTGTTGGAACTAACACCGCCGCCGACCAGCGCGATGGCCGAGGCGGTATGGTGCGGTTGACGGTACGGGCGTAAACCGAAGCTCTCCGGTCGGAACTGGCCGACCAGCGACAGGACGGCCGCCGAACCCTTGGCGGCTTCGTTGTCCAGGTCGGGCATCAGGCCGGGCAGACGTGCGGCGAGCATGGACTTGCCGGAACCGGGCGGACCGATCATCAGCAGGGAATGGCAACCGGCGGCGGCGATTTCCAGCACGCGCTTGGCTTGAATCTGGCCACGCACTTCGGCGAGGTCGGCAAGCAGCGGGCGGCCCGGCGCATCGGCGGCGGTCTCCGCAGCTGGCAAGGCCTCACGGTCGGCCAGGTGGGCGCAGACGCCGAGCAGGGAGCGGGCGGACAGGATGTGCGCCGAACCGGTCAGCGCCGCTTCCCGGGCGCTTTCCTCGGGCAGGATGAAGGCCTTGTGGCCATTGCTGGTCTGCAGGGCCATGGCCAGCGCGCCGCGGATGGGGCGCAATTCCCCGGACAGCGACAATTCGCCGGCGAATTCGTAATCGGCGAGCTGGGCCGCCGGGATCTGACCGCTGGCGGCCAGGATGCCGAGGGCGATGGGCAGGTCGAAACGCCCGGATTCCTTGGGCAGATCGGCCGGTGCCAGGTTGACGGTGATCCGCTTGGCCGGGAACTCGAAGCCGGAATTGACGATGGCTGCCCGTACGCGGTCGCGTGCTTCCTTGACTTCGATATCGGGCAGGCCGACCAGTGCGAAACTGGGCAGTCCGCTGGCCAGATGGGCTTCGACGATGACCGGCGGCGCATTGAGGCCATCCAGTCCGCGACTGTGGGCGACGGCCAGCGCCATGCGTGGCTTACTGGCCCGAGCGGGCCTTTTCCAGCGCTTCGACGCGGGCTTCCAGCGCCGTCAGCTTGTCGCGGGTGCGCGCCAGCACTTCGGCCTGGACATCGAATTCCTCGCGGGTGACCAAATCAAGCTTGGCAAAGAAGCCGCCCATCATCGCCTTGGCATTTTTTTCGATATCTTTGGCCGGTGTATTGGCCAGCAGGGCGCTCATCTTGGCGCCGAAATCTTCCAGAATCTTGGGGTCGAGCATGGTATTCCTCCGTGGCCGGGCAGTTTATCACAGGGGGATAGACCCTTCTTTTGGATCATCGCTCATGCTTGGTGCGTAACACTCTGTAACTGCACAATTTTGGTGCGCCGGTTTGGTGCATTACCTTGGTAATACCCATCAAGTCCTTGATTGCTATCAAAAACAGGCCTGGCACGCGTCCTGCTAATGCTGTATCGCACAATTTTCGTTTTCGTATTCATCAATCAGTAGGAGAGAAAAAATGAAGAAGTCTCTGATCGCCCTGGCCCTCGTCGGCGCCTTTGCCGCTCCGGCCTTTGCCGAAGAAGCTGCCGCCCCGGCCCCCGCGCTGACCGGCAACATCGGTGTCGTTAGCGATTACATCTTCCGCGGTATCAGCCAGACCCAAGGCCACCCGGCGCTGCAAGGCGGTTTCGATTACAACCACGCCAGCGGTCTGTATGTCGGCGTCTGGGGTTCCAACGTTTCCTGGGTCCAAGTTAACAACTATAAGGACAACAGCAGCCTGGAAGCTGACTTCTACGGCGGCTACAAAGGCTCCTTCGCCAGCGACTTCACTTTCGACGTCGGCGCCATCAAGTATTACTACCCGGGTACCTCCCTGGGCGGCGTGACGCCGGACACCATGGAAGTCTACGGTGCCATCGGCTGGAAGTTCATCACCCTGAAGTACAACCACACGATTTCGCAATACATGGTCGGCTGGTCCGGCACCAATGGCGAAAATACCCGCGGTTCGGGCTATATCGATCTGTCGGCCAACTACGATCTGGGCGACGGCTGGGGCGTGCAGGCCCACCTCGGCCACCAGAAGATCAAGAACTTCAGCGACGCTTCCTACACCGACTGGAAGCTGGGCGTGACCAAGGATGTCGGCTTCGGCGTCTTCGGCCTGGCTTACACCGACACCAATGCCAATACCTGTGGCGACAGCGTTCCCGCTTACTGCTGGAACAACAAGAACGTCGCCAAAGGCACCGCGCTGGTCTCCTTCGCCAAGACTTTCTAAGCAAACCTAAAACTTCCCCCGCTAGTGCATCGGCCGGCGCCGGTGGGGGAAGTCAGATTTCAACCTAAATGGGGAACTACTCATCATGAAATTCGTTACCGCCATCATCAAGCCGTTCAAGCTTGACGAAGTGCGTGAAGCGTTGTCCGCCATCGGCGTGCAAGGCATCACGGTCACAGAAGTGAAGGGTTTCGGCCGGCAGAAAGGGCATACCGAGCTGTATCGCGGTGCCGAATATGTCGTCGATTTCCTGCCCAAGGTGAAGATCGAAGCCGCCGTCAAGGACGAGCAGCTCGATCAGGTCATCGAAGCCATCGAAAAGTCGGCATCCACCGGCAAGATCGGCGACGGCAAGATCTTCGTCTTCGACGTCGAACAAGTCATTCGTATCCGGACCGGTGAAACCGGTACCGATGCACTGTAAGGAGCGCCCCATGAAACGCTTATTCGCATTGCTGGCTGTAGTCGGCGCCGTTACGTTCGGTGCTCCGTCCTGGGCTGAAGAAAAGGCCGCCGCACCCGAAGCTGCCACCGCACCGGCTCCGGCCGCTGCCCCGGCTGCTGCTGCCCCGGCTGCGGCCCCCGCTGCCGCCGAAGCTGCCGCCGAAGCTGCCGCCGAAGCTGCCGCTCCGGCACCTGCCGCAGCCCCGGTACCGCCCAACAAGGGCGACAACGCCTGGGTCATGATGAGTGCCGCGCTGGTCATCCTGATGTCCATCCCGGGCCTGGCCCTGTTCTACGGCGGCCTGGTCCGCACCAAGAACATGCTGTCGGTGCTCATGCAGGTTTTCGTGACCTTCTCGCTGATTTCGGTTCTCTGGGTGATCTACGGCTACTCCGCTGCCTTCACCGAGGGCAACGAATTCTTCGGCGTGCTCGACAAGCTGTTCCTGAAGGGCGTGACGGTCGATTCCGTTGCCGCTACCTTCTCCAAGGGCGTCAATATCTCCGAACTGGCCTACGTCGTCTTCCAGGGCGCCTTCGCGGCCATCACCTGCGGCCTGATCGTCGGTGCCTTCGCCGAGCGTGCCAAGTTCTCTGCCATCCTGGTCTTCATGGTGATCTGGTTCACCCTGTCGTACATCCCGATGGCCCACATGGTCTGGTACTGGGCGGGTCCGGATGCCTATGTCGACGCTGCTGCCGGTGAGCTGGCCGGTAAGACTGCTGGCTTCCTGTTCCAGAAGGGCGCTCTCGACTTCGCAGGCGGCACCGTGGTGCACATCAACGCCGCGATCGCCGGTCTGGTAGGTGCCTACATGGTCGGCAAGCGTACCGGCCTGGGCAACGTCTCGATGGCTCCCCACTCCCTGACCTTCACCATGATCGGTGCTTCCCTGCTGTGGTTCGGCTGGTTCGGCTTCAACGCCGGTTCCGCTCTCGAAGCCTCCGGCGGTGCCGCCCTGGCCATGGTCAACACCTGGGTCGCCACGGCTTGTGCCGCACTGTCCTGGATGTTCGCCGAATGGATCCTGAAGGGTAAGCCCTCCATGCTGGGTGCCGCTTCCGGCGCCGTCGCCGGTCTGGTGGCGATCACCCCGGCCGCCGGCTTCGTCGGCGTGATGGGGGCCATCATCATCGGCCTGCTCGCCGGCATCGTCTGCCTGTGGGGCGTCAATGGCCTGAAGAAGCTGCTCGGTGCCGATGACTCGCTGGACGTCTTCGGTGTGCACGGCGTCGGCGGCATCCTCGGTGCCATCCTGACCGGCGTGTTCGTCGATCCGGCCCTCGGCGGTACGGGTGTCTATGACTACGTGGCCAACAAGGTCGGCGATTTCGACATGACCGCCCAGGTGATCAGCCAGCTGTGGGGCGTCGGCACCGTGGTCGTCTGGTCGGGCGTCGTCTCCATCGTCGCCTACAAGCTGGTCGATATCGTGATCGGTCTGCGTGTGCCGGAAGAAGAAGAGCGTGAAGGTCTGGACCTTACCTCGCACGGCGAAAGCGCCTACCACCACTAAGCAAAGAAATTTAGTCTCTCTCCCTTTGGGCACCTGCGGGTGCCCATTTTTTTGGTTCATCGCACTTTTCCGGGAAAAGCGCGATGAACCTTTTTATTGGGGAGTTTGCGGCGAATAAACGCGGTTGCGGCCGGCCGCCTTGGCCCGGTACAACTCGGCGTCGGCGCGCCGGATCACGGCGTCGAGGCTTTCGTCGCCGGGCAGGCAGCAGCAAACGCCGGCACTGATCGACAAATGCACCGATCCGCCTGGGCTGCTGACCTGCAGGCGGGCGACGGCCAGGCGGATGCGTTCGGCGACCAGGATGGCACCGGTCAGATCGGTACCGGGCAGGAGCAGGCGGAATTCGTCGCCGCCGGCCCGGGCAAAGATGTCCTGGTCGCGCAGACTGCCTTGCACCGCCGCGACGAACAGGCGTAGTGCCTCGTCGCCGGCGGCATGGCCGAGCCGGTCGTTGGTCTGCTTGAAATGGTCGAGATCGATGACCACCAGCGACAGGTCGCCGCCGTTGCGGCTGAAACGCCTGAATTCCTGCCCGGCCAGCTCGTAGAAGGTGCGCAGGTTGTTGATGCCGGTCAGGAAGTCGGTCGACGCGGCAATTTCCAGCTGTTTTTCCAGCTGCTTGCGCTCGCTGATGTCGAGCATGGTTCCTGAAATGCCGTCCGCTTCACCCGTCGCGGCATAGAACACCGATTTGTAGAAAATCACGTCGTGATAGCTGCCGTCGGCGTAGCGCACCTGGGCTTCGTAGCTCTGCTTGCCGCCCTGCGTCATCAGCGCCTGGTCGGCCCGGGCGTAAATCCGCGCCAGATCGGCCGGCGCCACGTCGAAAACCGTCGCGCCGAGAATGGCGTCGCGCGATTGTCCGATGTAGTCCTCAAACGCCTTGTTGCAGGCGATATACCGGCCGTTGCGGTCCTTCATGAACAGCGGGCTGGGCAGCATGTCGACAGCGGTCTGCATACGTACGTAGAGCATGGCCTCACTGGCTTCGCGGCCGTCTTCCGAGTCCGGGTCGCGGCGCCGTTCGAGACGGGCGGCGATCAATTCCATGCGTTCGAGATCGTCGATGGCGCAGCAGTCGGCCGCGTCGTCGGCCATCACCTTGCGGGCCAGGGCCGGATCGTAGGGAGCGAGCAGGATGACGTGCGGGAAGGCGCGCGGGCACAGCGGATGCAGGCGCTTGCGCCAGTCGGCATAGGCGGCGTCGCCGTCGATGGCGACGAAAACAGCGAGGGCGTTAGTGGCCTTGTTGCAGTTGTTGCCCAGCGACGGGCTGATAGGCTCGAGGCCGGCCACCGGTGGCATGGCACCGTCGCCTTGCTGGCGCAGATCGAGGAACAGCAAACGGGGAGGGGCCGGGGCAATCATGTCGAACCTCTCCGGATTAATAGGGTGAAGCCTCGATACTAACGGAAGACCACCGTCTTATTACCATGAACTAATACGCGATCTTCGAGATGATAGCGCAGGCCCCGGGCCAGCACTGTCTTCTCGATGTCCTTTCCATAGCGCACCATGTCTTCCGGCGAGTCCGAATGGTCGATGCGGATGACGTCCTGCTCGATGATCGGGCCGGCGTCGAGTTCGCTGGTTACGTAGTGGCAGGTGGCGCCGATCAGCTTGACGCCGCGCGTGTAGGCCTGGTGGTAGGGCTTGGCCCCGGCGAAGCTGGGCAGGAAGCTGTGGTGGATGTTGATGATCTTGCCGGCCAGCGCGTCACACAGTTCTGGCGACAGGATCTGCATGTAGCGGGCGAGGACCATGGTGTCGGCGCGCACGTCATCGAAGATACGGGCGATCTCGGCGTAGGCCGCCTGCTTGTTGTCAGGGGTGACCGGGACGTGGATGAACGGGATGCCGTGCCACTCGACGAAACCGCGGAAGGTATCGTGATTGGAGATGACGCACGGAATCTCGATATCCAGTTCCTTGGCCTGCCAGCGCGCCAGCAGGTCGTACAGGCAGTGCTCCTGCTTGGAAACGAGCACGACTACACGCTTCTTGACGGCGCTGTCGTTGATCGTCCACGTCATCGACAGCGGTTCGGCGACTTCGCTGCGGAACCGCTCGCGGAATTCGGCGAGCAGGAAGGGCAGCGAATCGGCCTTGATCTCGATACGCATGAAATAGCGACCGGTCAGCATGTCCGAATGGAAGCTCGATTCGAGTATCCAGCCGCCATGCTCCGCGATGAAGCCGGAAACGCGGGCGATGATGCCGACCTGGTCGGGACAGGACGCTGACAGGGTGTAGAAACGGTCGCGATGCATTTTTTTGCTATCAGGATAGAGGAGTCAGGATCGAGAAGGGCTTACTAGGCAACTCGATCCTAGGCAACTAGGCAGCTTTCGCAAACGCTTTGTCGATTTCCGTACGTAGGTCGTCGTAATTGAAGACCACCGGGAACTGCGGGAATTCGCGGATGACGTTTTCCGGCGGGTGGAACAGGATGCCGCCGTGGGCTTCGCCGAGCATGGCGGTGTCGTTGTACGAATCGCCGGCGGCGACGATCTTGAAATTGAGTTCCTTGAAGCGCTTGACCGCTTCCTGCTTCTGGTTCGGCATGCGCAGGTGGTAATTGACCAGCATGCCGCTGGCGTCGGCTTCCAGCGAATGGCAGAACAGCGTCGGCCAGCCTAGCTGGCGCATCAGCGGGTGGGCGAATTCGTAGAAGGTGTCGGAGAGGATGATCACCTGGTAATCTTCGCGCAGCTTGTCGAGGAAGGCGCGGGCGCCCTGCATCGGGCCCATTTCGCCGATCACCTTCTGGATGTCCGGCAGGCCGAGCTTGTGCTCGCGCAGGATGTTCAGGCGGTAATTCATCAGCTTGTCGTAGTCCGGCTCGTCGCGCGTGGTGCGCATCAGTTCGGGAATGCCCGTGCGCTTGGAGAATTCGATCCAGATTTCAGGGACGAGGACCCCTTCGAGGTCAAGGCAGACGATTTGCACGGTTGGCTCCAGCGCGAGTTCGGAAAAACCGCGATTTTACCCGATCAGGGTGCGCTTATTTCGGCGATCGGGAAGGAAAGGTGGTAGCCCTGCGCATAGTCGACGCCGATCTCGGCGAGCAGGGCCAGGGTCTGTTCGTCGCCGACGAATTCGGCCACCGTCTTCTTGCCCAGCCCACGGGCAACTTCGACGATCGCCCTTACGAAGACATAATCCTCGCGGTTGCCCAGCAGGTTGCGGATGAACATGCCGTCTATCTTCAGCACGTCGGCCGACAGGTGCTTCAGATACGCGAAGGACGAGAAGCCGACGCCGAAATCGTCGAGGCAGACGGTGCAGCCCAGCTTGCGCAAGTCGTCGATGAAGCGCTCGGAATCGCCGATATTGGCCAGCGCCGCGGTTTCCGTCAGCTCGATGATCAGGCGGCGCGGTTCGACGCCGAATTCGCCGAGCAGGGCGCGGATCTTGCCGGCCAGCGTCGGATCGTCGAAAGAGCGGGCCGACACGTTCACCGCCAGCCCCGGCAATCCCGGCATGCCGGCCAGCTTGCTGATGGCGGCGCGGATGACCCAGCGGTCGATATCGACGATGCGCCCGGTGCGCTCGGCGGCCGGGATGAAACTGCTGGGCAGCAGCAGGCTGCCCGGATTATCGGGATCGACCATGCGGACCAGCGCTTCGTAGTGGCTGATCTGGCGGGTACTGGCAACATGCACGCCTTGGAAATGGAGGACCAGGCGGTCCTCGTTGAGCGCCGCCTGGATCTTGTCGTTCCAGGCCAGCTGGCTGAGGACCTGCGCCGATTCGTCCAGATCCGGGCGGTAGATGCGCCAGCAGTTCTTGCCGCTGCGCTTGGCCTGGTACATCGCCGCATCGGCGTGCGACACCAGTTCCTCGACGTTGCTCCCGTGCTCGGGCAGCAAGGCGATGCCGAGACTGCTGGTCAGGCCGAAGCGCCGGCCGTCGAATTCGAAACTGAGGGCGCTCAGCGCCTTGACTACGCGCTCGGCCATGGCCTCGGCGCCTCTGCGGTCGGCACCCGGGGCGACGATGGCGAATTCGTCGCCGCCGAGACGGGCGAACAGTTCGTCGCTGCGCACCAGCCGCCCGACCGCGTCGGCGGTGCGGACCAGGACGTTGTCGCCGGCCCGGTGGCCGAAACTGTCGTTGATGGCCTTGAATTCGTCGAGGTCGAAATAGAGCACGGCGCCATGCTGGCTGGGGTCGCGCTGGAAATGGGCGCGCAGCCTTTCCAGTTCGGCCGTGAAGCGGGCGCGGTTGGCCAGTCCGGTGAGCGGATCGCGCTCCGCCATGAAGACCAGGTGTTCGCTGATCTGCCGTTCACTGGTGATGTCTTCGAAAATCCACAGCCGGCCGAGTTCGATGCCGCCGGTGCTGGTCACCGCCACGCCCTGCTGGGTGACGATCCGGCCGTCGGCTGTGATCAGTTCGCTGCTCGTGCCGTCGCCGGCGAACAGCAGGTCATGCTTGCTTTCAGCCAAGGCCGGATCCAGCCACCGGCGCAGGTCGGATAGCGGCAGGTTGGCTAGATGGCCGTCGAGGCTGACCGACCACAACCGGGCGAAGGCCGGGTTCAGATAGCAGATCCGCTCGTCCTGATCGACGAAGACCAGCCCCAGGCGCATGGCCGAGAGCAGGGCGTCGAGCCGCGAACGTTCGGCATCGACGGCGGCGACCAGGTTGCGTTGCCGCGCCTCGGCATCGCGCAGGTCGTGGACGCGCCGCTCTATGGTTTGCGCCATGTCGTTGAAGGCGTTGATGACCAGGCCGATGTCGTCGTTGCTGCTGCCGCGCAAGGGGCTGAAGCTGCGCCCGGCGGCCAGGGCGTCGCTGGCTTCGGCGAGATGGCCGAGGCGCTGCGTCAGCCACAGCGCGATGGCGCCGAGCACCAGCGACGAGGCGAGAATACCGAGCAGCGCCAGCGCGACGTTCTGGAACAGGATTTCGCGCCGAGCCTCCTCGAGGAAACGCAGATCGATACCGGTCAGCAGGTGGCCATAGGAGCGTTTCTCGACAATGACCGGAATGTCGAATTCGCGCACGCCGTCGGTTCGCGTGGCGTGATCGTCGCTGGCTGCGGCGATCTGCTGGCCGCTTTCGTCGAGCATCGTCAGGTAGACCAGGCCTTGCAGGCGCTGGGCATTGGCCAGCGTGTCGGCGACCGCCGCATAGTCGCGCTGGGCCATGGCCGGCCCCAGTGCCGCCTGCAGCAGCAGGCTGATTTCGGCTCGGCGCAGATCGAACTGGCGGACCAGGTGTTCCTCGGTCAGCCGCTGGCTGTTCCAGACTATGGCCGAAATCATCACCATCTCGACCACGACGGTCAGCGCAATCAGCCGGGCGCGCAGCGAATGGGGCAGCTTGAAGGGCATCAACGCAAGGTGTTGCCGAGTTGGCGCCGGGTTTCCGGAAGCATGCGGTCGAGCAGGACGTAATCCTCGGCTGTCGGCTCGCGGAAGCCGCCGTGCTTGGTCTTGTCGAAGAAGTGCTGGCCTTCCGGTGATTTCTCGAAGGCCAGCAAGGCGGCCTTGACGGCCTGCTGGCGGGCCGCCGGAATCCGGTTGTGGGCGATGTAGAACTGGCCGGGGATGGTGGCGACGTCGCGCCACACTTGCGTATCGCGTTGCAAGTCGGGGGCGGCGAGGACCAGCGTCGAATAGGAAACGAGGGCGGCCCGCGCCTTGCCGCTGATGGCGTTGTGCAAGGCGCTGGAATGGCTAATTGTTTCGACGAAGCGATAGTCGACGTTTTCCTTGAGGCCGTTTTCGGCCAGGGTTATGGCCCCGGCGATGACGATCAGGGCGCTGCGGTCCACTACGCTGATGTCCTCGCCGCGCAGATCGTCGAAACTGGTCAGCGGTTTGCTCCGGCTACTCGCCAGCACGCCGCGGATCGGCGCCTTATGCAGCAGCAGCGAGGTGTAGCCGTAGTCGCGGGTGGCCAGCCGGGCGTAATGGGGAGCGAGCAGCGCGACGTCGTATTCGCCGTCGAGGATGCGTTTGACGAAGGTATCGAAGTCCGGCGCGGTCTGCAGCATGACCGGCTGCTTCAGGGATTTCTCGAGGGCTTCGGCAATCGGCTGGTAATTGGCCAGCAGGGTCCGGGTGGTCAGATAGGGCATCAGGCCAACGGTCAGCTGGCGCCGATCGGGTGTTTTCGAGTCGGCCTGGCTCAGCAGCGGGCAGCACAGCAAAAAGCCGCACAGCACCGCGACCCAACGGATCGTTGCAGACATCCGAATTCCCCCCCAATTCAGTTGTTTGAGCGGATTATAGTCCGGTCAGGGGTGGAATATGCCAAAAGTATTACAACGTTGACGGCTACGGTGCTATCAAAGGCAGAGATCAGTCGACGGCGGGCAGCGCTTCCAGCGCCTCATGCACTTCCAGCCAGCGCATTTCGGCCTCGTCTATCTGTTCGCCCAGCAGGCCAGCCTGCTTGTGCATTTCCTCGCTTCTCACCCGGTCCACCGTGGCGTAGAAGTCGGGGTCGGCAAACTGCGCGTCGAGCGCGGCCTTTTCCTCGTTCCACTTGGCCAGTTTGCGTTCCAGCTGTTCGATTTCCTTGACCAGCGGCCGGCGCTGGGCAAGCACGGCCTGCCGGTTGGCCTTGGCTTCGGCGCGCTGGTTGATGCGCTCGGCCTTTTCAGCGGCGACATCGGGTTCCGGCGATTTCTCAGCGTTGCGCTGGGCAGCCAGCCAGGCGGCGTAGTCGTCGAGGTCGCCGTCGAATTCGCTGACCTTGCCGTCGGCGACGAGCAGCAGTTCGTCGGCGCAGGTGCGCAGCAGGTGGCGGTCGTGCGAGACGAAAACCATGCCGCCCTCGTAATCCTGCATGGCGAAGGTCAGCGCCTCGCGCATTTCGAGGTCGAGGTGGTTGGTCGGCTCGTCGAGCAGCAGCAGGTTGGGTTTGGTGCGGATGAGCAGGGCCAGCGCCAGGCGCGTCTTTTCGCCGCCGGAGAAAGGCTCGATGGCGCGCGTCGCCATGTCACCGCGGAAATCGAAGCCGCCCAGGTAGTCGCGCAACTCCTGCTCGGGCGTCAGCGGTTCGAGGCGGGCCATGTGCTGCAGCGGCGATTCGTCGGGGCGTAGTTGTTCGAGTTGGTGCTGGGCGAAGTAGCCGATGTTCAGCGCCTTGGCTTCCTTGCGCTCGCCGCCCTGTTGGGCGACGGCACCGGCCAGCAGCTTGATCAGCGTCGATTTACCGGCACCGTTGCGGCCGAGCAGGCCGATCCGGCAACCCGGGCGGAGCACCATGCTGACGCGGTCGATGATCTTGCGCTCGGCATAGCCGGCCGAGGCGTTTTCGATACTGAGCAGCGGGTCGGGCAGGGCGCTCGGCTCGCGGAAGCTGAAATGGAAGGGCGAATCGACGTGGGCGGCGGCGACGATTTCCATGCGTTCGAGCATCTTGACCCGGCTTTGCGCCTGCCGCGCCTTGGTCGCCTTGGCCTTGAAGCGTTCGACGAAGCGGGTCAGGTGGGCGATCTCGCGCTGCTGGGCTTCGTAGCTCGCCTGCTGGGTGGCCAGGCGGGCGGCACGGGCCCGTTCGTAGTCGGAATAGCCGCCACTGGTCAGCGATAGGCGCTGCAGGTCGATGGCGATGATCTGGCCGACCACGGCGTCGAGGAAGTCGCGGTCATGCGAAATGAGGAGCAGGGTGGCTGGCGTGTTCTTCAGCCAGCTTTCCAGCCAGAACACGGCGTCAAGGTCGAGGTGGTTGGTCGGCTCGTCGAGCAGCAGCAGGTCGGCGCGGCAGGACAGGGCGCGGGCGAGATTGAGGCGAACCCGCCAGCCGCCGGAGAAGTCGGCCACCGGGCGCTGGAAATCGGCATCGGTGAAGCCCAGCCCGTGCAGTACCTCGGCGACGCGGGCCTTGGCTGAATAGCCGCCGATTTCGCCGTAGCGGGCGTGCAGGTGGCCGATGGCCTCGCCGTCGCCCTTCGCTTCGGCTTCTGCCAGCTCGCGTTCGACGCGGCGCAATTCGACGTCGCCATCGAGCACGAAATCGAGGGCGCTGTCGGGCAGGGCCGGCGTTTCCTGGGCGACGCGGGCAATGTGCCAGCTGGCCGGCAGTTCGACATCGCCGGATTCGGCGTGTAGTTCGCCGGAAAGCAGGGCGAACAGGCTCGATTTGCCGCAGCCGTTGGCGCCGACGACGCCGACCTTCCAGCCGGTGTGCAGTTGAACGGAGGCGTCGACGACCAGGGGGCGGCCGGCGCGGGCGAAGGTGACTTGGCGTAGGGCGATCATGAGGGGGCAGATTATAAGCCGGGGGCGCCGGCTTGCCGCGTCGGCGATGCTCGGCGGCGGATATGCCATTGGCGCACAGACAGCAGTTCTTGAGGCGCGGAAAGTCGCCAATATTCCAGTGCTTACGAGCGATTCCGGTGTTTTTCCTGCAATTTGGCTATGCCATGCGCCAGCCTGCTAGAATTCCCAGCATGATCAAGCAGATCCGTTCCGAACAGCTCCTGCCGGGCATGTACATCCACGACCTCAATTGTGGCTGGCTCGATCATCCCTTCATGTCGAACGCGTTTTTTGTGCGCGACCAGGCGACCTGCGACAAGATTCTCGGCCTCGGCATCCGGGAAGTGTACATCGACACCATCAAGGGGGCCGATGTCTGGGCTGCGCCGAGCCAGTCGGAGGTCAATGCCGAACTCGATCGGCGGTTGCAGGAAATCGCCCAGAAACAGCCCGAAAAGCCCGTCGTCGTCGAGCTGAAGGACGAAGCGGCGCGCGCCCGGCGCCTGCATGGCGAGGCCAACAAGCTGGCCCGCCTGGTGCTGGACGATGTGCGCCTCGGGCAGCCGGTCCGCATCGAGCGCATTGAGCCGCTGGTCGACAGCATGGTCGATTCGGTCTTCCGCCACCAGGACGCCCTGCTGCCGATGGCCCGCCTGAAGAATCTCGACGACTACACCTTCGAGCATTCGGTCGGTGTCGCCGCCCTGCTCATCGCCTTCGGCCGGGCCATGAAACTGCCCAAGGAAGCGATCCAGGAACTGGCCATGGGCGGCCTGCTGCACGATATCGGCAAGGCCCACGTGCCGGAGGCCATCCTGAACAAACCGGCCAAGCTGACCGACGACGAGTTCGCCAAAATGCAGTCGCACGTTGCCGAAAGCCTGCGCCTCGTTGAAGGCGTCTCCGGCGTTGGCCCGATTGCGCGCCAGGTCATTGCCGAGCATCATGAACGTTTCGACGGCAGCGGCTACCCGAAGCGGCTGGCCGGCAAGGATATTTCGCTGTACGGCCAGATGGCGGCGATCGTCGATGTGTACGACGCAATCACCTCCGACAAGGTGTACAACCGCGGCATGCCGCCCACCCAGGCTCTGAAGAAGCTGCTCGAATGGAGCAAGCACCACTTCGACCCGCAACTGGTACAGACCTTCATCCGGGCTATCGGCATCTACCCGACCGGGGCGCTGGTCCGCCTGGAGAGCAACAGGATGGGCGTCGTCGTCGAACAAAACGAGGGCAAGCTACTCGAACCGGTGGTTCGTGTTTTTTACCATGCCGGCCAGCACCATTACGTGCCGCCGGAAGTGGTCGATCTGGCCAAGGTGCAGGACCGCATCGCCAGTTGCGAGAGTTACGAGAAATGGAAAATCGATCCTCATCAGTGGTTGCCGGCCTGATCGCCGCTGCCACTTTATTGCTGCCGCTGGCGGCCATGGCCGAGATCAGTGACGCCCAGCAGGCCGACTGGGACGCCCGCCTGGAACGGGCGGCGGCCCTGGTCGCCGACAGCAAGGCCAGGAAGGTGGCGGCCGCGCAACTGCTCGACGAGCGCAACAAGGCCTGCGACAAGAAATTCCTGGTCAATGCCTGCCGCGACGACGCGCGCAAGGATTACCTGAAGACCACCCACGAGGCGCAACGCCTGGAGAGCGAGGGCAAGACGCTCGAACGCGAGGTGAAGAAGGAGCAGATCGCCGAGCGCGAAAAACAAAAAGCCGAGGAAGCACCGCAACGTGCCTCCGGCCTGAAGGCGCGCGAGGCCGAAACCGAAGCGACCCGCCAGGCGGCGGAGGCGAAAATCGAGGCGACGCAGGCCGACAAGGCGAAGAAGGCGGCCGAGGGCGAACGGCGCAGGGCGGCCGACGAAGAGAAGCACCGCCAGAAGCTAGAAGCGCACGACCGCAAGGTGGCCGAGAAAATGCGCGCCGCCGAGCAGAAGGAGCAGGAGGCGGCGAAAAAGGAAGCAGCGAAGAAGGAGGGGGCGACCAAATAGCCCGCTCTCTGCCATGATCCGCAAGATTTCCATCGATCAGTTGCAGCCCGGCATGTATGTCGTGGATCTGCACAAGCGCTGGCTCGATCACTCGATTTGGATCAAGCGCTTCAAGGTGCGCGACGACGAGCACATCTGGAAGCTGAAGGACGAAGGCATCACCGAGGTCAGCATCGATACCGACAGGGGCGTCGACCTGCCGGCGCCGCCTCCGCCCACCATCCGCAGCGACGCAGTCGAGCAGAAATTCAAGTCTCTGGCCGAGATCAAGGCCGAAATTACCCACACCGTCTCGCTCGGCGAGGAACGCCGGCGGGCGACCAAGCTGTTGCGCGAGGCCAGCGATACGGTCACCGACCTGATGCTGTCGGCCAGGGCCGGCCGCGGCGTCGATGCGGCACGGCTTGAGCCGGTGGTCGTCAAGATGCTCGAATCGGTGTCGCGCAATCCCGATGCGCTGGTTCCGCTGTCCCGCCTGAAGAGCGAGGAAACCTACGCCACCGAGCATGCCGTCGCCACGGCCGGGCTGATCATCGCCTTCGGCCGGCACCAGGGCATGCCGGAGCCGGAAATCGAAAAGCTGGCGCTCGGCACCATGGTCAAGGACATCGGCCAGGCGGCCATCGACGCGCGGCTGATCACCAAGCCCGGCATGCTGTCGCAGGCCGAGTTCTCCATCGTCCAGAGCCATGTCGAGGAAGGGTTGGCGGTGTTGGAAGCCACCTCGCACCTGTCCGCCACCTCGGTTTCCGTTGTCCTCGAACACCACGAGCGCTACAACGGCTGCGGCTATCCGTACCGCATGGCCGGCGACGAGATTTCGACCGCTGGCCGCATGGCGGCCATCGTCGACACCTACGACGCGATGACCTCGGCCCGCCCCTACCGCGCCGCCCTGTCGCCGTCGCTGGCCCTGCGCCAGCTCTACGACGAGGGCGGCCGGCAATACGATCCGGCGCTGGTCGCCGCCTTCGTCAAGACGGTCGGCATCTATCCGGTCGGCACCCTGGTCCTGCTCGAAAGCGGTCACCTCGCCGTGGTCGAGCAACTGCATCCGGACAATATGCTGACCCCCATCGTCCGCGTCTTCTACCACACCGGCCGCCGGCAATACCTGACGACACCGGCCGAGGTGGACCTGTCGCGCAAGGTCGGCAATCACTACGGCCAGATTGTCCGCGCCGAAAGCTACGAACGCTGGGGCATCAGTCCGCTGCGCTGGCAACCTGCCTGATCAGCTTGCGGATCGGCGCCGGCACCCCGGCGTCGGCCGCCCGTTCCAGCTCTACCCATTCCAGACCCGGCTCGGCCACGCCGCCGGCACCGGCGACCCGGCACAGCACCGGCTCCAGCGTCAGCCGGAAATGCGTGAAGGTGTGCTTGAAGGCAGGCAAAGGGCGCTGCTCTGCCAGGCTCAGGCCGAAGCGGGCGGCGACCTGGGCCGGCTCGCCTTCCGGCGGCACCAGCAAGCCGCCCCACAGGCCGCTCGGCGGCCGGCGTTCGAGCAGCAGCCGCGCGCCGTCGGTGAGCAGCACGAAGCTCGACGTCCGTTCCGGCACAGCGGGGCGGGCCTTGGTCATCGGCAATTCGGCGGTGCGGCCGTCGCGGCGGGCGACGCAGCCGGCGGCCACCGGGCAGTCGCCGCAGCGCGGCCGGCTGCGCGTGCACAGCGTGGCGCCGAGGTCCATCAGGCCTTGCGTGTAGGGCTCGATATCGCCCTCCGGCAACAGGCTTTCGGCCAGCTGCCACAACTGGCGGTGGATCGCCGCTTCGCCGGGAAAACCTTCGACGCCGAACTGCCGGCACAGCACCCGCTTGACGTTGCCGTCGAGGATCGCCGCCCGCTGCCCGAAAGCGAAAGCGGCCACCGCGGCGGCCGTCGACCGGCCGATACCGGGCAGTTCGGCCAGGGCCTCGGCGCTGGCCGGGAACTGGCCTTCGAACTGGCTGGCCACCTGCTGGGCGCACTTGTGCAGATTCCGCGCCCGGGCGTAATAGCCGAGGCCGGCCCAGTGCTCGATGACGGACTCGATCGGCGCCGCCGCCAGGGCCATCACCGTCGGGAAACTGTCGAGAAAACGCAGGTAATAGGGGATCACCGTGCTCACCTGCGTCTGCTGCAGCATGATCTCGGAAAGCCAGATCCGGTAAGGATCGCGGGTGTTTTGCCAGGGCAGGCCATGGCGGCCGGCGACCTTCTGCCAGGCAATGAGTTGTTCGGTAAAGCGATTGGGGACGGCCAAATTCTGCCTCGACGCAAGCTGCGGGAGCACGGATAATACGGCCTCTTTTTACGTAGTCCTATCGTTCTACCCGATGACCCAACCGCAAACCGACAGTCGCGCCCTGCGCAATGCCCTCGGACGTTTCGCCACCGGCGTTGCCATCGTCACGGCCATCGATCCGGATGGCCACCCGATCGGCCTGACCGTGAACTCGTTCTCGGCGGTTTCGCTCGACCCGGCCCTGGTCCTCTGGTGCATGGACAACAATTCGAACAACCTGGTGGCCTTCCAGAAAGCCAGCCACCACGTCATCAACATCCTGGCCGCGGATCAGGAAAATCTTTCCAACCGCTTCGCTACCTGGCCGGCCGACCGCTTCGCCGGCCTGCCCTGGCATCCAGGCGCCGGCGGCGCCCCGGTCTTCCCGGGTTGCTGCGCCACCTTCGAAGTGGCTAACGAAACGGCGCATGCCGGCGGCGACCACACCCTCTTCATCGGCCGCGTCGAACGCTTCGCCGAAACCCCGGATATCGCCCCGCTGCTTTTCCACGCCGGCCGCTACGGCCGACTGGCGGCCGACCCGCAGTGATTGAACCGGCTGCCTTCTGCGTTAGAATGGCAGCCTTATTGCCCAGAGCGGGCGTCGTATAATGGTAATACCTCAGCTTCCCAAGCTGATGCCGAGGGTTCGATTCCCTTCGCCCGCTCCATAATGAATTCAGGCAGATCGTTGATCTGAAAAAGCAAAGCCAACCCAAAGCGGTTGGCTTTTTTGTTGTCTGGTCGATTTTTGGTTAGAGGTTGAGAGCGCCAACGAGGCGTATCCAGCGCTATCCGACCGGCGGTGCATCGATCGAACCGGCGATTGGCCTTTGTGATGAAAAATGGCCGCCTCTGATTACATGGCGACCATTGGCAGACCGAGCCCAAATGTTTACGCGGTGCCTTCCTTGGTTGCGCGGAAAATTTCATACAAGGTGTCGAGGGTGATTTCGGCGACCGGATGGCCATCGTCGTCCAGCACCTCGTAGAGTACTTCTCCGGGCTTCGGACGCATGCTGAACAGGACGATGACGTCGTCGGCGCCACCGCCTTCCCGATGCGGCGCCTCGCTGGCTGGCGAGATGGTGTAGCTGCCGGTCGGCCGGACTTCCCGCCGGCTGCCGTCCATCTCGTAAATATGATGTTCGCCGCGTACGACGAAGGTGTGGTTCAGAGCCTTGTGGCGATGCAGAACGATCTGCTGGCCAGCCGCGAATTTGAACAGCACGTCGGCGATGCGCTGTTCCATATCGACCTGCAGTATGGAAAACACGAAGTGGGGAAAATCGCCAAAGGGCTGCCAACGAATGGCTTGATCGTCGAAGTGGGCTGACGGCATGGATGGGTCTCCTGGGGTGGTTGGGTGAGGCCGGATGGCCACCGCCAGTAGAACCCGGACTGTCCTGTACGGCCCAGGGCTGCATGCCCGGCAAGGGCAGGCATTCTGCCTGTTCAGCCGAGTCCGCCATGTACCTTGATGCAGCAAGGCCGATAGCATTTGATAGTGGCCGTTGATGTCAGTGGCCGTAATCCTGTCCGCCAACGGCTGTAAAGGCCAAAACCCAACTATGCTGGCTTCAAATCGACCACATGAACCAGGTAGCAGCGAGCAGCGCGCCAATGCTGGTGCCGACTGTGGCGGTATGCATGGCACGTAGCTGCGTCCACAGCAGAAGTCCGGTGATCGACAACAGGATCAGGCTGCCGGCGATGGTGTCGGCCAGCAGTACCCAGAAGGCGTTGACGCCGACCGACATGTGCAGGCGGGTCAGGGTGCCGATCGGCGTGGCGTCGGTGTGGTCGAGTTTGACGAAGCGGTTGCCGATGAAATATTCGGCCGACACGCCGTGCTGCGGCGTCTGCAGGCTGACGCTCCAGCGTTCCGGCTGCATCACCTCCTGATCGGCCCACACCACCGCTTTGGCTGGTTGTTTCTTGACCTGAACGACCTGTTCGGGGGTGAATTTCAGTTCGCCCTGGAGCCAGGCCGACAGTTCTTCCGGCGTGGTGGGTTTCTGTTCCGGCAAGGCCAGTTGCACGGTTTTCTGGGCGGTCTTCTCGAGCGGAATCTTCATGATCGCGCGGTGGTTGAGCAGGATGCCGGTAGCGCCGAAGAGCAGGCCGAGGATGGCGCCCCACAGGCCGACATAGAGGTGGATCTTGCGCACCCAGGTGAGGAAGATTGCTCGCCGGCTGCGGCGGCGCGGCAGGGGATCGGCCAGGATGGCGTCCCCGGTACTGACGGAAGCATTGGCGCGGTCCATATTCAGTTCGCTCCCCGGCTGGGCGGTAGCGCCGGGTCGACGTCGGCGCCGGTGACTTGGTAAAAGCCGTGGCTGCAGTGATTGCGCCGGGCGTCGTCAGGTTTGCGGGTGAGGGGGGTATGGGGCAGCACAGCGTTTTCCTTTCGTGTCGAAGCACGGGCTGGCGACAGCTGGCTGGTGCGATGACTCTGATTTCTTGGCAGCCACGGGGCTTCGCGGCAAAAAACGAGAGTTTAAGGAAGGTGAATTGGGCTGTAAATGATAACCACTATTATTTACATGTGGTTTCAAGATAGGCGCCGGTCCTTGGCGGCTGACCGGTATCTGCCTGCCCGGTACGGGTAACTTCGTCGGCGTGGGCGAATGCAGGCTGCTGACCGCATTTGGTAAGCGGCAAATCTGCGGGCAGTGGTGGCGGCGATTCGTTTGCCGAATTGCCTATGACCGGGTCCAGCACTCAAACCCGGTGCCGACCTCTCACTTCTTCTTGCGCGGGTCGTCGGCCGGGTTGATGTATTCGAGTCCCCACGGGCCGCTCGCCACCAGTTGCAGGACGGTCGGCTGGTCGGCGGTCCACACGTAATGGGCGTGCTTGGCGGGCAGCGCGAAGCTGGTGCCGGCCTTCAGCACTTCGCCTTTCTTGGCGTCGAACTTATCGCCCATGCCGTTGCCCAGGCTGCCGCTGACGATGGTAATCAGCTCGGGAAATGGATGGGTATGCGGCTGGACCTTGTAGTGGGGCGGAAATTTGATGAGGGCGACGAAAGTCTCGGCTTTGGACGGATCGCCGACCAGGACCGCGACCTTGGCGCCTTTGGGCAGGGCAGGGTCCTCGCCCCACTTGATCGTCGCGGGGTTGAACACCTTCATGTCGTCCACGCTCAGGCCCTGGGCGGCGGCTGATGCAGCAAACAGGATCAGGCCGGCGGTGATCAAGGTTTTTTTCATTTCTGCCTCCTATGGTGTGGGAAGGCCGGAGCGATATCCGACGGCATGGCTACGGACACGGCAGACCGGCTAGCCTATGGACGGCGGGCAGAGCGAATGGTTCCGGATTCGGGCGGACGATTTCTCCGTGCGCCGGTCGGTTATCCGGCCGGCGTTGTGCCGCTCAAACGGCAGCCGGGGCGGTTCCCCGTAGTTGGGCGACATCGCTGGCCGGCGGGGTGCCGAACATGCGTCGGTATTCGCGGCTGAATTGCGAGGGGCTTTCGTAGCCGACACGGTGGGCGGCCGAGGCCGCATCTTGGTTGTGGGTGAGCATGATGCGCCGGGCTTCCTGCAGACGGAGCTGCTTCTGGTATTGCAGCGGCGTCATGCCGGTCAGCGCCTTGAAATGGTGGTGTAGCGACGACTTGCTCATGTTGGCCAGGGCCGCCATTTCGTCGATGCTGATGGTTTCCGCCAAGCGCATCTGGAGCAGGGAAATAGTACGCACGATGCGGTGGCTGTGGCTGCCGTGGCTGGCGGCTTGGTGCAGGCGGGAGCCGAGGGCACCTGTGAGCAGGCGGTAGAGCAGTTCCTGTTCGGCGAGCGGGGCGAGGACCGGGATGTCGGCCGGGGTGTCTAGCAGGCGGGCCAGGCGGAGCGCGGCTTCCTGGATTTCAACCGTTTGCGCGGCGACGCCGATGCCGCGATCGACCTCGCTGGGCAGGATATTTTTGGGCAAGCGAGCGCACAGCTCGCCCAGTTTGACCGGATCGAGGCGCAGGCCGAAGCCGAGATAGGGTTCGAGCACCGAGGCGCGCGTCAGTTGCGAGAAAACCGGTAGCTCGACCGAGGAGACCAGGTAGTGCCCGGCGTCGTAGTCGTAGCAGTCGTCGCCGACCTGGATGCGCTTGGCGCCCTGCGCCATCATCGCGAAGATGGACGAGGCGATGCCGCAGCTCGTCGTGCACGTGGTCGATCCGCGAAACACGCTGAGGCCGGGAATGGCGGTTTCCTGGGCACCGTCGTGCGGGCAGTGGCGACGGACGATGTCCGCCAGCTCGGCACGCTGCTCGCGCATGCGCCGTGCTGGGTCGATGACGGAATCATTTTGAGTGGCGGTGGTCTGAAGGCTGTTCTCCATGCCAAGCAGCGTAACGCGTTTGCCTATTCGAGGCGAGTGCTGATCAAGGAATTATGGAGGATCAGGCAAGAAGTTTGCAGCTTTGGGTTACCGTCGGCCGGGTGGCGGCGCGCACACTGGGCATCGATTCATTCCGGACATCACAGGAGGCAAGATGATTACCCTCAACGTTAATGGTCGGCGCCAGCAGGCCGATGTCGATCCCGATACCCCCTTGCTCTGGGTCCTGCGCGACACGCTGCAGCTGACCGGTACCAAGTACGGCTGCGGCCAAGGCCTATGCGGTGCCTGTACCGTGCATGTGGACGGCGTACCGATGCGCTCCTGCTCGCTGCCCGTGTCGGCGGCGGTCGGCAAGAAGATCACCACCATCGAGACGGTCGATGCCGGCCGCATCGGCAAGGCCGTCCAGGCGGCCTGGGAAAAGCTCGACGTCGTGCAGTGCGGCTACTGCCAGTCGGGCCAGGTGATGAGCGCCGTGGCGCTGCTCGCCAGGAACCGCAAGCCGAGCGATGCCGACATCGACGCCGCCATGTCGGGCAATCTCTGCCGCTGCGCGACCTACGTCCGCATCCGCGCGGCCATCCACGAAGCCGCCAAGTCCCTGGCCTAGGAGAACGCGCATGGCTACCACTATCGAAAACATCTCCCGCCGCCGCTTCCTGCAGGGCGGGGCCGGGCTGACGCTCGGTTTCTGCCTGCCCGGTATCGCTGCTGCAGCGGCCGCCGGGCCGGGCAAGGCCGGCGAAGGCGTCGTTGCGCCGGTGACTTTTGAGCCCAACGCTTTTCTGCGTATCGGCGCCGACAACTCGGTGACGGTGATTTCCAAGCACCTCGAAATGGGCCAGGGCACCTACACCGGCCTGGCCACCATGCTGGCAGAGGAACTGGACGCCGACTGGGCGCAGGTCCGCGTCGAAGGCGCGGCGGCCGATGCCAAGCGCTACAACAACCTGTTCTGGGGCGCCGCCCAGGGCACCGGCGGCAGCACGGCGATGGCTAACTCGTGGGAGCAGATGCGCAAGGCGGGCGCCGCCGGCCGGGCCATGCTGGTTGCCGCGGCGGCCAAGCGCTGGCAGGTGCCAGCCGGCGAAATCACCGTCGAGCGCGGGGTGGTGCGCCATGCTGCCTCGAAACGCACGGCCACCTTCGGCGAACTGGCCGAAGCGGCGGCCCGGGAAACGGTACCGGCCGACGTGGTGCTGAAGAGTCCGGACCAGTTTAAGCTGATCGGCAAACAGGCCAGGCGCAAGGACACCCACGCCAAGGTCAACGGCACGGCGCAATTTACCCAGGACGTTCAGTTGCCCGGCATGCTGGTTGCCGTGGTCGCCCATCCGCCGCGCTTCGGCGGCAAGGTTAAGTCCTTCGACGCCAGCGCGGCGCGGGCCGTCAAGGGCGTCGTCGAGGTGGTGCAGATTCCGCAGGGCGTCGCCGTGCTGGCCCGCGACACGTGGACGGCGAAGAAGGGGCGCGATGCGCTGCGCGTCGAATGGGACGACAGCGCCGCCTTCAAGCTGGGCAGCGACGAAATCCTCGCCCGCTACCGCGAAATGGCCAAGAAGCCCGGCCTGACCGCCAAGAAGCAGGGCGACACCGATGCGGCGCTGGCCGGCGCGGCCAAGGTGGTCAGCGCCAGTTACGATTTCCCCTACCTCGCCCACGCGGCGATGGAGCCGATGAACTGCGTCGTGCAACTGACCGCCGCCGGCTGCGAGGTGTGGAACGGCGAGCAGTTGCATACCGGCGACCAGTATGCGTTGGCCGGGTTGTTCGGCCTGAAGCCCGAGCAGGTCGTCATCCATATGCTGTACGCCGGCGGCAGCTTCGGCCGGCGCGCCTGCAAGGATTCGGATTACGTGCTGGAGGCCGCACACATCGTCAAGGCGATGCAGGCCAAGGCGCCGGTCAAGCTGGTCTGGCTGCGTGAGGACGACATGCGCGCCGGCTATTACCGGCCGGCTTTCCACCACGCGCTGCAAGCCGGGCTCGACGCCCAGGGCAATGTCGTCGGCTGGACGCACCGGCTGGTCGGCCAGTCCATCCTGATCGGCTCACCCTTCGAGAAAATGCTGGTCAAGGACGGCATCGACGGCGTGTCGGTCGAAGGTGCCGCCAACCTGCCGTATGCCATTCCCAACCTGACCGTGGACCTGCACACGCCGACCGACATCGGCGTGCCGGTGCTGTGGTGGCGTTCGGTCGGTTCGTCGCACACCGCCTTCTCGACCGAGGCCTTCCTCGACGAAGTGGCGGCGGCGGCCGGCAAGGACCCGCTGGCCCTGCGCCTCGAACTGCTCAAGGATCATCCCAAGTACGCTGCCGTGCTGCGCCTGGCCGCCGACAAGGCCGGCTGGGGGCAGCCGCTGAAGCCGGGCAAGGCCGGCGAGCGGCGCGGCCGGGGTGTCGCGGTGCATGAGTCGTTCAACAGCGTGGTCGCCCAGGTGGCCGAGGTGACGGTGAGTAAATCCGGTGACCTGCGCGTCGACCGCATGGTGTGTGCCGTCGACTGCGGCACGGCGATCAACCCGGACAACATCCGCTCCCAGGTCGAAGGCGGGGTCGGTTTCGCGCTGTCGGCCGTGCTGCACGGCGAAATCACCCTCAAGGACGGCATCGTCGAGCAGGGCAATTTCGATGGCTACCCGCCGCTCCGTATAGGCGAAATGCCCAGGGTGGAGGTGCATATCGTGCCGTCTACCGCGGCGCCGACCGGGATCGGCGAACCGGGTGTGCCGCCGGTGGCGCCGGCCGTGGCCAACGCCATCGCGGCGGCGACCGGCAAGCGCCTGCACCGCCTGCCCATCCGCAGCACGGACCTCGCCGCCTGAGGAGGGCGCCATGGACAATCTCGACACGCAAGTGCTCGACGCCGCCCGCCGCTGGGCGGCAGACGGCCACCGCTTCGCATTAGTCACCGTGGCCCGCACCTGGGGCTCGGCGCCACGCCCGCCCGGCGCGTGGATGGCGATCCGCGACGACGGCCGCGTCCAGGGCTCGGTGTCCGGTGGCTGCATCGAGGACGACCTGATCGACCGCATGGCGGCCGGTGAGTTTGCCGGGCCGGCCATGCAGGTCGTCCGTTACGGCGTGACAGCCGACGAGGCCCATCGCTTCGGCCTGCCCTGCGGCGGCACGCTCGAACTGGTCGTCGAACCGGCGCCTGAGATTGCGCTGCTCGACACCATGGCCGGGCGCATCGCCGCCGGCCAGTTGGTCGAACGCCGGCTCGATATGACGGCCAACCGGGTGAGCATTGCCGGCGGCCAGTGCGGCGCGCAGTTGTCGTGGAACGGTAGCTTGCTCGTTACCCAGCACGGCCCGGCCTGGCGGCTGCTGATCATCGGTGCCGGCCAGATTTCCCGCTTTCTGGCCAACATGGCGCAACAGCTCGGCTACCGTGTTGTGGTCTGCGATCCGCGCGAGGAATACGGCACGGAATGGGATGTGCCGGGGGCCGACCTGCTCACCTGCATGCCTGACGACGCCGTACTCGAACTGGCGCTCGATCCGCACAGCGCGGTGGTGGCGCTGACCCACGATCCCAAGCTCGACGACCTGGTGCTGCTCGAAGCCCTGAAATCGCCGGCTTTCTATGTCGGCGCGCTGGGCTCGAAAGCGAATACGGCCAAGCGCCGCGAGCGCCTGCACCAGTATTTCGACCTGTCGCAAGCCGAACTCGACCGCCTGCACGGCCCGGTCGGCCTGCCCATCGGTAGCCGGACGCCGCCCGAGATTGCGGTGTCCATCCTGGCCGAGATGACGGCGGTCAAGAACGCGGCGATGGCCCGCGAAAGCGCGGCAGAGGCCGTGGCCGACCCGCTGGCCTGCCGAGCCTGACGCGCATGCGCGGCATCGTCGGCTTGTTGCTGGCGGCCGGACAAGGCCGGCGTTTCGGCGCCGACAAGCGCTGGCAGCCGCTGGCCGACGGTATGCCGATGGTGCTGGCCAGCGCCATGCGTTTGCGGGCAGCATGCCCCGACGTGCTGGCGGTACTGCGCCCGGACGATGCAGCCCTGTCCGAGCGTTTGCAGGACTTGGGTTGCCGCGTGGTGGTCAATGCGCAGGCGGAAGCCGGGCTCGGCAGTAGTCTGGCCGCCGGCGTGCGCGCCTCGGCCGATGCCGCCGGCTGGCTGGTGGCGCTCGCCGACATGCCCTTCATCGCCAGCACCAGCCATCGCGCCGTGCACGACCGCCTGCTGGCCGGCGCTTCGCTGGTCGTCCCGGCCTATCGCGGGCAACGCGGCCATCCGGTCGGTTTCTCGCGGGAGTGGCTATCAGAATTGAGCGGGCTCGACGGCGATGTCGGGGCGCGCCATATCCTGCGCAATAACCCGGACTTGGTGGATCTATTGGCGATGGACGATGCGGGGATATTGGCCGATGTCGATCGGCCTGAAGATCTGGAGCGCAGTGGCGAGAAGCTACCAGCCGGTTAAGCGTCGTTCCCGCCTCCGCACCCCAAGGGCACTTCCTACGGGCGCGGGAACGACAAATCAAATTACCCCAGCAACTTCCGCTGGCTCAGGTACTTTTCCAGGATTTCCAGCCGTGCCAGCGGATCGTCCAATTCGAGCAGCTTCTGCTTGGCCAGGTTCTGGATGGGCAGCACTTCGGTGATCCGGTAGCCGACCCACTCCGCGTCGTCGTAGCGGTGCGGTTCCGGGATGCGTTCCGGGCCGAGGTCGCCGACGATGCGCTGGAGCAGCGGCAGCAGGCGTTCGCGTTCCTGCGGCAAGGCGGTGTGGCCGGTTTCCGGCAGCAGTTCGACGGTGCCTTCGAGCAGGTTGGCCGGGCCGAGCTTGGTGTCGATGATGCGGAAGCGCCGGCCGCCGCGGGCAGTGATCATCAGGATGCCGAGCTGCTCCATTTCCCAGCTGGCGATGGTGGCCAAGGTGCCGACGCCGTGCGGCACGGCCGTTTCGCCGACCTCGCCGCCCTTGTCGATCAGGCAGATGCCGAAAGGCGTGTTCTCCTTCAGGCAGGCGGCGGCCATGTCGAGGTAGCGCTGCTCGAAGATCTTCAGCGGCTGCAGGCCGCCCGGGAACAGCACGGTGTTGAGCGGAAAGAGCGGCAGGCGCAGGGTTTCGACCGAAGTGCCGCCGGGCGAGCGGACGAAATCGAACCAGCCCATGTCAGCGCGCCTCGCCCCAGCGCTGCATCAGGGTGTGCGGCACGCCGACCTGGTCAAGGACGCGGGCGACGACGAAATCGACGATGTCCTGCACGCTTTGCGGGTGCTGGTAGAAGCCCGGGCTGGGCGGCAGGATGACGGCGCCGGCGCGGGAGAGGCGCAACATGTTCTCAAGGTGGATGGCCGAGAAGGGGGTTTCGCGCGGCACGAGGACCAGCTTGCGGCCTTCCTTGAGCACGACGTCGGCGGCACGTTCGATCAGGTTGTCGGCCAGGCCCTGGGCGATGGCGGCGAGGGTGCCCATGCTGCACGGGCAGACGATCATGGCATCCGGCGGATTGGAGCCGGATGCAACCGGGGCGAACCATTCCTCGCGGCCGTAGACGGCCAGCTTGTCGGGATCGGCGGCGGGCAAACGGGCGAGCAGGGCGGCCTTGGCATCGGCCGGGCGCGACGGCAGGTCGACGTCCATTTCCTGCTTGGCGACGACCTGGGCGGCCTGCGAATAGAGCAATTGCACCTTGCAGCCGGCGGCGAGCAGGCAGTCGAGCAGGCGCAGGCCGTAAGGCATGCCGGAGGCACCGGTCAGGGCGAGGCAGATGGTCTTGGTCATGGGGCGGGTTCCGCAGACTCCGTTTCAGCTAGCAGTTTAGCCGCGATCAGGCCGTTGATGGTGCCGAATACCAGCGCCGCGCCGGCGAACACCGGGGTGAGCAGGAAGACGCCGTCGTGCGGGATCAGCCAGGCGCGGGCCAGCAGCAGCTGGCCGCCGATGTGGGCGAAGGCGGCGAAGATGGACAGGCTGACTGGACCGAACCAGCGCTTTGGCAGGTGGCGGGCGAGGCCGAGGGTGAGCAGGCTGAGGGTGGTGCCGGTCAGCGACAGGAAGAAGCCGGGGGCGAGGAAGTAGCCGAGCAGCAGGCTGCCGGCCAGCACCCGCAGGCCGCTGACCCACACCGCGGTACCCCAGCCGTAGCGGGCCAGCACGACCAGGGTGACGATGTTGGCCAGCCCCGGCTTGACGCCGGGCAGCGGCGACGGGATGGCGGCATCGACCAGCGACAGGGCAACCGCCGCGGTGGCCAGCCAGGCGACGCGGCGGTCTTCCTCGGTGACCGCGAGTTGAGTCACCTCGGGCTCAGGGCCGGTGCCTTCTCGCCACGAGTTTGCCGCGCCTTGGGCGCCGGGGTTGCCGGTATCGCTGCTCGCTTCGCCGCGAATGGCAGCACTGGCGCCAGACTTGTGTTCAGTAACTGATCGAGTCATAGACCTTGGTCCGGCCAGTGATCTGGACGCTGACGCGGTTGGGGGCGCAGATGGCGATTTCGCCGGGGCGCATCAGCCAGCCCTGCTTGACGCAATACTGGCGCGGGCTGGGGTCGGCCACGACGCGGGCGCGGCCCGGCTCGACGGCGATCAGCGTGGTGCCGAGCGGACCGGATACTTCGAATTGCTTGCGCGCCTTGAGATCGACCTCGGCGAAGACGCGGCCTTCCTGGCGGATGATGGCCCGGTCGGCCATGCCGCCCTGCCAGAAAACCGGGACGCTGGCGCCGACCAGCGCGGCGCTGCCGAGCATGACCAGCCAGTCGCCCGGCCGGATCAGGGGCAACCAAGCCTTCAAGCGCCGGCCAGCGTACGGTGGCGGACCAGGACCCGGGCCCGGTTGGAGAATTCCTCGGCCAGCCACTCGGCGATGTAGACGGAGCGATGCTGGCCGCCGGTGCAGCCGATGGCCACCGTCAGGTAATTGCGGTTGTCGCGGATGTAGCAGGGCAGCCAGGTGGCGACGAAGCGGGCGATGTCGTCGCGCATGCGGCGGACTTCCTCCTCGGCTTCGAGGAAGGCGATGACCGGCTGGTCCTTGCCGGTCAGCGGGCGCAGGTCGGGGTCGTAGTGGGGGTTGGGCAGGCAGCGCACGTCGAAGACGAGGTCGGCGTCGAGCGGGATGCCGTGCTTGAAGCCGAAGGATTCGAACATCAGGGTCAGGCCGTGGCTCGGTTCGGCCTCGATGAACTGGCGCACCCACTCGCGCAGGCCGGCAGCCTTCATGCCACTGGTGTCGATGCGGTGGCCGAGGCCGGAAATCGGCTCCAGCGTGTCGCGCTCGGCGCGGATGGCTTCGAGCAGAGTCTGGTCGGCGGTGGCCAGCGGATGGCGGCGGCGCGATTCGGAATACCGCTTGAGCAGCGTTTCCTCGGTCGAGTGCAGGAACAGGAAGGTCAGGTTGATGCCTGAATCCTTCAGGCTTTTCATCTTGGTCGCCAGCAGGTCGATGCCGTGGCCGGAGCGGGCGTCGATCGCGACCGCGACCTTGCGCACGTTCTCTTCCTTGAGCATGCGGACGAGCACGGTCAGCATGATCACCGGCAGGTTGTCCACGCAGTAGTAGCCGGAATCTTCCAGCAAATTGAGGGCAACCGACTTGCCGGAACCGGACAGGCCGCTGATCAGAATGAGTTCCATCATGTAAAGCATAATCAAGGCGGCGCGCCGCAGCAACCCGCGGCATAATGATGGGTCGGCAATCCGGCGTCCCGCCCCGCAAGAAGCGGGATTTCCCCGCTGCGGGAATGATGCCGGACCGTGCCGGTCCAATGAAAAAAGCAGGAGACGACCATGCCCCCGACATTACCTCTGCTCGATCTACCTTTTCTGTCCGAACTGACGGCGCTGCGCCGCGACATCCACGCCCACCCGGAGTTGGCTTTCGACGAGAACCGCACGGCCGATATCGTGGCGCGCGAACTGGAGCGCTACGGCCTGGAAGTGCATCGCGGCATCGCAAAGACCGGCGTCGTCGGCGTGCTGCGCGCCGGCACCTCGCCACGGATGGTCGGCCTGCGCGCCGACATGGATGCCTTGCCCCTGGCCGAACTGAACGAATTCCCGCATCACTCCAAACACCACGGCAAGATGCACGCCTGCGGCCACGACGGGCACACCGCCATGCTGCTCGGCGCGGCACGTCACCTGGCGGCGCACCCGGATTTCGACGGCATCGCCGTGTTCATTTTCCAGCCGGCCGAGGAATCGGAGGGCGGGGCGGCGGTGATGATCGAGGACGGTCTGTTCGAGCGCTTCCCGGTCGAGGCGGTGTTCGGCCTGCACAACTGGCCGGGGATTCCGGTCGGCGAGATGATGGCCATGCCGGGGCCGGTGATGGCCGGCACCTGTGCCTTCGAGATCGTCGTGCGCGGCCACGGCTGCCATGCCGCCATGCCGCACCAGGGCGTCGATTCCATCGTCGCCGGCGCGCAGCTGGTACAGGCGTTGCAGACGGTGGTGGCGCGCACGCTGCATCCCTGCGAATCGGCAGTAGTTAGCGTCACGCAGTTCCATGCCGGCGAAGCGTGGAACATCATCCCGGAAGAGGTGGTACTGCGCGGCACCATCCGCACCTTCAAGCCGGAGGTCCAGGAAGCGGTCGAACGCGCCATCGAGCGCCTGTGCAGCGGCATTGCAGCGGCCAACGGGGCGCAGATCAGCGTCGTTTTCGACCATCGCTACCCGCCGACGGTGAATAGCGCGGCCGAGGCCAAGTTCTGCCAGCAGGTCGCCGCCGAGGTGTTCGGCCAGGCCAAGGTGCTGACCGACATCCTGCCGTCGATGGGCGCCGAGGACTTCGCCTACATGCTGCGCGAGAAGCCGGGCTGCTACGTCTGGCTGGGCAATGGCCCGGGCACCGGCGGCTGCACGCTGCACAACCCGCACTACGACTTCAACGACGAACTGCTGACCCTGGGCGCCAGCTACTGGGTCCATCTGGTTCGCCGCTGGCTGGCCTGAAACGCTCCATCATTCCCGCTTTCGACCAACGGAAGAAGGGAATGACCGTGTAGCCGGTTCAGCCGGCGACCAGCCGGCCGTCCTCCAGGCGCAGGGCATTGACCAGCAGCAGGTCGCGCTCGACCTTGGCCACCCATTGCTCGGCAGGCAGGTCGAGGAAGCGCGCATTGACGTCGACGGCGAAGGGCAGGCCGAGGACGAAGGCGGGGAAGTCGTCGCGGGCAATCTGCCGCCTTTCCAGCATGGCGAAGGAAACGATGACCTTGATGGCGTGCCAGGCCAGTTGCTGGATGTTGCTGGTGAACTGGTCTACGCGGCGGAAGGCGCGTTCGAAGGCGGCGTCGACGGTGTCGAAAGGCCGGCCGTGGCCAGGGATGACGATGTCGATAGGCAGGCGGGAGAGCATTTCCAGCGTCGCCCGGGTGTGGGCCAGGCCGTCGGCTTCGCCGAGCAGTTCGGGGAAGATGACGCCGAAGCCGTTTTCCCACAGCGCGTCGCCGGAGATCAGGATGCGCTTTTCCGGGTTGTAGTAGGCCAGCGCTTCCATGTCGTGGCCGGGGACGGCCAGCGCCTGCCAGTTGAGGCCGCCCATTTCGATTTCGCTGCCGGCGCCGATCAGGCTGTCGTGCTGGAAACGGGCATTCTGCTGGCCGAGCGGCGAAAGCAGCAGGGCGTCCTCGTCCCAGTCCGCAATGGCCGCATGCAGCCCGGCCGGGACGATGATTTCGCAGTCGAAGGCGGCCTTCAGCGCGGCATTGCCGCCGATGTGGTCGGAGTGCGAATGGGTGTTGATGAGGCGGGCCAGTCGGCGGCCCGCCAATGCGTGGCCGACCAGGTCTACGGTCTGCCCGGCGTGGCTGACATAGCCGCTGTCGACCAGCGTGGCGCGGTCGCTGCCGTCGAGGCACAGGATATTGTTGGCCGAGAGCCAGCCGCGTTCGAGGACGAGCAGGCTGTCCGGCAGTTGCGGGTTCATTCCGGGCTATCCGGGTCGCCGGCCGGCTTTTGCAATTCCGGCACGCTCAGAGCGATTTCGACGTTAACTTCCGGGCCGCCCAGCGGAGGGCGGCCGCAGCCCATGCAGTAGCCGGTTTCCGGGTCGGACATGCAGACGCCGACGCATTGGTAGAGTTCTTCTTGTTCAGTCATGTCGATTTGCCGTTGCTGACCGCTTTTCCTGCCTGTGGAGCATTGCCCTGGCGTCGTTGGGCAACAGCAGCCAGGATTTCGTTCCGGGCGGTGTCGTCGCAGCGCGACCAGGCGGTGATTTCGTCGAGGGTGCGGAAGCAGCCGACGCACAGGCCGCTGGTCGCATCCATCTTGCAGACGTTGATGCAGGGTGAGGAAACCATCAGATGAGCATGAAACGGTGTTGTTGATCGCGGACCCGTTCGACTGCCTCGAGGGCTTCGTCGCGGCTGATGCGGGCCAGCATGGCGAGATGCAGACGGCGGTCGCGGGCGGTAAGTTCCGGGAATTTGAGGGTGTGGGCGTTCAGGTCGTCGGCCCCTTCGTCGCGGACGACGCCGAGGCGGTCCACCGTGATGGTGACCGGCGTCAGGTGGAGAGCCGCTTCCGGCGCCTGCAGATAGTCGGCCAGCGCGTCGAGCAGATGTTCAGGCAGCAGCGCTTCGGCGCATTGGCGCAGTTGGGCATCGAGTTCGGCCAGGTGGCGGGTGCCGACCTCGTAGGCCGGGCCGCCCGAGCTGCCGCGCAGAACCGTCAGGTGGGCGCGTTCGACCGACACGTCGTTGCGCAGCCCTTCACGTTCGTGGCGCAGGACTTGGAGATGTGCCTGGAAGGTGTGCAACAGGCTCTCGAACGCCTTGCTACGCAGGCCATGCAGCGTGTTATCCAGTTCGCAGCTCGGTTCGATCAGGGTTTGCCCGGAAAAATAGAGCACCAGCTGCGGCACGTCGTTGCGGATGACCTCGCCCTGCTGTTCCATGCCCAGCTGCTTCTTCTGCTGGCGGCGGGCGGCAAACATGGCGTAGAAATGGTCGCTGTCCCAGCTGCATGGCTCGGCCAGGAAATCGCGTACCGCCTGGCTACGGCCGAGCATCTGGTCGATATCGTCGGCCGTGGCGAACAGGGCATGGACCAGCGGGTCGTTGGCGAAGGCATGGCGATTGATGTCGATCGGCCCGGGCAGGGCGGCAACCAGTCCGTCGCAATAACCCAACGCATGTTCAAGCGGCCCGCCGAGCCGGTGTTCGAAGCCCGGGGCGAGCCTGAGCAGCGGATCGACCAGTTCGCCGACCCGCGCCAGTGCCTTGCGCAGCGCCGGGTCCGGGGGCGGCGCGGGCTTCAGGAAATCGGCAACGGCGGAAAGAAGGCTCACGAGAGGTCGGTTTCGTTACGTGCGACGCCGGCTATTCGGTCTTGGCGCACAGCGCCCGTCCGGCCTTGGCGCCGTTCGGACGATTGAGGGCGGTGGAAATCCAGTCGCCGATAGCCGCCAGTTTAGCCAGATCGATGCCGGTTTCAATGCCCAGGCCGTCGAGCAGATAGACCACGTCTTCGGTCGCCACGTTGCCGGAGGCGCCCTTGGCGTACGGGCAGCCGCCGAGGCCGGCCACCGAGGCGTCGAAAACGGCCATGCCGGCCTGCAGCGAGGCGTGGATATTGGCGATGGCCATGCCGTAGGTGTCGTGGTAGTGGCCGGCCAGCTTGGCTATGGGGATGGCCTTGGCGCAGGCATCGATCATGCGCCGGACGGTATCCGGATTGCCGACGCCTATGGTGTCGCCGAGCGAGACTTCGTAGCAGCCCATGTCGAACAGCGTTTTGGCCACGCTGGCCACCTGTTCCGGCGCGATGGCCCCCTCGTAGGGGCAGCCGACGACGCAGGAAACGTAGCCGCGGACCGGGATTTCCAGCGCCGAAGCGGCGGAAACGACGGGTTCGAAGCGTTTCAGGCTCTCGGCGATGGAGCAATTGATGTTTTTCCGGGAAAAACTCTCCGATGCGGCACCAAAAATGGCCACTTCGTTGGCGCCAGCCTGCACTGCGCCGTCAAAACCCTGCAGATTGGGGGTCAGCGCCGTGTAAATCGTTTGCGGATGGCGCTTGATGCCCTGCAGGATGGCGGCATTGTCGCCCATCTGCGGTACCCATTTCGGCGACACGAAGGAGGTGGCCTCGATGACGCGTACGCCGGCCTCGGCCAGGCGCTCGATCAGCTCAATCTTGACTTCGGTCGGGACGACCTGCTTTTCGTTCTGCAGTCCGTCGCGCGGACCGACTTCGACGATTTTGACGCGGGAAGGTAGGGTCATGGTGCGGGCAGTCGAATGTTAGTGGTTAGAGGAGATCACGAAGATCAGCAGCAAGGGCGCGGCCAGCAGGATCAGCACGCCGTCGGCGGCGAGCGTGATGGGGGTGAGCAGCAGCTTGCCGGCGGTCGATGCCGCCTTCGATCCGGCGGATTTTTCGGCGGAAATGGTGATCGTGTAGGTCTTGCGCAGTTTTTGCGAAGCCGCCGTGGCCTGAATGCCGTTGGCGGCATAGCGCGTCCCGCTCAGGGTGCCGTTGTAGGTCAGCGTGCCGCCCGAGGGCTGGGGCTTGAAACCGGCGGCAAGCGCCTTGTCCTTCTGTTCCGGCGAGGCGTTCTTGCCCAGGCGCAGGAAATAGCCGCCCGAAATGTGCTGGTTGGCATCGACCATGAAGGTGTGGAAACTGGCGTCCACCACCTCGCGCAGGTCCGATTCCAGCAGCAGCTTGATGGCCGGCGGCGCCTCGAACAGGTAGTGATAGTCCTTGCCGAGGACGGCCAGCGTCTTGCCGTCGGCCGAGACGAGCACCGAGTCCACGGTTTCCGTGTAGGTTTCGCGGTCGCCGCCCGACATCACGGCCGCGGTGATGCAGCCCATGGACATCGGGATGGCGGCGGCGCCGCCGAGGAGTATCAGGGCCCTGCGCAAGGTATTCATGGCGATGTGAGCGGTCCGGAAAAGATGCTCGTCATTCTATGCCTCGCCATGACAGCCGGGAGGCATTGCTCAGGCATACTGCGCTTCCTTGAGTTTGAATTCATCCTTCATCGCCTGGTGGATCATGACTTCTAGTTGGCCGCTTCGAACTCGACCAGCGGTGCGCCGTCGCTGACCTGCTCGCCGGCAGCGTAGCAGAAGGCCTTGACCACGCCGGCGGCGGGGGCGGTGATGGTGTGCTCCATCTTCATCGCCTCGAGGATGAGCAGCGGCGTGCCCTTGTCGACCTTCTGGCCGGCCTGGGCGAGCAGGGCGACGACCTTGCCGGGCATCGGCGCGGTCAGCCCGCCGCCGTGGCTGTCGCCGGCATCGACGCGGTGCAGCGGATCGTCGCGCAATAGCGAGTAGGTGCTGCCCTGCAGGAAGACGCTGCGCTTGTCGTCGACGGCAACGACGCTGGCCATCAGGCGGCGGTCGTCCAGTTCGACGGCGAAGCGATCGCCGTCCAGCTTTTTGCCGCGGGCGACGGTGGTCTGGCCGGCCAGCGTGATCTGCCACTGGTCGCCCTGATAGCGGACCTGGGCATCGACCAGCGCCTCGCCATCGCGGAAGCTGATGGTGCGTGCCGACGACAGGTTCATCCGCCAGCCGTCGCGGGCATGCCATGGCGACCACGGATCGCCGCTGGCTTTGGCCGCCTGCTTGGCGGCGCGCTGCTCCCACAGCAGTTCGCCGACCGTGGCGACGAGCAGCGCATCGCGGGGCACCGGCTGGGCTTCGGGGAACAGGAAGTCCTTCTGGCGTTCGATCAGCCCGGTGTCGAGGTCGGCGCCGGCAAAGGCCGGGCAGGCGACCAGGCGGGACAGGAAATCGATATTGGTGGTCAGGCCGGCCACCTGGTAGTCGGCCAGGGCTTTGCGCATGCGGGCCAGGGCGCCGTCGCGGTTTTCGTCCCAGACGATGAGTTTGGCGATCATCGGGTCGTAGAAGGGCGTGATTTCATCGCCTTCCTCGACGCCGGTATCGACCCGCACGTTGATCGACTCGGCCGGCGGGGCGAGGCGGATCAGCTTGCCGGTGGCGGGCAGGAAGCCCTTGTTGGCGTCCTCGGCGTAGATGCGCGCTTCCAGCGCATGGCCGCGGATGGCCAACTGTTCCTGGCGCAACGGCAGCGGCTGGCCGGCGGCGACGCGCAGCTGCCATTCGACCAGATCCTGGCCGGTGATCATTTCGGTGACCGGGTGCTCGACCTGCAGGCGGGTGTTCATCTCCATGAAGTAGAAGGTGCCGTCCTGCATGGCGATGAACTCGACTGTGCCGGCGCCGACATAACCGACCGCCTTGGCCGCAGCGACGGCGGCTTCGCCCATCTGCCGGCGGCGTTCCTCCGGCATGCCGGGGGCGGGCGCTTCCTCGAGCACCTTCTGGTGGCGGCGTTGCACCGAGCAGTCGCGCTCGAACAGGTAGACGCAGTTGCCCAGCGTGTCGGCAAAGACCTGGATTTCGACGTGGCGCGGCTTGGTGATGTATTTCTCGATCAGTACATGGTCGTCGCCGAAGCTGGAAATCGCCTCACGCTTGCAGGAGGCCAGCGCATCGGGGAAATCGGCCGATTTCTCGACCAGGCGCATGCCCTTGCCGCCACCGCCGGCCGCTGCCTTGATCAGCACCGGGTAGCCGATCTGGTCGGCTTCCTTGTGCAGCAGATCCGGCGTCTGGTCGTCACCGTGGTAGCCCGGGGTGAGCGGCACGGCCGCCTTGCCCATCAGCTTCTTGGCTTCCGATTTCGAACCCATGGCACGAATGGCCGAGGCCGGCGGGCCGATGAAGGTGATGCCGTTGGCGGCCAGTGCCTCGGCGAATTCCTCGTTCTCGGACAGGAAGCCGTAGCCGGGATGAACGGCCTGGGCGCCAGTGCGCTTACAGGCGTCGATGATCTTGTCGGCGACCAGGTAGGACTCGCGGGCGGCGGCCGGGCCGAGCAGCACGGCCTCGTCGGCAAGACGGACATGGCGGGCGTTGGCATCGGCTTCGGAATAAACGGCGACGGTGCGGATGCCCATGCGGCGGGCAGTCTTGATGACCCGGCAGGCTATTTCTCCGCGGTTGGCAATGAGGATTTTGTTAAACATGCTGGGTCTCCCGCGGAGAAATAGCCTGAGCGTGCTTCGCACGCAGGCGGTTTGACTTCGTCGCTGCGTCCCTGAGGGACTGGTCGCCGCGGTTGGCGATCAGGATTTTCGTAAACATGGCTTATTCCCCAATCCAGTTGGGCTGACGTTTATCGAGGAAGGCGGAAATACCTTCGCGGGCTTCCGGCGTGGCGCGCAGGTGGGCGATGCGGTGGGCGGTTTCCTCGACCAGCGTGTTGTTGATCGGCTGGTTGTTCACCGCGCGGATCAGGTCTTTGGCTGCGGCCTGGGCGAGCGGGCCGCCCTGCAGCAGGCAGGCGACGATTTCCTGCACCTTGGCGTCGAGCGCATCCGGCTCCACCATCTCATGGACCAGGCCGATTTCACGGGCACGGACGGCATCGATGCGTTCGGCCGACTGGAAGTAGCGGGTCGCCTGGCGGGCGCCGATGGCGCGTAGCACATAGGGCGAAATGGCCGACGGGATGATGCCGAACTTGACCTCGGACGTGGCGAACACGGCCTTGGTCGAGGCGACGGCGACATCGCAGGCCGAGGCCAGACCCATGCCGCCGCCCAGCGCGGCGCCCTGGACGCGGGCGATGGTCGGCTTCTTCATCTCGGCCAGCGTGCGCAGCATGTGGGCCAGGGCGCGGGCACCGTTGAGATTGTCGTCGAGGCCGTTGTTGGCGGCGCGCTTCATCCAGTTGAGGTCGGCGCCGGCGGAGAAGCTCTTGCCGCGGCCGGCGAGGATTACTACGCGGACGTCGTTGTCATCGTCTAGCGCCATGCAGGCGGCAGTCAGCTCGGTTATCAGGGTTTCGTCGAAGGCGTTGTGGAGGTCGGGGCGGTTCATCCAGATGGTGGCGACCGGGCCTTGTAGTTCGATTTCTAGGGTGGTGAAGGGCATTTTTGTTTGTCTCCTGCGTTTTCGTTGTTTTAGCGGTGGGTTCCGCCCTTGTGGGGCGCCTTACCTTCTTTTGCTTCGCCAAAAGAAAGTAAGCAAAGAAAAGGCGACCCTGGGTCGGTGCCCCGCTGCGCGGGGTTCCCTGCGCTACTCGGCTGACGCGGGGGCTGCGCAACTCGGGCTGCGCCCTCAAACAGTGCTCGCCCTTTTTCCGCGCCAGCCTGCGTTGCTCGGCACCTATCAAGGGGCCCGGTAAACCGGCCGGCTGCTAGCAATGGGTTGGTGTTCGTGCATTCTTTTCGGCCAAACTTGGCACCCGATGTTTTGGGCAGCGCTTGAGCCCGAGACGCCTTCCCGGCACCCTTGAGAGGCGCTGAGCAACGCAGGCGGGCCGGGGGCAGTCGGCTTGCCTTGTCTGAGCCGCAGGCGAGTTCAGGCAAGCCGCCCGGCTCACCGAGTAGCGCAAGGAACCCCGAAGGGGCGCCGCCCCAGGGGTCGCCTTTTCTTTGGCTACTTTCTTTTGGCGAAGCAAAAGAAAGTACGCCCGCCCTCAAGGCGGAATGCACTGCCAGCGACCGATAAGTACGCATATCCAGCACAACCATCACATCCGGAAAATACCGAACTTCGTTTCTTCCGCCGGCGCATTCATCGAAGCCGACAACCCCAGCCCCAGCACCCGTCGCGTATCCGCCGGATCAATAATCCCGTCATCCCACAAGCGCGCCGAGGCGTAATACGGATGCCCCTGCGTCTCATACTGCTCCCGAATCGGCGCCTTGAACGCCGCTTCCTCTTCGGCCGACCACGTCTTGCCGGAAGCCTCCATACCATCCCGCTTGACGGTAGCCAGCACCCCGGCCGCCTGTTCGCCGCCCATCACCGAGATGCGGGCATTCGGCCACATCCACAGGAAGCGCGGCGAGTAGGCACGGCCGCACATGCCGTAGTTGCCGGCGCCGAACGAGCCGCCGATGACGACAGTGAATTTCGGCACCTTGGCGGTGGCGACGGCGGTGACCATCTTGGCGCCGTCGCGGGCGATGCCGCCGTTTTCGTACTTGCGGCCGACCATGAAGCCGGTGATGTTCTGCAGGAAGACGAGCGGGATGCCGCGCTGGGCGCACAGTTCGATGAAGTGGGCACCCTTGAGCGCCGATTCGCTGAACAGGATGCCGTTGTTGGCGACGATGCCGACCGGGTATCCCCAGATGCGGGCGAAGCCGCAGACCAGCGTCGTGCCGTAGCGCGCCTTGAATTCGTCGAAATCGGAGTCGTCGACGATGCGGGCGATGATTTCGCGCACGTCGAAGGGTTTTTTCGAGTCGGTCGGGATGACGCCGTACAGCTCCTGCGCCGGGTAGCGCGGTGCTAGCGGCTGGGTCAGGGTGACGGGCGGCGCCTTTTGCCAGTTCAGGTCCTTGATGATGCGGCGGGCGATGGCCAGCGCGTGGGCATCGTTCTCGGCCAGATGGTCGACGACGCCGGAGATGCGGGTATGCACGTCGGCACCGCCGAGGTCTTCTGCCGACACCACTTCACCGGTCGCCGCCTTCACTAGCGGCGGGCCGCCGAGAAAGATGGTGCCCTGGTTCTTGACTATGATCGACTCGTCGCACATGGCCGGCACGTAGGCGCCGCCGGCGGTACAGGAGCCGAGCACGGCGGCGATCTGCGGAATGCCCTCTGCCGACAGGTTGGCCTGGTTGAAGAAGATGCGGCCGAAATGCTCCTTGTCCGGGAAGACCTCGTCCTGCATGGGCAGGAAGGCGCCGCCGGAATCGACCAGGTAGACGCAGGGCAGTCGGTTTTCCAGGGCGATTTCCTGGGCGCGCAGGTGCTTCTTGACGGTCAGCGGGTAGTAGGTGCCGCCCTTCACCGTCGCGTCATTAGCGACGATCATGCATTCGACGCCCTCGACGCGGCCGATGCCGGCGATCACCGAAGCCGCCGGCACGTCGCCGCCGTACATGCCGTAGGCGGCGAACTGGCCGATCTCGAGGAAGGGCGTGCCGGGGTCGAGCAGGCCATTGACCCGCTCGCGCGGCAGCAGCTTGCCGCGCGCCAGGTGCTTCTGGCGGGCCGCTTCCGGGCCACCGAGGGCGATCTTGTCGACCTTGTCATGCAGGTCGGCAACGACCGTCTCCATGGCCGCCGCATTGGCCTGGAAATCGGCCGACCGCGGATTCAGTTGGGTTTTCAGGGTAGTCATGTCTCCTCGCTTCTTTTATGTGTGCGTTACCTGAATTTGAATGTCGAAAGCGCTACAACTGCTTTTCCTCTTTCAGCCACTTGCTGACCGGCTCCGGCTGGTAGGCCGTCATCTGGTCGAGCAGGCGCTCGATATCGGTATCGGCCAGCGCCATGGCGCGGTTCTGGGCGCGCAGGAAGCCGTCGTTGACCGCCCGGTCGAACATGGCCAACAGCGGGTCGTAGAAGCCGTTCACATTGAGCAGGCCCATCGGCTTGGCGTGGAAGCCGAGCTGGCCCCAGGTGAGGATTTCGCAGAATTCCTCGAAGGTGCCGAAGCCGCCGGGCAGGGCGATGAAGCCGTCGGCCAGCTCGGCCATGCGGGCCTTGCGGGTGTGCATGGAGTCAACGACCTCGATGCGCGTCAGCGCCCGGTGATCGACGGCGCGGCCGGCGACTTCCTTGCCCATCAACGCTTCCGGGATGACGCCGATGACCGTGCCGCCGGCTTCCAGGCAGGCATCGGCAACGGCGCCCATCAGGCCGATGTTGCCGGCGCCGTAGACCAGCTCAATGCCGCGGGTGGCGAGCAGGCGGCCGAGCTTTTCGGCCTCGGCCCGGTAGATCGGATGGTTGCCGGCATTGGAGCCGCAGAAGACGCAGAGTCGTTTCATGATTCGTTCAATAAGCGCCGCTTAAAAACCGCCCGTTTGCAGCCAGTGCTCGATCTGCCCGAGGCGGTCGGCGCCGAAGAAGGCTTCGCCGTCGATGACCACATGTGGCGAACCGAAGACACCGGCGGCCAGCGCTCGCTCGCATTCGTCCTTGAGGCGGGCCTTGACCTCGGGCGTCTGCAGTGCCGCTGCCAGTGATGCACGGTCGATTTCCAGCCCGGCGGCGATATCGAGCACCGTGTCGGGCGAAGAAATATCCAGGTCGTCCACGAAGAAGCCGCGATAGACGGCATGGGCGAAGCGGCGGGCCAGACCACAATCCTGGCTGTGTAGCCAGTAGTAGGCGCGGGCGGCATTCTGCGTCGGCAGCGGGAAACGGCTCGGCGGGTTGTAGGGAATGCCCAGGTGGCGGGCCGAGCGGTGGAAGTCCGTGAACATGTACTTCCCCTTGGCCGACACGCCGTCGGCCGGCGGGCGCGAACCGGTGGCCTGGAAAATGACGCCGAGCAGCACCGGGTGCCAGCGCACCTTGCGGCCGTACTTGGCGGCGAGGGCATCGATCTGCTCGCTCATCAGATAGCCGTAGGGGCTGGAAAAATCGAACCAGAAGTCGATCGGGCTCTTGTCGCTATCGGTCACGTCTTGTCTCCTTCTCTGTGGGGCAGCGGCCGCCGGAATTTCTTGGCTGTTCCGGTCGGCCGTGCTGAGGCTTATTCGCTGGCGATGCTGCGCCCGATGACCAGGCGCTGGATGTCGTTGGCGCCCTCGTATATCTGCGAAATGCGCACGTCGCGATAGATGCGCTCGACCGGGAAGTCGCTGGTGTAGCCGACGCCGCCGTGGATCTGGATAGCATCCGAGGCGATCTTCTCGGCGGCTTCCGAGGCGAACATCTTGGCCATCGAGGCTTCCTTCAGGCAGGGCTTGCCGGCGTCCTTCAACTGCGCGGCGCGCCAGACCATCAGGCGGGCGGCGTCGAGCAGGGTATTCATGTCGGCGAGGCGGAAATTGACCGCCTGGTGCTCGATGATGGGCACGCCGAAAGTGACGCGCTCCTTGGCGTAGCGCACGGCAGCTTCAAAGGCGGCGCGGGCCATGCCGATGCTCTGGGCGGCGATGCCGATGCGGCCGGCTTCGAGGTTGGAGAGGGCGATCTTGTAGCCTTCGCCTTCCTTGCCGAGCAGGGCGGAAGCCGGCACGCGGCAGTTCTCGAGGATGATCTGCACGGTGTCGGAAGCATGCTGGCCCATCTTGTCTTCGGTGCGGCCGACGACGAAGCCCGGCGTGGCAGTCGGGATCAGGAAGCAGGAAATGCCCTTCTTGCCGGCCGCCTTGTCGGTCACCGCGAAGACGATGGCCATGTGGGCGTGCTTGCCGGTGGTGATGAACTGCTTGACGCCGTTGAGCACGAAATGGTCACCGTCGCGGTCGGCGCGGGTGGTGATCGCCGCGGCGTCGGAACCGGTGTGCGGCTCGGTCAGGCAGAAGCAGCCCCACTTCTCGCCACGGGCCAGCGGCTTCAGCCATTCTTCCTTCTGGGCGTCGGTCCCGTACTTCTGCGTGATGCCGCAGGCCAGCGAGTTCTGCACCGAGACGATGGTCGAGGTGGCGCCGTCGCCGGCGGCGATTTCTTCCAGTGTCAGCACCAGCGACATGTAATCCATGCCGGCACCGTCCCATTCCTCGGGCACGCACATGCCCATGGCGCCCAGTTCGCCCAGTTCCTTCAGCGCTGCGGCCGGGAAGGTGTGGTGCTTGTCCCATTCGGCGGCGAAGGGGGCAAGGCGCTCCTGCGCGAAGGCGCGCATCGAGTCGCGGATCATTTCCTGTTCTTGTGTGAGGATCATGCAGTTCTCTCCGAAAAATTTGTTGTCAGCCAGACACCGGCGATGACCAGCAGGCCACCGCCGAGCACGGCCAGGCCGAGCCGTTCGTCAAGCAGGACGGCGGCTTGCAGCACGGCGAAGACCGGGACCAGGTTGACGAAAACCGAGGCCTTGGCGGCGCCGATGCGGCGCACGCCGTCGGCAAACCAGGTGAAGGCGAGCGCCGTACCGCCGATGGCCAGGAAGACCACGCTGGCCCAGACGCGCCACGACCAGGCGCTGAGGTCGGTGCCGCCTTGCAGCAGGGCGGTGATGCCGAGCAGCAGCGCGCCGATCAGGCTGGCGTAGAGCGTCGCCGCCAACGGCGACAGGGATTTGGTGGCCTGCCGGCCGATGAAGGTGTAGGCCGTCCAGCACAGCGCGCACCCGAGGATCAGCCATTCGCCGATGCCGACCCAACCGCGCAGCAGGGCGAGCGGATTACCGTGGCCGATGACGGTCAGGCAACCCAGGCTGGCGATGGCGATACCGGCCAGCTTGAGCGGCGTCATCCGCTCCTGGCCGAGGAACCAGGCGCTAAGGGCGACCAGCACCGGGTTCAGGGCGACGACCAGCGCGCCGTGGCCGGCGCCGATGTGCTTGAGGCCGTAAAAGAAACACAGGGCGTAGATGTAAATCCCGGTCATGGCCAGGCCAGTCACCACCCCCCATTCGCGGCCGGTTTGCGGGCGCGGGATGCGCCCCTCGGTCGCCAGCGCGAAGCCGGCCAGCGCCAGTCCGGCGAGCAGGAAACGGATGGCGGGGGCGGCTAGCGGCGCAGTCAGTTCCTGCGCCACGATACGCCCCGCAATCCAGGTTCCTCCCCACATGAACATAGCGCCGATCAGCTTGAGATAGGTGAGTGAGCCGGCCTGCTGCGGCACTTACAGCATTTCCACAGCCAGTGCAGTCGCTTCGCCGCCGCCGATGCACAGCGAGGCGATGCCGCGCTTGCCGCCGCGGGCCTTCAGCGCGCCGAGCAGGGTGACCAGGATACGGGCGCCGGAAGCGCCGATCGGGTGGCCCAGCGCACAGGCGCCGCCATTGACGTTGACCTTGGCCGGGTCGAGCTTCATGTCATGGATGCCCGCCATGGTGACGACGGCGAAGGCTTCGTTGATTTCCCACAGATCGACGTCGTTCACCGTCCACCCGGCCTTGGCCAGCATCTTCTGCATGGCGCCGACCGGCGCGGTCGGGAACAGGGCCGGGGTGTTGGCGTTGGTGGTGTGGCCGACTATCTTGGCGATCGGCTTGAGGCCCAGTTCGGCCGCCTTGGAGGCGCGCATCAGGACCAGCGCGGCGGCACCGTCGGAAATCGACGAGGAGTTGGCGGCGGTGACCGTGCCGTCCTTCTTGAAGGCCGGCTTGAGGGTCGGGATCTTGTCGACATTGACGGCGAACGGGCCTTCGTCCTTGTCGACCACGACATCGCCCTTGCGTCCGGCGACGGTGACCGGGGCGATTTCCCAAGCGAAGGCACCGTTGTTGGAAGCCTCGATGGCACGGTTGGTCGAGCGGATGGCGTAGGCGTCCTGGTCTTCACGGGTGAAGCCGTAGCTGCCGGCGCAGTCTTCGGCGAAGGTGCCCATCAGTCGGCCCTTGGTTTCCTTGCTGTAGGAATCTTCCAGGCCGTCGAAGAACATGTGGTCGAGCATCTGGCCGTGGCCCAGACGATAGCCGCCGCGCGCCTTGGGCAGCAGGTAGGGGGCGTTGGTCATCGACTCCATGCCGCCGACCACGGTGATGGCTGACGAGCCGGCGAGGATGCCGTCGTGGCCGATCATGGTCGCCTTCATGCCAGAACCGCAGACCTTGCTGACCATGGCGCAACCGGCCGACAGCGGCAGGCCGGCGAGCAGGGCAGCCTGGCGAACCGGTGCCTGGCCGAGGCCGGCCGGCAACACGCAGCCCATCAGCACTTCCTCGACCAGCGCGGCGTCGATACCGGCACGCTCGACGGCGGCCTTGATCGCGGCGGCGCCGAGCTGCGGCGCGCTCAGGCTGGAAAAGCCTCCCTGGAAGCTGCCCATGGCGGTACGGGCGGCAGAAACGATAACGATGGGATCGGACATGGGAGGCTCTCCTTAGTGAGTTAGGGTTTAGTCATTCAACAATCCCGGCACTCCAGCGCCTTGAGGGCGGCGTCGTAGCGGGTATGCAAATCTTGGGGGCAGTCGACGGTAATGCCGAGGTCGTGCACCAGGCCGTCCTTCAGGCCATAGACCCAGCCGTGGACGGTCAGGTCCTGGCCGCGGGCCCAGGCGTCCTTGACGACTGGGGTGTTGCACAGGCTGGACACCTGCTCGAGCACGTTCAGTTCGCACAGGCGGTCGTGGCGCTGGTCTTCCGGCAGGCTGTTGACCTGTTCCAGGTACTTGTCATGGACGCGCTTGACGTTGTCGAGCCAGAAATCGACCAGGCCGACGCGTGCCTTCTGCAGCGCCGCCAGCACGCCGCCGCAGCCGTAGTGGCCGACGACCATGATGTGCTTGACCTTCAGGACATCGACGGCGTACTGGATCACCGACAGGCAGTTCATGTCGGTGTGCAGTACCAGGTTGGCGACGTTGCGGTGCACGAAGACCTCGCCCGGCAGCAGGCCGACGATCTGGTTGGCCGGCACACGGGAGTCGGAACAGCCGATCCACAGGAATTCCGGGGTCTGGATCTTGGCCAGCTTGTCGAAGTAGGTCGGGTCGACTTCGCTCATCTGGCGGGCCCAGGCACGGTTGAAGTCGAACAGGTGCGACAGGTTTTCGCTGCGTACTTCCTCTTCCGACCAGTTGTCGAGGTCGAGCGCCATGAACATGGTGCCTTCGACCGGCGTCTGGTAGTAGTTCGGCGCCTCGGTGAAGCCCAGTTCGCGGTACAGCTTCACGGCCATGCGCATATTGGGCAGGGTGTCGATCATCAGCTTGCGATAGCCGATTTCCTTGGCCGCCTTGATTGCAGCCAGGGCCAGCGCGGCGCCGACGCCATGGCCGCGCTCCTCCGGCTCGACATAGAGGCGCTTCATCTCGCACACGCCGTCGCTGTCCGGCAGCGGGCGCACCCCGACGCAACCGGCCGGCCGACCGTCGACTTCGGCGAAGAACAGACGGCCCTGCGGCGGCGCATAGGCGCCGGGCAGGGAGGCCATTTCCTGGTCGAAGTTCTGGTACGACAGGTCGACACCGAGCCAGGCCGCGTAATTGCGGAAGTACTGGCGCACCTGCTCCAGGGCTTCGGTGTCGTTGGCGGTGAGGGTACGAAGGGTAACGGTCATGAAGTTTTGCTCCAGTTGCCGGACTCCCGTCGGAAGTCCGGCGGGAGCGAGTTATGCGGTTTCCGCGAACAGTTCGCGGCCGATCAGCATGCGGCGGATCTCGGAAGTGCCGGCGCCAATCTCATATAGTTTAGCGTCTCGCCACAGGCGGCCCGTCGGATATTCGTTGGTATAACCGACACCACCCAGCGTCTGGATCGCCTCACCGGCCATCCAGGTCGCCTTTTCAGCAGAGTAGAGAATTGCCCCGGCCGCATCCTTGCGCAGGGTGCGGGCGTGATCGGCGGCATCGCAGGCGCGGCCCACGGCATAGACGTAGGCGCGGGTGGCCTGCCAGGTCGAATACATGTCGGCGACCTTGCCCTGCATCAACTGGAATTCGCCGATGGACTGGCCGAACTGCTTGCGCTCGTGCAGGTAGGGGACGACGACGTCCATGCAGGCCGCCATGATGCCGAGCGGGCCACCGCAGAGGACTGCCCGCTCGTAGTCCAGACCGGACATCAGCACTTTGGTTCCGTTGCCCACACCGCCCAGCACGTTTTCTTCCGGAATTTCGCAGTCGTCGAAGAACAGCGGGAAGGTGTTCGAGCCGCGCATGCCCAGCTTGTCGAGGTGGGTGCCGTGGGTGAAGCCCTTCATGCCCTTTTCGACGATGAAGGCGGTCATGCCCTTGGCGCCGGCGTTGAGGTCAGTCTTGGCATAGACGACCAGAGTGTCGGCGTCGCCGCCGTTGGTGATCCACATCTTGGCGCCGTTCAGCACGTAGCGGTCGCCCTTCTTGTCGGCTTTGAGCTTCATCGACACGACGTCGGAGCCGGCGTTCGGCTCGGACATGGCCAGCGCGCCGACGTGTTCGCCGGAAATCAGCTTGGGCAGGTATTTCTGGCGCTGGGCTTCGCTGCCGTTGCGGCGGATCTGATTTACGCACAGGTTGGAGTGGGCGCCATAGGACAGGCCGACCGACGCCGAGGCGCGCGAGATTTCCTCAAGGGCGACGATGTGGGCCAGGTAGCCCATGTTGGTGCCACCGTATTCCTCGCCGGCGGTCATGCCGAGCAGGCCCATGTCGCCGAATTTCCTCCACAGGTCGGCCGGGAATTCGTTGACGCGGTCGATCTCGGCGGCGCGCGGAGCGATCTCGGCATCGGCAAACGCCTTCACTGCATCGCGCAGCATATTGATGTCTTCGCCGAGTCCGAAGTCGAGGCTGGGTATGTTCATGGTTGTCTCCGTTTGGTTATTGGTTGCCTGGTCGTCCAGAAGCTAGCGTAGTTTGCTGACAGTTCGAGTCCCTAGGCAACTCGATCCTATTTCTCGTCCTTGCCGTGCATGACCATGATGGTCTGCTGCATCAGGGCGCACAGCTTTTCCTCGCCATCCTTGACGGCGAAGACTTCGGCCTGGGTGACGATCAGGGTTTTGCCCGGGCGCACCACCTTGCCGCGGGCGATCAGCTTGTCGCCGTCGGCCGGGGCGACCAGGTTCATCTTGTATTCCACGGTCAGTACCGAAGCGGATGCCGGCACCATGGTCATCGCCGCATAGCCGGCCGCCGAGTCGGCGATCATGCTGACCACGCCGCCATGCACGAAGCCGTGCTGCTGCTCGACGCCCGACCAGTGCGGCAGGTGGATTTCGGTGCGGCCGTGCTCGACCACCGGCAAGGTGGCGTGGATCAGGTCCATGGCGTGTTGTTTGGCAAAACTGGCCCGGACACGTTCGGCAAAATGGGGGTCGGATATTCGGCTCATAAAGTGTGATTGTATTGACGTTTACGTTAACGTCAACTCGTCTGCGAGAAATTGTTACGCTCGACAGTTTCGCGTCAGGATTTATGGAATAGACTGAGCACTGCGGCGTTGCGCCGCCTTTAACCAACCGCTCACGAGGAGATTCAAATGGCCAAGAAGAAAAAGAAGAAGTAATCGCTGTATCGTGTTCGACAAAAAAAGCAGGCGCAAGTCTGCTTTTTTCATTTCCGCGTTGCCCTGATGTCCCCGATGCCCGTTCCCCTTCCCTTCCAGCGCCAGGATTTCCTGCGCTTCCTGCTCGGCGGCGCCTTTGTCGCCATGCTCGCCCTGGTCATGCTGCAGGAACTGTTCGGGGCGGCCACGACCTGGCTGGTCATCCAGGTGGCCCGGGAAATCACCGAAGCACAGCTGACGGCGGGCGATTTCCTGTGGATCATCGTCACCCAGACCCTGTCCTACCTGGCCGGGGCGGCGAGCTGGATCTACGCCGAACGGGCCGGCTTCGGCGCTTTCGGCAAATACCTGCTGCACTTCGCCCGCAGCAATCGCTTCCAGACGGCACTGCTTGGCGACAGCGAGGCGCGGGAAAGCGCCGAGCCTTTCCTGACCAACGAAACCTTCCGCGTCTGTTTCGACCTGATGTACGACCTGCAGTTTTACCTGCGGCTGTTGTTCAATCTGATCTTCAACGCCGCGGTACTCGGCCTGGCCATCGACAGCGACTTGCCGGTAGCCTATGGCGCCGCCTTTGCGCTGCTCGTCGTGCTCCAGTGGTCGCTGCGCAAGCCGCTGGCCGCCGCCTACCTGCACAACCAGCGCATGACCAACCGGATGATGGCCCGCACCTACAACGCCTGGGACAACATCTTCAGCGGCAACCGCTACAACTTCGGGCTGTGGCACCGCGATTTCCGTGACCGGCTGCAGGGCGCGCTGAGCGCGCAGATCAAAGCCATCATGGCGCGCGAGGGGTGGAGCGCGGTGAGCGGCATTATCGCCCTGGTCATTGTCTTGGCCGCCACCGCCTGGGTGGCGATGCACGATGCCGGCAACACTGCGCTGCTCATCGCCCTGGCGGCGACCTTGCCGCGGCAGATCGAAATGACCCTCGACATGCACCAGCTGACCGCCGGCATGACCGACCTGCTCGCCATCTGGACGCGCATTAAGGGCGTCTGCGAACATATGCAGCCGGAGCCGAAGGCGGTCGGCGAGCGTATCGAATTCGGCCGTCTGGTGCTCAGGGTGGGGCGTCGGGAGACGACTTGCCGCGACCTGGCCGATGCCCTGCGCACCATTGCGGCCGTTCCGAACGGTTTGGTTTCCGTGCGCGGCGGCAACGGCGCCGGCAAATCGACCCTGCTCATCGCCCTGAAGGCCGCCTTCCGCGGCCAGGCCTACTACTGGCCGGCCCACGACCGGCTGAGCTTCCGTTTCAATACCGGCCTGCCGCAGCCCAGTGCCGAATGCGATCCGGACGGCGAGGCGGAGGAACCGGAAGATCTGAACGCCGAGGAACTGGACCAGGAAAAATCCGGCTACTCGTCCGGCGAACGGCAGTTGCAGGTCCTGCGCGAAGTGGTGGCGGAAACCGATCGCCCCATTTATCTGCTCGACGAGTGGGACGCCAATCTCGACGCCGACAACCGGTCCAAGGCTCGTGCCCTGGTCGAGCAGCTCGCCGCGCGCGCCCTGGTGGTCGAGATTTCACACCGCGACGCGGCGTGAGGCGAAGCGTTCAGGCGGCGCCGCGCCGGCGCAGTTCTTCCTGGCACTGCGATTCGAACTGGCCGATTTCGCTTAGCATGGCCTCGATGTCCTCGCGCTGCTGGACCAGTGCCACGCGGCGCTTTTCCATGATGCGCAGGCATTCGAGCAATTGCGGCGTCTCGTCCTCGGTCGATTCGTACATGCCGATCAGGTCCTTGATCTCGGCCAGCGACAGGCCGAGGCGCTTGCCGCGCAAGGCCATTTTCAGCCGGGCCCGGTCGCGGCGGGCAAAAACCCGCTTGTTGCCCTCGCGCTGCGGTGACAGGATGCCCTGATCCTCCCAGAATCGGATGGTGCGCGGGGTGATGCCGAATTCGCGGGCTAGGTCTGAAATGCCGAAGGTCGTCGCCGTCTGGCTCATTTTGTCTCCTGATGGTGCGGCGAAGTAAATCAGAAGCAGGGGCTTTTTTCAATCCGCTACCGTATGGTAAGTTGCCGTTTCATCATACAAGAACAATTTATGGCCCTGCATTTTCCCCATTCCCATCCGCCGGCTGCCGGCGAGATGACAGAGCTGGCACCCGGTGTCTACTGGCTGCGCATGCCGCTGCCCTTCCAGCTCGACCACATCAACCTGTGGCTGCTGCGTGACGGCGACGGCTGGGTCATCGTAGATACCGGGTTTCCCGAGGACCACGTCCGCGAAACTTGGTCGGCCATCCTCGACAAGCTGGACGGACCGGTCAACAAGCTGATCGTCACCCACTTCCATCCCGATCACCTCGGCCTCGCAACCTGGCTGCAGGAACAGACCGGCGCACCGCTGTGGATGAGCAGCGGCGAGTTCCTGACCGCGCACGTGGTGTGGAACGAGGTCGGCGGCCACGGGGCGCGGTTCATGGTCGAACAGTTCCGCCAGCATGGGCTGGATGCCGAGCATCTGGCCAAGTTCGAAAAGCGCGGTTCGGGCTACCGCAAGGCGGTCCCGGCCCTGCCCGACTACTACAACCGCCTGCTGGCCGGGGATTCCGTTTGCATCGACGGCCGCAACTGGAAAATATTGATCGGCTATGGCCACGCCCCGGAACATGTCGCGCTTTACTGTGTCGAACTCGGCGTGTTAATTTCCGGAGACATGCTTTTGCCGAGAATTTCCACCAATATCAGCGTTTTTGCGGCAACTCCCGAAGCTGACGCGCTGCGCTGGTATCTGGATTCGCTGGACGTGATGGCGCAGGAAATTCCGGCAGAAACGCTCGTGCTGCCCTCGCACGGGCTTCCCTTCACCGGGGTGCAGGAGAGGGTCGGAGCCTTGCATGCGCATCATGAGGAGCGACTGCAGGCCCTGGAAGCAAGTTGTGAGCAAGCGCCAAAGAGCGCCGCAGAGTTGCTGGAGACATTGTTCAACCGCCAACTCGATACACACCAAACCATGTTCGCGATGGGCGAGGCAATCGCTCATCTGAACTACCTTGAGCAAGATGGTCGGCTTTTGCGTCACTGCGATGCCGAAGGGGTGATTCGCTATACGCGGACGGGACACTGAGCCGTCGCGCACTGACAGAGAGGGAGTTTGAAGATGTCGCAGCAAACCGAAGAGCAGGGCATCAATTTGCCCAATCCGGCCGAAATGGCCAAGACCTACGCCGAAGTCGCCCAGCGCGCCTCCCGCGTGATCACCCAGTTCATGGAAAAGAAGGCCAAGGAAGGCGTGGACGCCCCGGCAGACGAACTGGGCGTGGCCAAGGCCTTCATGGACCTGTCCGCCCGCCTGATGGCCAATCCGTACAAGATGGCCCAGACCCAGATGAACATGATGTGGGACTACTTCTCGCTGTGGCAGGGTTCCATGATGAAGATGATGGGCATGCCCGGGGCTGCCCCGGTTGCCGCTCCGAAGAAGGGCGATAACCGCTTCCGCGACGAGGACTGGGAACAGCATTTCCTGTTCGACTTCGTCAAGCAGTCCTACCTTATCGCCGCTCGTCACATCCATGACACCGTGGCCGGCACCGACGGCCTCGACGAAGCGACCCAGCAGAAGGTCAATTTCTTCACCCGCCAGTACATCGACGCCCTGTCGCCGTCCAACTTCGCGCTGACCAACCCGGAAGTCTTCCGCGAAACGGTCAAGAGCCACGGCCAGAACCTGATCAAGGGCCTCAACAACCTGCTGCACGACGTCGAGTCCGGCGATGGCCAATTGCGCATCCGCATGACCGACACCTCGGCCTTCGAGATGGGCAAGAACGTCGCCACGACGCCGGGCAAGGTCGTCTTCCAGAACGAACTGTTCCAGCTCATCCAGTACGATCCGAAGACCCCGGACCAGTACAAGAAGCCCTTCCTGATCGTGCCGCCGTGGATCAACAAGTACTACATCCTCGACCTGCGCGAGAAGAACTCGATGGTCAACTGGGCGACCAGTCAGGGCCACACCACCTTCATCATGTCGTGGATCAACCCGGACGAGAAGCTGGCCCAGAAGTCCTTCGAGAACTACCTGCTCGAAGGCTCGCTGGAAGCCATCAACCAGGTTTGCGCCCACACCGGCGAAGATAGCGTCAATCTGGCCGGCTACTGCCTGGGCGGCACGCTGACCATGACCACGCTGGCCTACATGGCCGCCAAGAAGGACAAGCGCGCCAATTCCGCCACCTTCTTCACCACCATGCTCGACTTCTCCGAGCCGGGCGAACTGGGTGTCTTCCTCGATGAAGGCGCCGTTGCCGGCCTGGAAAAGAAGATGGCCGAACGCGGCTTCCTCGAAGGTTCGGAAATGGCCGGCACCTTCAACATGCTGCGCGCCAACGACCTGATCTGGTCCTTCGTGGTCAATAACTACCTGATGGGCAAGGATCCGTTCCCCTTCGACCTTCTCTACTGGAACTCCGACTCGACTCGCATGCCGGCCGCGATGCACAGCTTCTACCTGCGCAACATGTACCTCGGCAACAAGCTGAAGGATGCCGGCGGCGTCTCGCTGGGTGGCGTCAAGATCGACATCACCAAGGTCAAGACCCCGTGCTACTTCATCTCGACCATCGAAGACCACATCGCACCGTGGAAGAGCACTTACATGGGCGCCCGCCTGCCGTCCGGCAAGACCAAGTTCGTGCTCGGCGGCTCCGGCCACATCGCCGGTATCGTCAATCCGCCGGCAGCCAACAAGTACGGTTTCTGGACCAATGACGCCACTGACGGCGACCTTCCGGAAAGCCCGGACGACTTCCTGGCCGGCGCCACGCAGAATGCCGGTTCGTGGTGGACGCACTGGCACCAGTGGGTGACCAGCCTGCCGGGCGGTTCCGCCAAGGTCAAGGCACGCCAGCCGGCCGACGGCACGCTGAAGGTCATCGAGGACGCGCCGGGGGCCTACGTCAAATTCCGTCTGGATGCCCAGAAAAAGCATTGATCGCCGACGCGATTCGATCACCGGAACGGGAGGCTGCGGCCTCCCGTTTTTTTCGAACTTCCGTTTGCAGGCTTGTCAAAAGAGAACAGCAAGCAAGGAGGTACGCCATGTTGATGAGCGAATTGCCTGTGGTATCGGTTCACATTCCCATGGAATTGCGAACCTTGGTGGGGGGGCACGACGAGGTGATGGCTAGTGGCGAAACGGTGGGCGACGTGTTGCGCGCCGTGGGCAATACCTATCCCGAATTTGCCGTCCGCGTTCTGTGTGGCGACGGTCGTCTGGCGGAAGGGCTGAGTGTCTGTCTGGGCGGTTGTACCCAACCCCAGGATTTTTCTTCGCCAGTCGGCCAGGAAGAAGTGCTCACTATCGTCGCCACCGGCGTGGTGGCCTGTGCCGTGCCGGCGCCGGAAAAAGCGCGTCAGGCGGGAGCGCCCGTCGAGGCGCTGATTTCCATCGGTGACTGAAGCCGCCGGGAGGACATTGGCTGGCGGCCAGTCTGAGCTGCAGCCGGTCTAGCTGCTGGCCAGCGGCAGTTGGGGCAGCTTGGGCCACTCGACGGCGTCGAGCATATTCTTGACGATCAGCCCCAGTTCGGTGTCGCCGGTGATTTCCAGTTCGCGGTTGAAGAACAGGGTGTCCGGGTCTTCCTGGCGGGCCAGCAACTGCAGAAAGGCTGATAGGTTGGCGGCAAAGGCCAGGTCCGGCTCGCGCTGCGGGCGGAAAACCGGGCGAAACAGGCCGTTGCGGTAGGTGTAGCTGGCTTCGCCGCCGGTATCCAGCACGCGGACGCGAAACAGCTTGTCTTCGAGCAACGCCAGTTCGCTTTCTGGCAGCAGCTTCATTTTCAGTGCGGTGTTGAGGACGCCGACCAGGGCCAGCGCGTGCGGCCACTGCGGCAGCTTGTGGCCGAGGCTGGCGACGAAGCCGGGCAGTTTGAATTTGGGGATGGTGAAGTTGCCGTTCATGGTCATGCTCCCAAGGTGGCGAGGGCTTGTGTATGGTGCTGGCGGATGCCGGCATCGCCGAACCAGTAGCCGTCGACCAGGCCGCTGTCGCTCCAGTTCCGGCTGTCGGCCGCTATGGGCTTGCCGTTCCGGGCGGCATCGAAGGCGGCGATGATCTCGGCGATGTGCTCCTTCTGCGGGCTGATGCGCACGGCGTCGATGCCCATGGCCAGCATGTCGGGAATCTCGTGCAGCAGATTGTAGCTTTGCGCCGACATGGTCTGGATGCCGTTGATAGTCAGGAACTCCTGTCCTTCGCGGGTCTTCAGCGTCAGGCCCTCGGCGTGGTCGAGGCATTTGAACTGGCAGTCGTCCTTGTTCAGGCCGTAATGGCGGGCAGTGAAACAGCGGGCCGAGAAGGCGAGCGGGATCTTGCCGAAAACGAAGACTTCGGTTTCGACGCCGGCCGGCTTGCTGCGGTGCAGGGTGTCGACCAGCGTCCGCGTCGCTTCCAGCGGCGGCACCCAGCGCTTCAGACCAAAGCGGGCGAAGGTGGCCAGAGCCGACTCGTTGTAGATGTTCAGGTGCGGTCCGGCGACGAAGTCGCGGCCGGCCACCAGATTGACCGCGCCGAGGTCGTTGGCCTCGACCTTGCAACCGGCCTCGTCGATCAGCCGACGCAGGGCCTTGAGGTCGCTTTCTGATTCGAGCAGGGCCTGGGCGGAAACGACGACTTCCTTGCCGGCATCGGTCAGGTCGCGGGCCAGGCCAATCCAGTCGGCGGTGCGCAACTGCTGGCGCCGCGAGCAGACGACTTCGCCGACGTAAACGATGTCCAGGGCGGGGTTCTGCGCCATTTCGGCGTAGAACTCCATGACTTCGGCCTTGGGCCAGAAATAGAGCAGGGGTCCGAGCGAAAGTTTCATGCGGTCCTCGTTAGCGCCATGGCCGGTTGTAGGCGCCGAGCGTCGCTTGGCTGCCTTCGGAAACCTTGGCCAGTTCGGCCTGCCAGGCCGGTTTGACGTGGAAGCGTTCGGCGCTGCCGCCGGCCGCATCGAGGGCGGCGCGCAGCGTGCGGGTGACCTGGGCGACATAGGTCGGGCTGCGCTGGCGGCCTTCTACCTTGATTGCCTTGACGCCGATCTTGATGATCTCGGGCAGCAGTTCCAGCACGTTGAGGCTGGTCGGTTCCTCCAGGGCGTAATAGGTCTCGCCCTGGACCTCGAAGCGGCCCTTGCACAGGGTCGGATAGCCGGCCGGCTCGTCGTCGCCGAAACGGTCGATCAGGATGCCGTTGAGCCGGGTTTCCATGGTCCCCGGCTTCTTGTCCCACTTGACGTACTTGGCCGGCGAGCAGGCGCCGACGGTGTTCGGCGATTCGCCGCAGGCGTAGGAGGAGAGCCAGCAACGCCCTTCGTTCATGACGCACAGGCTGCCGAAACCGAAAACCTCGATTTCGACACTGGTGTTCTTGATCACGTGCTCGACCTGGGCCAGGGTCAGCACCCGCGGCAGCACGGCGCGGTGGACGCCGAATTCGCGCTGGCAGAAATTGATCGCCTCGTAGCTGGTAGCCGAACCCTGCACCGACAGGTGCAGCCGCTGTTGCGGATGGCGCTGGCGCGAGTAGTCGAGCAGGCCGATGTCGGCCAGGATGATGGCGTCGACGCCCTGGTCGACGGCGCCGTCGACCGCCTTGTGCCAGTCGGAGATGCGGCCGGCCTGCGGGAAGGTGTTGATGGCCATCAGCACTTCGCGGCCCTTGGCGTGGGCATAGCGGATGCCTTCGGCCATGGTCTTGGCGTCGAAATTCAGACCGGCGAAATTGCGGGCGTTGGTGTCGTTCTTGTAGCCGAGATAGACGGCGTCGGCGCCGTTGTCGACGGCTGCCTTGAGTGCCGGCAGGCTGCCGGCGGGACAGACGAGATCGGGCAGGGAGCTCATGGAGGACTCCAGAATATCAAGGGCAAAAGTATAGCCAGACCATTTTTCCGGCCATTGATCCTGGTCAAACGTGGGGTGCGTTGCAGGCCGGGAAGCGACCGACAACCAACCGGCAGTCGGCTCGGCCACGCCATTTGCCGGGAAATCATTCGCCGGCGTTGGGGTATGATCTACGCTCACGATCGGCCGAACAGGGGTGCCTGTTTAACGGTGCTTCGGCGTGACGAGCACTGGGTGAGATGCCTGGCGAAGGGGAAAGACTGAACGATGAATAAGGGACGTGTCCTCGTGGTCGATGACGAACAGCTCAACCTGTTCATCATCGAGGAGTTTCTCGAGCAGGAAGACATCGAACTGGAGATGCACAGCGATCCTCTGGCGGCATGGGCCAGCCTGAGTGCCGCGGATAGCGATTTCTCGCTCGTCGTGCTCGACCGGATGATGCCCGGGCTGGACGGCATGGAACTGCTGCGCCGCATGAAGCGCGAGGCCCGCTTTGCCGATATTCCGGTCATCATGCAGACGGCCGCATCGTCGCCCGACCAGGTGCGCGAGGGGTTGGAGGCCGGCGCCTACTACTATCTGACCAAGCCCTACGAACCGGAAGCGCTGATTTCCATCGTCCGGGCCGCTCTGGAGGACCGCCGGGCGCGTAGCCAGCTGCGCAGCCGGGCAGCGCACCTGGAGGACGCGCAGGCGCTGATCCACAGCGTCGAGTATCGTTTCGTGACGCTGGAGGACGTGAATTCGCTGGTTCCCGTTCTTGCCGGCATGTGCCCGGCACCGGACGTCGTGGCGCCCGGCTTGTCGGACCTGATGGTCAATGCCGTCGAACACGGCAACCTGGGGGTGACCTACCAGGAAAAATCGCTGCTCAAGTGGGAGGGCGATTGGGAGGCTGAGATCAAACGCCGCCTGGTCCTGCCGCAGTTCGCCGGGCGTTTCGCCTCGGTGCGCGTCGAGCGCACGGACGACAGCATCGTATTCACCATCGCCGACCAGGGCGATGGTTTCGAATGGGCCAAATTCCTGAGCTTCGATCCCGACCGTGCCTTCGATCCGAACGGTCGCGGCATCGCAATGGCCAAGATGATGAGCTTTGCTGCGCTGGAATACCAAGGCAAGGGCAACGTGGTGGTCGCCCAGGTGGGGCGCTGACTAGGAGACCCCGTCAGCGGGTCACGAAGGTCGGGCGAAAACCGAGGGCGGAGCGGATTTTCTCGGCGATTTTCTCGGCATCGCCGCGGCTGGCGTAGGGGCCGAGATGCAGGCGGTGGATGCCGCTGCCGGCATTGATCCGCATCGGTTCGCTGACCCAGTCCAGCTCGCGCAGCAGGTGGTTCTTCAGGCTCTCGGCGTTTTCGGCGCTGGAGAAGGCGCCCAACTGCAGATAAACCCCTTTCGGAAATTCCGCATCGCCGCTCATGCCAGCTGCCGCCGCGGTCTGCACCGGCTTTTCCTCCATGGCCATGCGGCGGGCGAGTTGCGCGATGTCGTCGTTGTCGCCGGCCACCGGGCGGGCCGGCGGTGTGACCTGGGCATAGGTGGCCGTTGTCATTTCGCCCGGAATGATCGCCTCGACCTCGACCTGCCCGCTGCCCCCGTTGATCAGGCCGAGCTTGTAGGCAGCGGTATAGGACAGATCGATGACCCGGTCGGCATGGAAGGGGCCACGATCGGTGATGCGCACCACCACCGACTTGCCGGACTGCACGCTGGTGACGCGAACGTAGGAGGGCAGGGCCAGAGTCGGGTGGGCGGCGGTCATCGCGAACATGTCGTAAGGTTCGCCGATCGAGGTTTTCTGGCCGTGGAATTTCTTGCCGTACCAGCTGGCGATGCCGCGCACCTTGTACGGCTTGACCGCGGTATTCGGCACGTATTCCTTGCCGAGCACGACGTAGGGTTTGGTCGCCGGCTTGTGCAGTGGTTCCCACTTCGGTTCGGCGTCCGGGATGTCGTCGAGGCCGTCCGGGATGTCGTCGGCCGGGCCATCGTCCTTGTAGAAGCCGCCGCCGCGCTTGAGGACGGCGGTCGGTTTCCTGGTCGGGGTCGGCGTCTTGGCGGCCGGCCCCTTCGGGCTGTCGGCGCCGGGTTCGCGCACCGTTGAAGGCCCGCCGCAAGCGGCCAGCAGCAAGGCAACCGTGAGCGGGGCCAGCAGGCGCTTCATTTTTTGACCAGCATGCGGTGCGTATGGATCGACATCAGCATGCCGACGCCGAGGAATAGCGTGACCAGCGCCGTGCCGCCGTAGCTCATGAAGGGCAGTGGGACGCCGACGACGGGCAGGATGCCGCTGACCATGCCCATGTTGATGAAGGCGTAGGTGAAGAAGCCGAGGGTGATGGCGCCGGCCAGCAGGCGCGAGAAGGTGGTCGGGGCGCCCGAGGCGATCATCAGGCCGCGGCCGATGAGCAGGGTGTACAGGAAGACCAGCGTGGCATTGCCGATCAGGCCCCATTCCTCGGAATAGACCGCGAAGATGAAGTCGGTGTGCTTTTCCGGAATGAATTCGAGGTGGGTCTGCGTGCCGTTCAGGTAGCCCTTGCCGATGGCACCGCCGGAGCCGATGGCGATGGTCGCCTGGATGATGTGATAGCCGGCGCCGAGCGGGTCGGTGGTTGGGTCGAGCAGGGTCAGGATGCGCTTGCGCTGGTAGTCGTGCATCATGCTCCAGATCAGCGGCGCAGCCGAGGCGCCGGCGGCGATCAGGCCGACGATGACCTTCCACGGCAGGCCGGCGAAGAAGATGACGTAGAAGCCGGCGGCACCGACCAGCAGGGCGGTGCCGAGGTCGGGCTGCTTGGCGATCAGCGCGAAGGGCACGAGCAGCAGCAGGGCGGCGACGATGTAGTGCTTGAATTTGAGCGTCGCTTCATATTTCTGGAAATACCAGGCCAGCATCAGCGGCATGGCGATCTTCATGATCTCGGATGGCTGGATGCGGGTGAAGCCCAGCGACAGCCAGCGTTTGGCGCCATTGACCTTGATCCCGAACAGGAAGACGGCAATGAGCAGGATGACGCCCAGCACGTAGAGCGGGATGGCGAAACTCATCAGCTTTTGCGGCGGCAGCCGGGAGACGAACCACATGATGGTCATCGCCACGCCCATGTTGCCGAGCTGGGAAAGCACCCGCTGATTGCCGTCGAAGGTTGCCGAATAAACGGTGCCCAGGCCGACCGCCATGATCGCCAGGGTGATAAAGAGCAGCGGGAAGTCGATATGGGCGATCAGCTGCTGCCAGCCGCGCCGCAGGGTGCCGACGACGTCGATCATTCTTCGCTGTCCTCCTCGATGGCGGCCGGATCGTCCTTGGCCGCGCCCGCCGGCAGCTTGCCAAGCAGGTAGTAGTCGATGACCATACGGGCGATCGGCGCCGCCGACTGGGCACCGAAGCCGCCGTTTTCGACCAGCACGGCGAGGGCGATTTTCGGATTGTCGGCCGGGGCATAGGCGATGAACAGGGCGTGGTCGCGCAGTTCCTTCTTGGTGCCGCCTTCCTTGTACTGGGCGCCCTTCAGCGAGAAGACCTGCGCCGTCCCGGTCTTGCCGGCGGCTTCGTAGGGGGCGCCGGCAAAGGCGCGGGCACCGGTGCCTTCCTTGTTGACGCCGACCATGGCGCGCTTGATGACTTCGATGTTTTGTGGTTTGAGGTTCAGGTCGCGGATCGGCTGCGGTTCGATCAAGCGTTTTTCGCCGCTCTTGGTGTCGACGATGTGGCGTACCAGGTGCGGCTTGAACATGACGCCGTTATTGGCCAGCGTGGCGACCGCCGAAGCCAGCTGGATCGGGGTGTAGGCGTTGTAACCCTGGCCGATGCCGATGGAAATCGTCTCACCGGCATACCATTTCTGTTGCTCGGGCTTCTTGAATCGCTGTTTCTTCCATTCCTGCGACGGCAGCACGCCTTTCGATTCGCCGGCGTCGTCCTTGCCCAGGTCGACCCCGGTGCGCTGGCCGAGGCCCAGCGAGCCCATGAACTTGGAGATCGCGTCGATCCCCATGTCGTTGGCCAGCATGTAGTAGTAGGTGTCGCAGGAATGGACGATGGATTTGTACATGTCCACGCTGCCGTGGCCGCCCTTCTTGTCGTCGCGGAACTGGTGGTTGCCGAAATTGAAGTAGCCGGGGTCGCTGATCGCCTGGCCGGGGGTGCGCTTGCCCGTCTCCAGCGCGGCCAGTGCCATGAAGGGCTTGAAGGTCGAACCCGGCGGGTAGGCGCCGTTTATCGCCCGGTTCACCATCGGTTTGCTCGGGTGATCGTTCAGATCCTTCCAGTTTTCCGGCGTGATGCCATCGACGAACAGGTTGGGATCGTAGGTCGGGGCCGACACCAGGGCCAGGATGCCCCCGGTCGACGGCTCGATGGCGACCAGGGCGCCCTTGCGGTCGCCGAAGGCCTGCTCGGTGATCTGCTGCAGCTTGGAATCCAGGGTCAGCGCCAGATTGTTGCCGGAAACCGGCGGAATGCGCTTCAGGCTGCGCAGGGCGCGGCCGCCGGCATCGATTTCCACTTCCTCGTAACCGGTTTCGCCGTGCAGTTCGAATTCGTAGTGCTGCTCGAGGCCGGTTTTGCCGATGTGATCGGTACCCTTGTAGTTGGCCTGGCGTTCGGACTCCTCGATCCATTTCAGGTCGCGATCGGTAATCCGGCCGATATAGCCGATGGCATGCGAGGCAATATCGGCGAGCGGGTATTGCCGGAACAGCCGGGCCTTCACCTCGACGCCGGGGAAGCGGTAACGGTGGGCCGAGAACTTGGCGACTTCCGTATCGGACAGCCGGGTGCGGATCGGGATGGACTCGAAGTTCTTGGCCTCGTCCATCAGGCGCTTGAAGCGCTTACGGTCCTTGGGCTGGATGTCGATGACTTCGGCCAGCGCATCGATGGTCTCGTCGAGGTTGCCGGCTTGAGCCGGCGTGATTTCCAGCGTGAAGGCCGAGTAGTTGTGGGCTAGCACCACGCCGTTGCGGTCGGTGATGACGCCGCGGTTGGGGACGATGGGAATCAGCGCAATACGGTTGTCTTCGGCCCGCGTCTGGTAGAACTCATGCTGCAAGACCTGTAGCCAGACGAAGCGGCCGATCAGGATGCCGAAGCAGATCAGGACGACGACGGCAGCGAAGCCGAGCCGGAAACGGAACCGGTCGAGATCGGCTTCCGGGTTGTTGAAATCGCCCACGAACGGTCAGCCTCAGATCGGACGGTTCGGGTCCTGCTCGACCGGTCGGTATTGCGGCAGCAGCAGGATGAAGGTGGCCGGAATCCACAGCAGCGTGGCTACGAAGGGGCCGGCGAAATAGCCCCAGCCGGGGAAGTCGGCACCGACGAGCAGGCGCATCACGGCCTGCAGGACTTGCGCCCCGAGAAGCAGGGGCATGATCTGCAAGGCCTGCTGGGCCAGCGGGAACCACAGGATGCGGCGCGACAGCGACGAGGCGGCAAAGGCAAGCAGCACATAAGCGAAGCAATGCTGGCCGAGCACCGCGCCGTCGGCGACGTCCATCAGCAGGCCGAGGACGAAGCCCCAGCCCATGCCGACCCGGCGGAATTCGCGCACGCTCCAGAAGCACAGCACCAGGGCGACCCAGTCCGGCATGCCGGGCCAGTGCGCGGTGGGCAGGAAGTTGAGCACGGCGGCGGCGATCAGGCTCAGGAAAATGAACCACGGGCGAACCGGCAGCAGGATGCGGGATGAAGAAAAGGTCGGTTGCATCAGTTCTTGGCCATCCGTTTTTTCTTGACGCGCTGGCCGTCATTGGCCGTCGCCCGGCTGGCACTTTCCGGCGGCCGGTCGGGCAGGGCCTGGCGCGGCGTCAACACCATCACCTCGCCGAAGTTCTCGACGCCGGCAACCGGCACGCAGAAGATGCGGGCGAAGGAGTAGGCGCTGTCGCGCTCGATATTCACCACCTTGGCGACCGGGAAGCCGGGCAGGTAGATGCCGTCGAGGCCGGAGGTGACCAGCACGTCACCGGGCTGGATGTCGGCGTTGGCCGGCATGTAGCGCAGTTCGAGCTGGCCGTTGCCGAGACCGAAGACGACCGAGCGCTGTCCGGTGCGCACCACCTGCACCGGAACGACCTGGTCCTTGTCGGTGATCAACGTGATTTCGGCCGAGAACGGGAAGACGCGCGTCACCTGGCCGACGACGCCGGCTTCGTCGATGGCCGGCTGGCCGGCGATGATGCCCGCCTGCTGGCCCTTGTCGACGATGACCTTACGGGAGAATGGGTCGCGGGCGGTGTAGAGAATTTGCGTGACCTGGCCGTTGGCCTTTTCGCGCTCCTTGACCGAGAGCAGCTTGCGCAGGCGCTCGTTTTCCACTTCCAGCTGCGCCAGGCGCTGCAGGTTGGGGGCGGTGGCCAGCTGCGCGTTCTTCAGTTCCAGATTTTCCTGCTGCATGGCGCGCATGCCCTGCAGGTAGGTGGCGGCGTAGTCGACCAGGCTGCCCGGCGTCTGCGCTACCCGCTGCACCGGATCGACGACTAGGGCGATACTCTGGCGCAATAGTTCGAGGCTCTTGAAACGCAGGTCGACCACGAAAATCGCCACCGAAACGGCGATATAGAAAGTCAGAAGGGCCAGCGGTGCTGGCCCTCGCTTGAAGAACGGTGGTGGCGCGTGATCCATGCCGGCCATCGCTCACTCCTGCCGAGCAGTGGTCAAGGTTCAGTCCGAGGCGAAAATGCTGCCCAGCTTGTCCATCTTTTCCAGCGCCATGCCGCAACCGCGGGCGACGCAGGTCAGCGGCTCGTCGGCGACGATTACCGGCAGGCCGGTCTCTTCCATCAGCAGACGGTCGAGGTCGCGCAGCAGGGCGCCGCCGCCGGTCAGGACCATGCCCTTTTCGGCAATGTCGGCGCCGAGTTCGGGCGGCGTCTTTTCCAGCGCCGACTTGACGGCGGAAACGACCTGGTTGAGCGGGTCGGTCAGCGCTTCGAGGATTTCGTTGGAGGAAATCGTGAACTTGCGCGGGATGCCTTCGGCCTTGTTGATGCCGGAGACTTCCATTTCCTTGACCTCGGCGCCCGGGAAGGCGGAGCCGATGCTCTTCTTGATGTTCTCGGCGGTGTTCTCGCCGATCATCATGCCGTAGTTGCGGCTGATGTAATTGATGATCGCTTCGTCCAGCTTGTCGCCGCCGACGCGCACCGAGCCGGCATAGACCATGCCGCCGAGCGAAATGACGCCAACTTCGGTGGTGCCGCCGCCGATATCGACAACCATGGAACCGGTTGCGTCAGCGACCGGCAGGCCGGCACCGATGGCGGCAGCCATCGGTTCCTCGATCAGGTACACCTGGCTGGCGCCGGCGCCGAGGGCGGATTCGCGGATGGCACGGCGTTCGACCTGGGTCGAGCCAGACGGCACGCAGATGATGATGCGCGGGCTCGGGCTGAACAGCTTGGAGTCATGCACCTTCTTGATGAACTGCTTGAGCATCTGCTCGGTGACGGTGAAGTCGGCGATCACGCCGTCCTTCATCGGGCGGATGACAGTGATCGTGCCCGGCGCCTTGCCCAACATCTCTTTGGCTTCCTTGCCGACAGCCTGGATGGTTTTTTTGGCATTGGGGCCGCCTTCGAGGCGGATGGCGACGACGGAGGGTTCATCGAGAACGATGGAGCGGCCGCGCACGTAAATGAGCGTATTGGCCGTGCCGAGGTCGATGGCAAGGTCGTTTGAAAAGTATTTGCTGAGGAAACCGAACATCTATAGCTCCGCGTTGGGGGGGTGCGGTAGGGAAAACTTTTATGATACCTTATAACGCTTTCCATTTTAAGACTTTGTGCACTGCAAAAAAGTCTTTGGCACCCATGTCGCTCACATTAGAACAGGTTAAGCGCATCGCCCATTTGGCTCGTATCGAGACCAGCGATGCCGAGGCACTTTCCACGCAGGGCCACCTCAACGGTATCTTCCAGTTGATCGAGCAGATGCAGGCGGTCGACACCACCGGCGTCGAGCCGATGGCGCATGCTCAGGACCTCGGCCAGCGCCTGCGCGAAGACGTTGTCAGCGAAGCCGATCGCCGCGCTGCCTACCAGGCCGTGGCGCCGGAAACCGAAGCCGGTCTTTATCTCGTGCCGAAGGTGATCGAATGATCCACGCCAGCCTGAAAGAACTGTCGCAGGCCCTGGCCGCGAAGAAGATTTCCAGCGTCGAGCTGTCCACGCTGTTCCTCGATCGTATCGAGCGGCTGAATCCGGATATCAACGCCTTCGTCACGGTTGACCGCGAGAAGAGCCTGGCCATGGCGCGTGCCGCCGATGCCCGCATCGCCGCCGGCACGGCCGGCCCGCTGACCGGCATCCCGGTCGCCCAGAAGGACATCTTCTGTGCCGAAGGGTGGACGACGACCTGCGGCTCGAAGATGCTGGCCAATTTCGTGTCGCCCTATGACGCGACGGTGATCCGCAAGATGCACGCCGAAGGCGGTATGGTCTCGCTGGGCAAGACCAACATGGACGAATTTGCCATGGGTTCGTCCAACGAAACCTCGTTCTTCGGCCCGGTCAAGAACCCGTGGGGTCGCGCCCGCGTGCCGGGCGGCTCGTCCGGCGGTTCGGCGGCGGCCGTGGCGGCCCGCCTGGCGCCGGCGGCGACCGGCACCGACACCGGCGGCTCGATCCGCCAGCCGGCCGCGCTGTGCAACCTGACCGGCCTGAAGCCGACCTACGGCGTCGTGTCGCGCTACGGCATGATCGCCTTCGCCTCGTCGCTCGACCAGGGCGGCCCGATGGCGGCCAGCGCTGAGGACTGCGCGCTGCTGCTCAACACCATGGTCGGCTTCGACGAGCGCGATTCGACCTCGCTCGAGCGCCCGGCCGAGGACTACACCCGCGATCTGGACAAACCGCTGGCTGGCCTGCGCATCGGCCTGCCCAAGGAATTCTTCGGCGAAGGTTGCGATGCCGAGGTGATGGCCGCCGTGCGCGCCGCCATCGCCGAATACGAAAAACTTGGCGCCACCTGCGTCGAGGTGTCGCTGCCCAATTCGCACCTGTCGGTGCCGGCCTATTACGTCATTGCGCCGGCCGAGGCCAGTTCCAACCTGAGCCGCTTCGACGGCGTGCGCTACGGCTATCGCGCGCCGCAATACGGCAACCTCGACGACATGTACATGAAGACCCGCGCCCAGGGCTTCGGTGCCGAGGTCAAGCGGCGCATCCTGATTGGCGCGTACGTGCTGTCGCACGGCTACTACGATGCCTACTACCTGCAGGCCCAGCGTATCCGCCGGCTGATCGCCAACGATTTCGTCGAGGCCTTCAAGTCCTGCGACGTGATCATGGGGCCGACCTCGCCGTCGACGGCGTTCAAGCTCGGCGAAAAGGCTGCCGATCCCGTCCAGATGTATCTGTCGGACATCTACACCATCGCCGTCAACCTGGCCGGCCTGCCCGGCATGTCGATTCCCTGCGGTTTCGCCGGCGGCTTGCCGGTCGGCCTGCAACTGATCGGCAGCTACTTCGCCGAAGGGCAACTGCTCAATGTCGCCCATCGTTACCAGCAGGCGACCGACTGGCATAGCCGCCGGCCGGCCGATATCGCCTGACGATGCGCTTTGCGCCGCTCCTGCTGGTCGCCCTGCTGGCGGCCGGTTGCGCCGAAAAGCCGGTGCCGCCGGAGGAGCCGGTTGCCGAGGTGAAGGCTGAAGCACCGGCGGCAGTGGTCGAGGAAACGCCGAAGTTCAAGAACTCGACCCTGAAATACCTGGCCGGGCGCAACCTGAAGCCGCAGCCGACGCGACCGCTCAATGTCCGCTCGCGCTGTACGCACAAGGACGCCATCGGTACGCAGACGCGCCTCGACCTGCTGGTCAAGGAAGCGGAGGTCAAAACCTTCGATGCCCAGGTCAGCATGAAGGGCTACGGCGCCTGCCGCTTCAACCTGAACGAATTCGAGCAGGTAGAAAAACTGCCGCAGGCCCTGCTGCGCCACAAGAAGCAGTCCGACTGCCTGGTCCGCATGTGGGAGCAAGGCCCCAAAGTCACGATTGCCTTCAACAGTTGCCCCAAGTCCTGCGAAGGCCAGGCTTTCGACTACCTCTGGCCGATCATGGTCGAGGCGAAGAGTGGGCGTTGTTTCTGAAACGGATGAAGCTATGAATCAGTGGGAAGTCGTCATTGGCATCGAAACGCACGCGCAGCTGGCGACGGTTTCGAAGATATTCTCGGGTGCCTCGACCGCCTTCGGCGCCGAGCCTAATACCCAGGCCTGCGCCGTCGATCTCGCGTTGCCCGGCGTCCTGCCCGTGCTGAACAAGAAAGCCGTCGATTGCGCCATCCGCTTCGGCTTGGCCATCGGCGCCGAGGTGGCGAAAAAATCGGTCTTCGCCCGCAAGAATTACTTCTATCCTGATCTGCCCAAGGGCTACCAGATCAGCCAGTTCGAACTGCCGGTAGTGGTCGGCGGCAACCTGACCCTGCAGGTCGGCAGTGGCGACAAGGCCTACGAGAAAGTAGTCCGCCTGACCCGTGCCCACCTCGAGGAGGATGCCGGCAAGTCGCTGCACGAGGATTTCCAGGGCAAATCCGGCATCGACCTTAACCGTGCCGGCACGCCGCTGCTCGAAATCGTTTCCGAGCCGGACATGCGTTCTTCCGATGAAGCCGTCGCCTACGCCAAGGTGCTGCACGGCCTGGTGCGCTGGATCGGCATTTGCGACGGCAACATGCAGGAAGGCTCCTTCCGCTGCGATGCCAACGTCTCGGTGCGCCCGAAAGGTCAGGCCGAGTTCGGCACCCGGCGCGAAATCAAGAATCTGAACTCCTTCCGTTTTCTGAAGGAAGCCATCGACTACGAAGTCCAGTGGCAGATCAACGAAATCGAGGAAGGCCGCAAGATCCAGCAGGCCACTGTGCTGTTCGACCCGGATACCGGCGAAACGCGCACCATGCGGACCAAGGAAGACGCACACGACTACCGTTACTTCCCCGATCCCGACCTGCTGCCGCTGGTTATCGGCGCCGACTGGATCGCCCGTGTCCAGGGCGAGTTGCCTGAACTGCCCGGCCAGAAGCGCGAGCGCTTCATGAGCGCTCTGGGGTTGTCGGCCTACGATGCCGGCACCCTGACCGCCAGCCAGGAAATTGCCGCCTATTTCGAGGCAACCGTCGCCGTTGCCGGTCAGGCTAACGCCAAGCCCTGCGCCAACTGGGTCATGGTCGATCTGGCTGCCCGCCTGAATAAGGATGGCAAGGATATCGCCGAAGCGCCGGTTTCCGCCCAGCAACTTGGTGGCCTGATCCAGCGTATCGCCGACAACACCATTTCCAACAATATCGCCAAGAAGGTGTTCGAGGCGCTGTGGAATGGCGAAGGGGCGACGGCCGACGAGGTCATCGCTAAGCAGGGCCTGAAGCAGATTACCGACAGCGGCGCCATCGAGGCGCTGGTCGACGAGGTGCTCGCCGCCAATGCCGCCAACGTTGCCGAATTCAAGGCCGGCAAGGAAAAGGCCTTCAATGCGCTGGTCGGTCAGGTGATGAAGGCGGCCAAGGGCAAGGCCAACCCGCAGCAGGTCAACGACCTGCTGAAGAAGAAACTGGCCGGCTGATCAGCGCGGCGCCAGGCCGCTGCCCGGTGCGGCTGGGGAGCGGCGGGTCAGTTCGAAGTAACGCTTGCGATCAGCGTCGTACTTGGCCTTGATCGTATCGAACTCCTTCTTCTTGAGTTCGACGAGTTCCTGCTGCAGCTTGATCTCGTGATCGATGGCGCGCAGGTCTTTCTCGAGTTCGGGCGGCAGGGTCTTTTTCTTGTAGAACTCCGCTTCGTCGGCCAGTTTTTTGCGTTTTTTCTGGGCGGTCGCGATGCGATCATTGGTCGCCTGAATGGCGACATTGACGTCAGCTTCGGCTTTTTTCTGCGCCAGATCGATGTCTTCCGTCGTCGTGTAGGTGTCGAGCAGCGCCTGGTCGCGGCGCCGTTGCTCGCGTCCGGCATCTTCAAGCTGCTTGCGGCGCTTGTTTTCCAGAATCTGCTCAGCCTTCTGTTCCGGCGTCAGCGGCGCGCCGACTTCCTTGACGACGTTGCCACCACTGTCCAGCACCCGGTAGGCACGGCCGCGGCATTGATCGGGCAGGGTGTCGCCGCAGACGCGGCGGCCACTGGCCGGATCCTGGCAACAATAGAACTCGCCGGCCGCCTGGGCCGAGCCGGTCAGCAGCAGCGCGAGGAGCGGAAGGACGGCCTTACGCATCGACGCCGTACTGCTCGCGATAGCGGCTGACGGCATCGCGATGGGCCGCAAAGTCCGGGCGTTCGGCCAGGAAGGTCATCAGGTCCTTCAGTCCGGCGACGGCAATGACCGGAATGCCATAGTCGCGCTGCACTTCCTGCACAGCCGACAACTCGCCCTGGCCACGTTCCTGGCGGTCGAGGGCGATCAGTACGCCGGCCGGTGTGGCACCGGCCGAACGGATCATTTCGACCGATTCGCGCACCGAGGTGCCGGCCGAAATGACGTCGTCGACGATCAGCACGCGGCCTTGCAGCGGCGCGCCGACGATGTTCCCGCCTTCGCCGTGGTCCTTGGCTTCCTTGCGGTTATAGGCAAACGGGAAATTGCGGCCACGTTGGGCGAGCGCCATGGCGATCGTGGCGACCAAGGGAATCCCCTTGTAGGCCGGCCCGAACAGCATGTCGAACTGGATGCCGCCCGCTTCGGCAGCTTTGGCGTAGAATTCAGCGAGTCGGCCGAGCGAATTGCCGTCGTTGAACAGCCCGGCATTGAAAAAGTAGGGCGACATCCGCCCCGCCTTGGTCTTGAATTCGCCAAAGCGCAATACTTGGCAGCCCAGCGCGAATTCGATGAAGTCCTGACGAAAATCCATGGTTTCCTAATTATAACGACCTAAATATACGGTCTATTCCAAGCAATGTTACGCATCATCTCCCTGAATCTCAATGGTATCCGCTCCGCGTGGAGCAAAAATGTGCTGCCGTGGGCTGCCGAGCAAAAAGCCGATGTCATTTGTCTGCAGGAACTGAAAGCCCAGCGCTCCGATTTGACGCCGGAAATGCTGGCGCCGGATGGTATGCATTCGTTCTACCACTGCGCCGAGAAAAAAGGCTACAGCGGGGTCGGCATCTGGAGCCGCCAGCAACCGGACCGGGTGGTCGAAGGCTTCGATGGCGGCGAATTCGACGCCGAAGGACGCTATATCCGCGCAGATTTTGGCAATCTGTCGGTGATTTCGCTTTATCTGCCTTCAGGTTCGTCTTCTTCTGACCGTCAGCAAGCCAAATTCCGATTTCTCGATGTGTTTTTCCCGCATATGCTGGCGTTGCGGGCTGAAGGTCGGGAAATCGTGCTGTGCGGCGACTGGAACATCGCTCACAAGGAAATCGACCTGAAGAACTGGAAATCAAATCAGAAAAATTCTGGGTTTCTGCCAGAAGAGCGGGCCTGGATGAGCAAGGTGTTCGACGAGCAGGGCTGGGTCGATGTCTATCGTCGCTTGCATCCTGACACCACCGGCGAGGCCTATACGTGGTGGAGCAATCGGGGCCAGGCGTGGGCCAAGAACGTTGGGTGGCGGATCGATTACCAGATTGCCACGCCGGGCATGGCAGCGGCAGCATCGCGGGCGGAAATCTTCAAGGCGGCGCGTTTTTCCGACCATGCGCCGCTGATCGTCGATTACGCTGACAAATAAGTATTCAGAGTGAATTGATTTCGACGCGGCCAAGGGATAACCTTGAATCGTCCCCATTAACCGACTAACCATGAGGTTGAAAATGTCTGAGCAAATGTCTGTTGCCAATAAGGAAAAGCTGGTTTCCGATCTGAAGGTCGTGATCTCTGATACGGAAGAACTGCTGCGTGCCACGGCCGGTGCTGCCGGCGACAAGGTGGGCGAACTGCGCGAGCGTCTGGGTGTCCGTCTGCGCGATGCTAAGGAACGTCTGCTTGACCTGGAAGCTGCGGTCATCGACAAGACCAAGGCGGCGGCTCGCGCCACCGACGATTTCGTGCACGAAGAGCCGTGGAAGGCTGTGGGCGTTGCCGCTGCGCTGGGCCTGGCGCTCGGCGTGCTGATCGGCCGTCGCTAAGCGAATGTCCGGACAGGCGGGCGGTGAAGGCTTGTTCACCGCCTTGAAAAATTTCGTCGCGACCTTGCTGGCGATCGGCAAGACGCGTGCTGAACTTCTGGTCACCGAGCTGGAGGAGGAGAAACTCCGCTTCCTGTCGCTCTGTGCCAAGGCGCTCGGCGCGCTGTTCTTGCTCGCGCTGGGCGTGGTCATGACGGTCTGCTGCGTGGCGCTGGCCTTCTGGGAACAGCGGGTGGTCGTTTTCGGCGTTTTTGCCGTGCTGTTTGTCGGCGGCGGGCTGGCTCTCGTCGGTTCGCTGAAACGCCAGGCGGGCCAGCCGAGCAAGATGTTCAAGGCCAGCCTGTCCGAACTCGAAGCCGACATGGCGCAGTTGCGGCGCTATCGCAACAAGCCGGAATGAACCCCAAGCTGCTCGAACTGGCGACTCGCCACGGTGCGCTCAAGGTGCGCATCGATCAGCAACGCCGCCAGTTGGCGCAGCATGCGCTACCGCTCGAGGCTGCCTTGGCCAAGGGCGACACGGTGCTCAAGGGTGTCGACTGGCTCAAGCATCATCCTGCGGCGGTCGGTGCGGCTGTGGTTGCGATTGTCATCGCCAAGCCGAAACGCGCCTGGCGCTGGGCACGGCGCGGCGTTTTCCTGTGGCGCGGCTGGCAGGCTGCCAAGAGCACAATACTCGGAGAGCGCGGCTAGTGGCTGGCGGCATCAACCGGGAGGCGGTACTGCCGGTCTGGTGGCGCCAGGTCGTCTCGTCGCAGCGACGCGAGGTGCGGCGGATACTGGCCGAACTGATGCAGGCTCGGGGTCTCATGCCGCTGCTGATGAAAGCCCGCAACGGCGAGTCGTGGACGCCGGCCGAGAAAGATCAGTTGCTGGCCCACTTGCGGCGGGTGGCGCATCTGTCGCCTTACCTGATTGCGCTGCTGTTGCCGGGTTCCGTCCTGTTGCTGCCCATCTATGCCTGGTGGCTGGACCGGCGGCGCCTCAAGCGGGGCGACTAGCCTCATTGGCTCCCGCCCGGCTGGCACCCCAGGGTGCGACCTTCAAGAGCAGGACCATGCCCGGCACGGCGAGGACCGAACACAGCCAGAAGAAATTCAGCCAGCCCAGTTGCTCGACCAGCCAGCCGGCCGAGGCATTGATGAAGGTGCGCGGTACGGCGGCCAGGCTGGTGAACAGCGCCATCTGGGTTGCCGTGTAGGCTGGATGCGTGGCGCGGGCGATGAAGGCGACGAAGGCGGCGGTACCCAGGCCGACACCGAGGGCTTCGAGTCCGATGACGAAAGCCAACGCGAAGCGCTCGCCGGCGCCGATGCTGTCGTAGTGCCCTTGGGCGGCGAGCCAGGCGAAGCCGAAGATCGACACCAGCTGCACCACGCCGAACAGCCAGAGGGCCCGGTTGATGCCCAGTTTGACCATCCACAGCCCGCCGAGCAGGGCGCCGATCACCGCCGGCCACAGGCCGGCATGCTTGGCGATCAGGCCGATGTCGGTCTTGGTGAAGCCCATGTCGAGGTAGAAGGGGGTGGCCAGGGCGGTGCTCAGGCTGTCGCCGAGCTTGTACAGGAAGATGAAACCGAGGACCAGTACGGCGCCACGCCAGCCTTGGCGACCCATGAATTCGTGAAAGGGTTCGGTGACCGCCTGGCGCAGGGTTTTCGGTGCGCCCTTGACGCTCGGTTCGCTGACCAGCCAGGCCATGGCCATGCCGGGCAGCATGAAGGCGCCGGTGATCCAGAATACTTCGTTCCACGGCAGGCGGTCGGCCAGGATTAGCGACAGCGAGCCGGGAATCAGGCCGGCGATGCGGTAGGCGTTCACATGCACGGCGTTGCCGAGGCCGAGTTCGTTGTCTGCCAGGATTTCGCGGCGGAAGGCGTCGACGGCGATGTCCTGGGTGGCCGAGAGCAGCGATAGCAGGGTCGCCAGCCACAGGATGGGCCAGATGTTGTCCTTCGGGCTGAGGCCACCGAGCGAGCCGATGGCGAACAGCAGGCCGATCTGGGTGAGCAGCATCCAGCCGCGCCGGCGGCCGAAGCCAGGCAGGGTGAAACGGTCGAGCAGCGGCGCCCACAAAAATTTCCAGGTGTAGGGAAACTGGATGAGGGCGAAGAAACCGATGGTCTTCAGGTCCACGCCTTCGCTGCGCAGCCAGGCGGGCAGCAGGTTAAGCAGCAGGTAGAGCGGCAGGCCCGACGAGAACCCGGTGAAGATGCAGATCAGCATCTTCCGGGTAAGCAGGGCGGCGAGCCAGGCTGGCATCATCCTAAAAACCGTCGTTGGACGCACCCGTGGGTGCGGTTGGGGAGGTTGGCGGCGCGAAGCGACGACGCGGCAGGCTCATGCCTGCAAGGCGGGGCGATAAAGCCGGCGGCCTGCCCGGCAGTGCCGACGGATGCGTAGCGGTATCAACTGGCGGGAGAGCCGTCACCAAGGAGCCAAAGCTTGTGTTCATCGAGCTTTCAGGGTGTGAACAAGCGGTCAACTGCGGTTTCTAGGTTCAACGTGCTTGGGTCAGGCGATAGACCGCCAGGCTGCCGAGGAAATTCAGTTCGCGTTCGTCGTCGTTCTCGACCATGTTGCCGCCCTCGTCGAGGACGTGGCGTTCGCGGATGATGAGACCCATCCGTGTGCACAGCGCCTCGAAGTCGAGCAGCGTGAAGAAGCGGACGTTGGGCGAGTCGTACCACTGGTAGGGCAGGTCTTCCGATACCGGCATGCGGCCGTCGAGGACCGAGCGCAGGTTCTTCCAGTAGGCGAAGTTGGGGAAGGAGATGACCGCCTCGCGGCCGACGCGCAGCATTTCGCGCAGGATACCTTCGGTGTGGCGCACCGTCTGCAGGGTACGCGACAGCACGACATGGTCGAAGGACTGGTCGGTAAATTCGTCGAGGCCTTTTTCCAGGTTGCCCTGCAGCACGTTGATGCCGTTCTTGATGGCGGCAAGGATGTTGGCATCGTCGATCTCGACGCCGACCCCGCGCACGCCGCGCGTGTCGATCAGGTGCTTGAGCAGCGTGCCGTCGCCGCAGCCGAGGTCGAGCACGCGATGACCGGGCTCGATCCAGGCGGAAATGATGTCGAAATCGGGGCGTCCCAGCGTGTGTGCCGTCATAGCTTGATGTTCCGCAGGTAGGCAGCGACGACGCCGTGGTAGTGGGCGTCATCCATCAGGAAGGAGTCGTGGCCGAAGTTGAGATCGATTTCGGCGTACGACACGTTGCGGTTGCAGGCGAGCAGGGCGGCGACGATCTCCTTCGAGCGGGCTGGTGTGAAGCGCCAGTCGGTGGTGAAGGAGGCGATCAGGAAGCCGGTGTTCGGGTTGCTGCGGGCCATGGCCTTGGTCAGGTCGCCGCCGTCGAGGCGGGCCGGGTCGAAGTAATCGAGCGCCTTGGTCATCAGCAGGTAGGTGTTGGCGTCGAAATAGCCGGCGAACTTGTCGCCCTGGTAGCGCAGGTAGGACTCGACTTCGAATTCGACGTCGAAATCGAAGCCGAAGGAACCGTTGCGCAGTTCGCGGCCGAATTTCTCGCCCATCTGGTCGTCGGACAGGTAGGTGATATGGCCGAGCATGCGTGCCAGACGCAGGCCGCGCACCGGACGGGTGTTGTGTTCGTAGTAGTTGCCGCCGTGGAAATCCGGGTCGGTCAGGATGGCCTGACGGGCGACGTCGTTGAACGCGATGTTCTGCGCCGACAGCTTGGGCGCCGAGGCGATGATGATGGCGTGGCGGACGCGTTCCGGCTGGCTGATGGTCCATCGCATGGCCTGCATGCCGCCCAGGCTGCCGCCGATGACGGCGGCCCAGGCATCGATGCCGAGATAGTCGGCGAGGCGGGCCTGGGCTTCGACCCAGTCGCTGACGGCGACGATGGGGAAGTCGGCGCCCCAGGGTTTGCCGGTGGCCGGATTGATCGACGACGGGCCGGTCGAGCCGTGGCAGCCGCCGGGATTGTTCAGGCCGACGATGAAGAATTTGTCGGTATCGAGCGGTCGGCCGGGACCGACGATGTTGTCCCACCAGCCGACGTTGTTCGGTGCGTCGGCGTAATGGCCGGCGACGTGGTGGTGGCCGGACAGGGCGTGGCAGACGAGAATGGCGTTCGATTTGGCGGCGTTGAGTGTGCCATAGGTCTCGTAGACCAGATCGTAGGCCGGCAGAACGCCGCCACTGCGCAAGTGGAGCGGCTGATCGAAGTGGGCGCGCTGCGACGTGACGGCGCCGACGGATTGTCCTGGCATGCTGTTCCTGAAAACAAAAAACCCAGTTGGCCGAAAACGCGAACTGGGTGGTTCCCGTTTTAGCTGTATTTATAAGCGCCCGCAATCAGAGCTCAAATCGGCGCGGCTGGAGGCCTTCCAGCGTCTGCAGACGATACCGAGCAGGCAGCGAAAAGTCAATGAAACGAGTCCCTTATCGGGCTGATGCCCGTCATCAAGTTTTGTTAAAATCGTACCGATTAAATCTTTGGAAAGATCCCGACCATGTTGGATCAACGAAGGCATCAACGTATCCGTTTCGGGGTGCCGCAGACCATCCGGATCGGCTATGGCGGGGTGATCGGCGAGGGCGTCATCGAGAATCTGTCGCTGTCCGGGCTGATGATGCGGACGACGATGTCACTCGACATCTCGCACAACATCGGCTGCGAATTCAGCGTCTTCGATTCACCTGTCATCGACGTGCCGGCCGCGGTGGTCAGCCGGGTCTGCGATCTGTACGGCGTGCGCTTCCAGCCCGGTCCGATCAGCCAGATCCTGATTGAGGATGCGATCAACTCGGCGCTGACCAAAGGCCAAGCCTCCATTCTGTCGGTGCATGAGTTGGGGGGACGCAAAACCATGCGCATTACCGGCGGTCTGTCCGCCGTATTGCGCAGTGATTTCATGCATGCCCTGACGCGCATGGGGGTCGATGAAATCGATCTCGAAGGGGTCACGGCGGTCGAGCAGGCCGGTCTGGCGCTGTGCCTGGTAGCGACCAAGCGGCACGGCGTGGCGATTGGCGCGCAGTCTTCGTGTTTCGCCGAGGCCTGGGAATCCGCACTGGCCGTGCCCGGTGGCCTGGAGAGGATGGAAGCCGGGGTGTAATGAGCGAAGTACAGCAGTTGTCGCCGACCTGGTGGGCGGCCGCCACGCTCGCGGTCATGAGCGCTCAGTCGTGGTCGGCTGACGAGGGGGCGTATTTCAGCGATCTGCCGGTCGTCGCCTCGGTCAGCCGCCTGCCGCAGCGCCTGGCCGATGCGCCGACGGCGGTGACGGTGATCGATCGCGACATGATTAAGGCCTCTGGTGCGCGCGAACTGAGCGACGTGTTTCGCCTGGTCCCCGGTTTCCAGACCTATCCGCACAGCACCGAGCCGGCCCGCGTCAGCTACCATGGCCTGAACGACGAGGACTACTCGCCGCGCGTGCAGGTGCTGATCGACGGCCGCTCGATGTATTCCCCGCTGTTTGGCAACGGGGTCAACTGGGCAACCTTGCCGGTAGCGCTGGAGGACATCGAGCGCATCGAAGTCGTGCGCGGAAGCAACAGCGTTTCCTACGGTAGCAACGCCTTCCTCGGCGTTATCAACATCATTACGATCGATCCGTCGCTGACGCGCGGCGTTTCCGTGTCGACCAACTACGGTAGCCAGAACGTCCGCGACTACGGCCTGCGCGTCGGGGGGCGCGTCGGCGAGATCGGCGATTTCCGCTTCACCTACCGCCAGCAGAACGACGATGCGCTGGCCAATCGCTATGACTGGATAGACGATTTCCGGTCGCGCCTGTTCGATTTGCGCTTCGACGCAACGCTGGATGAAAGAAATACGCTGCAAGTGAACGCCGGCCGTTCGGAAGGTATCAGTGGGGTCGGGCGGCTCAGCAGCAGTAGTTTTTTCGGCCAGTCGACCAACCCGATTCGCAGCATGCGGCAGACGGATACCTATGCCCAGCTTACCTGGCGCCATGTCGTTTCGGCGACGAACGATTTCCAGATCCGCTATGCCTACGTCGCGGACCGCTCCGATGATGCCTTCAACATTGTCGTTCCGCTGGTGCCGGTGCAGACTTTCCATATTAACCAGTCGGGCGACGAGGGAACCCGTCACGAATTCGAGTTTCTGCACAATCTTCACCTTGCCTCGGCCGGCCGCCTGGCGTGGGGGGCAAGCTGGCGCGAGGACGCCATGCGCTCGGCCTGGGTCCTGCCCGGGCAGGGTACGGTACATCGAGACACGGGGCGCATATTCGGCAACTGGGAGGCCAAGCCGACCAGCTGGCTGACGACCAACCTCGGGCTGGCCGGCGAGAACGATTCCCTGGCCGGTTTCCATTGGTCGCCGCGGGCCAGCACCAATTTCCACCTGAGTCCTGAAAACACGGTTCGGGTGGGCTATTCCCGGGCGTATCGCTCGGGCAGCACCTACGATTACCGGGCCGACTATCGGCTCCGCGTGCAGAGTGGCGCGATCGTCCTCTACGACCGCTACTTGTTTGCGGCCGACCGCGATCTGAAGCCGGAACAACTGGATACCTGGGAACTCGGTTACCTCGGCGACTGGCGCGCCTGGCGGGCCAGCCTGGATGTGCGTCTGTACGATGAGACAATCAAGGATCGTCTCTATACCATCGACCGCAACGTGAATAGCGACACCGTGCCGTCCTTGACGACGCCGATTCAGGACGTGCATATCCACGGTCTGGAATACCAGCTCAAGTGGCAGCCCTTCGAGCCGACCCGTCTGGTGTTGACCCAGTCGTTCCCGAGAATAAGCAGTGATTACCTGCCATCGGCGCTGTCCTACCCCCGCGGGACGCTCAGCCAGGCGACGGCCAATCGCAATGTCGACGAGTTGACCGAACGCTCGGCACCGCGCCGGTCTACGTCATTGCTGTGGATGCAGGGTCTGCCTTACGGTCTGCAGTTCTCGCTGGCCGGCTACTGGCAGGACAAGATGAAGTGGACCTCCAATTCCTGGTCGGCCAAATACCGTCGTTTCGACGCCCGCCTGGCTTACCCGTTCCGGGTGGGCGCGATCGGCGGCGAAGTGGCCTACGTCGTCCAGTCCTTGAACGGCGCCCATGGCGAATACAAGACCTACGACGGCAGCGGTACCGACCCCGACGGTTCGGGGCGCATAGTCGATCGCCGGCAGTGGGTGGCGCTGCGCCTCGATTTCTGAGGTAATCGTTCCGCTCAGGCCGAGCGCATCACCGCTCCCTCGAACCACACTTCGAACGGCTCGTTGGGAGCGACGGCCTTGCCCTGTGCGTAGTCGATACCGAGGTCGCGCAATTGCTCCAGCGTTTCCAGATCGTCGATGTCCTCGGCGATGGAATGGATGTTCTGGTCGGCGGTGATTTCCTGGACGGCGCGGAGCAGGGCGGTGGATGCCCGGCTGCCCCCGAGGTCGCGGGTCAGGCTTTGGCTGAGCTTGACGTGGCTAGGGTAGACGCTGCGCAGATGGCTGAAGGACGACAGCCCGCCGCCGAAGTCCTCGAGACCGATTTCGCAGCCGAGGGTGCGCATCTGGCGCGAAAAATCCATGGCCTGGCTGGTCAGGTGGGTCAGGATATCTTCCGAGAAGACGAAACACAGCTTGTCGCCGGACAGATTGTGGCTGTTCAGGCTGCGGGCGATGTATTCGACCGTTTCGCGGCTACTGATCGAGCCACGCGACAGCGGCACCAGGCAATACAGGTTGCGCTGCCGCTGCTTGGCACGGGCCAGCGCCTTGATGGCGGCATCGATCAGGCGGCGGTCGATGGCCGGCGCCAGATCGTAGCGTTCGGCGGCGTCGATCAGGGCAGACAGGGCGACCGGAGATTGGCCCGGCTCGGCGAGGCGGGCAGTCAATTCAGCCATATGGCCGCCGCTCGGTGTCTGCAGGGGGCGTAGCGGAATGGCTTCGACCAGCAGGCGATCTTCGGCCAGGGCAGTGGCGATCCGGCTCGCCCAGTTGCTGCTCTCCTGGCGGCGTTCCTGGGCGGGGGTGACTTCGCACTCGCAGACCCGGTTACGGCCGCTTTCCTTGGCGCGATGGCAGGCGGCATCGCCGGCGGCGAGGATTTCGTTGATGTTGTGCACCTTGCGGCTGACGGTCGTGACGCCGATGCTGGCCCCGATGGCAAAGACCTTGTCCTGCCAGATGAAGCGGTAGGCGGCGGCCAGGCCGCAGATGTCCTCGGCCACCTGCAGCGCGCGCGGGCCGCCGCAGTTGGCCAGGATGATGCTGAATTCGTCGCCGCCCAGGCGGGCCAGGGTGTCCTCGTCGCGCAGGCGCCCCTGGAACAGCAGCCCCATCTGGCGTAGCAGTTCGTCACCGGCCAGGTAGCCGCAGGTATCGTTGACCTGCTTGAAGCGGTCAAGGTCGAGGAACAGGACGGCGAAATCGTCGTCGCCGGCATGTACGCTGGCAAGCGCCTTTTCCAGGCGATGCTCGAATTCGCGCCGGTTGAGCAGGCCGGTCAGTGCATCGTGGCGGGCTTGGAAGGCGAGCTGGGCGGTGGCTTCCTCGATGCGCGACTGCATCGACAGATGGACTTCTTCGATGCGCGAAGCCATCTGGTTGAAGCCGTTTTCGAGGACCCCAAGTTCGCCGCTCGAACTGGCCGGCACGCGGGTATCCAGTTTGCCGGAGGACATGTCATTGACGGCCTGGACCAGCCGCATCACCGGGCGCGCCAGGTTGTCGGCCATGGCGATAGCCAGAGCAGCGATGACCAGCATCCCGAAGAGAACGATCATCAGGCCGCGCTGCACCAGTTCGCGCTGCTTGTCGGCCAGTTCGCTCTTGTCGTATTCGACGAAGATGTAGCCGATGATTTCCGGGGTGCTTGGTTTGCTGGTGGCCGAAGTCGGTTCGAACAGCAGGTCGGTTTCGGTCATCGAGCGCTTGACCGGTGCGCCGAAGGCGATCCACTGATCCGTCTCGCTGACCTGCCGCGGTTCGCCCAGTTGCTGGCGGAGTTCCTCGGCCGACAGAGAAACCCGACCACTGACCGCGATCGTCCGGCCTTTCTGATTGACCACCACGGCAGCCTTGACGCCGGACTCCTGAACGGTGGCCTGGGCCAGGCCATGCAGGCTTTCGACCTGGCCGGCGATGATGCCGTATTCGCTGATCGGCGCAAGGTAGCGCACGGTGGCCATCCCCTTGACGCGCAGCTCGCCTTCCAGGGTGCGGATGCCGCTGAAGGTGAAATAGGCGACCAGCGCGATGGCGATCAAGGCGCTGGGGAGCAGCGTCAGGAGCAGCAGGCGATGGCGCAAGGTGAGACGGTTCATCGGCTCTCCCGGTCGGCGAGCAGGGCACGCCGGATGGCGGCTTCGTCAGGAATCTTGAGGCCCAATGCCTGAGCGACATTGGGATTGATAGCGATAGCGAACAGGTGGGGGCCGCTCGGCGGCGGCAGATTGGTCCCGTTGCTGATAATCAGGTCGGCCGTCTGGCGGGCGATTTGCGGTGGGGTGGTGTGCAGCGCCGCCAGCGCGCCGGCCGTGACGAAGGCCGCCGAGTAGCCGATGATCGGCCGCTGATGGCGGAAGGCCGTGATCAGGATGGCCTTGATGTTGTTGCGCCGGTAGATGGTGTTGTCGGGCAGGGCGAGCAGGGCGGCCGAACGGTCGAGCACGGCGTTGAGGGCAGGCAGCAGCGCCTTGTCGGTATCGGCGTCTTCGATATCAAGGACCAGGCCGGCATTGCTGAACGCTTGCCGGTACGGGCCCAGCTGGCCGCGAGTTTCCGGGCTGGCGAGCAGGCCGAATCGCTTCTGGTCGGGGAACAGCTGGCGGAAAAACGCCGCCTGCCGGGCGGCCGGCTGATCGAGATAAATGGCGGTAATGCGGCTCGGCCGACGATATTCGCCGAGGATGCGCTCGTAGCTTTGGCGAGGTATCAGCGTGGCGATGATGGGCGGGCTATCGACGCGGCTCAGGGCCTTGCGCAGGGCTTCGCTGCCGACGGCGACGACGAGGTCGGACGGGGCGGGGACAGATGGCGGGGCGTCGGCCAGGGTGGTCGACACGATGTTCCAGCTGGAACCGCTCAGCGTTTCTTCCAGGGTGCCGGCAAACTCCCCATAGGCGCCGCCGCTTTCGCTGAGGATGAGCGCCAGTCCGCCTCCCCATGCCGGCGTGACAAGGGAAAGCAGAAAAAACAGGGCGAATGTCGTCAGCTTGCGCACGAGCGCAATATCGCACGACGGGTATGCCAAAGCAATGATCGATTGCAGCCGATCAGCGACTATTTAACAGTGTGTCGATATGCGCCGCAATTTCCGCGGCTGGCGTGGCAAAGGCGAATTTCTTCAGGAACTCGCCGTGTGCTCCGAGCAGGATCATGCCGGCAGAGTGATCAACGGCGTAACGATCGGGCGGGTTGTCCGGTTCCCGGACCTTGGCATAGCGGATTTTGAAATTGTCGGCGGTTCGCCGCACCAGGGCCGGCGAACCGGTCAGGCCGAGAATGCGGGGGTCGAAGAATTCGGTGTAGGTCTTGAGGACCGCCGCCGTGTCGCGCTCCGGGTCGACCGTGATGAAAATGGCCTGGACCTGCGCCGCCCGGTCGCCCAGGGTTTTCAGGATTTCGGCCATCTCGACCAGGGTGGTCGGGCAGACGTCCGGGCAATAGGTGTAGCCGAAGGCGATCAGCTGGAAGCGGCCGCGAAAGTCCTCGTTGGTCAGCGCCCGGCCGTTCGGGTCCTGCAGCAGGTAGCGCGGGTTGATGGCGGCGTTCTTGCCGCGCAGCAATTCCTGGGTGGGCGTGGATTGGGCGATGGCCGGCCCCCCCAGGAGCAGGGCGAGGAGGACGGCACCGAGGCGGATCATGGCTTGGGGAAAGCGGCCTGCAGGCGTTTTTCGGTCGCCGCCATGCGGTTGGCCAGGGTCGCGCCGTCGGGGCAGGTGGCCTGGCTCTTGCCCTGTTCGAGATAGGCGGCGTTGGTGGCGTTCTCGAAGACCTCGCCGATGTCGCGCGTCTTCGGGGCGGTGGTGACCACCGCATTGCGGGCGCGGCTGACCAGGGCGGGCTGCTTGCAGGCGAGGGCGATGCCGTTCAGCTGGCCGAGTTCGGCGACGGCGGCGCTACCCTCGTCGGCGGCGACGCCCGGGGTAGTCAGGGTGGCGAGGGCCAGGGCAAACAGCGGGACGATCATCTTCATGGTCAATTTCCTCAGGAGAGGCCGCCGATTATAGGCTTTGCCGCCGGCCCGGCTTTTTCACAGATCAAAAATGTCGAGCAATGCCGGCAGGCCTTCGCTGATCGCCACCGGGCCGGGGGTCAGGATGACGGCCGACTTGATTTCGTGCAGCCGGCCGTGGCGCACGGCGGGGACATTTGCCCAGCCCGGCCGGGCGGCGACGCGCTCGGGACGGAAATGCTTGCCGCACCACGAGCCGATGATAATGTCCGGGGCGGTGGCAATGACCTCCTCGGCGGTCGGTCGGCGATCCTTGGCCAACGGCGAGCGGGCGCGCTCGGCGAAGACGTCTTCGCCGCCGGCCATTTCGATCAGTTCCGAAGCCCAGCGGATGCTGCTGATCAGCGGCTCGTCCCATTCCTCGAAATAGACGCGCGGCTTCCTGCCGGTGCGGGCCAGGCGTTCGGCGGCGATGGCGCGGGTCCTGGCGATTTCGGCTTCCAGTCCGGCGACGATGGCCTGCGCTCTGGCTTCGGCGCCGACCAGGCGGCCGACGGTCTCGATCATGCCCAGTATGTCCTCGACGCTGCGCGTATTGAAGGCATAGACGGGCACGCCGGCCTTGATCAGGTCGCGCGAGATATCGCTTTGCAGGTCGGAAAAAGTGAGAACCAGATCCGGCTGCGTAGCAAGAATCTTCTCGATATCACCGCTGGTGAAGGCGAAGACCTTGGGTTTTTCCTTACGCGCCTCGGGCGGCCGGACGGTATAGCCGGAAATGCCGACGATGCGCTCCTGTTCGCCGAGGGCATAGAGGACTTCGACGGTTTCGGTGGTCAGGCAGACGATGCGCTGGGGCAGACGGGGCATGGCTTTTTACTTGGCGGGACGATGGCTTCTTGCGACATCGAGGTGGGCGCAAAGTTTCTCGGCGCCGTCGAGGATGCGCGGCGTGTGCCGCTGCATGATGTCGGGGTTGATGTGGAACAGGTTGTCGCGCTTGACGGCGGTCAGCTTGGTCCATTTATCCCAGTCGTGCAGCCATTCCGGTTTCGAATCGCCCATGCCGGTGGCGACGATGGCTTCGGGGTCGGCTTCGAGCACGGCTTCGACGCTGACCGTCGGCGCCATCTTGCCGAGGTGGCCGAAGACGTTGTCGCCTCCGCACAGCTTGATGGCGTCGCTAATGATCTGCGGACCGCCGACAGTCATCAGCGGCGTTTTCCAGATCTGGTAGAAGACGCGCACCTTGGGCTTGGCGGCATTGGCCTTGCGCAGGCTTTCCAGTTTCTGGCGGAAACGCTCGGCCGCCGGTTTGGCGACGGCTTCGGTGCCGGCCAGCTCGCCGAGGCGTTCGAGCTGGTCGGCGACGTTTTCCATCTTGTTCGGCTGTGACACGTAGACGGTCAGGCCGAGCCCCTTCAGCTTGTTGATCTGCGGCATGTTGTTGCCGCTTTCCCAGGCCAGCACGAGGTCGGGCCGGAGGGCGGCGACGGCTTCGAGATCGACGCGCGAATAGCCGCCGACGCGGGGCAGCTTTTTCGCCGCCGGCGGATAGTCGCTGTAATCGACCGTGCCGACCAGCTTGTCGCCGGCGCCGGCGGCATAGACGCTTTCGGCAATATGCGGGGCGAGGGCGACGATGCGCTGAGCCGGACCCTTGAGGCGGACTTCCTGGCCGGTGTCGTCCTTGACGACGAGGTCGGCGTGGGCGAAGCCGGCGACCGCGAGGGCAGCAGCGAGGGCCGTGAGCTGGCGAATCTTCATGCGGGTTTCCATTCGTTCAGGGCGCCGGTCAGGCGCAGCCAGCAGGCTTCGTCGCCGGGCAGGCCGAAGCGGAGCAGGGCTTGCTGGTCGAAGCGCCGGGTCAGGATGGCGCGGCGCGCCAGGTAGTCGTGCAGTTCGGCGGCGTGCGGCGAGGTCAGGGTGGCGAACAGGGCGGTCGATTTGACTTCGCCGAGCGGGGCGAGTAAGGCGTGCAGGCGTTGCCCGGCGGCCTGCAGGCGGGGCCGGGTTGCCGCTTGCCAAGTGGTATCGAGTAGCGCCTGACGGGCGACTTCGCGGGCCGGGCCGCTGATGGTCCACGGTCCCATCGCCTCGCTCATCCGGTTGAGCAGGTCGGGCGCCGCGAAGACGAAGCCGACCCGGGCGCCGGCCAGACCAAAGAATTTGCCGAGCGAGCGGAAGACGATCAGGTTCGGCGCCTCGTCAGTGCCGGCCAGCGGCGTCAGGCTCAGCTCCGGCGTGGCATCGACGAAAGCCTCGTCGACAATCAACCAGCCGCCGCGCTTCTTCAACTGCTGGGCGGCATCGACGACCACGTCGTGCGGGTGGCGGTCGGCGGTTGGATTGTTCGGATTGCACAGCAGCACGTAGGGCGTCGCCGCGGTCAGGGCACGCGGCAGGGTGGCGTTCTGCAGGAAGCGAAGCTTGTGGCCGGCATGTTGCCAGGCCTGCGGATGTTCGGCGTAGAGGGGGGCGATGCAGGCGACGACGGCCTTGGGCAGCAGCGCAGGCAGCCACTGAATGGCGGCCTGCGAGCCGGCCACCGGCAGCAGGTTGGCGTTGCCGTAATAGCCGGCGGCAGCGGCCTCCAGTCCGTCACCGTGTTCCGGCAGGCGCTGCCAGGCGGCGGCAGGCAAGGCCGGTACCGGCCAGGCTTCGGGGTTGATGCCGGTGGACAGGTCGAGCCAGTCGAGCAGCGGAATGTCGTAGTGCGCTGCGGCTTCGCGCAGCCGGCCGCCATGTTCAAGCATGCAGGAATCCAATCACGAAAAAAGCGGCCAGCCACAGCCACAGGCTGCGCCGGATCAGGCGGATGGCACGGCCGAGATCGGCGGCAGCCGGGGCAGGGCCGGTGCCGAGCGGGGGGCGTATCTCTTCCTCGCCATGGTAGATCGCGGCGCCGCCGAGCTGCACGCCCAGGCTGCCGGCACCGGAGGCCATGACCGGGCCGGCGTTCGGGCTTTCCCAGCCGGGCGCCTGGGTGCGCCAGCAGGTCAGCGCCTGGCGGGTGTGGCCGAGCAGGGCGTAGGTCAGGGCGGTGAGGCGGGCGGGCAGCCAGTTCAGCGCATCGTCGACGCGGGCGGCCGGGCGGCCGAACAGGTTGTAGCGTTCAGTGCGGTAACCCCACATGGCGTCCAGCGTATTGGCCAGCCGGAAGAGCAGGGCGCCGGGGCCGCCGAGCAGGGCGAACCAGAACAGGGTGCCGAAAATGGCGTCGTTGCCGTTTTCGAGCACCGATTCCATGCCGGCCTTGGCGACGCCGGATTCATCGAGGGCCGAGGTGTCGCGCGAAACGATCCACCCGACGCGTTGCCGGGCTTCGTCGAGGCGCCCTTCCTGCAAGGGTTGGGCGATGGCCTCGGCGTGCTCGTACAGGCTCTGCGCACCGAGGGCGAAGTAGAGCAGCACGACGTCGACGACGAAGGGCGCAAAAGAGCGCAGATAGAAAGCCAGGGCCACGAAGGGCAGCACGACCAGGGCCCAGGCGAACAGGCCGGCCGGCAGCCGGCGCTGGTTCAGGCGTTGTTCGACGGCGGCGGCCAGGCGGCCGAAGCCGACCAGCGGATGGAAACGGCGCGGCTCGCCGAGCAGGCGGTCGAGCAGCACGGCGGCCAGGGTGGCAGCCGGCATGGCGAGCGCGCCCTCCGGCATCATTTCGGGAAGATGCCCCGTTGCTGGATGTCGTCCTGCATGGTGGCGAGTGCGCCGGTCAGCGATTCCTTCTGCTCGGCGTCGGCCTGGCCCCACTGGTCGTAGTAGAGCAGGTCGGCGATGGGCAGGCGGGGCAACCAGCCGGCTTTCTCCAGTTCGGGTTTTTCGTGGAAATGGCTGACGTAGCCGATGCACAGATAGGCGATAGGCACGATGTCGGCCGGCATGCCGAGCGCTGCCTGCAGTTCGGGCTGGTTGAAGATGCTCACCCAGCCGACGCCCAGGCCTTCGGCGCGGGCCGCCAGCCACAGGTTCTGCACGGCGCAGACGCTGGAGTAGAGGTCCATCGTCTTGATGTGGGTACGGCCGACGACCACCGGACCGGTACGTTCGCGGTCGCAGGTGATGCACAGGTTGATCGGCGACTCGACGATGCCTTCGAGCTTGAGCTGGCTGTAGGTTTCCCGCTTGCCTTCCGGGAACATCAATGCGGCCTCGGCGTGGGCTTTGGCGAACACGTCGCGCACCCGCTGCTTGACCTCGGGCGAGCGGACGACCAGGAAGTTCCACGGCTGCATGAAGCCGACCGACGGCGCATGGTGGGCGGCCAGCATGACGCGGGCGAGCACTTCGTCGGGCACCGGGTCGGGGAGGAACTGGCCGCGCACGTCGCGGCGGTTGAAGATGGTGCGGTAGACGGCGGCGCGTTCGGCATCCGAAAAGGCGTGGTCGATCTGGTTTTCCATAAATTCCCCTTGTGGAAAAACGATGGCTGCCTGTCCAAACAGCCCTGTTTCGTCTTCCGGCCGGTCTTCTGACTCGGATTCAACCGTTGCTGCGCCTTCCCGGCCGGGGCCAGTGGCAATGTGCAGCGAACGTCCTCCTCACAGCGTTGGGCACGTGGCGGAATTGCACCGCCTTCCCGATTCTCCGCCACAGGCATAGCGGCACCGAAAGACATTGAGGGGGCGATGCTAAGCGACGGCGCTTGGCGAGGCAAGCGCCGTCGTGGCGGCAGGCCGCTCCGCGGTCCGTGCGAACCGCGGGAAAGCCGCTTAGGGGCTGACGCTCAGACAGGCCATGGTCTGGTTGAGCAGCTGATAGCCGATTTCGCCGAAGGTCATCGGCCCACCGATGTGGCCGGCCTGCTTGCCGTGCAGTTCGGCGTACAGGTAGTTGAGCACGCAGTTGCAGGCGAAATCCGGCTGCGTGGTGGGCGGTGGCAGGGCGTTCTGGAAGGCGCTGACGTAATCGGCGAGCGGTTCGGCGATGCGGTAGTCGAGGCCGGGGAAGACCGGCGCGTAGAACTCCACCGTGCCGCGTTCGCGGTCGATGCTGCGGATGCTGACATTGACCAGGGCGCCGCAGTAGTCGGCGACCAGCGGCAGGCGGGTATCGACCCGGTTGGCGACCAGGAACTCGGCCAGATTGCCCGGCTGGCCGTCGATTTCACAGGCGCCGGCGGCAAAGCCGGCGTCGGCGAAGCGGATGGCGGGCAGCTGGCCGGGACGGAAGGGATTGACGATATCGACCTGCGCATAACGCCCGGCCGGCAGTTCGACGTCGATCACCGCCACCTTGTCTTCGGCGAATTCGCCGTTTTCGCCGAGCACGACCAGCGGCTTGCGGCTGCCCAGTTCGTCGAGATGGACGCCGGCGATCCAGCCGGCCAGCGGTTTCATGTACATGTCCTCGTAGTTCGGGGCGTTCTCGGCAAAGCTGCGGTGGCACTCCCCGAAGGCCGGGATGATGATCAGGCTGTAGCCGTTTTCCGGCGCGTTGCGGCACAGGTCGGGCAATTGGTCGGCGCTGCGCAGCGACAGGCGGGGCGGGGTGGCGAAGCAGTCGATCAGGTGCACATAGACCTGGTCGCGGGCGGTGACGCCGCCGGCCGCCGACATGAAATAGGGGATGGTGCCGCCCAGCCAGTGTCCGGGCGGCAGTTGGCGGAGCGCCGTTTCGTCGCCGGCCACGGTCATGAAATGGCCGGCAGTGATCAGCTCGGCGGCTTCGGCGATGGAAAACAGGCCGTTTTGTCGGGTCATGGGGTCTCCGTCAGATTTCGTTGAGTTGCGCCAGTTCGTGCTCGAGCAGGTGAGCATGGCGAACGAAGTAGCGCTGCAGTTCGTGGGCCTTCATCAGCCGGACCTCGCTGTCGGAGATGCGCTGGACCTGGTCGCGCAGCTTGGTGAGCAGCAGCTTGAGGCTGAGAACGCGGATGTCGAGATGGTTGGAGCCGTCGAGCAGCGCCTGCCAGACCGGGTGGTCGGCGGCCGGGACGGTGCTGGTGCCGGCGCCCGGTGTCGGCATGGGGGTCAGGTAGGCATGGCCCTGGTCGAGGTCGTGCTTGAATTTCCACAGGTCGGCGGCGGAAATGTCGAGCAGCGGACAGATGGCCTGCATGTTCAGTCCGGCCTTGAAGTAGGCGCCGACCTGCTTGGCCAGCGCCCGCGTGAACGGCTGGTTGGTGTCGCCGAGCCAGGGCAGTTCCTGATGGCGTCCGGTTTCGACGGGATTGGCATGGACGTAGCAACTGAAGCCGCCGACGTTGAGGTGGCGCCAGGCCGGGTGCTTGGGGTCCGGCGCGCTCGGCCGCTGGCTGAAGAACCAGCCCGAGCGCGGCTGCGGGAGCGAAACCCAGAGGTCGACGCGACGCGAGCCGGCATCTTCGACGACGTGGCTGATCTGCCACGGCGCCTTGATGTCGAGTGCTTTATGCAACCAGTCATCTGCCATCATGTTGTCTCCGTATCTTATTGATATTGAATCGGGACCCGTAGCAAATAACGTGCAATGCATAAAAGCCGGATTTGGCGCCTAAGTGTTGAGCAAAACTGTGGGGAAATCGAACAGCTGTTTCAATTCATTACAGATAATGCTCGGGAAAGGGGGGCTGTTTCGGTTGGACGCTACACAGCATTCGGAAATGGCCGTTATCCGGGATAATTCGCGTTTTTCCTTCTGCCGCCCAACCATGTCCTGTCACGCCCTGATGGTCCAGGGGACCACCTCCGACGCCGGAAAATCGACCCTGGTCGCCGCACTGTGTCGCATCCTGAAGCGCCGCGGCGTGCGCGTGGCGCCGTTCAAGCCGCAGAACATGGCCCTCAATTCGGCGGTCACCGTCGATGGCGGCGAGATCGGCCGGGCGCAGGCCTTGCAGGCACTGGCCTGCGGCGTCGAGCCGCATACCGATTTCAATCCGGTGCTGCTCAAGCCGACGACCGACAAGAAGGCGCAGGTGGTCATCCATGGCAAGGTGGCGGTCGATCTCGATGCCAAGGCGTATCACGAGTACAAGCCGCGGGCGATGGGGGCGGTGCTCGACTCGTGGGCGCGGCTGACCGCGGCCTACGACTGCGTGCTGGTCGAGGGCGCCGGGTCGCCGGCCGAGATCAACCTGCGCGCCCGCGATATCGCCAACATGGGCTTCGCCGAAGCGGTCGACTGCCCGGTCATCATCGTCGCCGACATCGACCGGGGGGGCGTCTTCGCCCATCTGGTCGGCACGCTGGACCTGCTGTCGCCCTCCGAACAGAAGCGGGTGGTCGGCTTCGTCATCAACCGTTTCCGCGGCGACATCGGCCTGCTCGAATCCGGCCTGACCTGGCTGGAAGAACGTACCGGCAAGCCGGTCCTCGGCGTCCTGCCCTACCTGCACGGCCTGATGCTCGACGCCGAGGATGCCATCGCCACGGCGGCCATCGGCGACAAGCGCGAGGCGAAGCTGAAGGTCGTCGCCCCCGCCTATCCGCGCACCTCCAATCACAATGATCTCGACCCGCTGCGCCTGCATCCGGAAGTCGATTTCCGCTGGATCGGGCCGGGCGAGACGCCGCCGGCCGCTGACCTGATCGTGCTGCCCGGTTCCAAGGCGGTGCGTGCCGACATCGACTGGCTGCGCAGCCAGGGCTGGGAGCAGGCGATCCGCAAACACCTGCGCTATGGCGGCAAGGTGATCGGCCTGTGCGGCGGCTACCAGATGCTGGGCAACATGATCCACGATCCGCTCGGCCTTGAGGGCCAGCCGGGCAGCACGCCCGGCCTGGCGGCGCTCGCTGTCGAGACCACCCTCGAAACCGAGAAGCAGCTGCGCAATGTCAGCGGTCACTTGGCATTGCCCGGGCGGCCGGCCATGACCGGTTACGAAATCCACCTCGGCGTGACGCGCGGCGACGGTCTCGCCGCGGCGGCGGTCGAACTGGCCGACGGCCGGGCGGATGGCGCCATTTCAGCCGACGGCCAGGTGTTCGGCACCTATTGCCACGGCCTGTTCGACCATCCGGACGCGCTCACCGCCCTGCTGGCCTGGGCCGGGATGACGGAAAGCGCACAGGTCGACTTCGCCGCCCGGCGCGAGGCCGATCTCGACCGCCTCGCCGATTCGGTCGAGGCGGCCCTCGATTGGGCCAAGCTGCGCGCCGCCTGGCCCGACTGCCCCGTCTGAGCGAGGACCGGGCCTAGGCGGTTCCGCCGTCTATCGTCTTGCTGTCCGGGCCGATGACGGTGAAACGGGCGAATCGCGCCAGCGCCAGATCGTCGCCGTTGAACAGGTTCAGATCCGTCGTGCCCTTCACCCCGGGAACCAGGTCATCGTTGCTCGGTACGTCGATGGCGTATTGCCAGAAGTCCCAGTCGCCCCACGGCGCCGGGAAATTGGGCGCGGTCGGGCGGCTCTTGTCGAGATTGACGGAACAGACCCACAGCGGATAGTCGATGAAACGGGCGTCGTCGTTCGTGGCGTCAGCCCAGAACTTTTTGCTGGTGTAGATAATCGGCCTGACCTTGTAGTGCTGCTCGATCAGGTTCAGCCAGACCTCGACGGCGGTCAGGTACGAAGCCATCGTATGCGGCCCGATGATCTTGGTATGGTCGGCGATGTAAGTCGGATCGTAGGGGTCGATTTCCAGGTCGAGCACCGGCGGCAGGTCGCCGGGACGCAACGGGCCGACCAGGTTCATGAATTCCTCGGCCTGCTCGCCGGCATCTTCCGACGGGCGGAAGAACTGGTAGGCGCCGCGAATCAAGCCGGTGTCGCGCATGCTGCGCCAGTTGTCCATGAACCAGGCCCGGAACTGATTGCCCTTGGCCACCTTGTTCGCCCCAAAGGCGGCGCGGATGAAGGCGAAGCGGATGCCGGACTCGGCCACCGTTTCCCAGCCGATGTCGCCGACCGATGCGTCGATCCCGTCGACCAGGTTATTGGCCGGGCTGCCGTAGATGATGGACGGCGCCTTCTGGCCGCCCTTGGCCTGCACCAGTTCGATGGAGGCGCCATCCGGTGTCTGCGCCTTGAGCAGCGAGGCGTTTTCCGGCGAGGCCTTCTTGATGGCGTTGCTGATGGCGGTATCGCTCTCGCTGGCCGGGCTTTCACCGGCCAGGTTCTTGAGCACGGCATTGCTGTGGGCGCGGCCGTCGGTGGAAGTGATGGCGTCGCTCTTGATGGCATCGGAAATGACATCGAGGCGTTTCTTCACGTTGGCCGGGGCTTTGGCATCCTCCGCCTTGGTCCCGACGATCTGCTCCAGCGCCGTCGTCCGCAACTGCTTGGCCTTGTCAGCGTCAATCTTGCCGCCGGCTTCCGCCTTGTCGATGGCGCTCATGCTCTTGTCCAGCGAATTGAGCATGGCCGCCTGCTGGGCCAGTGTCGAAGCCTCCTTGCCGAACTTGTAGGCGGAGTCGAGGGCCTGCTGGTAGGCCGCCGCCGCGTTCTTCTGCGTGCCTTCAAGGCCGGTGATGTCGGTGAACACGCTCTTGCCCAGCGCATCGAGCACCACCTTGACGCCGCCGGCATCGGGGGCGGTCGGGGTGGTCTGGATGGCGACCAGCGGCGCCGGCATGTCCTTGGCCTGCAGCGAGCCGGTGTCCGAGCGCCGGCTGTCGGTGGACAGGGCGTTGATAGCGGGCGGTTCGTCGATGGGCGATTGTTCCCAGCGCCAGAAGCGCGATTCGTCGATTTCCTCGCAGGAGTTGCAGTTGCCCATCACGGCCTCGGCAAAGACGCCCTTGGTCGGCAGGCTGATGCGGGTGGCGGGGAGCGGAATGGGCGGCTGGTAGAAGCCGAGCAGGTCGATCCAGTTGCCATCCTTGTTCGGCCGGAAGCGCGGATCAAGACGGACACCGGAAGCGACCGGCAGGATCAGCGAATTGCCGACAATGCCGATCAGGCGGTTCTCGACCACCGAGGCGACGCTGCGGTTGTCGCTGTTCGGGGCGTAGTAGCCGTCGAGCAGCATGTAGCGCCGGTTGGGGTCCATCGTCCACCAGATGGCATGGTGGTAGTACTCGAAATTGTCGTTCAGGTGGGCGACCAGTTCGGCGGTCAGCCGGCGGTCCTCGTTGCGCGGATTGAGCTGCTCCCACTGGTCGAGCGGCGCATACAGCGTGACGCCGCGCTGCTGGCCGACATTGACTGCTTCGATGCGCAGGTCGAAGACGTTGGTGAACACCGCGGTGGCGACCGGCGATTCGAGATCGTCGTTGACCCGCGGATCATCGACCAGCCGGTGTTCGAAGCGCGGGGTGCGGTAGCTCAGGCGCGCCGAATTGACGATGGCCCGGAAGGAGGGGGGCAGGGGAACGGTGGATTTGAGGACGATCTGTTCGATGTCGGAACGCTTGAAGCGGCCGTCCAGATTGGCGCGCAGCGCGACGGCCAGCGGAATGCCCGGCTGGTAGGAGGAGACCAGCGTGAAGTCGGCGCCGTCGATGCGCACCGGAGATTGCCCGCGGACCTTGATCTCCAGGCTGAGCAGATTGACGAAGGATTCGACCACACCGGGCACCACTTCCTGATTGAAGCGGTCGTAGCGGCGCTGCGGGTCGAGTTCGGCGTAATAGTCCTCGGCCAGGGCACGGGCGCCCTTGCTGGCCGCGCTCGTAGCGTTGATCGCCGCATTGGTGGCCAGGCCGGTGACCAGCGACGCGCCGCCAGTGGCGACGGCGAGCAGGATGCCGAGCACGCCGGTGGTCGGGTTGGTCGCTTCATTGACCGCCTTGGCGGTCTGTTCCAGCGTGTCTTCCGGGCGCGGCCGCGGGCGTTCCGGGAAGGGCGGCGGCGGCACGATGACGGTGAGCAGGAATTCGCCGGAAATCGAATCGATGCGCTCGTCGGCGTATTGCTGGTTCGGGTAATCGACGTCCGACCAGTTGGTCTGCACGCGGCGGGCGGCATCGAAGGCCGGATTCAAGGTCGTGCGCTTCAGGTAGGTCGCCAATTCGTTGCGCCAGCGCAGCGTCTTGGCCAGGTCGAAGGTGGTCATCGGCAGCGGCACGAACAGGCATTCCTGCACATTGACCAGTTCCTGCGTCAGCTTGAGGTGGCGCAGGACTTCGAAATACTGCACGGTCATCGCGTGGCAATGGTTGTGGTTGGCGATGACCTCGGTGGTGGCGCGCACCGCCTCGCCCTGGCGGACGGCCCGCACCACGGTCGCCCGCTGGCTGCGCACCGCCGAGGCGGACTGCATGGTGCGGTCGCGCAGGCGCTGCAGCGAATCGGCGCTGGCATTGCGGGCCGAGTCCTGCCATGCGCTGCTGTTGGCTTCGCCGTAGCCGCCGGAAATACCGAGCAGCGCGCCGAAATTGAAGCCCTGATAGGAGCCGTTGCCGGCCGCACCGGTGCCGACGCCCACCCCGGCCGTGGTGCTGCGCGAGCCGCCGCGCGACGATTCGGTGATGGCGCCCTTGACCACCTCGCTAAGATCCCGGTCGCGGCCGAGCGAGGTCGACAGGTCCTCGCTAACGCGGGTGTTTTCGTCCTGCGAGGCTTCCTCGCGCCGTTCCCAGTCGATGATCGAGATCAGGCGCTTCTGGCCCGGCGCCAGCGGCACGCTGTAGAGCAGGTCGCCGAGCGAATAGCCGTCGGAGTACCAGACCTGCTTGAAGTGCAGCAGGTGGCCATGGGCGATTTCGGCGGCCTGGTAGAAATGCGGGGTTTCGTCCCAATCGACGGGGTTGCTGGCCGACAGCCGGGCGCGGCCGCCGGTTTTCTGGGCGTCGCGGGCGGCCTGCAGGGCTTGCTCGCGGGCCAGTTCCTCGCGGCGGGCGGCCAGTGCGGCGGCGGCTGCCGCAGCGGCATTGCGGGCCGCGGTGACGCGGGCGTTGGCCGCCGCGATGGCGGCTGCATTGTCGTCGCCGGAACGGCTGGCCAGGGTGAGCAGGGAGCGGGCGAGATTCCAGCAGTCGGTGTACAGGGTTTGGGCATTCGTCCTGTTCTGCCAGACATTGGTGATCGCCTTGGTGCCTGAAACCGGCCCGGACAGCATGTCGACAATGGCTTGCGCCACCGGGCTGGTATTGCCCAGCTTGATGATTTCGGCGGCCAGATTGGCCTTGACGTTGGCTTCCGGCTTGCCGATGTTTTCCTCGATCAGGTTTTCGATATAACCGCGCTGGGTCTCCAGCGTCATGATCACATCCCGCCGCAGTTGCCACTCGGTGCCGCCCTGGCCGGCGTTAGAAGCGATACGCGCGGCGTCGGCCATAGCGGCGGCCACGGCGGCTGCTGTAGCGGCCACATCCGCTTCCAGCGACGCCAGCAGGGCGCTTGAGCCGGCGGCCGGCCGGGCGAAACCGTCGTCCTGGCTGAAGCCGACGATGCCCGGTTCGGTGGTGCGGACCACGGTGTAGAAGCTGAATTCCTCGATGGCCCGGTTGGGCACGTTGAAATTGACGCAGCCGCCGGTGCCCAGGTCGGTCGAGTAGGTGCCCGGCGAATTCTCGATGTCGCCTTGCGTCGGGGTGCGCGGCGTTTCCTGGCCGCCGCATCCGCAGTCGCCGCCTTCCCGGGTGGCCTCGGCCGGCAGGTCGATGAGCAGGATCATGTCGGCGGGAATGTGGCCGTTCTCCAGCACCAGCGGGATGTGTTGGCCCAGGCCATCGACCAGGGCGTAGGCCGAGGCGAAGGTGCGGATGGGGACCATGCCGCCGAAGGTGCCCGTCGCATCGGCGCGGGTGACGAGTTGCGGGATTTCGCTCTGCCTGGCGTCGTCGACTACGCCGACGAGGATGACCTGGATGGCGCTCACCATCCCCTTTCCGGCGCGATCCACGACCCGGCCGCGCACGCGCCGCTCGGTCGGCTCGATGGGGCTTGTATTCTCCGGGCCGACGGCGGCCAGCCGTCCGCTCTTGACGCGAATGGCGATCTCCTTGGCCAGCGCTTCGATGGGAAAATCGGCCTGCCCGATCAGCGCGCCGGACGGGCTGAAGACCGAGAAGTTCAGGCTGCTCTCGGCGAAGTTCACCTTGAGGGGGAGCGGGATCACGAAATGGCCCTTGGCATCGGTGCGCGCCGAAAGCTGGCCGGGGCGAGCGGGGGCGACGGGTTGCTCGTCCAGCTTCTCCAGGCTGGGCTTCATGAGACGATCCTTGACGCGGTAAGGCGCTTCGACCCGGCAGTCGCCGAGCGGGGCTGCCTTGTCGTCGCAGATGAGATGGCCCTTGATGACTGCGCTCATGTCATGTCTCCTCGTTGGGTATCCCGGTGACCGTGTGCGGTCAACTCATTGGATCATCCTAGTATGTTGTAGGAATTTGACAACGACATTTTGTAGGAGGTGGCGGCGGCGCCCGGTTGCCCGATCGGATGTGCCGGCCGTGCTGGAAACCCTGAGAAACCAGAGAGGACGGGGATCGTCGCCCGCGCCGTTCGCGGCGCGAGCGATCCCGGCCTGGGCTGCTATCGACCCGCCGGAGCGGCGTGCTCCGCTGTATGCGGGGGCGGTCTAGGCGTCCGCCCGGGGTGTTTCGTCGTGATGGATACGCTTGAGCGCAACCTGTTTCTGGATATTGCGGAAATCCTGCTCCCGGCCGTGCAGGGCGTAGTGCTTGCGCATCGCGCCGAAGCTTTTTTTGGCTTCCTCACCGACGAGCAAGGCCTTGGCCTGGGTGTCGGCAAGTTCGTGGTCGCCGAGGGACAGGGCACTGCGCAGGATGTCGAGGCGGCTGTTGGCGCCCAGGTGGGCCGACATCAGGGCCGGCCGCAAGCCGACAAAGCGCGGCTTGCCGCGCCCCGGCGAACTGACCGCCAGCAGGGCGGCGTAGCTGGCTTGCTCGTCCAGAGCCAGATTCTGCACGTCCGATTCCTTGAGGCCGATCAGCGTTTTCTCGGCCGAGATCAGGTCCCTGGCGTCGATCTGGCTGCGCGCCAGGGCCAGGCGGTCCTCGGGGGTCACCGCGCCGGGCATGGTGTCGTTGGCGACGATGTCGCTCATCACCGCCCGGGCTGTTTCGGTGTCGCCATTCAACGTTGCCGCTTCGGCCAGTTGCCGCTTGCGCAGGTAATTGCGCGGCGTCTTCTTGGCGACTTCGTCGAGTATCTGTTGCGCTTCGCCATGCTCGCCCTGCGCCATGCAGATATTGGCCTTGAGGTCGGAGGCTTCGAAGAAGGTAGGAGTGCTGGCAACGACGCGGTCGATTTCCTCGCGCGCCTCATCGAGGCGGTTCTGGCGATGCAGGGAGCGGGCAACGCCGGCCCGGGCCCAGGGGAATTCGTAGTTTTCGAGGATGTCGCGATAGGCCGCCTCGGCCCCTTCGGCGTCGCCGCTGATCAGCATCACCTCGGCCTGCTGGCGACAAATCTCGAAACGGTAGGGGCGGCCGGCTTCGCTGGCGCGGTGCTGTTCGAGGATGGCCAGGGCGTTGGCGAACTCCTGCCTGCGCTTCTCCTGGTAATACTCCCGGAAGAACTCCTTCTTGGCCATGATGCGGTCCAGCCGCAGGAGCAGCTTGTCCGGCGAGAAGGGCTTGATGATGTAGTCGTCGGGGACCAGTTCGACGGCCGACACGACCTGTTCGTAGGATTGTTCGCCGGTGACCATCATGAAGATCATTTCGTCGGCCAACAGGTTGAAACGGCGCAGTTCCTCGAGCAGTTGCTGGCCGGACCGGCCATCGCCGAGGACGTAGTCGCACAGGATGATGTCCGGCGTGTTGTTGCGGATGCGGTAGATGGCGTCCTGGTAATTGGAGGCGAATTCGACGGCGAAGGCGCCTATGGTCTGGGCGACGGTGCGCAGTGCTTCGCGTGCCATCGGCTGGTCGTCGATGACCAGGAAGCGCTTTTTGGAGTAGTCGCTCATTACGGCAGCCGCAATTCGAAACGAGCGCCACCGAGGCCGGCGCCGTTGTTCAGGGTGAGCTGGCCTTGCCGTCCCCGGCGAGAATGCAGTGCGGCCAGGCGCTGGGCGACCATCAGTCCGGTGCCGAAGCTGGGGGGCAGGGTGGCGAAACCTTCTCCGTCGTCTTCGACGCTGATCAGCAGCCAGCCCTCGTCGAGGCGGGCATCGAGATGCACCTTGCCCCGGGCATGGCGGCCGGCGTTCTGGATGGCGTTGTTGAGCATGTCGGTGACCAGGTCGCGGTCGAGCAGCCATTCGTCGACAACGGTGCAGGTGGCGGTCAGGGCGATACCGGTCCGGGCCAGGTGTTTTTTTTGATCGAGTAGCGCCTCGTCGCACAGGTCGCCGACGATGACCGGGGTGACCGCCGGCGTGGCACTGTCGCGCAGCACGCTGTAGGCAGCCAGGGTGCGCGACAGGCGGTGGCCTGCCGTTTCGATGGCATAGCGGGCTTCGCCCAGCTCGATGCCGTGCTTGGCCTCGGCGGCGGCGATCAGCGACTCGGCGACGAACAGTTGGTTCTTGGCGTCGTGGACGCCGGAAGCCAGAACATCCAGCAAGGTGTGCATTTAGGTGTCCCTCCAATGACATCTGATGTGTCTTGGCGGGAAGGATACCGCTGTTTGAGGCTTCAGGCGGAAGTGGGGGGCGCTTTCAGGATGAGCGGTAGTCCGGCGGCGACCAGCGTCACCCGCTCGCAAACGGCGGCGACGCGCTGGTTCAGACGGCCCTGCTCATCGGTGAACAGGCGCGATACCGGGTGCATGGGCACGATGCCCCAGCCCACTTCGTTGGAAACCAGGATGATGCGGCCCGGCAATTGCGGCAGGGCTTCGATCAGGGCCGCGGTCTGTTCGCGGAACAGCGGGCAGTCGATGGAAGCCCCGGCGTCGGCCTGGGTGGCGGCCTGGCCGGCGAAGAGCAGGTTGGACAGCCACAGGGTCAGGCAATCGACCAGCAGGCAGGTGTCCGGCGCCGCCAGTTCGCGCAGGCGCTGCGGCAGGTGCAGGGTTTCCTCGACGCAGCCCCATGCGGCCGGCCGCCGTTCGCGATGATGGGCGACACGGCGGGCCATCTCGCTGTCCAGCGCCTGGGCGGTGGCGACGTAGATGACCTTGAGGCCAGATTCTTGGGCGTGTTGTTCGGCAAGCTGGCTTTTGCCCGAACGGGCGCCGCCGAGGATCAGTTCTTTCATGGCCGGCATTTTGGGTGAAGGCCGCCATGGCGGCAACCGGTATAATCGCCGCTTCGACAATACGGAACCCGGTGCGAGTTGAACTCAATTCCGGGGCGGGCCCGCCGCTGTAATCGGGGACGGCCGCTGCAAGATGTCACTGCCATGGGGAAACAGACCCGGCGGGAAGGCGCAGCGGTATGGACGATCCGAAAGCCAGAAGACGTGTCGAAACAGAAAGCGCCAACAAAATGATCCTGGCGTCGTTGTGCCGCCTTGCCGTACGCCTTGTACTGTCTTCGGCGGCACGCCTGGCCAGGACCGCTTCGCTCCATGTTGTTGGCGTTTCTTGAAAATTGAAGCCTGTGGACAGGGCTTCGCGGCAGCGTTCGGAAAAACGTCGCCGCGAAGCCCTTTTGCTTTTGGAGAATCGGATGCATTCGTTTGAAATTAAGGTCCCCAACCGGGACATCGAAACTGCCCTGCAGCACAAGATCGACCGCAAGACCAAACCGCTCGGCGCGCTCGGCCTGCTCGAAAAGACCGCGCGCAAGATCGGCCTGATCCAGCAGACGCTGACCCCCAGCCTGAACAATCCGCAAATGCTGGTCTTCGCCGGCGACCACGGTGCTGCCAAGGCAGGCGTGTCGGCCTACCCGCAGGACGTGACCTGGCAGATGGTCGAAAATTTCCTGGCCGGCGGCGCGGCGATCAACGTCTTCGCTCGCCAGAACGGCTTCGGCCTGTCGGTGGTCGATGCCGGCGTGGCGCACGATTTTGGTGGCCAGCGCGACGGGCTGATCGACCTAAAGATCGCTCCCGGCACCGCCAACTACATCGAGCAGCCGGCGATGACCGCCGCCCAGTGCGCCCAGGCCATCGAGCAGGGCGCCGGCATCGTCCGTGGGCTGGCCGCCGCTGGCTGCAATGTCGTCGGCTTCGGCGAAATGGGCATCGGCAACACGGCGTCCGCCTCGCTGCTCACCCACTGCCTGACCGGCCTGCCGCTGGCCGAATGCGTCGGGCGCGGCACCGGGCTGGACGACGCCGGTCTTGCCCGCAAGCAGGATCTGCTCGAAACGGCGCTGGTCCGCTACCGCAATGGCGGCGGCGACAACGATCCGTTCACCGTGCTGGCCGAATTCGGCGGCTTCGAGATCGCCACCATGGTCGGCGCCATGCTGGCTGCTGCCGAAGCGAAGATGGTGCTGCTCATCGACGGTTTCATCGTCGGTTCCGCCGCCCTGGTCGCCTCCTGCCTGGCCCCGGCCCTGCTCGACTACTGCGTCTTCTGCCACCGCTCGGCCGAAGCCGGCCACCGCACGCAACTGCTCGCCATGGGCGCCGAACCGCTGCTCGACCTCGGCCTGCGCCTCGGTGAAGGCACCGGTGCCGCGCTGGCCTACCCGCTGGTCCAGGCGGCGGTGAATTTCCTTAACGAAATGGCCAGTTTCGAGTCGGCCGGCGTGTCGGACAAGGAATAGTCCCGCGTTTCCGCCTCCCGTTAGGGCTCCTGCGGGAGGCGGAAATCCGGAATTTTCAAAATGATCCGTCGCGAACTCGAATATTTCTTCGGCGCCATCCGCTTCTTTACGCGGCTGCCAGTCCCCGGCTGGGTCGGCCATTCGGCCGACGCGCTGAACCATTCGGCGCGCTATTTCCCGGCCGTCGGCCTGGTGGTCGGCGGCATCGGCGCGCTGGTCTACTGGCTGGCCCTGCATGTCTGGCCGCAACCAGTGGCCGTGCTGCTGTCGATGGCGGCGACTCTCTACGCTACCGGCGGCTTCCACGAGGACGGCCTGTCGGATACCGCCGACGGCCTCGGCGGTGGCTGGGACAAACAGCGCATCCTCGACATCATGAAAGACTCCCGCGTCGGCAGCTACGGCGTCATCGCCATGGTGCTGGCGCTGCTCGGCAAGTTCGTGCTGCTGTCGTCGCTCGCCCCAGCACTGGTGCCCTGGGCCTTGCTTGCCGGCCACGCCGTTTCCCGCTTCTGTGCCACTACGCTGCTGGCGAGCATGGATTACGTCCGCGAGGATGCTTCAAGCAAGGCTAGGCCGCTGGCGACGCGTATGTCAGGCGGCAATCTGCTGGTAGCGCTATGTTTCGCCGCAGCCCCGCTGGTGTTGTTGCCATGGTGGAAAGCGCTGGTCGGGGTGGCGTTGGCTGCCATGGCGACGCTGTGGCTGGCCGGGAAATTCCGACGTTGGCTGGGGGGCTATACCGGGGATTGTCTGGGGGCAGTGCAGCAGGTGGCGGAGATTGGGTTTTACCTGGGTGTGGTAATAAATTTGGCATAATTTTATTGGTGGCGGACGGATCTTTGTTTCGCTAGTTACTTTGATCGCACTCCATAAAGGCCAACTGCTTAACAGCTCCACATTTGATCATGCGGTTAACATTGCGTGCTACTTATCGAAAACGGTCGCGCATCGGAAGTTTCAAATCCAGAATTATTTGTGCCTGCATTACTGAACTGCAAATGTGTGAAGCTGCGGACGCGTGATCAATCTTCAAAGGTGATGTTGTGATCAAACAAGACGAAGCTATTGCACTAGTTACTGATCTTTCTCAGCAGCTAATAAAAATTGCAAACGAGACAAGAAATACAGGCGATTACCAGTCGGGATTCGAAAGAATTCGTAGGTGGAAGGAACGGGCATCCAACAAGATTTCGCTACAAGTAAATCAATTGGAAGGCGAAAAACTGAAAAATAAGCGGAAGGGCTCGTTCAGGATGGGGGACCCGGTTGGAAATGCTGTTGACGAAGCCAAAATGTACCTTGGTTTCTTGGATGCATTATTGGATGAACTGAAGAACCATCCTGACGAAGTGTTGGAGAGGCCGATGCCTGTGAAGGGGCTTGCTGCCATCGAAGAGCCTCAGCAGCAGAGAAGTAGCAATGCGGTATTCATCGTACATGGACACGACGAACTGAACTTGCTGCGAACCAAAGAATTGCTAAGAGATAGATGGGGGCTGGAGCCCATTGTTCTGTCGGGTCAGCCAGGGAAGGGGCGAACAATAATTGAAAAATTTGAGGGGGAGGCTCAAAGAGCGTCGTTTGCCTTTGTCTTGATAACTCCCGATGACCAAATCCAAAAAGACGAAAGTGGCTATAGCCAAGCGAGGCCAAATGTGATTTTTGAACTTGGCTGGTTTTATGGACGTTTAGGGCGTGAGCGCGTTTGTATTTTGTTTAAAGAAGGAACAAAAATTCACTCTGATCTTGATGGCGTGAGCAGAATTCAGTTTAAAGACTCAATTGCGGAGTCGATAGTAGAAATTGAGGCAGAACTTGTGGAAGCAGGGCTCCTCGCAATATAGAGCTGTAGTGCGCCTCCATCTGATCCGCCACCCCAAGCCCTTGATCGAAGCCGGCATCTGCTACGGCCGGCACGATTGCCCGGCGGAAGACACTGCTTCGGCGGCCGCCATGCTGTTGGCTGAGCTGCCTGCCGGGTTGCCGCTATGGAGCAGCCCCTTACGGCGTTGTCGCGACTTGGCCGAGCTCTTGCATCCTCAACCCGTCATCGACAACCGCCTAGCCGAGATGAATTTCGGCGCCTGGGAAGCGCGGCGCTGGAACGATATTCCGCGCGTCGAGTTGGATGCCTGGGCGGCCGATATCGCCGGCTATGCGCCACCGGGGGGCGAGTCGCCGCGCCAACTGCAGCGGCGGGCGCTGGATTTCGTGGCGTCGCTTGACGTCCCCGAAGCGGTGATCGTTACCCATGCCGGGGTGATCCGCACCCTGCTGGCGCATTGGCAGGGGCTGCCGCCGGAGCGGTGGACCGAACTGAACTTTGCCTACGGCTCCTGCACGCGGGTCGATGTCCCCCGGTAGAATGCCGGGCATGGAAAATTTCACCCCCCTGCGCGACGCGATTCCGGTCGGCGAAATCCGCCGCGTGCTGGTCATCAAGCTGCGCCATCACGGCGATGTGCTGGTCAGCTCGCCGGTCTTCTCGGTGCTCAAGGCGCATGCGCCGCAGGCCGAGATCGACGCGCTGGTCTATGCCGATACCGCCGGGATGGTGACGCTGCATCCGGCCATCGCGCAGGTGCATACCATCGACCGCAAGTGGAAGCAGTTGGGGGCGATGGGCCAGCTCAAGGCCGAACTGGCGCTCTACAACGCCCTCAAGGCGCGCGGTTACGACCTGATCATCCACCTCACCGAGCATTGGCGCGGCGCCTGGCTGTGCCGGCTGCTCAAGCCGCGCTGGGCGGTCGGGCCGGTGGTAAAGGGGCGCAGCAAGCGCTGGAAACAGAGCTTCACGCACCTGCAGACCATCCATAATCCGCAGCGCCACATGGCGGAGACCAACCTCGATTCGCTGCGCCGGCTCGGCATCCAGCCGGGGCCGGATGAACGGAAGCTGACGCTGGTTCCGGGGCCGGCAGCCGAAGCGGTGGTGGCGGCGCATCTGGCCGGATTCGGCCTGCGCGGCAAGGATTTCATCCATGTCCATCCGCCCTCGCGCTGGTTCTTCAAGTGCTGGCCGGTCGAGCGCATGGCGGTGCTGGTCGAACGCTTGCAGGCGGCCGGTCACGCCGTGGTGCTGACAGCCGCGCCGAGCCAGGACGAAAAGAACATGCTGGAAGCCATCCAGGCGCGGCTGGCCAAGCCGGCCTTCAGCCTGTCCGGCCAGTTGTCGCTGAAGGAACTGGCGGCGCTGACCCAGGCGGCAAAACTGTTCATCGGCGTCGATTCGGCACCCATGCATATCGCGGCGGCCGTCGGCACGCCGACCGTGGCGCTGTTCGGCCCCTCCGGCGACAAGCAGTGGGGGCCGTGGGGCGTGCCGAGCCGCGTTATCGCCAGCACCGTTCACCCCTGCCGGCCGTGCGGCCACGACGGTTGCGGCGGCGGCAAGGTCAGCGACTGCCTGACCTCGATTGCCGTCGACGAGGTGATGACGGCGGCACAGGAACTGCTCGGCGCGTGAAGATCGCCATCGTTCGCCAGCGTTACAACCCGTTCGGCGGTGCCGAGCGTTTTGTCGAACGCGCGCTCGGCGCCCTGGCCGGCGACGGGGCCGAGGTGACGCTCATTACCCGGAGCTGGGATGGCGCACCGCGTGAGGGTTTCCGGCAGATCACCTGCGATCCGGCCTATTCCCGGTTGCTTGGCGGACGGGCGGCGCGCGACCGCAGTTTTGCCGCGGCGGCGCAGGCCGAGATGACCCAGGGCGGTTTCGACATCACCCAGTCGCACGAGCGCATTGCCGGCTGCATGATCTTCCGCGCTGGCGACGGCGTGCATGCCGCCTGGCTTGATCATCGGGCGCGCATCCTCGGCCCGCTGCAACGGGCGACCCAGCGCTGGTCGCCGTATCACCGCTACGTGCTGGGCGCGGAAAAGGCGATGTTTGCGCACCCGGCCCTGCGCGCCGTGATCTGCAACTCGCAGATGGTGGCCGACGAAGTAGCGCGCTACTACGGCGTCGCCCACGACAAGCTGCAGGTAATCTACAACGGCGTCGATACCGAGGTGTTTCATCCCGGGCTGGCTGCTGAATTTCGCAAATCGCTGCGCGCCGCCAACGGCATTCCCGACGAGGCACCGCTGCTGCTCTTCGTCGGCAGCGGCTTCGAGCGCAAGGGCGTGCCGCAGTTGCTGCGCGCCGCGGCACGCATGCAGCGCACCGATGCACGCATCGTCATCGTTGGGGCCGACCGCAAGCTGAAAGCCATGCGGAAGTTGTCCGAACTGCTCGGGCTGAGCCGGCGCGTGCTGTTCACCGGGCCGCTCAAGGATGTCCGCCCGTGGTACGGCGCGGCTGACGGCTTCGTGCTGCCGACGCTCTACGATCCGTGCCCCAATGCCGCGCTGGAAGCCCTGGCCTGCGGCCTGCCGGTAGTTACCTCGACGACCTGCGGGGCGCAGGAATGGGTACGTTCCGGCGACAATGGCTGGGTGGTCGATGCCGTTGATATCGACGGCCTGGCCCAGCGCCTCGACGATCTGGCTGGACTGGCCGGCAATGCCGAGGCCCGGACGGCGGCGCGCGCCGTGGCCGAACCGCTGACCCTGCCGGCGATGGCCGACCGCTTGCTGACCCTTTACCGTGCGCTGGGCCGCTGACGCGGCCAAGGTATAATCACCGGTTCTACTTTTCGCTTCAAGGATTTGCATGTCTGATGACATGACCAGCCGTGAGCTCTACCTCCGGCTGCTGGCCTATGTCCGCCCGTACTGGAAGGCCTTCCTCGCCGCGCTGGCGTGCATGGGGCTGGCCTCGCTGGCGGAGCCGGTCTTTCCGGCGATCATGAAATCGCTGCTCGACGACGGTTTTTCCAAGGCCAACGGCCCGTGGGACTGGCTGTTCTACCCGCTGGCCATCATGGGCATCTTCCTCGTCCGCGCCATTTTCGGTTTTCTCGGTGACTACCTGATGAGCTGGGTGTCGAGCAACGTGGTGGCCGAATTGCGCCAGGCCATGTTCGCCCGCATGGTCCGCCTGCCGACCCGCTACTACAGCGACAACCTGTCCGGCCGCCTGATGTCGCGCATCGCCTACGACGTGACCGGCGTCGCCGGCGCGGCGACCAATGCGCTGACCTCGCTGATCAAGGACTCGCTGTCCATCGTCGGCCTGCTCGTCTGGCTGCTCTGGCTGAACTGGCAACTGACCCTGATCACGCTGAGCGTCGTCCCCTTCATCGCCGTCGTCGTGCGCGTTTTCAGCAAGCGCCTGCGCAGCGTGGCGCGCGGCCAGCAGGAGTCGATGGGCAAGATCACGCAGGTGCTGCAGGAAGCCATCGAGGGCCACAAGGTGGTCAAGATTTTCGGCGGCCAGGCCTACGAGGAAGACCGCTTCTACCAGTCGGTGCGCGAGCAGCGCCGGCTGGCCATGCGGGCGACCATGGCCTCGGCAGCGCAGAGCCCGCTGGTCCAGTTCTTCGCCGCCTCCGGCGTCGCCATCATCATGGGCGTCGCCCTCAAGCAGGCATCGAGCGACCAGACTACGGTTGGCAGCTTCGTTTCCTTCGTCACTGCCATGCTGATGCTGATGGCGCCGCTGAAGCGCGTCACCGACGTCAATGCGCCGATCCAGCGCGGCCTGGCGGCAGCGGAAAGCGTCTTCTCCCTGATCGACGAGGATGCCGAGCCGGACAGCGGCCAGGAAGACCTCGGCCGCGCCCAAGGTCTGGTCGAGTTCGACAAGGTCACCTTCACCTATCCCGGCGCCGAACGGCCTGCCCTCGACGGCATGTCGCTGACCCTGCGCCCCGGCGAGTGCGTCGCGCTGGTCGGCCCGTCGGGCAGCGGCAAGACGACGGCGGCCAACCTGCTGCCGCGCTTCTATGCGCTCGATGCCGGCGAAATCCGCGTCGACGGCCATGCCCTGCCCAACATCCGCCTCAATAGCCTGCGCGACAATATCGCGCTGGTCAGCCAGGATGTGGTGTTGTTCAACGACACCATCGGCGCCAACATCGCCTACGGCGGCAAGCGCGATGCGACGCTCGACGAAATCCGCGCTGCGGCAAAGGCGGCGCATGCGCTGGAATTCATCGAAGCCCTGCCCGATGGCCTGGACACCATGATCGGCGAGAACGGCGTCAAGCTGTCCGGCGGCCAGCGCCAACGCCTGGCCATCGCCCGCGCCATTCTGAAGAACGCACCCATCCTGATTCTCGACGAAGCGACCTCGGCCCTCGATACCGAATCCGAGCGCCACGTGCAGGCCGCCCTCGACGAGCTGATGAAGGGGCGCAGCACGCTGGTCATCGCCCACCGCCTGTCGACCATCGAACGTGCCGACCGCATCATCGCGCTGGCCCACGGCCACAAGCAGGAAGAGGGCTCACACGCCGAACTGCTCGCCCACGACGGTCTGTACGCCCGCCTGTACCGCATGCAGAAGGCGGAAGAGGTCGCCGTCTGATGCGCATCCTGCACACCGAGTCGTCCAAGGGCTGGGGCGGCCAGGAAAACCGGACGATGAACGAACTGGTCACCATGCGCGACCGGGGGCATACGCTGGCCGTCGTCGGCCGGCCCGGGGCGCGCATTCTCGAACGGGCCAAGGAAGCCGGTTTCGAGACCTTCGTCGTCGATATGCGCGGCGCCATCGACCTGCCGGCGATCATCCGCCTGCGCTCGGTCATCAAGCGCTTCAACGCCGACGTCGTCAATACGCACAGCGGCCGCGACACCCAGCTGGCCGGCATGGCGGCACGCACGCTGTTCAATCGCCCGGCCATCGTCCGTACCCGCCACCTGGCGCTGCCCATCACGTCGAAATTCACCTACAGCGTGCTGCCCGACCATGTCGTGACGGTCAGCAAGTATGTCGAGAATTACCTGGTCGAGGCCGGCGTGCCGCGCGATGGCATCACCACCATCCCGACCGGCGTCGATTTCTCGCGCTACGACCGCGCCGCCGTACAGGGCAACCTGCGCGAGGAACTGGGCCTGCCGGCCGATGCCCTGCTGGTCGGTACGGTCGCCATCCTGCGCGCCAAGAAGGGCCACGCCGAAATCCTCGATGCGGCGCCGGAAGTGCTGGCGCGCTTCCCGAACGCCCATTTCGTCTTCGCCGGCGACGGCCCGCAGACCGACAACCTGAAGGCGCGCATCGCGGTCGACGGGCTGGAAGGGCGCATCCACCTGCTCGGCCTGCGCCGCGACGTGACCAACGTCCTCGCCTCGCTCGACGTCTTCGTCCTGCCGACCCATCAGGAAGCGCTCGGCACCGCCTTCATCGAGGCCGGCGCGATGGGACTGCCGGCAGTGGCGACGCATGTCGACGGCGTGCCGGAAGTGATTCTCGAAGGCAAGACCGGCTATCTCGTGCCGGCCCATGACGGCCAGGCGCTGGTCGAGCCGCTCGTCCGCCTGCTGGCCGACCCGGTGCTGCGCCAGTCGATGGGTGCGAACGCCATCGAATTCGTGCACCGCAAGTTTGCCCGCGAAGTCATGGCGCAGGGCATGGAAGCCTTGTACGAGCGCCTGCTGGAGGAGCAATGAGCCTCGGGCAGCCGCTGCCCGTGCTGATGTATCACCACATCAGCCCGAAACCCGGGCTGGTGACCTGCTCGCCGGACAATTTCCGGGCGCACATGCAGTGGCTGGCCGACAACGGCTGGAAAACCCTGTCCACCGATGAGTTCGCCCAGGCGCTGACGGACGGTGTGATGCCGAAGAAAAGCGTGCTCGTCACTTTCGACGACGGCTATCTCGACAACTGGGTCTATGCCCACCCGGTACTCAAGGAATTCGGCCAGCGGGCCACGCTGTTCCTGATCACCGGCTGGATGGGCGAGGGCGAGGTTCGCCCGCATGCCGGCCAGCCCGGCGTGCCCGATGTGCCGACCCACGGCCAGGCGATGGCTGCGGCCGCCGACGGTAAGCTCGACACCGCCTTCCTGCGCTGGTCGGAAGTCGAAGCCATGCGTGCCGCCGGCACTTTCGATTTCCACTCGCACACCCACAGCCACACCCGCTGGGATCGCCAGATCGCCGATCAGGGAGAACGCGACCAGGCGCTGGCCGACGACCTGGCTGCTTCGCGCGCCACGCTGGCCGCCCGCCTCGGCGAGGCCAGCCCGCACCTGTGCTGGCCGCAGGGCTATTACGACGCCGCCTACCAGCGCGTGGCGCAGGCTGCCGGCTTCACCCACCTGTACACCACCGCACCGGGCGTCGCGCGCCGCGACACCGACCCGGTTCGCATTCCTCGCCTGGTCGTCAAGGATAAGCCAGCCAACTGGTTCTGCGGACGGATGGGCCTTTACGGCCGGCCGCTGCTGTCGGCGCTGTACCTGGGCCTGAAGTCAGGCAAGAAAGGATTTTGATGCGCTTGCGCTTGCGTGAATCAATTCTCTACCAATGGCTATACCTAAAGCGAATGCTCGACCGGAGGGCGCGTCCAGCCCAGGAACTCGGCACGCCGGCCATCCGCCGCATCCTGGCAATTTCCTGCACTGCGCTCGGCGATACGCTGCTGTCCACGCCGGCTCTGCGCGCGTTGCGCCAGACCTATCCGCAGGCCCACATCACTCTGCTCGTCCATCCCTCGCTGCAGCAACTATTCACCGGCTTGGCCGAGGTCGATGAGCTGATCCCCTACGACGGCAAATGGCGCGGTTTCCGCCGGGCCGCCCGACAGCTCAAGGGCTTTGACCTCGCCGTCATCCTTCACGGCAATGAGCCGCAGGCGACGCCGCTGGCCTACCTGTCTGACGCCCGCCACATCTTCAAGCTACCCAACAACAACCGCTGGAATTTCCTGCTCAGTAATCGCGAACCGGTGCTCGGCTGGGACGATCTCGGTCATGGCATCGACCAGCGCTTGGCGGTGGCGAAACTGGCTGGAGCGGTGGGCGAATTCGAGCGGCGCATGACCGTGCCTGCCCATGCCGCTGGCAAGGCGGCGGTGGATGCGGCGCTGGCCGAGCGCGGCTGGCAGAAGGCGACCATCGTCGCCTTTCAGCCGGGCGCTTCGACCATGAGCCGGCGCTGGCCGCGTTCGCGCTTCATCGCGGCGGCCATATCCATGGTTAAGGCGCGCCCGGAACTGCGCTTCGTGGTCACCGGTTCGCCAGCCGAAGCAGCCCTGTGCCAGGAAGTGGCGGCCGGCATCGAGGCGGCCGTTCCGTTCGCCGGGGGGGCGCGGGCTTGGGCTTCGGCCGGGCAATTGCCGCTGATTGCCTTGCCCGACCTGTTGCGCCGTTCCAGTCTGTTGGTCACCGGGGATACCGGACCGATGCATCTGGCGGTGACGGTGGGTACGTCAGCTGTCGCGCTGTTTGCAGTGTCTGATCCGGCTCGCTCTGGTCCCGGCTACGACGTCGACAAGCATGTCATCATCCGCAAGTGGCGGACCTGCGATCCCTGCTATTCGAAGAACTGTCCCTACGCCGAGCCGATATGCATGGACAATATCACGGTCGATGAGGTGGTGGCCGCCGTCGATGCCATCCTGAGCCGGGGGGCGGCATGAGCTCTCCGAAACGCATTCTGCTGCTCGACACTGGCAACGAATGGGGTGGCGGCACCAACAGCATGTTTGAGTTGCTAAAGCGCATCGACCGCACGCGGTTCGATGTGACCTGCTGTTTCTACAAGGACTACACAAAGGGCAAGGGCGGCCGTCTGCTGTCCGATGAACTGGCTCATATCGGTATTCCGCTACTTCTATTGCCGATACGCAAGCAACCGCTGTGGGCCAAGCTGGCCAAGGAGTTGGTCCGCGGGTTGCTGTTGTGGTCCGGCCGTCTCAAGAAGCGGGGGGTTTTCACAATTGAAATGTTGTGGCGGATCAAACCGCGGACTGCCCTTCTGCATTCTTTACTCAGGGAGGGCGGCTATGACATGCTCTATATGAATAACCAGCCATCATCTAATATGGAGGGGTATTTGGCTGCTGAATTATCGGGAATTCCAGTGGTTCAGCATGCTCGAATTGATGTTTCGTTGGAGCGATACGAGATTTCGGTCGTTAATAGGATCGCCACCAAGGTCATCTGCAATTCTCATGGTTTGGCTAACTCACTATGTATGCAGGGAGTTTCTCCCGAGAAAATAATTGTTGTTCATAACGGCATTGATTTGTCGACACCCATTCCAGAAAAGGCTTGTTTTGACAGGAATGGCCAGGAACTAATTCTTGGAACTGTTGGCTCCTTGGTGGCTCGCAAATGTGTAGATCATTTGATCTTATGCTTGGCAAAACTCAACCATGAACTTGGTATACCCTGCCGTTTGATTGTGCTGGGGGAGGGGCCGGAACTCAATCGCCTTGTACAAATTGCCAAGGAAAATTCGATCGATTCATCCGTGATTTTTGTAGGATTTAGCCAAAACCCGCTGGAATGGATGCAGCATTTTGATATTTTTTTATTTGCTTCCAGGCAAGAGGGGTTCGGTAGGGTTTTAATTGAAGCAATGCTATGCAAGGTTCCAATAGTCAGTGCAGATGTTGTAGGTCCCAACGAGGTCGTCCAGCATGGAGAAACTGGCTTCTTGTACCCACATGGGGATATTGACGCGCTGGTTAACTACGTATCGTTAATGAATTCAGATGCTGCTCTGCGGCAGCATTTGGGGGAAGCAGGATTCCGCCGCGTTGTGGCCAAATTCTCAATTGAAGCCTATATCAGTGGGGTGGCAATGGTTTTTGCTGAGGCAATGGCTTGATTTATTTAGTGCTGACTTGGCTGGCTGCACCAATATTGTGGTGCATTGCTGCTCGAAGGCGACGTCCAACCAATCGTGTTTTGGTCATCCAGACTGCCAAGATTGGTGATTTCATTGCGACGACGCCGGTTTTTCGAGCCTTGCGCATTCGCCATCCGGGAATGGAGATCGTTGCTTTATTGCATCCTGTCAATATTCCGTTGGCCAAGCAACTGGATACCATTGACCGTATCGTGACTTTGCCTAAGCACGGCTTCAAAGGGTGGAATGGCAAACGCTGGCTGCTAAAACAACTGGCCGAAGGTTACGACGGGGTTTTAATTCTTAGCCCAAACCTCACTAATCTGCTTGTTCCATTTTGGGTGGGCGTGCCCAAACGGGTGTCGGTGCTGGCAGACCGTCGGCGAGGTAGCGTTCGCTTGGCTTGGCCCTTTCTGACTCATGGTGAGCCCCATCGAGTTGGGCAGCTTTTTCGCGAAACGGCTTTACGGGCCTTGGTTGGGCTCGGCGTTAACGTTGATGCTGCTTTGCTGGCACTTCCCAACGAAGCGCGTGGAGTACCAAATGGTATGGCCCGGCTGGACAAGTTGCCCACGGACAAAAGCCGTCCGCTCGTTGGCTTTGGTCTGGGAGCCGGCAATCGGATGAAGGCTCTGGATCCGTCACAAATTGAGGCATTTGCCAGCCAGATTATCAAACGAACGGAATCAATCCTGGTGCTAATTGGCACGGAAGCTGATCGGGCTACTGCAGATACATTGAGCACTTATCTGCAGTACGACCGAGTTGTCGATACGACTGGCCAATGGCCACTCGATGAATTGCCCATTCTTCTAAAAGCTCTTGACTGCTTTGTCGGTGTCGATTCTGGGGCTACCTACCTAGCTGATGCACTGGGTGTGCCAGTTGTTGACTTTATGGGGCCGGCTGATGCTGCGGATCAGCGACCAATTGGCAAACGTGCGATTGTTATCCACAGTACTGAGCCTTGCGCGCCGTGTTCACATGCATTTGACGCACCTTACGCTTGCCGTTTTGGTACGCGGGCATGCATTGCCCACGCACCTATCGAGAGGTTAGTTGACGAGGTGCTTCGTATTTTAAAAACACAGGCTGAAATAGTTAAAGTTGATCATGAATAGTTTGAAAAAAGTACTCATTGCTTATTCGTCTAATCCGCCTATTATTGCAGATCTGTCGGAGGCATTTGCGAAGCGCAATATTGATGTTGACTATGTTTTGGCGGACAAAAATACATGGTTTGATCGATGGATAATACGACGCTTAAATAAGCAGTTGCATAATCTTCGGATTTTGCCAAAAAATAAAACCGTTTTCTCCGATCATCCACTTGCCCATAAAAATTATCGGAGCACGGCGTTGAAAGAGAAGATTTCTTCCTTCAATCCCGATCTTGTCTTCGTGGTTAGAGGAATTGCATTCAATAACGATGCGCTTAATCAAGCGAATCGGCTGTTTGGTTGGTGGGTGGAGAAAGAAGAACGGACGCAAGAAGCCTTAGGGGAAATAAACCTATTTGACTGGTATTTCTTTTTGGCCGAATCTTCCGTGCAACAGGCCAAGGCAAGCGGCCACTGCAATGTAAGCTATCTAAGCCACATGGTTAATCCAAATCGTTTTCATAAAATAATTGGATTAGACAAGCGCTATGATGTTTGTTTTGTCGGGAATTGGTCTCCTCATAGACAAAAATTCATTGATGCGGTTTTGGAGGTGACGCCAAATGTTGCGGTATATGGCCGCAAATGGCGTAGGAACAATATCCGTAACGCTAAGGTGCTAAGGGCTATCAAGGGGCAGTGGATAGACGGGGAGCCGCTCAATAAGTTATATAACGAATCTCGAATTGTACTGAATGTGACCAACTGGGGGGCAGGCGTTGGTAAGGGAAGAAGTGGGATGAATATGCGAGTATTTGAGGTCCCAGCAAGTGGAGCTTTTCTCTTTACCGACGAATCGAGGGAAATGGATAACTATCTTAAGCCTGGATGCCATGTAGGTGTTTTTGATGAGAGCGATCTTCAGGGTTTTAAATCAGGATTAAGATATTATTTGGATAATCAGGATGTTCGGGAGTCAATAGCAATTGCTGGTGGCGCTCATGTTCGGAATAATTATACTTATGATAGTGCAGTTGAAAAGATAATATCGATTTACAATCATCTGCCTATATTTAATAAAGCTATGCCGATCTCGGATTGATTATGAATATCTGTAGATTGAAGTTTAGGGATTGGGTATCGTCAGAAGTAGATAGGCAATTGGCTTTTCTGTTTTGGCTCGTTCTGTTATTTATTCAGCCATTCGAAAAGTTCATTGCGGTGAAGTACCTTTTAATGTTTGGCTTGGTTTTGCTGGCTGTTCCACTTGGCATGCGCCCCGAAATACGTTATCGCATGGCTCAGCGAAATACGGTTTTAGGTTTTGCATTGGCCATCGTTGTCTGGAGTTTTATTGTATCGCTGATCGGCGCTTATGTTATGGATAGCCTTCATGCGCTATCTCGGGATTTACTATTGCAGGTCGAGTTGCTGTTAGTTGGTTGCGTGTTGGTGAGAAATTCTGCGCAGGCCAGAGTTGCCTTGTGGGCTATCGTCGCTGGATTTGCTGTATTTAGCCTACTTTCCAGCATTGAGGTTGGGTCCTACCTAATGGATCACTCTCTTAGTGAGGGAGAGATTCCGCGTTCCCACCGATCATTTTGGGGAGGGTACGCGATAATGGCAGGGTTTTGCCTGCCACTAGTCATTGCTTTTGCGGTTTCTTGCGTATCCAATATCTGGCAACGCGCCATGCTTTTTGTATTGGTTGCGCTGGCCGTAGGGTTGACCGTTTTGTACGGTTCGCGCAGTCCATTGCTGGTCGTTGCCATTTCAGTCATTCTATTTTTTGCTTTGTCGCGCGCTTGGAAGGCGCTCTCCATAGCCTTGCTGGTAATTTCCATTGGCGCTGGATGGTTTGCCACACAAAGCAACCTTGGTTATCTGGAAAAATACCGCTCGCTGGCCCAGTCCGATACTTATGTTACCAATCAGGGCTTGAGTATGCGTTTCGACGTGTGGTCCGGCGTCGTTGAAGTGATCGCAGCCCGGCCGCTACTTGGCTATGGCTATGGGTGGAAGAAGCTGGCCTGGGCGATCAACGAGGGGGGCTATGCCGAACGCTGGAAGGCAAACGATCCCGGCAAGGCGGCCTATTATCTCGGCGAAGAGACGCACGCCAGCTACGGCAAGGTCAATCCGCACAATTATTTCCTGCAGGTGGCCTTCGAGATCGGTATTCCCGGCCTGTTGCTGGTGCTGGCCTTCTGGTTGGCCGTATTCTGGCAGGGGCTCAAAGGTCTTGGCCGTGGCCCCGTCGAGCATCAGCGCCTGCGGGTGGTAATCCTGACCACGCTGCTCGCCTACCTGTTGAGTAACGTAGCCAATGGCTTCTGGGTTGGCGGGCTGGCTAATATGGCCTGTGCCTTGGTCGGCATCCTGGTGGGACTGAGTCTGACCGAACAATCCGCTGATGCCGGAGAGAGTTAATGAAAATCCTGGTCATTCGTCGCGACAACATCGGTGATCTGGTGTGCACCACGCCCATGCTAGCTGCCCTGCGCCAGATAATGCCTGACGCCTGGATCGGTGTTCTGGTCAATCAATACAACGTCGCCGTGATGCACGGCAATCCCGATGTGAACGAGGTGTTTGCTTATCGCAAGGCCAAACATCGAGAGCCGGGCGAGAGCAAGCTGGCGATCTGGATGGAAACGGCAAGGCTGATGTGGCGTCTGCGATTGACGGGCATTGATGTGGCGATTATTGCGTCGCCAGGCGGGGAGCGCTACGCAAAAATGGTTGGGGCACGTCGAATCGTTCCTTTCAAGCCGGCGGAGCGAGGCCATGAGGTAGAGCGTTGCATGTCGATGCTCCGAGAACTTGCAGGTCGCGAAGAAGTATTGCCGGTGGCGGGATCTCCCAAGGTTACGGCAGATACCGGTGTGGTTCGGAAACTCTGCTCGGACCTCGGGATTGAGGCAGGTCAGGTAGCCAGGGTAGCAGTGCATATCTCGGCCAGGCGGCCCAAGCAGCGCTGGTCGGTGGAGGCATTTGCTGCCACGATTCGCGGCTTGCTTGCGGAAGACCTAGCCAAGCAAGTGTTGGTCTTTTGGGCGCCGGGTAGCTGCACCGATCCGGCCCATCCGGGGGACGACGAGAAATTGGCCGAACTGATGGCTGAATTGCATCACGACCAGCGCATCATTCCTGTCCCGACGCATAGCCTCACTGAACTTGTGGCAGGATTGTCGCTGGTTGACTTGATGGTTTGTGCCGATGGTGGCGCGATGCACGTTGCGGCGGGTCTTGGCAAGCCGATCGTTTGCCTGTTCGGCGATTCAAATGCGACCCGCTGGCACCCCTGGGGTGTGCCGCAAGTCGTGATCCAACCGGAGTCTCACCACGTCAAGGATGTGTCGCCGGAGGAGGCGCTAGCTGCTTGCCGCACCTTGCTTGCAAAAGGCTAATGCGCCGCTTCCCAGTTCGGCCCGACGCCGACCTCGACGACCAGCGGCACGGCCAGTTCGGCGACTTGGCCCATCAGGCGCGGCAGGTGGGTGCGGACGTCGATCAGTTCGCTATCCGGCACTTCGAGCAGCAGTTCGTCGTGCACCTGCAGGACCAGCTTCGAGCGCAGCGCTGATTTTTCCAGCCAGTCCTGTACGGCGACCATGGCCAGCTTGATCAGGTCGGCGGCGGTGCCTTGCATCGGGGCGTTGATCGCGGCGCGCTCGGCGGCCTGGCGGCGCATAGCCTGGCTGGAGCGGATTTCCGGGAACCACAGGCGGCGGCCGAAGGCAGTTTCGACGTAGCCCTTGTCGCGCGCCGTCTGGCGGGCTTCTTCCATGTACTGGGCGACGCCGGGGTAGCGGGCGAAGTAGCGGTCGATATAGGTCTGTGCCGCGCTGCGCTCCAAGCCGAGCTGGCGGGCGAGGCCGAAGGCGCTCATGCCGTAGATCAGGCCGAAGTTGATGCTCTTGGCGACACGGCGCTGGTCGGGGCCGACTTCGAGCGGCGTGACGCCGAAGATTTCGGCGGCCGTCGCCCGGTGTACGTCCTCGCCGTGCGCAAAGGCGTCGCGCAGGCGGTCATCGCCCGACAGGTGGGCCATGATGCGCAGTTCGATCTGCGAATAGTCGGCCGATACGATGCTGCTGCCTTGCGGGGCGATGAAGGCAGTGCGGATTTTCCGGCCTTCCTCGCTACGTACCGGGATGTTCTGCAGGTTGGGGTCGCTCGACGCCAGCCGGCCGGTGACCACGGCGGCCTGGGCGAAATTGGTATGCACGCGGCCGGTCTGCGCATTGATCATGCGCGGCAGCTTGTCGGTGTAGGTGCCTTTCAGCTTGGATAGGCTGCGGTGCTCGAGCAGCAGCTTGGGCAGCGGGTAGTCGAGGGCCAGTTCGGTCAGCACTTCCTCGTCGGTGGATGGGCCGCCAGAAGCGGTCTTCTTCTTGACCGGTAGGCCGAGCTTGGTGAACAGGATGTCGCCCAGTTGCTTGGGCGAGGCGAGGTTGAAGGGCTGACCGGCCAGTTCGTAGGCCTGGGTTTCCAGCGCCATGATCTTCTGGCCCATTTCGTGGCTCTGTTTCGACAGCACGTCGGCGTCGACCAGGATGCCGTTGCGTTCGATCTGCCAGATCACCTGCCGGGCCGGCATCTCAATGTCGTGATAGATGCGCGACAGGCCCGGTTCGCCGGCGAATCGCGGATGCAGCACGTTATGGACGCGCAAGGTGACGTCGGCGTCTTCGGCCGAGTAGATGGCGGCGCGTTCGATATCGACCTGGTCGAAGCCGATCTGCTTGGCGCCCTTGCCGCACAGGTCCTCGTAGGCGATGGTCTCCAACCCGAGGTGGCGGGTGCACAGCTGGCCGAGGTCATGGCCTTTGTCCGACTCGATGACGTAGCTCTGCAACATGGTGTCGTGTGCGATGCCGGCCAGCGCAACGCCGTGGTTGGCGAAGACGTGCTGGTCGTACTTGGCGTTCTGCAGCACCTTCTTGCGGTCGGCCACTTCCAGCCACGGCTTCAATTTGGCCAATACTTCGTCGCGCGGCAGTTGGTCAGCAACGCCGGGGGCGGTGTGGGCGAGTGGGATGTAGCAGGCTTCGCCGGGCTTTACCGACAACGAGATGCCGACGATGCGTGCGGCGAAGGAATCGAGACTGGTCGTTTCGGTATCCAGCGCAGTCAGCTCGGCGGCTTGGACCTTGGCCAGCCAGGCATCGAACTGCGGCCAGGCGAGTACCGTTTCATAGCTGACGGCGATTTTTTCGGCGGGCGGTGGCGCTTCTGCCACGCCGACCGTCTGCGCCGGCACGCCAGCGGCGGCTTCCGGACCGTCGATTTCGGCTAGCCAGGTGCGGAACTGGTAGCGGGTGTACAGCGAGCGCAGCGTCTCGGTGTCCGGCGGCGTCGCCGTCAGGCCGGTGGGGGGCGGTAGGTCGGGCAGGTCGCAGACCACCGTCACCAGCTTCTTGCCCAGTGGCAGGAAGCCGAGATGGTCGCGCAGGTTCTGGCCGACGACACCCGACACCTCAGCGGCGTTGGCCACCAGATTGTCGAGATTGCCGTACTGGCCCAGCCATTTGACTGCGGTCTTCGGGCCGCATTTGGCGACGCCGGGCACGCCGTCCACGGTGTCGCCGACCAGGGCCAGGTAATCGACGATGCGCTCGGGCGGCACGCCGAATTTGGTCTCGACACCAGCGGCGTCGAGCAGCTCGTTGCTCATCGTGTTGTACCAGCGGACCTTGGGCCCGACCAGCTGGGTCAGATCCTTGTCGCCGGTCGAAATCAGCGTCTCGATGCCGGCCGCGGCGGCCTGGGTGGCCAGCGTACCGATCACGTCGTCAGCCTCGACGCCGTCGACCGTCAGCACCGGCCAGCCGGCGGCCTTGATGGCGGCGTGGATGGGTTCGATCTGGGCACGCAGGTCGTCCGGCATGGGCGGCCGGTGCGCCTTGTACTCGGGATACCAGTCGTCGCGGAAGGTCTTGCCCTTGGGGTCGAAGACGACGGCCTTGTAGTCAGCCTTGTAGTCGCTTTCCAGACGACGTAGCATGTTCAAAACGCCGTAGATGGCGCCGGTCGGCTCGCCGGCCTTGTTGCGCAGGTCGGGCAGGGCGTGGAAAGCGCGATAGAGATAGGACGAACCGTCCACCAACAACAAGAGAGGCATACGAAGTGACGGAAAATGACAAGCTGGTGATGGGTGTGGAGACCGAGGCCCTGTTGAAAAATACGACGGCCCGCGAGTCGTGGCGGATTTTCGGCATTATGTCAGAGTTCGTCGAGGCGACCGAACGTCTGGCCGCGATCCGGCCGGCCGTGACCCTGTTCGGTTCGGCCCGTGTGCGCCCCGAGTCGAAGTACTACACGCTGACCGAGCAATTGGCACGGCTGCTGTCCGATTCCGGGTTCTCGGTCATTTCCGGCGGCGGTCCGGGCATCATGGAAGCGGCCAACAAGGGCGCCTTCTTCGGCAAGTCGCCGTCGGTCGGCCTCAACATCCAGTTGCCGCACGAGCAGGCCAACAATCCCTACCAGGACATCTCGCAGACCTTCCGCCACTTCTTCGCCCGCAAATACATGTTCGTCCGCTTCGCCAGCGCCTATGTCGTGATGCCCGGCGGCTTCGGTACCCTGGACGAGCTGATGGAGGCGCTGACCCTGATCCAGACCGGCAAGGCGCGCAAGATTCCGCTCATCCTGGTCTGCTCGGAATTCTGGGGCGGCATGATCGACTGGTTCAAGGACCGGCTGGTCAGCGAAGGCATGGTCGATGCCGAAGACATGAACCTGATCCAGATCATCGATGAACCGGAAAAGGTCGTCGAAGCCATCTTCAAGCACTACGAAGCCCGTCCCTTTGGGCCATTGCCAAACGAACACGAGATGCTGCTCAACCTGTAAAATCGGGGTATCAAAATCAAGGATTCCATCATGCGCCGTCTTTTCCCCATCCTGCTGCTTGCCGCACTGCCTGCCTGGGCGCAGAGGGGCGATCTGCAGCCGCTGCCGGCCGTGCCGCCCCCGCCGCCGGGTATGGAAGCGTTCGACGAAGCGCTCGAGCCGCAGGTCACCATCGTCAAGCGGGAAACGGAAACCCGCGAGGAATTCCGTATCCGCGGCAAGCTGTACATGGTCAAGGTCACCCCGGCCGTCGGCAAGCCGTACTATCTGGTCGACCGCCAGGGCGACGGCATCCTCGTCGATGTCGGCCCCGACCAGCATCTGACCAAGCCGCCGATGTGGGTCATTCATAGCTGGTAAGCGTTGTCCGTCTATACCCCCGTCGGGCGGGATGAACTCGCTGTCTGGCTCCAGCCTCTCGGTCTGGGCGAATTGATCGACCATGCCGGCATCGCGGCCGGCATGCAGAACTCCAATTATTTCGTGACGACGGCGAGCGGTCGTTTCGTCCTCACGCTGTTCGAAAACCTGGAACCGGCCGCCCTCGATTTCTACCTCGCTTTGCAGGACCGGCTGGCCCACGGTGGCCTGCCGTGTCCGCAACCGCTGGCTGACGGCGAGGGTCGCCGCTGGCGGCCGCTGGCCGGCAAACCGGCCGCCCTGCTCAGCTGTCTGCCCGGCGCGGCGCTGGACGACGTGACGGCCGGCCATTGCCGTATCGTCGGCGCGCTGCTCGCCCGTCTGCATCAGGCCGCTGCCGGCATGCCCGAGGCGTTGCCCAATCCCTGCGGCGCCGCCTGGCGCCAGCAAGTCGGAGCGAGCCTGTTGCCGCAGGTCAGCGCGGACGAGGCCGCCCTGCTTGCCGACGAACTGGCCTTCCAGGCGACGCAGGACTGGACCGGCCTGCCGCGCGGGGTCATCCATGCCGACCTCTTCCGCGACAACGTGCTGTGGGATAGCCACGGACAACTGAGCGGCGTGCTCGATTTCTATTTTGCCGGCGAAGACGCCTGGCTGTTCGACCTGGCGGTGGTCGCCAACGACTGGTGCGCCGACGACGCGGCGCTGGCTGCCCTGGTCGCCGGCTATTCAAGTGTTCGCACGCTGGTCGAGGCCGAACGGCAGGCGTGGCCGGCCATGCGGCGTGCCGCTGCGCTGCGCTTCTGGCTGCTGCGCCTGGAGGTACGGCACCGCCCGCGCCAGGGCGAAGTGGTAACGATCAAGAATCCCGATGATTTTCGGCATCTTCTGACACGTTTTCGCCTTGCCCCGACCGCGCTCCCCCGTTAGCATCCGCGCATGAACGAAACTCCTGCATTTCCGATGGCGCCGGCGCGCTTTACCGGCGAAAGCCGCGAAGTCGATCCCGGCGCCTGCTTCGACTGGCTGCGCCAGGGCTGGGCCATGTTCCTGGTCAATCCGGGCATCTGGATCGGCACCACCGTTTTGTTGCTGGTCATCCTGATGGCCATTTCCATCGTGCCGTTGTTCGGGCAGATCGCCGCCCACCTGCTGGTGCCGCTGTTCGGCGCCGGCATGTTCCGGGTGTGCCGCCACATCAGCGACAACGAGGAACCGGAAATCGCCGATCTGTTCGCCGGCTTCCGCCATCAGGCCGGGCAACTGGTCATGGTCGGCGTCTTCTTTGCTGCCGGCGTCTTCGGTATCGCCTTCATGGCCTTCCTGCTGGTCAGCGGCGGCGTACTCGGTGGCGGGATCACCGGCAAGGTGGCGGGTTTCGGCATCGCACTGGGCGGCGTCATGCTGGCCGGCCTGCTCGTGCTCGTCCTGTCGATACCGGTCATCATGGCCACTTGGTATGCCCCGGCCCTGGTCTTTTTCCACGACATGAAGCCGCTCGATGCGATGAAGGCCAGCTTCGCCGCCGGGGCCAAGAACTGGCTGCCGATGTGCATCTTCGGCGTTTTCCTGCTTGTCGCGCTGTTTTTCGCCATGTTGCCGGTGGGTATGGGCCTGCTGCTGCTGTTGCCGGTCTTTTCCGGCGCGGTCTACGCGTCGTACCGCGACATTTTCATGGGGAGCTGACGGTGAGGGCGCAAACACTGCCATCGGCGGCCGGCTGGCAATGGGTCATGGGCGGTTTCGCCATTTTCCGGCGCAATCCCATCATGCTTGGCATGCTGGTCGTCGCCTACTGGTTTACCGTGCTGTTCCTGAACATCGTGCCGTATATCGGCGTGCTGGTCGCCTCGCTGGCCATTCCCGGCCTGTCGGTCGGCTTGATGCAGGCGGCGCGCAATCTCGAACGCGGCCAGCCGATCGGCCTGCAGACCTTGTATGGCAGCCTGAAGGAGAATGGCCGGACGCTGGTGATCCTGGGCGGGCTTTACCTGGGCTGCACGCTGGGGGTCCTCGCCATGTCGACGCTGGTCGACGGCGGCGACCTGCTGCGCTTCATGCTGGCCAGCAACCGCGCCGAGCGGGCGATGGTCGAGGATGCCGATTTCCTGCTCTCGGCGCTTTTCGTCATGCTGTTGATGACCCCGGTCCTCATGGCCTGGTGGTTCGCGCCGGTTCTCGCTTCCTGGCATCGGCTCTCGGTCGGCCGCTCGCTGTTCTTCAGTTTCATGGCCTGCTGGATGAACTGGCGGCCTTTCCTGACCTATGGCCTGGGCCTGATCATCGTCGCCGGCATCCTGCCCGGCGTGCTGCTCGGCATCCTGCTCCTGATCATGCCCGGTGCCGCCAATCTGGTGACGGCCATCGTCACCATACCCATGGTCCTGGTGGTCGCGCCGACCATTTTCGCCAGCTTCTACGCCAGCTATCGCGACATCTTCGGCATTTCCGAAATTGTCTGAACCTCTCGGCCTGTTCGGCGGCACCTTCGATCCCGTGCACTACGGCCATCTGCGTCTGGCCGAAGAGGCCATCGCCCATCTGGGACTCGGCGGCGTGCGCTGGATTCCGGCCGGGCAGCCGCCGCATCGCGAGGCGCCGCAGGTCACTGCCGCGCAGCGCCTCGCCATGGTGCACCGGGCGACAGCCGGCAATCCGCGCTTTTCGGTCGATGCCAGCGAAGTCGAGGCGAGCGCGCCGAGTTACACGGTGCATACGCTGGAACGCCTGCGCCGCGAACTGGGCGACCGGCAGCAACTGGTCCTGCTGGTCGGCGCCGATGCCTTTGCCGGGCTGCCCGGCTGGCATCGCTGGCGCGACATCTTCGCGCTGGCCCATGTCGCCGTCTCGCACCGCCCCGGTTTTCCTGTCGAAACGGCCAGCCTGCCGCTTGAACTGGCCGACGAATTCAATGCCCGCCGCCAGGCCGATGCCTCGGCCCTGCAAGCCGGGCCGGCCGGCGCCATCGTCACTTTTGCGATGACCCAACTGGCCATTTCGGCGACCCAGGTCCGCAAGTTGCTGGCCAATGATTTGTCCGCCCGCTATTTGCTGCCGGACGACGTTCTCGACTATATTCAAATTCATTCTCTCTACAGAAACGCCTGATGGACATCCGCAAGCTGCAAAAAATCGTCGTCAACGCCCTCGAAGACATCAAGGGCAAGGACATTGAAGTGATCAACACCACCAAGCTGACCTCGCTGTTCGATCGCCTGGTCATCGCCAGCGGCGACTCCAACCGCCAGGTCAAGGCGCTGGCCCGCAACGTTCAGGACAAGGTGCGCGAGGCCGGCGGCGAAATCGTCTCGGTCGAAGGCGAGGATGCCGGCGAATGGGTGCTGGTCGACATCGGCGATGTCGTCGTCCATGTCATGCAACCCATGGTCCGCCAGTACTACAACCTGGAAGAGCTGTGGCAAGTCACCCCGGCCCAGCGCCGCAAGCAGCAAGCGGAGCAGGCTGCCGGCGAATGAAGCTGGCCATTCTCGCCGTCGGCCATCGCCAACCCGATTGGGTCAGCGCTGGCTGCGCCGAGTATCTCAAGCGCATGCCGCGCGAACTGCCGGCCAGCGTCGCTGAAATCAAGCCCGAACCGCGCGGCTCGAAAACGCGCGAACAACTGCTGGCCGCCGAAAAGTCGCGCCTGCGCGAAGCAATGCCCGGCAGTTGCCGTATCGTCGTGCTCGACGAGAAGGGCGACGACCTGACCACCCTGAAACTGGCCAAGCGCCTGGAAGTGTGGATACAGGACGGGCGCGACATCGCGCTGCTGATCGGCGGTGCCGACGGCCTCGATGAAGAATTCAAGGCGCAGGCCGACGACCGGCTGCGCCTGTCCAGCCTGACCCTGCCGCACGGCATGGCCCGCCTGTTGTTGTGCGAACAGCTCTATCGGGCTGTCAGCGTACTGAAGAACCATCCGTATCACCGGGAGGGATGATGCGCCTCTACCTTGCTTCACGCAGCCCCCGCCGCCGCGAACTCCTCAGCCGGATCGGCATCGATTTCGACACCGTGCTGTTTCGGGACGGCGTGCGGGCCGATAGCGAAACCGACGAAACGCCGTTTCCCCACGAAGACCCGGTGGCCTATGTCGAACGGGTGGCACGCGCCAAGGCCGTCCATGGCCTGAAAATCGTCCAGGAACGCCGCTTGCCGCTGCGTCCGGTACTCGCCGCCGACACCACGCTCGAGTTTCAGGGCGAGATCATCGGCAAGCCGGTGAACATGGCCGATGCCGCCCACATCCTGCAGCGCCTGTCCGGGCAGACGCATCGGGTGCTGACCGGCGTCGCGATTAACCACCTCGGGCATACCGAATATCTGCTGTCGACCAGCGAAGTCCGCTTTCGCCCGCTCGATGAAGAGGAAATCCGCCATTACGTGATGAGTGGCGAACCGATGGACAAGGCCGGCGCCTATGGTATTCAGGGGCGGGCCGGAATGTTCGTCGAGCACCTGTCCGGCAGCTACACCGGCGTGATGGGCCTGCCGGTCTGCGAAACCGGTGAACTGCTCAAGAAGCTCGGTTTCCGGCCGCTCTGATCAGTTCAGCGGCCTGCAGGGCGCCATCGGCGTGTGGCAGCGGCCGGGCAGGCGATGCCCACAGGGCATCCAGCGCTTCAGATAGTTTGCCGCCCAGCAAGTCGGCCTCGCCGATTTCAGCGCAGCGGGCGTGTTGTTCCAGCCAGGCGATCAGGCAGTCCTGTTCCGGCCAGTCGGCGCGACGCTGGAAGAGCACCGGCGTGCCGTTGCATGCCGCTTCGGTGAAGGTGCCGTAACCCGGCTTGGTGATCACGGCATCGACCGAGCATAGCAGGTCGGTGAAACTCAGACCGAAGGATTCGCAGGCGAGCGCATCGGGATGGCGGCATTGCCAGTCGGCGGCGATCAGCCAGCGGATGCCGGGCAGCCGTGGCCAGCGGTCGACCGGCAGATGGTGGGCGATGCCGCCCATGGCGACCAGCACGGCCTTGTCGCTGCCCAGCCCGAGATCATGTTTTTGCCCGAGGGCGGCAATCGGACCGATCACCTCGATGTTGCCGAGACTATCCATAGGCATGCCCGGCGTGACGCGCAGGAAACGCTGCGCCGAACGATAGGCGGCCAGCATCTGGGCGTGGATGGGGGCGGCCCAGTCCTCGGCGGCGAAATAATGGGTGAAGAGGTCGGCCCAGTTCAGCGAGCACAGGCTGAGGGCGGGGATGCCTGCCTGCGCCGCGCCGGCCAGCGGCAGATAGCTGACATTGGTCAGGATCAGGTCGGGCCGCAGTGCGGACAGGAATGCGGCTTCCCCGGCCACCCGCGTCGCCCAGTCGGCATGGGCGGCGCGATAGGCCGTCGCGCTGGCCTCCCGGTCGATGCGCGTGGCGTCGATCATCACATAGCCGAAATCGCTGCTGCCGCGGATCAGCTCGAACGGCTCCTGGATGCGCTGGCGCAGCTTGGCCTCGGGCAGGCTGCTGCGCAGCGTCAGGCGCAGTTTCGGCTTAATTGCGGCAAGGGCATTGAGCACCGGCGCGCTGATCGCCAGATGCCCGAAGCCGTGACCGGAAATGTCGACGAAGAGATGCAAGTCAGCGATTCTTGAAAGCCGGCTTGCGCTTCTCGACGAAGGCGGCCATGCCTTCCTTCTGGTCCGCGACGGCGAAAGCGGCATGGAAAACGCGGCGCTCGAACAACAGGCCTTCGTTCAAACTGGATTCGAAAGCGCGATTGACCGATTCCTTGATCATCATGACCACCGGCAGCGAGAAGCCGGCAATGGTCTGCGCCGCCTTCAGGGTTTCGTCGAGCAGTTGATCGGCCGGGATGACGCGGGCGACGAGGCCTGATTTCTCGGCTTCGACCGCATCCATCATCCGTGCCGTCAGGCACAGGTCCATGGCCTTGGCCTTGCCGACGGCACGCGGCAGGCGCTGGGTGCCGCCGGCCCCGGGCAGGGTGCCAAGCTTGATTTCGGGCTGGCCGAACTTGGCAGTGTCGGCGGCATAGATCATGTCGCACATCATGGCCATTTCACAGCCACCGCCCAAGGCGAAGCCGGCCACCGCGGCGATCACCGGCTTCCTGGCAGTTTTGATGCGTTCCCAGTTGCGGGTGATGAAATCGGTCTTGTAGGCGTGCAGGTAATCGAAATCCTTCATGAAGCCGATATCGGCGCCGGCGGCGAAGGCTTTTTCATTGCCGGTGATGACGATGCAGCCGATGGCTTCGTCGGCTTCGAAGGCGTCGATGGCAGCGCCGATGCCGTCGACGACATCGTTGTTCAGGGCGTTCATCGCTTCCGGCCGGTTGATGCGGATCAGGCCTACCTTGCCGATGATTTCGCTGAGGACGACTGGGGACATGGGGTTCTCCTTTGAGTGGTATTTTGACTGACAGATTACTGCGGCCGCCCCGTAGGGTTTGTCCGCTAGGCGACAGTTGACGTTAACGTTAACCTGCTATCCTGTCATGCAAAATCGACAACACCAAGGAGACAAGATGACCTACGCCAGCGAAGCGCAGCCGCTCTGGAAACCCAATCCCCATATCGTCGGCGATACCCGCATGGCGGTCTTCATGCAGGCGACCGGGCATGGCCGCTATGCCGATCTGTGGCAATGGTCGGTCGATCAGCCGGAGGCTTTCTGGTCCACGCTGTGGGATTTCTGCGGGGCGGTGGGCGACAAGGGACGCACGGTGCTGGTCGATGGCGACAAGATGCCGGGTGCCCGCTGGTTTCCGGAGGCGCGCCTGAATTACGCCGAAAACCTGCTGCAGAATCGCGATGCCGGCGAGGCGCTGGTTTTCTGGGGCGAGGACAAGGTCAAGCGGAGGATGAGCCGGGCCGAGCTCTATGCCGAAGTCGCCCGTTTCCAGCAATTCCTGATCGCCGCCGGCGTCGGCGAGGGCGACCGCGTTGCCGGCTACCTGCCCAACCTGCCCGAGACGCTGATCGCCATGCTTGCCGCCACCGCGCTCGGCGCCATCTGGTCCTCGGCGTCGCCGGATTTCGGCGTGCAGGGCGTGTTCGACCGCTTCGGCCAGATCGAACCCAAGGTGCTGATCTGCGTCGACGGCTACTGGTACAACGGCAAGCCGGTCGATTGCCTAGCCAAGAATGCCGAAGTCGTCGCCCGCATGCCGTCGCTGTTGAAGACGGTGGTCGTCCCCTACCTGAACCCGCGGCCGGCGCTAGCCGGCATCGCCGGGGCCGTGAACTGGAACGACCTGCCACCGGCGGACGCTGCCGCTGAGGTCGTCATCCGCCGCGTTGCCTTCGACCATCCGCTGTTCATCATGTTCTCCAGCGGCACCACCGGCGTGCCCAAGTGCATCGTCCATTGCCACGGCGGCGCCCTGCTGCAGCACCTCAAGGAGCACCAGCTGCACAGCGACGTGCGTCCGGGCGACCGGCTGTTCTACTTCACCACCTGCGGCTGGATGATGTGGAACTGGTTGGTCTCCGGCCTGGCCTGCGGGGCGACGCTGCTGCTCTACGACGGCTCGCCCTTTGCCGATGGCGGCAAGGTGTTGTTCGATCTAGCGCAGGCCGAGAAGATGACCCATTTCGGCACCTCGGCCAAGTTCATTGACGCCGCCGCCAAGATGGGCCTGACGCCGGGCAAGACCCACGATCTCGGCGCCCTGCGCGCCATGTTCTCGACCGGCAGCCCGCTGTCTCCGGAAGGCTTCGACTGGGTCTATCGCGAAATCAAGCAGGACATTCTGCTCGCCTCGATTTCCGGCGGCACCGACATCATCTCCTGCTTCGTGCTCGGCAGCCCGGTGCTGCCGGTCTATCGCGGCGAAATCCAGTGCCGCGGCCTGGGTATGGCGGTCGATGTGTTTAACGACGACGGCAATCCGGTGCGCTCGAAAAAAGGCGAACTGGTGTGCACCAAGCCTTTTCCGGTCATGCCGGTCGGCTTCTGGAACGATCCAGACGGCGCCAAGTACCACGCCGCCTATTTCGAGCGTTTTGACAACATCTGGTGCCACGGCGACTTCTCGGAACTGACCGTGCACGACGGCATGATCATCTACGGCCGCTCGGACGCCACACTGAATCCGGGCGGCGTGCGCATCGGTACGGCGGAAATCTATCGCCAGGTCGAGCAGCTGCCGGAAATCCTCGAATCGCTGGTCATCGGGCAGGCTTGGCCGCCGGGCAAGAATGACGACGTACGGGTGGTGCTGTTTGTCCGGCTGCAGGAGGGGCATATCCTCGATGCGTCGCTGACCGAGCGCATCAAGAAGCAGATCCGCGACAACACCACGCCGCGCCACGTCCCGGCCAAGGTCGTGCAGGTGCAAGACATTCCGCGTACCAAGTCGGGCAAGATCGTCGAACTGGCCGTGCGCAATGTCGTGCAGGCGCAGCCGGTGAAGAACGTCGAGGCGCTGGCCAATCCGGAAGCGCTGGAGTTCTTCCGCGGGCGGCCGGAGTTGGCCGACTGATTCGGCCGATCAGGTCCGGTTCGGGAGCAGGGTGCCGATGAGCGGCACCTTGCGGGCCACCGCCAGCGTATTGGCGAACAGCCAGCCACAGGTGGCGGTAATGCGCCGGCTGGCTTCCGGGCTTTCGATCCAGCGGTAGAACAGCGTCGCGGCGGCAAGGCTGGCGACCACGGACAGGCCGAGGCAGACCAGGGTCGACAGCGAGGAATCGTAGTCGGTCTGCGCGTACAGGGTGTTGGCCAGCAGCAGGATCGGGAAGTGCACCAGGAAGACCGAGTACGAAATCTGGCCGAGGAAGGCGAGCGGGCGGAAGTTCGGCCACTGCGCGAGCAGGCCGGAACGGCGGCCGAAACCGAGGAGCAGGGCGACGCCCAGGGCCAGGGCGATGCGCAGGCGGAAATCGATGACCAGCGCGGCGATGGCGACGGTCAGGATGACCCCCAGCCAGGCCGACATCTGCTTGCGGCCGGAAGCCCACCAGGCGGCGGCGCCCAGGCCGTAGGAACCGAAGAAATAGATGGCCCAGTTGTCCCAGCTGGCATCGCGGTTGAACCAGAACAGCGAGGCGGTGGCGACGGCCAGGACCAGCGCCGGGGCGACGATGCGGATGCGGCCGGACCAGAGGAGCAGGGCCATCAGCGCGAACAGCTGGAAATCGATGGCGATGTACCAGACGCCGGCCGACAGGGCGTCGAATCCGAGCAGGCCATGGAGCAGCGTGGCGTGGGCCAGCCACTGCAGGAAGGTGGCGCGTGCCGGGATGGCGTCGTCTTCCATCCATTGGTCGGCAATGGCGGCGGCGATGATGGCCAGGCCGATGGCGGCAAGGTAGGGCACGGCCAGCCGCAGGTAGCGTTTCCACAGCAGCGGCAGCGGCGACGCGCCCAGCGCCTGGCCGTCGGCCGACAGGCCGCGTGCCGCCAGGAAGCCGGCGATGACCAGGAAGACTTGCACGGCCATGCGTCCGTATTCGAAGAACCAGTTGAAAACGCCCGGGAAATAGTCGCGCGCCGCCTCGGCCAGCGGGCCGTAGGACGAGAAATGGTTCATCAGGACGAGCAATGCCGCGACCGCCTTCAGGGCGTCGATCAAGGGCATGCGGTTGGCGTTCGGGCTCATGACGTTAATTTTACACTGGCTTGCTGCGGTGCACAAAGTGGATGCCGCATTGATTTGTATGGTTTTTGTTACACAAAACGCGCGACGAAGGAATTGGTGTACAAGGCCGGCAAATCGACCCAGACGCGATGGCCGCTGCCGGGGGCGACGGCAACCGGTTGGCCGTCGGCGTTTTCCATGCGGGTCAGGCGCCAGCGGTAGTTGCCGGCGGGATTGACACACTCCACTTCGTCGCCCAGCGCAAAGCGGTTCTTGACGGCGATTTCCATCAGGCCGCGTGCTGCGTCGAAGGCGACGGCATCGCCGACATACTGGCTGCGGTCCGATTCCGAATGGCCGCGCAGGTAGTTCTGGTAGTCGGCGTCATGGTGGCGCTGGTAGAAGCCGTCGGTGTAGCCGCGGTTGGCCAGGTTTTCCAGTTCGCCGAGCAGGCTGGCGTCGAAGGGGCGGCCGGCCACCGCGTCGTCGATGGCCCGGCGATAGGCCTGGCAGGTGCGGGCGACGTAGTAGGGACTCTTGGTGCGGCCTTCGATTTTCAGCGAATCGATGCCCATCTCGGCCAGGCGATGCACATGCTCGATGGCGCGCAGATCCTTCGAATTCATGATGTAGGTGCCGTGCTCGTCTTCCTCGATCGGCATCAGCTCGCCCGGGCGCTGCTTTTCCTCGAGCAGGATTTCCGCGTCGCGATCCTGGAACTGCACCGCCTGTTCGGCCGGTGCATGCACCTTGTAGTCCCAGCGGCAGGAGTTGGTGCAGGTGCCCTGGTTGGGGTCGCGGTGGTTGAAGTAGCCGGAGAGCAGGCAGCGGCCGGAATAGGCGATACACAGGGCGCCATGGACGAAGACTTCGAGCTCGATGTCCGGGCATTGCTGGCGGATTTCGGCCACTTCGTCGAGCGACAGTTCGCGCGACAGGATGATGCGGGTCAGGCCCAACTTCTTCCAGAAACGGACGGCTGCCCAGTTGACCGTGTTCGACTGCACCGACAGATGGATCGCCTGCTCCGGCCAGGCCTCGCGTACCATGTCGATCAGGCCGGGGTCGGACATGATCAGGGCGTCCGGCTTAAGGGCGATGACCGGTGCCATGTCGGCGAGGTAGGTGGTCAGCTTGGCGTTGTGCGGGAAGATGTTGCTGACGACGAAAAACTGCTTGCCGCGGGCATGTGCCTCGGCAATGCCGTCGCCCAGTTTTTCCAGGGTGCCGAATTCGTTGTTGCGCACGCGCAGGCTGTAGCGCGGCTGGCCGGCATAGATCGCATCGGCGCCAAAATCGAAGGCCGTGCGCATCATGTCGAGCGAGCCGGCCGGAGCGAGAAGTTCGGGCGCCTTGCGCATAGTAGAATCCAGAAAAAACCGCGAATTGTAGAGCGTATGACCGAAGAAATCCTGATCAATTTCACGCCGCAGGAAACCCGTGTTGCCGTTATGCAACAAGGAGTTGTGCAGGAATTGCATATTGAACGCACGGCCAGTCGCGGCCTGGTCGGCAACGTCTATCTCGGCCGCGTCTGCCGGATTCTGCCGGGCATGCAGTCGGCATTCGTCGAGATCGGTCTGGAGCGCACCGCCTTCCTGCATGTCGCCGATATCTGGCAGCCGCGCGAAACGGCGACCGAGCGGCCGATCGAGCGCGTCCTGGCCGAAGGGCAGAGCATCGTCGTGCAGGTGGTCAAGGATCCGATCGGCACCAAGGGGGCGCGCCTGTCGACCCAGATTTCCATCGCCGGCCGCATGCTGGTCTACCTGCCGCAGGAAAAGCATATCGGCATCTCGCAGCGCATCGAGTCCGAGGCCGAGCGTGAGGCGCTGCGCGAACGCCTGACCAAGCTGATGCCGCCGGATGAAAAGGGCGGCTTCATCGTGCGCACCATGGCCGAAAACGCCAGCGAGGAAGAATTCGCCACCGACATCGCCTATCTCAAGAAGACGTGGGCCGACATCCGCGACAAGGCGCGCATTTCCGCTCCGCCGACCCTGCTCTACCAGGAGCTGTCGCTCGGGCAGCGCGTGCTGCGCGATTTCGTCAATCCGGAAACCACGCGCATCGTCATCGACTCGCGGGAGAATTTCCAGAAACTGACTATCTTCGCCGAGGAATACACGCCGGCCGTGCTGTCGCTGCTCGAGCACTACACCGGCCAGCGCCCGCTGTTTGACCTGCACGGCGTCGAGGAGGAAATCCAGAAGGCGCTGGCTCGCCGCGTCGACCTGAAATCCGGCGGCTACCTGATCATCGACCAGACCGAGGCGATGACCACCATCGACGTCAATACCGGCGGCTTTGTCGGCGTGCGCAATTTCGACGACACCATCTTCAAGACCAATCTCGAGGCGGCGGTGACCATCGCCCGCCAGCTCCGTTTGCGCAATCTGGGCGGCATCATCATTGTCGATTTCATCGACATGGAAAACGAGGAGCACAAGAAAGCCGTGCTCGACGAGTTCAACAAGGCGCTGGCGCGCGACCACACCCGGCTGACGGTCAACGGCTTCACCGCGCTCGGCCTGGTCGAGATGACCCGCAAGCGGACGCGCGAATCGCTGGCCCACGTCCTGTGCATGTCCTGTCCGACCTGCGGCGGCCGCGGCGAGGTGAAGACGGCGCGCACCGTGGCCTACGAAATCCTGCGCGAACTGCTGCGCGAGGCTCGGCAGTTCAATGCTCGCGAATACCGTATCCTGGCCGGGCCGGACGTCGTCGATCTGTTCCTCGACGAGGAATCGCAGGCGCTGGCCATGCTCTCCGACTTCATCGGCAAGCCCGTGTCCCTGCAATCCGAACCCAGCTATTCCCCCGAGCAATACGACATCGTCCTGATGTAATACTTCCCTAGGAGAGCAAGCATGAAAATTGAACCCGAGTTCGATAGTCTTGTACCGGCGCAATCCTTCGACCGCAGAAGTTTCATCGTGACCTCGCTGGGGGCCGGCTTTGCGGTCGCTACTCAGTCGGCGCTGGCGCAGACGGCGATCAAGACCGACGATGCCGGCCTCGTCGCCGGCGAAGTCAAGGTGCCGGCCAAGGATGGCGACATGGTGACCTACCGGGCCGTTCCGGCCGGGGCGACCAAGCCGTCGGTGGTCCTGGTGGTCTCCGAAATTTTCGGCGCTCACGAATACATCCGTGACGTCTGCCGGCGCTTGGCCAAGCTGGGTTACTGCGCCATCGCACCGGAATTGTTCGCCCGCCAGGGCGATCCGCGCCAGATCGCCAGCATTCCGGAAATCCAGGCCAAGATCACGAGCAAGACGCCGGACGCCCAGGTGCTGGCCGATCTCGATGCCTGTGTGGCGTGGGCCGCCGGCAAGGGGGCGGACACCAGCCGTCTGGCCATTACCGGATTCTGCTGGGGCGGCCGCATCGCCTGGCTCTACGCGGCGCACAATCCTGGCGTCAAAGCCGGAGTGGCCTGGTATGGCCGCCTGGTGGGCGCGGCCAGCGAGATCACCCCCAGGCAGCCGATTGAGCTGGCCGGCCAACTGAAGGCGCCGGTACTCGGACTCTATGGCGGCCTTGATGCCGGGATTCCGTTGGAAACCATAGATGCCATGGAAAAGGCGCTGAAGCAGGGAAGCGCTGCGGCCCAGGCTTCGGAAATCCATGTCTATGACAACGCCCCGCATGCTTTCCATGCCGATTACCGGCCCAGCTACCGCAAGGAAGAAGCCGAGGACGGCTGGAAAAAAATGCTGGCTTGGTTCCGTAAAAACGGCGTCTGAATGCCGATTCGAGGCTGAAAATGCGTGCCTTCGTGCTAACCTTCGCGCCTCGACTCGTTCCCGTTTCATCATGACTACAGAAATCACTACCGACAAGCCCGTCGATGCCCGCGCCCTGCTCAAGGACCTGCAAAACCGCTTCGACGTCTTCCGCAATTTCAGCCCGCTGGCCATTGGCATCGACAAGCAGGTCTTCGCCCAGTTGCCCGAAGTCAGCAAGAAGTCCCTGCGTCTGGCCATGCGCAGCCACACCATTTCGACGCGTTACCTGAAGGAAATGGAAAAGGGCACCGTGCGGCTGAATCTGGACGGCACGCCGGCCGGTGAAGTGACCGACGAGAATCGCCAGCATGCCAACGAGCAGTTGCGCGAACGCTTCAAAAAGCAGGCCGAGCAGCGCAAGGCCGCCGAAGCCGAAGCCAAGGCCGAGCAGCGCAAGCAGGAAAAGCTGAACCAGTTGGCCGAGAAATTCGGCCGCAAGTAAGCGGCGTCGCCAGCCACAAAGAAAAAGGCCAGTCGAGCGACTGGCCTTTTTGCTGGAATGCTGTGGTTGCGGGGGCAGGACTTGAACCTGCGACCTTCGGGTTATGAGCCCGACGAGCTGCCAACTGCTCCACCCCGCGTCCGGTGGTCGATTCGCCAAGACGAATCGGGTACTGCTGAAGCAAAAAGCCTCGGCACCAGGCCGAGGCTTAGAGCTTTAATTCTGGTGGGGCGTCACAGATTCGAACTGTGGACCTACGGATTAAGAGTCCGCTGCTCTACCAACTGAGCTAACGCCCCAGAATTTCCCTTTTCGACTGGTGGGTCGGGCGAGATTCGAACTCGCGACCAACGGATTAAAAGTCCGCTGCTCTACCGACTGAGCTACCGACCCGCCTAGGGAGCGCGAATTATATAGAGCACCCCATGGTGCGTCAACGGAAAAGCGGACTTTTGTGAAGATATGTGGGCTGACATATTTTTTTGAGGGCGCCGAACTAGAATTTATGGTGCCCATCCGCGGCATTTTTCACCGTTGAAGGAGAGCAGAAATGACTGAACAGGATATTTCCCGTTACCAGGATCTGATCGTTGCAACGGCTACCGATGTCGGCGTCAAGATACTCGCCGCCATCGTCTTCTGGGTGATCGGCCGCTGGCTGATCGGCGTCGCCGTCGGCATGGTCCGTGCCGCGCTGGAAAAGCAGAAAGTCGACCCGACGGTGTTGCGCTATGTCGGTTCGATCGTGACCGTGACTTTGAACGTCTTGCTAGTCATCGGCATTCTCGGCTATTTCGGCATCCAGACGACCACCTTTGCCGCCCTGATCGCCGGTGCCGGTATCGCCATCGGGGCAGCCTGGGCCGGCCTGCTGGCCAATTTCGCGGCCGGTGCCTTCCTGATCGTGCTGCGCCCCTTCAAGGTCGGCGATTTCGTCACCGTGGCCGGCGTCACCGGGACGGTGACCGAAATCGGCCTGTTTGCGACGGCGATCAATACGCCAGACAACGTATCGACCGTGGTCGGCAACAACAAGATTTTCAGCGACAACATCCAGAACTTCACCCACAACCCGTTCCGCCGGGTGGATCTGAAATGCCAGCTGGCCGGGGCGGCCGATCATCAGGCGGCGATTGCCTTGTTGCGCGAGAAAATTGCCGGCATTCCCAATGTGCTGAAAGAGCCGGCTGTCGATGTCGAAATTCTCGATTTCACGCTGGTCGGGCCGGTCCTCGCGGTGCGCCCCTACTGCCACAACGATCACTACTGGCAGGTTTATTTCGATACCAACAAGCTGATGCGCGAGGCGCTGGGCGAAGCCGGGTTCCCGGCGCCGATGCCGGCGCAAAGTGTGATCGTCACGCAGTCTGCCTGATTCCGGCTGACAAGAAAAAGCCCGCGATTTCTGTCGCGGGCTTTGTTTCGTCCGTTGGCCGGGAATCAGCCAAGGCGGCGGCAAATCTCCGTAGTCAGGGCCGACTGATTCATCGAATAGAAGTGCAGGCCGGGGGCGCCGCCCTTGAGCAGGCGTTCGCACAACTCGGTAACGATATCGAGACCGAAGGCGCGGATTGAGTCGGCATCGTCGCCATAGCTCTCGAATTTCTTACGCATCCAGCGCGGGATTTCGGCGCCACAGGCATCGGAGAAACGGGCCAGCTTGGTGAAACCGACGATGGGCATGATGCCGGGGACAATGGGCACATCGACGCCGAGCGCCTGGGCTTCGTCGACGAAGCTGAAGTAGGAGTCGGCATTGAAGAAGTACTGGGTGATGGCCGAATTGGCGCCGGCCTTGACCTTGCGTGCGAAGGCATCGAGGTCATCCTTCGGGCTGCGCGCCTGCGGGTGCCATTCCGGGTAGGCGGCGACTTCGAGGCTGAAATGGTCACCGGTTTCGGTGCGGATGAATTCGACCAGCTCGTTGGCGTAGCGAAATTCCCCGGTCTCGGCCATGCCCGAAGGCAGGTCGCCGCGCAGGGCGACGATGCGGCGGATGCCGGCCGCCTTGTAATCGGCCAGGATGTCGCGGATGCTGGCCCGCGTCGAGCCGATGCAGGAGAGGTGCGGGGCGGCAGCATAGCCTTCGGCGGCGATTTCCTTGACGACCGAGAAGGTCCGCTCGCGAGTCGAGCCGCCGGCGCCGAAGGTAACCGAAAAGAAGCTCGGATTCAGTTCGGCCAGCTTGGTGCGGACGGTGCGCAGCTTGTCGACACCTTCCGGCGTCTGCGGCGGGAAAAACTCGATGGAGATTTCTGTTTTCATTTGTTCAACCAGATGAAGAATTCGCGGTTGCCATCACCGCCGGTAATCGGGCTGTCCAGCCAGGCGCGGACGGTCAAGCCGAGGACGCGGGCGCAGTCGCGCAGCTTGCGCTCGACATCGACGTACAGCGTGGTGTCGCGGACGATGCCACCCTTGCCGATATTGGCGGGACCGACTTCGAACTGCGGCTTGACCAGCAGCAGCATGTCGCCGTGTGCGGCGAGCATGGCCGGCAGTTGGGGCAGGATCAGGGTCATCGAAATGAAGGAAACGTCGCCGACGATCAGGTCAAAGCCGCTTTCCGGGAAGGCTTGGCCGATATCCGCGGCGTTCAGGGCGCGGCAATTGATGCCTTCGATGGCGGTGACGGCCGGATCGGCCCGCAGGCGGGCGTTCAACTGATCGTGGCCGACATCGACACCGACGACATGGCGGGCGCCGTTTTGCAGCAGGCAATCGGTGAAACCGCCGGTCGATTGGCCGACGTCGAGGCAGAGCTTGCCGCCGACGGCAATCCCGGTCTGTGCCAGCGCACCGGCCAGTTTCTGGCCGCCTCGCGACACGAAATGGCCATCGGGATCAGCAGCAACGACCAAGGGCGTGCCGTCCGGCAGCTCCATGGCCGGTTTGGTGATCCGCCCGCCTTCCCAGCTGACGCGCCCGTCCTTGATCAACGACTGAGCTGCCGTGCGCGATGGAGCGAGTTGCTGGGCGACGAGCAGGGCATCCGCCCGCGACATCCCGGCCGGTCGTTCCTGACTGGGTTGGCGCGGTGCCGGCGGTTTTTTCTGCCGGGCGTGGAAGGAGTTCATGCTCATTGCGGAGAATCAGTTCTTGCGCAGCAGGATGGCGCTGAGCAGCCAGGAGATCAGGCTGTAGCCGATCGAGCCGAACAGCGCCGACCAGAAGTCGCCGACGTGAAAGCCTTCAACGAGATTGCCGGCCAGCATGAAGAGCAGGGCGTTGATGACGAAGATGAACAGCCCCAGCGTTAGCAAGGTCACCGGCAGCGTGAGCAGGATCAACAGCGGCTTGAGCAGCGTGTTGATCAGGCCGAGGACGACGGCGACCAGTAGGGCCGTGCCGAACCCGGCTATCTGGATGGTCGGCACGACATAGGGCAGCGCCAGCAGGGCCAGCGCATTGACGATCCAGACAGCGAGCAGGTTCAGCATGGCGGTTGCTTAGTAGCGGTAGTGGTCGGCCTTGTACGGGCCTTCCTTCGGCACGCTGATGTAGGCAGCCTGCTCGTCGGTCAGCTCGGACAGTTGGGCATTCAGCGTCTTCAGCTGCAGGCGGGCGACCTTTTCATCGAGGTGCTTGGGCAGGGTGTAAACGCCGACCGGGTACTTGTTGGAACCCTTGACCGCTTCGCTCCACAGTTCGATCTGGGCGATGGTCTGGTTGGCGAAGGACGAGGACATCACGTACGACGGATGGCCGGTACCGCAACCGAGGTTCACCAGGCGGCCCTTGGCGAGCAGGATGATGCGCTTGCCGTCCGGGAAGATGACGTGATCGACCTGTGGCTTGATTTCTTCCCACTGGTACTTCTCGATCGACGCAACGTCGATTTCGTTGTCGAAGTGGCCGATGTTGCAGACGATGGCGTTGTTCTTCATCTTGACCATGTGGTCATGGGTGATGACGTGGAAGTTGCCGGTGGTGGTGACAAAGATGTCGGCCTTGTCGGCGGCGTATTCCATGGTCACGACGCGATAGCCTTCCATGGCGGCTTGCAGGGCGCAGATCGGGTCGATTTCGGTAACCCATACCTGGGCCGACAGGGCGCGCATGGCCTGGGCCGAACCCTTGCCGACGTCGCCATAGCCGGCGATGACGGCGATCTTGCCGGCGATCATCACGTCGGTGGCGCGCTTGATGCCGTCGACCAGCGATTCGCGGCAACCGTACAGGTTGTCGAACTTGGACTTGGTGACCGAGTCATTGACGTTGATGCCCGGGAACTTCAGTTCGCCGCGCTGGTGCATCTGGTACAGGCGATGCACGCCGGTGGTGGTTTCCTCGGTGACGCCCTTGATCTGGGCCAGGCGGACGGAATACCAGGTCGGATCGGCGGCCAGCTTGGCCTTGATGGCGGCGAAGAGGATGGTTTCTTCCTCGGAACCCGGCTTGGCGAGCACCGAGATGTCCTTCTCGGCACGGGCGCCGAGGTGCAGCAGCAGGGTGGCGTCGCCGCCGTCGTCGAGGATCATGTTCGAATAGCCGCCGTCGGCCCATTCGAAGATGCGGTGGGTGTAATCCCAGTAATCGACCAGGGTTTCGCCCTTGACGGCGAAGACCGGGATGTTCTGCGCGGCGATGGCGGCGGCGGCGTGGTCCTGGGTCGAGAAGATGTTGCACGAGGCCCAGCGGACTTCGGCGCCGAGGGCGGTCAGCGTCTCGATCAGCACGGCGGTCTGGATGGTCATGTGCAGCGAACCGGTGATGCGTGCGCCCTTGAGCGGCTGGGTCTTCGCGAATTCCTCGCGAATGGCCATCAGGCCCGGCATTTCGCCTTCGGCAATGTTGATTTCCTTGCGACCCCAGTCGGCAAGGTTGATGTCGGCGATGACGTAGTCTTTGAATTCGGCCACAGTAAGCTCCTAAGTAACTGTGACGGGGAGGGGAATAACGGCGTTGTTGCTCACCGGCGGCCCCCTGCGCCCGGCAGGGTTGATCAGTGAGCGCCGTTTTAAACCGAGCCTGGGAGCGGTATCGATCACCGTGCTCCTGCAGCGCCCCTCGGTAGGCTACGGATTATAAACGCGTTTTCAAACCTTGTCGCCGGCCCAGTAGCTGTCGATATCCTTGATGCCCCACTTGGCTGCATCTTCCCGGCCGACGATTTTTTCCCGGCTGCGTGCCAAATCAATAGCTTCAGGACGGATATAGGCTTGCGATTTGGTCGAGAAAAAAACCTTGATCTTGGGCTTGAGCAGAGATTGCTCGCCTTGTTCGGTGACGACTCCCAGTTTGCCGGACTCCAGACGGACCAAGGACCCGACGGGATAGATGCCCAGGCTTTTGACGAAAGCCTGGAAAATGGCAGGATCGAAGTGCCCCTTCCATTCGGCCATCCGCTTGATCGATTCGGCCGGACACCAGCCCGCCTTGTACGGACGGTTTGATGTAATGGCATCGTAAACGTCGCAAACCGCGCCCATCTTGGCGTACAGGCTCATGGTGTCGCCTGTGATTCCTTTCGGGTAGCCGCTGCCATCGACCTTTTCGTGATGATGCAGACAGACGTCCAGCGCCATCTCGGAAATACCACGCCCCTCGAGCAACAGATTGTGGCCTTCTGCCGGGTGGGTCTTGATCAGAGCAAATTCCTCGTCGGTCAGCTTGCCTGGCTTGTTGAGCACTTCCAGCGGGATCGTAGCCTTGCCCAGGTCGTGCAACAGCCCGGCCATGCCGGCGTCGCGCACCTGTTGCTCGTCAAGGTCAAGCTGGCGGGCCAGGGCGATCATCAGGGCGCAAACCGCGACCGAGTGCATGAAGGTGTAATCGTCGGCCGTCTTCAGGCGGGCCAGGCTGATCAGGGCGCCGGGATTACGCATGATTGAATTCGAAATTTCTTCGACCAGCGGTAAGGCGGCCTCGGCTTCGATGGCCTTGCCCATACGCGCCTCCTTGAACATCGAGACGACCGCTTCCTTGCCTTTGGCGACGATTTTCGACGCCCGTTTTATTTCGTCGTCGAAAGAAGCCTTTTCCTGCACGACAGGCGGTTCCGGTGGAATGCTGTCGACCTCGACGACAGGGGGTGAGCCGGGCTCAGATGGCAGATCGACATCCAGTCCCCGCATAGTGTCGATCCACACCTCCTTGATCGGGCTTTCCAAAATCAGAGTGAGATCCTGAGAATCGGTCAGGACGAATTTTGTCCGCCAGAACGGGTGGTCCAGCCAGGGGCCACAGAAGGCCTGCAGATGCATGCCAAGCCTGAGGTGTTCGACGGATATTTTTTTAAGCATATTTATCAATTTTAATAAAAAAGGAGCCGCGAAGGCTCCTTTTCATTATGGCGCAATACCATGGTTATTGAACCGTGGTTAGCGCACAGCGGCGCTGTTCGCCTGCTACAGGCCGGCGTCGGACTTAAGCAGCATGGCGCGGTCGGTTGCTTCCCAGGTGAATTCCGGCTCGTCGCGGCCGAAGTGGCCGTAGGCGGCGGTCTTCTGATAGATCGGGCGCAGCAGATCCAACATATTGACGATGCCCTTCGGACGCAGGTCGAAGTGCTTGCGGACCAGGGCGGTCAGGGTTTCGTTGCTGACCTTGCCGGTGCCATAGGTCTCGACCATGATCGAGGTCGGCTCGGCGACGCCGATGGCGTAGGAAACCTGCACCAGGCAGCGTGAGGCGAGGCCGGCGGCGACGATGTTCTTGGCAACGTAGCGGGTGGCGTAGGCGGCGGAACGGTCGACCTTGGACGGGTCCTTGCCGGAGAAGGCTCCGCCGCCGTGTGGGGCGGCCCCGCCGTAGGTGTCGACGATAATCTTGCGGCCGGTAAGGCCGCAGTCGCCCTGCGGGCCGCCGACGACGAAGCGGCCGGTCGGGTTGACCAGATACTTGATGTCGCCCTTGATCAGTTCCTTCGGCAGCACCGGCTTGATGATCTGTTCGATGGTCGCTTCGCGCAGGTCTTCCAGGCTGATGTCCGGCGAATGCTGGGTGGACAGCACGACGGTGTCGATCGAGTGCGGCTTGCCGTCGACGTAGCGGATGGTGACCTGCGACTTGGCGTCCGGGCGGGCCCACGGCAGGCGGCCGTCCTTGCGCAGCATGGCCTGGCGTTCGACCATGCGGTGCGACAGGTAGATCGGCAACGGCATCAGCGACGGGGTTTCGTCGCAGGCGTAGCCGAACATCAGGCCCTGGTCGCCGGCGCCCTGGCCGAGGTTGTCGTCGTAGGCGGCGTTGACGCCCTGGGCGATATCCGGGCTCTGCTTGTCGTAGGCGACGAGCACGGCACAACCCTTGTAGTCGATGCCGTATTCGGTGTTGTCGTAGCCGATGCGCTTGATGGTGTCGCGGGCGACCTGGATGTAGTCGACGTTGGCGCTGGTGGTGATTTCACCGGCCAGGACGACCAGGCCGGTGTTGCACAGGGTTTCGGCGGCGACGCGGGAATGCTTGTCCTGGGACAGGATGGCGTCGAGGATGGCGTCGGAAATCTGATCGGCAACCTTGTCGGGATGGCCTTCGCCGACAGATTCCGAGGTGAAGAGGTAGTCGCTCATGTATGCTCCAGTGGTCCTTTTGATCCGGCGTTACCGGCTTTGGACCACGAGCAGGCGACGCTTTAGCAGAATTTGTGAATCGCCCCGCAAGTTGTCTCTTTAACTCGGCGATCGGATAATAGTAACCTTTTCTCACGGGGATTCAACCCCCGGGGCCTCATGGTTTTTCTTTTTCGCCTTCTTTCCCTGCTCCCCCTGTGTGTGTTGCATGCCCTTGGCGGGATGCTGGGACGGCTGATCTACTGGCTGTCGCCGACCTATCGTCAGCATTTGCAGGAAAACCTGGCGCAGGCCGGCATTGATCCCTCGATTCGCGGTGCTGTCGCCGCCGAAACCGGCAAGCAGATGGTCGAGCTGTCGCGCATCTGGATGCGTCCACTCGACGAGGCGGTGCCGCTAGTCGCCGAAGTGGTCGGCGGGGAACTGGTCGAGGCGGCACGTTCGGCCGGCAAGGGCATCGTTTTCCTGACGCCGCACCTCGGTTGCTTCGAGATTACCGCCCAGTACCTGTCCTCATTTGGTGACATTACCGTCCTCTATCGGGCCCCGAAGTCGGCATCGGCCCAGGAACTGATCCTGATGGGCCGCAAGCGCGAGCACCTGCACCTGGCGCCGGCCGACCTGTCGGGGGTGCGCGCGCTGATCAAGGCGCTGAAGAAAGGGCAAATGGTGGGCATGCTGCCCGACCAGGCACCGAAGACCGGCGAAGGCGTCTGGCTGAAATTCTTCGGCCGCTACGCCTACACCATGACGTTGGCCGCCCGCCTGACCGAAACCGATGCCGTTTCGCTGCTTACCTGGGGCGAGCGCCTGCCTGGCGGGCGCGGCTTCCGCATCCATTTCTCGCAACCGACCACTCGCTTGTCGGGGACAACCGTCGAGCGGGCGCAGCAGATCAACCACGAGATCGAAGCCTTGATCCGCCAGTGCCCGGCCCAGTACCTGTGGGGCTACAACCGCTACAAACGACCGGGCGGCGCCGAAGCGCCGCCGGCGGAGTGATTCTTGAAAATATTTCTGACCTATATCCTCGTTGGTTTCCTGTGGCTGTTGCACTGGCTGCCCTTGCCGCTCCTCCGGGCGCTGGGCGGGGGCTTGGGGCGCTTGCTCTACGCCGTCGGGCGCGAGCGGCGCAAGGTGGCGCTGACCAACCTGCGTCTGTGTTTCCCGGATAAAACCGAAGCCGAGCGCGAAGACATCGCTCGCCGGCATTTCGTCGCCTTCGCCCAGGCCGTGCTCGACCGGACGCTAGGCTGGTGGGCTTCGAAGGAGCGGCTGCAGCGCATCATCCGGATTCATGGCGTCGAGCATCTGACCGATCCGGCGGGGCGCCCAGTCATCATGTTGACGCCGCACTTCGTTGGCCTCGATGCCGGGGGAACCGTTGTGTCGATGCACGTCGTCGGCTGCAGCGTGTTTTCCATGCAGAAAAATCCGGTACTGAACAAGCTGCTTTATGATGGGCGGATGCGTTTCAACGAGGCGGTACTGCTGTCGCGGCAGGACGGGATGCGCAAGATCGTCAGGGCCATGAAGGATGGCCACCCCTTCTATTACCTGCCGGACATGGATTTCGGGCCGAAGGAGTCGATATTCGTGCCCTTCTTCGGCGTTCAGGCGGCGACCATTCCGGCGCTGTCGCGCCTGGTGCGCTTGACCGGCGCCCGCGTCGTGCCGGTGATTTGCCGTCAGTCTCCCGATGGCTACGACATCGAAGTCATGCCGCCTTGGGAAAATTTCCCCGGCGCCAGCGTCGAGGCCGATACCGCACTCATGAACCAGTTTATCGAAAGCCAGGTGCTGCGCATGCCGGAGCAGTACTTCTGGTTGCACAAGCGCTTCAAGACCCGGCCACCCGGAGAACAGAGGTTTTACAAATGAACAACAAGCTGAATGTAGAAATCCGTTCCGTAACGCCGCCCGAGGTGCCGGCGATCGCCGCGCTGGCCCGCGAGATCTGGCAGGCGACCTACCCCGGCATCATCACCCAGGAGCAGATCGACTTCATGCTCGAGCAGCGCTACGGCCACGAGCGCCTGTACGACGACCTGGAAGATCTGCACAAATGGCTGGACCAGGCCTTCGTCGACGGCCGGCGCATCGGCTTCGCCTTCAGCGAAATCTACAAGGGCGAATTCAAGCTCGACAAGCTCTACATCCACCCCGACGTGCAACGGCATGGCGTCGGCGGCCAGTTGATCGCCAACGTCGCCGAACGGGCGAAGCGCGAAGGCTATCCCTGCGTGATCCTGCAGGTGAACAAGCGCAACGTGAATGCCATCAATTCGTACAAGAAGTACGGCTTCGCCGTCCGCGAATCGACCGTCGACGACATCGGCCACGGCTACGTGATGGACGATTACGTGATGGAGAAGAAACTTTAAGAACTTTGGGCAACGTGCTGTGTCTGCTATGATTTTCCGGATCATTTAGCGGAGCGGCACGTGAAACTCAAATTCTCCAAGATGCATGGTCTGGGCAACGATTTCGTTGTTCTGGACGGTGTCCGCCAGCAGGTTTCCCTGAGCCCGGAACAACTGGTCTATCTGGCCGACCGTCACTTCGGGGTCGGCTGCGACCAGATCCTGCTGGTCGAAAAAGCCGGGCAGCCCGGCATCGATTTCCGCTACCGCATCTTCAACGCCGATGGCGGCGAGGTCGAGCAGTGCGGCAACGGCGCGCGCTGTTTCGTGCGCTTCGTCCATGACCAAGGCCTAACCGACAAGCGGCAGATCCGCGTCGAAACCCTGCGCGGGACCATAGAACCGCGCCTCGAAGCCGACGGCAATGTCACCGTAGACATGGGCGAGCCGCGTTTCCTACCGGCCGAAATTCCCTTCATGGCCGACGAAGACGTGATCATCCACTTGCTCGACGTCGCCGACGAAACCTTGGAGACCAGCGTCGTGTCTATGGGTAACCCGCATGCCGTGCAGGTTGTCGATAGCGTCGATACGCATCCGGTGGGCGAGCATGGGCCCTTGATCGAGAGACACGAGCGTTTCCCGCAGCGGGTCAACGCCGGCTTCATGCAGATCATCGACCGCCATTCCATCAAGCTGCGTGTCTATGAGCGCGGTTCGGGCGAGACCATGGCCTGCGGCACTGGCGCCTGCGCCGCCGCAGTGGCCGGCATCCGCCGTGGCCTGCTCGACTCGCCGGTACGCGTGACGACACGCGGCGGCGACCTGAGCATCGCCTGGGGCGGCCCAGGCCGACCGGTCCTGATGACCGGCCCGGCAGTTACCGTATTTTCTGGAGAAATTGAATTATGAGCGCCATGTTCCCCGAGGAAATCGCGGACTACCTGAAGAACAACCCGAGCTTTTTCGAGCAATACGCCGACCTGATGGCGCAGATTTTCGTGCCGCATCCGCATGGTGGCCGTGCCGTGTCGCTGGCTGAGCGCCAGATGCTGACCCTGCGCGAAAAGAACCGGACGACCGAAAGCAAGCTAGCGGAACTAATCGCCTTCGGCGAGGAAAACGATGCAATCAGCGAGAAAGTGCATCGCCTTGCCGTAGCCTTGGTGGCGGCCGAAACCTTCCAGGCTGTCATTCATCTGCTCAATTTCCACCTGCGCGACGATTTTTCCGTGCCGCATGTCGCCCTGCGCCTGTGGGACAAGCCGGAAGGCATCGAGGATCTGCCGGAATTCGCGGCGGTCAGCGAGGAACTGCAAGTCTTCGCCGAAACCCTGGCCCGCCCGTACTGCGGTTCGACCGCCGGCTTTGGCACGGCGTCGTGGTTCGGCGAGCATGCCTCGCACATCCGTTCGCAGGCGCTGATCGCGCTGCGCAACGGTGGCGGCACCATCGGCATGATTGCGCTGGGCAGCGAGGACGCGCAGCGTTTCTACGCCGACATGGGCACCCTCTATCTCGAACGCCTGGGCGAGATGGTTTCCGCCGCGCTGGCCCGGGTGACCAAGAGCGTGTTGTGACCTCCGCGGCGGCGGTTGATCCGCGGTTGGCCGACTATCTGGCTGAATTGACGGATCAGCGGCGCATGTCGCCGCATACGGTTGCCAATTACTGCCGCGATCTGAAAAAACTGCTGACGGCCGCCGGCGAAATGCCGCTGGCCGATCTGCAGGTCTATCATGTCCGTCGCTTCGTTGCCCAGTTACACGGCCAAGGTCTCGCCGGCCGTTCGCTAGCCCGTTTGCTGTCCGCCTGGCGCGGCTTTTTTCGCTGGCTGGGCGAGCGCGGCATGCTCAAAGCCAATCCCTGCGACGGCATCCGGCCGCCCAAATCGCCTCGCCTGCTGCCCAAGGCCTTATCGGTTGACGAAACGGCCCGCCTGCTTGAGCCGGTAGAGGATGACGATCCGGTCCAGTCGACCCGCGATCTGGCCATGTTCGAGCTGTTTTACTCTTCCGGTCTGCGCCTGGCCGAACTGGTCGCCCTCGATTGTGATGTGCTGGATAGCGTAATGAACGACGGCGAAATCCGCGTCCTCGGCAAGCGCAGCAAGCTGCGCCTGGTGCCGGTCGGCAGCAAGGCGCGCGAGGCGCTTGCCGCCTGGGCTGCCCTGCGTCCCGAGCTGGCCCGGCCGGATGAAAAGGCGCTGTTCGTCGGCGCGCGCGGTGCTCGCATCAGTCCGCGCATGGTCGAGTCCCGCCTGGCGCGGCGCGCCATCCAGCTCGGCTTGCCTACCCATGTCCATCCGCACATGCTGCGCCATTCCTTCGCCTCGCATGTCCTGCAATCCTCCGGCGACCTGCGCGCGGTGCAGGAAATGCTCGGCCACGCCAGCATCGCGTCGACCCAGGTCTATACGCACCTCGACTTCCAGCATCTGGCCAAGGTTTACGACGCGGCGCATCCGCGGGCCAAGGCGAAGTAATCCCGGAAAAGTGCCAAAAATCAAGGCTCCGTTGACGATTTTGCTACCAACCTCTATGATTGACGGTTTCGAAAAATCGCCGGATTCAAGGAGTTTTCATGGCCATCAACCGTAACCGCCGTTCTTCCCTGGAACGCCGCTGTGTTTCCAAGTCCACCAAGCGCCTGTTCAAGGGCGATGGCAAGACCATGTTCAAGACCATGTACGCTGCCGAATGTCATCAGCGTAACCGCAAGGCCCTGGGCGCCTAAGCGTTAAAAGGTTTTATCGGGCCCCGGTTGCTGCAAGGTAACCGGGGCTTCTTGCTTTTGAGGTCGGGAAAACATGGCGCAATTGATTCTTCTGCCGGGTAAGGAACGTTCGGCGTTCAAACAGCATCATCCCTGGTTGTTTGCCGGATCGGTCGGGCGGCTTGAAGGCCGCGCCCGCGCGGGTGACACCGTCGAGGTGCTGGCTGACAATCTGCGGCCGTTGGGGCGCGCTGCCTACAGCCCCAGCTCGCAGATCCGGGCGCGTTTCTGGACTTTCGATCCGGAAGAGTCGGTCGATGATGCCTTCTTCAAGCGTCGTATCGCGGCTGCTGTGGCACGCCGTCAGGCCTTGCCCGAGCTGAAGGGCCAGCAGGGCCTGCGCCTGATCCATGCCGAGTCCGATGGCCTGCCGGGCATCGTCGCCGACCAGTACGGCGACACGGTCGTCGTGCAGCTGACTTCGGCCGGTGCCGACAAGTGGCGCAAGGCCATTGTTGCCGGGCTGGTCAAGGCGACCGGCTGCGCCCGCATCTATGAGCGCTCCGATTCCGATGTGCGCGGCCTGGAAGGGTTGGAGCCGACGACCGGCTGGCTGCATGGCGAGGCGCCGGCTGGCGGTCTGAGCATCGATGAAAACGGCGTCCAGCTGGCAGTCGATGTCGTCGGCGGCCACAAGACCGGTTTCTATCTCGACCAGCGCGACAACCGCGCCTGGCTGCGCAGCGTGGCGGCCGGCAAGGACATCCTGAACTGCTTCTGCTACACCGGCGGCTTTTCGCTGCAGGCGCTGGCCGGCGGCGCTGCGCACGTGCTGTCCATCGACTCGTCGGGGCCGGCATTGGCCCAGGCCCGCGCCAACCTGGCGCTCAATCCGCAGTTGCCGGCGGAGCGTGCTGAATGGCTGGAGGCCGACGTCTTTCAGGCCCTGCGCGATTTCCGCAAGGCCGGGCGGACTTTCGACCTGATCGTCCTCGACCCGCCCAAGTTCGCTCCGTCGGCCGCCCACGCCGACCGCGCGGCGCGTGCCTACAAGGACATTAACCTGCTCGGCTTCCGCCTGCTCAAGCCGGGCGGCCTGCTGATGACCTACTCGTGCTCGGGCGGTATCGGGCTGGAACTGTTCCAGAAGATCGTTGCCGGCGCTGCGCTGGATGCCGGGCGCGATGCCCGTATCGTCCGCCGGCTGTCGGGTACGGCCGATCACCCGGTGGCGTTGAACTTCCCGGAAGGCGAATACCTCAAAGGCTTGCTCGTTCAGGTCGATTAAACTGCATCCGTGAATCCGCTGCGCCATTTCCTTCTCGTTGCCGCTCTCGTCTTCGCCCAGTTGCTGGCGGGGGCGCATGCCGTCGAGCATGCGGCGGGCAACGACGAGGCGCTGCCGACGCACGCCTGCCTGCTCTGCCTGACCGCGCACGATCTGGGCATGGCGCTGCCTTCCGTGGCGGCCCTGCCGCCGGTGGTTGCCAGCCAACTGCTGCCGGAAGTGCTTTCCTCGTATGCCCGGGAAAGCTTTCCGGCCCCCGTCGCCAGCCAGCGCGGCCCACCCAACTCCTGAAAAAAGGCCGGTTTCCCGGTCCTGTTTCCATTTCCAAGGACTGCTGCTCTGTGCGCAGTCTGCCGTCATGTATTTTCAGGAGTATTCCATGCAGAAAAATATTGCCATGGTCGCCCTGCTGGCTGTCGCCGGCGCGGCCCAGGCTGCTGAGAACGCCGATCTGGCCGCCATTCGCGTCCAGATCGACGAGATGAAGAAATCCTACGAACAGCGCATCGCTGCGCTGGAGCAGAAACTGGCCCAGGCCGAGTCGCGCGGGAGCAGCCCGTCCGCCCCGGTGGTGGTCGAGGCTATCCAGCCGGCTGCCGCGAGCGCCAGCAGCTTCAACCCCGAGGTGTCGCTGATCCTGCAGGGGCAGTACAAGAACATGAAGGATGTGGCGGAGCGCGGCATCACCGGCTTTTATCCGGCCGGCGGCCACGATCATGGCGACGGGTCCATTCCCGGCATCAGCAAGCGCGGCTTCTCGGTGGACCATACCGAACTGGTCCTGGCGGCTAACGTCGACCCGTACTGGCGCGGCCAGGCCATCGTCGCCATGGTCGACGGCTCGGCCGAGGTCGAGGAGGCGTGGTTCCAGTCGCTCGGCCTGGGCGGCGGCATCGGCCTGAAGGGCGGGCGTTTTCGCTCCGGTATCGGCTACCTGAACGAGCAGCATCCGCACATGTGGGACTTCGCCGACGCCCCGCTGATGTATCGGGCGATGTTCGGCGACGAAGGCAGCTACGTGCAGGATGGCGTGCAGTTCAAATGGCTGGCGCCGACCGATACCTTCATCGAATTCGGTGCCGAAGCTGGACGTGGCGCCGCCTTCCCCGGCACGGACCGCAACCGGAACGGCAGTGGGGCGGCGTCTGCTTTCGCCCATGTCGGCGGCGATGTCGGCATGTCCAACAACTGGCGGGCCGGTGTGTCTTACCTGAAAACCAAGGCCAAGGAGCGCGAAGGGCATTTCGACGATATCGGCGGCGTCGAGGCGCTGGGCAAATTCACCGGCGACTCGGCGACGTGGCTGGCGGACTTCGTCTGGAAATGGGCGCCGAACGGCAATCCGCAATACCGGAATTTCAAGTTCCAGGCCGAGTATTTCAATCGCCGCGAGCAAGGCCACCTGCTGTGCGACGACGCCGATGCTTCCAGCCCGGGGGCATGCTCCGGCGGTGTGAACAGCGGCTATCGCACCCGCCAGTCCGGCTGGTACGCCCAGGGCGTCTATCAATTCATCCCAAACTGGCGAGCTGGCCTGCGTTACGAGCAGCTCGACAGCGGGCAGCGCGATTTCGGCATCAATGCTGCCAACCTGGCGCTGGCCGACTATCGGCCGAAGAAGGCGAGCGCGATGGTCGACTACAGCTGGAGCGAGTTCTCGCGCGTCCGTCTGCAGTTGGCGCAGGACAAGTCGATGCTCGGCATCACCGATAACCAGCTCACGTTGCAATACGTGATGAGCTTGGGCGCCCACGGCGCCCACAAGTTCTAGGGGGCGACATGAAACGTTTCGTGATCGGTATTTTTCTCGTGCTGAATGGAGTGGCCGCCCAAGCCGATCTGAAGGTCTTCGCCACGGTGCCCGAATGGGGGGCGCTGGCCAAGGAGATCGGCGGCGACAAGGTCAAGCTCTACACCGCGACCACCGCCTTCCAGGACCCGCACCGCATCGAGGCCAAGCCGTCCTTGCTGGCGCAGGCGCGGCAGGCCAATCTCGTCGTGGCCGCTGGCGCTGACCTGGAAATCGGTTGGCTGCCGCTGGTCCTGCGCGACTCGGGCAATCCGGCCATCCAGCCCGGGCGGCCCGGCTATTTCGAGGCGGCGGCCTTGGTCAATCGGCTGGACGTGCCGGCCGTGGTCGATCGTGCCCATGGCGACGTGCATGCCGCCGGCAACCCGCATACCCACCTTGATCCGCGTAATGTGCTGAAGGTCGGTGAAAAGCTGGCAGCGCGGATGGCCGAACTTGATGCCGCCAACGCCGCGGCCTACCAGGCCGGCTACACGGCTTTCGCCGGCAAGTGGCAGGCTGCCATGGCGCGTTGGGAAAAGGAGGCGGCGCCGCTGAAAGGCATGGCGGTCCTTGTCCACCACCAGTCCTTCGTCTACCTGTCCAACTGGCTGGGCCTGAAGGAGGTCGGCGCACTCGAGCCGAAACCGGCTATCGAGCCGACCAGCGGCCAACTGACCGGCCTGCTGGCGCGCCAGCAGACCACGCCGGCCCGGATGGTGCTGCGCGCCGCCTACCAGCAGGATGGGCCTAGCCTGTGGATCGCCGGCAAGGCCGGCATCCCGGCCGTCCTGCTGCCCTACACGGTGGGCGGCACGCCGGAAGCGAAGGATTTGTTCGGGCTGTTCGACGACACGGTCCAGCGCCTGCTCAAGGCGGGGCGCTGAGATGCTGCGCGCAGCGGCCTTGGTCGCCGGCTGGATGCAGCCGGCAACGCCGGCTATCGATTTTGCGCTGGCCGCCGGCGAAATCGTCGGCCTGACCGGCCCGAACGGCGTCGGCAAAAGCACCTTGCTGGCCGCTTTCGCCGGGCGGGCCGCGGTGTTTTCCGGCTCTCTCGAACTGCAGCCGGGCCTCCGGCTCGCGCTGCAGACCCAGGACGTGCCGCCGGTGGACGGCCTGCCGCTGTCCGGCCGCGATCTGCTGGCCATGACAGGCGCCAGCCCGGCCGGCCTGCCGCCCTGGCTGGCCGACCGCGTCGATTGGCGACTGGACCGCCTGTCCGGTGGCCAGCGCCACTATCTGGCGCTGTGGGCGGTGCTGCACGCGCCGGCCGACCTGGTCCTGCTCGACGAGCCGACCAACAACCTCGATGCCGCCGGGGTGCGCCACCTGACGGCGCATCTGCACGAACGGGCACGGGAAGGTTGCGGCATCGTTGTGGTCAGCCACGATTCGGCTTTTGTCGCTGCCGCTTGCGACCGGGTGGTGGCGATGGAGGCGCACGATGTCGACTGAACTGTTCCTGATTCCCTTCCTGACCGGCCTCGGACTGGCCATCCTGCTGCCCTTGCTCGGCTGCTACCTGCGCCTGCGCGACGAATGGCTGGCCGCGCTGGCCTATTCGCACGTGGCTGCCGCCGGGGCGCTGGTCGCCCTGGTCGGCGGCCTGCCGCCGGCGGCAGGCGGCATTGCGGCGGCAGCCCTGGCAGGTGCCGGCAAACGCCTGTTCGCGGCCCGACTGACCGGCGGCGCGGCCTACGCCTTGCTGCTCCTCGGCGGCTGGTCGGTGGCGGTGTTGCTGGCGGCCAACCAGCCACAGGCCGAGCGTCTCGGGCACGCCCTGTTCGACGGGCAGCTCTATTTCGCCGGCCGCGAAGAGTTGTGGCTGGTGGCGCTCAGCGTACCTCTGGCGCTCGGCCTGCTGCGCCTGTTGTCGCGCCATCTCCTGCTCGCCCATACCTATCCGGATTTCTTCCGCATCCGCGGCTTGCGCGCCTGGCCGACGCAGATCGGTTTCGACCTGCTGGCCGCGCTGGCCCTGGCCCTGGCGACGATGAGCCTTGGTGTGATGGGGGCTTTCGCGCTGGTCTTCATCCCGCCCTGGCTGGCTTTCCGCCGGGCGAAGAACTGGCGGGGCGGCTTGCTGTCTTCCTTACTTATTGGCCTTGCCGCCTATCTCGCGGCATTTGCCGTGGCGCTTTGGCTCGACCAGCCCTTCGGGCCCATCCTGGCCATGATGCTGGTGGCGCTTGGGCTGGTCGTTGCGTGAACGCGGGCGACATGCTAAAACTCAATTCCTGCATGCGGAGTGGTCATGGTTTTTTCGTTTTTCAAGAAGCAGCCTAACAAGATGCCCGAGCGGCCTGCTGCGCGGCCACGTCCGGTAGCTCCGCCGCCGGAAGCCAAGCCGGTCGAGGCCGAGCCCGAAGAATCGGCGAAGCCGCTGCCAGAGGCCTTGCCCGATCTCGAATTCACGCCGGGCAAACCGGTGCAGCCGGCGCCGGTTGCCACGCAGCCGAAGCGTCCGGCCGAACCCACGCCCGCGGCCAAGCCGGTGGCGCCGGTTGCCGACGACGATTTCAGCATCGACGATTTCGATACCCACTTCACCAATTCCAGCGTGATGGGCATCGACGTCGAGCAGGACGTCGACCCCTTGCAGTCCTGCGTCGAGCAGGTCGTCGTGCTCTATGCCAACGGGCAGGACGGTGCCGCCCGCTCACTGCTCGAAACCTTTGTCCGCTCCTATCACGGCGTCGAAGGCAAGCGCTTCTGGATGCTCCTGTTCGACCTGTTGCAGATCAGCGGCGATCGGGCAGGGTTCGAGAAGCTGGGCGTCGAGTATGCCGAAGCCTGCGAAACATCGCCCCCGACCTGGTGCCAGGAGGTCCCGGCTGTCCCCGCAGTGGCTGGCGGGCCGGGCGGCAGCAAGATATTCCTGCAGGGCGTGCTGACCAGCGAAAGCGACCTGCCGGTTGTCGAATTGGCCCGCCTGGTCGGCCAGAAGGCCGAGATCAGTGTCGATTGCGCCAAACTGATCGGTTGCGACGACGACGTGGCGGCCCAACTGGCCGATCTGCTCGTCCGCGCCCGCAAGCAGCGTCTGGCGCTGACCCTGGTCGGCGCCGAAGCTTTCATGGACCGGCTGAATGATCGTCTGGTCGCCGGCGAGGCCGCACACGAGCCGGCCTGGCGCCTGTTGCTGGAGTTGCTGCAACGCCACGCGACCCAGGAGCGTTTCGAGGAACGGGCGGTCGATTACGCCATCACCTTCGAGCTTTCCCCGCCCTCCTGGGAAGTGATGCAAGCGTCGGGCAGCAAGGCGGCGGCCGTCGCCAACGGGGCGCGCGACGATGCGCATTACCTGGTCGGCGAACTGAAAGCCTGCCGTTTCGAGGATCTGCCGCAGATCATCGAAAGCCAGGCGCAGCCCGTCCTCGATTTTTCGCGGGTGACCCGTCTGGACTTCATTTCGGCCGGTCAGCTGGTCAATCGTCTGACACCGATCAAGGCGGCCGGCCGGGATGTCGTCATCCGCAGTCCGAACCATCTCGTTGCCGAGCTGATGGCCGTCGTCGGCCTCAACAAGCAGGCGCGCATCATCGTTCCCAAGTCTTAAGTCAGGAAGAATCATGGAGCAATATCACGGCACGACCATCCTGTCGGTGCGCCGGGGCAACGTCGTCGCCATGGGCGGCGACGGCCAGGTCACCTTGGGCAACATCGTCATCAAGGCGACGGCCAAGAAGGTCCGTCGCCTGTACCAGGGCCGCATCCTGGCCGGTTTCGCCGGCGGCACGGCCGACGCCTTCACGCTGTTCGAGCGCTTCGAGGCCAAGCTGGAAAAGCACCAGGGCAACCTGGTCCGCTCGGCCGTCGAACTGGCCAAGGACTGGCGTTCTGACCGCGCGTTACGCCGCCTGGAAGCCATGCTGTCGGTCGCCGACCGCGAGTCCTCGCTGGTCATCACCGGCAACGGCGACGTGCTGGAGCCGGAGCAGGGCATCGTCGCCATCGGTTCGGGCGGTGCCTATGCGCAGAGTGCGGCACGCGCCTTGCTGGAGAATACCGACCTGCCGCCGCTCGACATCGTGATCAAGTCGCTCGAGATCGCCGGCGACCTGTGCATCTACACCAACCGCAACTTCACGCTGGAGACGCTGGAATGACGACCATGACGCCGAAGGAGATCGTCTCCGAACTCGACAAGCACATCGTCGGCCAGAATGCCGCCAAGAAGGCCGTCGCCATCGCCCTGCGCAACCGCTGGCGGCGTTCGCAGGTCGCCGATCCGCTGCGCCAGGAGATCACGCCCAAGAACATCCTGATGATCGGCCCGACCGGTGTCGGCAAGACCGAAATCGCCCGCCGCCTGGCCCGCCTGGCCAATGCGCCCTTCATCAAGGTCGAGGCGACGAAATTCACCGAGGTCGGCTACGTCGGGCGCGATGTCGAAACCATCATCCGCGACCTGGTCGAGATGGCCATCAAGTCGGGACGCGAACGGGCGATCAAGGGCATGCGCGCTCGCGCTGAGGACGCCGCCGAGGAACGCATCCTCGACGTGCTGCTGCCGCCGGCGCGCAGCCCCGGTTTCTTCGCCGAGAATGCCGATGCGTCGGCCACGGATAACACGACCCGCCAGAAATTCCGCAAAAAGCTGCGTGAGGGCGAACTGGACGACAAGGAAATCGACATCGAGGTCGCCGCGCCCAACATGCAGGCCGAGATTTTCGCGCCGCCGGGCATGGAGGAACTGACCCAGCAGATCCAGGGCATGTTCCAGAACATGGGCGGCGGCAAGAAAAAGTCGCGCAAGCTGAAAATCAAGGAAGCCCTCAAGCTGCTCACCGACGAGGAGGCCGCCAAACTGGTCAATGACGAGGACGTCAAGCTGGAGGCGGTCAAGGCCGTCGAGCAGAACGGCATCGTCTTCCTCGACGAAATCGACAAGGTGACCGGCCGCTCCGATACGCAAGGCGCCGATGTGTCGCGCCAGGGCGTGCAGCGCGACCTGCTGCCGCTGGTCGAAGGCACGACGGTGTCGACCAAGTACGGCATGATCCGCACCGACCACATCCTGTTCATCGCCTCCGGCGCCTTCCACCTGTCCAAGCCGTCGGACCTGATTCCCGAACTGCAGGGCCGCTTCCCCATCCGCGTCGAACTGGATTCGCTGTCGGTAGCCGATTTCGAGCGCATCCTGACCCAGACCGACGCCTGCCTGACCAAGCAGTACCAGGCCTTGCTGGAAACCGAAGGGGTGGCCATCGAATTCGCCGACGACGGTATCCGCCGCATGGCCGAAATCGCCTTTCAGGTGAACGAGAAGACCGAGAACATCGGCGCCCGCCGCCTGCATACGGTGATGGAAAAGTTGCTCGAGGAAGTTTCCTTCGAAGCCGGCAAGGTCGGGCTCGACAAGGTCGCCGTCGATGCGGCCTACGTCAATGAAAAGCTGGGCGAAGTCGCCGCCGACGAGGATCTGTCGCGCTACGTGCTGTAGCCGGAGACGGCCGGGCCGCGGGTTATTCCCTATGGTTCCGGCCGTTTGCCCCGAGCACAGTTCGGATTTGCTTTCCCTTCCTGAAAGAACCCGTTGGACGACCAAAGCCTGAGCTTTCGCCTGGTGGCGATCCTTTTTCCGATTTTCGCGATCGTTGCTGCCGGTTATTTCTACGGTCGCAAGCACAAGCCGGAAATGGCCGTCGCCAACCGCATCAACATGGACGTTTTCGTCCCGGCCGTGGTGTTCGCCGCCATGGCCGGCAAGTCCTTCGACGTGCAGGCCTATGCTCCGCTCGCGCTGGGCGCCTTGCTGGTGTTGCTGACCTGCGGCCTGCTCGCCTGGCCGATCGCCCGCCTGCTCGGGATGGAGGCCAAAACGCTGGTGCCGCCGATGATGTTCAACAACTCCGGCAATATCGGCTTGCCGCTTGCCGTGCTGGCTTGGGGCGAGCAGGCCCTGCCGGCGGCGGTGATCATGTTCATGGTCGAGAACACCCTGCATTTCACCTTCGGCGCCCGCCTGCTCGATCCGCATGCCCGCTTGCTGACCCTGTGGCGCGTCCCGGTGGTTTTTGCCGCGATCACGGGCCTGGCGGTCGCCCTGCTCAAAATCCAGATATGGTCGCCGGCCATCACGGCGATCAAGATGCTGGGCGATGTTTCCGTTCCACTGCTGCTCTTTTCGCTCGGCGTGCGGATGACCGATGTGTCGTTCAGCGAATGGAAAGTGGCGGTCGGCAGCGCCTTGTTGCGGCCGCTGGCCGGCATGGCCATCGCCTACGGCGTCATCGCCCTGCTCGGCATCGAGGGGCGCAACGCCGCCATGCTGTTAGTCTTTGGCGCCTTCCCGCCGGCCGTGCTTAACTTTCTGTTCGCCGAGCGCTACAAGCAGGAGCCGCAACGCGTCGCCTCCATCGTGCTGATCGGCAATCTGGCCGCGCTGATTTTCCTACCGCTGGCCCTGGCGCTGGTGCTGTAACCGGCCTAGCGGCCGAAACGATCCATCTGGCGACGGTCGCGCTTGGTCGGCCGGCCGTGGATGTCGGCGGCCGGCTCGACCTCGAATTTGCGCCGCAACTGTTCGGCTTCGCGGGCTGTGATGCTATCCGGGGTTTCTTCGTAGAGCAGGCGGGCTTCGCTGGCCGGGCCGCGTTTTTCGGAAAGGGCGCGGACGACGACCTGCCAGCGGGTCTCGCCATTGAAGACATCCAGCTTGTCGCCGATCTTGACGTCACGCGACGGCTTGGTCGGCACCCCGTTCAGCTTCACCTTGCCGCCGCCTACCGCATCGGTGGCCAAGCTGCGCGTCTTGAAGAAGCGCGCGGCCCACAGCCACTTGTCGATGCGGATGCCGTTCAAGCCGGCAGGACCTGCTCGCCGGCGTAGAGTTGGGCGACCGTTTCGCGCTGGCGAATGACGTGAACCTGATCGCCATCAACCATGATTTCGACGGCGCGCGGCCGAGTGTTGTAGTTCGACGCCATGGCCATGCCGTAGGCACCGGCCGACATCACCGCCAGCAGGTCGCCCGGCTGCACGCAGAGCGGGCGGGCCTGGCCAAGGAAGTCACCGGTTTCGCATACCGGACCGACCACGTCGTAGTCGCGTGCGGTGCCGGCGCTTGGCACCACTGGATTGATGTCATGCCAGGCTTCGTACAGCGCCGGGCGCATCAGGTCGTTCATGGCGGCATCGATGACGGCGAAATTCTTGCCTTCGCCTTCCTTCAGGTATTCGATGCGGGTCAGCAGCAGGCCGGCATTGCCGACCAGGCGGCGGCCCGGTTCGAGCACGACCTGCAGGCCCCGGTCCTGCAGCTTGTCGAGCAGCGGGGTCAGGTAGGAGGCGACGGTCGGTTGTACCTGGTCGGCCTTGTACTTGATGCCGAGGCCGCCGCCGAGGTCCAGATGGTGAATGCGGATGCCGTCGCTGGCCAGTTGGTCGATCAGGGCCAGGATGCGGTCGAGCGCCTCGACGAAGGGCGACGGATCGAGCAGTTGCGAGCCGATGTGGCAGTCGATGCCGGCGATCTGGATGTGGGGCAGGGCGGCGGCGCGCCGGTAGAGCGGCAGGGCATCGTCGTAGGCGACGCCGAACTTGGCTTCCTTCAGGCCGGTCGAGATGTACGGGTGGGTCTTCGGGTCGACGTTCGGATTGACGCGCAGGCTGATCGGCGCCGCCTTGCCGCACTGGCCGGCGACTTCGTTGAGGCGCTCCAGTTCCGGTATGGATTCGATGTTGAAGCAGAAGATGCCGGCGTCGAGGGCCAGTTTCATTTCGGCCGCGGTCTTGCCGACGCCCGAGAAGACCACCTTCTGCGGATCGGCGCCGGCGGCCAGCACGCGCTGCAGTTCGCCGCCCGACACGATGTCGAAGCCGGCGCCCAGGCGGGCGAACAGGTTGAGGATGGCCAGGTTGGAATTGGCCTTGACCGCGTAGCAGACGAGGGCGCCGCTACCGGCCGGGTGGCCGCCGAGGACATCCTTGAATTCGCGCAGCGACTCGGTCAGCGCGGCACGGGAATAGACATAGGCCGGCGTGCCGAACTGTTCGGCAAGGGTCGGCAGGGCAACGGATTCGGCGTGTAGGACGCCGTTTTTCAGGGCAAAGTGGGTCATTGGGCCTTGGGGTGAGTGGTCGTGCTAACATCCTTGGCAGGCGCTTTGTCGCTGCCGAGCAGCGGCTCCGACGGCGGGCCGGACGGCCTTTCGAGCTGGCCTCGCATGCCGCAGGCGGCAAGGCCAAGAATGATCAGTAGGGCAGCGATTCTGGACATGTTCGGGGCGCTGTCAGCGAAGAGCGGGATGTTAGCACACCATGGATGACAAGGATTTCAACCGCCTGGCCGAGACGACCCTCGCCAGGATAGAAGCGGGGCTCGAGGCGAGCGGCGCCGACCTGGATTTCGAATTGGGGGCGGGCGGCGTGCTGGAAATCGAATTTGCCGACGACAGCAAGATCATCGTCAATCGACACGGCGTGAACCAGGAAATCTGGGTTGCCGCCCGGGCCGGCGGCTTCCATTTCCGGTGGGATGGCTCGGTTTGGCGTGACACGCGGGACAACGCCGAGTTGCTCGACAAGCTGTCGCAGCTCGCCAGCCAGCAGGCCGGCGAGTCGGTCGATCTGCGCTGATCAGTCGCTGGGCGGCGTGCTGAGGTCGGGCTTGGGCAACGGAGCCGCATCGCCGGCCTCTTCCTCCGGCGGACGTTCCTTGAAGTTCTCGGCGTAGATATACGTCCGTTCGCGTCCTTCGCCAACAGCGACCAGGCCTTCCGGCGCCTGCGGCAATTGCATCGGCACATCCTTCAGGGCGCGGTTCATGTAGCCGATCCAGATCGGTAGCGCCGCGACGCCGCCGGTTTCTTTGTCGCCCAGCTTCTTCGGTTGGTCGAAACCGATCCACGCGCAGCCGGCGACGGTCATCTGGTAACCGCAGAACCAGGCATCGACGTATTCGTTGGTGGTGCCCGTCTTGCCGGCCAGATCATGGCGTTTCAGGATGGCCGAGGCCTTGGCGGCGGTACCGTAGATGGTGACGTCGCGCAGCATGGTGTCCATCATGAAGGCGTTGCGCGGGTCGATGGCGCGGATGGCTTCGTTGCCGGCCTCGATTTCGGCCGAGCGGGCCACGACCTGGTCGCGCTCGTCGCGAATTTCGCGGACGACGAAGGGATTCACCTTGTAGCCGCCATTGGCGAACACCGAATAGCCGCTCACCATCTGCCACGGGGTGACCGACCCGGCGCCCAGGGCCATGGTCAGGTAGGGCGGGTGCTTGGCGGCATCGAAACCGAAGCGCGTCGCGTAATCCTGGGCGTAGTTGGTGCCGATGGCCTGCAGGATGCGGATCGACACCATGTTCTTGGATTTGGCGAGCGCCGTGCGCATCTTCATCGGGCCTTCGTACTTGCCGTCGTAGTTGTGCGGCTCCCACGCCTGGGCGCCGGTCTGACTAGCCGGAATGACGATCGGTTCATCGGCGATCACGCTGTTCGGGCTGTAGCCCTTCTCCAGCGAGGCGGAGTAGATGAAGGGCTTGAAGCTGGAACCCGGCTGACGCCAGGCCTGGGTGACGTGGTTGAACTTGTTACGATTGAAGTCGAAACCGCCGACCAGGGCGCGGATCGCACCGTCCTGCGGCGAGATGGCGACGAAGGCCGACTCGACTTCCGGCAGTTGGCTGATCTGCCAGCTGCCCTTGTCATCCTTTTGCAGGCGGATGACGGCGCCGCGTTTCAGGCGCTTGTTGGGGGGCGCCTTGTCGTCGAGCATCTTGGCGGCGAACTTGGTGGCGTCGCCAGTCAGGGTGACGATTTCGCCCCCCTTGCGGTAGGCGCGGATCTGCTTGGCATCGGCGGCGAGGACCAGGGCCGGGATCAGGTCGCCGGTGTCGGCGATGTCCTGCAGGGCCTCGTCGATGGATTCATCCTGGTCGGACTTGATGTCGCTCATGTCGAGATAGGATTCGGCGCCACGGTAGCCATGCCGCCGGTCATAGTCCATGACGCCCTTGCGCAGGCTGTTGTAGGCAGCCTCCTGTTCGGCCTTGATGATCGTGGTGTAAACCTTCATGCCGCGCGAATAGATTTCCTCGGGGAAGCGCTCGGCCGTGATCTGGCGGGCCATTTCGGCGACGTATTCAGCGTGGACCGCATAGCCGGCCAGCTCGCGCTTGACGACCAGCGGTTCCTTGAGGGCGGCGGCATGCTGGGTGGCGGAGATGTAGCCCAGTTCGTGCATGCGGCGCAGCACATATTGCTGGCGGATCTTGGCGCGGGTCGGGTTGACGATGGGGTTGTAGGCCGACGGGGCCTTGGGCAGGCCAGCCAGCATCGCGGCTTCGGCAATGGAGATGTCCTTGAGCGGTTTGCCGAAGTAGATTTGCGCCGCCGCGGCGAATCCGTAGGCGCGCTGACCGAGGAATATCTGGTTGATATACAGCTCGAAAATCTGGTCCTTGCTCAGGTTGCTTTCTATCTTGAACGACAGCAGGGCCTCGTACAGCTTGCGGGTGTAGGTCTTTTCGCCGGTCAGGAAGAAGTTGCGGGCAACCTGCTGGGTAATGGTCGACGCCCCCTGGCGTTTGCCTCCACCGATCAGGTTGGCGCCGGCGGCGCGCAGAATGCCCGTGTAGTCGATACCGCCATGCTGGTAGAAGCGATCGTCCTCGGCGGCCAGGATGGCATTCTTCATGATGGGTGGGACGTCCTGAATGGCCACGACGGCCCTGCGTTCCTCGCCATATTCACCGATCAGAAATCCATCCGCGGTATACACGCGCAGCGGTATCTTCGGGCGGTAGTCGGTCAGTACCTCAAGGGACGGCAGGTTCGGATAGGTCAGTACCAGTACGATCAACACCATCGCTATACCAATGGCGACCAGTCCAAGCAGGAATATGACAGGGTACAGGATTAGGCGTAGCGTGGACGGTATCGGAGGCACAGTATTCAGGGGTAAAAATGGCGTGGCGCCGATTATACGCTGGGCCATTTTCCGGCCGTGAAAATGCTTTACATGCCTATAGCTTGTTGCTAGCATCTGAAGTGAATTATTGGTTGTTTTTGTAACTTCGTAATCCGTAAGGACTTTTTGGGGGTCTGGTGGGCTTCGATATCTCGGCGTTGTTAAATCCTAAGGCGCACTCCCTATTCGGCCTGGACATCAGTTCGTCCGCCGTCAAGATGGTCGAGTTGACTGCTAACGGGAAAGACGGCTATCGCGTTGAGCGCTACACCATAGAGGTGTTGCCCAAAGATGCGGTGTCCGATGGCAATATCGCGAACCTGGATGGTGTCGTTGATTGTGTCAAGCGTGCCTGGAAGCGCATGGGTACGTCGACCCGCAATGTCGCCATGGCCTTGCCCGGGTCTGCGGTCATTACGAAAAAAATCATCGTGCCGGCCGGTTTGCGCGACGATGAGCTTGAGGCTCAGGTTGAAACCGAGGCGAACCAGTACATTCCGTTCGCCATCGACGAAGTCAATCTGGACTATCAGGTGATCGGGCCTGCCCCGGCAGTACCGGACGAACTCGAGGTGCTGATTGCCGCGTCGAAGAAGGAGCGCGTCGAAGACCGCGTTGCGGTAGCCGATGCGGCTGGCTTGAAGGCGACGGTCGTCGATGTCGAATCTTTCGCGACGCTGGCGGCTTTCGAACTGATCGAGCGCCAGTTGCCGGAAGCCGGCAAGAATCAGGTCGTGGCGCTGATCGACGCCGGCGCCAATGTGATGAATCTGACCGTGCTGCGCAACGGTCAACAGGTTTATGCCCGCGAACAGGCTTTCGGTGGCGGCCAGCTGACCCAGGATATCTCCCGCCATTACGGTATGAGCATCGAAGATGCAGAAGCCGCCAAGCGTGCGGGAAATCTGCCCGAGGGCTACGAAATCGAGTTGCTGAATCCGTTCATGGAGAACCTAGCGCTGGAAGTGTCCCGGGCGCTTCAGTTCTTCTTCACTTCGACCCAGTACAACCAAGTCGACCATATCGTTCTCGCCGGTGGTTGCGCCGTGATCCCCGGAATCGACGAGGTGGTGGCGACGCGAACGCAGGTCAATACCCTGATCGCCAATCCGTTTGCCAATATGGTGCTGTCTGACCGCGTACGGGCGAAAAGCCTGCTGGCCGATGCTTCCTCGCTGATGGTGGCGTGCGGTCTGGCGTTGCGGAGGTTCGATCCATCATGATTCGCATCAACCTCCTCCCCCATCGTGAAGAGGCCAAGAAGGCGCGGCGTGAGCAGTTTTTCGTGCTGACCGGCTTGGTATTTGTGCTTGCGGCACTAATCGTTTTTGCCGGCTACACGCTGATTGGCAATGCGATCAGCAATCAGGACGGTTCGAACGAGTTCCTTAAAAAGGAAATTGCCGTTCTGGACAAACAGCTTGATCAGATCAAGCGTCTTAAAGAGCAGACCCAGGCACTTCTGGCGCGAAAGCAGGTCATCGAGAATCTGCAGCGTGACCGTGGCGAGACGGTCTATCTGTTGAGCGAACTGGTCAAACAGGTTCCCGAGGGTATCTATCTGAAATCCGTCAAACAGGATGGTCTGAAGGTCAATATCGTTGGCCATGCCCAGTCGAACGCACGGATTTCGGCCTTGATGCGGAATCTAGATGCTTCGCCGTGGATGGAGCAACCGCAACTGCTGGAAAGCAAGGCGGTTGTCGCCAATGGGCGCCGGGTCTATGAGTTCGGTATGAACTTTGTGCTTACCCGAATCAAGCCTGAAGACGAAAAGGGGAAAAAGTGAAAGCACCGTCCATCTCCTTACCGAAGATAGACCTCCGGTCTATTGCGGATGATTTCCGCTTCATGAACCCGAATGATCCAGGTTCATGGCCCTTGATCCCCAAGATTGTCATCTTGGTCGGGTTGTTCGCCGTCATCGTGGCGGCTGGCTGGTGGTTTGTCTGGAACGATCAATTTGCCGAGTTGGAAACAAAGGGACAGGAAGAGCAGACCTTAAAGCAGCAATACCTCGACAAGAAGCGCCAAGCAGTCAATCTGGATCTCTACGTTCAACAATTGGCGGAAATTGATCGTTCGTTTGGAGCACTGTTAAAGCAGTTGCCCGATAAGTCCGAAATCGAGGCACTTCTGATCGAGATTAACCAAGCCGGTTTGGGTCGGGGGCTGCAGTTCGAATTGTTCAAGCCCGGCCAGGAGCAAATCAAGGACTTCTATGCCGAGTTGCCGATTACCGTGAAAATCAATGGCGGTTATCACGATTTCGGCGCATTTGCAGCCGATATTGCCAAGCTACCTCGCATCGTCACGCTGAATAATATTTCCATTGCCCCAATACGAGACGGAGGACAATTGTCCCTCGATGCGACAACCAAAACCTTCCGTTATCTGGATGAAGAGGAGGTTGCTAAGCAGAAGAAGGCAGCGCAAGGAGCGAAGAAGTGAAACGACTATTGCTCATTGCCCTCTGCGGCGCTTTGGGAGCTTGCGCCGGCGGAGAGCACGAAGACATGAAACAGTGGATGGCCGAGAATACCAAGGATATGCGGGGTAACGTGCCAAAACTGCCGGATGTCAAGCCGTATGAGCCGGTTCCCTATGACATGGATGGGATGCTGGATCCCTTCAAGCCGAGCAAAATAGAACCGGAATCTCGATATAAACAGCTTGCCGGCAAGGGCGGGGCGTTCCAGCCTGATTTTGAGGCCCGGGAGATCCGAAACAGCATGCTCGAGAAATATCCGATAGAGTCACTCAAGATGATCGGCTACATGAATGTCAACAAACGGCCGATGGCTGTCATCCAGGTTGAAGACAAGGTCAAGCAGGTCAAGGTTGGCGACTACATGGGTCTTGATTTCGGTATGGTGACCCAGATTTCAGATACCGAAGTGCAATTGCGGGAATTGATACAGGATTCTGCTGGTGACTGGAGTGAACGCAAGAGTTCGCTCTATCTGCAGAGCAAGGAGGGAAGCAAGAAATGAAATTCATCAAACAAGCAGTGGCCGCTTTTGTGGTGTGTCTTGCTTTATTCCCGCCTGCTCGTGCGGAGGTGCAGCCGTCAAACACGATCGAGGCTGTCAATGTGGCGCAGCAGGGCAACGAGATTGCGCTGCGCATAGACATGAAGGAACCTCTTTCGGCTCCTCCGCCAGGGTTTAGTGTGGCAAATCCAGCCAAAATTGCCTTGGATTTTCAGTTGACCGGCAATGGCTTAGGAAAAAATAGCCAAGTCTTTAACCAAGGCGACTTGCGGAGCATGAATGTGGTCCAGGTTGGTGACCGCACGCGTGTGGTGTTGAACCTCGCTAAAAGCCTCAACTACAAGACACGGCTTGAGGGTAAATCCCTCTACGTGACACTGACGCCAGTTGAGCGAGTCGCAGATTCGGGTGCCGCCCGTTCTACTCGTTTTGCGGAGGAGAGCTTGATAGGAGCAAAGCATTCGGTCAGCGATGTAATGTTTCGCCGTGGCAAGGATGGTGAGGGTCGCGTCATTGTTGATTTAAGTGACTCCGGAACGGGTATTGATATCCGCCAGCAAGGACCGAATTTGGTTGTCGACTTCATGAAAACCTCGGTCCCGGACCGACTTCGCCGGAAGCTGGACGTTACCGATTTTGCTACTCCCGTAACAACGGTGGAAACCAAAGCAAACGGTGACAATGTGCGCATGGTAATTTCGCCCAAGGGCCTGTGGGAGCACAACGCCTATCAGAGCGACAACCAGTTTATCGTTGAGGTTAAGCGAATTATCGAGGATCCCAATAAACTCGTGCAGGGGGCGAAGATCGGATACCAGGGGCCGCGAGTCAGTATTAATTACCAAAACGGCGATGTACGTGCCTTGTTGCGCTTGATGGCTGAGGAACTCGGTTTGAATGCCGTGATTAGCGAAACTGTTTCGGGAACTACGACGCTTGTCTTGAAAGATGTCCCTGCTGATCAGGTCATTGATATCATTTTCCAGCAAAAGGGTCTCGATATGCGAAAGAAGGGCAACATCATCATGATTGCCCCACGAGACGAGATTGCGACACGTGAAAAATTGGAATTTGAATCAAAGCAGCAGATTAGCGAACTTGAGCCGCTTAAACTTGAGCAATTTCAGTTGAATTATCAGAAAGCTGCAGATGTGGCCCGACTCTTGGCTGGTGTGGTGGCGGGAGGTGCACCTGGAGCGACACAACGTATTTTGAGCAAGCGCGGTAGTGCTGTTGCAGACCCGCAATCCAATATCATTTTTATAAACGATATTGCTTCCAAGCTTGATGAGATTCGTTCTTTTATCAGCGCGATTGATATTGGAGCACGCCAAGTACTAATTGAAGCTCGGGTGGTGGAGGCGAGTGATAGCTTTAACCGGAGTATTGGTGCAAAACTGAATTTCTTGAACCAGAAGCAAAGTATGCTTGGTGGTAGTGGTTGGAACGTTACCGGCGGTAGGATCACACCAGGAACAACAACTCCTACGGTAACAAATCCGACACAAACAACCCCTCAGACTATTGGGGTCAATCTGCCTTCATACACTTCTACAGGGGGTACATTGGCGTTGTCGTTGTTCAATTCGAGCCTTACCAAGTTTCTGAACCTCGAAATTGCCGCTCTTGAGTCAGACGGCATCGGTAAGATCATTTCTAGTCCGCGGGTTATTACAGCCAACAACGTTAAGGCAAAAATCGAGGATGGTACTGAGGTGCCGTATGTGACAACTCAGACCTCTGGGACTGCAATTACCCAGACTGTGAGCTTCAAACCCGCCAAACTTTCTCTGGAAGCGACGCCGCAGATTACTCCGGAGGGGACGGTGCGCATGGCCTTGGTTGTGAAGAAAGAGGAGCCGGATTGGACAAGGGCTGTTCTGGGTAATCCGCCAATTAAGAGTTCTATCGTCGAAACTAACGTGGTTGTCGAAAATGGTGGAACGGTGGTGATTGGTGGTGTGTTTATTACAAACACGCAGGACACCGTAGAAAAAGTGCCGCTTCTGGGAGATATCCCGTTCCTTGGCTGGCTGTTCAAGTATAAGAACGATACTGGCAGTCGGCGTGAGTTGCTGGTATTTATCACTCCACGGGTTATATCTGATAAGACGCGTTTCGATTGATGCCAATGTGATTTGTCCAAAAAGGCCGGCAGATGCCGGCCTTTTTTGTGTCCCTTCAAGACTCGGCTAAAATTCCGGCGTGGAACAACATCGAAATATCTACTTGGTTGGCCTGATGGGGGCTGGCAAGACGACTGTCGGGCGTATGCTGGCCAAGCGTTTAGGCCGGCCATTCTTGGATTCCGACCATGAAATCGTCGAACGAACTGGGGTTCCGATTCCTACCATCTTTGAAATAGAGGGTGAGGACGGCTTCCGTCGGCGCGAGGCGCAGACCATCCATGACCTAACTGGAGGGGGGGGCCTAGTACTGGCAACAGGGGGGGGCGTCGTCATCAATCCGGAAAATCGACGCCGCTTGAACGAGACGGGATGGGTTGTCTATCTGAACGTCCCGCCGCGGCTGTTGTACGAGAGGACGCGCCACGATCGGAATCGCCCGTTGCTGCATGTGGAAGATCCGTTGGCTAAACTCGAGGAACTTCACGCGATACGGGATCCTCTGTACCGAGAGGCGGCCCATATCGTGGTCGATGGCTCGCACCTGGTGGCGGCCGGTATCGTTCAGCATCTATTGAGAGAATTCAACCGTTTATGCAAAGCTTGATCGAAACGCTCAATGTCGCTCTCGACGAGCGCTCCTATCCGATTCACATCGGTTCCGGCCTGCTGTCCCGGCCTGAATTGCTTCTGCCGCACATCAAGCAGAAGAAAGTGGTGGTGGTTTCCAATGAGACGGTAGCGCCGCTGTATCTGGAGCGCCTGTGCGCTACGCTGGCCAGCGGTGGCATTGAAGTCTTGCCGGTTATCTTGCCGGATGGCGAGAAATTCAAGACCTGGGAAACGCTCAATCTGATTTTTGACGGCCTGCTGGCCGAGCGCTGCGAGCGCAGCACGATACTAATCGCCTTGGGTGGTGGTGTCATTGGCGACATGGGCGGATTTGCCGCGGCCTGTTATCAGCGCGGCATGCCTTTTATCCAGGTGCCGACCACCTTGCTCTCCCAGGTTGATTCATCGGTAGGGGGCAAGACGGCGATCAATCATCCCATGGGCAAAAACATGATCGGGGCGTTTTATCAGCCCAAGCTGGTGCTGGCCGATATTTTGACCCTCGATACGCTGCCGGATCGCGAGCTTAAGGCCGGTCTGGCCGAAGTGATCAAGTACGGTCTGATACGCGATCCGGAATTTTTCGATTGGCTGGAGGTCAATCTGGACAAGCTGCTGGCGCGCGATCAGTCGGCCTTGGTCTATGCGGTGCAACGTTCCTGTGCCAACAAGGCGGAAGTGGTTGCCGCCGACGAGCGCGAAAGCGGCGAGCGGGCTTTGCTGAATCTGGGACATACCTTCGGCCATGCTATCGAAACCGGCATGGGTTATGGCGAATGGCTGCATGGCGAAGCGGTGGCCGCCGGCACGCTAATTGCTGCCGAATTGTCCTGTGCTTTAGGTTGGATCGAGGCGCCAACGGTGGCGCGGATAGAGCGGATATTCGTGCGAGCCGGTTTGCCGGTCATAAGCCCGGCCCTTGGCGTTGATCGTTATCTCGAATTGATGAGCCATGACAAGAAGGTACAGGACGGCAAGCTGCGTTTGGTGCTGCTGCAAGGAATCGGCAAGGCTGTGGTTTCCGACGCCGCATCCAAGGAACAGATCGCTGCGGCGGTCGAAATCCGATGCACCGCGGCGGGGAGAAACTGAGCACGAACGTCCGGGTTTGGTGCATTGCAGCATCTTGATTCGATAGGGGTTTTCCAGTATATTTAATGGTTGCCTCAAATTTTCGTACAGGCCGAAGCGTCAAACATGACGTTCGGCTTTTTTCATCATTGGCCCTGATGCAGGAGGGCCAAGTACTTTGAAGGAATGCGTGTGATGGAACCGGCAGTACCTGATCGGCAGGGTTTGTACGACCCCGCCAACGAGCACGACGCTTGCGGCGTAGGCTTTGTCGCCCATGTCAAAGGCCAGAAGAGCCACAATATCGTCGAGCAGGGTTTGTTGATCCTCAAAAATATCGACCACCGCGGCGCCGTCGGCGCCGACCCGCTGCAGGGTGACGGTGCCGGTATCCTGATCCAGATTCCGGATCAGTTCTATCGCGAGGAAATGGCCAAGCAGGGCGTCGAGCTGCCGCCCAATGGCGAGTACGGCGTCGGCATGGTTTTCCTGCCGCAGGAGGCTGCTTCGCGCCACGCCTGCATCGAGGAAATCGAGCGTTCCGTGCTGGCCGAAGGCCAGATCATCCTCGGCTGGCGCGATGTGCCGGTCAATGCCGACATGCCGATGTCGCCGACGGTCAAGGCCAAGGAGCCGGTGATCCGCCAGATTTTCGTCGGCCGCGGTCCGGACGTTTTCGTCACCGATGCCCTCGAGCGCAAGCTCTACATCATCCGCCGCCGCGCCGCCAACGCCATCAAGTCGTTGAAGCTGAAGCACGGCCAGGAATTCTACGTCCCGTCGTTCTCGGCCCGTACCGTGAACTACAAGGGTCTGCTGCTGGCCGATCAGGTTGGCGTGTATTACCTCGACCTGCAGGACAAGCGCACCGTCACCGCCCTGGCCCTGGTGCACCAGCGTTTCTCGACCAACACCTTCCCGACCTGGGATCTGGCCCACCCGTTCCGCTACATCGCCCACAACGGTGAAATCAACACCGTGCGCGGCAACGTGAACTGGTTCAAGGCCCGCGAACAGGCGATTTCCTCGCCCATCCTCGGCGACGACCTCAAGAAGGTCTGGCCGCTGCATTACCCCGGTCAGTCGGACTCTGCATCCTTCGACAACGCGCTCGAACTGCTCGTCATGGGCGGCGGCTACTCGCTGGCCCAGGCCGTCATGCTGATGATCCCGGAAGCCTGGGAAAAGCACACGACGATGGACGAGAACCGTCGCGCTTTCTACGAATACCATGCCGCCATGATGGAGCCGTGGGACGGCCCCGCCGCCGTGGCCTTCACCGACGGCCGCCAGATCGGCGCCACGCTGGACCGTAACGGCCTGCGTCCGGCACGCTATCTGGTTACCGATGACGACCTCGTGGTCATGGCTTCCGAATCCGGTGTGCTGCCGATTCCGGACAAGAAGATCGTCAAGAAGTGGCGTCTGCAGCCGGGCAAGATGTTCCTGATCGACATGGAACAGGGCCGCATCATCGACGACCAGGAATTGAAGAACTCCTTGGCCAACGCCAAGCCCTACCGCGAGTGGATCGAGAAGATCCGCATCAAGCTCGACGAAGTGCCGGCCGCCGACGAAAAGTGCGCCGCCTCGTCCGCCTCGCTGCTCGATCGCCAGCAGGCTTTCGGCTACACCCAGGAAGACGTCAAGGTCATCCTCGAGCCGATGGTCCAGAACGGCGAAGAAGCGACCGGTTCGATGGGTACCGACTCCGCATTGCCGGTCCTGTCGGCCAAGAACAAGACGCTGTACGCCTACTTCAAGCAGTTGTTCGCCCAAGTGACCAACCCGCCGATCGACCCGATCCGCGAAGAACTGGTCATGTCGCTGGTGTCCTTCATCGGTCCCAAGCCGAACCTGCTCAACACCAACGACATCAACCCGCCGATCCGTCTCGAAGTGTCGCAGCCGGTCCTGTCCTTTGCCGACATGGAAAAGCTGCGCAATATCGAGAAGTACACCTCCGGCAAGTTCCGCTCCTTCGAACTGGATATCTGCTATCCGGTCGCCTGGGGCAAGGACGGCATCGAAGCGCGTCTGGCTTCGCTGGCCGCCGATGCCGAAGATGCCGTGCGTTCCGGTGCCAACATCCTGATCGTCTCCGATCGCCAGGTCAGCGCCGAGCAGGTCGCCATTCCCGCCTTGCTGGCGACGTCGACCATCCACCAGCACCTGGTCAAGAAGGGCCTGCGTACCAGTGCCGGTCTCGTCGTGGAAACCGGTTCGGCTCGCGAAACGCATCACTTCGCGCTGCTCGGCGGTTTCGGTGCCGAAGCGGTACATCCGTACCTCGCGCTGGAAACCATCGATTCCCTGGCCAAGGGCGATGCCGAAAAGGCCGAGAAGTACGCCAAGAACTTCATCAAGGCCATCGGCAAGGGCTTGAACAAGGTCATGTCCAAGATGGGCATCTCGACCTACATGTCCTACACCGGCGCCCAGATTTTTGAAGCCATCGGCCTGCAGAAGGACTTCGTCGAGAAGTACTTCACCGGCACCCCGTCCAACATCGAGGGTATCGGTGTCTTCGAGGTGGCCGAGGAAGCCATTCGCCTGCACACCGAAGCCTTCTCGGCTGACCCGGTGCTCGCCAACATGCTCGATGCCGGCGGCGAATACGCCTATCGCGTCCGCGGCGAGGAACACGTCTGGACCCCGGACTCCATCGCCAAGCTGCAGCACTCGACCCGCTCCGGCAAGTACGAGACCTACAAGGAATACGCCAAGCTGATCAACGATCAGACCAAGCGTCACCTGACCCTGCGCGGCCTGTTCGAACTCAAGCCGCAAGGCGCGCCGATCCCGCTCGACGAAGTCGAACCGGCCAAGGAAATCGTTAAGCGTTTCGCCACCGGCGCCATGTCGCTCGGCTCGATCTCGACCGAGGCGCACACCACGCTGGCCATCGCCATGAACCGTATCGGCGGCAAGTCGAACACCGGTGAAGGCGGCGAAGACGCCAAGCGCTTCCAGCCGCTCAAGGCCGGCCAGAAGCTGTCGGAAGTGGTCGGTGCCTCGCGCATCGAACGCGACTACGTGTTCAAGGAAGGCGATTCGCTGCGTTCCGCCATCAAGCAGGTCGCTTCCGGCCGCTTCGGCGTGACCACCGAGTATCTGGTCAATGCCGACCAGATCCAGATCAAGATGGCGCAAGGCGCCAAGCCGGGTGAAGGCGGCCAGTTGCCGGGTCACAAGGTGTCCGAGTACATCGGCTTCCTGCGGCACTCCGTACCGGGCGTCGGCCTGATTTCGCCGCCGCCGCACCACGACATCTACTCCATCGAGGATCTGGCCCAACTCATTCATGACCTGAAGAACGCCAACTCCAAGGCGTCGATCTCGGTCAAGCTGGTGTCGGAAGTCGGTGTCGGCACGGTTGCCGCCGGTGTCGCCAAGGCCAAGGCCGATCACGTCGTGATCGCCGGCTTCGATGGCGGTACGGGCGCTTCGCCGCAGTCCTCCATCAAGCACGCCGGTACGCCGTGGGAACTCGGCTTGTCCGAAACCCAGCAGACCCTGGTCCTTAACCGCCTGCGTTCGCGTATCCGCGTTCAGGTCGATGGCCAGATGAAGACCGGTCGCGACGTCGTCATCGGTGCACTGCTCGGCGCCGACGAATTCGGCTTCGCCACGGCACCGCTGGTCGTCGAAGGCTGCATCATGATGCGCAAGTGCCACCTGAACACCTGCCCGGTTGGCGTCGCCACCCAGGATCCGGTGCTCCGTCAGCGCTTCTCCGGCCAGCCGGAACACGTCGTGAATTTCTTCTTCTTCGTCGCCGAAGAAGCCCGCGAAATCATGGCCCAGCTCGGCATCCGCAAGTTCGACGATTTGGTCGGTCGTGCTGACCTGCTCGACATGCGTGCCGGTATCGAGCATTGGAAGGCCAAGGGCCTGGATTTCACCAAGGTCTTCTATCAGCCGAACGTGCCGGCCGACGTGCCGCGCTACCACACCGAAGGCCAGGATCACGGCCTCGAGAAGGCGCTCGACCACAAGCTGATCGAACAGGCCAAGCCGGCCCTCGAAAAGGGCCAGAAGGTCCAGATCGAGACGACCATCATCAACGTCAACCGCACCTGCGGCACCATGCTGTCGGGCGAAGTGGCCAAGCGTTATGGCAATGCCGGCCTGCCGGACGACACCATCCACATCAAGCTGACCGGCACCGCCGGCCAGGCCTTCGGTGCCTTCCTGGCGCGTGGCGTGACGCTGGAACTGACCGGCGAAGGTAACGACTACGTCGGCAAGGGTCTGTCGGGCGGACGCATCATCATCAAGCCGAATGCCGATTTCCGCGGCGACACGCAACAGAACATCATCGTCGGCAACACCGTCATGTACGGCGCGACCGAAGGTGATGCCTTCTTCGCCGGCGTCGGCGGCGAGCGCTTCTGCGTTCGTAACTCCGGCGGTACCGCGGTGGTCGAAGGCGTGGGTGACCACGGTTGCGAATACATGACTGGCGGTACGGTCGTCGTTCTGGGCATGACAGGTCGCAACTTCGCGGCCGGCATGTCGGGCGGCATCGCCTATGTGCTGGACGAAGATGGCAGCTTCAAGAGCCGCTGCAATTTGGCCCAGGTCGCCCTGGAAAAGGTGCTGCCGGCCAACCGTCACGCCGCTGGCGAGCCGCTGCATCTTGGTCAGGCCGACGAAACCCAGCTCAAGGAGCTGGTGACCCGTCACGCCGAGTACACCGGCAGCAAGACCGCCAAGGCCATCCTGGCCAACTGGGATGCCTATCGCGAGAAGTTCGTCAAAGTCTATCCGCACGAATACAAGCGGGCGCTCACCGAGATGGCCGCTGCTGCACAGAAGGAGGCCGCATAATGGGGAAGCCGACTGGATTCATGGAGTTCGAACGCCTCGAAGAGGCCTACGAACCGGTCGAAAAGCGCCTGACGCACTACAAGGAGTTCGTCCAGACCCTGTCTGACGACGCTGCCAAGACCCAGGGCGCACGCTGCATGGACTGCGGCATTCCGTTCTGCAACAACGGCTGCCCGGTGAACAACATCATTCCGGACTGGAATGACCTGGTGTTCCGCGGCAACTGGAAGCAGGCCCTGGACGTGCTGCATTCGACCAACAACTTCCCGGACTTCACCGGCCGCATCTGCCCGGCCCCCTGCGAAGCCGCCTGTACGCTCGGCATCAACGCAGCGCCGGTGGGCATCAAGTCGATCGAGCATTTCATCATCGACAAGGGCTGGGAAATGGGCTGGGTCGCGCCACAGCCGGCCGCCGTCAAGACGGGCAAGAAGATTGCCGTCGTCGGCTCCGGGCCGGCCGGCATGGCCGCTGCCCAGCAGTTGGCGCGCGTCGGTCACGACGTGACCGTGTTCGAGAAGAGCAGCCGTATCGGCGGCCTGCTTGGCTTCGGCATCCCGGACTTCAAGCTGAACAAGTCGGTCATTGACCGCCGCGTTTCGCAGATGCAGGCCGAAGGCGTCACCTTCAAGACCAAGGTCATCGTCGGCGACAAGAACATCCCGGCCGGCATCAACAACGATGCCACCGAAACCGTCTCCGCCGACCAGCTGAAGAAGGATTTCGACGCCGTGATCCTCGCTGCCGGTTCGGAAGTGCCACGCGAACTGCCGGTGCCGGGCCGCGAATTCAAGGGCATCTACGCCGCCCTCGAATTCCTGATTCCGCAGAACAAGGAAGTCCAGCAGGGCACCAAGAACCCGATCAACGTCAAGGGCAAGCACGTCATCGTGATCGGCGGCGGCGATACCGGTTCCGACTGCGTCGGCACCAGCTACCGCCACGGCGCCGCGTCGGTGACCCAGTTCGAACTGATGCCGGCCCCGCCGGAGCAGGAAGACAAGCCGCTGGTCTGGCCGTATTGGCCGCTCAAGATGCGCACCTCGTCGTCGCACAAGGAAGGTGAAACCGTCCGCGAATTCGCGGTGGCTACCAAGTCCTTCGTCGATGACGGCAAGGGCAACGTCCAGGCACTGAAGGCCGTGCGCGTCGAGTGGCAGGGTGGCAAGATGGTCGAAGTCGCCGGTTCGGAATTTGAACTGCCGTGCGATGCCGCCTTCCTGGCCATGGGCTTCACCAATCCGGTCGGCAGCCTGCTCGAAGCCTTCGGCGTCGAGAAGGATGCACGCCAGAATGCCAAGGCGACGACCGACGGCGAAGGCTGCTACAAGACCAATGTCGAAGGCGTCTATGCCGCCGGCGACGTGCGTCGCGGCCAATCGCTGGTTGTCTGGGCGATCCGCGAAGGTCGCCAGGCCGCCCGCGAGGTCGATGCCGCATTGATGGGTTCGACCACCCTGCCGCGCTAAACGACCGACTGCCGCGCCACACCGAGGCCCTGCCGTGCGAAAGCCGGCAGGGCCTTTGTTTTCACCGTTGGTCGGAAAATCTGTCATTTTTCGAACTCGACCGGCTGCCGCCAGTCGAATAGACAAACAAAAAAACAGGGCTCAGGTGTATCGTTCCTGTTGCTTGGCAGCCAACGTTTTCCGGCCGCAGACGTTATTCGAACAGGAAGATAGAAACCACCGACAGCCGTACCGACCACCCACTCAGCGGAGGTAGCCATGACGATCTTCACGCGTTACCAGAGTCGCTATGAAGCGGCCCAGGAAGAGGAACTATCGATCCAGGAATATCTGGATTTGTGCCGCAGCGATCCCAGTGCCTATGCCAGCGTTGCCGAGCGCATGCTGATGGCGATCGGCGAGCCGGAACTGGTCGATACCCGCCTCGATCCTCGCCTGTCGCGTATCTTTGCCAACAAAATGCTCAAGCTCTATCCCGCCTTCCGCGAGTTCTACGGCATGGAGGAGGTCATCGAGCACATCGTTTCCTACTTCCGCCATGCCGCGCAGGGACTGGAGGAAAAGAAGCAGATCCTCTACCTGCTTGGTCCGGTCGGTGGCGGCAAGTCCTCGCTGGCCGAACGGCTGAAGGCGCTGATCGAGAAGGTGCCCTTCTATGCGATCAAGGGGTCGCCGGTGCACGAATCGCCGCTCGCCCTGTTCAACATCGATGAAGACGGCCCCATCCTCGAGCAGGATTACGGCATCCCCCGGCGCTACCTGGGTGGCATCATGAGTCCGTGGGCGGTGAAGCGCCTGCAGGAATTTGGCGGCGACATCACCCGCTTCCGCGTCGTCCGCCTGTGCCCATCGGTGCTGTCGCAGATCGCCGTGGCCAAGACCGAGCCGGGCGACGAGAACAACCAGGACATTTCCTCGCTGGTCGGCAAGATCGACATCCGCAAGCTGGAAACCTATTCGCAGAACGATCCGGATGCCTACTCCTACTCCGGCGGCCTGTGCCTGGCCAACCGCGGCATCCTCGAATTCGTCGAAATGTTCAAGGCGCCGATCAAGGTCCTGCACCCCTTGCTGACGGCGACCCAGGAACAGAACTACAAGGGTACCGAAGGTTTCGGGGCCATTCCCTTCGACGGCCTGATCCTTGCCCACTCCAACGAGGCGGAATGGCAGGCCTTCAAGAACAACCGCAACAACGAGGCCTTCCTCGACCGCATCTACATCGTCAAGGTGCCGTACTCGCTGCGCGTAACCGACGAAATCCACATCTACGAGAAGCTGCTGGCCAATTCCTCGCTGGCGGCGGCGCCCTGCGCGCCGGACACGTTGCGCATGATGGCCCAGTTCTCGGTGCTGTCGCGCCTCAAGGAGCCGGAAAACTCCAGCCTGTTCAGCAAGATGCGCGTCTATGACGGCGAGAATCTCAAGGACACCGACCTGAAGGCCAAGAGCTATCAGGAGTACCGTGATTTCGCCGGGGTAGACGAGGGCATGACCGGGCTATCCACCCGCTTTGCCTTCAAGATCCTGTCCAAGGTCTTCAATTTCGATCACCGCGAAATTGCCGCCAACCCGGTGCACCTGATGTACGTGCTCGAACAGCAGGTCGAGCAGGAGCAGTTCCCGCCGGAAGTCGAGGAACGTTATCTGCGCTTCCTGAAGGAATACCTCAGTCCGCGCTACGCCGAATTCATCGGCAAGGAAATCCAGACCGCCTATCTGGAGAGCTATTCCGAATACGGCCAGAACATTTTCGACCGCTACGTCACCTACGCCGATTTCTGGATCCAGGATCAGGAGTTCCGCGATCCGAACACCGGCGAAATGCTCGATCGCGCGGCGCTCAACGACGAGCTGGAAAAGGTCGAGAAGCCGGCCGGTATCAGCAATCCGAAGGACTTCCGCAACGAGGTGGTCAATTTCGTCTTGCGCGCCCGGGCCAAGAACGACGGCAAGAACCCGGCGTGGACCAGTTACGAGAAGCTGCGGGCGGTCATCGAGAAGCGCATGTTCTCGAATACCGAAGATCTGTTGCCGGTCATTTCCTTCAACACCAAGGCCAGTGCCGACGAGCAGAAGAAGCATCAGGACTTCGTCGACCGCATGAGCGACAAGGGCTACACGGAAAAGCAGGTGCGGCTGCTTTGCGAGTGGTACCTGCGCGTCAGGAAAAATAGCTAGGGGTCGGGGCGCCCGGTTTCCGGGCGCCGCCAGCCTGCGGGTAGCGAACAACGGGAGGCGTCATGACCGTACGCATCGTCGATCGTCGGCAGGACAGCAGAAACAAGAGTTCGATCAATCGCAGCCGCTTCATACGCCGTTTCAAGGGGCAGATCCGCAAGGCGGTGGCCGACGCCATCGCCAAGCGCGGCATTCGCGACCTCGAGAGTGGCGAAAAGATCGGCATTCCGGGCAAGGACATCGGCGAACCGCATTTCCGGCAGGGGCGCGGTGGCCGGCGCGAGATCGTCCATCCCGGCAACGACCGCTTTTCCCAGGGCGACCAGATGGACCGGCCACAAGACGGAGGCGGCGGGCAAGGCAAGGGCAAGGCGAGCAACGAAGGCGAAGGGCTGGACGATTTCGTCTTCACCCTGACTCGTGACGAATTCCTCGATATCTTTTTCGAGGAACTGGCCCTGCCCAACCTGATCAAGCGCCAGTTGGCGCGGATCGACGAATACAAGCGGGTACGGGCCGGCTACACGCAGAGCGGGGTGCCGACCAACATCAACCTGGTGCGCAGCATGCGTAGTGCTGCCGGCCGGCGCATGGCGATTGGCGGGCCGTACCGCCGGCGTCTGCGCGAATTGCAGAACGAACTCGAATCGCTGCTTGACGAAGCCAGTCCCGACCCCGACGAAGTGGCCCGTCTGCGCCACGAAATCGCCGTCCTGCGCGCCAAGCAGGAAGCCATCCCGTTCATCGACCCGTTCGACCTGCGCTACTCCAACCGGGTACGCATCCCGCAGCCGTCGACGCAGGCCGTGATGTTCTGCCTGATGGACGTTTCCGGCTCGATGGACGAGGCCACCAAGCAGATGGCCAAGCGCTTCTTCATGCTGCTCTACCTGTTCCTCAACCGCAACTACGAGCACATCGAGGTGGTGTTCATTCGCCATCACACCATTGCCGAGGAGGTCGACGAGGACACCTTCTTCCACTCGCGCGAGACTGGCGGCACCATCGTCTCGTCGGCGCTCAAGCTGATGTACGAAATCATCCAGGCCCGATACTCGAGCAGCATGTGGAACATCTATGGCGCCCAGGCCTCGGACGGCGACAACTGGGATTCCGATTCGCCGGTCTGTCGCGAGTTTCTGTCCGAGTCCATCCTGCCCGTCGTCCAGTATTTTGCCTATGTGGAGATCACCGAAGCCGAGCCGCAGAACCTGTGGCGCGAATACGAGCAGCTCGCCACCGCCCATGCCGGGGTTTTCGCCCAGCAGCGCATCGCGGCGGCCAGCGACATCTACCCGGTATTCCGGGAACTGTTCAGGAAGAAACTGGCATGACCCGAAAACGCCCCCGCAAAATCGCCGAAGGTTCGGACTGGACCTTCGAGGAACTCGACCGAGCCGATGCCGAGATCGGCCGGGTCGCCCGCGCCTACGGCCTGGACTGCTACCGCCACCAGCTCGAAATCATCACGGCCGAGCAGATGATGGACGCCTACGCCGCCATCGGCATGCCGGTCTATTATCATCACTGGTCTTTCGGCAAGCACTTCCTGGAAACTGAGAACCGCTACAAGCGCGGCCATATGGGGCTGGCCTACGAGATCGTGATCAATTCCGACCCGTGCATTGCCTACCTGATGGAAGAGAACACCATGGCCATGCAGGCCCTGGTCATTGCCCATGCCGGCTACGGACACAACTCCTTCTTCAAGGGCAACCACCTGTTCAAGCAGTGGACCAGTGCCGATGCCATCATCGACTATCTGGTTTTCGCCCGCAATTACATCAGTGAGTGCGAGGAGCGCCATGGCGTCGATGCCGTGGAACAGCTGATCGACGCCTGCCACGCGATATCCAGCCTCGGCGTCGACCGTTACAAGCGTTCGCCGCCCTTGTCGCTGCAAAAGGAGAAGGAGCGCCAGCGGGAGCGCGAAGCCTATTTGCAGTCGCAGGTGAACGAGTTGTGGCGGACCCTGCCGCATCACAAGGAAGCCGAGCACAGTGGCGAAGAGCTGCGCTTTCCGGAGGAGCCGGAGGAAAACCTGCTCTATTTCATCGAGAAGCACGCGCCCTTGCTCGAGCCATGGCAGCGCGAAGTGATCCGCATCGTGCGCAAGATCGGCCAGTATTTCTATCCGCAGCGCCAGACGCAGGTCATGAACGAAGGGTGGGCCACGTACTGGCACCATACCCTGCTCAATACGCTGTACGACGAGGGGCGGCTGACCGACGGCTTCATGTTCGAGTTCCTGCAGTCGCACACCAATGTCGTGATGCAGCCGCCTTACAACAGCAACTGGTATTCCGGCATCAACCCCTACGCCCTCGGCTTCACCATGTGGCAGGACCTGCGCCGCATCTGCGAAGCGCCGGACGACGAGGATCGCGCCTGGTTCCCGGAAATCGCCGGCTCCGACTGGCGGGAAACCTTCGACTTCGCGATGCGCAATTTCAAGGACGAGAGTTTCATCGCCCAGTACCTGTCGCCCCGCCTGATGCGCGAATTCCGCTTCTTCGCCGTGCTCGACGACGACGAGCGCGAAAAGCTGGAAGTCAGCGCCATTCACGACGATCCGGGCTACCGCGCCTTGCGTCTCAAGCTGTCGGAGCAATACAACCTGGGCACGCACGATCCCGACATCCAGGTGTGGAATGTCGACCTGCGCGGCGACCGCTCGCTGACCCTGCGCCATTTCATGCATCGCCGGCGCGACCTGGCGCCAGATTACGAGCGTGTCCTCGAGCATCTGGCCTATCTGTGGGGCTTTGCCGTACGTCTCGAACAGCAGAACGAGAAGGGCGAGGTAAGCCTGCTCGCCGAACGCATGCACGACCGCCGGCGCGGCATCGCCGCCTAGCCTTCTCCGTCGCCTTTCCCTGCTTGCCGCAATCATGTGAAAATGGCGAACAATTAAAGGGGGGACATATGTCGGCTGAACTGCAACCTGCCCTGCAGGTAACGGCTCCGAACGGAGCGCTCGACGGGCACATGCTGCTCGTCCTAGGCATCATGATCATCATGGGCATGCTGGGCGGAGTGGCCAACCACTTCCTGGCCGACCGCCAGGGCGAGACGGCCCGCCATGAATGGATCAAGTACCCGGTATTCGGCGTGGTCGCCGCGCTGACCGTGCCGATGTTCCTCAACATGATTTCCAGCACCCTGCTCGAAGGGGCGCGCACCAAGCCCATCGACTATTACGTCTTCGCCGGTTTCTGCCTGCTCTACGTCGTCGCCTCGCGCCGCCTGTTCGAGAACATGGTCCAGCGCCTGATGGGGCAGATCGACCAGGTGCGGCGTGATGTCGGCCATCTCAAGCAGCAAAAGCGCGACGAGCCGGTCATGCCGGCGCCGGCCAAGGCCGAAGTCGAGGCGCCGAAGGCCAGCGAACCCGACCCGCGCGAAGTGCTGTCCTACAACGATGTCGAAATCCTGCGCGCCCTGTCCGAAGAGAGTTTCGTTTATGGCAATCTGGCCGCCATCTGCGACAGCACCGGCCTAGCGCGCGAACTGGTCAGCCAGCGCCTGACCGTGATGAAGACACTGGGCGTCATCGAAACCCGGATCAACGAGAAGAATGTCCTGCACTGGATCGTGTCGGCACGCGGCAAGGCCGTGCTGGCCGAGATCATCGGTGGTCAGGAACAGAAAAAGATCGCATGAAACCGCTGACCCCGGTCGGCCCTTAACCTGAAACGAAACATGAACATCGTCATCCTCGCTGCCGGCCAAGGCAAGCGCATGCATTCCAACCTGCCCAAGGTGCTGCACCCGATCGCCGGCAAGCCGCTGGCCCAGCATGTCATCGATACCGCCCGCCAGCTGGCGCCGGAAAAACTGATCGTCGTCTATGGCCACGGCGGCGACGTCGTCCGCGCCACGCTGGCTGCCGACGACCTGGCCTGGGCCGAGCAGGCGCAGCAGCTGGGCACCGGCCATGCCGTCGCCCAGGCCATTCCGGAACTGGACAGCGCCGCGCAGACCCTGGTTCTCTACGGCGATGTGCCGCTGACCACCGTGGCGACCCTCAAGCGCCTGCTGCAGGCCGGCAAGGACGGGCTGTCGGTGCTCACCGTCGATCTCGCCAACCCGACCGGCTACGGCCGCATCGTGCGCGATGCGGCGGGCCGCATGGTCAGCATCGTCGAGGAAAAGGATGCCACGGCCGAGCAGAAGGCGATCCGCGAGGTCAATACCGGCATCATGGCCATCCCGACAGCGCGCCTGGCCGACTGGCTGGGTCGTCTGAAGAACGACAATGCCCAGGGTGAGTACTACCTGACCGACATCGTCGCGCTGGCCGTGGCCGAGGGCATGCCAGTGCGCACCGCCCAGCCGGAAGGCGAATGGGAAGTGCTCGGCGTAAACAGCAAGGTGCAGCTGGCCGAACTGGAGCGCCAGCACCAGCGCAATCTGGCTGACCAGCTGCTGGTCGCCGGCGTGCGCCTGGCCGATCCGGCGCGCATCGACATCCGCGGCCAGCTGACCCATGGTCGCGATGTCGCCATCGACGTCGGCTGCGTCTTCGAAGGCCTGGTCGAACTGGCCGATGCCGTCGAGGTCGGCCCGTACTGCGTGCTGAAGAACGTCAAGGTCGGCGCCGGCACGCGCATTGCGGCCTTCTGCCACTTCGAGGATGCGGTGATCGGCCCGGACGGCGTGCTCGGCCCCTATGCCCGCCTGCGCCCGGGGACCGAACTGGGTCGCGAAGTACATATCGGCAACTTCGTCGAGGTCAAGAAGAGCAAGATCGCCGCCCAGTCGAAGGCCAACCACCTGGCCTACATCGGCGACGCCGAGATTGGGGAACGGGTCAATGTCGGGGCCGGCACCATCACCTGCAACTACGACGGCGCCAACAAGCACCTGACGGTGATCGAGGACGACGTCTTCATCGGTTCCGACACCCAGCTGGTGGCACCGGTGCGCGTCGGCCGCGGGGCGACGCTGGGAGCCGGGACGACACTGACCAAGGATGCGCCGCCCGACGCGCTGACCGTGTCGCGCGCCCGCCAGATGACGCTGCCGGGCTGGTCGCGGCCGCAGAAGGTGAAGAAATAATGGACTGGGGCTTCATGGCCTTCGCGGTGGCCTCGACTCTGTCGCTGGCCGCCGGCGGCGTGCTGCTGCTCGCCGGCTATATCGGCACCGTTCCGGCCGCCTTCAGTTTCGGTTTGAAGACCGGCTTGCCGGTCCTGCTGCTGCCGGTGATCGGCCCGGTGTGGTTCGCGCTGAGCCGCGGTCCGGAATTCCGCCGTGCGGCGATCCAGCTAATTGCAGGTGTGGCCCTGGTGGCGGTGGCGACCGGCCTGATCCTCGGGCTGGGACCGCATTTCGCCGAAAAACTGGCGGCCGAGATGATAGAGGCTGCCAAAAACCGCTGATTTTCATTCGTACAGGGAGAGCAAGATGTCCAGATACACAAGCGAAACCCTCCGTTCCGTTGCCCTGGTCGGCCATGGCGCCGCCGGGAAGACCAGCCTGACCGAAGCCCTGCTCTTCGCTACCGGCGCCATCAATGCCAAGGGCAGCGTCGACAAGGGCAATACCGTGGGCGATTCCGACCCGCAGGAAAAGGAAGCCGGACACTCCCTGAACTCGGCAGTGGTCAATTTCGGCCACGAAGGTACCCATGTCCATCTGATCGATACCCCGGGCTATCCCGACTTTGCCGGGCAGGCCATCGCCGCGCTGGCCGGGGTCGATACCGCGCTGGTCGTCATCAACGCCCAGACCGGCGTCGAGCTGATGACCGAACGCATGATGCGCCATGCCGCCGAGCGCAAGCTGTGCCGGATGATCGTCATCAACAAGATCGACGTCGATAACCTCGACCTGCCCGGACTGGTCGCCGACATTCGCGAACGCTTCGGCAAGCAGTGCATGCTGCTCGACCTGCCGGCGCGCCACGCGGCCGAGGTCGTCGAAGTGCTCGAACACGATGCCGGCGATGCCGATTTCGAATCGGTGGCCGCCGCCCATCGTGCCCTGATCGACCAGATCGTCGAGGAAGACGAGGACCTGCTCGCCCAGTATCTCGAGGACGGTGCCGACCCGAGCGCGGCGGCGCTGCATGCGCCGTTCGAGAAGGCGCTGCGCGAAGGCCACCTGATCCCCATCCTGTTCACCTCGGCGAAGACCGGGGCCGGCATCCGGGAACTGCTGCATGTGCTGGCCTCGCTGGCGCCGAACCCGGCCGAAGGCAATTCGCCGCCGTTCTACAAGGGCGAGCCGGGCGGGGCAAGCGAAGCTTTCCACGCCGTGCCGGATGCTGGCAAGCATGTGTTGGCCCACGTCTTCAAGGTGGTGGCCGACCCCTACATGGGCAAGATCGGCATCTTCCGCGTCCATCAGGGCACGGTGAAGAAGGACATGCAATTGTTCGTCGGCGACGGCAAGCGGCCGATCAAGGTCGCCCACCTCTACCAGTTGCAGGGCAAGGATACGGTCGAAGTCGATGAACTGCTGCCGGGCGACATCGGTGCCATCGCCAAGGTCGAGGAAATCGAATTCGACAGCGTGCTGCACGATTCGCACGACGAGGACCACATCCACCTCGTCCCGCTCGAATTTCCCAAGCCGATGGCCGGCCTGGCTGTCGAGACCCGCAAGAAGGGCGACGAGCAACGCCTGTTCGACATCCTCGGCAAGCTGGCCATGGAAGACCCGACTTTCCAGGTCGAGCGCCACCCGACCAGCAATGAAACGGTTATCCGCGGCCTCGGCGAAATCCACCTGAAGTCCAAGCTGGCCAAGATGGCCGGCCAGTACAAGCTGGAAGTCGACACCAAGCCGCCGCGCATTCCCTACCGCGAGACGATCACCGCCCACGCCGAGGCGATGTATCGCCACAAGAAGCAGTCGGGCGGCGCCGGGCAGTTCGGCGAGGTGCATCTGCGGATCGAGCCCCGGGAGCGCGGTGAAGGCTTCGAGTTCGTCGATGCGGTCAAGGGCGGGGTCATTCCCGGCGTCTTCATGGCGGCGGTGGAAAAAGGCGTACGTCAGGGCCTGGAAGGCGGCGTGGTCGCCGGTTACGAAGTCGAGGACGTCAAGGTCACCGTCTTCGACGGCAAGACGCACGCCGTCGACGGCAAGGAGGTCGCCTTCACCATCGCCGGCCGCAAGGCGGTGATCGAGGCCATCCGCAACGCCCGGCCCATCGTGCTCGAGCCCATCGTCAATATCGAGATCACCGTACCCGAAGGGGCAATCGGCGACTTGACCGGCGACCTGTCCGGCCGGCGCGGCCACATCACTGGCACCGACGGGCGCGGTCACGGCATGGCGGCGATTTCCGGCGAAGTGCCGCTGGCCGAACTGAACGACTACCAGTCGCGCCTGAAGTCGCTGACCGGCGGGCAGGGCAGCTACACCATCGAATTCGCCCGCTATTCCGCCGTGCCGCCCAACGTCCAGCAGCAGATGGCGAGCAGGTTCCAGCTGCACGACGAAGACGAGTGAGCATCACGATCGGGTGCTAAAAAGGCCGGTTCATCCGGCCTTTTTCATTTTCAGCCCGACGCCGGACGGCCTCGGCGTTCAGGATGGCGGAAAGGCAGCCTGGATACCGGCCAGCACCTGTTCCAGCTCCGCCGCGACGGCGGCCAGCTTGACCTCCAGCTCGGCGCTGTCGCCCTTGATCGCCTGTTCGAGTTCGAGGGCGAGGGCGGCCAGTTGTTTGGCGCCTATGGTCCCGCCCGTACCTTTCAGGCTGTGCGCCAGGCGGCTGGCCGTTTCGCGGTCGCCGGCCAGCACGGCGTGGCGGATGCGCCCGGCTTCGCCGGCAAAACGTATGCCGAAGTCGCGCAGCACCTTCTCGTAGAGGGCGGTCTTGTTCATCATGCGGCGCAGGCCGTCGGCCCCGTCTATCCCGGGTAGCCCGGCAAAGGTCGGCGGGGCGGCTGGTTCCTGGGCCGCCGGCGTCGCTGGCCCGGCAGTCGGCGCGGTGTGGCGGCGTATCATGTCGACCAGGCGTTCGGGGTCGATCGGCTTGGTCAGGAAGTCGTTCATGCCGGCTTCGGAAGCGCGCTGGCGCTCGTTTTCCAGGGCATGGGCGGTCAGCGCAACGATGGGAATGTCGCACCGGAAGGAACCGGTCCGGATGCGCCGCGTCGCCTCCAGTCCGTCCATTTCCGGCATCTGGATGTCCATCAGGATGAGGTCGATTTCCATCCCCGAGCGCTCCAGTTCGCGCAGGGCGACCTCGCCGTTGTCGGCAAGCAAGACGGTGGCGCCCAGCGATTCGAGCAGGTCGCGGATGATCAGCTGGTTGGTCGGCACGTCCTCGGCGACCAGAATGCGCGCCCCGGCCAGCGGGGCGGCGGCGACCGGCGCCAGGGCGGGGCTGCCGGTGCTCGGCAGACCGCGCAGGCGGGCCAGCATTTCGCCGATGCCGGCCGCGGTGACCGGCTTTTCGGCGACCTCGTCGAAATCGCCGAGGGTGCCGCGCAGCCTGGCCGAATGCGGGTTGTCGGCGGTGATCATGACCAGGCGGGTCGTCCGGCCCAGCCGGGCGCGCAGGATTTCGGCCAGGGCCAGGCCGTCCATGCCGGGCATGTTGAGATCGACCATGATGCAATCGAAGGGCTGCGTATCGCGGTCCAGGCGAGCCAGCGCGGCGTTGCCCGAATCGTCGGTCTCGACCGTGCACCCGTGCTTTTGCAGCAGGCGCGCGAGGACCGTGCGGGCCAGCTTGTTGTCGTCGACCACCAGCACCCGATAGTCGGTGCTCGGCGGCGGCGCCGCCGGCGCGTCGTCGTCGATGCCGAGCCACACGTTGAAGATGAAGGTCGAGCCGATCTGCGGCGTGCTGTCGACGTGGATGGAGCCGCCCATCATTTCGATCAGCCGCTTGGTGATGACCAGGCCGAGCCCGGTACCGCCGAATTTGCGGGTGACCGACGTGTCGGCCTGGGTGAAGGGCTGGAACAGGCTGGCCCGCTGCTCGGGCGACATGCCGATTCCCGTATCCTGGATGCGGAAGGACAGGTTGGCGCGCTTGTCGTGCCGCTCGTTGCAGTCGGCGTACAGTGTGATGCTGCCGTTGGCGGTGAACTTGATGGCATTGCTGATCAGGTTGATCAGCACCTGCGACAGGCGCAAGGCGTCGCCGCGCAGGCCTTGCGGCACATTGGGCGAAACGACGTACTCGAGGACGAGCTTCTTTTCCTGGACGCGGGTGCGCAGCAGGCTCGACAGGTTGTCGAGGACATCGTCGAGATGGAAGCCGGCGTCTTCGAGTTGCATGCCGCCGGCGTCAATCTTCGAGAAGTCAAGCACGTCGTTGACGATGGCCAGCAGCAGCTTGCCGGCGCCTTCGATGCGCCGCACGTATTCCATTTCGCGCGGGCTGAGCGGGCTTTGCAGCAGCAGGTAGGAAAGGCCGATCACGCCGTTCAGCGGCGTCCGGATCTCGTGGCTCATGTTGGCCAGGAAGTCGGCCCGCGCCTGGGCCAGTGCTTCGGCCTCCTGCTGGGCCTGGGCGCGCATGCGGGCGAGGGCGCGTTCGCGGCCGTTGTCGAAGGCGAGCCGGTTGCGCAGGGTTTCCAGGCCCTGGACGACCTGGGCGATCTCGTCGCTGCCGCGGATATTGAGCGGTGTATTGAAACGGCCGGATGAAATGGCCTGGAAGGTCGGCAGGACCTGCGTATTGAGCGGCTCGAGCACCAGTTTGCGCAGGAGCAGGACGATGGTGAGGAAAATGACGCTGGCCATGATCAGGCCGCCGGCGACGACCAGCCATACGATGCGCTGGGCGAGGGCGGTGAATTCCTCGACCGTGGTGCCGCCGGCGACGATCCATCGCGGATTGTCGAGGACCTCGAAAATGACCATCTTCTTGCGCGCAACCTTGTCGCCGGCCTCCTCGTTTTTCCACAGGTAGCTGATCTCGCCACGCCGCTGTTTCAGCATTTCGTTGACCAGGTTCTCGCCGCTGCCCAACTGGAAGCGGCTGACGCTCTGCCCTTCCTTGTACGGATGGAGGATAAGGTCGCCGTAATGCTCGTCCGACGTGCCGTCGACGATGTAGTAGTAGCCGCTGTTACCGACCTGCATGGAACGGATCTGCGTCTTCAGCGGCTTGAGCTGTTCGCTGATGTCAATGCCGATGACGCTGGCGCCGATGACTTCGCCGTCGCGGTCGACGATGGGCGTGTAGCGGGTGACGTATTGCCGGCCGAAGACGCGCGCCGGGCCGGTGTAGGTCTCGCCCTTGACCAGCGGCAGATGGGCCGGATGCCCGGCCTCGAGATAGCTGCCGATGGGCGACTTGCCGTTTTCGTCGAGCGCTGTGCTCATGCGCCGTTCGAAGCCCTGCGGCGTGAGCAGGAAAATGGTGCCGACCCCGCGCAGGTCGCGCAGCACCCCGTCGATTTTCCGATTGGCGGGATTGCCGGTCTGTTCGAGCATGGCCTCGAAGCTGCGGCGGCTTACCTTGTCCCGGCCGCCCAGGGTTTCGTACACGCGATCGGACAGGATCTTGGCGTACTCGACCGTCTCGATATTGGCGCTCTCGATGCGGGACGATACGGCGGCGCGCAGCAGGCTGACGTCGTGGGTGAGTTGCTGGCGGGCGTTGTCGTCGAGGACGCGGGTGACGTGGCCGGCCAGGAAATAGCTGGCGATGCCGAGGATCAGGATGGCGGCGAGCAGCGACGCCGTGACCAGCTTGGTGCCCAGCGAGCGGCTCTCGAAAGCGCCATACAGCGCGGTCCACGGCCGGCGGCGGCGGACTTTGCCGTGCTGGACGAACAGATGGCTGGCCTGCGCCGGTTCGCGGAGCATGGCATAGGCGCTCTCCGCCGCGGTGATCTGTTCGCGGCTCGGCTTGCGCCGCATGGACAGGTAGCCGGAGCGCTTCTTGCCGCTGCGGAACGGCGAGACGTGGGCCTCCACCCAGTAGAAATCGCCGTTCTTGCAGCGGTTCTTGATCAGGCCTATCCACGGCCGGCCGGCCTTGATGTCGCGCCACAGGTCGGCGAATACCTCGGCCGGCATGTCCGGGTGACGCAGGATGTTCTGCGGCTGGCCGATCAGTTCATCTTCGGTAAAGCCGCTGATGTCGATGAAATCCTGATTGGCAAAGACGATCCGCCCCTGCTCGTCGGTACGCGAGATGATGATCTGCTCATCCCGAAGTTCGATCTCATGACCGGTTACCGCACCGTTGTCGCGCATTGAGAAACCGTTTCCCCCAGCCGTCGGCGGTTGATTCCGCCGAACGATATCGCGGCGCTACCGCTGCGACGCAGAATCAACACTATTACTAAAATAATAACTTTTCGCCGGTGTTTTTAACAGGCCGGCTCCCGACGGACCGGTTCAGCCGGCCTCGCCGGACCAGGTTACGGCGGCCAGGAACAGGTAGCCGGCGCCGTACACCGTCTTGATGAAAGCCGGGCTTTGCGCATCGGGTTCCAGCTTGCGGCGCAGGCGCGAGATGCGGACGTCGATGGCGCGGTCGGTCGGCGCCAGGTCGCGGCTGCCCATCAGCTTCTCGCGCTGCAGGATGCGGTTCGGGTTGTTGACGAAAACCTTGAGCAATTCCGATTCCGCCGTGCTCAGCGCATGTTCCTCGCCGTTCGGGGCGAGCAGCCGGTTGTTGCTCAGGTTGAAGCGCCAGCCCCCGAATTCGGCCATCTGGTGGCCGCTCGTCTCGACGCTTTCGCGGCGGCGGACGATGCTGCGCACGCGGGCGACCAGTTCGCGCGGTTCGAAGGGCTTCAGCATGTAGTCGTCGGCGCCCAGCTCGAGGCCCATGACCCGGTCGCTGACATGGGCGCGCCCGGTCAGGATCAGGATGCCGCAGGCCGATTGCGCCCGGACCCGCTGCATGGCCTCGATGCCGTCCATGTCGGGCAGGCCGAGGTCGATGATGCACAGATCGGGGGCGAGGGTGCGCAGGCGGCGCAGCAGGTCGCCGGCGCTGCGGCACCAGACGGTACGGAAGCCGAAGTCGCCGAGCACCTGCTCGATGATCTTGGCGACGTCCGGGTCGTCCTCGACGATGGCGATCAGCTTGGCGGTTTCGTTGTCTTTCATGGTTTTTCTCGGGTGGCGCGGAGCAGGGCGCGGGCCAGGTCCTGGCGGACGAAGGGTTTGGCCAGCACCGGCAGGTCGCTGGCGCCGCCGGTGTCGCCAGCATCGCCACTGTCGGTTTCGTCGGTGTAGCCGCTCATCAGCACGATGCGCATGTCCGGCCGGCGGCTCAGTATGGATTCGGCCAGCTGCCGGCCGTTGAGGCCGCCAGGCATGATGATGTCGCTGACCACGATGGCGATATCGATGACCTGCTCGATCATCTCCATCGCCTGGCTGCTGTTTTCGGCTTCGATGACCGGATAGCCGAGGTCGATCAACTGCTGGCGGACGACGCGGCGGACGTTCGGCTCGTCCTCGACGAGCAGCACCAGTTCGCCGCCCTGCGGCAGGCCGGCCTCGTCGCCGGGCGGCTCGATATCCGGTTCCGGCGTGGTCAGCGGCACCACCAGCAGCACCGTGGTGCCCTGGCCGGGCTGGCTGTGGATGGCGATGCCGCCGCCGGACTGCTTGGCGAAGCCGTAGGCCATGGCCAGGCCGAGGCCGCTGCCCAGGCCGAGGCGCTTGGTGGTGAACAGCGGCTCGCAGGCGCGGGCCAGCGTGGCGGCGTCCATGCCGCAGCCGTTGTCGGCGACCTCGATCAGTACGTAATGGCCGGGCGGTACGTCGAAGCTCGCGGCGTTGGTAGTCAATTCGACGGCGCGCGCCGCGATGTGCAGGCGGCCGCCGTTCGGCATGGCGTCGCGCGAATTCAGTGCGAAATTGAGCAGGGCGCTTTCCAGCTGGCCGGGGTCGACCAGGGCGTGCACCGCGGCGGCGCTCAGGTCGGTGGACACGGCGATCGATTCGGGCAGCGAGCGGCGGACCAGCTTGGCCAGGCTGGCGATCAGCTGGCCGATATCGACCGCCTGCGGTTCCAGCGGCTGCTGGCGCGAGAAGGTGAGCAGGCGCTTGATCAGCTGCACGCCGCGGCGCGCCGACTGCAGCGCCGGTTCGACGAATTCGTTGACCCCGGCGTCGTCCGGGCGGTGATCCTGCAGGGCGGCCAGGTTGCCGATGATGACCGTGAGCAGGTTGTTGAAGTCGTGGGCCAGGCCGCCGGTCAGCTGGCCGATGGCTTCCATTTTCTGGGCCTGGACGAGGGCGGCCTGCATGCGTTTCTGGGCGGTGATGTCGTGCGAGAAGACGAAGAAGCCTAGCGTCTCGCCGGCGGTGCTGATTTCCGGGACCAGCGTGCTCTGCGCAAAAACCGTCTGCCCCTGGCGCTGCATCTGGTACTCGTAGGTGACCTGCTGGCCGGACAGGGCGCGCCGCACCGACTCCCTGACCTGGCCGTACACCACCGGGCCGACCACGTCGGGCACGGTGCGGCCGGTGACGCCGCCTTCCGGATGGCCGTACCAGTCCGAGTAACCCTTGTTGGCGTACTGGTAGACCTCGTTCTGGTCGACGTAGCCGATCAGGATGGGAATGGTGTCGTTGATCAGGCGCACGCGGGCTTCGCTGCGCCCCAGCGCGGCGGCGATGCGCTCGTTTTCCTCATTGGCCACGCGCAGGTTGGCGTTGGCGTTTTCCAGCTGGGCGGTGCGCCGGCGCACCCGCTCGTCGAGCTGGATGTTCTGGTGCTCGGTCAGGTGTTCGATGTAGCGCTGCTCGGTGACGTCGCTATAGAGCGTGACGAAGCCCCGGTTCGGCAGCGGCTCGCCGCGCAACTGCAGGACCCGGCCGTTCGGGCGCTGGCGCTCGGTGACGTGCGGCGAAAAATTGCGGGCCGCGGCGACCCGTTCGGCGATCTGCGTTTCGCGGTCGCCCGGCCCGTATTCGCCGCGCTCGGCGTTGTGGCGGATGAAGCTCGCGAAGGGAGCGCCGACGTAGGCCAGTTCGTCCGGAAATTCCAGCAATTGCAGGAAGGTCCGGTTCCAGGCGACCAGCCGCAAATTGCCGTCGAACACGGTGATGCCCTGGTCGAGCAGGTCGAGTCCGGCCTGCAGCATGGCATAGCGCTGGGCGGGATCGGCGGACGGGTTTTCAGCGGACATCGGGCGATTCTAGTGCAGGCGGTGGGGGCGATTCCGGGGTGTAACGATTCGTTACATTCTGCCAATAGTTGCGCAAGAGTGTTTTGCCATTCTCCTGAAAAACCAAAGCACGGTGATGGGCAAGCAGCACGGATGGATGCCTGAATCGGCAATAACTTGCATCACGAGAACAGCACACTCGGCAAGCAAATGTGAGGAGATTCAAGGTGGTTAACCCGTATACCGTAGGGCTGGACCGGAATCCGGCCAATTATGTCGCGCTGTCCCCGCTGACCTTCATCGAACGGTCGGCTTTCGTTTATCCCAAACGCGTTTCCGTCATCCAGGGCGCCCGCCAATATACCTGGAAGGAAAGTTACGAGCGCTCCCGCCAGCTGGCCTCGGCGCTGCAGGGCAGGGGCATCGGCAAGGGCGACACGGTCGCCGTGATGCTGCCCAACACCGCCGCCATGTTCGAATGCCACTTCGGCGTGCCGATGGCCGGTGCCGTGCTCAATACCCTGAACACCCGCCTCGACGCCGAAGCCATCGCCTTCATGCTGGCCCACGGCGAAGCCAAGGTGCTGATCACCGACCTCGAGTTCTCCAAGGTCGTCAAGGCGGCGCTGGAGCTGCTCGACGGCCCCAAGCCGCTGGTCATCGACAGCCTCGACCCGGACTACACCGAGGGTGAAAAGCTGGGCGAGAAGGACTACGAGGCCTTCCTGAACGAAGGCTCGCCCGATTTCGCCTGGCAGCTGCCGGCCGACGAGTGGGACGCCATCGCCCTGAACTACACCTCGGGCACCACCGGCAACCCGAAGGGTGTGGTCTACCATCACCGCGGCGCCTACCTGAACTCGGCCTCCAACATCATTTCCTGGGGCATGCCACCGCATGCGGTCTATCTGTGGACCCTGCCGATGTTCCATTGCAACGGCTGGTGCTTCCCCTGGACCCTGGCGGCCAATGCCGGGACCAGCGTCTGCCTGCGCAAGGTCGATCCGGCCATCATTTTCGGCCTGATCAAGGAACACACGGTGACCCACATGTGCGGCGCGCCCATCGTGTACGGCATGCTGATCAACGCCCCGGAAACACTGCGCGCCGGCATCGCCCACACGGTCAACGGCCTGATCGCCGGCGCTGCACCGCCGGCCGCGATCATTGAGGGCGCCCAGCGCATGGGCTTCAACATCACCCATGTGTACGGCCTGACCGAGACCTACGGCCCGGCTTCCGTCTGCGCCAAGCAGCCGGAATGGGACAAGCTGCCGATCGACCTGCAGGCTGCCCGCAACGGCCGCCAAGGCGTGCGCTACCACATGCAGGACGCGATCGCTGTGCTCGATCCGGTCTCCATGGAACCTGTGCCCTGGGACGGCGAGACGATGGGCGAGATCATGTTCCGCGGCAACCTGGTCATGAAGGGCTACCTGAAGAACGCCAAGGCCACCGAGGAATCCTTCGCCGGCGGCTGGTTCCATACCGGCGACCTGGCGGTCGTCCATAGCGACGGCTACGTCAAGATCAAGGATCGCTCCAAGGACGTGATCATTTCCGGCGGCGAGAACATTTCGTCGCTGGAAGTCGAGGACGTGCTCTACCGCCACCCGGCAGTCATCGCCGCTGCCGTCGTCGCCAAACCCGACGAGAAGTGGGGCGAGGTGCCGGCCGCCTTCATCGAACTGAAGGACGGCGCCACCTGCAGCGAGGCCGACATCGTCGAGCACTGCCGCGGTCATCTGGCCCGCTTCAAGGTGCCCAAGCAGGTCGTCTTCGGTGCCCTGCCCAAGACCTCGACCGGCAAGATTCAGAAATACGTGTTGCGCCAGCACGCCCAATCGACGCTGGCCATTGAGTAGTTTCCCTTGCGTGCTCGCACCTGAACTTCGGTGCGGGCGCCTTTTTTTCTGACAAGGAATCCCCATGAGTACCTACATCGCCCCGCTGCGCGACATGACCTTCATCCTGAACGAAATCGCCGGCCTCGAAGAAATCTGTGCCCTGCCGGGTAACGAGGAATGCTCCGTCGAACTGGTCGAATCCATCCTCGACGAAGCGTCCAAGTTCGCCACTGGCGTGCTCGACCCGATCAACCGGGGCGGCGACACCACCGGTTCGGTGTGCAAGGACGGCGTGGTGACCACTGCGCCGGGCTTCAAGGACGCCTACAAGCTGTTCTGCGAAACCGGCTGGAACGCCATGCCCTTCTCGCCGGAATTCGGCGGCCAGGGCCTGCCCGCTGCCGTCACCATGGCGGTCAATGAAATGTGGAAGTCGGCCAACATGGCTTTCGCGCTGTGCCCGATGCTGACCGGCGGCGCCATCGAAGCTATCGCCCACCACGCCTCCGACGAACTGAAGCAGAAATACCTGCCGAAGATGGTCGAAGGCACGTGGACCGGCACCATGAACCTGACCGAGCCGAACGCCGGCTCCGATCTCGCCGCGATCAGCACCAAGGCCAAGGCGGTCGGCGACGGAACCTATCTGGTGACCGGCACCAAGATCTTCATCACCTGGGGCGAGAACGACTGCGCCGAGAACATCGTCCACCTCGTGCTGGCCCGCCTGCCGGATGCCCCGCCGGGACTGAAGGGCATCTCGCTGTTCCTGGTGCCCAAGTTCCTGGTCAATGACGACGGTTCGCTCGGCGCCCGCAACGATCTGATCTGCGCCTCCATCGAGCACAAGCTCGGTATCCACGGCAGCCCGACGGCGGTCATGTCCTACGGCGAGAAGGAAGGCGCCATCGGCTACCTGATCGGCGAAGAGAACAAGGGCGTCGGCTACATGTTCACGATGATGAACCACGCCCGCGTCAATGTCGGCCTGGAAGGCGTCGGCATCGCCGAGCGCGCCTACCAGCACGCCCTGTGGTACGCCCGCGAACGCGTGCAGGGTAAGATCGTCGGCGACACCGGCAGCGACAAGAAGACCATCCTGCACCATCCGGATGTCCGCCGCCTGCTGATGGACGTCAAGTCGCGCACCGAAGCCATGCGCACCCTGGCCTATTACGCCGCCGCCCAGATCGACAAGGCGCACGCCGGCGATGCCGCCGCGCAGGCCCGCATCGACCTGCTGACGCCGGTGGTCAAGGGCTGGAGCACGGAGCAGGGCGTCGAACTGTCGTCCACCGCGCTGCAGGTCTTCGGCGGCGTCGGCTTCGTCGAGGAAACCGGCGCCGCGCAGTACTACCGCGATTCGCGCATCACGACCATCTACGAAGGCACGACGGCGATCCAGGCCAACGACCTGGTCGGCCGCAAGCTGGCCCGCGAAAAGGTGCCGGGCGCTGCGATGAAGGCACTGCTCGCCGAGATGGCGGCTACCGCCCAGTCGCTGGAAGGCCAGGCCGCGCTGGCCGGTATCGCCGGCAACCTGAAGAGCGGCATCGCCGCGCTGACCAAGGCGGCCGACTGGATTCTCGCCACTTACGAAGCCGATCCGCAGGCCGTGCATGCCGGGTCGGTGCCCTTCCTGAAGTTGACCGGCATCGTCGTCGGCGGCTGGCTGATGGCCAAGTCCGCCGCGGTCGCTGCCCAGCGCCTGGCCGACGGCAGCGACGACGTCTATTACACCGCCAAGCTGGCGACGGCCGATTTCTTCGCCGCCCACCAGCTGCCGTTCGCCGCCGCCTATGCCGCGGAAGTGACCGGCGGTGCCGCGTCGGCGTTGGGTCTGGAAGAAAAACTGTTCTAAGAAAAACGCCCGGCAATCGTCATCCCCGCCGGCGCGGGGATGACGCAACGGCGACAAAGGAGACAACATGCGTACTGATCGCGATGCAATGGAATACGACGTCGTGATCGTCGGCGGCGGCCCGTCCGGGCTGTCGGTGGCGATCCGGCTCAAGCAGCTGGCCGCGCAGGCCGGCAAGGAAGTCTCGGTCTGCCTGCTGGAGAAGGGCTCGGAAATCGGCGCCCATATCCTGTCCGGTGCCGTGCTGGAGCCGCATGCCCTGCAGGAATTGATCCCCGACTGGCGGGAACGCGGTGCGCCGCTCAACACGCCGGCCGGCGAAGACAAGCTGCTGTTCCTGACCGAAGCGGGCGCTCATAAACTGCCGACGCCGCCGCAAATGGCCAACCACGGCAACTACATCATCAGCTTGGGCAACTTCTGCCGCTGGCTGGGCGAGCAGGCCGAGGGCCTGGGCGTCGAGATCTACCCCGGCTTTGCCGCCGCCGAAGTGCTCTACCACGAGGACGGCTCGGTCAAGGGCGTCGCCACCGGCGACCTCGGCATCGGCAAGGACGGCCAGCCCGGCCATAACTTCCAGCCGGGTATGGAACTGCACGCCCGCCAGACCATCTTTGCCGAAGGCTGCCGCGGTTCGCTGACCAAGGAACTGTGGGCCAAATTCAACTTGCGCGACGGTGTCGATCCGCAAACCTACGGCATCGGCATCAAGGAGCTGTGGGAAATCGATCCGGCCAAGCACCAGCCGGGGCTGATCGTGCATACCGTCGGCTGGCCGCTGCAATCCGACACCTACGGCGGCTCCTTCCTCTACCACCTGGAGAACAACCTGGTGGCGGTCGGCATGGTGGTCGGCCTCGACTACAAGAACCCGTGGCTGTCGCCCTACGAGGAATTCCAGCGCTACAAGACGCACCCGGCTATCCGCGGCACCTTCGAAGGCGCCCGCCGCATCTCCTACGGTGCCCGCGCCCTGTCCGAAGGTGGCTACCAGTCGGTGCCCAAGCTGCATTTCCCGGGCGGCCTGCTGGTCGGCGACACCGCCGGCTTCCTCAACGTGCCGAAGATCAAGGGCACGCACATGGCCATGGAGTCCGGCATCGTCGCCGCCAAGGCGGTGTTCGAGCACCTGTTCAAGGACAACGCCGGGGCCGAGGTCACGGCATACGGCGAGCAGATCAAGCAGAGCTGGCTGTGGGCCGAGCTGTACAAGGTGCGCAACATCCGCCCGGCTTTCAAGTGGGGCCTGTGGGGCGCGCTGGCCTACGGCGCCATCGACACCTACGTGTTCGGCGGCAAGGCGCCGTGGACCCTGCGTCACCACGACGACCACACGCAGTTGGGCGACAAGAACAGCCATCCGAAAATCGACTATCCGAAGCCGGACGGCAAGCTGACCTTCGACCGCCTGTCCTCCGTTTTCCTGTCGGCGACCAACCACGAGGAAAACCAGCAGACGCACCTGCGCCTGAAGGACGAAAGCGTCGCCATCAGCATCAACTACGCCAGGTACGGCGCGCCGGAAACGCGTTATTGCCCGGCCGGGGTGTACGAAATCCTCGGCGAGGACGAAGGCCAGCCACGGCTGCAGATCAACGGCCAGAACTGCCTGCACTGCAAGACCTGCGACATCAAGGACCCGACCCAGAACATCACGTGGACGGTGCCGGAAGGTGGCGGTGGGCCGAACTATCCAAACATGTAGGACCCGACAGGGCGCTTCCGGTCTGGCCGGGGCGTCCCGTCAAAACCAATAAAACCAAGAGAACAGCAAGCAGCATTCCTTTCCATTCATCGGAGTTTCGAGGAGGATTCATGTCTCAACAAAATATTCACGCGAAGATCCGGAGCAATCCGAAATTCGCCGAGATGGTCGGCAAGCGCACCCGCTTCGCCATCATCCTGTCGCTCGTCGTGCTGGTGCCGTACTACGCCTTCATGATGATTACCGCTTTCCATCCGTCCCTGCTCGCCCAGCCGCTGGCCGAAGGCGGTGTGATGACTGTCGGCTGGCCGGTTGCTGCCGTGCTGGTCGTCGGCGGCTGGCTGCTGACCGGCATCTACATCCGTCGTGCCAACGGCGAATTCGACGACCTGAACCAGCAGATCCTGCAGGAGGCACGCAAATGAAGCGCTCCCTGCTCGCCCTGAGCGCCGGCCTGCTGGTCGCCGGCCTCGCCATCGCCGCGCCGGGCGCCATTGAAGGCGTCCAGAAGCAGCCGATCAACGTCAGTGCCATCGCCATGTTCATGGTCTTCGTGCTGGCCACCCTCGGCATCACCAAGTGGGCCGCCGCCCGCACCAAGTCGACGGCCGATTTCTACACCGCCGGTGGCGGCATCACCGGCTTCCAGAACGGCCTGGCCATCGCCGGCGACTACATGTCGGCCGCCACGCTGCTCGGCCTGACCTCGCTGGTCTACGCCAAGGGCTTCGACGGCTTCATCTACACGGTGAGTTTCTTCATCGGCTGGCCGATCATCCTGTTCCTGATGGCGGAGCGCCTGCGCAACCTCGGCAAGTTCACCTTCGCCGACATCGCGTCCTACCGCCTCGACCAGAGCCGCATCCGGACCTTTGCCGCCTTCGGTTCGCTGACCGTCGTCTGCTTCTACCTGATCGTGCAGATGGTCGGTGCCGGCCAGCTGATCCAGCTGCTGTTCGGCCTGGAGTACAACATGGCCGTGGTCTGCGTCGGCATCCTGATGATGGTCTATGTCACCTTCGGTGGCATGGTCGCCACCACCTGGGTGCAGATCATCAAGGCCTGCCTGCTGCTCGGCGGCGGCACCGTGTTGATGCTGCTCGCCTTCAGCCAGTTCGGCTTCTCCTTCGACAACCTGTTCGGTCAGGCGATCGCCGCGCACAAGACCGGCATCAAGATCATGGCCCCGGGTTCGTTGATGGCCGATCCGATCTCCGCCGTGTCGCTGTCCTTCGCGCTGCTCTTCGGCACGGCCGGCCTGCCGCACATCATGATGCGCTTCTTCACCGTGCCCAACGCCAAGGAAGCCCGCAAGTCGGTGTTCTACGCCACCGGCTTCATCGGCTTCTTCTTCCTGGTGGTGATCATCCTCGGCATCTCGGCCATCGTCATCGTTGGCCAGAACCCGGCCTTCTTCGAAGGCGGCCAGGTCGGCGGCAAGCTGATCGGTGGTGGCAACATGCCGGTCATGCACCTGGCCAAGGCGGTTGGCGGCGACATCTTCCTCGGCTTCCTGTCGGCCGTCGCCTTCGCCACCATCCTCGCCGTCGTGTCCGGCCTGGCCCTGGCCGGTGCTTCGGCCATCGCCCACGACCTCTACGCCCGCGTCATCAAGAAGGGCGAAGCGACCAGCGAGCAGGAAATGAAGGTCACCAAGATCGCCTCGGTCGGCATCGGCCTTACCGCCATCGCGCTGGGCATCCTGTTCAAGGACCAGAACATCGCCTTCCTGGTGGCATTGACCTTCGGCGTCGCCGCCTCGGTCAATTTCCCGGTGCTCATCCTGTCCATGTACTGGAAGGGGCTGACCACCCGCGGCGCGCTGCTGGGCGGCATCGCCGGCCTGGTTTCAGCCGTCGGCCTGGTCATCCTGTCGCCGGCCGTCTGGGTCAAGGTGCTGGGCAACGCCCAGGCCGTCTTCCCGTACGACCATCCGGCCATCATTTCGATGACCCTGGCCTTCGTCGTCACCTGGCTCGGTTCGGTCACCGACAAGAGCGCCCGTGCCGCCAAGGAAGCCGAAGCCTACGAGGAGCAGTACATCCGCGCCCAGACCGGTCTCGGCGCCGCCGGTGCGCACGCGCACTGATCGACTCTGCGGGTGAGACTACGGAGAACAGCAACCGTCGTCTCGTTCCTTTCGGGAGCCTTCGGGCTCCCTTTTTTTTGGGTCTATCGGGTCTTGCCGGGGAAGGCGGCCTTGTTGTTCAGGAAGAAAAAAGCCGAATTGCGAAATGGCAAGCCGCTGGACGCTTCGCGCTCTTTTGTGGAGGATAGGCCGGATGCGGGATTCCGGTCTCCTTTGTCCCGATTGCGCTACCGGTATTCAGGTATTCATGAATTATGCATGTGCCTGTATGCTCAATGATGACCAAATTAAACGATGAACAGGCCGTTTGGCCCATGAGGTAAATCTGCGTACATCGTCGGGCGTCGGCAAAAGAATGTATGGCTTGCCCGGCAGATGTCGGGCCAAAGGCACCGCCGGTGGTCAGATGCGCAATTCCCCGTCTTGCTTTGTGGCCACTAAGGACTAAGTGCATAAGAAATCTATGCTGTCGCGCTGCGTGTCAGCCGATCAGCTTGGGCTGGGGCTTTTGCTTTTTTCCAGCCTTGCTTTCGGGCAGCATGTCAGTCCGATCGAGCTGAGCCTGGATGATCTGGCGAGTGTCCAGATTTCATCCGTTTCGAAGTATGTCCAGCCGACACGCGAGGCACCGGCGGCCGTCGAAGTGATTTCCCGGGCGGAGATCAGCCGATACGGCTGGCGTACCTTGAGCGAAGCGCTGAACAGCTTGCCCGGCTTGTACAACACCAACGACCGCGCCTATGACTATCTGGGTGGGAGGGGGTTCGCTGTTCCGGGGGACTACAACACCCGCTATCTGCTGCTGATCGACGGCAGTCGCGTCAATGATTACGTCTACGGCCAGGCCAGCATAGGCAGGGATTTCAGCCTGGACATGGCTCTCATCGAACGCATCGAGTTCGTTCCCGGTCCGGGCTCAGCCATCTACGGCGGCAATGCGATCTTCGGGGTGATCAACGTCATTACCCGCCGCGGCAACGACATTTCGCCGCTTGCCGTTTCGTCGCTGGCCAGCAGTGACGGCTGGCGCGAAGGCAGAATCGCCGGTTCGCAACGCTACGAATCCGGCGCTGTCGTCACGCTGTCGTACAGCGCGGCAAATCGAGCCGGAAGCGACACCCGCTACGACGACCCCGGCAATCAACTGTTGATCGCCGGAGGGCAGCCTTCACCCGACGGCATCGCCCGCGACTTGGATCATGAGCGGGTCCGGCGCCTGTTAGGCCGTTACGAGTACGGTGGCTTGACGATCAGCGGCCGCTATGCCGAGCGCAATGTGCAGCCATCTTCGGCCCTCTACGGTACGCTGTTCAACGATCCGGCACTGCAACTGAAGGATGGAATTGCGGGGCTGACCGGGCGCTATCAGCGGCGGATTTCCGACGACAGCCGTTTCGAGCTGCGTCTCGATTATTCCCGCGTCACCTACAAGGGGACCTACCCGTACGAGTCGGGCGCAGGAGTGCGCTACCTGAACGAGGACAGGACAGTCGGAACGTCCTGGCAAGGGGATTTCCGCTATTTCTACAGCGGCCTGGAAGCTCACCAGTGGCTCTTTGGCGTCGAAGGGCAGACGCTGAATGCGCGCCAGCGCAACGATAACCTCAACGGCCTGGCCAATCCGGCGATCAACATCGTTTCCAATGCCGAGCGACTCGGCTTCTATGTCCAGGATGAATGGCGTTTCGCCCCGGACTGGCGTTTGAGCCTCGGCGTGCGCCACGATCGGCCCAGCGAGGCGGAGGCGATGACCAGTCCGCGCGTGGGGCTGGTCTGGCTGCCGAACCCGGCGACCAGCCTGAAGCTGCTCTACGGCCAGGCCTATCGCTTGCCCGTCCCCTATGAAAGGGATTACGCCAACGGGATGGATTACCTGTCCAACACCAGCCTCAAACCGGAGGAAATCAGCACCCTGGAAGCGGTCTGGGAACAGCGCTTCGGCTATGCGCACAGTCTGCGACTGGCGGTATTCGACTACATCCTCAAGCGACTGATCAGCCTGCAACAACTGCCGGGGAACCTGTTCCAGTACCAGAACGGGGAGCAGGTAAAAGCGCACGGTGTGGAAACCTCATGGCATACGAAATGGCCTTCGGGGGCCAGGATCGATGCCAGCCTCGCCTATACCCGTACTGCCGACGTACATGGCGATGCCTTGAACAACGCGCCGCGCTGGCTGGGCAAGCTGCGGGGCATGCTGCCCGTGTGGCGGAACAACTGGTGGCTTGCACTCGAATCCTGCGCCAGCACGCGCACCGATTATGTCTGGAATGGCCAGCAATTGCGTCAGCCAGCCGGCGGATTGGTCAATCTCACGCTGACCGGCGAGCGTGTGTGGGCAGGCCTGGATATCCAGCTGCGTATCCGCAACCTGTTCGATCGCCGTTTTGCCTATCCGGCGTCGGACGAAGTGGCGAGTCCGTCGGTCCCTGGATTCGGTCGTGTCGGCGAACTCGGGTTCAGCTATGCCTTCTGATGGCGACCAGACCTGCCGGTTTGCCAAGGCACTCGCCATACGGCGGCTGGCATGGGTGACCTGCCTGATGGGCGGCGTCCTGCAGGCAGGCCTCGCCTACGGCCAGAGTTCACCGCTGAACGTGTTGAAGGTCGCTTTCCTGTACAACTTCATCAGCTATACCAACTGGCCGGTATTTCCACCGGCATTCAATGTCTGCCTGCTGGGCAACCACGGCCTGGACAACGAACTGGAGAGCCTGGTCTCCCGAGAGGTGGCAGGACACCCGCTACAGGTGCGAAGCATCGGTTTTTCCGACCATCTCGGGGGATGTCATCTGGTGTTTATCGCGGCTTCCGAGCAGGCACGTGCCGCGCGGATCGCTGCCCTGGTCGGCCGTCAGCACGTGCTGACGGTGGCCGATTTTCCAATTGATAACGCCAGCGGCATCCTGATTGGCATGGACGTGGAAGATGGCCGCCTGCGCTTCTCGGTCAATAATTCAAAAGCCTTGGAGCACGGGCTGAGTTTAAGCTCACGCCTGCTCAGGTTTGCCCGTCACGTTTGGTGAGAAAGCACAATGTTCCATGATTGGCTGAGGGATCTCTCGATCGGCCGCAAACTCTGGTTTCTGAACCTGGCCAGCGTGGTGACTTCGGTCGTCGCCGGCGCCGGCATGATGATCGTCGTCCTGTGGCACCTCGAGAACAGTGAAAATTTGCGGACTGCAACGGCGCAAGCCGAAATTATCGCGGAAAACATCAAGCCGGCCGTGCTGTTCCAGGATTGGGCGGAGGCCAACGAAATCCTGGTGGGCCTGGGGCGCGACAGCGACGTGCTCAAGGCCCAATTGCTGGATACCCAAGGCCGCGTTGCTGCGGTGTTTGCCCCGCATTCCCTGGCGGTCGCGGCGGATCACGGTGGCGAGATTGTCGAGGTCAGAGCCGTCGTGCGCGACGGTAGGGTGCCCGTTGCCACCGTGGTTGTGCAGCGAGGGACACAGCACGTCAAGCGGAAGATGCTGCTCTATACCGGCGGTGCAGTTGCCGGGGCGCTGCTGTCTGGACTACTCGGCGCGCTGGTCGTACGCCGCCTGCGCCGGGTCATCACGGATCCGCTCACCGAGCTGACTGCACTGATGAAACAGGTTTCCCGCTACGGAGATCTGTCGTCACGGGTGACGCAGGTGCATCGGGATGAACTGGGTCTGCTCGGCGCCAGCTTCAACCAGATGCTTCAGCAGATCCAAGCCAGGGACAGTGCCCTCGACCTTGCCCCGGTAGCTGTGTGGATCGCCCATGATGCAGAGTCGAGCACCATCACGGGCAACCGCCTGGCGTACGAGTGGCTCGGCGTTTCGGAAAAGGGAAATGTTTCGCCGGTTGACTTAGCTACCGGAGAGAGCTGGAATTGCAAGGTATTCCGGGACGGGATGGAATTGCCTGCCGAGCAGTTGCCCCTGCAGCGTGCCGCCCAAGGCGAGCGGGTCGGGGATCAGCAGTTGGAACTGCGCTATGCCGACGGTTCGGTGCGCCACATCCTGGGCAATGCCATTCCCCTGTTCGACAAGCATGGCAAGCCGTGCGGTGCGGTTGCCGCTTTCCTTGACATCACAGCGCGGCGCCAGTTCGAACTGGAGTTGCAGATGGCCAAGGCCGAGGCCGAACATTCCAACAATGCCAAATCCCGCTTTCTGGCGGCGGCCAGCCATGACCTTCGGCAACCGCTGTCGGCGCTGGGCATTTACGTCAACATGCTGAAGAGTGAAGTTTCGCCGGGCGGTGCCAGCATGCTGTCGAGCATGGTCGATTGCCTCGGCAGCCTGAGCGAATTGCTCACCGATCTGCTCGATCTCAGCAAGCTCGATGCCGGCGTCGTGGTGGTGAATGTCTCCAGTTTTTCGGTGGCCGAACTGTTTGCCAGCCTGGAAACGACGCATGCTCCCGAAGCCAGCCTCAAGGGGCTGCGCTATCGGCATCGGCGGACATCACTGGTGGCGAGGACCGATCTGGTCCTGTTCCGGCGGATTGTCGGCAACCTGATCAGCAACGCCATCCGCTATAGCAACCGTGGTGGTGTCCTGGTCGCCTGTCGTCACCGGCAGGGGCGGCACTGGGTCGAGGTCTGGGATACCGGCATCGGCATTCCGATGGATCAGACATCGGTGATTTTCGAGGAATTCCGGCAACTGGGCGATGGCGCGCGAAATCGCGGCAGTGGCCTGGGGCTGGCGATCGTCGCCCGGGCGGCCAGTCTGCTGGGCCTGCGTGTCGAAGTCCGCTCCCGCCCGGGGCGCGGATCCGTTTTTGCCATCGAACTGCCGATCAGCCAAGAAGTGCTGCTTCCGGTCGGGGCGCCGAAGAGCGTCGAGTACCGAACCCTGCGCATCGTCCTGCTGGAAGACAACGAAATGGTCCGCCTGGCCCTGTCGCAGGCGCTGCGCGCTTCCGGACATCAGGTCCTGCCTGTCGCCTCCGGCAGTGAACTGCGTTCCCACCCGAGGCTGGCAGGGTTCGCGCCGGATGTCATCGTCTCGGACTACCGTCTGAGTGACGGGGAGACGGGATACGAGTCGGTCGCTTTCCTCCGGGCACGATTTGGTGCGGATATGCCGGCCATCATCATTACCGGCGATACCGACCCAAGGCTCATGCGCAGCATGGCGGACCGGGGAATCGTCGTGCTGCACAAGCCGATCGATATGGAAACGCTGCAGGCTTACCTGGAAGACATGACCTACAACGTCGGCGTCAGCTGACCGCGATGCGAGCGATGCCGGTGCGCACGCGCACTAAGCGACTTTGCGGGTGAGGCTTCGGAGAGCAGCGCCGTCGCCGCGATCCTTTCGGGAGCCTTCGGCTCCTTTTTTTGGCCCGTTCGACTGAAGCTTTAGCCGGACAGTTTGGGCGGCTCGAACAGCGAGTTGATGGTGACCCGCTTGATCGCTGGGTGATCCGGCACCGCGTACATCACATCGACCATCATTTCCTCGAAAATGCCACGCAGGCTGCGCGCCCCGGCCTTGTATTCAATGGCCAGTTCGGCGATCTGCGTGAAGACCGGGGCGGCGACGTCGAGCGTCACGCCATCGGCCGCCAGCATGGCCTGGAACTGCCGGTAGATGGCGTTCTTCGGCTCGGTCAGGATGCGCACCAGCATGTCCTGGGTTAGCTCGTGCAGGCGGGTGACGATGGGCAGGCGGCCGGCGAATTCGGGGATCAGGCCAAATTCGAGCAGGTCGGTCGGCTTGATGCGGGCGTTCAGGCGTTCGAGGATCTTCTGGTCGTCGTTGCTCTGCGTGGCGATGAAGCCGAAGGTGTGCGTCTGGGTCAGGATGTGGTCGAGCCCGACGAAGGCGCCGCCGCAGATGAAGAGGATGTGCGTGGTGTCGATGTGCCGGCCGTCCTTGAGCTTGACCGGGGCGCCTTCCATGATCTTGAGCAGGGCGTGCTGGACGCTTTCGCCGGACGTGGCGCGGCTCTGGCCGTCGGGCGCCTTCAGCTTGTCCACTTCGTCGATGAAAACGATGCCGCGCTGGGCCTTCCCGATGTCACCACCGGCCCGGTCGAGCAGGCGGTGCAGGATGGCCTCGATCTCGTCGCCGACGAACTGCGTCTGGGCCAGCGACGTGGCGTCGGCGGTGACGAAGGGCAGCTCGAGGATGCGGGCCAGCGTTTCGCAGAGCAGGGTCTTGCCGGTGCCGGTCGGCCCGATGAGCAGGATGTTGCTCTTGGTCAGCTCGACGCTGTCCGCCGCGCGGCTGGCCATGCGCCGGAAATGCCCGTAGATGGCGACGGCGAGCGTTTTCTTGGCGGTATCCTGGCCGACCACGTGCTCGTTGAGGCGGGCGACGATTTCGCTGGGTTTGAGCGCAATGGACATCGGGGCATTCCTTGACGGTAATGCCCCGATGCTATGCCGGTTCAGGCCGGCGGGTAAAGACGCTTGCCGCGTTTTTACATCACGCCTTTTCCGGCAGCTCGATCTTCACTTCGAGCACTTCGTAGCGATCCTGCTTTTCCAGCGAGACGCGGATGTCGTCCGGATTGACCTTGACGTACTTGGAGATCACGGCGATCAGCTCGCGCTGCAGGTCGGGCAGGAAGTTGGGGGCGCTGCCGCCGCCGTCGCGTTCGTGGGCGATGATCAGCTGCAGGCGCTCCTTGGCCACTTGGGCCGTTTTCGGCTGGTTGCCGAACAGTTTCTGGAGCCAGGACATGTCACTTGCCTCCGAACAGGCGCTTGAGCAGGCCCGGCTTGACGTAATCGACGAAGCGCAGCGGCTTGTCCTCGCCGAGGAAGCGGCTGATCACGTCGTGGTAGGCCTCGGCGGCGTCGGTTTCCTTCTGGTGGATGACCGGCGAGCCCTGGTTCGAGGCCTGCAGCACTTCCTCGGATTCCGGGATGACGCCGATGATGGGCACCCGCAGGATTTCCTGGATGTCCTTGTACGACAGCATTTCGCCGGCCTCGACGCGGGTCGGGTTGTAGCGGGTGATGAGCAGGTGCTCCTTGACCGGTTCGCGGCCTTCGATGGCGCGCCGCGACTTGGCCTGCAGGATGCCGAGGATGCGGTCGGAGTCGCGCACCGAGGAGACTTCCGGATTGGTCACGACCAGCGCCTCGTCGGCGAAGGTCAGCGCCATCACGGCGCCCGATTCGATACCGGCCGGCGAGTCGCAGACGATGTATTCGAAGCCCTGGTGGGTCAGCTCCTTGATCACGTTCTCGACGCCTTCCTCGGTCAGCGCATCCTTGTCGCGCGTCTGCGAGGCGGGCAGCACGAACAGGTTGTCGCAGTGCTTGTCCTTGATCAGGGCCTGGGTCAGCGTCGCTTCGCCGTTGATGACGTTGATCAGGTCATAGACCACGCGGCGTTCGCAGCCCATGATCAGGTCGAGGTTGCGCAGGCCGACGTCGAAGTCGATGACGGCGGTCTTGAAGCCGCGCTGCGCGAGGCCGGTGGAAAAGCTGGCGCTGGTGGTGGTCTTGCCGACCCCGCCCTTGCCGGAAGTCACGACGATGATTCGGGTCACGTTGGGTTCTCGCTCGGAGGTTATTGGATTGGGATAATTTTACCTGAGTGCCAGGGGCGCGACGGTCAGGCGCCCTTCGCCGCCGTCATCGACCAGACTGATGGTGGCCGGCTGGCGGGCCAGCTCGGCCGGCACGCCGGCCTCGAAAGTACGGTACAGGCCGGCCACGGAAACCAGTTCGGCCTCCAGGCTGGTCGTGAAGATGCGGGCGTTACGGTCGCCGCTGGCCCCGGCCAGAGCACGGCCGCGCAGCGGGGCATAAACGTGGATGTGGCCGTCGGCGATCACTTCGGCGCCGGCGCTGACCATGGCGGTGACGATCAGGTCGCTGTCCTTGGCGTAGAAGCGCTGCCCGGAACGCAGCGGCTTGTCGAGGGTGACGGTGCGCGGGGCGGGCTGCGGCGCGGGCGGGGGCGCGACCTGCTGCACCGGGGCGGCGACGGGCTGCGGGGCCGGAGCTGGTTCGGGGGCGGGTTCGGCCGCCTTGGCGCGCGTCGGGCGGCTCAGGGCGTCGGCGCTGATCTCCGGCAGCCCGGCCTGTTCGGCGGCGGCAGCCAGTTCGGGCGGCAGGCCCAGCGTGGCGGCGGCGTGCAGGCCGGAAGCGCGTAATAGTTGCCGGATGGCGGCCCAGTCGGCAGTTGCCGGCAGGTTTTCGGCGCCGCTGAAGTCCAGTACGGCGAGGTCGTTTTCGAAAAAGTCCGGGCTATTGCCGGTCAGTTCGGCCAGCGCGGCATGCAAAACGGCGACTTCGGTGGAGCGCACCTGCGCCTGGATGATCTTGAGCGCGGTGCCCTTGAATTGAATCGGTGAATCTTTGGCCATGCCTGCTGCGCTTGTGCTGCGAAAGGACTCCGATTATCCCACAGGCGTGGGGGCAGATGTTCTTTCGGCGCCAGGCCTGGCGCGGCGGCTAATGGTGCAGGTGCAGCTCGACATTCAGGGCATCGACGACCTCCGCCCATTCCGCGTCGTCGAGGATCGCATCGCGTAGGAAAGTGGCCTGCGCGGCGCTCCAGAAAGCGGCTTCGTGCAGCTGGGTGGCGCCCGGCAGCGGGCTGTGGGTGGCGATGAAGCGGTCGATGGCCTGCGCATCGTCGGCCTGGCCGAGTTGGGCAAACAGGCTGGGCATGTCGAGGGGCGAGCGGTTCATGGCGGTCTCCTTGGCGTCAGGCGTCGGTATCCATGCAATCAGAGTCCGGTCGTGTCGAGTGGTTCAGTGCATCTGCGCAGATCTTCACGCACCGGGCCGGCGCTCGCCGAGCATGGCCGTCGGGTCCAGCCAGCGGCCCAGTTCTTCTTCCGTCGCGTAGCCGAGGGCGAGGGCGGCCTCGCGCAGTGTGCCGTTTTCGCTGTGCGCCCGTTTGGCCACCTCGGCCGCCCGCTGGTAGCCGATATGCGGCACCAGCGCGGTGACCAGCATCAGCGAGCGTTCGAGATTTTCGGCGATGCGCCCCGGCTGCGCCTCGATGCCGCGGGCGCAATGGCGGTCGAAGCTGCGCATGCCGTCAGCGAGCAGGCGGATGCTTTGCAGCACGTTGTGGGCGATCAGCGGCTTGAAGACATTCAGCTCGAAATTGCCGGAGGCGCCGCCCAGGCCGATGGGCACGTCGTTGCCGATGACCTGGCAGCAGAGCATGGTCAGCGCCTCGCACTGGGTCGGATTGACCTTGCCCGGCATGATCGAGCTGCCCGGCTCGTTTTCCGGGATGCTCAGTTCGCCCAGCCCGGAACGCGGGCCGGAAGCCAGCCAGCGCACGTCGTTGGCGATCTTCATCAGGGCGACGGCCAGGGTTTTCAGCGTGCCATGCACGGCGACCAGCGCATCGTTGGCGGCCAGCGCGGCGAATTTGTTGGCGGCGCTGGTGAAGGGTAGGGCGCAGTCGCCGGCGAGGACGGCCGCCACCTGGTCGCCGAAATCGGCCGGCGTATTGAGCCCGGTGCCGACCGCCGTGCCGCCGATGGCCAGCGGATAAAGGGCGGGCAGGGTGCTGGTGATCAGGGCATGGGCCTGCTCGAGCTGGGCGGCGTAGCCGGAAAACTCGTCGCCGAGGGTGAGCGGGGTGGCGTCCTGCAAATGGGTGCGGCCGAGCTTGACGATGCCGGCGAAAGCCGCCGCCTTGCCGGCCAGCGTCGTGCGCAGGTCGGCCAGCGCCGGCAGCAACTGGCGATTGATGTCGAGGGCGGCGGCGACGTGCATGGCGGTGGGGAAGACGTCGTTCGACGATTGCCCTTTGTTAACTTCGTCGTTGGGCTCGAGCCGGCGCTGCAGGCCGCGTTCGCCGCCGAGCAGCTCGGAGGCGCGGTTGGCCAGCACCTCGTTGAGATTCATGTTGGTCTGGGTGCCGGAACCGGTCTGCCAGACGGCGAGCGGAAATTCCCCGTCGTGCCGGCCGGCGAGGATTTCGTCGGCCGCCGTGGCGAGTGCCGCCGCCTTGTCCGCCGGCAGCAGGCCCAGTTTGCTATTGACCCGGGCGCAGGCGCGCTTGACCAGGGCCAGGGCATGGATCAGGTCGCGCGGCATGCGCTCGGTGGAAATGGCGAAGTGTTCGAGCGAGCGCTGGGTCTGCGCTCCCCACAGGTGGTCAGCGGGGACTTCTATGGTGCCGAAACTGTCGCGCTCAGAGCGGGTTGCCCCGGGGTGAGCAGTGTCGCTGGCGGTTGGGTAGTGGCGCATGGCGGGACTCCTCGCGGTGATCGGCATACTTCACCATAGTCCCTGCCCACGCCGCCGGCCATGGGGAATTTACCCCAGCCAGAGCTTGCGCCAGCCGCCGTGGCCGAGCTTCTCCATCGTTTCGATATTGCGCTCAAAAATATCGGCGGCGTCGGGAAAGGCCGCCACGGCGCGGTCGATGCTGCTTTCGCGGAGCAGGTGCAGCATCGGGTAGGGGGCGCGATTGGTGTAATTGGCAACGTCGTCAGGCTCGCTGCCGGCGAATTCGTACTGCGGGTGCAGGCTGGCGATCTGGAACACGCCGTCGTAGCCGTTATTGCGCAACAGCGCCTCGGCCTCGGCCAGGAAGAAGTGATAGTCGAGGAAATCGGTCATCACCTGCGGATGAATGAGCAGCGTGGTGTCGAGTTGCGCCGGTTCGGTGGCGGCGAGCAAGGCCAGTTCCTTGTCCAGCTCGGCCAGCAGTTCGTCGGCCGTGGTGGCAGCGGTCAGCGCATAGCGCACCTGCTTCTTGACGAAAACGCTCTTGGCGAAGGGGCACAGGTTGAGGCCGATGACGGCGCGTTCCAGCCACAACCGGGTCGCCGCTAGGACGGGTTTGCGGTCGTCGGCGGGGTAGGGGAAGAGAACATCGGTCATGGCGGGGCTCGGGTCGGGTTTGGCGAAAATGCGGTCGGACCTGGAGGTGGCGCCCGGTCGGCCAGGCCGCTCCCGAAGCACGCCCGGCCCGCGTGGCGCTGGAGGCAGGGCGCAGTTTAGCAGTTCGCGGCGAGCCACTTTTCGCTGCCCCACAAAGACAAAAGCCCCGGACCGAAGTCCGGGGCTTTATAGGGTGAGCCGTGTTACTTGGTGGCCGGGGCCGGAGCGGCAGCAGCCGGGGTAGCAGCAGGAGCCGTTTCGGTCTTGGCCCCCTTCTTGGCATGCTTTTCGTGCTTCTCGTGCTTTTCGGCGGCAGCAGGCTTTTCGGTCTTGGCGGCCTCGGCCTTCACCGGCTCGGCGGCCTTCGGCGCTTCGACCTTCTTTTCGGCAGCAGCCGGCGCCGGGGCGGTGACCTTGGCGGCCGGGGTGGCGGCAGGGGCGGGAGCGGCAGCGCCCTGAGCGAAGGAAGCGGAAGCGAAGCCAGCAGCAACAGCCAGAGCGATAACGGTCTTGATCATTTTGAATCTCCTAAACAGGTTGGTTGTTTCGTTTTCAGGTGCTGCGATATTGCAGCGCCATGTGCCGAATAACGCGTCCCGTTGCCGTCCGGATGTCAGTGCGAATGTAAGACTGTGTATCGCTGCGTGACCGAGTTGTTTCCAGCGTTGTTACAAGTTCGGAACCCTGTTGTCGGAATCGGCCGGCGCCGCCTGATTCACGGTGCGCTGCGGTGCGTCGAGGTAAAATAGTCGTTTTCCCAACACGCCGCCGTCATGTCCGGCCGGCTTTTTTGCAGGAAACACGCCATGTTGCAGAAGCTTTCCACCTTCGCCGGCATCCCGGGCCCGGTCGTCACCATCGTGATGGACGGATACGGCCTGCCCAAGACCGATGTCGGCAGCGCCATCGCCGCTGCCAGGAAACCGACCCTCGACCGCCTGTTCGCGGAATATCCGAACATCCGCCTGCGCGCCCACGGCACCGCCGTCGGCATGCCGTCCGACGACGACATGGGCAATTCGGAAGTCGGCCACAACGCCATCGGTGCCGGCCAGGTCTATGCGCAAGGCGCGGCGCTGGTGTCGAACGCTATCGGCAGCGGCGATATCTGGCAGGGTTCGGCCTGGCAGGAAATCGTCGCCGGCGCCAAGGCCGGCCGTGGCGTGATCCACTTCATCGGCCTGTTCTCCGACGGCAACGTGCATAGCCATATCGACCACCTGAAGGCCATGGTCGAGCGGGCCAAGGCGGAAGGCGTCAAGACCGTGCGCATCCACGCCCTGCTCGACGGCCGCGACGTGCCGGAAACCAGCGCGCTGGACTATGTGGTGCCCTTCGAAGCCTTCCTGGGCGAGATCAGCGGCGGCGGCTTCGATGCCCGCATCGCTTCCGGCGGTGGTCGCCAGTACATCACCATGGATCGCTACGACGCCAACTGGGCCATGGTCGACAAGGGCTGGAAAACCCACGTGCTGGGTCAAGGTCCGCAGTTCGCCAATGCCACCGACGCGGTGAACGGCCTGCGCGAACGCCATCCGGGCACCATCGACCAGGACCTGCCGGAATTCGTCATTGCTGAAAACGGCCAGCCGATCGGCACCGTCGAGGACGGCGACTCGGTCGTCTTCTTCAACTTCCGCGGCGACCGTGCCATCGAAATCACTCGTGCCTTCGTCGAGGCCAGTTTCGACAAGTTCGACCGCGTGCGCTACCCGCAAGTGACCTTTGCCGGCATGCTGCAATACGACGGCGACCTGCAATTGCCGAAGCGCTTCCTGGTCGCCCCGCCGGCGATCAAGGACACCTCGGGCGAATGGTTCAGCAAACTGGGCATCGCCCAGTTCGCCTGCTCGGAAACGCAGAAGTTCGGCCACGTGACGTATTTCTGGAACGGCAACCGTTCCGGCAAGTTCGACGGTGAAACCTGGCAGGAAGTACCGAGCGACGTGGTGCCCTTCGAGCAGCGGCCATGGATGAAGGCCGCCGAAATCGCCGACGCGATGATCGCCGCCATCCAGTCCGGTAAATACAAGACCCTGCGCTGCAATTTCGCCAATGGTGACATGGTCGGCCACACCGGCAATTTCGAGGCGGCACGTATCGCCGTCGAGGCGGTCGACCTGTCGCTGGCCCGCGTGCTCAAGGCCATCGATGCGGCCGGCGGCGTGGCGCTGATCACCGCCGACCACGGCAACGCCGACGAAATGTTCGAACTGGACAAGAAAACCAAGCAGCCGGCCATGAACAAGGACGGTTCGTTCAAGGCCAAGACGGCGCACACGCTGAATCCCGTGCCGCTGGTCCTCTACGACAACGTGTCGGGCGGCAAGCTGGGCCTGCAGCAGACTGAAACCTGCGGCTTGTCGAATATCGCGGCGACCATCGCCAACCTGCTCGGCTACGAGAAGCACGGCCAGTGGGACGACAGCGTGCTGGTCATCAAGTAAGCAAACCCCCAAGGCAGGGGCGTCTCGCCGAGGCGCCCCCACGCCAGCGCAGACCCGCTGGCAGGAGAGGCGATGAACGAGGCTTCCGAGCACGACAAGGCGGTGCAAGTGGCGCTGCATCCCGTGGCCTTCGGGCTGCGGGTGCTTAAGGCCTTCATGGCCAACCAGGGCCTGTTGCTGGCCGGAGCGGTGGCGTATTACGCCCTGCTCTCCATTGTTCCGCTGCTCATCCTGACCGTCTTCGCCTTGTCGCACCTGGTCAGCGAAGCCGATCTGTTCCAGGTTCTCGGGCGCTATCTGGAATGGCTGGTGCCCAGCCAGTCGCAGGCGGTGCTGGCCGATGTGTCGGCCTTCCTGAACAACGGCGTGGGGGTCGGCGTACTGTTGATAGGCACGATGATTTTCTTCAGTTCGCTGGCTTTTTCCGGGCTGCAAAAGGCGATGTGCATCATCTTCGCCCATCGCGGCCGCGAACGGCCGCGACATGCGCTGGTCTCGGCCATCCTGCCCTACTGTTTCGTGCTGCTGCTCGGCGTCACGCTGCTCGCCGTGACCTTCGCCTCGGCGCTGCTACAGGCCATGGCGCAGGAGAGCCTGGTCGTTTTCGGCCACCAATGGAGCTTGGGTCGCCTGTCCGGCGGCCTGTTCTACGGCTTGGGCGTACTGATCGAAACGGTAGTCCTGGCCGGCCTCTACCTGGTCGTTCCGGTCGGCCGCACGCGCCTGAACCACGCCCTGATCGGCGGCTTCAGCGCCGCCGTGCTGTGGGAAATCCTGCGCCACCTGCTGGTCTGGTACCTCGCCCACCTGTCGAAGGTCAGCGTCGTCTATGGTTCGCTGACGACGGCGGTGGTGGCGCTGTTTTCGATGGAACTGGCCGCGACATTGCTGCTGCTCGGCGCGCAGGTGATCGCCGAGTACGAACAGCTGAAAAAACTGCACGCCTAATCGCCACGCTGGCTGGAACGAGGGCGCAGCCGTGCGGCAGCCCCCCGTTTCCCCTTGCCTGTCAGAACTGCGGCGCCCCGGGTGTCACCGCGCCGGAATCGCTGCAACCTATGCTGCCGCAACGGTTCTAAGTTTTGGAACCTAGCGCAGTAATTGCCGACTAACCTACTCCGCTTGTAGGAGGCATCATGGCAGATCGTGAAGCGTTGCAGTCGGAATCGTCCATGTCCGCGGACGAAGTTGAACGGCGCAAGGCCTTTCTGGGCTTTACCGATGACGACGTGAGGGTGCTCGAGGGGGTCAACGACATCGCCACGCACTACGCCGATTCGATGATCGAGGATTTCTACCGTCATCTGCTGAGTTTCGACGAAACGCGCGCCTTTTTTACCGATCCCGAATTGCTCAAGCATGTGAAGAACATGCAAAAGCTGTATTTCATGCGTTTGACGCAGGGACATTACGACCAGGAGTACGTCGCCAATCGGATTCGCATTGGGCGCGTCCATGAGCGTGTGGGTTTGCCGGTCAAATCCTATTTCGGTATGTACTGCTTCTATTTGCGTGCCGTACTCGAGCGCCTGCGCACGGAGTTCGCGGAATCACCGGAGCAGGCGTTCAGCGTTTTCAATTCCCTGATGAAGCTGACCTTTTTCGACATGGGTCTGGCCATCGATACCTACATCGCGTCGCGCGAGCAAACCATCCAGGATCAACAGGAGGCGATTCGCGAGCTGTCTACACCGGTGCTGCTGTTGCGCCCCGGTTTGCTGCTGCTGCCGATCATCGGCGTGATCGATTCGCTGCGCGCCCGCCAACTGACCGAGCAGTTGCTGCGCTCGATCCGCGACAACCGGGCGCGGGTGGTGGTCATCGACGTCACCGGCGTGCCGTCGGTCGATACCAAGGTCGCCAACCATCTGGTCCAGACCGTCGAGGCGGCCCGCCTGATGGGGACGACGTCCATCGTCAGCGGGATCGCCCCCGAAATCGCCCAGACCATGGTCCGGCTCGCCATCGATCTGCGCCGCATCAGGACGGTGGGCGATCTGCAGAGCGGCATCGAGGAGGCCGAACGCCTGCTCGGCTATACGGTGGTCGGGATAGATGGCAAGGCCGCCGGTGAGGCCAACAAGGGGGCGGCATGAACCACAGCCGCGCGTCTATCCTGAAGCTGGGGCAAACGCTGATCGTGTCGGTCCAGGAAGCCCTGATGGACGCCGACCTGACCGGGCTGCGCGACGAATTGGTCGCCGACGTCAAGAAGTACCGGGCGGCCTGCGTCGTCATCGACGTGACGGTGCTCGACGTGCTCGATTCCTTCGCCGCCCGCACCCTGCGCCATATCGCCCAGATGACGCAACTGCTCGGGGCGCGCACCGTCATCGTCGGCATTCAGCCGGATGTGGCCTTCGCCATGGTGCAACTGGGTCTGACCCTTGAGGGCACGGATACCGCGCTCGATCTGGAAGACGCCTTGTCCCTGCTCAATGTCAAGGTGGGGTGAGAGCGTCGTGCCCGAAGAACTGAATGTACCGATCCGTTCCGAAGCCGATCTGGTGACCGCCCGGCTGCGCGGCCGCGAGTTGGCGGCGGCACTGCATTTTTCCTCGAGCGAACTGACCCTGATCGCCACCGCCATTTCCGAGGTGACCCGCAACATCCTGAGCTATGCCGGCAGCGGCGAACTGGATTTGCGCCACGTCCGGCGCGGCCAGCTGGAAGGCGTGGCGATCATCGCCCGCGACCGGGGGCCGGGCATCGCCGATCTGTTCGCCGCTATGCAGGACGGCTTCAGCACCTCGGGCGGTCTGGGCCTGGGGCTGCCCGGTTCGAAACGGCTGATGGACGAGTTCGACGTGGCCTCCGAGGTGGGCAAGGGAACGACGGTGACGATGACCAAATGGAAAATGTAGGGATTGCTAATACCCACTCTGCCGCCTGCGAATACGCGGTTGCCAGCCGGCCTTTCCCCGGCGAACGCCAGTCGGGCGATGCGGCGCTGGTCGATGCCGATGCCGACAATATCCTGGTTGCCGTGGTCGACGGCCTGGGCCATGGCGAGGAGGCGGCCCACGCGGCAGATGTGGCGATCAAGGCTTTGCGCACCCCGGCCGGCCGCTCGGTGTCCAGCCTGCTCCAGCACTGCCACGAAGCCTTGCGCCCGACGCGCGGCGCCGCCGTCGCGCTGGCCACGCTGCAGGCCTCCGGCGCCACACTGACCTGGAGCGGGGTCGGCAATGTCGAGGGCGTGCTGATCCCGGCCCGCTACGGTCCGCCGCGCCGCAAGGAGTACCTGATCAACCAGGGCGGGGTGGTCGGCTATCGCATGCCGGCGGTGCGCGCCCGCACGGTGTCGATGCAGCCGGGCGACGTGCTGATTTTGGCCAGCGACGGTGTTGACGAGCGTTTTGCCGAGAACGACATGCCGGCCGGCGCACCCGAGCAGATGGCGCGGGCCATTCTTGAACGCCATGGCAAGGAGAGCGACGATGCCCTGGTGCTGGTTCTGCGCTGGCTGGGCACGGCGTGCGGAGGCACACCATGAATCTCGCAGCCCGGAACTTCGCGGTGGATTACGAAATGGCCTTCGTCGAATACCTGGAAGGGGGGGACGAAGAGACTGCCTTGCAGCGCGCCTATGAACTGGGCCGCCGGGCGATTGCCGGCGAGCAGAGCATCCTCGGCCTTATCGACATTCATCACCGCCTGCTGCAAACCGTCGAGGCGGAGCCTTCCGCCAGCCGGACGCTGCCGCGCAGCGAAGCTTTCTTGACCCAGGTCCTGGCCTTGTTCGAAATGACGCATCGGCAGACACTGGATCTGAACCGGTCGCTGCACGACAGCGAGCGGCGCAAGGCGGCCATACTGGGCAGCGCCTTCGACAGCATCGTCACTTTCGATATCGCCGGCCGTATCATCGAGTTCAACCCGGCGGCCGAGCAGATGTTCGGACACAGCCGGGCTGACGCCGTCGGCCGCGACCTGGTCGACCTGATCGTGCCGCCGGCACGGCGCGAAGCCTTCCGCCTGATGCTTGCCTTCTGCCGCGGCAAGTGCGACGGAGCGGCGGCCGGGCAGCGCGAGGAAATGACGGCGCTGCGCGCCGACAGCAGCGAGTTCCCGGTCGAAATGGCCGTCACCCTGGTAGACGTCAATCCCTTCCCCTTCTTTGCGGCCTTCGTCCGCGACCTCAGCGAACGCAAGGCCTACGAGGCAAAAATCGAATATCTGGCGACGCACGATGCCTTGACCGACCTGGTCAACCGCAACCTGCTCAAGGATCGCCTGGAAAATGCCATCGCCCATCTGGCGCGCGATCAGGACAATGCGCTGGCGGTGCTGTTCGTCGGCGTCGAGCGCTTCAAGTTCATCAACGACAGCATGGGCCATTCCTTCGGCGATGCGCTGATCCGGGAAATCGCCATTCGTCTGCGGCAGGTGGTCCACGACGGAGACACGCTGGCCCGCCATGGCAGCGACCAGTTCGTCATCGTGATGGACCGCCTGAAGAACGGGGCCGAAGAGGCGCTGCAAGGCGCGAGCAAGGTGCTGGCGGCCTTCATGCAACCGTTCACGACGGAAGGGCATGCGATACACCAGTTCTGCAGCATCGGGGTCAGCCTCTATCCGAACGACGGCAAGGATGCCGAAAACCTGCTGGCCAATGCCGACGCCGCCATGCATCGCGCCAAGGCGGCCGGCGGCGGCACGGTGCGCTTCTACACGCGCGACCTGAGCGTCTTCGCCGCCGAGCGCGTCAAGCTGGAGAGCGCGCTGTGGAGCGGCCTGGAGCGCAGCGAGTTCAGTCTTTTCTACCAGCCGCAGGTGCGCGTCAGGGACAATGCCATCGTCGGCGCCGAAGCGCTGATCCGCTGGCAGCATCCCGAATTCGGCATGGTCTATCCGGCCCGCTTCATCGGCCTGGCCGAGGAGACCGGCCTCATCCGCCCGATCGGCGAATGGGCGCTGGTCACCGCCAATGCGCAGAACCGGGTGTGGCGGAGCCAGGGCTTTCCCGAACTACGCATGGCCATCAATGTGTCGACCCGCCAATTCCGCGACGGCGGCATCCTGCACTCGCTGCAGGCGCTGCTCGCCGCCGGTGAATTGGACCCCGGCTCGCTGGAGTTGGAAGTCACCGAAAGCAGCATGATGGACGACATGGAGGAGTCGATCGGCATCCTCAACGACTTGCGCGCGTTGGGCGCCAGCATCTCGCTCGACGATTTCGGCACCGGTTATTCATCGCTGGCGTATCTGCGCCGCCTGCCGGTCGACCGGCTGAAAATCGACCAGTCCTTCGTGCATGACATGGAGTCCGATCCGCAGAAGAAGACGATGATCAAGGAGATCATCCATCTCGCCCTGGCCTTCAATCTCGGCATCATTGCCGAAGGTGTCGAAACGAGCGGCGAACTCGGCTTTCTGGCCGAGCACGGCTGCCACGAATACCAGGGCTATTTCTACTCGCGGCCGGTCAGTGCCAGCGAGTTCGAGCGCCTGCTGCGCGCCCCGCGTACGAACGGCTGATCCAGGCCGCCCGTTTAACGGGGTGCCGCCGATTTTTTCAGGGTTGCCGTCAATTTGACGACCCGCGCGGAAATTTCCTGCAGTTCCGCTTCGATGGCTGCCACGCGGGCTGGATCGGCGGGCTGCAGCTTGTCCGAACCCGGCTGGGCGATCTCCGGCATTTCCAGCAATTCGAGCATCAGTTCGCTGGTCCGGCGCATGTCCTTGAGCAGCGGCTGGCGCGGGTCGTCGGCGAAGAGGACGACCTGGTCGAATTGCACCATGGTCTGCCGGAAGGCGGGGACGTAAATGGTCTTGGCGCGTTCGTCCAGTTCCTTTTCGCTGAACTTTTTCTGCTCATGCTGGATGGTCTGGACGATACGGTTGAAGCTGTCCATGGCCTGCGCGAAATTCTCCCGGCTGGCCATGGCTTTCTTCAGGTCGATCGGGGCGTGCGGGGCAAAGGCCGCGACGGTGGCCGTGCCGCCCAGGGCCAGCACGATGGCGAGCATGGCGCGCCGGCGGTAGGTGAGGGTGAAATGGGCGAGGTCGAATTTTTCCGGCAGCACCCAGGCGAGCAGGCAGCCGCCGAGCAGGCCGCCGATATGGGCCGCATTGTCGATGCCCGGCTTGGAGAAACCCTGAAGCAGCGCATAGATAATGAAAATACCGAGACTGCTGGAAGTCTGCTTGCTGAAAGCCTTGGGTAATTTGTCTCGGTGTTGCAGCACGGCCACCAATAAGGCCCCGGTTACCCCGAAAACGGCGCCCGAAGCGCCGACCGAAACAGCCTTCTGGGCCGAGAAGTGCAGACTGAGCGCGCTGCCCATCAAGCCGGCGCCAAGATAGATGATGGCGTACAGACGCTGGCCGTAGATGCGTTCGACGCTGACACCGGCGGCGACAAGGCCGATCATGTTCATCGCGACGTGCATCAGGCCGCTGTGCAGGAAAGTGGCCGACAGCAGGCGCCACCACTCGCCCTGCTGGACGGCCGATGCGGCATTGCCGCCCCAGGTCAGCAGCTTGTCCGGCGCACTGTGGGCCAGGCCGCCGCCGAGGCCGAGGGTGACGAGCCAGATGGCGACATTGCCGGCGACCAGCAGCCAGGTCAGCCATGGCGTCGGGGCGAGGGCCTTGAGCGTTTCCTGGAATTCGTTTTCCTGGCTCAGTTCGCGGCTGATTTCGCTGGCCTGCCCGGCCAGCGGCGAGGCCCGTTCGGCCAGCCGGCGCTGGATGGCCTGGAGCAGCGCAGCCTGGGTGGCTGCATCGAACGATGCCAAGGGCAGGGCCGGGCGGGCCTCGTTGACGCCATTCCAGAACTTGCGCCGGTCTTTCCGCTCCGGAGTTTCAGCCAATTCGAACTGGATCTGCTTGGCGCTTGGGTCTTTCGTTAACGACATCCCAACGATATCCGGCCAGGCGATTTGTTTTTCCCGGCCGGGCAGCAGCGGCGAGCGAATTCCCTGGTCGTCCAAAATGACCAGCGCCTTGCCGTTGCCCAGGCTGCGGCGCAGGAAGAAGTCTATCAAGGCAAACACGCCGAGGACGATTGCTGCAGTGACCAGCTGCGAAGCAGGGCTGCCTTTGCTGGTGTAGGCGAGGTAGGGGATCGACAGTGGGGCGCTCCACCACAGCCAGCGCCTGGATTTAGCGTGATAGCTGGTACTGGAGGCGTGGAAGTCTTGGGCCGGGAGGGTTTCGTTCATGGAATGCAGCGACCAAAGCAGAAAGCCGCATTCTAAATGACAATGTATTTGAAGGACTGTTCGGGTTTTTCGAAGGGTCAGTGATGCTGGCGGTGGTGGTTGGCGTTGGGCACGATTCCTAAAATGAGGCTTTGCTTATTCACCGGGGCTGACCGCCATGCTCGAATTTCTGCTTTCCCCCGAAATCTGGATCGCTTTTTTCACGCTGACCGCGCTGGAACTGGTGCTCGGTATCGACAACATCATTTTCATCAGCATCCTGGTCGACAAGCTGCCCAAGGAGAAGCAGGAACTGGCCCGCCGCATCGGCCTGTTCCTGGCCATGTTCATGCGCATCGCGCTGCTGCTCGTGCTGTCGTGGATCGTCGGCCTGACCGAGCCGGTACTGACCCTGTTCGGCTACGGCATTTCCGGACGCGACATCATCCTGATCGCCGGCGGCCTGTTCCTGATCTGGAAAAGCACCGGCGAGGTGCACCAGTTGCTGGAAGGCGAGGAGGGCAGCGAGTCGGCCCGCGTGGCGTCGAGCTTCGCCGGGGTGATCGCCCAGATCATGGTCATCGACCTGGTCTTTTCGCTCGACTCGATCATCACCGCGGTCGGCATGGTCAGCCAGGTCGGCGTGATGATCGCCGCCGTCGTCGCCTCGGTCGGCCTGATGATGCTGTTCGCCCGGCCGATCGGCGAGTTCGTGTCCGATCACCCGACCATCAAGATGCTCGCCCTGTCCTTCCTGGTCGTCGTCGGCGTGGTGCTGATCGCCGACGGTTTTGGCACCCACGTGCCGAAGGGTTACATCTACTTCGCCATGGCTTTCTCGGTGTGCGTCGAGATGCTCAACATCCGCATGCGCAAGCGGGCCGAGAAGCCGGTCGACCTGCGCGAGCCGTATGCCCGCGAGTTCGAGGCGGATTGAGGCGGTGATCCGTCATTCCCGCTGTGCGGGAATGACACGGAGCGTACTTAAGCTGGCGACAGCACGGCGGTGACCCGCCCCGGTTCGATGCGGATCGAGCGCAACAGCCAGCGGGCGGCCCTTTCCTGCAGCGAACCGTCTTCGCGCAGGACATAGACCGGCTTGCTGCGGAAGTAGGCGGTCATCATCTGGGTGATCGCCTGGCGGGCCATCGGTTCGGCTTCGGGGCGCAGGCCGACGGTTTGGACCGATTCGGCGACCGGGTTTTCCAGGAAGAAGGCCTTGGCGTTGTCGTCGTAGCGCAGGCCCGAGGTGCCCAGCACGTCGACCGGCACCGGCGGCTGGCCGAGTACCGAAATCTTCAGTCGGGCGGCGACGGCGGCTTTGCCTTCGGGTTCGCCGAGGTGGATCTTGGGCGGTTCGATCAGCGACACGACCAGCATGCCGTTGCCGTAGCTTTTCTGCAGGGTACCGTTCTTGTCGACCTGAGCCTGGAGGTCGGCTTCGGAAAAATAGATTTCCTTGTCGAGCAGGCCGGCGCTGCCGGCGGTGGCGCTGACGAGCAGGGCGAAGGCGGCGAGTAGGGATTTGAGTTTCATCAGTGACCTCGATTCGTTTCGGCGTATTTTCCCACCCATTGGCGCCGGTAGTGCACCGGGGCCATGCCGGTCCATTCGACGAAGGCGCGGTAGAAGGCAGAGGTGTCGGCGTAGCCGAGATCGGCGGCGACCTTGGCGATGGAGTCCTTGCTCTTGGTCAGGCGGGCCAGCGCCATGTCGCGGCGCAGGGCGTCCTTGATGCCGCGGAAGCTGGAGCCTTCTTCCTCCAGCCGGCGGTGCACGGTGCGCGGCGACAGGTGCAGGCGGTCGGCGATATCGTCCAGGCTCAGCGTGTCGGGCAGGGTGGCGCGCAGCAGGTCGCGGACGCGGGTGACCATTTCCCGGTCGCGCCGGTAGAGCATGGTGATCTTGCCCGGTGCGCCGTCGAGGAAGGTGCTCAGCGCCGCCTCGTCACGACGGATGGGCAGGTCGAGCAGGTTGGCGTTGAAGCTGGCGACCAGCGTGCCCATGCCGCCGGGCAGGGTTGGCGCGAAGCGCGAATCCTCGGTGAAGATCAGCGCATAGTCGGCGAAGTGGGCCGGCTTGCGGTAGGGGAAGACCACGTTGTCGAGGCCGATGCCGCGCCCGGCCAGCCAGCACGACAGGCCGTGCAGCAGGCGGAGCAGCCATTCGAAGGCGAAGATGCGGCCGGGGTCGTCCGGGTCGTCGCTCAGCCGCCGGGTTTCGGCGATGACCAGTTCGGCGTGGCCGTGCGAGCGGCGCACGCTGACCGCCAGGTCGGGCAGCACGACATGCAGGAAGCGGCTGGCGCGGGCCAGGGCTTCGGCCAGCGTCGGGGCGGACAGGCAGCCGCGACACAGGAATTCGAAACTGCCGACGCGCATCGGCTGGGCGAAGAGGGCGAAGCCTTCGTCGTCCAATTGCCGGTTCAGGCGGTTGTACAGCGCAGCGTAGCGGTCGATCGGGATGCGGCTGGCCGTGTCTGCAATATCGATGCCCAGCGCTGCCAGTACGGGCGCCGGATCGATCTGGCGGCGGGCCATGCCGGCCAGCATGCCGGTAACAAATCCCATTGCGACAGTAGCTTGCGTTCTGCTTGGTGAATTTTCCATCCTGCGGTGCACCATTTTTCGGTTCGGCGTATCGCCAACATCTCCACTGTAGCACCTTGGCGGAATTTGCACGATTGTCGTCATTCGCGGCAATGGCACGGTGCGCAAAGCGGCCTACCATGAATGCCTTTCCATCTATTCCGATAAGGCCGGCGCCATGACCGATTTGTCCGTTGCCAAGAAGTTGTCCCCGTACAAGCCCAAGAACAAGGTGCGTTTCGTCACTGCCGCTTCGCTGTTCGACGGCCACGACGCCTCGATCAACATCATGCGCCGCATCCTGCAGTCGACCGGCTCCGAAGTCATCCACCTCGGCCACAACCGCTCGGTGCAGGAAATCGTCAATGCCGCGCTGCAGGAAGACGTGCAGGGCATCTGCATCACCTCCTACCAGGGCGGCCACGTCGAATTCTTCAAGTACATGATCGATCTGCTCAAGGCCAATGGCGGCGAGCACATCAAGGTGTTCGGCGGCGGTGGCGGCGTCATCGTGCCGTCGGAAATCAAGGAGCTCCACGCCTACGGCGTGACCCGCATCTACGCGCCGGAAGACGGCGTGCACATGGGGCTGCAGGGCATGATCAACGAGGTCGTCCAGCACGCCGACTACGACGTGGCTGACCAGGGCGTGCCGAGTGCCGAGCAGGCGCTGGCCGGTCTGCAGGCCGGCGACAAGCGCCTGCTGTCGCGCCTCATCACCTTGCTCGAAAACGGCGAGGCCCCGGCTCTCAAGGAGCCGCTGCTGCGCGCCGCCGCGGCGCTCGAAACGCCGGTCCTCGGCATCACCGGCACCGGCGGCGCCGGCAAGTCGTCGCTGACCGACGAACTGGTCCGCCGCTTCCGCCTCGACCAGGGCGACAGCGTCAAGATCGGCATCGTGTCCATCGATCCGTCGCGCAAGCGGACTGGCGGCGCGCTGCTCGGCGACCGCATCCGCATGAACGCCATCGAGCACCCGAACATCTTCATGCGCTCGCTGGCCACCCGTGATACCGGCAGCGAAATCTCGACTGCGCTGCCGGAAGTCATCGCCGCCTGCAAGCTGGCCGGCTTCGACCTGGTCGTCGTCGAAACTTCCGGCATCGGCCAGGGCAACGCCGCCATCGTGCCCTACGTCGATCTGTCGCTGTACGTCATGACGCCGGAGTTCGGCGCCGCGTCGCAGCTGGAGAAGATCGACATGCTCGACTTCGCCGATTTCGTCGCCATCAACAAGTTCGACCGCAAGGGCGCCGAGGATGCATTGCGCGACGTGCGCAAGCAGTACCAGCGCAACCGCGAAGCCTTCATGACGCCGACCGAAGACATGCCGGTATTCGGCACCCAGGCAGCCCGTTTCAACGACGATGGCGTTACCGCGCTGTACCAGGCGCTGATCCCGGCCCTCACTGAGAAGGGCCTCAAACTCGGCCAGGGCAAGCTGCCGCTGGTCACCGTCAAGCAGTCGTCCAGCCAGCGCGCCATCGTGCCGGCCCAGCGGGTCCGTTACCTGGCCGAGATCGCCGACAGCGTGCGCGGCTACCATGCGCATACCGACGAGCAGGTGAAAATTGCCCGCGAACGCCAATCGCTGCGCATCGCCAAGCAGATTTTTGCCGGCTGCGACAAGAACGTGGCCGACTTCGATGAAATGCAGACGTTCAAGGATAGCCAGCAGGACCCGAAGGCCAGGAAGCTGCTCGACATGTGGCCGCAGACGGTCGAGGCCTACAGCGGCGACGAATACGTGGTGAAGATCCGCGACAAGGAAATCCGCACCCAGCTGACCAGCCAGTCGCTGTCCGGCACCAAGATCCGCAAGGTCATCCTGCCCAAGTTCACCGATGACGGCGAAACCCTGCGCTTTCTGATGCGCGAGAACGTTCCCGGCTCCTTCCCCTACACCGCCGGCGTTTTCGCCTTCAAGCGCGAAGGCGAGGACCCGACCCGCATGTTCGCCGGCGAAGGTGACGCCTTCCGCACCAACCGCCGCTTCAAGCGCGTCTCCGAAGGCATGCCGGCGCACCGGCTGTCCACCGCCTTCGACTCGGTGACGCTGTACGGCTGCGACCCCGACGAGCGCCCGGACATCTACGGCAAGATCGGTAATTCCGGCGTGTCGATCGCCACGCTCGACGACATGAAGGTGTTGTACGACGGCTTCGACCTGGTCAATCCGACCACCTCGGTGTCGATGACCATCAACGGCCCGGCACCGATCATCCTGGCCTGCTTCTTCAATACCGCCATCGATCAGCAGATGGCCAAGTTCGCAGCCGACAACGGTCGCCAGCCGACCGAGGACGAAGCCGAAAAGATTCGCGAATGGACGCTGAAGACCGTGCGCGGCACGGTGCAGGCCGACATCCTGAAGGAAGACCAGGGCCAGAACACCTGCATCTTCTCGACCGAGTTCGCACTGAAGATGATGGGCGACATCCAGGAATTCTTCGTCCATAACCAGGTGCAGAACTTCTACTCGGTGTCGATTTCCGGCTACCACATCGCCGAAGCCGGCGCCAACCCGATCAGCCAGCTCGCCTTCACGCTGTCCAACGGCTTCACCTACGTCGAGTCCTACCTGGCGCGCGGCATGCACATCGACGATTTCGCGCCCAACCTGAGCTTCTTCTTCTCCAACGGCATGGACCCGGAATACTCGGTGATCGGCCGCGTCGCCCGCCGCATCTGGGCCGTCGCGATGAAGAACAAGTACGGCGCCAACGAGCGCAGTCAGAAGCTGAAGTACCACATCCAGACTTCCGGCCGTTCGCTGCACGCCCAGGAAATGGATTTCAACGACATCCGCACCACGCTGCAGGCGCTGATCGCCATCTACGACAACTGCAACTCGCTGCACACCAACGCCTACGACGAAGCGATCACCACGCCGACCGAGGAATCCGTGCGCCGGGCGATGGCCATCCAGCTCATCATCAACCGCGAGTGGGGCGTCGCCAAGAACGAGAACCCGAACCAGGGTGCTTTCGTCATCGACGAACTGACCGATCTGGTCGAGGAAGCGGTGTTGAAGGAATTCGAAGCCATCGCCTCGCGCGGCGGCGTGCTCGGCGCCATGGAAACCGGCTACCAGCGCGGCAAGATCCAGGAAGAGTCGATGTACTACGAGCACAAGAAGCACGACGGCTCCTACCCGATCATCGGCGTGAACACCTTCCTCAATCCGAAGGGCATGGCGCAACAGGAAATCGAACTGGCCCGCTCTACCGACGATGAAAAGCAGTCGCAGATCAGCCGCCTGCGCGCCTTCCATGCCCGCAATGCGGCCACCGCCCCGGCCATGCTGGACAAGCTGAAGCAGACGGTCATCGCCGACGGCAACGTCTTCGCCGTGCTGGTCGATGCGGTCAAGGTCTGCTCGCTGGGCCAGATCAGCAGCGCGCTGTACGAAGTCGGCGGCCAGTACCGGCGCTCGATGTAAGGACTTCCGCAGGAGAACAGCGACCCGTAAGGGCGGAGGAGTCAACAAAACGACGGCGAGGCTATGTACCTCGCCGTTATCCATTGGCCGCAGCCTACGCCTTATTTCGCGGTGACATTGATGTCGATCCGCCGATTGCGCTGGCGCCCTTCGGCGGTGGCATTGTCGGCGACAGGGTGCTGGTCGCCGTAGCCTTCGGCGCTTAGCCGCGCCGGATCGATGCCGAAAGCCACGATCTGATTCATCGCGCTGGTGGCGCGTTCACCCGACAGCTGCTGGTTCTGCTGCGGGTTGCCGGTATTGTCCGTGTAGCCGCCCAGCTTGAGCGTCACCTGCGGGTAGGCCTTCAGGATTTCGGCAATATTGCGCAGCTGTTCCTGCGACGAGGGCTTCAGCGTGGCGGCGCCGGTGTCGAACTCGATCCGATCGAAGCTGAACCATATCGTCGGGCTGATTGGCCGGTTGGCGTCCTCGATAAAGGCTAACAACTGGTCCTCGACACCGTTGACCGGCAGGCGCAACTTCACGCCGTTGGGCAATTCGCGTTCGATGAAGTCGCCGGGATTGCCGGCGGCGCCCGGCGCCGGCACGGTGGCCACGGAGCCGGGGGCGGAGGGCGCCGTGGCCTGGCGCTTCGAAAAATAGCCGAGCAGCGCGGCGATTACGGCGAGCGCGATCACCAGCGGCAGCAGCCAGCGGCGCCACGACGCGGCGTAGCGCTGACCTTGCTGCCCGATGCCGCTCGCTGCCGTCCGGGCAGCGCCGGCGGCGCTGGCGGCGGCTCCGCCCAGGCCCAGTACGCCGCTCAGGCCGCCCGGCGCATCCTGCAGGAAGGTCTGCGGCTTGCCGAGCAGGTTCATCAGGCCCGATTCGCCGCTGCCGCCGACGCGCCGCCCGATCAGGCCGAGGACCAGCGGCAGGACCATGCTCATCAGCGACTTCGAGGCGGCGGGAGCGATCCCGGCGTGCGACGCGACCCAGTTGCTGACGGCGCCGCTCTTGCCGGGCAGCACGGTGTCGAGCAGCGGCCCGCCGGTGCTCATCAGGTTGCCGAGGGCGTTGGGCGCCTGGAGGGCGTCGGCGACGTGCTCGTACTGCGCGGTGTCGAGGTGGTCGCGATGGATCACGTCGAGCAGTTCGTGCGCCCCTTCGCGGGTTTGCGCCTTGCTGGCCAGCCCGCCGAGCAGGGCCGGCAGCATGTCGGTCAGCGCCGTCTTGATCTTCCCGGGACTTTCCCCGATGGTCGAGGCGATACGGTTAAGCGCATCGCCGCCAAATTCGTCGGATACCTGATTCAACAACATACTCGCAGCCATGGCGGTGCTCCTTCCAAACAAGGGTTGGTGAGCTACGCAGACAGCAAGCGGCGTACCCGGCGCCGATGTGGCTTGCCGTGCCGGGCAGGCCGGCGCCGGGGGGCATCCTTCGGTACAAATTACCGGTGGCCGGGCATTTTTTCCTGCCGGGGCTCCCGATGCTCCGTTATGCGATGACCGGGCGAGGGCCCGGCAAGATCAGCGACCTTGCCGTTGGCCGACCGGCTTAGCGGCGGTAATAGCCGTGGTGGCCGTAATGATGGTCATGGACCGGCACGAAAACCGGGAAGCAGCCGCTCAGGCTGGCAACGGTCGCGGCCAGCAGCAGGGCGGTGATCAGTTTTTTCATGGCATGCTCCAAAACGGTTGCACATAAGCAAATAACGCAGGCCTATCGCGGCCGGGCGACACGCAATTGTGTCCTTTTGTATCCATTTGTAAGCGTTACTGCCCTTTTGTTTGGCGGAGCCTTGGCAGACAATGTTTGCATCGCTTCGTCTTGCCTTCCGGGGTGTCGCATGGACCATCAGGCCTTCGCCAGCAATCTTCTCCACCAACGCCTCAGTCGCCGCCAGGTGCTCTGGCTGCTCGGCGCGGGCGCCGTTTCCGCCGCCGCCGGGTGCGCGACCTCGCCGGTCGGCGGCAGTCCCATCCTGGTCGGGATGAGCGAGGACGAGGAAAAAGCGGTCGATCAGAAGGTCGCTCCCCAGCAGTTTTCGCAGGACCTCGGCGCCGTGCAGGACGAGCGGATCAACCAGTACCTGAGCGAGGTCGGGCGCCGGCTCGATGCGAAGTCGCATCGGCCGCAGATGCCTTATTCGTACCGCGTGCTGAACGCCAATTACGTCAATGCCTACACCTTCCCCGGCGGGGCGGTCGGCGTGACGCGCGGCATCCTGGTCGATCTCGACAACGAGGCCGAGCTGGCGGCCCTCCTCGGCCACGAACTGGGCCACGTCAATGCCCGCCATGCGGCGCGCCGCCAGGGGCAGGCGATGGTCACCCAGGTGGCGATGACCGGGGTCAATATCATCGGCAGCGTGGCCGGCGTCGGCGGCCTGACCGATATCGGCACCCAATTGGGCGCCAGCGTCCTGCTCTCCAGCTATTCCCGCGACAACGAGCGCGAGGCCGATGCCCTGGGGCAGGAATACATGGTGCGCGCCGGCTATCCGGCGAGCGGCATGGTCGGCCTGCAGCAGTTGCTGGTCGATCAGGAAAAGGAATCGCCGGGCATGTTGAAAACCATGTTCGCGACCCATCCGATGAGCAGCGAACGACGCGACACGGCGCGCCAGATGGCCGAGAGCAAATACACGGCGAGCAATGGCCGCGACAAGGGGCGCGAGCGCTTCATGGATAGTACGACCTCGCTGCGCAAGCTGAAACCGACCATCGAAGCCTGCCAGAAAGGCGAAGTGGCGATGGCGCGCAAGGACTACGCCAAGGCCGAGGACAGCTTCCGCGCGGCAGTCAAGGCGACGCCACGCGACTACGCTGCCAACCTGCTGCTGGCCAAGTGCCTGTCGGCGCAGGACAAGGATGCCGCGGCGCTGGACTATGCCCGGACCGCCGCCGGAATCTACCCGCAGGAGGCGCAGGCCCAGAAAATGGTCGGCGTCCTGGCGCTGGCCCGCAAGGAGCCGGCCACCGCCTACGAGCATCTCGAGCGCTACGATCGCCTGATGCCGGGCGAAGCCGGCGTCACCTTCCTCAAGGGCGTGTCGCTGGAGGGCATGGGCCGCCAGCAGGAGGCTGCCAGCCACTATGCGACCTACCTGAAGCGGACGCAGAAAGGCCAGGCGGCGGAATACGCCTACAGCCGCTTGCAGGCTTGGGGTTACAGCAAGTAAGGAATGGCGGCAGGGGGTTAGGGTTTGCCCCTACAGGCGGCGTGGTGACTGCCGAATCGGCTTACAATGGCGGCCTATTGCTAAAGTAAGGGTTGCCTGTCTTGCCGTTGATTGCCGACGAGAAAACCATTCCGCGCATCCATCTGCTCGGAACCCTGGCCATCGTCCTGATCCTGACGCTGGGCCTCGGCGCCTTCTTCTCGTGGCAGCATCTCAAGGAACGCCAGGCGTCGTTCGGCCGCATCGAGCAGATCGCCCGCGACCAGGTCCGCGCCCGGCTGAGCGCCGAGATGGCCAATGCCCTCGGGTTCATCGAATTCACCCGTTCGCGCACCGAGGACGTGCTGCGCCGGAGCATCACCGAACAGGTCGATACCGCGATGCAGATTGTCGAGGCGATCTATGCCCGGGAATCGAAGCTCCATCCGCCCGCCGAGGTCAAGCGCCTGATCGTCGAGGCCCTGCGTCCGGTGCGCTTCTACAACGGGCGCGGCTATTACTTCATCGACGACATGAACGGGCAGTTCGTCCTGCTGCCGACGGCGCCGCAGCTGGAAGGCAAGACCGTCCTCGACAACAAGGACGACACCGGGCACTACATCATGCGCGGCCTGATCGAAGCGGCGCGCAAGCCGCGCGGCGAGGGTTTCTCGCGCTACCGCTGGTACCGCCCCGACAATCCGAAGCAGATGGCCGAGAAACTGGCCTACGTGCGCTATTTCGAACCGTTCGACTGGCTGATCGGCACCGGCGACTACACCTACCAGTGGGATCTGCGGCAGCAGCGCGAAGCGGTCGCCCGCCTGCGCTCGCTGCGCTTTGGCGACAGCGGCTACATCGGCCTGCTCGACCGTGACGGGCGCAGCCTGTTATTGCCCGGCAACCAGGCGCTGGAGGGCAGGCACTACAGCGAAATGCCGCGCTTCGAGCGCGCGGCGCTTGAGCTGGTGGTCCGCCAGGCCGGCCAGGGCGGCGGCTTCGTCAGTTACGAGTGGCCCCATCCGGAAACCGGACAGCCGGCGCGCAAGACGGCGCTGGTCCGTACCGTCGAGCCGTGGGGCTGGGTCATGGTCGTCACCATGTTCGACGACGAACTGCAGGCCATCGTCGCTCAGGAAAGCCAGCGCCACGGCAACTGGGGCGGCGAGCGCCTGCTCTGGGTGCTGCTCGTCACGCTCGGCGCCACGGTCATCGGCGTCGTCGGCTCGCTGCTCTTTTCGCGCTGGTCGAATCAGCTGTTCCGCAGCTATCACCAGCGGAATCGGCAACAGGAAGCCGCCCTGCGCCGCCAGGCCGACGAACTGCTGGTCCTGTCGCGGGCCATCGAGCAGAGTCCGGCTTCCATCGTCATTGCGGATACGGCGGGCATGATCAAGTACGTCAATCCGAAATTCGAGCAACTGACCGGCTACAGCAGCGCGGAAGTGATCGGCCAGAATCCGAACATCCTCAGTTCCGGCGAAACGACGGCCGACGAGTACCGCGAACTGTGGGCGACGATAGAAAGCGGCCAGACCTGGCATGGCGTGTTCCATAACCGGCGCAAGGATGGCCGGCTGTTCTGGGAACAGGCTTCGATTTCGCCTATTCTCGACGAGGATGGAAAGCTGCTCGAATACCTGGCGGTCAAGGAAGACATCACCGAACGCAAGCAGGCCGAGGATGCGCTGCGTGAAAACGAATACCGGCTAGGGGTGATCCTCGATAGCGTTCAGGCCTACATCTATATCAAGGGGCCGGATTATCGCTACCAGTACGCCAATCGTGCGGTGTGCGAACTGTTCGGTCGGCCGCTGGAGCAAATCGTCGGCGAGCCGGATGAATGTTTCTTCGACCGGGCGACGGCGGAAAACCTGCGGCGCAATGATCGGCGCGTGCTGGAAAAAGGCGAGCGCGTCGTCGAGGAGGAGGTCAATACCAGCGCCGACGGCCGGATCACCACCGCCTACCTGTCGGTCAAGGTGCCGCTGCGCGAGCCGGACGGCAGCATCAGCGCGCTGTGCGGCATTTCCACCGACATCACCGTGCGCCGGCAGATCGAGGCCGAACTCGAGCACTACCGCCACCACCTCGAAACCCTGGTCCACTCGCGCACCGCCGAACTGGCCGAGGCCAAGGATGCGGCCGAATCGGCCAGCCGCGCGAAGAGCGCTTTCCTGGCCAACATGAGCCACGAAATCCGTACCCCGATGAACGCCATCATCGGCCTGGCCCACCTGCTGCAGAAGGACATCGCCGACCCCAAGGCGCTCGAGCGCCTGGGCAAGATCGGCGACTCGGCCACCCATCTGCTCAACGTCATCAATAACATCCTCGACCTGTCGAAAATCGAGGCCGGCCGCCTGACCATCGAAATCCAGGAGTTCTCGCCGACCCAGGTGGTCGGCCAGACCATCGCCATGCTCGACGAGCGAGCGGCGAGCAAGGGGCTACGCCTGAGCAGCCGGATCGATCCGGCGGTGCCGGACTGGCTGCGCGGCGATGCGGTGCGCATCGGCCAGGCTCTGCTCAATTTCGTCGGCAATGCCATCAAGTTCTCCGAGCATGGCGAAGTTACGTTGAGCGCCGGCATCGATCGCGACGACGGCGAGCAGGTGGTGCTACGTTTCGAGGTGCAGGATCAGGGCATAGGGATGAGCGCGGAGCAGCAGAGCCAGCTGTTCCAGGCCTTTTCGCAGGCCGATGATTCGATTACCCGCCGCTACGGCGGTACCGGCCTCGGCCTGGCCATCAACCGCCATCTCGCCCGCCTGATGGGCGGCGATGTCGGCGTCGACAGCCAGGAGGGCGTGGGCAGCCGTTTCTGGATGACCGTGCTGCTCGACAAATGTCAGGCGCAGCCGGTCGATGTCGCTCCCGCGGCGGAGCCGCTGCCGCAGGCGCTGGAGAGCGCCATCGCCGCCCGCCATGGCGGCCGCCGCGTGCTGCTGGTCGAGGACGAGCCGATCAACCAGGAAGTCGGCGGCGAACTGCTGCGCCTGGCCGGACTCCAGGTCGAGCTGGCCGGCAACGGCGAAGAGGCGGTGGCGCGGGTGCGCCAGGAGCCATTCGATCTGATTCTGATGGATATGCAAATGCCGGTGATGGGCGGCCTGGAGGCGACCCGCTTGATACGCCAGATTCCCGGCAGGGCCCGCCTGCCCATCCTGGCCATGACCGCCAATGCCTTTGCCGAGGACCGGCAGGCCTGCATCGACGCCGGCATGAACGGCCATATCGGCAAGCCGGTCGATCCCGAGGTGTTGTACGCCAACCTGCTGCACTGGCTGGATCAGGCCTGAGGCACCGATCCGCCGGTTCGCCGTTCAGGCGCCGAAGCGGCGCAACCCTTCGAGATCGACAATCAGGATGCCGCCGTATTCGCTGCGTACCAGCCCGGCGTCCTCCAGCACTTTCAGCGCCTGATTGGCACGCTGGCGGGAAACCCCGGCCAGGTAGCCGAGTTCTTCCTGCGAAATCTGCAGCAACCGGTTGGTGCCGGGGTAGAGCACCGGGTTGAACAAGGCGGCCAGGCCGCGGGCGATGCGGGCGTCGGTGTCGAGCATGCGCTCGTTTTCGATCATGCCGATGAACTGGCCGAGGCGTTCGTTCAACTGGGTGATCATGTAGCGGTTGAAGGCGATGCTGTGGTCGAGCAGCCAGTTAAAGGTCTGCCGGTTCATGAAGGCGACGCGGCTTTCGCGCAGGGCCATCACGTCGTAGCGGCGGGGCTCGTTCTTGAGCAGGGAGCCTTCGCCTATCCAGGCGCCGGGGCTGATGCCGGTCAGCGAGGTGGTCTTGCCGGTGGTCCAGTGGCTGGCCATCTTGCCCAGGCCGTCGATGAGGCCCATCCAGTATTCGACCGGCTCACCCTTCATGCAGATGAAGGCGCCCGCCGCATAGCTGCGTTCGGTGGTTCCGGCGAGGGCTTTCTCCATTTCCTCGGCGGTCAGCGATTGTCCCCACAAGGAGGTTCGCAGCAGTTCCTCAGCGTTTTTCAAAATATTTTCCGGATTGTCTGCCGAACGACAATTATAAGGCGCTGAAGTGCATACACTGCGCAGCAGACTCAGCGATTGTCGTGGCATGCTGCAAGGTCTGTGTAAGCCAGCAGAATCCACAATGAATCAAACGAACGTTAGACCGCGAACCATGAGTCGCGGCGGAGGAGACAAAGAAATGGCCACGCAGGCGAAATACGCCGCGGTGGACGGGTTGCACACCTTTCCCCGCTTGCTGTTCCATCATGCGACGGTGCGCCCCAACGCGCCCGCCATGCGCGAGAAATACCTCGGTATCTGGCAGACGTGGACCTGGTCCGACGTCGCCGAGCGCGTCCGGGCGCTGGCCTGCGGCCTGGCCGCCCTCGGCTTCAAGCGCGGCGACAACCTGGCCATCATCGGCGACAACCGGCCGCACCTGTACATGATGATGACCGCCGCCCAATGCCTGGGCGGCGTGCCGGTGCCGCTCTACCAGGATGCGGTGGCCAACGAGATGCTGTTCGTGCTGCAGGATGCCGGCATCCGCTTCGTCGTCGTCGAGGACCAGGAGCAGGTCGACAAGATGCTCGAGGTCAAGGATCAGGTGGCGACGCTCGAGCACATCATTTACGACGATCCGCGCGGCATGCGCCATTACAACCAGTCTTTCCTGCATGACATCCATGAACTCATGGAGATGGGCCGGATTCACGACCGCAACCACACCGCTTTCCTGAACGCGGAAGTGGAAAAAGGCCATTTCGACGACACCGGCGTCATGCTCTACACTTCGGGCACCACCGGCAAGCCGAAGGGCGTCTGCCAGACGCACGCCGCCTTCATCGCCGCCGCGCAGGGCGGGGTGCAGGTGGACAACCTGGGCGCCGACGGCGACATCCTGTCCTACCTGCCCATGGCCTGGGTCGGCGACCACCTGTTTTCCTACGCCCAGGCGCTGGTCGCCGGCTTCACCATCAACTGTCCGGAATCCGGCGATACGGTGATGTCCGACCTGCGCGAAATCGGCCCGACCTGCTATTTCGCCCCGCCGCGCGTTTTCGAGAGCCTGCTCACCTCGGTGATGATCCGTATGGAAGACGCCGGCCCGCTCAAACAGAAGATGTTCCATCACTACATGGCGGTGGCCAAGCGCTGCGGTGCCGACATCCTCGACGGCAAGGCGGTCGGCTTCGGCGACCGGCTGCAATACTGGCTGGGCAACCTGCTGGTCTATGGGCCGCTGCGCAACGTGCTGGGCATGAGCCGCATCAAGGTGGCCTACACCGCCGGCGCTGCCATCGGCCCCGACCTGTTCAAGTTCTACCGCTCGATCGGCATCAACCTGAAGCAGTTCTACGGCCAGACCGAAACCTGCGCCTACGTCTGCCTGCAGCCGGACGGCCAGATCAAGTTCGACTCGGTCGGCCAGCCGGCCCCGGGCGTCGAGATCAAGATCGCTGACAACGGCGAGGTGCTGGTCAAGGGGCCGATGCTGCTCAAGGAGTACTACAAGCGCCCGGACGCCACGGCCGAGACGATCAATGCCGAGGGCTGGTTCATGACCGGCGACGCCGGCTTCCTCGACGAGGACGGCCACCTGAAGATCATCGACCGCGCCAAGGACGTCGGCAAGCTGTCGAACGGCGCGATGTTCGCGCCCAACTACATCGAGAACAAGCTCAAGTTCTTCCAGCACATCAAGGAAGTGGTCTGCTTCGGCCACGACCGCGACATGGTTACCGCCTTCATCAATATCGACATGGGCGCCGTCGGCAACTGGGCCGAGCGCCGCGGCATCGCCTACTCGGGCTACACCGACCTGGCCGGCAAGCCGCAGGTGTATGAATTGATCCAGAAGTGCGTCGAGGAAGTGAATGCCGGACTGGCCGGCGACAGCATGGTCGCCGACTCGCAGATCCATCGCTTCCTGATCCTGCACAAGGAACTCGACCCCGACGACGACGAGCTGACCCGGACCCGCAAGGTGCGCCGCAATTTCGTCGCCGAGAAGTACAAGGTGCTGATCGATGCGCTGTACGCCGGCAAGGCCAACCAGTTCATCGAAACCGAGGTCAAGTTCGAGGACGGCCGGCGGGGCAAGGTGGCGGCCGACCTGAAGATCGTCGACTGCAAGACCTTCCCGATCGCGCGCAAGGCGGCTTGAGATGAACGCCCCCCTTTCATCCATCTCCGCCGTGAGCGGATTGAACGAGCAATCCACGATGAGCAGCAAGAAAATCGGCGAAGTCATTCTCGACCTGCAGAACATTTCCCTGCGCTTCGGCGGCGTCAAGGCGCTGACCGACATCTCCTTCAACGTCCGGGAGCACGAAATCCGCGCCATCATCGGCCCCAACGGCGCCGGCAAGAGTTCGATGCTCAACGTCATCAACGGCGTCTATCACCCGCAGGAAGGCAAGATTTTCTGGCACGGCAACGAGCGCAAGCGCATGGAGCCGCACATGGCGGCCCAGCAGAACATCGCCCGCACCTTCCAGAACATCGCGCTGTTCAAGGGCATGAGCGTGCTCGACAACATCATGACCGGGCGCATCACCAAGATGAAATCCAATTTCATCGAGCATGCGCTGTGGTTCGGCAGGGCCAAGAAGGAAGAGCTGGAGCATCGCCAAAAGGTCGAGGAGGTGATCGACTTCCTCGAAATCCAGCACATCCGCAAGACCCCTGTCGGCCGCCTGCCCTATGGCTTGCAGAAGCGCGTCGAACTAGGCCGCGCCTTGGCCGCCGAGCCGTCCATGCTGCTCCTCGACGAGCCGATGGCCGGCATGAACGTCGAGGAAAAGCAGGACATGTGCCGCTTCATCCTCGATGTGAATGATCAGTTCGGCACCACCATCGTGCTCATCGAGCACGACATGGGCGTCGTGATGGACATCTCCGACCGCGTCGTGGTGCTCGACTACGGCAAGAAGATCGGCGACGGTGTGCCGGACGAGGTCAAGAACAACGAAGACGTGATCCGCGCCTATCTCGGCGCCGGACACTAGGAGACGGGGACATGAATTTCTTTTTTGAAGTCCTGATCGGCGGCCTGTTGTCCGGCGTCATGTATGCGCTGGTGGCCCTCGGTTTCGTGATGATCTACAAGGCCTCCGGGGTGTTCAACTTCGCCCAGGGCGCCATGGTTTACCTCGCCGCGCTGTCGGTGGTCGGCTGCATGGAGAAGGGCGCGCCGCTGTGGCTGGCCATCATCCTCGCCTTCGTCATCATGACCCTGTTCGGCATCGCCACCGAGAAGTTCGTGCTGCGCAAGCTGGTCAATCAGCCTCCCATCGCGCTGTTCATGGCCACCATCGGCCTCGCCTTCTTCATCGAGGGCCTGGCGCCGATGATTTTCGGTTCCGAGCCGCGCGCCCTGGATCTGGGCATCGTCGACGAGCCGATCGAGTCGATCCTCGACAACTTCAACATGGTCATTTCCAAGTTCGACCTGGTCGCCGCCGGCGTCGCCTCGGTACTGGTCGCCACGCTGGCCCTGTTCTTCCAATATACCCGGGTCGGCCGCGCCCTGCGGGCGGTGGCCGACGACCACCAGGCGGCCTTGTCGATCGGCATTCCGCTGCAGAACATCTGGGCCATCGTCTGGGGCGTTGCCGGTTTCGTCGCCCTGGTCGCCGGCATGATGTGGGGTGCCCGCAACGGCGTGCAGTTTGCGCTTACTTTCACTGCGCTCAAGGCGCTGCCGGTATTGATCCTCGGCGGCTTCACCTCGGTGCCGGGCGCCATCGTCGGCGGCCTGATCATCGGCGCCTCGGAAAAGCTGGCCGAGATCTACATCCCGCCGGTCATGCAGGATCTGTTCGGCGGCAACTTCGGCGGCATCGAAGGTTGGTTCCCCTATGTGCTGGCGCTGCTCTTCCTCCTCGTCAGGCCCGAAGGTCTGTTCGGCGAAAAGCACATCGATCGAGTCTAAGGAGAAAAATAATGCTCTATCGTGAAGCCGGTCAATTCAAGACCACCTACGCCGCCGACCAGCAGCTGTTTCCGATCCGCCAGGACCGCATCGGCGTGCTCGTCCTGCTCGCCGTCGCCTTCCTCGGTGTGCCGCTGTTGGCCAGCGAATACTGGTTCTCGGCCATCCTGATTCCCTTCCTGATCTTCGCCCTGGCGGCGCTCGGCCTGAACATCCTGACCGGTTACGCCGGCCAGCTGTCGCTCGGCTCGGCAGCCTTCATGGCGGTCGGCGCCTACGCCGCCTACAACTTCCAGCTGCGGGTCGAGGGCATCCCCATCCTCGTTTCCTTCATCTGCGGCGGCCTGACCGCGGCCGGCGTCGGCGTACTGTTCGGCCTGCCGTCGCTGCGCATCAAGGGTTTCTACTTGGCGGTGGCGACGCTGGCGGCGCAATTCTTCATCGTCTGGTGCCTGACCAAGTTTCCCTGGCTGTCGAACAATTCGTCGTCGGGGGTGATCTCGACCCAGAAGCTGATCATCTTCGGCCACGAACTGAACACCCCGGTCGAGAAATACCTGCTGGTGCTGTCCATCGTCGTTTTCCTGGCGCTGGCCGCCAAGAACATGGTGCGTTCATCTACCGGCCGGGCCTGGATGGCGGTGCGCGACATGGACGTGGCGGCTTCGGTGATCGGCATCAAGCTGATGCCGACCAAGCTGCTCGCCTTCGCCGTCAGTTCCTTCTACTGCGGCGTGGCCGGCGCGCTGTACGCCTTCTGCTACCTCGGTTCGGTCGAGCCGGACGGCTTCTCGCTCGAAATGTCGTTCAAGATCCTGTTCATGATCATCATCGGCGGCGTCGGCTCGATCATGGGCGCCTTCCTCGGTGCCGCCTTCATCTTGCTGCTGCCGATCTTCCTCGACGTGGCCCTGCCGGCTGCGGCCGGCCTGTTCGGCCTGCCGTTTTCCAGCGCCACCGTGTCGCACATCCAGATTCTGGTGTTCGGTGCGCTGATCATGTTCTTCCTGATCGTCGAGCCGCACGGGTTGGCCCGTCTGTGGCAGATCGCCAAGGAAAAGCTGCGCCTGTGGCCGTTCCCGCATTAAACCGGGTATTGCCATCTTTATAAAACCAAGGAGACTAACCATGATTAAAAGCTTCAAACCCACCCTGAGTGCCGTTGCGCTTTCCCTGGCAATCCTGTCTCAAGGCGCAGTCGCTGCCGAAGAGCAGTTCTTCCCGATTCCCGGCTACCGCGTCGGCCCCTACGGCGCCAACGGCCAGTCCTTCTACGGCGGCTTCATCGATTACCTGACCTACGTCAATCTCAAGGAGAAGGGTGTCAACGGCGTCGCGCTGACGCACGAAGAGTGCGAGACCGAATACAACAACGCCAAGGGCGTCGAGTGCTACGAGCGCCTGAAGGGCAAGGCCGCCAAGTCGGCCGGCCCGATCCACACCATGTCCACCGGCATTTCCTACGCCCTGATCGACAAGTCGGCACAGGACAAGCTGCCGCTGGCCATGATGGGCTACGGCCGCACCGACGCGGTCGACGGTTCGGTCTTCCCGTACGCCTTCCCGCTGGTCACCACCTACCAGATGCAGGCCTCGGCGATCGTCAAGTTCATCAAGGACAAGAACGGTGGCAATCTGGCCGGCAAGAAGATCGTTTATCTGTACCACGACTCGGCCTACGGCAAGGAAGCCATCATCGCGATGGAAGCCGAGGCCTCGCTGAACAAGTTCCAGCTGGTGCAGATTCCGGTCGCCCACCCGGGCAACGAACAGGGTGCCCAGTGGCTGAAGATTCGCCAGGAAAAGCCGGATTACGTCGTGTTCTGGGGCTGGGGCGTGATGAACCAGACCGCGCTGAAGGCCGCCCAGAAGGTCGGCTACCCGCGCGACAAGATGATCGGCTCGTGGTGGACCGGCTCCGAGGAAGACGTCATCCCGGCCGGCGAAGCCGCCAAGGGCTACATGGCCGCCACCTGGAACGTCGCCGGCACCGCCGTGCCGCTGATTGCCGACATCGACAAGGTGGTCTACGGCGCCGGCAAGGGCAACCTGCAGGACAAGTCCAAGATCGGCACCATCCTGTACAACCGCGGCGTATCGGCCGCCGTGCTGTCGGTCGAGGCCATCCGCAAGGGCCAGGAAAAGTTCGGCAAGGGCAAGGCGCTGACCGGCGAACAGACCCGCTGGGCGCTGGAAAACCTGAACATCACCGACGCCCGCCTGAAGGCCATCGGCGCCACCGACCTGCTGCCGGAAATCAAGACTTCCTGCGACAACCACGAAGGTTCCGGCAAGGTGAAGATCCAGCAGTGGGACGGCGCCAAGTGGGTGCCGGTGTCCGGCTGGATCGAAGGCAACAAGGCGCTGATCCACCCGCTGTTCCAGGCCTCCGCCAAGCAGTACGCCAAGGAAAAGGGCATCACGCCGCGCGATTGCAGCAAAGAAAAGTAATTAGTCGTTAGTTGTTGGTCGCTAGCCGGGGCACTTGCTAGCGACTAGTGACTAGCAACTAGTGACTAAAAGGATTTCCATGACTGCACAAATCACTCCCATCAACGCCGAAAACTACCTGAGCATCAACAACATCGAGGTCATCTACGACCACGTGATCCTGGTGCTCAAGGGGGTTTCGCTGAATGTTCCCAAGGGCAAGATCGTCGCCCTGCTCGGTGCCAACGGGGCCGGCAAGTCGACGACCCTGAAGGCCATTTCCAACCTGCTGCACGCCGAGCGCGGCGATGTGACCAAGGGTTCGGTCGAATACAAGGGCGCCCGCGTCGATCAGCTGACCCCGAACGAACTGGTCAAGCGCGGCGTCATCCAGGTCATGGAAGGGCGGCACTGCTTCGGCCACCTGACCATAGAGGAAAACCTGCTGACTGGCGCCTACACCCAGTCGCTGTCGCGGGCCGCCCTGAAGGAAAACCTCGAGAAGGTCTATCACTACTTCCCGCGCCTGAAGACGCGGCGCACCTCGCAGGCCGGCTACACCTCCGGCGGCGAGCAGCAGATGTGCGCCATTGGCCGCGCCCTGATGGCCCGCCCCGAGATGATCCTGCTCGATGAACCGTCGATGGGCCTGGCGCCGCAGATCGTCGAAGAGGTGTTCGAGATCGTCAAGGACCTGAACAGCCGCGAAAACATCAGCTTCCTGCTCGCCGAGCAGAACACCATGGTGGCGCTGAAGTACGCCGACTTCGGCTACATCCTGGAAAATGGTCGGGTGGTGATGGAAGGCGATGCGGAAGATCTGCGGACCAATGAGGATGTGAAGGAGTTTTACCTTGGTCTCAGTTCGGCCGGCAGAAAGTCCTTCAAAGACGTCAAGCACTACAGACGCCGCAAACGCTGGCTGTCGTAGCGGGTTGCAGTGCGCCGCACATGGCGGCGTTGTCGGCCGGCTTGTTGGCAGGAGCCAACGGCGCCTGCCTCCGCCTTGCCCTGCGCGGCTACTTTGCAACCCTTGGGCTGTTGTGCGGACATTTCGCTGAAAACTGAATGCCTGGCCTATCGGAACAAACGGAGAACATTGAAATGAGCTATTACGATCCGCTCGAAACCCGCGATCCGGATGAGCGCGAGGCCGATCTGATGGACAAGCTGGCCCGCCAGGTGGCGCATGCCAAGGAAACGACGCATTACTATTTCCAGGCGCTGGCTGGGGTCAATCCCTTCGACTGCACGACGCGTGCCGCGCTGGCCAAGCTGCCGCTGACCCGCAAGCGCGACCTGATCGAATTGCAGAAGCGGCATCCGCCCTTCGGCGGGCTGAATGCGCTGGCCCGTAGCAAGGCCAAGCGGGTTTTCGCGTCGCCTGGACCGATTTACGAATTGCAGGGTTTGGAGATGGATCACTGGCGCATGGCGCGGGTGCTGTACGCCGCCGGTTTCCGCGACGGCGACCTGATCCACAACTGCTTTTCCTATCACTTCACGCCCGGCGCCTTCATCTTCGAAGGCGGCGCGCGCAAATTGGGCTGCGCCGTTTTCCCCGGCGGCGTTGGGCAGACCGAGCAGCAGGTGCAGGCCATGGTCGACCTGCGTCCGGACGGCTATGTCGGCACCCCGTCCTTCCTGCGCATCATCGTCGAGAAGGCGGAGGAACTGGGCGCCGACATCTCGTCGCTGAAGAAGGCGCTGGTTTCCGGCGAAGCCTTGCCAGGCGTCACCCGCGACTGGCTGAACGAGCGCGGCATCACGGTCCGCCAGTGCTATGCCACGGCCGACATTGGCGCCATCGCCTACGAGACCGATGCCGAGGAAGGCCTGATCCTCGAAGAGGAACTGCTGGTCGAAATCGTCCGTCCAGGGACCGGCGACCCGGTCGCGGCCGGCGAGGTCGGCGAGGTGGTGGTGACCACCTTCAACCCGGATTACCCCTTGATCCGTTTCGCCACCGGCGATCTGTCGGCCATGCTGCCCGGCCGCTCGTCCTGCGGCCGCAGCAATGCCCGCCTCAAGGGCTGGATGGGACGCGCCGACCAGACCACCAAGGTCAAGGGCATGTTCGTGCATCCCGAGCAGGTCGCCGAGATTGCCGGCCGCCATCCGGAAATCCATCGCATGCGCCTGGTAGTCGACAATCCGGGCGGTATGGACCGCATGGTGCTGCATTGCGAAATCGAGGCCGGCCATGAGGCACTCGACCAAGCGCTGGTCAACAGCCTGCGCGAAGTCACCAAATTGCGCGGCGAAGTGGCATTTGCCGCGCCCGGGGGCTTGCCCAACGACGGGAAGGTGATCGAAGATAGCCGGGTCTACTGACCCGGGTATCTGTCATGCGTATTTTTCTTGCGGCATTGCTTTGTCTGGCGGCCTCTGCGCAGGCCGACGAAGCGCAACTGCGTCCGTCGGCCCGCCTGTTGTTCAAGCAGCCGGAAATGCTGCACGCCGGGCAATGCGTGCGCTATGAGGAGGGCGGTACCGGCTGGGTAGTGACCGAGCCGGTGTTCTATCTGAAGGGCGAGGTCGTGGCCAGCGAGGTACGGACCCGCCACCTGGGCAAGTGCCCGCGCGTGCCGGGCAAGAGTCTCGAACAATACAGCCGCGCCGAATTCAATCGCCATGCCCTGGCTTACCCGTGCGTCAGCCAGAACGTTGCCGAGCGTGACGAGCAGATCGGTATCGTCCGCATCCGCGTCAGCGACTGGGAAACGCCGTATGCCCGCAAGGCCGAAAATGCCGGGCGCCTGTATCGCGGCATGTTCATCGACCGCAAGCTGCAAAAAGGCATGGAACTCGAACTCGAAGCCGACCTGCTCGGCGTCTGTCCGTCATGAGCCGTCCAGCGCCCCTGGCCGGCATCCGTATCCTCGACCTGACCCGGCTGCTGCCCGGGCCGGTCGCGACTTTGCACCTGGCCGACCTGGGGGCCGATGTGATCAAGATCGAGGACCCGCAGCTCGGTGATTACGCCCGCACGCTGGGCACCGGGCAGGGCGAAGACAGCGCTTATTTCCGGATGATCAACCGCAACAAGCAGGGCCTGGTTCTCGACCTGAAGAAGCCGGAAGGGGTCGAGGTCTTCCTGCGCCTGGCCGCCAGCGCCGATGTCGTGGTCGAGAGTTTCCGGCCGGGCGTCGTCGACAAGCTGGGCATCGGCTACGAAACGGTGCGTGCCCTCAATCCAAAAATCACCTACTGCTCGATCAGCGGCTACGGCCAGGACGGCCCCTACAAGCATCTGGCCGGCCACGACATCAACTACCTCGGCTACGCCGGCGTGCTCGACCAGATCGGGATCGAGGGCAGCCAGCCGGCGATTCCCAATTTCCAGATCGCCGACCTGCTCGGCGGAGCGCTGACCGCCGCCATGGGCATCCTGGCCAGCGTCGTCGAGGCGCAGCGCAGCGGGCAGGGGCGTTATGTCGACGTTTCGATGACCGACAGCGTGCTGGCCCACACCTATTTCGCCATGCTGCGCCTGAACGACGCCGGCGCTTCGGCGCCGCGCGGCACCGATCTGCTGACCGGCGGCCTGCCCTGCTATGCGACCTACCGTTGTGCCGACGGCAAGTACATGGCGGTCGGGGCGCTGGAAGGGAAGTTCTGGCAGATCTGCTGCAGCGTGCTGGAGCGTCCCAAGTGGATCGCACGCCAATGGGATGCCGGCCTGCGCGCAGAAATGTCCGCATTGTTCGCCACCCGCGACCGCGACGACTGGGCGGCGCGCTTTGCCGCCAGCGACTGCTGCGTGACGCCCGTCCTCGCGCCGGAAGAGGCCCTGCACAACGAACAACTGGCTGCCCGCGGCATGATCATGCGCCGCGACGGCCTGACCCAGTTCGCCCCGCCCCTGAAACTGTCCGAACACGAATTCGCCATCCGCCAGCCGGCGCCGCGGGCCGGCGAGCACAACGCGGCGATTCTGCGCGCCGCCGGTTATTCCGAGGCCGACGTGGTCCGCTTGCAGCAGAGCGGCGCCCTCGGCTGAGAGCAGGCTAATTAATCTAAGGCGCGAGCCGACCGTTTCGCGGGTTCCGCGGCGTGACGCTCGTTCCGCGATCAGGCAAACTCCCTGCATTGCCGGCTCATTCGGCCATCGGAGCATGGAACATGACCACGCATATCGACGAACTGCTGGCGCGTATTCACGAACTGGAAGATCAGGTCGAGGACGAGTACCGCAAGGCCCGGGAGGCCTGGGCCCAGAAAAGGCAAGGGCTGGCCGAGGAATTCCTGCGCCAGCAGCGGCGCTACAAGATAGGGCTGTTCCGCTTCCTGCTGCGCAGCCGCCTGCTGGTGGCACTGACCGCCCCGGTGATCCACGCCGGCTGGATTCCCTTCCTGTTGCTCGATCTGTTCGTGACGGTCTATCAGGCGATCTGCTTTCCGATCTACCGGATTCCCAAGGTACGGCGCGCCGATTATCTGGTCTTCGACCGAGAGGACTTGCCCTACCTGAACATCATCGAGAAATTCAACTGCTTCTATTGCTCCTACGGCAACGGCGTCGCCGCCTATTTCCGCGAAGTGGCGGCGCGCACCGAGCAGTACTGGTGCCCGATCAAACATGCCCGCCGGCTCAAGGCGGCGCACGAGCGCTATCACGATTTCTTCGACTACGGCGATGCCGAAGCCTTCCGCCAGGGGCTCGCCCGCCTGCGCCGGCAGTATGAAGATGCCGACAAATAGGCCGTAGCGGTCGCCAGCGGCAGGTCGCCGATGGCAGTTCAGCCGGTGGTGACGACCTCGAAGGCAAAAGATTGCGCGGCAGCGCTCTGCCAGCTCTGGCCGAAGCTGACCCGGCCCTTGCCGGACAGTTGCAGCATGCTCTTCTGGACCCGTGTTTCCTGTCCGTCGCCGAGATAGACGTAGGTCCCGTTGGTGCTCAGGTCGACCAGCACGTACTGCCCGAGGCGATAGATGATCCGGCAATGCTGGCGCGAGGCCTGCGGGCTGCTGACGACGACGTCACTGGCCGGGTCGCGGCCGAAGGTGATGACGTGTTGCCGGCTGTCGAAACTGTAGCTGTGCGTGCCTTGGTGCAGCACGATGCGCGCGTTCCGGGGCGGCGCAGGCTTCTCGGTGGCCAAGGGTTCGTTGGCGGCCGGCAGGGGTGGCCGCTGCATCGGAACGGCGTTCCAGTCGACGGAAAAGGCAGCAATCGCCGAACCGTCGTTGGCAATGGGCGCGCATTGGTCCTTCAGGGCTGACGGCAGCCCCGCACCGACCGTTTCCGAGATAACGATGCCCGATTCGCCGAGCAATTCCGATAGCTTGGCGGCGGTCGCTTCCGCCGGGTCGGGAGCCTGCTCGCTCAGGCGGCGGCCCAGTGTCACGTGAATTCCGATCTTCAGGGCCAGTTGGGTATCGGCCAGCTGGGGAATGACGGCGCACCGCCGCTGCATTTCGCAGGCACCGATGAGCGCTGCTTCCGCCGAATGGAAAGCGGCCAGCAGGCCCTGCGGGAAAGGTTTGAGCAGCGTGCCGCCATGCGCCTCCAGGACCCGCTCCAGGCGCTTAAGCCGGCGCTGGATCAGCTTGTCGAGCAGCTCGCCGTCGATGCGCGCTGCCTGACCGGAAATTTCATGTACGGCGCCGTGTACCAGATAGGAACTGTCGGCACCGGACAGGGGCTGTTCAACGGCGATGGTCGGGGTCGAAGGTTCCGGCATGGTGGGGTTAGGTCTGCGCTAGCGGTTGATCCTGAAAAAGCAAGGACATCGGCATTGACTGTAGCAGGATTGCCGGCGGCCGCCGTGCGGAATTTCGCCCCGAATGTGCAGTATTTCCGGTCCACCCGACGATCCCCCCTGCGCCCGGTGCGGCGCCGGGGGGCGGGCTCAGCTCTTGCGGCCGAACAGGCCGCGTACGGCGTCCTGCAGGTCGGCGGGCAGCACGACGAGCTTGGCGTTGCTCGCTTCACCCATGCGCTCCAGGGCCTTGATGTATTTCTCGCCCAGCATGTAGGACATCGGACCGCTCTGGTCGCCGATGGCGGCGGCGATGCGGCGGATGGCCTCGGCCGAGGCTTCGGCCAGCATGACTTGGGCGTTGGCATCGCGCTTGGACGATTCGAGGCGGGCCTCGGCTTCCAGGATGGCCGACTGCTTGGCGCCCTCCGCCCGGGTGACCACGGCCTTGCGCTCGCGCTCGGCCGCCGCCTGCATTTCCATCGCCTTCTGCATCGATTGCGACGGCTTGATGTCCTGGATTTCGACCGACTTGACGGTCAGGCCCCAGTCCACCGCTTCGTCGGCGATGCTCTCGCGCAGCCGGGCCTTGATCTTGTCACGCGACGACAGCGCTTCGTCGAGTTCCATTTCGCCGACGATGGAGCGCAGCGTGGTCATGATCAGGTTGCGGATCGCTTCCGAAAAATCGGTCACCCCATACACCGCCTTGACCGGGTCGGTGACCTTGATGAAGGCGATGGCATTGGTCAGGATCACCGCGTTGTCGCGGGTGATGACTTCCTGTTCCTGGACGTCGAGGATGATGTCCTTGGTCACCAGTTGGTAGGCGATCTTGTCGAGGTAGGGAATGACGATGTTGAGGCCGGGCTTCAAGGTGCCGTGATACTTGCCGAGGCGCTCGACGATCCATTCCATGCCCTGCGGCACGATGCGCACGCCCTTGGCGATGGTGACTGCGGCAAAGGCCAGGATGGCGACAACGACGACGAATCCGGGGCTGACTTCCATGGCGTGCTCCTCAAATTTTGCTGACGGTCAGGAAACTGCCTTCGACGCTGACCACCTTGACCCGCTCGCCGGCGGCGATAGCGCCATCGGCGACGCAAACCCACTCATCGGAACCGAGCACTGGGCGCTGGAAACGCACCTTGCCGCGCTGGAAGGGGGCGACGGCGCTGACCAGCAGGCCGATTTCGCCGATGGCCTCACCGGCCGCCGTGCCGACCCGCGTCTTGTGGAAACCCGGTTTGAAGACACGGAACCAGAGCGCCACCATGGCCAGCGAGGCCGCCGTCCAGATGGCCAGCTGGGCGGTCACCGACAGGTCGGGCAAGGCCAGCATGAGCAGGCCGACGAGCAGGGCGCCTAGGCCGAACCAGATGGTGAAAAACGATGGGATGGCCAGCTCGGCCACGATGAGCACTATGCCAATGACGATCCACGCCCACCACTCAAGTTGCATGTCATTCTCCTTGTCACAATCAGTATTTCGGGTTTGCGGCAGTGGGTCAAGCCGGCTTGCGGAAGGTACGGATGTCGGATGATTCCGGCTGGATTTAGAATGCGGCGATGAATACCGCCCTGCTGCTCTTGCCCGACTTCTCCCTGATTCTGCTCGGCGCCGCGATCCGGCGCTGGATGCACCTGGGCGACCACTTCTGGAACGGGGTCGAGAAACTGGTCTATTTCATCCTGTTCCCGGCGCTGCTCGTCAACGCCATCGTCAAGACCCGTCTCGACCTGGGCGCCGCCCTGCCGCTGCTCGCCGCCGCCTTTGCCGCCATGGCCGGCGGCATGCTGCTCGGCATCGTCCCCAAGCTGTTCACCCGCATGCCGGCGCTGACTTATGCGTCGATGTTCCAGTGCGCCTACCGCTTCAATTCCTACATCGCGCTGGCCGTTGCCGGCATGCTGTTCGGTGCGCCGGGCATCGCGACCATGGGCCTGATTGTCGGCGCCGCGGTGCCGCTGGCCAATCTGGTCTCGGTGTGGATGCTGGCCCGCCATGGTGAATCGGGGCTGTGGCGCGAGGTGGCGCGCAATCCGCTGATCTGGGGGACGGCGACCGGCTTCCTCCTCAATCTGGCCGGGTTCGTGCCGCCGGCCCCGCTGCAGGCCTTTCTCGGCCGCCTGGCCGACGCCTCGATCGCCCTCGGCCTGATCGCCGTCGGCGCCGCCTTGCGGCTGGACGGGGTCGGGGGGAGCAAACTGTTCGCCGGCTGGCTGGTTGCCGTCAAGCTGCTTGCCTTGCCGCTGATCGCCATCGGCGTCGGCTCGCTGCTCGGGCTGTCCGGTCTCAATTACCAGATCGTCGTGCTGTTCGCCGCCCTGCCGACGGCCTCATCGGCCTACATCCTGGCCATGCGCATGGGGGGTGACGGCCGCAGCGTCGCCTGGCTGATTTCGGCGACGACGCTCGCCTCCATGCTCACGCTGCCCGGCTGGGCGGCGTGGCTGGCCCGCTAAGGGAGCGAAACCGGGTTGGGGAGGACGCCGGACGGAACAGCGGGCGCCTGAGGGGGGCCGCTTACTTCCGGGGCCGCGCCGCCTTCGGCTTGGCGGCCGGAGCTTCGGTGGTGACCGCCTGGGCCGCCGCTTCGGCGTGGTGCTGCATCTGTTCGCGCATCTGCTGCATCATCTGCCACGGCCACATGGCGGCTTCGGACAAGGCGCCGCCATGAGCCGGATCGGCGACGCCCTGGAAAAAGTGGGGCTTGGCCGTCGGTTCTTCGGCGGGTTCCGATGTCATCGATTTGGCTGCATCGGCCGCCATCTTGCCCATGGCCTGCACGGCGCCGACCGTCGTGCGCTGCATCTCCAGGCCCTGGATGGTCATCTGCAGCATCGAGAGGTTCATGCGTAGCCAGCCTTCGACGGCCTTCATGTCCTTGATCCGCTTGTCCAGTTCGTCGAGGTCGAAGGTGGGCGCCACCATGCCGGGGAGCGAGAAGCCCATGTTGCCCCACATGTTGCGCATGAAATTTAGCGGGTCGTGTATTTGATTGTCATTCATCCTGGTCCCCTCCTGTTGGATGTCACCATCTTAAACCCGGATGCCGGGTTTGGGGGCGCCCCGTGGCGCCGCCGGGCGGTGTTTTTCCGACGCTGGGTATGGCGGGCAACGGGGGGCGGATGATCTGAATCAACCCATAAACTATGCAAAATGATAAATTAGCGGCCTGTCGAAAGAGGGGTGGGTATGCTGAAGCTGTTGGTGGTTGAAGATCACGCACTGGTTCGCGAAGGCCTGGTTCGCCTGCTCGCGCAAATGGAACGCGGGGTGGAGGTGCAGGAGAGTGCCGATTTCGAGTCGGCGCTGAATGTCCTCGACAACGAGGGCGAGTTCGATCTGGTGCTCCTGGACCTGGCCTTGCCCGGCATAGACGGCTTTGCCGGCCTGGACATCCTGCGCCGGCGCTATCCGGCCATGCCGGTGGCGGTGGTCTCGGCCTTCGACGACACGCCGACCATCACGCGGGTGCTCAATCTCGGCGCTTCCGGCTTCATTCCCAAGGCCTTTTCTGGCGAGGCGCTGCTCTCGGCGGTACGCGAGGTGCTGGCCGGCAACATCTTCCGGCCGATCGGCCAGTCGGGCGCGACACTCGATGCCGAAACGCCGGTGCCGCCCAACAAGACCGGAATCCGGCCGGATGAGGTGGGGCTGACCGACCGCCAGGGGCAGGTTCTCGCCCTCATGGTGCGCGGCATGACCAATCGCGATATCGCCGACCAGCTCGGCCTGTCCGAAGGGACCGTCAAGATCCACGCCACCGCCGTGTTCAAGACGCTCGGCGTCAGCAGCCGGACCCAGGCGCTGGTCGCCGTGGCCCGCTACGGGATCGATTTCGAAAGTGTTTTCTGAAGCTGGTTGAGCAGCGCCCGCAGCCTGGCCGGGCGTAGCGGCATCGGCAGGCGGTGCACGCCGGCCGGCAGGTCGGAGCGGCTGTCGCCGAGCACGATGAGCGGCATGTCCGGCGCCTGGCCGCCGGCACACAGCGTATCGACTGCCGCCGGATCGGCGATCACGATGGCGTTCCGCGAACGCAGGCCGGCGTCGCCGGCCGGCAGAATGCTCACTTCGTAATTCCACTGGCGGACCAGCTCGGCGCACGCCTGCAGGTCGGCCGAATCCCCCATGCAATGGACGGCGCCAGCGCTTGCCGCGGCCGCCGTTTCGGCCGGCCGACTAGCCACGGGCAGGCAGCGGCTGACGTGCAGGGTGAAACAGGTCCCTTCGCCGGTGCGCGATTTCAACGTGACCTCGATGTCGAGCGCCTTGGCCAGGCGGTCGACGATGGACAGACCCAGTCCCAGCCCCTTGTTCTGCTCGCGCGCCGCGTTGCCGACCTGGTAGAACTCGGCAAAGATCGCCGCCTGGTGTTCCTGGGCGATGCCGATGCCGTTGTCGCGGACCTCGATGGCGAGCTGGCCGCCGCGCCGCCGGGCGGCGACCAGAATATGGCCGCCGGGCGGGGTGTAGCGCAGGGCGTTCGATACCAGGTTGGCGATCATGCGTTCGAGCATGATGGGGTCGGTGAACACCCACTGTTTGCTCGGATGGAAACGCAGGGTCATGTGGCGGTCGGTGGCGGCGCGCCGGAAGGAGTCGGCTAGCCGCTGGAAGATTGGCTGCAGCGGCGCGGCGCGGGAATCCGGTTTGATGCCGGCGACGTCGAGGCGCGAGATGTCGAGCAGCGAATCGAGCAATTCGCCGAGCAGGGTGGTCGACGCGGCGATCTGTTCGGCCAGGCGCGGCAGTTCCTGCAGCGTGCCGCTGCGCACCTGGCGCTGGAGGTCGGCAGCGAACAGCGACAGGGCGTGCAGCGGCTGCCGCAAGTCGTGGCTGGCGGCAGCCAGGAAACGGCTCTTGGCAGTATTGGCGCGCTCGGCTTCGTCCTTCTGGCCGGCCAGTTCGAGGGTTGCCTCGTGGACGCGCTCCTCCAGGTGATTGTGGCTGGCGGCCAGCTCGACGGTCATGTTGGCCATGTCCCGGACCTGGCGACGGACGAGGATAGAGCTGACGAGCAGCACGATGGTGACGAGCAGGGCGAGGGTGCCCAGTTCGAACAGCCGGTTGCGCCAGTTGGCGAGCAGCGTTTTTTCCGGGATCGCGCTCAGGATGCGCAAGTCGGAAAAACCGGGGACGACCGAGACGGAAATGAGCAGGCCGTCGTGCTTGTTGAGGCCGGATTCGTCGACCTGGCCGCGCAGCTTGCCGGCGAACAGCACGGCCTCCGCCTTGGCGCCGAGGATGGGCGATTGGCGGCTGAGGTCGGCCGGCCGGCAGGAGGCGACGATTTCGCCCTTGGCGTTGATGAGGACCGATTCGAAATCGTCGGACAGCCGGTTCGACCAGCAGAAGTCCTGCAGATAGGCCGGCTCGATGGCGCCGAACACGGCACCGCTGAATTGGCCGTTGTCGCCGGTGACCCGGCGGGCGATGCCGTAGGTGTAGCGGTTGGAATTGCGGCCGATATAGGGGCCGAAGGTGGCGCCTTCGGCGCCGCTTTCCAGGGCGGCGAAATAGGGCCGGTCATGGACGTTGATCTGCGGCGCCGGGAAATAGGTGGAAATGAAACGCTGGTTGCCCTGGCCGTCGAAGATGATCAGGTCGCGCAATTGCGGCATGGCGCGGGAGTGGCGCTGGGCGATGTATTCCCAGCCCTTGCTGGCATCCCAGCTCACCCAGTCGCGCCGGCTGTGCGACAGGTCGGTGGCCGTTTCGCGCAGCAGTACATCCACCGCCTCGAAGGTGCGCGCCGTGTGTTCGGCCATCATCAGCCCGAAGTGCTGCAGGCGGCGTTCGCCCGATTCGAGGTCGCGATGGCGGGCGACGACGAGGTCGGTGAGAAAGACCAACAGCACGATCAGCGTCCCGGCCAGCGAAATGGTCAGGGCCAGCGTTTCGGGTTTGCGGCGGTTGGGCATGCCCGGCTACAACGGGTAGCAGTAGAGTGGACGGGGCGGCGTGCAGGCGACTTCGATGACCTGCGCCGGCACCACGCCGGGGACCGGAAAACTGTTGCTGATAAACAGGCTGCCGGGCTTCATTTCGGCCCTCACCTTTTCCCACAGGCGCGGCATCGGAGCCGGCGACAGGAAAGCATAGACCACGTCGTAGTCGCTCAGATTTTCCTGCCACAGGTCGTCCCAGCGCCAGCGGATGTTCGGGCGGCCGACGCTGAGCAGGCGGCCGACCAGCCAGGTCAATGGGGCGTTTTCAACACCGGTGAAATGGCTGTCCGGCAACGCATCGGCAAGCGGCACGGTGGTGCTACCGAGGCCGGCACCGAGATCGAGGAAGCGGCTGGCGCCGCGTTCGGCAAGCAGCTCGGCAAGCGCCTGCACGGTCTGCTTGTTGGACAGGTAGAGCGGCACCTGGCCGGTCAGCGCACCGCGATAGACGAGCAACAGCAGGATGGCGGCGAGCAGGAACCAACCCGGGTCGATGGCCAGCGACTGGGTGTACCAGACGAGCGGCATGAAACCGGCGTGGATGACCCGCCACCACCACGGCTGGCGTGACAGGGTGGCGAAGAGCAGGGCGGCGCCGCCGATGGCCAGGCTGGTTTCCCGCCACGGCATGGCCTCGCCGTGCAGACCGTAATACGGCCAGGCCAGGGACAGAACGAGAATGGCCGCGGCGCCTTGCAGGGCCAACTGGCGGATGGGGGGGGAGGACATGCGTGCATTTTATGCGAATGGCCGCCCCGACCGGCGGTGGTCGGCCGCGAAAATTATCCTGTACCGCCCGGCCAGGCGGTCCCGTGGCCATCATGGACAATTGCGCTCGCGGTCGGCTGCGACGGTCGCCCTCTGCCTCGTAGCGTCGGCAAGGCGGGTCAGGAGGCGGCGCAGTTGGGCGGCGAGCGGCCTTTCGATCAGCCGATGGACGGCATACGCCGCCGTCAGCGCCAGCACTATCACGCCCCAGAACAGCAGGTGCTGTTCGACGACGGGGGCGTAGCGGTTGAACAGCATGTAGCCCACATTCTGGTGCAGCAGATAGAGCGGATAGGTCAGGGCGCCGGCCAGCAGCCAGCGCTGGCGGCCGAACCAGCCGGTGCGGCGCAAAGCGATGGCGAGCAGGACCGCGAAAAAGGCGGTTACCGCGGTGCCGATCGCAAGGGGCGCGAAGGTCATCGCGAAACGCACGCCCAGTGCGGCCGCTTCGCGATGGGCCTGGGCCAGCGCGAGCAGCCAGGCGCCGGCGAGCAGGGTGAGCCGGCCGCGGGAAGCGCCATCAACCCAGATCAGGTAGCAGGCCGCGCCGCCGATGAAGAAGGCCGAGTAATCGGCGATCAGCAGGTAGGCCAGCTTGCTGCCCGGCATGGCCTGGAGCATGGTCGAGGCGAGCAGCCAGACCAGCAGCAGGCGCTGGCTGCGGTGGATGCGGCCGAGGGCGAGGGTGGCCAGGGTCAGCGCGTAGAAGCGCAGTTCGACGAACAGCGACCAGTACACGCCGTCCATGGGGCGGACGTTGAAAAAGCCGCCGAGCAGCGTCAGGTTGGCGAAGTATTGCCCGGTTGACGCCGAAAAGCGGGGGGCGCCGATGGCCAGCGTGGCCATGAAGGTCAGCGTGCAGCACACCCACAGGGCCGGGTACAGGCGCACCGCGCGGGAGATGGCGAAATCGGCGATGCCGCCGCGGCTGGCCGTCATCAGGATCACGAAGCCGCTGATCATGAAGAACAGGTGCACGCCGAGAAAGCCGTATTGCGCCAGCGGCGCGAGGGCAGGGTAGGACATGGCGGACAGGTTGCCGGCAACCGCGCCGCGGAAGGCGTAGTGGTAGAAGACAACGGCCAGCGCCGCAACAAAGCGCAGCAGGTCGATTTCGTGAACGCGGGCATGGGACATCGCACTCTCCGCCGGAAAAGACGGAAAGCCCCTGTAGTCGCTTGCCCGTCCGGACAGGGGCATGCAAACCCGATACCCGGAAAGATGTGCCGGACGGTGCCGGAAAACGGCCGTGTCGGGAGTGGGTGGTCAAGCCTAGGGATGGGGCATTCCCGCGCCGGCGGGAATTACAGCGGGCACGCTTTCCGGGCGTCTGAGCATCCCCGCCGGCGCGGGAATGGGAGGAGTTACGAACGCAATTGGCCGGGATGCCTTGGCGCGCTAGCTTTCCATCGCGGCACGTGCCGCCTGGCGCACTGCTACGGCCTTTTTGGCCGCCGTTGCGCGCACCGGCCCGAAACCGCGGACCTCGGCCGGCCAACGGGCCAGGGCCACGGCTGCTGCCGGCGTTCCCGGTTGGGCCAGGATCAGGTCGAGGTCGGCTTCATAGTCGGCGAGCAGGCGGTGGTCGACGGCGCGGTCCGCGCTGGAGCGGAAGGGATCGAGCCAGCTGCCGCGTACGCCGCGAGCCTTGGCCAGCAGCTTCATGGCCGGCAGCATCCAGGCGCCAAAGCGAATTTTCTTCGGCCGTCCGTCGGGACCTGGCTTGGCGAGCACGGGCGGGGCGAGATGGAAGCTGAGCTGCAAGTCGCCGGAGAACTGCTCGCCGAGGCGGGCGACGAAATCGCTTTCGGTAAATAGGCGGGCGACTTCGTATTCGTCCTTGGGTGCCAGCAGGCGGGCGTACTGGGTGGCGACGGCCCGGGTCAGCGCTTCGTCGCCGCGGGCCTGAACGGCCTCGACCCGCTGCCGATAGCGTTCGGCCAGCCGGGCGTCCTGATAGGCGGTGAGGTGCTTGACGCGATGGGCGATCAGTTCGGCCAGCGACATTTCCGGTGCCGGCTGCCCACCCAGCGGACCGGCGAGGGCGGCCACCTGGTCCGGGAAGACGGCCGCGCGGCGGCCCCAGGCGAAGGCCTGGCGATTGGTGTCTACGGTCATGCCGTTCAGTTCGATGGCCTTGTCTAGCGCCGCGGCCGATACCGGAACCAGGCCTTTCTGCCAGGCGTAGCCGAGGAGCAGCATGTTGGCGTACAGGGCGTCGCCCATCAGCTTGCTGGCCAGATGCTGGGCGTCGACGAAGCCGACATGGTCGGCGCCGAGCGTATCGACCAGTTGCCGCTGCAGGCCGGCGAGCGGGAAATGCCAGTCGCGATTGCGCGTGAAGTCGGCCGTCGGTGTGTCGGTGCAGCTGACGACGGCCTGGGTGCGCCCTTCGATCATTTTCGACAGGGCTTCGGTGCTGGCGCTGACCACCAGGTCGCCGCCGAGGACGGCGTGGGCTTCGCCGGTGGCGATGCGGGCGGCGTGGATGTCCTCCGGCCGGTCGGCAATGCGCAGGTGCGAGAACACGGCGCCGTATTTCTGTGCCAGTCCGGTCATGTCCAGGGTCGAGATGCCCTTGCCGTCGAGGTGGGCGGCCATGCCGACCAGGGCGCCGAGGGTGATGACGCCCATGCCGCCGACGCCGGTGATCAGCAGGTTGTAGGGCTGGGTCGTGGCGGGCAGTTGCGGGGCGGGCAGGATGGGCCAGTTGTCGCTATCGATGGCGCTGCCGCGCCGCGGCTTGCCGCCCTCGATGGAGACGAAGCTCGGACAGAAGCCGTTGACGCAGGAAAAGTCCTGGTTGCAGGCCGACTGGTCGATCTGGCGCTTGGTGCCGAAGGCGGTGTCGACCGGGATGACCGACAGGCAGTTGGACTGCACCGAACAGTCGCCGCAGCCTTCGCATACCGCCTCGTTGATGACGACGCGCCGGGTGGTCGGCGGCATCTTGCCGCGCTTGCGCCGGCGGCGCGCTTCGGTGGCGCACACCTGGTCGTAGATGAGCACCGAGACGCCGGGGTGTTCGCGCAATTCGCGCTGCACGTGGTCGAGTTCGTCGCGGTGGCGGACCGGCACGTTGGGCGCCAGGTCGACGATGTCGGCATACTTGGCCGGGTCGTTGGTGACGACGACCATTTTCTCGACGCCCTCGGCTTCCAGCTGGCGGGTGATGCGGGCGACGCTGAGCACGCCGTCGAAAGGCTGGCCGCCGGTCATCGCCACGGCGTCGTTGTAGAGGATCTTGTAGGTGATCGGCACCTTGGCGGCCAGCGCCTGACGGATGGCGAGCAGCCCGGAGTGGAAGTAGGTGCCGTCGCCGAGGTTGGCGAAGATGTGCTTTTCGCTGGTGAACGGCGCCTGGCCGACCCAGGGCACGCCTTCGCCGCCCATGTGGGTGTAGGTGGCGGTCTGCCGGTCCATCCAGGTCACCATGTAGTGGCAGCCGATGCCGGCCACGGCGCGCGAACCTTCGGGCACCTTGGTCGAGGTGTTGTGCGGACAGCCGGAACAGAAGTGCGGCTTGCGCTCGGCCAGTACCATCGGCGTCAGCGCCGCCTTCTGCTTGGCGGAGATCAGTTGCAGCCGGGCCTCGATGGTCGGCGACGTGAAGAAGCGCTCGATGCGCTGGGCGATGACGCGGGCGATGACGGCGACCGGCAGTTCGCCGGTGGCCGGCAGCAGCCAGTTGCCTTCCGACCATTCGCCGATTTCGTCGAACTTGCCGATGACGCGGGGGCGGACGTCCTCGCGCCAGTTGTACAGCTCTTCCTTCAACTGGTATTCGAGCAGCTGGCGCTTTTCCTCGACGACGAGGATTTCCTCCAGTCCCTCGGCGAAGTGGCGGACGCCTTCCGGCTCCAGCGGCCAGACCATGCCGACCTTGTACAGGCGGATGCCGATCTCGGCCGCCAGCTTGTCGTCGATGCCCAGTTCGTCGAGCGCCTGGCGCACGTCGAGGTAGCTCTTGCCGGCGGTCAGGATGCCGAGGCGGGGGGCGGGAGAGTCGATGACCACCCGGTTGAGCTTGTTGGCCCGGCAGTAGGCCAGGGCGGCGTACAGCTTGTGGTTGAGCAGGCGGGCTTCCTGCTGCAGCGGCGGATCGGGCCAGCGGATGTTGAGGCCGTCAGGGGGGAGGGTGAAGTCGGTGGGATAGACGATATTGACGGCGCTCGGGTCGATATTGACCGAGGCTGAGGTCTCGACGGTGTCGGCCAGCGCCTTGAAGGCGACCCAGCAGCCGGAGTAGCGGCTCATCGCCCAGCCGTGCAGGCCGAAATCGAGGTATTCCTGCACATTGGCCGGGTAGAGCACCGGCATCAGCACTGCCTTGAATACGTGCTCGGTCTGATGCGGCAGGGTCGACGACTTGGCGGCATGGTCGTCGCCGGCAATGACCAGGACGCCGCCATGCTTCGCGGTGCCGGCGGCATTGGCGTGGCGGAAGACGTCGCCGCAGCGGTCGACGCCCGGCCCCTTGCCGTACCACATGCCGAAGACGCCGTCGTAGAGGGCGCCGGGGAACAGACCGACCTGCTGACTGCCCCACACGGCAGTCGCTGCCAGGTCCTCGTTGATCCCCGGCTGGAAAGTGACGTGATGCTCGGCGAGGTGCTGCTTGGCTTTCCACAGGCCGAGATCGAGGTTGCCGAGCGGGCTGCCGCGGTAGCCGGAAACGAAGCCGGCGGTATTGAGGCCGGCGGCCAGATCACGTTCCCGTTGCAGCATGGGCAGCCGGATCAAGGCCTGGGTGCCGGTCAGGAAGACGCGGCCGGTATGACGGGTATATTTATCGTCCAGCGTCGCGGCGAGCGCGGCTGGCAGAGCGAGATTGCTCATTGTTGTCTCCGTTTTATTCGCCTTGTGAGCGAGGTTTGGTCGCCGCATCGCCGGGGATGGTGGCGACACGGAGCTTGGAGATTTGAGTCTGGCTGAAGGCGAACGTTCCGGAAAATCGGGGTTAACCCGAACCTGCCGTCAGGTCAAAAAGCGGGTCGCCTGGTCGAGATCGTTGTGGGTGTGCCCTTCGTAGAGGGCCGTGACGAACTTGCGCCAGACGAGGTCCGGCTCGCCGATGCGGAAGCCGCAGTAGTGCTGGTTGTTGATGTCGGTTTCCTGGACGGCCTGGACGGTGAGCCGGGAGACTTCGTTGAAGCCGAGTTGCACCGTGGCATTGAGCCAGACGTTGGCCGGGATCTGCTGGGCGACGCGGGCGCGGAAGCCGTAGCGCGACACTTCGTTGACTTCGACCTGGATCTGCCCGCTGGCCAACGGATTGCTGTCGGCCAGGCGGGCCGGGCATTTGACCGAGAAACGCTGGTGCTGGCGGATCTGCCGGGCGACGCCGCTGCCGGGCATGGCCGGCAGCATCTTCTTGTATTCCGGCAGGTCGTAGATCAGGTGCAGCAAGGTCTTCTTGCGGTCGCTGAGGTCGGCAAAGACCGTGGTGCGCCGATTGAAGAAATGATCGATCAACTCCGGCGTCATCACCGGGTCGTTGGTCGTGAAGAAGCGGCGATGCGGGATCTGGATGTTGGGCAGCTTGGTTTCGACAAAGTAGCGGTACAGGTCGCGGTGGGGCGGCTTGCCGGCATACGCCTTGCGCATGGTTTCCGGAGCGTGCTTCAGGTCGAGTGTGGCGCCGACGGCCGGCGCACCATTCACGAAATCGTAGTTTTCCACCACGTTGGCGGTCAGCCGCTTGAAGAAGAGCAGCGACTCGTACATCTCGATGTGGCGCGGATTGACGGCGATGACCAGGTGGCGGGTGTCGAAGAAGGTCGTGCAGTACTCGTACATGAACTTCATCAGCGGAAAGAGGATGGTCCCGCCGGTGCGCCGGTAGCGCGGATGTACGGCCAATGCGGAAACCTCGGCAATCTGGCCTTCCTTCTCGCGGACATCGGTCAGGTCGAAGATGCGCTGTAGCGGAAAGCCGATGGCGCTTTCGCGGATCAGCGACAGCGTGCCGACCACCTGGTCGCCGATCTTGGCGCACAGGGTCGTCGTCGTCGGCAGCGCGTGGTAAATGGTTACCCGCATGCCCGACGGGTCGGGCGTCATGAAACCGCTGCTGACATAGGCGTCGTGCAGCAAAGTGAAACAGGCTTCCAGTTCTTCCTGAGTTTCGGCGATTTTGAGGACCAGACGCGCGTTTGGTTCTCGACAATCGACGAAGGAACGGTAGACGTTATGCCGGCTTTTCTGCGGCAGCATCGAGAACAGCTTGCGGGCCGTCTGGGTAAGCAGGAAGCGCAATCGGGCAATAGCCGGCATCTGGCACGCTCAAAAGAATGACTACGTCGTTGGATCATAACACCTAATTATTGACATGCATCAGGTGGCTCCGGACAATCGCCGGACAGTTCATAACCCCAGAGATCAGGAGATATACCGATGCACGCGAAGCTTTCCGTTGTTGCCCTCTCCATCGTTGCGGCTTTTGCCCTTGGCGCCTGCGGCCAGAAGGAAGAGCCGAAACCGGCCGCCCCGGCAGCTCCGGCGTCCAAACCCGAAGTCGTGGTCAAGCTGGGGCACGTCGCGCCGATGACCGGCCCGCAGGCACACCTCGGCAAGGACAACGAAAACGGCGCCCGTCTGGCGGTCGATGAGCTAAATGCCAAAGGCATGGAAATTGGCGGCGCCAAGGTCAAGTTCGAATTGCTGGCCGAAGACGATGCCGCCGACCCCAAGCAGGGTGCTATCGTGGCCCAGAAGCTGGTCGACGCCAAGGTTAACGGGGTCATCGGCCACCTGAATTCCGGAACCACCATCCCGGCCTCCAAGCTGTATTCCGATGCCGGCATTCCGCAGATTTCCGGTTCCGCCACCAATCCGAAATACACCCAGCAGGGCTTCAAGACCGCCTTCCGCGTGATGGCCAACGACGTGCAGCAGGGCAAGATCCTCGGCGAATTCGCCGTCAAGCAGGGCATCAAGACGGTGGCCATCGTCGATGACCGTACCGCCTACGGCCAGGGTCTGGCCGACGAGTTCAAGAAAGCGGCCGAAGTGTCGGGCCTCAAGGTCGTCGCCACCGAATACACCACCGACAAGGCCACCGATTTCAAGGCCATCCTGACCAAAATCAAGTCCACCAAGGCCGAACTGGTCTTCTACGGCGGCATGGACGCCCAGGGCGGCCCGATGGTCAAGCAGATGAAGGAACTGGGCATCAAGGCCAAGTTCCTCGGCGGCGACGGCGTGTGTACGCCGGAATTCATGAAGCTGGGCGGTGAGGCCAGCGAAGGCCAGTTCTGCTCGCTGCCAGGCATGCCGCTGGAAAAGCTGGCCAAGGGACCGGAGTTCAAGGACAAGTTCACCAAGAAGTTCAATGCCGAAATCCAGCTCTACGCACCGTATGTCTACGATGCCGTGATGGTCATGGCCGATTCGATGAAGCGCGCCGACTCGGTCGACCCGGCCAAATTCCTGCCGAGCGTCGGCCAGACCAAGTATGACGGCGTGACGGCACTGATCGAGTTCGACGCCCAGGGCGACCTGAAGGGCGGCGCCATCTCCATCTACCAGTACAAGGGCGGCAAGCTCGACTATGTCGAAACCCTGGGTGGCAGCCCGGCCGACACGGCCAAGGCCGACGTCAAGGAAGCGGTCGTCGAGGTGAAGGATGCCGCCAAGGCGGTGGCTGGTGTAGCGACGGCGGTCGGCAAGGAAGTAGCCGCCGAGGCCAAGGAAATGGCCAAGAGTGCAGCGGACGCCGGCAAGGAGGTTACCAAGGCAGCTGCCGAAAAGGTCAAGGATGCCGCCGAGGCAACCAAGGCTGCGGCCGAGAAGAAGTAAGATAGCGCTTCGCTAAACGGAAACGGCACCGCAAGGTGCCGTTTCCTTATGTTCCAGAAAAAAAGACTAAATGGATATTTTTCTCCAGCAAATCGTCAACGGGCTGGTCCAGGGCAGCATCTACGCGCTGGTCGCCCTGGGTTACACGATGGTTTACGGGATCATGGGCCTGATCAACTTCGCGCACGGCGAGGTGGTGATGATCGGGACCCTGGTCACCATCACCGTGGCCGGTTCGCTGCTCAAGGCCGGCATGCCGGTGGCGCTGGCCGGTCTGGGCGGCTTGAGCGCCTCAGTGCTGGTCTGCATGGCGCTCGGCTGGGGGCTGGAGCGTATCGCCTACCGGCCGCTGCGCAATGCGCCGCGCCTGACGCCGCTGATCACGGCCATCGGCATGTCCATCGTGCTGCAGAATCTGGCGATGATGATCTGGGGCCGCAATTACCTGACCTTTCCGGCCTTGCTGCCGAAAATCGATTTCGAATTCGCCGGGGTCAATTTCACCGCCATCCAGATCGTCATCGTGCTCGTCTCGGCGGCGACCATGACCGGGCTGCTCGGCCTAATCTACCGCACCAAGCTGGGCATGGCCATGCGTGCCACGTCCCAGAATCCGGCAGTGGCCAGCCTGATGGGGGTCAATATCAACCGCGTCATCGCAGCCGCCTTCGTCATCGGCTCGGCCCTCGGCGCGCTGGCCGGCGTGATGGTCGGCACCTATTACGAAATCGCCCACTACCAGATGGGTTTCATGCTCGGCCTCAAGGCGTTCACGGCTGCCGTGCTCGGCGGCATCGGCAACCTGGCCGGCGCCATGCTCGGCGGCGTGCTGCTCGGCCTGATCGAGGCGCTGGGGGCGGGTTACATCGGCGACCTGACCGGCGGTTTCCTCGGCAGCCACTACCAGGACATCTTCGCCTTCATCGTGCTGATCGTCGTGCTGATGTTCAAGCCGAGCGGCCTGTTTGGCGAAAAGACGGGGGATCGGGCATGATGCAGCCGCCCCTGCTCGCCAATACTTCGTTGGCTGCGCCGTCCGCCTCCTCGCCGTGCTACAGCACTGTCTCGTTGGCGGCTGGCTTGCCGCCTCGTCTTGCCTTCGCATGGGTGGCTGCATGAAAAAATGGCTGACTCCCCGCTCGCTGTTCGGCATCGTGCTGATCACCGTCGCCCTGCTCGGCCTGCCCTTCGTCGCGGCGATGGGCGGCCAGGCCTGGGTGCGCATCCTCGATTTCGCCATCCTCTACGTTTTCCTGGCGCTGGGCCTGAACATCGTCGTCGGTTTTGCCGGCCTGCTCGACCTCGGCTACATCGCCTTCTACGCCGTTGGCGCCTATGCCTGGGCGCTGCTCGCCAGCCCGCACTTCGGCTTGCACTGGCCGATCTGGGTCATCCTGCCGATCGGGGCCGGGCTGGCCTGTTTCGCCGGCGTGCTGCTCGGTTCACCGACGCTCAAACTGCGCGGCGACTACCTGGCCATCGTGACGCTCGGGTTCGGCGAAATCGTGCGCATTTTCATGAACAACCTGAACGCACCGATCAACATCACCAACGGGCCGCAGGGCATTACGCTGATCGATCCGGTGGCCTTCGGCGGCTTCAAGTTTTCCGGCAATACGCAGCTCTTCGGACTGACCTTGAGCGGGCCGATGAAGTATTACTACCTGTTGGTCGCGCTGGCCATCGGGGTCATCGTCATCAACCTGCGCCTGCAGAATTCGCGCATCGGCCGCGCCTGGCAGGCCATCCGCGAAGATGAGATCGCCGCCAAGGCGGTCGGCATCAATACGCGCAACCTCAAGCTGCTCGCCTTCGCCATGGGCGCCAGTTTCGGCGGCATTGCCGGCGGCGTGTTCGCCGCCATGCAGGGGTTCGTGTCGCCGGAGAGCTTTTCGCTGATGGAGTCGATCATGATCCTGGCCATGGTCGTGCTCGGCGGCATGGGACATATCCCGGGCGTCATCCTCGGCGCCGTACTGCTCAGCATCCTGCCGGAAGTCCTGCGCTACGGCGTCGGCCCGGCGCAGATGGTCCTGTTCGGCAAGATGCTGGTCGATCCGGAAAGCCTGCGCATGCTGGTTTTCGGGCTGGCCCTGGTCCTCGTCATGCGCTTCAAGCCGGCCGGCCTGTGGCCGTCTCCGGAGCGCAAACGGGAACTGCAGGAGAAGCGCTCATGAGTGGCAACCTGCTCGAAGCCAAAGCGGTCGCCAAGCATTTCGGCGGCGTCAAGGCGCTGCGCGACGTATCGCTGACTATCCGGCGCGGCGAGATCTACGGCCTGATCGGTCCGAATGGAGCAGGCAAGACGACCTTCTTCAACTGCATGACCGGGCTCTACGTGCCGGACGGCGGCGGTTTCGACTTCGCCGGCACGCCGCTGGTCGCCGATGCGCCGCACCAGGCGGCCGAGCGCGGCATCGCCCGCACCTTCCAGAACATCCGCCTGTTCGGCAACATGACGGCGCTGGAAAACGTCATGGTCGGCCGTCACGTGCGGACCCGCGCCGGCGTGCTCGGCGCCATGTTCCAGAATGCCGCGACCCGGGCCGAGGAAGCGGCCATCCGCCAGCGTGCCATCGACCTCTTGCACTACGTGCGCATCGAGGAACGCGCCGACGACCTAGCCAAGAATCTGTCCTACGGCGAGCAGCGCCGTCTGGAAATCGCTCGCGCCCTGGCCACCGAGCCGCAACTGCTCTGCCTGGACGAGCCGGCGGCCGGCATGAATGCGACCGAAACGGCCGACCTGCGCGACCTGATCGACGGCATCCGGCGCGACGGGACGACCATCCTGCTCATCGAGCACGACGTCAAGCTGGTCATGGGCCTGTGCGACCGGGTGGCGGTGCTCGACTACGGCGCCCTGGTCATCGAGGATGTGCCCGCCGTGGTGCAGAAAGATCAACGTGTCATCGAGGCTTACCTAGGTGCTTGAAGTAACCGGACTCCGCGTCGCCTATGGCGGCATCCAGGCGGTGCGCAGCATTACCTTCCATGTCGGCGAAGGCGAGACGGTGGCGCTGATCGGCGCCAACGGTGCCGGCAAGACCAGCACGCTGAAGGCGCTGGCCCGCGTCCTCGATGCGGTCGGCGGCGACGTGCATTTCTGCGGCGAGAAGATCAGCCGCATCGCGCCGCACCACATTGTGCGCAAGGGCATTGCGCTGGTGCCCGAAGGGCGGGGCGTTTTTCCGCGCCTGTCGGTACTCGAGAACCTGCATATGGGCGCCTTCATCCGCCACGATTCGGCGGAGGTCGAGCGCGACCTGCAGCGGGTGTTCGCCTATTTCCCACGCCTCAAGGAACGTGCCGGCCAGCTGGCCGGTACCCTGTCCGGCGGCGAACAGCAGATGCTGGCCATCGGCCGCGCTTTGATGAGCCGTCCCAAGCTGCTGCTGCTCGACGAACCCTCGATGGGCCTGGCACCGATCATGGTGCAGAAGATTTTCGAGGTCGTCCGCGCCGTGGCGGCCGACGGCATGACCATCCTGCTCATCGAGCAGAACGCCAAGCTGGCGCTGGAAAGCAGCCAGCGCGGCTACGTCATGGAAAGCGGCGAAATCACGCTACATGGCGAATCGGCGCAACTGCTCGACGATCCCAAGGTGCGCGCCGCCTATCTCGGCGAGTAGCCGGGAGGCAGTTTTTCAACTGCATCAAACCTTTTGCCGGCGCGATCGGCAACAATGCGGGCCTGTCGACCATCATCCGCCATCGAAACGCCATGAAAATCCGTCAAGCCGCCTGTCTGGCCCTCCTTGCTTTGCTGGGAGCCGTTGCGCAGGCCGAAGAGGTCAATGTTTCAGATCTGCCGGCCAACCGCCCGGTTGGTAACGTGCCCAAGCTGGCCTACGGGCAGATGATCAAGTACGGCGAAAAGGTGATTTTCTCGCCCTGCCGCGACCGCAGTTTTGCGATGTTCGAGGATGTGTCGAGCGACGGCCATGTCGGCAAGGCGCTCGACCAGCTCGGCCTTGCGGCCGGCAAGAAGGTCTACGCCGAGGTACTCGGCATCCGCGAGGGCGATGCGCTGAAGGCGTCGCAGATCAATTTCGCCCAGACCGACGGGCGCTGCCAGATGCCGGGCGGCAGCACGGAGTCGTGGCGGGCCTCCGGCAATGATCCGGCCTGGGCGCTGGCGGTCGGCAGCGAGTTCGTGCAGGTGAAACGCCAGGGGCAGCCGGAAGCGGTGGTTCCAGCCGGGCCGTTGACGCTGACTCCAGGGCTGGCGACCTTCGCAGCCAAGGACCAGCAGCAGGTGACGCTGCGCTTCGAACAGAAGCTGTGCCGCGATGTCACGGCCGAAGCGTTTTTTGGCTGGACGGCCACCGTCACCGTCGACGGCCAGATCCTGAAGGGCTGCGCCTGGCAGCGCTGAGGGCGCTGCTGGAAGGCCGGCCGAGTGCATCGGCCGGCAACGGACTCAGTTGGTCGAAAAAGTGAAGGCGTCGGCGAAGAACTCTTCCGCCGGCAGGCCTTGCGCCATGAAGTCGCGCTGGGCCGCCTCGATCATGACCGGGGCGCCGCAGGCATAGACCTGGTAGCCGGAAAGATCGGGGAAGTCGGCCAGCACGGCCTGGTGCACAAAACCGCTTCGGCCGGTCCACGCATCGTCGGCGGTCGGTTCAGAGAGCACCGGCACGTAGCGGATGTTGGTGTGCTCGGCGGCCCATTTCTCCGGCAGCGCATTCTGATACAGGTCCACCGCCGCCCTGGCGCCCCAGTAGATGCACATCGGGCGTTGGCAGTTCTCGGCGATGGCGTGCTCGACGATGGCCTTGATCGGCGCGAAGCCGGTGCCGCCGGCGAGCAGGATCATCGGCTTGGGCGAATCCTCGCGCAGGTAGAAACTGCCGTGCGGGCCGTTGAAGCGCAGGATGTCGCGCACCTTCATGGTTGAGAACACCTGGTCGGTGAACAGGCCGCCCGGTACATGGCGGACGTGCAGTTGTAGCAGCGCGTCGTCGTGGGGCGCATTGGCGAGTGAGAAGCTGCGCTTCTTGCCGTCCTTGAGCAGGATGTCGATGTACTGGCCGGCGAGGAATTGCAGGCGTTCGCTGGCCGGCAGGCGCAGCTGCAGCTCGATGACGTCCGGGGCCAGTTTTTCGAGCTTTTCGATGCGCGAGGGCAGGGTCTTGACCGGAATCTGGCTGCCCGAGGTGATCTGCTTGCATTCGATGACCAGGTCGGACTGCGCCGTGGCGCAGCAATAGAGAGCCATGCCAGCGGCCTTTTCATCGTCCTTCAGGGCGTGCGCCTGGGCCTTGCCGTGGTCGACGGCGCCGGACTGGACGTGGCCCTTGCAGGCGCCGCAGGCGCCGTCCTTGCAGCCGTAGGGCATGGTCAGGCCCTGGCGCAGCGCGGCGTCGAGTATGGTTTCGTCGGACTCGACCGCAAACTGGCGGCCGCTCGGCTGGACGGTGACTTGATAGCTCATCGGTTCCCCTCGTTGCTCGGCTAAAATGCCGGCGTGCAAAACATTCTGATCGTCGGCAGCGGGGACGTCGCCCGCCGCATCCTTTCCCAACTTGCCCCGCGCGCCCGCGTCTATGCCTTGCTGCGCGATGCCGGCCGTGCCGGTGACTGGCGGGCCGCCGGCGCGACGCCGGTGCTGGCTGATCTCGACGACCGGGCCAGCCTCGCTCGCCTGGCCGGGCTGGCCGACTGCATCCTGCATCTGGCACCGCCGCCGAACACTGGGCAGCGCGACACGCGCACCCGCAACCTGCTGGCCGCCCTGGGCAAGGGCAAAAGTCTACCACGCAGCCTGATCTACGTAAGCACGACGGGGGTTTACGGCGATTGCGGCGGCGCCGTCATCGACGAAACCCGCCGCCTGCAGCCGGAAAGCGCCCGCGCCGGCCGCCGCGTCGATGCCGAACGCTGCCTGCGCGAATGGGGCGCACGCAACGGGGTCGCCGTTTCCATCCTGCGGGCGCCGGGCATCTACGCCGCCGACCGGCTGCCGGTCGAGCGCCTGCACAAGGGAACACCGGCGCTGGTCGATAGCGACGACGTATACACCAACCATATCCACGCCGACGATCTGGCGGCCGCCTGCCTGGCCACGCTGCGCCATGGCCGGGCCAACCGCGCCTACAACGCGGTCGACGATTCCGACCTCAAGATGGCCGACTACTTCGACCGGGTCGCCGCGGCTTTTGCCTTGCCCAAGGCGCCGCGCCTGAGCCGGGCCGAGGCCGAAAAGATGCTGCCGCCGGTCCAGATGTCCTTCATGCGCGAATCGCGCCGCATCGGCAACCGGCGCCTGAAGAACGAATTGAAACTGCGCCTCGCCTTTCCGTCGGTCGACGATGGAATCGCCGACGCCCTTGCCCGGAGAAACGCATGCTCGTCGTAAAGACGCTCCACATCTGGCTGGTCATTTCCTGGTTCGCCGGCCTGTTCTATCTGCCGCGCATTTTCGTCAACTTGGCCATGGTGCCGGCCGACAGCGTGGCCGAGCGCGACCGCCTGTTGCTGATGGCCGGCAAGCTGTACAAATTCATGACCCCGCTCGGCATCCTGGCCATCCTGTTCGGCCTGTGGCTGTGGTTCGGCTATGGCTTCAGCGGCGGTTGGCTGCACGCCAAGGCCTGTCTGGTTGCCGTGCTGGCCGGCTATCACTGGTATTGCGGCCGCCTCCTCCAGCAGTTCCGGGCCGGCGGCAATACGCGCAGCCATGTCTGGTTTCGCTTCTACAATGAAGTGCCGGTCCTTGTCCTGCTCCTCGTCCTTTTCCTCGTCGTCCTGAAGCCTTTCTGACATGAACAAATATTTTGCGATCTGCCCGCGTGGGCTTGAAGAACTGCTGCTCGACGAACTGCGCGGCGTCGGCGGCGAAGACCTGCAGGCGGTACATGGCGGCGTGTTCTTTGCCGGCGACTGGAGCACCTGCTACCGCGCCAATCTGGAGTCGCGCATCGCCACCCGCATCCTGTGGCACATCGTCAAGGGCCCCTACGTCAAGGAAGAGGACATCTACCGCCTGGCCGTGCGCCAGTTGTGGCCGAATCACTTCACCGTCACCAACACCATGCGCGTGGTGACCACGGCGATCAAATGCCCATTGAAGTCGCTCGATTTCGTTACCCTGCGCGTCAAGGATGCCGTGTGCGACCGTTTCCGCGAGGACCTTGGCGACCGGCCGAATATCGAGACGCGCAACCCTGATGTCAGCGTCCATGTCTTCCTGACCGAAAACGAATGCACGCTGTACCTCGACACCTCGGGCCAGCCGCTGTGGCAGCGCGGTTTCCGCAAGGCCAGCGTCGATGCGCCGCTGAAGGAGAACCTCGCCGCCGGCATTCTGAAGCTGACCGGCTGGCAACCCGGCACGCCGCTGATCGACCCGATGTGCGGCAGCGGCACCTTCCTGCTCGAAGCGGTGCAGATGGCGCTCGATCGCGCCCCGGGTCTGGATCGCACCTTCTCCTTCGAGCGCCTGAAGAGCTTCGAGGCGATGAACTGGGCGCATATCCGGGCCGCCGCCGAGGCACGGGTCAAGCCGGCCGAGCCGCTCGACATCCGCGGCTACGATAGCGACGAGCGTGCTGTGCGCGCCACACGCCGCAACCTGCAGGAGTCGGGCTTCGGCGGCGTGGTGACGGTCGATCATGGCGACGTGCTGGAAACCCAGCCGCTGACCGACCATGGCATCCTCGTTGCCAACCCGCCGTATGGCGAACGGATCGGCGAGCAGGACGAACTGGCCGCCTTCTATCCGCAGCTCGGCACCGCGCTGAAGCGGCACTGGGCCGGCTGGAACTGCTTCTTCTTCACCGCCGACCTGCGCCTGCCCAAGCTGGTCGGCCTCAAGCCCAGCCGCAAGACACCGTTGTTCAACGGGCCGCTGGAATGCCGCTTGTTCGAAATCCGCATGGTGAGCGGTAGCAATCGGAAGGGATGATCGTTACCATACGCTACCGTACATTTTTCGCTGCAATGAATATCGGAGTTTGATCTGGGTCAGGCTTTTGGTCTGACCATTATGTGACCATCAGTATTTCCAAATAAAAACGTATAGGAGATAGCGCATGTCTTACCAGGCCCTTTACCAGCAAAAGAAGATGGCTCCGTTCGACGCCATTCGAGTCGTCCGGAACGGTGACACCATCGTGGTGCCGACCGCCGTTGGTGAACCGCCCAGCCTGCTGACTGCGTTGTCGGAAGCGCGGCGCGATTTTCGCAACGTGACGGTGTCGCAGATTCTGGCGGTGCGCAAATACGGCTACCTCGATCCGGAAACCGTCGATAACGTCCGCCATACCGCCTATTTCTACAGCGGCGCCACCCGTCCGGGCGCCAAGGAAGGCTGGGTCGATTTCATCCCGGCCTACTTCTCCGAGATGCCCCAGTTGATCGAGCGTGGCCTGATGCCGGCCGACGTCGTTTTCAGCATGGCCTCGCCGATGGACGAGCATGGCTATTTCTCGCTGGCGCTGGCCGCCGACTACACCATGGCCGCCATCGAAAAGGCCCGCGTCGTGGTGCTCGAAGTCAATCCTAACGTCCCGTTCGCCAATGGCGACTGCCACATCCATATCTCGCAGGTCGCTGCGCTGTGCGAGAGCGAAGAACCCATCCTTGAAGTCGGCCTGCCCAAGATCGGGCCGGTCCAGGAAGCGATCGGCCGCTATGTCGCCGAAATGATTCCCGACGGCGCCACCCTGCAGATCGGCTACGGCGGCATTCCCGACGCCGTGGTCATGCAGCTGACCGACAAGCACGACCTCGGCGTCCACACCGAAATGGTCGGCGACGGCATCATGACCCTCGTCGAGGCCGGCGTGGTGACCAACCGCCGCAAGAATTACCACCACGGCAAGATGCTGGCTACCTTCGCCCTTGGCTCGAAGAAACTGTACCAGTTCATGCATCGCAACCCGGCACTCGAAATGCATCCGGTCGATTTCACCAACGACCCCTACCTGGCCGGTCAGAACGACAACCTGCATGCCATCAACGCGACCATGCAGATCGACTTCCTCGGCCAGTGCGGCTCGGAAAGCCTGGGTCCCATTCCTTATTCCGGCACCGGCGGCCAGTCCGATTTCGTCCGCGCCGCCAACCGCTCCAAGGGCGGCAAGGCCTTCATCGTGCTGCCGTCCACCGCCAAGGACGACACCATCTCCCGCATCGTGCCGACCCTGTCGCCGGGCACCCACGTGTCGACCAGCAAGAACGACATCAACTACGTCGTGACCGAACACGGCGTCGCCCAGTTGCGCGGCAAGACCGCCAAGCAGCGCTGTGAAGCCCTGATCGGCATCGCCCACCCGGATTTCCGCGGCGAACTGCGCGAGGCGGCGAAGAAACTGAAGCTGCTCTAGGCAGCAGGCAGCCGGTCAGCTTTCGAAGGGCTTTCTTGGAAGCCCCTCGCCCTAGTTTGTCGTAAGCCGGCGTCAAACTTACAAACTGTAGCAATTTTGTGCTCCCCTGATGACCGATAATTCGCTATCTTGGAAGTGAGTTATTGGCGCATTGGGTATTGCCATGAATTATCGAAAATTGATTGTTGTCTTGCTGGCGCTGGCCATGGCTGCCGCCGGCTCCAGTGCTTGGGCGCATGGCGGCCGCGTGCGGCTGGGGGTGTATGTCGGTGGTCCGGTCTGGGGGCCGGTGTGGTATCCGCCGCCGTATTACTATCCGCCGCAGGTTGTCGTTGTGCCACCTGCACCCCCGCCGGTCTATGTCGAACAGGCTGAGCCGGCCGCGCAGCCGGCACCGGCCCAGCAGCAATACTGGTACTACTGCAAGAGCAGCAAGGGCTACTACCCCTACGTCAAGGACTGCCCAGAAGGCTGGCAGCGGGTTCAACCGCAACCGGAGCGATGAGATGAGCGACAAAAGATATGCGCCGAAGCTGGCTGTCGTCAGCTTGGCCCTGCTGTTGGGTGCCTGTACGGTCATGCCGACCGGACCCAGCGTGATGGTCCTGCCGGGATCGGGCCAGCCTTTCGAGCGTTTCCGTGCGGACGATATCGATTGCCGTCAGTATGCGAACTACCAGATTGGTGGCAAGACGGCCGGCGATGCGGGCAAGGAATCGGCGGTGACCAGCGCGGCGGTCGGTACTGCAGTCGGCGCGCTTGCCGGCGCAGCCATCGGCGGCAACAGCAAGGGCGCCGCGATCGGTGCCGGCGCCGGCCTGCTGATGGGCGGCGCGGCGGGAAGCGATGCTTCACGTGCCTCGACCGCCGGGGCGCAGCGCATGTACGACAATGCCTATATCCAGTGCATGTATTCCAAGGGGCATCGCGTGCCGGTTCCCGGCAACATGAGCTACTCGGCGCCGGTCCGTTCGCAGCAGCTCCAGCCGCAGGACCCGAGCATTCCGCCGCCGCCGCCCGGTGCGCCGCCGCCACCACCGGCCAACGTCAGATGAAGGCCAGGCAGCAATAAAAAAGGGCAGCTTCGAAACGGGCTGCCCTTTTCATTTCAGGTCGGCGAAAGTCAGGCGACGCCGGCGCTGTGGGCCTGCTGATCGGCCCAATAGCTGGAGCGCACCATGGGCGCGCAGGCAGCACCGGAGAAGCCCATCTTCAGCGCTTCGGCCTCGAACATCTTGAATGTGTCGGGGTGGACGTAGCGGCTGACCGGCAGGTGGTGGCCCGAAGGGGCGAGGTACTGGCCGATGGTGAGCATCTCGACGTCGTGAGCGCGCAGGTCGCGCATGACTTCGAGGATTTCCTCGTCGGTTTCGCCGAGGCCGACCATCAGGCCGGACTTGGTCTTGACGTGCGGATAGCGGGCCTTGAATTGCTTCATCAAGGTCAGCGAATGGGCGTAATCGGCACCCGGGCGGGCCTGCTTGTAGAGGCGGGGCACGGTTTCCATGTTGTGGTTCAGCACGTCGGGCAGGCTGGCGCCGAGGATGTCAATAGCGATGTCCATGCGGCCACGGAAGTCGGGGACCAGCGTTTCGATGGTCGTCTTCGGCGAAGCTTCGCGCACGGCACGGACGACATCGACGAAGTGTTGGGCACCGCCGTCGCGCAGGTCGTCGCGGTCGACGCTGGTGATCACGACGTACTGCAGCTTTAGCGAGGACACCGAATCGGCCAGTTCGGCCGGCTCGTTCGGGTTGGGCGGCAGGGGCTGGCCGTGGCCGACGTCGCAGAACGGGCAACGGCGCGTGCAGATGTCACCGAGGATCATGAAGGTCGCCGTGCCGCGGCCGAAGCATTCGCCGATATTCGGGCAGGCGGCTTCCTCGCAGACGGTGTGCAGCTTCTTCTCGCGCAGCATGGTCTTGATTTCGCCGAAGCGCCCGGCGCTGTTGCCGGCCTTGACGCGGATCCACTCCGGTTTGCGCAGCGGTTCATCGACCGGCACGATCTTGATCGGGATACGGGCGGTCTTCAGTTCGCCTTTTTGCTTGACGCCTTTTTGCTTTGCGCCACCTTGGTTGGTGTTGTCAGCCATGTTGTTTGTCCAGTTGCTGTAGCAAGTGTTGCGAGAGTCGCTCGCCCGCCTCGTGAGCGGTGAGCGGGATGTTCAGGTCCTTGGTTTGAATCACTTTCAGCCCGGCGTAGCCGCAGGGGTTGATGGCGTCGAACGGGGTCAGGTCCATGTCCACATTCAACGATACGCCATGATACGAGCAGCCGTTGCGGATGCGCAGGCCGAGGGCAGCAATCTTGGCTTCGCCGACATAGACACCCGGGGCGCCGTCGCGGCGTTCGGCGGTGACGGCGTAGTCGGCGAGCAGGTCGATGACCGCCTGCTCGATGGCGCTGACCAGTTCGCGCACCTTGATCCTCAGGCGCGGCAGGTCGAGCAGCAGGTAGATCACCACCTGGCCGGGGCCGTGGTAGGTCACCTGACCGCCGCGGTCGATCTTGACCAGCGGGATGCCGACGTCACGCAGGATGTGCTCCGGCTTGCCGGCCTGGCCCAGGGTGTAGACCGGCGGATGCTCGACGATCCACAGCTCGTCGGCCGTGTCGGCCGTGCGGCTGGCCGTGAAGTCCTGCATGGCCTGGAAGGTGGGTTCGTAGTCGACCCGGCCCAGGCGCTTGACGACGAGATTCAGAACGCTGCCTCCGAAGCCTTTGCGCGTTCGCAAGCACCGCGCTGTCGGCAGCCCGTGCTGTTCGTCGTACGCGCATCCCCGCACTGCGGGACCCCTGTCTGGTGAGTCACAGCACGACCTTGACCAGCGGATGGGAGGTCAATTCCATATACAGCGCATCGAGTTGTGGCTTGGAGGTGGCGACCACGGTGCAGGTCAGGCTCAGGTAGTTGCCGCCGGAGCTGGCGCGCATTTCCATCGTCGCGCCGTCGAAATCGGGGGCGTGCTTGGTGACGATGGTGAGCACCGCCTGGGCCAGCTCGTCGTGCGCCTTGCCCATGATCTTCAGGGGGAAGTCGCAGGGAAATTCGAGGAGGGTGTCCTTATACGAAGCCATGTTAGCCTTTGCGCATTACCGTGTTCTTGAAGTCCTGATACCACTGCCACATTTGCTCGCCGTACGGGCCAGGGCGACCGTTGCCGATGGGGTTGCCATCCAGCGTCGTGATAGCCAGGATTTCCTTGGTCGAGGAGGTCATCCAGACCTCGTCGGCGGCGCGAAGTTCAGTTTCTGTGATTTCGCGGACGGCCAGCGGCTGCTGATGGGCGGTGGCCAGTTCGAGGATCACGTCGTAGGTGATGCCGGGCAGCATCAGGTGGGTCTTGGGCGGGGCGATCAGCACGCCGTCCTTGACGATGAAGATGTTGGACGCAGCGCCTTCCTTCATCAGGCCATCGCGGATCAGCAGCGCCTCGGCGCAGCCCTGGGCTACAGCCTGCTGGCGGGCCAGCACGTTGGCGAGCAGCGAGACGACCTTGAGGTCGCAGCGCGACCAGCGCAGATCGGGCACGGTGATGGCGGCGACGCCTTTGGCGCGCACCGCGGCCGGCGTGGTGACCAGCGGTGAGGAGAAGGCGAAGGCGGTTGGCGGCACGCTGGCCGGCGGGAAGGCATGGTCGCGCTTGTCGTCGGCGCCGCGGGTCACCTGCAGGTAGATCGACTGGTCGTCCCAGGGGGCGGTTTCGATCAGCTTGAGGACGACGGCCTGCCATGCCTCGGCCGACAGCGGATTGGCCATCTGGATGCCGTCCAGCGTCGCCTGCAGGCGCTGCAGGTGCTCGTCGATACGAAAGGCGCGCCGGGAATAGACCGGAATGACCTCATAGACGCCGTCCCCGTACAGAAAACCGCGGTCGAGCGGCGAAATGCCCGCTTCCGCCAGCGGCAGGAAACGGCCATTTAGATAGACGGGGTCGGCGACGTAGGCAGTCATGGCCTTAGTTGAACCACAGGCGGATGGTGTCGATGATGCGGGTGAAGATATTGCCGAGTTCGACTTTTTCAAGGGCGACCACCGGGTATTCGCCGTACGTCTTGTCTTCGATGCTGACCTTGAGGACGCCGATTTTCTGGCCGGCTTCGACCGGGGCAATCAGGCGCGGCTCGGGCGTGAACTCGGACTTCACCTTGTCGCCGTAGCCCTTCGGCACCACCACCGACAGATCGCTGGTGAAGCCGGCCTTGACCTGGCTCTGGGCACCCTTCCAGACACGCAGCGTGGACACGGCCTGCTCCTTGGCGAACAGGGCGACAGCCTCGTAGGAAATGAAGCCCCAGTTGAGCAGCTTCTGCGATTCGCTGGCCCGGGCGCTGTCCGAGGCGGTGCCGAGGACGACGGAGAGCAGGCGGCGCTTGTCGCGCAGGGCGGAGGAAATCAGGCAGTAGCCGGCAGCCTCGGTGTGGCCGGTTTTGACGCCGTCGACCGTGGGGTCGATGAAGAGCAGGCGGTTGCGGTTTGGCTGGGTGATGTTGTTGTAGCGGAATTCCTTCATCGAGTAGTACTTGCCGTATTCGGCCGGGAAGTCTCGGATCAGCGCCGAGGCGAGCAGGGACAGGTCGCGCGCCGTGGTGTAGTGGTTGGGGTCGGGCAGGCCGGTCGAGTTCATGAAGTGGCTGTTCTTCATGCCCAGGCGCTGGGCTTCGCGGTTCATCATCTGCGCGAAGTTATCCTCGCTGCCGGCGATGCCTTCGGCCAGCGTGACGCAGGCGTCGTTGCCGGACTGCACGATCATGCCCTTGATCAGGTCTTCGACCGGAACCTGGGTGTCGACGCGGATGAACATCTTGGAACCGCCGGTGCGCCAGGCCTTTTCCGAGACCGGCAGCGGCTGTTCGAGGGACAGCATCTTCTTGTGCAGCGCAGCGAAGGTCAGGTAGGCCGTCATCAGCTTGGTCAATGATGCCGGCTCGAGGCGGTCATCCGGTTTTTCGGTGGTCAGCACCTGGTTCGAGCCGACATCGAGCAGCAGCCAGGACTTGGCGGCCAGGGCCGGCGGGACGGGAAGCTGCTGGGCGAGCGCCGACGAGGCGAGCGCAAAGCTGAGCAGGAGGGCAGCGGTCTTGCGGAACAGCGACATGGAATTTTCTTTGATGATGCGTTGGGGGAGGATCATTATACCCTCGGCTCCGGAGCCTCTTGCGGCGCTGCAGCACAGAGGGCTTCTACAGCCGGATGGCGGATGCGCCGCTCGCTGGAAATGGCGTAGATCTGTTCGCTGACCCCGGTCATGGCGCCCAGCGGCCGGGCGTCGAGCTGCTGCTCGACCTGCTCGGCGAGGACCAGGGGGGCAGGGAAAAGGCCCAAGCCGCCGCGTCCGAAAGTGTTGAGCAAGGCGCTGTCCTCGAATTCGCCGACCACCTTGGGACGGATATTGGTGTGTTCCAGCCAGCGGTCGATCCGGCCGCGCAGCGCGTTGTGGCGGGTGGGCAGCAGCAGCGGCGCGCCGTCGAGCGAGGCGGGAAAGTCTTTTGCATAGCGTTCGACCAGGGCCGGCGTGCCGAACAGACCGGTGGCGAACTCACCGAGCCGGGTACTGAACACCTTCAGGTTGCCGCCGACCGGCGCCGCGCGGTCGGTCAAGACGACATCAAGACGGTGCAGAGCGAGGTCTGCGAGCAGGGTTTCGAATTCGCCCTCGTCGCAGATCAGGCGGACGTCGGCCGGCATTTCGGTGACCGTGGACAGCAGGCGGTAGGCGAGCAGCTTGGGAATGCCGTCCGAGATGCCGGCACGCAGGCGCAGGGTGGCTTCGCTGTCGCTGTGCTGGACGGCGTCGATCAGCGCGTCGCCCAACTGGAAAATCTGGTCGGCGTAACCGAGGGCGACGCGGCCGGCGTCGCTCAGCACCAGGCCGCGCCCCTGGCTGTTGAACAGCGCCTTGCCCAGTTGTCGTTCGAGCAACGAAAGCTGGCCGGAAATGGTCTGGATCGCCACATCGAGGCGCTCGGCGGCGCGCGTGATGCTGCCTTCCTGGGCAACGACCCAGAAGTAATGCAGGTGCTTGAAATTGAGCGGAGTCATAAGTTCACAGAAAAAATCGAAGTGATGCTCAATTTTGCTCCGATTTTTTTGCTAATTGCAATGCCCTAGCATCGACCCGTTTCTCTTCAAGGAGTAAAAAATGAAACGCATTGTCCTGTTCCTGCTGACCAACCTGGCCGTGATGCTGGTGCTCAGCGTCGTCACCAGCCTGCTCGGCGTCAATAAGTTCCTGACGGCCAACGGCCTGAACGTCGGCATGTTGTTCGTTTTCGCCGCCGTGATCGGTTTTGGTGGCGCCTTCATCTCGCTGCTGATGTCGAAGACCATGGCCAAGTGGAGTACCGGCGCTCAGGTCATCGAGCATCCGAGTACGTCCACCGAGGTCTGGCTGGTCGATACCGTCGCCAAGCTGGCCAAGCGGGCTGAGCTGCCGATGCCGGAAGTGGCGATCTACGATGGCGAGCCGAACGCCTTCGCCACCGGTGCGACGAAAAACAGCTCGCTGGTCGCCGTATCCACCGGGCTGCTGCAGAGCATGACCCGCGAGGAAGCCGAAGCCGTGCTCGCGCACGAGGTCGCCCACATCGCCAACGGCGACATGGTGACGCTGACCCTGATCCAGGGCGTGGTGAACACCTTCGTCGTCTTCCTGTCGCGCATCGTCGGCTATGTGGTTGACGGCTTCCTCCGCCGCAATGACGAGGAAAGCAGCGGCCCCGGCATCGGCTACATGGTGACCAGCATGGTGTGCGAAATCGTCTTCGGCCTGCTCGCCAGCATCATCGTCGCCTGGTTTTCCCGTCAGCGCGAATTCCGTGCTGACGCGGGGGCAGCCGGCCTGATGGGCACGGCGCTGCCGATGCAGAACGCGCTGCGTCGCCTGGGCAACCTGCATACCGAACCGCTGCCGCAGAACATGGCAGCCTCCGGTATCGCTGGTGGCAAGGGTGGTTTCATGGCCTTGTTCGCCACCCACCCGCCGCTGGAAGAGCGTATCGCCGCCCTGGCTTCGCAGCGTAGCTGACCGCTGGTTGACATAAAGCTGACGCGAAACTGACGATTTGTTATGATGCGCTCCTGGTGCGTTGCACAAGACTGGTGCAGTTCTGTGCAACGCCCATCCTTTGCAGCTGGCGCGAGTTCGCTTCGCCGATCTGCGCTGTTGGTTTGAATGCTCCTACGGTCGGGCTTTTCGAGGCTACGCTGACTAATCGGCCGAACCTGGTGGCATAACGCTTGCTAAATTTCGCTCATGGTGCAACGCAATAAAATTCTCGCTCTGCTGGTCGGTGTCTGGGTTTCGGCAGCGGTCCACGCTGCCGGTCAGGAATATGCCCTGCCTGAACTGGAAAGGCTGGCTCTCGATTCGAGCCGCAGCATGATGGCGGCCCGCGAGCAGGTGTCGGCTGCCCGCTACGCCGTGCAAAGCGCCGGCGCCTTCCCCAATCCGGAAGTCGAGTACCTGACCGGGACGGCACGTTCGCGGGCGGCCGGCGGCAATTCCGGCGATGCACGCAGCGTGACGCTGACCCAGCCCATCGACCTGCCCTGGGTGCGCGCTGCGCGCATCGGTGCCGCCGAGGCGGGGTTGCAGTCCGGCGAGGCCGGTTTGCGCGCCTTCGAGGCCGACCTGCTGGCCAGCGTACGCCAGCGCTATTTCGAGGTGCTGCGCCGCAATGCCGAATTGCGCAATGCCCGGGAAGACGTCAGCCTGATGGAAAGCGTCCGCTCGCGCATTGCCCTACGCGTCGAGACCGGCGAAGCGCCGCGCTTCGAACTGATCAAGGCTGATGCAGAAATGCTGAATGCCCAGAAGTCGTTGCAGGCCGCCGGTTTCCGTGCCGAGCAGGCGCGTTCGCACCTGCGCCAAAGCGTCGGTCCCGGTCTGCCGGCCGACTATTCCCTGCGCGGCGCCTTGCGCGAAGTGCCGGATGTGCCGCCCATCGAGACCGTGCGCCAGGCACTGCCTGCCGACAGCCCGGCTCTGGCACGCAGCCGCGCCGAAGTGAGCCGGGCCGAGCGCCAGCTCGAATTCGAGCGCCGGCAGCGCTGGCCCAGCCTGGCAGTGAAGGGCGGCTACGACGACGACCCGGACATGCGCACCTCACGCGTCGGTGTCGTGCTGACCGTGCCATTGTGGGATCGCCGCAGCGGTCCGGTCGGCGAGGCCTCGGCACAACTCGCCCGTTCCCGCCACGAACTGGCGGCCCAGGAGTTCTCGCTGGATCAGCAGTTGGCGGTGGCCTACCAGCAATACGAGATCGCCCAGGCCCAGGTCACGGCGCTCGAGTCGGGCATCGTCAAGCAGGCCGAGAACGCGCTGCGCGTGGCGGAAGCGGCCTACCGCTTCGGCGAACGCGGTTTTCTGGAAGTGCTCGACGCGCAACGGGTTTTCCGGGCCGCGCGTGCCGAGTTGATTGCTGCCCGTTACGAATTGGCGGCGGCTTGGGTCGAAATCGAACGACTGCGGGCCAGCCCGGGAGGTAAAACCGAATGAAGAGAATACTGGTGCTGATCATGGCGGCGGCACTGCTGGCCGCGTGCAACAAGGAAAGCGACAAGGCGGCGGTCCAGCAGGTCCAGGATCCGATGACCGTGGCGCCGTCGGCCGAACTGCTCGCCCAACTCAAGCTGGCCGAAGTGATCCGCCAGCCGGTGGCCGAGACCTTGCGCGTAGCGGGGCGGATCGACTTCGACGAACAACGTCTGGCGCGCATCGGCGCGACAATTACCGGGCGGGTCACCGATATCGACGCCTGGCTTGGGCAGGATGTGAAAAGGGGCGACGTGCTGGCCCGCCTGAACAGCAGCCAACTCTCCGAGCAGCAGCTGGCCTACCTGAAGGCGCGCGCCCAGCTCGAACTGAACCGCCGCAATGCCGAGCGCGCCAAGGCGCTGTTCGAGGCCGACGTGATCGGCGCCGCCGAACTGCAGCGCCGGGAAAGCGAATACAAGATTTCCCAAGCCGAAACCCGTGCCGCCGCCGACCAGTTGCAATTGCTTGGAGTCAGCGCGGCCGCCATCGAGCGCCTGGGCAAGCAGGGCGAGGTCAATTCGGTGACGCCGGTGGTCGCCACGCTGAGCGGCGTGGTGGTAGAACGCAAGCTGGCCCAGGGCCAAGTGGTGCAGCCGGCCGATGCGCTGTTCGTAGTCGCCGACCTGTCGCGCTTGTGGGCGGTTGCCCAGGTGCCCGAGCAGCAGGTCAGCCAGGTTACGGCGGGGCAGACCGTCAATATCGAGGTGCCGGCGCTGGGCAACGAAAAGCTGGTCGGCAAGCTGATCTTCGTCGGCCAGACCATCGATCCGGAAACGCGGACGGTGCTGGTACGCACCGAGCTGGACAACCGCGACGGCCGCCTGAAGCCGGCCATGCTGGCGTCGATGCTGATCGAGGCCAAGCCGGTCGAGCGGCTGGTCGTGGCGGCCAGCGCCGTGGTTCGGCAGAACGACGAGGACTATGTCTTCGCGGCCGAGGGCGATGGCGCCTTCCGCCTGGTCAAGGTCAAGCTCGGCCCCGAGCAAGGCGGCATGCGGGTCGTGCTCGGCGGCCTGAAGGGCGGCGAGAAGCTGGTCATTGACGGCGCCTTTCACCTGAACAACGAGCGTAACCGCAAGGAAATGGAGGGGACGTGATCGAATCTCTCGTCCGTGCGGCGCTCAAGCAGCGTCTGATCGTCGCGGTCATTGCCGCCGTCCTCTTTTTCTTCGGCTTGAACGCCGCGCAGAAGCTGTCGGTCGATGCCTTCCCCGACGTGACCAATATTCAGGTCCAGATCGCCACCGAGGCGCCGGGCCGCTCGCCGGAAGAGGTCGAACGCTTCGCCACCGTGCCGCTGGAAGTAGCGATGACCGGCCTGCCCGGGCTGGAGGAAATGCGCTCACTGAACAAGCCCGGCCTGTCGCTGATCACCCTGGTGTTCTCCGACAAGACCGACGTCTATTTTGCCCGCCAGCTGGTCATGGAACGCCTGCTCGAGGTCGGCTCGCGCCTGCCGCCGGGCATCGCGCCGGTCCTCGGCCCGGTATCCACCGGCCTCGGCGAGGTCTATCAATACACGCTGGAGCGCGCCGACGACGGCGACAAGGCGCTGGGCGAAGAGGAATTGATGAAGCGGCGTGTCGCCCAGGACTGGGTGGTGCGGCCGCTGCTGCGCTCGATTCCCGGCGTCGCTGAAATCAATTCGCAGGGCGGCTTTGCTAAGCAGTACCAGGTCCTGGTCAATCCGGAAAAGCTGCGCCACTTCGGCCTGTCGGTGGCCGATGTCTATCGGGCGGTGGGCAGCAACAACGCCAACGCCGGCGGCGGCGTGCTGCCGCAGTATGCCGAGCAGTACCTGATCCGCGGCATCGGCCTGGTGCGCGATGTCGAGGACTTGCGCGCCATTGTGCTCAAGGAGAAGGACGGCGTGCCGGTCTATGTGCGCGACGTGGCCGAGGTGCAGATCGGCCACGAGGTGCGCCAAGGCGCGGTGATCAAGAACGGCGTTACCGAGGCGGTGGGCGGCGTGGTGATGATGATCGCCGGCGGCAACGCCAAGGAGGTGGTCAGCCGCATCAAGGACCGGGTTGAGGAAATCAACCGCAAGGGCATGCTGCCCGACGGCCTGAAAATCGTCCCTTATTACGACCGCTCGGAACTGGTCGATGCAGCGCTGTGGACGGTGACCAAGGTGCTGCTCGAAGGCGTGGCGCTGGTCGTCGTCGTGCTCTTCCTGTTCCTCGGCGACGTCCGTTCGTCGCTGATTGTGGTCGGCACGCTGGTCCTGACCCCGCTCCTGACTTTCATGGCGATGAACAAGCTGGGCATTTCGGCCAACCTGATGTCGCTCGGCGGCTTGGCCATCGCCATCGGCCTGATGGTCGACGGCTCGGTGGTGGTGGTCGAGAACGCCTTCCTGCAACTGGGACGGATGGCGAAGAGCGGCGACAGCCAGACCCGCGTCATCCTGCGCGCCGTGGTCGAGGTGGCGACGCCGGTCATCTTCGGCGTCGGCATCATCATCCTCGTCTTCCTGCCGCTGATGACGCTGCAGGGCATGGAGGGCAAGATGTTCGCGCCGCTCGCCTACACCATCGCCATCGCGCTCGGCATTTCACTGATCCTGTCGATGACGCTGACCCCGGTGATGTCCACCTACCTGCTCAAGCCGCCGGCCCATGACGGCGATCACGACACCCGGCTGATCGCGGCGATGAAGGGCCGCTACCTGAAGATGCTGCACTGGGCGCTGGGCAACGAGCGCAAGACTGTCGCGCTGGCCGTCGGCGCCTTCGCGCTGACCGTCGGCATGCTGCCCTTCCTGGGCACCGCCTTCATCCCGGAAATGAAGGAAGGTTCGGTGGTGCCCGGCATCAACCGGGTGCCCAACATCTCGCTCGACGAGTCGATCAAGATGGAAATGGAGGCCATGCGGCTGGTCATGCAGGTTCCCGGGGTCAAGTCGGCGGTGTCCGGCGTTGGCCGCGGCGAATCGCCGGCCGACCCGCAGGGGCCGAACGAGTCGACTCCCATCGTCAGTCTGAAGCCGCGCAGCGAGTGGCCGTCCGGCTGGACCCAGGACGACATCCAGGACGCCATGCGTGAGAAATTGAAGGCGCTGCCCGGCGTGCAGATTGTCATGGCGCAGCCGATTTCCGACCGCGTCGACGAAATGGTCACCGGCGTGCGCTCGGATATCGCCGTCAAGGTCTTCGGCGACGATCTCGATCAGCTGAAGAAAGTCGCCGGCCAGATCGGCAAGGTCGCCCAGAGCCTGCAGGGCGCGCAGGACTTGCGCATCGAGCGGATCAGCGGCCAGCAGTACCTGTCCGTCGAAATCGACCGCCAGGCCATCGCCCGACTGGGCATCAATGTCTCCGACGTCAATGACCTGCTCGAAACGGCGGTCGGCGGCAAGGTGGCGACCGAAATTTTCGAGGGCGAACGCCGCTTCCCCGGTGTCGTGCGCCTGCCGGAGCGCTTCCGCAACAACGTCGAGGCCATTTCCAACATCCTGATCACCTCGGGCAGTGGCGCCCAGGCCCGTCTGGCCGATGTCGCCAAGATCAGCGTGCTCGACGGCCCGGCGCAGATTTCCCGCGAACTGGGCAAGCGCCGCATCGTGGTTGGCGTCAACGTCAAGGACAGGGACCTCGGCAGTTTCGTTGCCGAACTGCAGCAGAAGGTGGAAAAGCAGGTCAAGCTGCCCGATGGCTACTACCTCGAATGGGGTGGCCAGTTCCAGAACATGGAGCGGGCGCTCGGTCACTTGAAGATCATCATCCCGATCACCATCGCGGCGATTTTCTTCCTGCTCTTCCTGCTCTTCAATTCGCTGCGCTTCGCGACGCTGATCATCACGGTGCTGCCCTTCGCGTCCATCGGCGGCATCGTCGGCCTGTTCGTCACCGGCGAATATCTGTCGGTGCCGGCTTCGGTCGGTTTCATAGCCCTCTGGGGCATCGCCGTGCTCAATGGCGTGGTGCTGGTGTCGTACATCCGCGGCCTGCGCGAAGAAGGGCGCAATGTACGCGAGGCGGTGGTCGAGGGCGCCAAACTGCGCTTCCGGCCGGTGATGATGACGGCCACCGTGGCCATGCTCGGCCTGATCCCCTTCCTGTTCTCGACGGGGCCAGGTTCCGAGGTACAAAGACCGCTGGCCATCGTGGTCATCGGCGGACTGATTACATCGACCCTGCTGACGCTGGTGGTGCTGCCCACCCTCTATCGCTGGTTCGACGAAGAAGGAGTCGAAGCATGAAGGAAATCAAGGCGATCATCCGCCCCAACAAGTTGCCGGTCCTGCGCGATGCGCTAGTCGTGCTGCCCGGCTTTCCCGGCATGACGGTGAGCAAGGTCGAAGGGTGCAGTGCACCGACCCGGCACATCCCGGCCAAGGTCAAGATCAAGGACGAACTGACCGACTACACGCCCAAGGTGCGCGTCGAAATCGTCGCCCCGGATGAGGTGGCGGAGGCCATCTTCCAGCGCATCACCGAAATCGCCCAGACCGGCCATTACGGCGATGGCTTGGTGTGGATCACCGAAGTCGACAAAGCGGCCTTTGTTTTCAAGACGACGCCGGGGCCGGACTGATCGGGAATGCAATTGTCACTTTCGTTAAATGTGGTGAAATTCACAGACTATCGGGGTGAGAATCACTAAAATCGAGACTGTCACCATGGCGCCACGAGCGCGAATACAGTCTCAGCATGATGGAAAACTCGTCCGATCTCGTCGCCGGCACCGCCTTGATGTCGGCGGACGACCTGCAACAGGGCATTGCCAGCCTTTCGCGCGGCGCCTATTTCCGGGAAGCCTCGCTCGACATGATGCTCAGCATCCTGACCGAGTCGGCGGCCACGACCTGCGGCGTCGAGCGCGCCAGCATCTGGGCGCTGACCGACGATCAGCGGGAACTCCGTTGCCTCGAACTGTTTGAACGTTCCGCCGGCAAGCACAGCAGCGGCAACACCATCGATGCCATCGGCCATCCGGCCTATTTCCGCGCCCTGCGCGAAGGTAGCTGCATTGCCGTCGACGACGTCTATGTGCATCCGCTGACTGCCGAATTCGTCAGCTATTACCTGCCGCGCCACCGGATTACCGCCTTGCTGGCGACGCCCATCCATATCCGCGGCGAATTGCAGGGCGTTTTCTGCCTGGAGCAGGTCGGCACCCGCCAGCCGTGGGCCAGTGCTCACCGGCTTTTCGCCCAGGCGGTAGCCAATCTGGTGGCCATGGCCCTGGTCGAATACGAGGCCGAGGAAGCCAAGCGTCAGGCTCTGGTGGCCAGGGAGCAACTACGCGCCGTTATCAACGCCTCGCAGGACGCGATGCTGCTGGCCGACGGCCACAGCGGCGAAATTCTTGACGTCAATCGCCAGGCCGAAGCCTTGACCGGACGTACGCGCGAGGAATTGCTCGGCCGCCACTACGGCAGCCTCTATGCCGCCGAACAGCAGAAGACGGTGGCCGGCGAGGTGCTGCGCATGCTCGCAGGCCGCACCGGGGCCAGCCTGTTGGCCGCCGAAGTCCAGCGCAGCGACGGGCGCAAGATCCCGGTCAGCGTGTCGGCGAAGGGAACTGAACTGAGCGACGGTCGCTGCCTCGCCCTGAGCGTTCTCCGCGCCGCTTAAACCACAACGGCGTCGATACTGGCGCTGAGCGTGTGCAGCAGCGCGTCGAGGGCATCCCGCGCTGCGGGGCTATCGAGTTCGCTGCCGTGCCGGGTGACGCATTCGGCGAACTGGCGAGCCAGATGCATGACCCCCCAGATTTCCAGCATTTCCGCATGCTGGGCCAGTTTCAGCGCTTCGCTGGCCAATACGTAGGCATCGGGGGGCAGGGCGGCCAGCGCGTCGCGCAACATTTCCAGCTGCTCGTGCGCTTCGTCCACAAATAATTGATCGACTACCGTCGACCGTTCGCTGTCGTTCAGCGACGATGCCGCGCTCTCCAGCCGCTCGGCAAAGTGGTGGGCACGCTCGGCGAAGGCCCCATGCTCCAGTCCGTCCGGTTCGTGCAGGCATTCGATGGCGCCGGTCAAGGCGGCGATCAGTCGGGGTGACGGATCGCCATCCTCCAGCCGGTCTGCCGCGCCGGCCAGCGCTTCGCCCAGGCGCAGGCAATCCGCGTCGGCGGTTTCGAGGGCAATGGCGTAGAGATTGAAGATGGCCGGGCGGATATCATCACCGCCGGTGCCGTGCCGATTCGACCAGGCCTGGTCCAGACGTTTGCAACCGTCGCACCAGCGCTCGTTGAGCTTGGTGTCAAAGCGGGCAGGGCGGGACTTGGCCACCCAGGGCAGGATGGCGGCGGTCGCGTCCAACAGCGGAGCGAACGCCGCCCGGGATTCCTCGAGATCGTCCTCGGGGAGATCGTCCATTTTTCCTTAGTTGCCGGCCAGCTTGGCAAAGGCCGAAACCACCTCCGGCGGCGCCTGGACCAGTTCGATCAGCACGCCTTCGCCGCCGATAGGGAATTCCTCGTTGCCCTTCGGATGCAGGAAGGTGATGTCAAAACCAGCGGCGCCCTTGCGGATGCCGCCCGGCGCGAAGCGCACGCCGTTGGCCGACAGCCATTCGACGGCCTTGGGCAGATCGTCGATCCACAGGCCGACGTGGTTGAGCGGCGTGGCATGCACGGCCGGCTTCTTTTCCGGATCGAGCGGCTGCATCAGGTCGACTTCGACCTTGAACGGGCCCGTACCCATGGCGCAGATGTCCTCGTCGACGTTCTCGCGCTCGGAAACGAAGGTGCTGGTGATTTCCAGGCCGAATTTGTCGACCCACAGCGTGCGCAGCTTTTCCTTGGAGGGGCCGCCGATGGCGATTTGCTGGATGCCGAGAACCTTGAACGGACGTGTCATGACTGGATTCCTGTCTTGGGTTGAAGAACGTAATCCATAATTATAGGGCTTTCTTCCGGTAGGCAAATACCACCAGGCCGACCCCGGTCAGGATCATCGGCAGGGACAGCCACTGCCCCATGCTGATGGTGTAGGACTGCCCGAAAATACCATTGTCCGGTTCGCGGAAAAACTCGGTGATGAAGCGGAAGGCGCCGTAGCCAATCAGGAAAACGCCGGACGCCGCAGCCCGCGGCCGGGCCTTGCCGGTGAATAGCCAGAGAATGACGAACAACGACAGGCCTTCGAGTCCGACATGGTAGAGCTGCGACGGGTGGCGCGGCTGCATGTCGCCCGACTGCGGGAAGATCATCGCCCACGGCAGGCTGGGGTCGGCGACGCGGCCCCACAGCTCGCCGTTGATGAAATTGCCGATGCGCCCGGCGGCCAGGCCGAGCGGCACCAGCGGCGCAACGAAGTCCATCACGTCGAACCAGTTCAGGGCATATTTGCGCGTCCACAGGCCCATCGCGACGAGAACGCCGAGGAAGCCGCCGTGAAAGCTCATGCCGCCCTTCCAGACGGCGACGATTTCCAGCGGGTTGGAGAGGTAGTAGCCCGGTTCGTAGAACAAGACCTGGCCGAGCCGGCCGCCGACAATGACGCCGAGCATGCCGTAGAACAACAGGTCGTCAAGTTGTTCCACGGTCAGGAAGCCGGGCCGCTGTTTGATCCGGTAACGGCCGAGCAAAATAAATTGAACAAAGGCGACCAGATACATCAAACCGTACCAACGCACGGAAAGCGGGCCGACAGAAAAGGCGACGGGGTCGAACTGCGGGTGGAGAAGCATCGCAAGCACAGAGTGGGCTAGAATTAGCCGATTATAGTTCGCGCCCGTGACAACACCGTGGCGTTCAGTTTCAGACGGAGAGAGAGCCATGCCGCAATATCGTTCCCACACTTCCACCCATGGTCGCAACATGGCCGGCGCCCGCGCCCTGTGGCGCGCTACCGGCATGAAGGATGGCGACTTCGGCAAGCCGATCATCGCGGTGGTCAACAGCTTCACGCAGTTCGTGCCGGGCCACGTCCATCTGAAGGACCTGGGCCAGATGGTGGCACGTGAAATCGAAGCGGCCGGCGGCATCGCCAAGGAATTCAACACCATCGCCATCGATGACGGCATCGCCATGGGCCACAGCGGCATGCTGTACTCGCTGCCCAGCCGCGACCTGATCGCCGACTCGGTCGAATACATGGTCAACGCCCATTGTGCCGACGCCATGGTCTGCATCTCCAACTGCGACAAGATCACCCCGGGCATGCTGATGGCCGCCATGCGCCTGAACATCCCGGTCGTCTTCGTTTCCGGCGGCCCGATGGAAGCCGGCAAGGTCAAGCTGCAGGACCAGATCGTCCACCTCGACCTCGTCGATGCCATGGTCAAGGCCGCCGACGCCAGCGTCTCGCAGGCCGATCTCGACGAAATCGAGCGTTCCGCCTGTCCGACCTGCGGTTCGTGCTCCGGCATGTTCACCGCCAATTCGATGAACTGCCTGACCGAAGCGCTCGGCCTGTCCCTGCCCGGCAACGGCACCGTCGTCGCTACCCATGCCGACCGCCAGCAACTCTTCCTGCGCGCCGGGCGTCTGGCCGTCGAGCTGTGCAAGCGCTACTACGAGCAGGACGACGCCTCTGTGCTGCCGCGCTCGATCGCCACCCGCGGCGCCTTCGAAAACGCCATGACCCTCGACGTGGCGATGGGCGGCTCGACCAACACCGTGCTGCACATCCTGGCTGCCGCGCAGGAAGCCGGCGTCGATTTCACCATGGCCGACATCGACCGCATTTCGCGTTCGGTGCCCTGCCTGTGCAAGGTGGCGCCGATGACCGACAAGTACCACATCGAGGACGTGCACCGCGCCGGCGGCATCATGGGCATCCTCGGCGAACTTGACCGCGCCGGCCTGCTCCATCGCGACGCGCCGACCGTCCACGCCAAGAACCTGGGCGAAGCGATCGATCGTTGGGACGTGGTGCGCGAACACGACGTCAAGGTGCATGAATTCTTCAAGGCGGCGCCGGGTGGCGTGCCGACCCAGGTGGCCTTCTCGCAGGATCGCCGCTTCACCGAACTCGATCTCGATCGCACCCACGGCTGCATCCGCAACAAGGCCAACGCCTATTCCAAGGACGGCGGCCTGGCCGTTCTTTACGGCAACATCGCGGTCGACGGCTGCATCGTCAAGACCGCCGGCGTCGATGAGTCGATCTGGAAATTCACCGGCCGCGCCCGCGTCTTCGAGAGCCAGGATTCGGCCGTCGAAGGCATCCTGGCCGGCCAGATCGTTGCCGGTGACGTCGTCGTCATCCGCTACGAAGGCCCGAAGGGCGGCCCGGGCATGCAGGAAATGCTCTATCCGACCTCTTACCTGAAGTCGATGGGCTTGGGCAAGGAATGCGCCCTGCTCACCGACGGCCGCTTCTCCGGCGGCACCTCCGGCCTGTCCATCGGCCACGCCTCGCCGGAAGCGGCAGACGGCGGCGCCATCGGCCTGGTGGAAGAGGGCGACACCATCGAGATCGACATCCCGAATCGCCGCATTCACTTGGCGGTGTCCGACGATACGCTGGCCCAGCGCCGCGCCGCCATGGACGCCAGGGGCGACGCCGCCTGGCACCCGGTTGATCGCCAGCGCAAGGTTTCGGCCGCCCTGCAGGCCTATGCCCTGATGGCCACTTCGGCCGACAAGGGCGCGGTGCGCGACGTCACGCTGATCGAGCGCCGCAAATGACGCTCACCGTCTGGTTCGGGTTCCTGCTGGCGGCGATCGTCATCGCCGTCACGCCCGGGCCGGGCGCCGTGATCAGCATGACCACCGGCCTGCGCCACGGGTACTGGACGGCGCTGGTCACCATTCTGGGATTACAGGTGGCGCTGCTGATACAGCTGCTGATCGTCGCCCTCGGCCTGGGCGCCTTGCTGGCGACCTCGGAAGTGGCGTTTTCCGCGATCAAGTTCCTGGGGGCGGGTTACCTGATCTGGCTCGGTATCCAAAAATGGCGCTCGCCGGTCGTTCCGCTCGATGCCGACGTGCCGGCGATTCCCCGCAAGGGGGCTTTCCTGCAGGGAATCCTGGTCAATCTGACCAACCCCAAGGCCATGATCTTCATCGGCGCGCTGGTCCCGCAATTCGTCGATCCGGCACAACCGCAGGCTGCGCAATATCTCGTCATCGCAGCAACCCTGTGCCTGACCGACGTGCTGGTCATGTCCGGCTACGCCGTGGCGGCCTCCCGCCTGGGGCGGTGGTTGCACGATCCGCGCAGCATCCGGGCGCAAAACAGATTTTTTGGCGGCTTGTTCGTGTCGGCGGGGGCGTTGCTGGCTATTTCATCGCGGCCGTCCTGAGTTATTGTCAACCGACGGCGCGAATGAGCCGTTATTTGCTCGCGGATGACCTCGCGGGACCGTCTTTCCCCGTGTTTGCAAGGGACCGAAAAGGGTTTTATCATCCGCCCTGATGTAACCACCAACCCGAAGAATGGAGCGAGAGAATGAAAGCTGTTTATGTTGCCATGATGGCTGCTGCTGGTATCGTGATGGCCGGTCAGGCCCAGGCTGACGAAGCGCTGGCCAAGGCCAAGAACTGCATGTCCTGCCACGCCATCGACAAGAAGCTGGTTGGCCCGGCTTACAAGGATGTTGCCGCCAAGTACAAGGGTGATGCCAAGGCTCCGGCCATGCTGGCTGCCAAGGTCAAGGCCGGTGGCAAGGGCACCTGGGGCGAAATCCCGATGCCGCCGAACAACGTCACCGACGAAGAAGCCAAGAAGCTGGTGACCTGGATCCTGTCCCTGAAGTAATTTTCAGGCGCAAATACCCCGAAAGCCGGCTATATGCCGGCTTTTCTGTTTTTGGGTGTTGACAGGGTGTGCAGTCGTCTGGATAATCTCGGGTTCTTCCGGAGGGATACCCAAGCGGTCAACGGGAACAGACTGTAAATCTGTCGGCTCAGCCTTCGAAGGTTCGAATCCTTCTCCCTCCACCAGATTGAATGCTGTAGCGGCCAGTGCTGCGGGCGTAGGGTTTTGCGGGTGTAGCTCAATGGTAGAGCTGAAGCCTTCCAAGCTTAAGACGAGGGTTCGATTCCCTTCACCCGCTCCACGACACGGTACGGCTGGAGTTTTAAGGTAGGCCCATGTGGCTCAGTGGTAGAGCACTCCCTTGGTAAGGGAGAGGTCGGCAGTTCGATCCTGCCCATGGGCACCACCGATTAGCTTGGATTCTGGATTTTTATTTATCTGATTATTGAGGAACTGGAATGGCTAAGGAAAAATTCGAGCGTACGAAACCGCACGTAAACGTTGGCACGATTGGTCACGTTGACCACGGCAAGACCACGCTGACCGCTGCGATCACCACCGTGCTGTCTGCCAAGTTCGGCGGCGCTGCCAAGAAATACGACGAAATCGACGCTGCGCCGGAAGAAAAGGCCCGCGGTATTACGATTAACACCGCCCACGTCGAATACGAAACCGCCAACCGTCACTACGCCCACGTTGACTGCCCGGGCCACGCCGACTACGTCAAGAACATGATCACCGGTGCCGCCCAGATGGACGGCGCCATCCTGGTCTGTTCCGCCGCTGACGGCCCGATGCCGCAAACCCGCGAACACATCCTGCTCGCCCGCCAAGTTGGCGTGCCGTACGTTCTCGTGTTCATGAACAAGTGCGACATGGTCGACGACGCCGAGCTGCTCGAGCTGGTCGAAATGGAACTGCGCGAGCTGCTCTCCAAGTACGACTTCCCGGGCGACGACACCCCGATCATCCACGGCTCCGCACTGAAGGCCCTGGAAGGCGACCAGTCCGAAATCGGCGAGCCGTCCATCTTCCGTCTGGCTGACGCCCTGGACTCCTACATCCCGACCCCGGAGCGCGCTGTCGACATGCCGTTCCTGATGCCGGTCGAGGACGTCTTCTCCATCTCCGGTCGCGGTACCGTTGTGACCGGTCGTGTTGAGCGCGGCATCGTCAAGGTTGGCGAGGAAATCGAAATCGTTGGTATCCGTCCGACCCAGAAGACCACCTGTACCGGTGTCGAAATGTTCCGCAAGCTGCTCGACCAAGGTCAGGCCGGCGACAACATTGGCGCCCTGCTGCGTGGCACCAAGCGTGAAGACGTCGAGCGTGGTCAAGTCCTGTGCAAGCCGGGCTCCATCACCCCGCACACCCACTTCACGGGCGAAGTGTATGTTCTGTCCAAGGACGAAGGTGGTCGTCACACCCCGTTCTTCAACAACTACCGTCCGCAGTTCTACTTCCGCACCACCGACGTGACCGGTGCAATCTCGCTGCCGGAAGGCGTTGAAATGGTCATGCCTGGTGACAACATCCAGATGACGGTCAAGCTGATCGCTCCGATCGCCATGGAAGAAGGTCTGCGCTTCGCCATCCGCGAAGGCGGTCGTACCGTCGGCGCCGGCGTCGTAGCCAAGATCATCGAGTAATCGATAGCTGTAAAAGTTGCAAAGGCGCTCCGGGGAACCGGGGCGCTTTAGTGTCTCTGCTGCAGGGGTGTAGCTCAATTGGTAGAGCGCCGGTTTCCAAAACCGAAGGTCGGGGGTTCGATTCCCTCCGCCCCTGCCACTCTCTTTAAAGATCGCGAACGTCATGGCTGACAAGATCAAGTTTGCGCTGGCGCTGGTTATTCTGGCGGCCGGCGTGGCTGGCTTCTATCTGCTCTCCGAGCAGGCAATGATTTTGCGCGTCCTGGCGGTCCTCGTTGGGTTGGCGCTGGCAGTTGTCGTGGCTTGGAAAACTGAGCCGGGTCAGCGCTTCTTCATTTTTGGCAACGAGGCAGTGGTCGAGGCCAAGAAGGTCGTCTGGCCGACTCGCAAGGAAACCATGCAGACCACCGGGGCGGTTTTCGCCTTTGTCGTGGTTATGGCGGTCTTCCTGTATCTGACTGACAAGAGCCTCGAATGGGTTCTCTACGACCTGGTGCTGGGCTGGAAGAAATCATGAGCAAACGCTGGTACGTCGTACACGCCTACTCCGGCTTCGAAAAGAGTGTAATGCGCGCCATTCAGGAGCGCATTACCCGTTTGGGCATGCAGGAAAAGTTCGGCCGGATTCTCGTTCCGGTCGAAGAAGTGGTTGAAATGAAGGGTGGTCAGAAGGCCATTTCCGAGCGCAAGTTCTTCCCGGGCTATGTGCTGTGCGAAATGGACATGGATGACGATTCCTGGCATCTGGTCAAGAACACCCCGAAGGTTACGGGCTTCGTCGGCGGTACCGCCACCAAGCCGACGCCGATTTCCCAGAAGGAAGTCGACAAGATTATGCAGCAGATGCAGGAGGGTGTCGAAAAGCCCCGTCCCAAGGTGCTGTTCGAAGTTGGCGAGGTCGTTCGCGTCAAGGAAGGTCCTTTCACCGACTTCCATGGCTCGGTCGAGGACGTCAATTACGAAAAGAATCGCCTGCGTGTGTCGGTGACCATTTTTGGTCGCGCCACGCCGGTAGAGCTGGAATTCGGTCAGGTCGAAAAAGCCTGATCCTGGTTTTAGGGTCGGCCGGAAACCCTGATTTCGGCAAGAGGAGCGTCAGTAGTCGGCAGTCCTGCGACCAAAGCGCGCTACCACTCATAATTTAGGAGCAATCATGGCCAAGAAAATTGTAGGCTTCATCAAGCTGCAAGTGCCGGCCGGCAAGGCGAATCCGTCGCCCCCGATCGGTCCCGCGCTGGGTCAGCGCGGTCTGAACATCATGGAATTCTGCAAGGCGTTCAACGCCCAGACCCAAGGCGTCGAGCCGGGCCTGCCGATTCCGGTTGTCATCACTGCTTATGCGGACAAGTCCTTCACCTTCGTGATGAAGACCCCGCCGGCGACCATCCTGATCAAGAAGGCTGCTGGTATCAAGTCTGGTTCGGCCAAGCCGCACACCGACAAGGTCGGCAAGATCACCCGCGCCCAGTGCGAGGAAATCGCCAAGACCAAGATGCCTGACCTGACCGCTGCCGACATGGAAGCAGCTATTCGAACCATCGCCGGCTCCGCCCGCTCGATGGGCATCACGGTGGAGGGTCTGTAATCATGGCCAAGCTCACGAAGAAACAAAAAGCCCTGGCTGACAAGGTCGTTGCGCAGAAGCTGTACCCGCTGCAGCAAGCGCTGACCCTGGCCAAGGAAACCGCCACTGCCAAGTTCGACGAATCGATCGACGTGGCCGTCAACCTCGGCGTTGATGCACGTAAGTCCGACCAGGTCGTTCGCGGCTCCGTCGTTTTGCCGGCCGGTACCGGCAAGTCCGTTCGCGTCGCCGTGTTCGCCCAGGGCGACAAGGCTGAAGCCGCCAAGGCTGCCGGCGCCGAAGTCGTCGGTTTTGACGACCTGGCTGCCGAAGTCAAGGCCGGCAACCTGAACTTCGATGTCGTCATCGCCACCCCGGATGCCATGAAGGTCGTCGGCCAACTCGGTCAGATCCTCGGTCCGCGCGGCCTGATGCCGAACCCGAAAGTCGGTACCGTGACCATGGACGTCGCCACCGCCGTCAAGAACGCCAAGGCCGGTCAGGTGCAGTACCGCACCGACAAGGCTGGTATCGTTCACGCCACCATCGGTCGCGCTTCCTTCTCCGTCGAGAGCCTGGAAAGCAACCTGAAGGCGCTGATCGACGCGCTGAACAAGGCCAAGCCGGCTTCTTCCAAGGGTCAATACCTGAAGAAGATCGCCGTCTCCGCCACCATGGGCCCCGGCGTTCGCGTCGACCAGGCTACGGTGCTGGCTTAATAGAACTTTGGGCTGCAGATTTTCGCTTCGGCGGAGGTCTGCAGATCGTCAAAGACCGCAGGCGCCCCCGCAACGGGGCTTAATCGCGAAAGCAACCTGCGCAGACGGTGTCCCCGAACAAGATTTTCTGCTGACCGGCAACGGGCAGCATAGCTTCTGGTTCAGGTCGCCGTAAGGGCGATGGAATTTTTCCATCGTGTTATGACTTGAAAGGAGGAAAGACCCGTGGGTCTCAATCTGAACGACAAAAAAGCGGTTGTAGCTGAGGTGTCGGCACAAGTGGCCAACGCTCAGACCATCGTCGTCGCCGAATACCGTGGCATCGAGGTTACCGACCTCACCGTGCTGCGCAAGAAGGCACGCGAGTCTGGCGTTTACCTGCGTGTGTTGAAGAACACCTTGGTACGTCGCGCGGTCGCGGGCACTGAGTTCGCTGGCCTGGCTGACCAAATGGTCGGACCGCTGATTTACAGCGTTTCCGCCGACCCGGTGGCCGCTGCGAAGGTCCTTGCCGACTTCGCCAAAACCAACGACAAGCTCGTCCTGAAGGCCGGTTCCTACGCCGGCAAGGTGCTCGACAAGGCAGGCGTTCAAGCGCTCGCTTCCGTCCCGAGCCGCGAAGAGCTGCTCTCCAAGCTGCTGTACGTCATGCAAGCTCCGGTCGCCGGCTTCGTCCGCGGTCTGGCTGCACTGGCCACCCAGCGCGAAGAAGCTGCCGCTTAACCGTACCGCTTACGAACTGATTTAGGAGTTATTTGAAATGGCAATTAGCAAAGAAGACATCCTGGAAGCCGTTGGCTCCCTGACCGTTATGGAACTGAATGACCTGGTCAAGGCATTCGAAGAGAAGTTTGGCGTTTCCGCCGCTGCCGTCGCCGTCGCCGGCCCGGCTGGTGGTGGCGCTGCTGCCGCTGCTGAAGAACAGACCGAATTCACCGTCGTCCTGACCGGCGCTGGTGACAAGAAGGTTGAAGTCATCAAGGTCGTTCGTGCTGCTACCGGCCTGGGCCTGAAGGAAGCCAAGGACCTAGTTGACGGCGCTCCGAAGCCGGTCAAGGAAGGCATTGCCAAGGCTGACGCTGAAGCCCTCAAGAAGCAACTGGAAGACGCTGGCGCCAAGGTCGAAATCAAGTAATCGACTTTTGCCCTCGGGGCTGGCGGCAAAAACCGCCAGCCCTTTTGTGCTTTGTAAAACAGGTTAGACCGAAATACTGCAAGCGACGTTGAACACTGCCAGCCGGCAAACGCAAACCGAACTTTTCTCTTTCTGCGAAGAGAGGGGAGTCCGTTTGCGTTTGCCTGTTTCCACAGGTTTTATGTTTGATTTCATCCTCACGGAGTTACCATGACTTACTCCTTCACCGAGAAGAAACGCATCCGCAAGAGCTTCGCCAAGCGCGCCAGTGTCTTGGACGTTCCTTACTTGTTGGCGACCCAACTGCAGTCTTTCAAGGACTTCCTGCAAGACGAGGTGGCCCCGGAAAAACGTAAGAACGAAGGCCTGCAGGCTGCGTTTACCTCGATTTTCCCGATCGTTTCGCATTCCGGCAACGCTCGCCTGGAGTTCGTCAGCTACATGCTGGGCGAGCCGGCCTTCGACGTGACCGAGTGTCACCAGCGCGGCCTGACCTTCGCGTCGTCGCTGCGCGCCAAGGTCCGCCTGGTCATCATGGACCGCGAAGCTCCGGATACCGTGAAGGAAGTGAAGGAACAGGAAGTCTACATGGGTGAAATTCCCCTGATGACGACCAACGGCTCTTTTGTGATCAATGGTACCGAGCGGGTCATCGTTTCCCAGCTGCACCGCTCGCCGGGCGTGTTCTTCGAGCACGACCGCGGCAAGACCCACAGCTCGGGCAAGCTGCTCTTCTCGGCACGCGTCATTCCCTACCGCGGTTCCTGGCTGGACTTCGAATTCGATCCGAAGGACACCCTGTTCTTCCGCGTCGACCGGCGCCGCAAGATGCCGGTCACCACGCTGCTCAAGGCCATCGGCATGTCGTCCGAGGAAATCCTGGCCCAGTTCTTCGAATTCGACACCTTCCTGCTCGGCAAGGACAAGGTCGAATTCACGCTGGTCCCGGAACGCCTGCGCGGTGAAGTGGCCCGCTTCGATTTCGTTGGCCCGGACGGCAAGCTGATCGTCGCCAAGGACAAGCGCATCACCGCCAAGCACATCCGTGAGATCGGCGCTGCCGGCATCAAGCAGATCGCCGTGCCGGACGAATTCCTGGTCGGCCGCGTTGTCGCCAAGAACATCATCGACAAGGCCACCGGCGAAGTCGTGGCCAATGCCAACGACGAAATCACCGAGACCCTGCTCGCCAAGCTGCGCGAAGCCGACATCCTGACCGTCGAGACCCTGTACACCAACGATCTCGATCGTGGCGCCTTCATCTCGAACACCCTGCGTGCCGACGAAACCGCCACCCGCCAGGCTGCCCGCATCGCCATCTATCGCATGATGCGTCCGGGTGAGCCGCCGACGGAAGAAGCGGTTGAAATCCTGTTCAACGGCCTGTTCTACTCCGACGAGCGCTACGACCTGTCCGGCGTCGGCCGCATGAAGTTCAACCGTCGCCTGTCACGTCAGGACGTCATCGAATACAAGCTGATGGTCAAGGGCCTGGCCTCCAAGGCCGAAGCAGCCCTGAAGAACCTGGCCGAAGCCTCCGGCTTTGCCCTGTCGGCGATTCAGGATCTGGTCAGCCTGCTGCCGTTCGGCGCCCGTGCCATGATCGAGAACTCGACGCAAGCCGAAGCCGAGGCGCTGGCCGCCAAGCTGAAGCCGCTGGGCGCCAATATCGAAGTCCGCGAACAGCTGACCCTGTCGCCGCGCGACATCGTCGACGTGATCCGCATCCTGGTCGAGCTGCGCAATGGCCGCGGCGAAATCGACGACATCGATCACCTCGGCAATCGCCGCGTGCGTTCGGTCGGCGAACTGGCCGAGAACCAGTTCCGCGCCGGTCTGGTCCGCGTCGAACGCGCCGTCAAGGAGCGTCTGTCGCAGGCCGAATCCGACAACCTGATGCCGCACGACCTGATCAACGCCAAGCCGATCAGCGCCGCCATCAAGGAATTCTTCGGTTCCAGCCAGCTGTCGCAGTTCATGGACCAGACCAATCCGCTGTCGGAAATCACCCACAAGCGCCGCGTTTCGGCTCTGGGCCCGGGCGGTCTGACCCGCGAGCGCGCCGGCTTCGAAGTCCGCGACGTGCATCCGACCCACTACGGCCGCGTCTGCCCGATCGAAACGCCGGAAGGTCCGAACATTGGTCTGATCAACTCGCTGGCTCTGTTCGCCCGCGTGAACAGCTACGGCTTCATCGAAACCGCCTACCGCAAGGTCAATGACGGCCAGGTGACCAACGACATCGAGTACCTGTCGGCCATCGAAGAAGGCAACTACGTCGTCGCTCAGGCCAACGCCGCGCTGGATGGCGAAGGCCGCCTGTCCGACGACCTCGTCACCTGCCGTGAAAAGGGCGAAACCATCCTCGCCGAGCCGTCGCGCGTTCAGTACATGGACGTGGCCCCGGGCCAGATCGTTTCCGTCGCCGCCTCACTAATTCCGTTCCTCGAGCACGACGACGCGAACCGCGCGCTGATGGGCGCCAACATGCAGCGTCAGGCCGTTCCCTGCCTGCGTCCGGAAAAGCCGCTGGTCGGTACCGGTATCGAGCGCACCGTGGCGGTTGACTCGGGTACGGCCGTCGTCGCCCTGCGTGGCGGCAAGGTCGACTATGTCGATGCCGGCCGCGTCGTGGTCCGCGTCAATGACGACGAAACCATCGCCGGCGAAGTCGGTGTCGACATCTACAACCTGGTCAAGTACACCCGTTCCAACCAGAACACCAACATCAACCAGCGCCCGATGGTCAAGGTTGGTGACGTGATCGCCAAGGGCGACGTGGTGGCCGACGGTGCCTCTACCGACAAGGGCGAACTCGCCCTCGGCCAGAACATGCTGATCGCCTTCATGCCGTGGAACGGCTACAACTTCGAAGACTCGATCCTGATCTCCGAACGCGTCGTCGCCGAAGACCGCTACACCTCGATCCACATTGAGGAATTGACGGTCGTCGCCCGCGACACCAAGCTCGGACCTGAAGAAATCACCCGCGACATCGCCTCTCTCGGCGAAGCCCAGCTCTCCCGTCTGGACGATTCCGGCATCGTGTACATCGGTGCCGAAGTCGAAGCTGGCGACGTGCTGGTCGGCAAGGTCACGCCGAAGGGCGAAACCCAGCTGACGCCGGAAGAGAAGCTGCTGCGCGCCATCTTCGGCGAGAAGGCTTCCGACGTGAAGGACACCTCGCTGCGCGTGCCGTCCGGCATCGCCGGTACCGTCATTGACGTCCAGGTGTTCACCCGCGAAGGCATCGAGCGCGACAAGCGTGCCCAGTCGATCATCGACGAGCACCTGCGTCACTACAAGCTCGACCTCGCCGACCAGATGCGTATCGTCGAACGCGACGCCTTTGAGCGTGTCGGTCGTCTGATCCTCGGCAAGAAGGCCAATGGCGGCCCGAAGAAGCTGGCCAAGGGCTCGGTCATCGAGCAGTCCTACCTGGACGGCATGGACCCGCACCACTGGTTCGACATTCGCCTGTCCGACGACGAAGCTGCCCAGCAGCTCGAGCAGGTCAAGGACGGTCTGGAGCAAGCCCGCAAGGACTTCGACATCGCTTTCGAAGCCAAGCGCAAGAAGCTGACCCAGGGCGACGAACTGCCGCCGGGCGTGCAGAAGATGGTCAAGGTCTACGTGGCCGTCAAGCGTCGTCTGCAGCCGGGCGACAAGATGGCCGGTCGTCACGGTAACAAGGGCGTCGTCTCGCGCATCCTGCCGGTCGAGGACATGCCGCACATGGAAGACGGCAGCCCGGTCGACATCGTGCTGAACCCGCTCGGCGTGCCGTCCCGAATGAACGTTGGTCAGATTCTTGAAGTCCACCTCGGCCTCGCCGCCAAGGGCCTCGGCCACAAGATCGGCGCCATGCTGCGTGCCCAGTCCAGCGTCAAGGAAGTCCGCGGCTTCCTCGACAAGGTCTATAACTCGAACGGCAAGTCCGAGGATCTCGACCAGCTGAACGACGCCGAAGTGATGGAAATGGCCGGCAACCTGACCACCGGCGTGCCGTTCGCCACCCCGGTGTTCGACGGTGCCAAGGAAGAGGAAATCAAGGCCATGCTGGCGCTCGCCGGCATGCCGTCCTCCGGCCAGATGACCCTGTTTGACGGCCGTACCGGTGAAGCTTTCGAGCGTCAGGTCACGGTCGGCTACATGCATTACCTGAAGCTGCACCACTTGGTCGATGACAAGATGCACGCCCGTTCGACTGGCCCGTACTCGCTGGTTACCCAGCAGCCACTGGGCGGCAAGGCACAGTTCGGCGGCCAGCGCTTCGGCGAAATGGAAGTGTGGGCGCTCGAAGCCTACGGCGCTTCCTACGTGCTGCAGGAAATGTTGACCGTCAAGTCCGACGACGTGAATGGCCGTACCAAGGTGTACGAAAACATCGTCAAGGGCGAGCACCGTATCGATGCCGGCATGCCGGAATCCTTCAACGTGCTGGTCAAGGAAATCCGTTCGCTGGCGATCGACATCGATCTGGAACGTTACTGATTCAGGGCTTAGGAGTTAAACGATGAAAGCATTGCTCGATCTGTTCAAGCAGGTAACCGCCGAGGAAGAATTCGACGCGATTACCATTGGCCTCGCCTCGCCCGAGAAGATCCGTTCCTGGTCCTACGGTGAAGTCAAGAAGCCGGAAACCATCAACTACCGTACTTTCAAGCCGGAACGCGATGGTCTGTTCTGCGCCAAGATCTTTGGCCCGATCAAGGACTACGAGTGCCTGTGCGGCAAGTACAAGCGCCTGAAGCACCGCGGCGTCATCTGTGAGAAGTGCGGCGTAGAAGTGACGCTGGCCAAGGTTCGTCGCGACCGCATGGGTCACATCGAACTGGCCTCGCCGACCGCTCACATCTGGTTCCTGAAGTCCCTGCCGTCCCGTCTCGGCATGGTGCTCGACATGACGTTGCGCGATATCGAACGCGTCCTGTACTTCGAAGCCTACGTCGTGACCGACCCGGGCATGGTCTCCAACCTGCAACGTGCCCAGTTGCTGACCGAAGACCAGTATCTGGAAATGGTCGAGGAGCATGGCGACGACTTCCAGGCCCTGATGGGCGCCGAGGGTATTCGCGAACTGCTGCGCAACCTCGAGCTGAACAGCGAAGTCGAGTCCCTGCGCGCCGAACTGGAAGTCACCGGTTCCGAAGCCAAGAACAAGAAGCTGGCCAAGCGCCTGAAGATCCTCGAAGGTTTCCAGAAGTCGGGCATCAAGCCGGACTGGATGATCCTCGAAGTGCTGCCCGTGCTGCCGCCGGACCTGCGTCCGCTGGTGCCGCTGGACGGCGGCCGCTTTGCGACCTCCGACCTGAACGATCTGTATCGTCGCGTCATCAACCGCAACAACCGTCTGAAGCGTCTGCTCGAGCTGAAGGCCCCGGAAATCATCGTGCGCAACGAAAAGCGCATGCTGCAGGAAGCCGTCGACTCGCTGCTCGACAACGGCCGCCGCGGCAAGGCGATGACTGGCGCCAACAAGCGTCCGCTCAAGTCGCTGGCCGACATGATCAAGGGCAAGGGCGGTCGTTTCCGTCAGAACCTGCTGGGTAAGCGCGTCGACTACTCCGGCCGTTCGGTCATCGTGGTCGGTCCGCAGCTCAAGCTGCACCAGTGCGGCCTGCCCAAGCTGATGGCCCTGGAGCTGTTCAAGCCCTTCATTTTCCACAAGCTGGAAGTGCTCGGTTACGCCACCACCATCAAGCAAGCCAAGAAGATGGTCGAAGGCCAGGAACCGGTGGTGTGGGACATCCTGGAAGACGTCATCCGCGAACATCCGGTCATGCTGAACCGTGCGCCGACCCTGCACCGTCTGGGTATCCAGGCTTTCGAGCCGACCCTGATCGAAGGCAAGGCCATCCAGCTGCACCCGCTCGTCTGCGCGGCATTCAACGCCGACTTTGACGGTGACCAGATGGCCGTCCACGTGCCGCTGTCGCTGGAAGCCCAGATGGAAGCCCGCACCCTGATGCTGGCCTCCAACAACGTGCTGTCGCCCGCCAACGGCCAGCCGATCATCGTGCCATCGCAGGATATCGTTCTCGGTCTGTACTACGCCACCCGCGAGCGTATCAACGCCAAGGGCGAAGGCATGTACTTCGCTGACGTCGCCGAAATCGAGCGCGCCATGGCCGCCAAGGAACTTGACGTCCACGCCCGCATCTCTGTTCGCCTGAAGCAATACGAACCGGCTGCCGTCGATGGCGAGTGGGAAGAGAAGATGGTGCGCGTCGAGACGACTGCCGGCCGTGCCCTGCTCGCCAAGATCCTGCCCAAGGGACTGCCCTTCAAGGCGATCGACAAGGCGCTGAAGAAGAAGGAAATCTCCAAGCTGATCGACGAGTCCTTCCGCCGCTGCGGCCTGAAGGAAACCGTCGTCTTCGCCGACAAGCTGATGCAGAACGGTTACGCTCTGGCGACCCGCGCCGGCATCTCCTTCTGCTCGGACGACATGCGCGTCCCGGCCAAGAAGTACGAGATCATTTCCGAGGCGGAAGCCGAAGTTAAGGAAATCGAGACCCAATACACGAATGGTCTGGTCACCCAAGGCGAGCGTTACAACAAGGTCGTCGATATCTGGGGCCGTACCGGCGATCAGGTTGCCAAGGTGATGATGGACGAACTCGGCCACGAGGAAGTCGTCGACCGCCACGGTAAGAAGGTCAAGCAGGACTCCTTCAACTCCATCTACATGATGGCCGACTCCGGCGCCCGCGGCTCCGCTGCCCAGATCCGTCAGCTGGCCGGTATGCGCGGCCTGATGGCGAAGCCGGACGGCTCGATTATCGAAACGCCGATTACCACCAACTTCCGTGAAGGCCTGAACGTTCTCCAGTACTTCATCTCGACCCACGGCGCTCGTAAGGGTCTGGCCGACACCGCGCTGAAGACCGCCAACTCCGGTTACCTGACGCGCCGTCTGGTCGACGTGACCCAGGATCTGGTGATCACCGAAGACGACTGCGGCACCAAGAACGGCTTCGCCGTCAAGGCGTTGGTCGAAGGCGGTGAAGTTATCGAACCGTTGCGCGAGCGTATCCTCGGCCGCGTCACGGTCGACGATCTGGTCGATCCGGAAACCCAGGAAACCGTCATCTTCGCCGGCACCATGCTCGACGAGGATCTGGTCGACCTGATCGACAAGCTGGGCATCGACGAAGTCAAGGTCCGTACCCCGCTGACCTGCGATACGCGCTACGGCCTGTGCGCCAAGTGCTACGGCCGTGATCTCGGTCGCGGCACCATGGTCAATGCTGGCGAATCGGTCGGCGTCATCGCCGCCCAGTCGATCGGCGAACCGGGTACCCAGCTGACCATGCGTACCTTCCACGTCGGTGGTGCCGCTTCCCGTGCTGCCGTCGCCGACAAGGTCGAAGGCAAGTCGGCCGGTACCGTCCGCTACACCTCGAACATGCGTTTCGTGACCAGTGCCAAGGGCGAGAAGGTCGTCATTTCCCGTTCCGGCGAAGTGTTGATCACCGACGACCATGGCCGGGAGCGTGAACGTCACAAGGTGCCGTACGGCGCCATGCTGTCGGTCGATGAAGGCAAGGCCGTCAAGGCAGGCACCAAGCTGGCGACCTGGGATCCTCACACTCGTCCGATCATCACCGAGTACGCCGGTATCGTCCGCTTCGAAAACGTCGAAGAAGGCGTCACCGTCGCCAAGCAGGTCGACGATGTGACCGGCCTGTCCACGCTGGTCGTTATCGACCACAAGCGCGGCGGCAAGGCAGCCACCAAGGGCGTCCGCCCGGTCGTCAAGCTGCTCGACGAGAGCGGTCAGGAAGTGAAAATCCACGGCAGCGACCATCCGGTCTCCATCGCCTTCCAGGTCGGCTCGATCATTTCCGTGGTCGACGGTCAGACGGTTGGTGTCGGTGACGTGCTGGCCCGTATGCCGCAGGAATCCGCCAAGACTCGCGACATTACCGGCGGTCTGCCGCGTGTGGCCGAGCTGTTCGAAGCCCGTACCCCGAAGGATGCCTCCGTGCTGGCAGAAACCACTGGCACGATCAGCTTCGGCAAGGACACCAAGGGCAAGCAGCGTCTGGTCATCACCGACCTCGACGGTATCGCCCACGAGTTCCTGATCCCGAAGGACAAGCACGTTCTGGTGCACGACGGCCAGGTGGTCAACAAGGGCGAGAAGATCGTCGAAGGCGAACCGGATCCGCACGATATCCTGCGTCTGCAGGGCGTCGAGTCGTTGGCCCGCTACATCACCGACGAAGTCCAGGACGTGTACCGTCTGCAGGGCGTGAAGATCAACGACAAGCACATCGAAGTGATCGTTCGCCAGATGCTGCGTCGCGTGACCATCGTCGAACCGGGTGACACCAAGTTCATCAAGTCCGAACAGGTCGAGCGTGCCGAACTGCTGGCCGAAAATGATCGTGCCAATGCCGAAGGCAAGCTGCCGGCCACGTTCGATCACATGCTGCTCGGTATCACCAAGGCTTCGTTGTCGACCGATTCGTTTATCTCGGCGGCGTCCTTCCAGGAAACCACCCGCGTTCTGACCGAAGCCGCCATCATGGGCAAGCGCGACGAACTGCGTGGTCTCAAGGAAAACGTCATCGTCGGCCGCCTCATCCCGGCCGGTACCGGTCTGGCCTACCACCGAAGCCGCAAGGCCCAGGCGGCTGGCGAAGATCAGGCAGCCAATCGTCCGCTCGAAGAAGCTGCTGTCGAAAACGCAACGCAGGAAGCAGATCAGGGCCTGTAAATCGTTAGGCAACCCCCGGGTCACGTTGACACGGGGGTTGATCGGCCATAAAATTTATGGTCTTTGTCGGCGGAGGCTAATCATTGTCTCTGCTTTGGATAACAAAATTGCCGTCGTGCACCACGTTTCGGTGCCCGGCCGTTGAAGGAAGTTTGATATGCCGACCATCAACCAGCTCGTGCGCAAGCCGCGCGTCGCGGAAAAGGCCAAGAGCAAGGTTCCTGCTCTGGAAAAGTGCCCGCAGAAGCGTGGCGTTTGCACCCGCGTTTACACCACCACCCCGAAGAAGCCGAACTCCGCTCTCCGTAAGGTTTGCAAGGTTCGTCTGACGAATGGCTTCGAAGTCATTTCGTACATCGGTGGTGAAGGCCACAACCTGCAGGAACACTCAGTGGTTCTGATCCGCGGTGGTCGTGTCAAGGACTTGCCGGGTGTGCGTTACCACACCGTGCGTGGTTCCCTGGATACGCAAGGCGTCAAAGATCGTAAGCAGTCCCGTTCCAAGTACGGGGCCAAGCGTCCGAAGGCTGCTTGATTCATTAAGTGGCTTAAGTAAGTGGTCGTTCTTTTGGACGGCCGAGAGAGCCGGGTGGGTGAAAACCCCTTCCCGGCTTTTCAACTGAATCGTGTTTATTAGAGGTTAATATGCCCCGTCGTCGCGAAGTACCCAAACGTGATATTTTGCCGGATCCGAAGTTCGGTAACGTCGAAGTCTCCAAGTTCGTAAACGCCATCATGCAAAGCGGCAAGAAGTCCGTCGCTGAACGCATTGTCTATGGTGCTTTCGACATCATCACCACCAAGGCCGGCAAGGACCCGCTGGAAGTGTTCAGCGCTGCCATGGGCAACGTCAAGCCGATGGTCGAAGTGAAGTCCCGTCGCGTCGGCGGTGCCAACTACCAGGTGCCGGTTGAAGTGCGCCCGGCTCGTCGCGCCGCGCTCGCCATGCGCTGGCTGCGTGAGTCCGCCCGCAAGCGTTCGGAAAAGTCCATGGGCCAGCGCCTAGCTGCCGAAATGATGGAAGCTGCTGAAAACCGTGGTGGCGCAGTCAAGAAGCGTGACGAAGTTCACCGCATGGCTGAAGCCAACAAGGCCTTCGCTCACTTCCGCTTCTAATTTTCAAAGGGCTTAACGTGGCACGTAAAACTCCCATCGAGCGCTACCGCAATATCGGTATCAGCGCCCACATTGATGCCGGTAAGACGACCGTCACCGAGCGTATCCTGTACTACACCGGTGTGAACCACAAGATCGGTGAAGTGCATGATGGCGCCGCTACCATGGACTGGATGGAGCAGGAGCAGGAGCGTGGTATCACCATTACCTCCGCTGCAACGACCTGTTTCTGGAAGGGTATGGACAGCTCGTTCCCTGAGCATCGCTTCAACATCATCGATACCCCGGGACACGTCGATTTCACCATCGAAGTCGAGCGCTCGATGCGCGTTCTGGACGGCGCCTGCATGGTTTACTGTGCGGTCGGCGGCGTGCAGCCGCAGTCCGAGACCGTTTGGCGTCAGGCCACCAAGTACAAGGTGCCGCGTCTGGCCTTCGTGAACAAGATGGACCGTTCGGGTGCCAACTTCTTCAAGGTCGTCGACATGATGAAGACGCGCCTGAAGGCCAACCCGGTGCCTATCGTTATTCCCATTGGCGCCGAAGACAACTTCAAGGGCGTCGTCGATCTGCTGAAGATGAAAGCGATCATTTGGGACGAAGCCTCGCAAGGCATGAAGTTCGAATACCAGGACGTGCCGGCCGATCTGCTGGAAAGCGCGCAAACCTGGCGCGAACAGATGATCGAAGCGGCTGCCGAAGCCTCCGAAGATCTGATGAACGAATACCTCGAGAATGGCGAGCTGTCCGAAGCCAAGATCAAGGAAGGTCTGCGTCTGCGTACCCTGGCTTGCGAAATCCAGCCGATGCTGTGCGGTACCGCATTCAAGAACAAGGGTGTGCAGCGCATGCTGGACGCCGTGGTCGAACTGCTGCCGTCGCCGGTCGATATTCCGCCGGTTGCCGGTGTTGACGAGCGCGAACAGCCGGCTTCCCGCAAGGCTGACGACGCCGAGAAGTTCTCGGCGCTGGCCTTCAAGCTGATGACCGACCCGTTCGTCGGCCAGCTGACCTTCATCCGCGTTTACTCGGGCGTGCTGGCTTCCGGCGCCACCGTGTACAACTCGGTCAAGGGCAAGAAGGAGCGCGTCGGCCGTATTCTGCAGATGCACGCCAACAACCGCGAAGAAATCAAGGAAGTTCTGGCGGGCGACATCGCCGCTTGCGTCGGCATGAAGGACGTGACCACCGGCGAAACCCTGTGCGATCCGGATGCTCCTATCATCCTCGAACGCATGGTCTTCCCGGATCCGGTTATTCACGTTGCCGTCGAGCCGAAAACCAAGGCCGACCAGGAAAAGATGGGTATCGCGCTGGGCCGTCTGGCTGCCGAAGATCCGTCCTTCCGCGTGCGTACCGACGAAGAATCCGGTCAGACCATCATCTCCGGCATGGGCGAGCTGCACCTCGACATCATCGTCGATCGTATGCGTCGCGAATTCAACGTCGAAGCTGCCGTTGGTGCGCCGCAAGTTGCCTACCGTGAATGCATCAAGAAGGCTGTCGAACAGGAAGGCAAGTTCGTCAAGCAGTCCGGCGGTCGCGGTCAATTCGGCCACGTCTGGCTCAAGATCGAGCCGAACGAGCCGGGTGCTGGTTACACCTTCGTCGACGCCATCAAGGGCGGCGTCGTGCCGCGCGAATTCATCCCGGCGGTCGACAAGGGTCTGCAGGATGCCATCGGTAGCGGCGTGCTCGCCGGCTTCCCGGTTGTGGACATCAAGTTCACCCTGTTCGACGGTTCCTACCACGACGTTGACTCCAACGAAAACGCGTTCCGCATGGCAGCTTCCATGGCTTTCAAGGAAGGCATGAAGAAGGCCAGCCCGACGCTGCTGGAGCCGATGATGGCCGTTGAAGTCGAGACCCCGGAAGACTACATGGGTAACGTGATGGGCGACCTGTCCTCCCGCCGTGGCATCGTCCAGGGTATGGAAGACCAGGTTGGCGGCATCAAGGTTGTCAAGGCTGAAGTGCCGCTGTCCGAAATGTTCGGCTACGCCACCTCGCTGCGCTCCCTGTCGCAAGGCCGTGCCACCTACTCGATGGAATTCAAGCACTACACCGAAGCGCCGAAGAACGTCGCTGACGCTGTCATCAACAAGAAGTAACACCTTATTGGAGAACCGATAATGGCTAAGGAAAAATTCGAGCGTACGAAACCGCACGTAAACGTTGGCACGATTGGTCACGTTGACCACGGCAAGACCACGCTGACCGCTGCGATCACCACCGTGCTGTCTGCCAAGTTCGGCGGCGCTGCCAAGAAATACGACGAAATCGACGCTGCGCCGGAAGAAAAGGCCCGCGGTATTACGATTAACACCGCCCACGTCGAATACGAAACCGCCAACCGTCACTACGCCCACGTTGACTGCCCGGGCCACGCCGACTACGTCAAGAACATGATCACCGGTGCCGCCCAGATGGACGGCGCCATCCTGGTCTGTTCCGCCGCTGACGGCCCGATGCCGCAAACCCGCGAACACATCCTGCTCGCCCGCCAAGTTGGCGTGCCGTACGTTCTCGTGTTCATGAACAAGTGCGACATGGTCGACGACGCCGAGCTGCTCGAGCTGGTCGAAATGGAACTGCGCGAGCTGCTCTCCAAGTACGACTTCCCGGGCGACGACACCCCGATCATCCACGGCTCCGCACTGAAGGCCCTGGAAGGCGACCAGTCCGAAATCGGCGAGCCGTCCATCTTCCGTCTGGCTGACGCCCTGGACTCCTACATCCCGACCCCGGAGCGCGCTGTCGACATGCCGTTCCTGATGCCGGTCGAGGACGTCTTCTCCATCTCCGGTCGCGGTACCGTTGTGACCGGTCGTGTTGAGCGCGGCATCGTCAAGGTTGGCGAGGAAATCGAAATCGTTGGTATCCGTCCGACCCAGAAGACCACCTGTACCGGTGTCGAAATGTTCCGCAAGCTGCTCGACCAAGGTCAGGCCGGCGACAACATTGGCGCCCTGCTGCGTGGCACCAAGCGTGAAGACGTCGAGCGTGGTCAAGTCCTGTGCAAGCCGGGCTCCATCACCCCGCACACCCACTTCACGGGCGAAGTGTATGTTCTGTCCAAGGACGAAGGTGGTCGTCACACCCCGTTCTTCAACAACTACCGTCCGCAGTTCTACTTCCGCACCACCGACGTGACCGGTGCAATCTCGCTGCCGGAAGGCGTTGAAATGGTCATGCCTGGTGACAACATCCAGATGACGGTCAAGCTGATCGCTCCGATCGCCATGGAAGAAGGTCTGCGCTTCGCCATCCGCGAAGGCGGTCGTACCGTCGGCGCCGGCGTCGTAGCCAAGATCATCGAGTAATCGTTCTTTTTGAAAACCGGGGTGGGTAAGCGCTCACCCCATCGTTCTTTGGAAGCCAAGAAAATGCAAAGCCAAAAAATCCGTATCCGTCTGAAGGCCTTCGACTATCGCCTGATCGATCAGTCCGCTCAGGAAATCGTTGAGACCGCCAAGCGTACCGGTGCTGTCGTTCGTGGTCCCGTTCCGCTGCCGACCCGCAAGCAGCGTTTCGACATCCTGCGTTCGCCGCACGTGAACAAGGCTTCCCGCGATCAGCTCGAAATCCGTACTCATCTGCGTCTGATGGATATCGTCGATCCGACCGACAAGACTGTTGATGCCCTGATGAAGCTGGATCTGCCGGCTGGTGTCGACGTCGAGATCAAGTTGCAGTAATTGTAGTTTTGCGGATATAATCCGCGCCTTTCGGGGGTGGCCGGCGACGGCTGCCCATTTGTTGTTTTACATCGACCGGCCAATCGCAGCCGGCGATGAGGAGAATAACCATGAGTCTAGGCCTTGTTGGTCGCAAGGTTGGCATGACTCGCATTTTTGCCGAGGATGGCGCGTCCATTCCGGTAACTGTGCTTGACGTGTCCAATAACCGCGTGACCCAAGTCAAAACGCCGGAGATCGATGGCTACGCAGCCATTCAGGTCGCATTCGGCAAGCGCCGTGCCTCGCGTGTTTCCAAGCCCCTCGCTGGCCATCTGGCCAAGGCGGGCGTGGAAGCCGGGCATGTGCTCAAGGAATTCCAGATCGAAGCTGATCAGCTGGCCAATTTCAAGGCTGGCGATCAGATCGCTGTCACCATTTTTGCCGAAGGGCAAAAGGTTGATGTGACCGGCACCTCGATCGGTAAGGGCTTCCAGGGTGGTATCAAACGCCACAACTTCAGCTCCAACCGTGCTTCCCACGGTAACTCGGTGTCGCACAATGCGCCGGGCTCCATCGGTATGGCGCAGGATCCGGGTCGCGTTTTCCCGGGTAAGCGCATGGCCGGTCATCTGGGCGATGTTCAGTCGACCCTGCAGAGCCTGACCATCGTCCGCGTCGATGCCGACCGCCAGCTGCTGCTGGTCAAGGGCGCTGTTCCGGGTGCCAAGGGTTCTGACGTCGTCGTGCGTCCGGCAGTCAAGGCTTAAGGGGGCGACATGGAACTGAAGGTTATTAACGAACAAGGTCAGGAAGCTGCCAAGCTGCAGGCTTCCGACGTGCTGTTCGGTCGGGAATTCAATGAAGCTCTGGTGCACCAGATCGTTGTCGCCTACCAGGCGAACGCCCGTTCTGGCGACAGCAAGCAGAAGGATCGCTCCGAAGTCCGTCACACCACCACCAAGCCGTGGCGTCAGAAGGGCACCGGTCGTGCTCGTGCTGGCTCGAACGGCAGCCCGCTGTGGCGCGGAGGCGGTCGGATTTTCCCGAACTCTCCGGACCAGAATTACTCCCAGAAGGTTAACAAGAAGATGTTCCGCGCCGGCATGGCTGCGATCCTCTCCGAGTTGGCCCGTCAGGACCGTCTGGTGGTGATCGACGATCTGTCCATCGATGCGCCGAAAACCAAGCTGTTTGCCCAGAAGTTGAAGGGCATGGGCCTGGAAGGCAATCTTCTGGTTGTTACCGACGAACTGAACGAGAACCTCTATCTGTCGTCGCGCAACCTGCCCAATGTTCTGGTGCTGGAAGCCCAGGAGGCCGATCCGGTTTCGCTGGTTCGCTTCAACAAGGTTCTGGTGACCAAGAACGCCGTGGCCAAGTTCGAGGAGATGTGGGGATGAATCAAGAGCGTCTGATGCAGGTGCTGCTGGCACCGCAAATCTCCGAGAAGGCTACCTACGTTGCCGACAAGCACGAGCAAGTGGTTTTCCGTGTCGCATCTGATGCGACCAAGCCGGAAATCAAGGCTGCTGTCGAGCTCCTGTTCAAGGTTGAGGTTGAGGCTGTGCAAGTCGCCAACGTCAAGGGCAAGGTCAAGCGCTTCAAGGGTGCAACTGGCCGTCGCAAGGGCTGGAAGAAGGCCTACGTGAGCCTGAAGCCGGGTCAGGAAATCAATTTCGTTGAAGGGGGCAATGCATAATGGCTCTCGTTAAAGTCAAACCGACTTCCCCGGGTCGTCGTGGCGTTGTTCAGGTCGTCAATACCGATCTGCACAAGGGTAAGCCGTTCGCCGGCCTGATCGAGTCGCAGTCCAAGAACTCCGGTCGCAACAACAACGGTCGTATCACCGTTCGCCATCAGGGCGGTGGTCACAAGCAGGCTTATCGCGTCGTCGATTTCAAGCGCAACAAGGACGGTGTTCCGGCCAAGGTTGAGCGTCTGGAATACGATCCGAACCGTACCGCCAATATCGCTCTGGTGTGCTACGCCGACGGCGAGCGCCGTTACGTCATCGCCAACAAGGGCATGGTGGTTGGTCAGCAGATCATGAGCGGCTCGGAAGCGCCGATCAAGTCCGGTAATGCACTGCCGATCCGCAACATTCCGGTCGGTACGACCATCTGCTGCGTCGAGATGATGCCGGGCAAGGGTGCGCAAATTGCTCGTTCCGCCGGTACCTCCGTTCAGCTGCTGGCTCGCGAAGGTGCCTACGCCCAGATTCGTCTGCGCTCCGGTGAAGTTCGCCGTGTGCACGTCGAGTGCCGCGCTACCGTTGGTGAAGTCGGTAACGAAGAAAACAACCTGCGCAAGATCGGCAAGGCCGGTGCTCAGCGCTGGCGTGGTATTCGTCCGACGGTTCGCGGTACTGCGATGAACCCGGTCGACCACCCGCACGGTGGTGGCGAGGGTCGCACTGGCGAAGGTCGTGTTCCGGTCAACCCGTGGGGTCAGCCCACCAAGGGTTACCGTACCCGCAGCAACAAGCGCACGAACAGCATGATCGTTCAGCGCCGTCATAAGCGTTAAGGGGTAGGAAATGGGACGTTCTCTCAAAAAGGGCCCGTTTATTGATGCGCACCTGATCGACAAGGTCGAGGCAGTTCGCGCCACCAATGACAAGCGCCCGATCAAGACCTGGTCGCGTCGTTCGACGATCCTCCCCGAGTTCATCGGCCTGACGATCGCGGTCCACAATGGCAAGCAGCATATCCCGGTGTTCGTCACCGAGAATATGGTCGGTCACAAGCTCGGCGAGTTTTCGCTGACCCGTACGTTCAAGGGTCACACCGCCGGCAAGAAGGCCAAGAAGTAAGGAGCTGACATGGAAACTCGTGCAAGTCTGCGGGGCGTACGCCTCTCTGCGCAAAAAGGCCGCCTGGTGGCGGATCTCGTGCGCGGCAAGCCGGTTGGTCAGGCTCTCAACATCCTGGCCTTCAGCCCGACCAAGGGCGCTGGTATCATCAAAAAGGTGCTGGAGTCGGCAATCGCCAACGCCGAGCACAATGACGGTGCCGATATCGATGAACTGAAGGTCAAGGTCATCTACGTCGAAAAAGGTATGGTGCTGAAGCGCTTCACGGCGCGCGCCAAGGGTCGTGGCAATCGGATCAGCAAGCCGACCTGCCATATCTATCTGACCGTTGGTAACTAAGGAAGAGCCATGGGACAGAAAATTCATCCGACTGGCTTCCGTCTGGCCGTCACCAAGAACTGGAGTTCGCGCTGGTACGCCAACAGCAAGGACTTCCCGGGCATGCTGCAAGAAGACGTCAAGGTGCGCGAGTACCTGAAGCGTAAGCTGGCACACGCCTCCGTTGGCCGCGTTCTGATCGAGCGTCCGGCCAAGAACGCCCGCGTCACCGTTTACTCCGCCCGTCCGGGTGTGGTCATCGGCAAGAAGGGCGAAGACATCGAACAGCTGCGTACGGATCTTCAGCGCATCATGGGCGTTCCCGTCCATGTTTCGATCGAAGAAATCCGCAAGCCGGAAATCGATGCCCAGCTGATCGCCGATTCGATCGCCCAGCAGCTCGAGAAGCGCATCATGTTCCGTCGTGCCATGAAGCGCGCGATGCAGAACGCCATGCGCCTCGGTGCCCAGGGTATCAAGGTGATGAGCGCCGGTCGTCTGAACGGTGCTGAAATCGCCCGTAGCGAATGGTATCGCGAAGGTCGTGTGCCGCTGCACACCCTGCGCGCCGACATCGACTACGCAACCTCCGAAGCGCTGACCACCTACGGCATCATCGGTATCAAGGTCTGGGTTTACAAGGGCGACATGCTCGACCGTAATGCCCAGCCGGTGGCCGAAGAGCCGGCAGCCGAAGAGCGTCGTCCGCGTCGCGCCCCGGGCAAGCCGGAAGGCGACAAGCCGCGTACCCGCACCGTCAAGAAGGCCGACGGTGACGCTGGTGCCAAGCGCGGTGTCAGAAAGGCAGGTGCCTAAATGTTGCAACCTAATCGTCGCAAGTTCCGCAAGGAACACAAGGGCCGCAATGAGGGTCTGGCGACTCGTGGTACGAAGGTTTCCTTCGGTGAGTGGGGTCTCAAGGCTATCGGTCGCGGTCGCCTGACGGCTCGTCAGATCGAAGCCGCCCGTCGTGCCATGACTCGTCACATCAAGCGCGGTGGCCGTATCTGGATCCGTATCTTCCCGGACAAGCCGATTTCCAAGAAGCCGGCCGAAGTTCGTATGGGTAACGGTAAGGGTAACCCGGAATACTGGGTTGCCGAAATCCAGCCGGGCAAGGTCCTCTATGAAATGGATGGTGTCAACGAAGCGCTGGCTCGCGAGGCATTTGCTCTCGCCGCCGCCAAGCTGCCGATTGCCACCACCTTCGTGACTCGTCATCTGGGGTAATCATGAAAGCTAGCGAATTGAGAACCAAGAGCGTGGACGAGCTCAACAAGGAATTGCTGGACCTGTTGAAGGCCCAGTTCGGTCTGCGTATGCAGCTTGCTACCCAGCAGCTGTCCAATACCAGCCAAATGTCCAAGGTGCGTCGCGATATCGCTCGCGTCCGCACGCTTATCCGTGAAAAGGCGGTGCAGCAATGAGCGAAACCACCAGCATCAAGCGCACTCTGATCGGTCGCGTTGTCAGCGACAAGATGGATAAGACGGTTACCGTCCTGGTCGAACGTAAGGTCAAGCACCCGATGTACGGCAAGGTGATGGTTCGTTCCAAGAAGTATCACGCCCATAACGACGGCAACACCGCCAAGGCCGGCGATCTCGTCGAGATCGTCGAAACCCGCCCGGTTTCCCGTACCAAGACTTGGGCTGTGACCAGCGTTCTGGAAAAGGCTGTCGTTGTATAACGAAAGTTTTTGAAAACGCTTGCGCAGTATTAAAAGAAGCCGGTATAATCCGGCTTCTTTTTTGCGGGTGCCGTCCTGGCTCCGTGAAGTTGTTCGACCCGTACGGGTTCCAAGACTGACCGCGCAAGCGGATTAAGTTGGAGTTAATTTAAATGATTCAGATGCAGACGATTCTGGACGTCGCCGATAACACCGGTGCGCGTTCGGTAATGTGTATCAAAGTGCTGGGTGGCTCCAAGCGCCGCTATGCTGGTATTGGCGATATCGTCAAGGTCAGCATCAAGGATGCTGCGCCGCGCGGTCGCGTGAAGAAGGGTGATGTCTACAACGCCGTGGTGGTTCGTACCGCCAAGGGTGTGCGTCGTCCGGACGGCTCGCTGGTACGCTTTGACGGCAATGCCGCCGTTCTCCTCAACAACAAGCTCGAGCCGATTGGCACGCGCATCTTTGGCCCGGTGACCCGCGAACTGCGTACCGAGCGCTTCATGAAGATCGTGTCCCTGGCTCCGGAAGTTCTGTAAGGAGCGGATGATGGAAAAGATTCGCAAGGGCGACGAAGTCGTCGTCATTACTGGTAAGGACAAGGGCAAGCGCGGCACCGTGGTGCTCCGCCTTGATGCCGAGCATGTTGTCGTTGAAGGTGTCAATCGTGCCAAGAAGCACGTCAAGCCGAACCCGATCAAGGGTGTGGCCGGTGGCATCGTTGACAAGGACATGCCGATTCATATCTCCAATGTTGCGCTGTTCAATGCAGCAACCAAGAAGGCTGACCGTGTCGGCATCAAGGTGCTCGAAGACGGCCGCAAGGTTCGCGTGTTCAAGTCGAACGGCGAACTGGTGAACGCATAAGGGGTGGACATGGCGCGTTTGCAACAGTTTTACAAGGACACCGTTGTTTCCGATCTGACCAAGCAGTTCGGTTACAAGTCCGTGATGGAAGTGCCCCGTATCACCAAGATCACCCTGAATATGGGTGTCGGTGAAGCGGTTGCCGATAAGAAGGTTCTGGAAAACGCCGTTGGCGACATGCAGAAGATTGCCGGTCAGAAGCCGGTCACCACGAAGGCTCGCAAGTCGATCGCCGGCTTCAAGATTCGTGATGGCTACCCGATCGGTTGCATGGTCACCCTGCGTGGTCCGCGTATGTTTGAGTTCCTGGATCGCCTGGTCACCATCGCGCTGCCGCGCGTTCGTGACTTCCGTGGTATCTCTGGCAAGGGTTTTGATGGCCAGGGCAACTACAACATGGGTGTCAAGGAACAGATCATTTTCCCGGAAATCGAGTACGACAAGATCGATGCTCTGCGGGGTATGAACATCAGCATCACCACGACCGCGAAGACCGATGCAGAAGCCAAGGCGCTGCTGACGTCCTTCAAGTTCCCGTTCAAGAATTGAGGCAATCATGGCAAAACTTGCTCTGATCAACCGTGAAGAAAAGCGTCGCAAGCTGGTGGCTCAGTACGCCAAGAAGCGCGCTGCCCTGGAGGCGATCTTCAACAACGTGAGCCTGTCTGACGAGGAGCGTTATGAAGCCCGTCTGAAGCTGCAGGCCCTGCCGCGTAACTCGAGCCCGTCCCGTCTGCGCAATCGTTGCCAGCTGACCGGTCGTCCGCGTGGTGTTTTCCGTAAATTCGGTCTGTGTCGTAACAAGATCCGTGAGTTGGCCTTCAATGGCGAGATTCCGGGTGTTGTTAAGGCCAGCTGGTAATCAGGAGATACAGAAATGGCTATGAGCGATCCGATCGCGGACATGCTGACCCGCATCCGCAACGCCCAGCTCGCCGAAAAGGCGTCTGTGTCCATGCCCTCTTCCAAGGTGAAGGCCGCTATCGCTGCCGTCCTGAAGGATGAAGGCTATGTTGAAGATTTCGCTGTTCGTCAGAACGACGGCAAGGCTACTCTCGAAATCGCCCTCAAGTATTACGCTGGCCGTCCGGTCATTGAGCGTATCGAGCGCGTTTCCAAGCCTGGCCTGCGTATCTACAAGGGCTGCGAAGATATTCCGCGCGTCATGAACGGCCTGGGTGTGGCGATTGTTTCCACCCCGAAGGGTGTCATGACCGACCGCAAGGCCCGCGCTACCAAGGTTGGTGGCGAAGTCCTCTGCATCGTGGCGTAAGGAGCTGACCGATCATGTCTCGTATTGGTAAGAATCCCGTCGTGCTGCCGGCTGGTGTTGAAGTCACCATCGGTGAGCAAATCGTCGTCAAGGGCCCGCTGGGTACCCTGAAGGCGGCCGCTCACCCGGCTGTTACCGTCGCCGTCGAAGGTCAGAGCGTTGTTGTTTCCAAGGTTGCTGGCGCTGTCAATGCAGGCGCCATGTGGGGCACCATGCGTGCCAACCTGAACAACATGGTGACCGGCGTTTCCAAGGGTTTCGAGCGCAAGCTGCAGCTGGTTGGTGTGGGTTACCGTGCCCAGGCCGCCGGCGACACGCTGAACCTCTCCCTCGGCTTTTCTCATCCGGTCGCGCACAAGATGCCGGCTGGCGTAAAGGTTGAATGCCCGACCCAGACGGAAATCGTCATCAAGGGTGCGGACAAGCAACAAGTCGGTCAGGTGGCTGCCGAAGTTCGTGCGTATCGCAAGCCGGAGCCCTACAAGGGCAAGGGCGTTCGCTATGCGGACGAAGTGGTGGTTATCAAGGAAACCAAGAAGAAGTAAAGGTGGCATATGTTTAACAAGAAGCAAGCGCGTTTGCGCCGTGCCCGCAAAACCCGGGCCAAAATCGCCGAACTCAAAGCTGTGCGTCTGTGCGTTAACCGCACGAACTGCCACATTTACGCCCAGATCATTTCGCCCTGTGGCGGCAAGGTTCTGGCTTCGGCTTCCACACTGGACAAGAACGTTCGTGGCGATGTCGCGAACGGCGGTAATAAGGCTGCTGCCACTGCTGTTGGCAAGCTGATCGCCGAGCGCGCCAAGGCCGCCGGTGTTGAGCAGGTGGCTTTTGATCGCTCCGGTCTCCAGTACCACGGTCGTATTCAGGCGTTGGCGGAAGCCGCGCGTGAAGGCGGCCTGAAGTTCTAACCGACGGCGAAAGGACGAGGTTAAGAAATGGCTAAACCTGAAAGAAACAAGAAGCCGCAGCAGGCTGAAGAGCGCGACGACGGTATGCGCGAGAAGATGGTTGCGGTTAACCGCGTCACCAAGGTGGTGAAGGGCGGCCGTATCCTCGGTTTTGCTGCGCTGACCGTGGTTGGCGATGGTGACGGCGCGATCGGCATGGGCAAGGGCAAGTCCCGCGAAGTGCCGGTGGCTGTGCAGAAGGCAATGGAAGAGGCTCGTCGCAAGATGGCCAAGGTCAGCCTGCGCAACGGTACCGTGCATCACACCGTGATGGGCCGTCATGGTGCTACCACCGTGATGATCCAGCCGGCACCGGAAGGTACGGGCATCATCGCCGGCGGCGCCATGCGTGCCGTCTTCGAAGTTGTCGGCGTGACCAACGTTGTGGCCAAGGCTCACGGCTCCACCAATCCTTACAACATCGTGCGTGCTACCATCGACGGTCTGTCGAAGGTCAACACGCCGGCAGAAATCGCTGCCAAGCGCGGTCTGTCTGTTGATCAGATCATGGGGTAAGTCATGGCTGACAAGAAAATCACAGTGAAGCTCGTCAAGAGCATCATCGGCACCAAGCAGGATCACCGCGCCACCGTGCGTGGCCTGGGCCTGCGTAAGCTGAACAGTTCCGCTGTACTGGAAGACACGCCGGCAGTTCGCGGCATGATCCAGAAGGTTCAGTATCTCGTTAAGGTTGAGGGTTAAGCCATGCGTCTGAACACCATCAAACCGGGCGAAGGTTCCAAGAAGGCCGCCAAGCGCGTCGGCCGCGGTATCGGTTCCGGCCTGGGCAAGACCTGCGGTCGCGGCCACAAGGGTCAGAAGTCCCGTTCCGGCGGCTTCCACAAGGTTGGCTTCGAGGGCGGTCAAATGCCCTTGCAGCGTCGCCTGCCGAAGCGCGGTTTCAACTCGCTGACCCGCGCCCGTAACTACGAAGTTCGCCTGACCGACCTGGATCGTCTGCCGGTCGACGAAATCGACCTGCTTGCTCTGCAGGCAGCCGGTATCGTTCCGGGCGACGCCCTGTCGGCCAAGGTCATCCTGTCCGGTGCCATCAGCCGCAAGGTTGTCCTGAAGGGCGTTGGCGCCACCAAGGGCGCCAAGGCTGCGATCGAAGCCGCTGGCGGCTCCATCGCCGAGTAACGAAGGGAAAGGTTAGAACGTTGGCAGCAAATCCCAATACCGTAGGCAAGGGTGGCAAGTTCGGCGATCTCAAGCGTCGACTTTGGTTCCTGCTGGGCGCGCTCGTGGTTTACCGCATCGGCGCTCATATCCCGGTTCCGGGTATTGACCCCAACGCGCTGGCCGATCTCTTCAATTCGCAAAAAGGCGGCATCCTGGGCATGTTCAACATGTTCTCGGGTGGCGCCTTGTCGCGATTCACCATTTTCGCATTGGGGATCATGCCGTACATTTCGGCGTCGATCATCATGCAACTGATGAGTGTGGCCAGTCCGCAGCTCGAAGCCCTCAAAAAAGAGGGTGAAGCCGGCCGTCGCAAAATCACTCAATACACCCGTTACGGTACTGTCATCCTCGCCCTTTTCCAGGGGCTCGGTATTGCCGTTGCGCTAGAAGCGCAGGCCGGTCTGGTCAATGACCCCGGGTTCATGTTCCGTCTGACGACCGTTTCCACGCTGCTGACCGGCACCATGTTCCTGATGTGGCTTGGTGAGCAAATCACCGAGCGCGGTCTGGGTAACGGTATTTCGATCATCATCTTCGCAGGTATCGCGGCCGGTCTGCCCAATGCAATCGGCGGCCTGTTGGAACTGGTGCGTACCGGTGCCATGCATCCGCTGACTGCACTGATCATTTGCGTCCTGGTTGTCGTCGTTACCGGCTTCGTCGTGTTCGTCGAGCGCGGCCAGCGAAAAATCCTGGTTAACTATGCCAAGCGCCAGGTTGGCAACAAGATTTATGGTGGCCAGAGCTCGCATCTGCCGCTGAAGCTGAACATGTCGGGCGTTATCCCCCCGATTTTCGCTTCGTCGATCATCCTGTTCCCGGCGACGGTCGCCAACTGGTTCGGTTCGAGCGAGTCCATGCACTGGCTGAAGGATGTGGCCGGTACCTTGTCGCCGGGTCAGCCGATCTACGTCATGCTGTACGCCGCGGCCATCGTGTTCTTCTGCTTCTTCTATACCGCGCTGGTTTTCAATTCCAAGGAAACCGCCGACAACCTGAAGAAGAGCGGCGCCTTCGTGCCGGGTATTCGTCCGGGCGAGCAAACTGCTCGCTACATCGACAAAATTTTGATGCGCCTGACCCTGATCGGTGCCGCCTACATCACTGTCGTGTGCCTGCTGCCCGAATTCCTGATTTTGAAGTGGAACGTGCCGTTCTACTTCGGTGGTACCTCTTTGTTGATTATCGTGGTCGTAACCATGGACTTCATGTCTCAGGTGCAGGCTTACGTGATGTCGCACCAATATGAAAGTCTCTTGAAGAAAGCAAACTTCAAGGGTTCGCCGATGATCAAGTAATAGTTACTCATGGCAAAAGAAGATTACATCGAGATGCAGGGCGAGGTTGTCGAAAACCTCCCCAATGCAACCTTCAAGGTCAAGTTGGAAAATGGACACATCGTCCATGGCTTTATCTCCGGCAAGATGCGCATGCACTACATCCGCATCCTCCCTGGCGACAAGGTGACCGTTCAACTGACGCCATACGATTTGTCCAAGGCCCGGATCGTTTTCCGGGCCAAGTGAAAAAGTTCTCTACGCAATAAACCGCAGGGCAAGGAATCACGGCTGCTTCCAAGCTCTCGCAGACGAGGAGTAAAACATGAAAGTTCAACCTTCAGTGAAGCGCATTTGCCGCAACTGTAAAGTTATCCGCCGCAAGGGTGTCGTGCGCATCATTTGCAAGGATCCGCGTCACAAGCAGCGCCAGGGCTAAGCCCTGTCGAGTCGGCATTCGTTAATTTTCGAAATATTGGAGCGATAGAATGGCCCGTATTGCAGGGGTAAACATTCCGAACCATCAGCATGCTGAAATCGCGCTGACCGCGATTTACGGCATCGGCCGCACCCGCGCACAGAAAATCTGTGATGCAGCCGGCATTGGTCGTAACACCAAAATGAAGGACCTGTCCGATTCGGACATGGACCGTCTGCGTGATGAAGTGGGCAAGTTCACCGTCGAAGGTGACCTGCGCCGCGAAGTCACCATGAACATCAAGCGCCTGATGGACCTCGGTTGCTACCGCGGCCTGCGCCATCGCAAGGGCCTGCCTTGCCGTGGTCAGCGCACCCGTACCAATGCTCGTACCCGCAAGGGCCCGCGCAAGGCCATCGCTGGCAAGAAGTAATAGGGACTGAACATGGCAAAGACTGCACCTAAAGTTCGCAAAAAGGTCAAGAAGAACGTAGCCGAGGGCATCGCCCACATTCACGCTTCGTTCAACAACACCATCATCACCATTACCGATCGCATGGGCAACGCGCTGTCCTGGGCGACTTCCGGTGGCGCCGGTTTCCGCGGCTCCCGCAAGTCCACCCCGTTCGCTGCGCAGGTTGCTGCCGAAGCGGCCGGCAAGGCTGCCCAAGAATGCGGTATCAAGAACCTCGAAGTCCGCATCAAGGGCCCGGGTCCTGGCCGTGAATCTTCTGTCCGCGCATTGAATGCGCTGGGTATCAAGATTTCCGCGATTTCCGACGTGACGCCGGTGCCGCACAACGGCTGCCGTCCGCCCAAGAAGCGCCGCATCTAAGGAGAAAGACAAGTGGCTCGTAATCTCGATCCGAAATGCCGTCAGTGCCGCCGCGAAGGCGAAAAGCTGTTCCTGAAGGGCGAAAAGTGCTTTACCGACAAGTGTGCCATTGAGCGTCGTTCCTACGCTCCGGGCCAACACGGTCAAAAATCCGGCGCCCGTCTGTCTGACTACGGCGTCCACCTGCGCGCCAAGCAGAAGATCCGTCGCGTCTACGGCGTGCTGGAAGGCCAATTCCGCAAGACCTTCGCCGAAGCTGACCGCCGCAAGGGCCAGACCGGTGAAAACCTGCTGCAACTGCTGGAAGCCCGCCTGGATTCCGTCGCCTACCGCATGGGTTTTGGTGCTTCCCGCACCGAGTCCCGTCAGGTCGTCCGTCACAACGGCGTTCTGGTTAACGGCAAGCGCGTCAACATCCCGTCGTTCTTGGTCAAGCCGGGTGATGTGGTCCAGCTGACTGATCGCGCTCGTGCTTCCCTGCGCTGCAAGGCCGCTCTTGAGGCCGCCGAATCCCGCGGTTTCCCGGAGTGGATTTCGGTTGACGTCAAGGAAGGCAAGGGCACGTTCAAGGCCATGCCGCAACGTTCCGAACTGCCGGCGACCCTGAACGAAGGTCTCGTCATCGAACTTTACTCGAAGTAAGCACTGAGCAGAGGATCTAGCCCATGCAAAGCAGTGGACTTCTGAAACCCCGCATCATCGACGTGCAGAGCGTTTCGCCCGTGCAGGCCAAGGTGGTCATGGAGCCGTTCGAACGCGGCTATGGCCATACCCTTGGCAATGCGCTGCGTCGCATTCTGCTGTCGTCCATGGTTGGTTATGCGCCGACCGAAGTCGGCATCGACGGCGTGCTCCACGAGTACTCCACCGTTGATGGCGTGCAGGAAGATGTCGTCGATATCCTTCTGAACCTGAAGGGCATCGTCTTCAAGTTGCACAACCGCGACGTCGTCAACCTCAAGCTGGTCAAGGAAGGTGAAGGCGCCGTTCGTGCTGGTGACATCGAGTTGCCGCACGACGTCGAAATCATCAATCCGGAACACGTGATCGCTCACCTCTCCCCGGGCGGCAAGCTCGCCATGGAGATCAAGGTCGAGAAGGGTCGCGGCTATGTGCCGGGTAACGTGCGCAATCTTGGCGACGCCAAGACCATCGGCAAGCTCGTTCTGGACGCTTCGTTCAGCCCGATCCGCCGCGTGGCCTACGCCGTCGAAAGCGCCCGTGTCGAACAGCGTACCGACCTCGACAAGCTGATCGTCGATATCGAAACCAACGGCGTCGTCGAGCCGGAAGAAGCCATCCGTTACGCTGCCCGCGTGCTGATGGAACAGCTCTCCGTGTTCGCCGATCTTGAAGGCACGGCCCCGGTGGCCGAGGCTTCCAAGCCCGCCCAAGTCGATCCGGTTCTCCTGCGCCCGGTCGATGATCTCGAACTGACGGTTCGTTCCGCGAACTGCCTGAAGGCCGAGAACATCTACTACATCGGCGATCTGATCCAGCGTACCGAGAATGAACTTCTCAAGACCCCGAATCTGGGTCGCAAGTCGTTGAACGAGATCAAGGAAGTGTTGGCCGCACGCGGTCTGACGCTGGGCATGAAACTGGAAAATTGGCCGCCCGCCGGTCTGGAAAAGGCGTAAGCCTTTTCCGATCAGGGCAGTCAAGGGACGCCTGCAGAACATAGAAAGGATTAACCATGCGTCACCGCAATGGACTTCGCAAACTGAATCGCACCAGCAGCCATCGCCTGGCGATGCTGCGCAACATGACCGTTTCCCTGCTCCGCCACGAGGCCATCAAGACCACGTTGCCGAAGGCCAAGGAACTGCGTCGTGTCGTCGAACCGATGATCACCCTCGGCAAGAACCCGACCCTCGCCAACAAGCGTCTGGCATTCGACCGCCTGCGCGACCGTGAGATCGTGGTCAAGCTGTTCGCCGAAATCGGCCCGCGCTACGCCACCCGTCCGGGCGGCTACCTGCGCATCCTGAAGTGCGGCTTCCGCGTCGGCGACAATGCCCCTATGGCATTCGTCGAACTGCTGGACCGCCCGGAACCGACCGAGGCCGTCGAGGTCGAGGAATCGGCTGGCGAATAAGTCAGTTTGCTTAAAAAAACAAAGGCCGGATTTTCCGGCCTTTGTTTTTTTGTGGGTTCCGTTTTGTAGAGTTCGGCCGCCTAAGGGCAGTCGATCAGCATCAGGGAAATATCGTCGCTGGCCGGATTTCCGTCCTGATACGCTTGCAAGGCCTGTTCAATCTTTTCGAAGCGATCCGCCGACGAGGTGTTGGCAGCCGCCCGGATCAGTCCTTGCATGCCGAATTGCTCGTCGGCGGCATTGGTCGCTTCAAGCAGACCATCCGAACACAGCACGAGCTGGCTTTTCGGTTCCCAGGTGAAAGCCATGGGCGCGCCGCCCAGTTCGCTGCTTGTCACGATGCCGAGTGGCAGGTTGGCCGAGGGGAAGGTCTGGGCAACTTGGCCCGTACCGTCGAGCAGGAAGGCTTCCGGGGTGCCGCCGACCCAGATTTCCCCGCGGCGTGAGCTTTCGTCGAGGCAGACCAGGGTCACGGCCACGAAGCGGCCGACCGGCATCGATTCCTGCAACTGCTGATTGAGTTCCAGAACGATGTCCTGAACCGACCGACTGAGCTTCGTCATCCGGTAGAACAGTGCGAGGACGGGAAGGACGCTGATGGCGGCGGCCAAGCCGTGCCCGGTGGCATCGGCGAGCAGGGCATAGAACAGGCCGTCGGCCGAGCGGGCAGCGGCGACGATATCGCCGCTGAAGTGGGTGGCCGGGATGACCTTGTAGCGCAGGCAGCGATCGTTCAAGCCGCTGCGGTGCAGCTGTTTTTCCATCAGGCGCAGGGCGAGTTGCTGTTCGGCCTGGGTCTGGTCGTAGTAATCCTGGAGTTGGTGGGCGTTTTCGGCCAGTTTCCGCTCGGTCTGCTTACGTTCCGTGATGTCGCGGATGACGCTGATCAGCATGCGGTGATTGTCGAGCGTGAACTGGCTGGTAGTGATGGTGGCGGGAAAGCGATGACCGTCCCGGTGCTGGGCCAGGATTTCGCACTCCCTGGCTACGATGGGCGACGATCCGCCTTCGGAAGCCAGCGGCAGGCGGCCCGGACTGCCCAGCATCGTCTCTTCCGGCATCAACATGGCGAGGTTTTGCCCGATCAGTTCCTGTTGCAGCCATCCGAAAATGCGTTCGGTCGATTGGTTGATCGACACGATGGCACCCGTTTCATCGGTCGTGACGATGGCATCGAGGACGTTATCGGATATGGCCTGGACCCGCCGCAGGGAGTCGATGGAGGCCTGCTGCATGGACAGCGACCGCTGCATGGAGCGCAGCTTGGCTTCGAGCACGACAAAGTTGATCGGTTTGGTCAGGTAGTCGTCGGCGCCGGCATCCAGCCCCTCGACCAGATTTTCGTCGCGGTTGAGCGCTGACAGGAAAATGACCGGCGTCCACCGGTCGCGTGTCATCGCCTTGATGCGGCGGGCAGCTTCGAAACCGTCCATGACGGGCATCATGATGTCGAGCAGCACGAGGTCCGGCAGTTCGGCCTCAAACTTGCGCACTGCCTCCTCACCATTTTCGGCCAGAACGACAACGTGCCCGAGTTTCTTCAGGAATACCTGCAGGATATGAAGGTTGGTCCGATTGTCATCGACTGCCAGTACCTTCATTTTGGTCATCAGGGTATTCATGGATGTTTAACGCGGCTGTCTGGTCGTCCTGCATGGTGAAGGTTCGGGACGAGAAACGACCGCACTGGCCCCGAGCCATGGCAAGCAATCCTACCATGGAGCCGGCGTCGCATCATTGACCGCTGACCGGACCGAAAATCGCCGGCTCAGGTGCTCGGCACGCTCAGGTCTTCTTCCTGCTGCTGCAGCATCCACATGGTCGCGTAGTGGCCGCCCGCCGCCAGCAACTCAGGATGTGTGCCGCGCTCGATGATGTGGCCGTCACTCATGACGAGAATTTCGTCGGCGTTCATCACGGTCGATAGCCGGTGAGCGATGACCAGTGTCGTGTGCCCGACGGCAACCTGTTCCAGCTGACTCTGAATGGCCCTTTCGGTTGCCGAGTCGAGCGCCGAGGTCGCTTCGTCGAAAATCAGGATGGGCGGGTTCTTGAGCAGGGCGCGAGCGATGGCTACCCGCTGTTTTTCGCCGCCGGATAGCTTGAGGCCGCGTTCCCCGACCTTGGTCTCGTATTTCAGCGGCAGCGATTCGATGAACTCGTGCAGCTGGGCGGCGCGGGCGGCGGCCACCACTTCCTCGCGGCTGGCGTCGGGCCGGCCGTAGTTGATGTTGTAGAAGATGGTGTCGTTGAACAGCACGGTATCCTGCGGCACGATGCCGATGGCGGCGCGCAGGCTGCTTTGGCGCAGGCTGCGCAGATCGTGGCCATTGATGCGGATAGCGCCGCCGGTAACGTCGTAGAAGCGGTAGAGCAGGCGGGCGAGGGTCGATTTGCCGGCCCCGGAATGGCCGACGACGGCGACCGTCTTGCCGGGTGGAATGGCGAAGCTCAGGTTCTTCAGGATCTGCCGGTTCGCCTCGTAGGCGAAATGGACGGCGTCGAAATTGATCTGCAAGGGCCCCGCCGGCAGGTCGCGCGCGTCGGCGGCGTCGGCGATTTCCTGGTTTTCCTTGAGCAGGTTGAACATGCGCTCGATATCGGTCAGCGCCTGGCGGATTTCGCGGTAAACGATGCCGAGGAAATTGAGCGGAATGTAGAGCTGGATCAGGAAGGCGTTGACCAGGACGAGGTCGCCGATGGTCATTTGCCCGTCGACCACGCCGCTGGCGGCGCGCCACATCATGGCGGTGACGCCCAGCGCGATGATCGCGGCCTGGCCGAGGTTCAGGTAGGCCAGCGTCGTCTGGCTGCGGGTGGCCGCTTCTTCCCATTTGAAAAGTTGCTGGTCGTAGCGGCGGGCTTCCCAGGCCTCGTTGTTGAAGTATTTGACCGTCTCGTAGTTGAGCAGGCTGTCGACGGCGCGGCTGTTGGCGGCGGAGTCGTTTTCATTGACGGCGCGGCGGATATCGATGCGCCAGTTGCTGACCTTGATGGTGAATACCACGTAGGCGACCAGCGACAGCAGCGTGATGACGACGTAGCCGACGTCGTATTTGACGAACAGAATGGCGAGAACGAGGGCGATCTCGACCAGGGTCGGCAGGATGGAGTACAGCGTGTAGGAAATCAGGCTGGAAATCGATCGGCTGCCCCGCTCGATGTCGCGGGACACGCCGCCGGTCTGCCGCTCGAGGTGGAAGCGCAGCGACAACGCATGCAGATGCCGGAAGACCTCGAGCGAAACCTGGCGCACGGCGCGCTGGGTGACGCGGGCGAACAGGATTTCGCGCAACTCGGTGAATAGCGAAGTCGAAAAGCGCAGGAAGCCGTAGAGGACGAGGAGCAGGATGGGCAGGGCCAGCAATTGCTGCTCCCCGCCCAGCCCGTCGATCATCTCCTTGAAGATCATCGGCACGCCGACGTTGGCGAGCTTGGCGCCGATCAGACAACCGAGCGCGGCGAGGACGCGCAAGCGATAGCGCCACAGATAGGGGAACAGCGTGCGGATGGTCAGCCAGGCGTGGGTCTGGCTGAGGGCCTTGCCGGCGGGCGGTTTGGGGAGGGTGGTGGTACGGCGCATGGGGTGTGGAGAAGATTTGTTATTGGTCAGGTGAGTATATGAAAACCCACTGCTTTCCGGGAAAATCGCAGAACATTTAACTTAGGGGTGATTCATGGCTACAGCTTCCCTTACGCTCCCGGCCAAGCATTGCACGCTGCGCGTTGTGCCGATGCCGGCCGATCTTAATCAGAACGGCGATGTGTTCGGCGGCTGGGTCATGGCCCAGGTCGACGTCGCTGGCGCCATTCCCGCCATGCGCCGGGCGAAAGGGCGGGTAGCTACCGTTTCGGTCAATTCCTTCGCCTTCAAGCAGCCGGTGTCGGTCGGCGATATCGTCAGTTTTTATGCTGATATCGTGCGCGTCGGCACCACGTCGATCACGGTGCGTGTCGAGGTCTATGCCGAGCGCAATTACGCGGCGCCGATCATCGTCAAGGTTACCGAAGCCGAACTGACCTATGTGGCAATCGATGGCGACGGTATGAAACGTAACGTGCCACCCGAAAACTGAGCAGAAATGGTCTAAAATCCGACGGTTAATCAATTTCCTGCCCGCTAGCGAGCAACACCCATGAACAAACTGACCTTGCGTACCGTGCCGGCCCTGATGCTGGCCGCCTTTTCCAGCGTTGCTTCGGCGGCTGCTTTCCAGCTGTGGGAACAAAATGCCAGCGGCCTCGGCAATGCTTACGCCGGGTCGGCGGCCGTGGCGGATAACGCCAGCACGGTCTTCTTCAATCCGGCCGGGATGTCGGAATTGGCGGGCTACCAGGTTTCGCTCGGCGTGGTCGGGGTCGGGCCGAGCTACGAGTTCCAAGATGGCGGCTCGTCCGGCGTCACGATGGGCAGCGGCAACGGTGGCGACGCAGGTGGCTGGCATGCGGTGCCCAATCTGTACCTGTCCGGTCGCCTGACCGACAAGCTGTCGCTCGGTTTCGGCGTTTCGTCGCCCTTCGGTCTGGCGACCGAATACGATAGTGGCTGGATCGGCAAGGCGCAGACCATCAAGTCTGAAATCCGCACCGTCAATTACAACCCGTCGCTGGCCTACCGGATCAACGACAAGATTTCGCTCGGTTTCGGGGTCAATTATCAGAAAATCGATGCCGAACTGACCAATTCGCTGTCAGCCCTGAAGGGTGACGATTCGGCCTGGGGCTGGAACGTCGGGGCGCTGTTTAAGCTGTCGCCTGCCATGCGGGTCGGCGTTTCCTATCGATCCTCGATCAAATACACGCTGGAAGGCACCCTGAACGGCTCGGTTCCGGTCAAGGCCGATGTCGAATTGCCAGATACCGCCATCCTGTCGGTGTGGCAGCAGGTTTCCGACCGCTGGGAAGCGATGGGCGATATCTCTTACACGCGGTGGAGCACGCTGAATTCCCTCAATGTGTTGAGCCGGTCGAGCGGGGCAACGCTCGGCACCGAGCGCTTCAATTACGACAATTCCTGGCGTGTCGCCTGGGGTGCGGCCTACAAGGCCAGCGATGCGGCCAAGATCAAGTTCGGTATTGCCTATGACCGGACGCCGGTCAATGACACCGACCGTTCGGCGCGCGTGCCTGATAACAGCCGCCTGTGGCTGTCGCTGGGCGGCCAGTGGAACGCCGGTCGTTACGGCAAGATCGATGCCGGTTATAGCTACCTGTACGTCAAGGACAGCGATATCAACATGAACAAGAACGCGACGCTGTTGCGCGGCAGCTATGACGCCAGCGCCCATATCGTCGGCGTTCAGTATTCGGTCGGCTTCTAAGCTGCCGGGAAAGCACGCCGGGTGACGACACTGGAGCTAGGGGGAATGACGATAGGGCTGCGCGAGGTGCTGATGGTGCTGATCGTGCTGGTCGCCGCCTACATTCTCTTCGTGCTGCTCCGGATGTTCCATCTGCGCAAGCCGGCGTCTTCGGAGCCGGCCGCCCGCAAGGAAGAGGGACTTGGCGCGCCCGCCGACACGGAAAAACTGCCGCCGTCGTTGCCGGCCGATGCCGAGGAATCCGTATCTTTGGCCGACTGGGAAAAGGCTCCGGCAGCCTTGGGCGACGATGTATTGCGCAGCGGCCTGGAGCAGGAAGTGGCCCAGTTGCGCGATGAGGTGGATGCCATGCGTGGCGAGCTGGCTGCCTTGCGCGACGACATGCAGACGGAACTGGCCCATTTGCGTGCCAGCCAGAGCGTTTCGCCAATCTATGGCGACGCCATGCAAATGGCGATTTCCGGTTACGATGCGGCGGCCATTGCCGAGCGCTGTGGCATTGCGCGGGCCGAGGCCGATCTGGTGGTGGCACTGGCCAAGAGCCAGGAACGTTGAGGTAGGACATGGCGGAACAACCGGCAGGACCCGATAACGACAACCCCTCCGGCGAACTGCGCGGCCAGCTGGTCAAGCGCCTCGCCGTCGCCGGTGTCCTGGTCGCCATCCTGCTCGGCGTGCTGGCCTTCTTCGACTATCTGGCCAATCCGCCCGACGAGGCTGATCAGGCCGTATTTACGCAGCCGGTGCCGGTGGCGCCGAAGAAGGAAGTATCGCAGCCGGTCAAGCCCACCGAGAACCTGCCCGAGCCGCCGACCCCCGAACCGAGCGCCGCACCGGCCGAAGCGCCGCCGCCGCCGAAGGTCGAGGCGCAGCCGGCTCCAGCAGCCGAAGCCAAGCCGGAAACGCGCCCCGCTGCACCCGCTCCGGCGGCCAAACCGGCGCCAGCGCATCCTCAGGCTGCGGCAACTCCGGCTCCGAGCGCTGTAACGAAGGCGCCGGCAACTGCCGTACCGGAGATCACGACCGCACCTTCCAATTTGCCGCCGCCGCGTGCTGCGGCTCCTGTCGAGCCGGCGCCGTCCAAACCGGCTGGCCGTCTCTCCCCTGAACCCAGGCCGGCGGCACCGGTCCAGCCGCCGAGCAGCGTAGCCCGCCTGTTCTCGGGTTTCATCCTGCAGGCCGGGGTCTTTTCCAGCGCCCAGCGGGCGGAAGAACTCCATGCCAAGCTGACCTTGAGCGGCGTGCCGTCCACGCTGGAAACCCGTGTCCAGGTCGGCCCCTTCCGCACTAAGCAGGAAGCCGAGGCGGCGCAGGCCAAACTGCGGGAACTGGGCGTCGAGACCATACTCGTGCCGCCCAAGGGCAAGAACTAAATCCCAAGTTCTTCGCTCATGGCAAGTTGAGCGAATCGGGGGTTAGGCAAGAACCCGCTCAGGGCATCCCGGGCAATCGCGGCAGGCCGAGGCTGCGCCGGACATCGCGGTGCAGTTGCAAGGGCGGCGGCAGCGGCACGCCGTGGCTGCGTCTGTCCTCGTAGCGGCGATCGTCGTAGTAGCGCCGGTCACCGCCATATCCATCGTAGCGTCGATATCCGGACTGGTAATAGATGCTGGTCGACGGATAGCCATAGCCATACACCGGGTAGGTCTCGACGTAGGCCGGCGGCGGGCGCTGATAACCGACCGGATAGGCCGGAACCACCGTGCACGCGCCCAAGCTGGCAAGCAGCGAGAGGGCGAGGACGATGCGAAGAGCGAACTGTTTGCGGTTCATGATGGAACAATTCCGTGCTGGCATAAGCAATTAACGCGACGCCCCCGTTCCCGGACTACGTCAGGACGCGGTCAGGTTGTAACAAATCGTTAGGGGGATGCGTTGTCGCATGCCTGTTGTGCCTTGCGGATTCTGTTGGCGAAGACGGTCATTTCCTTGGCGGCCTGGATGTCGCCCTTGGTTTCGGCCACCGCGATTCCCTGTTCGTAAGCGGCCAGGGCGCGGGCGCTGTCGCCGGCTTCGGCCCAGGCCTTGCCGAGCGCCTTCCAGGCTGCGGAATAGGCGGGGTCGCGGTCCACTGCGGCCTGGAAATGTTCGGCCGCCTTGTCGGCCGCGCCGGCCTTCAGGTATTCGTTGCCGAGCGAGAAGCGGAGCAGGGCGCCGTCGCGTGGGCCGCCGAGCATTTTTTCCAAAGATTCGATGCGTGGGTTCATCTAGAATGTTCGTTTCGATTGTTCAGACAGGAAGTTTCCCATGGCCAAGACCATCATCGCCACCCCGAACGCCCCGGCCGCCATCGGCACCTATTCGCAAGCCGTGCGCGTCGACGACACCGTGTACCTGTCGGGGCAGATCGGCCTCGATCCGGCCTCCATGCAGATGGTAGACGGCATCGACGCGCAAATCGTTCGCGTCTTCGACAATCTCAAGGCGGTGGCCGAGGCCGCCGGCGGCTCGCTGGCCGACGTGGTCAAGCTCAATGTGTTCCTGACCGATCTGGCCAATTTCGCCAAGGTCAACGAAACGATGGCTAAATATTTCAGCGAGCCGTTCCCGGCCCGCGCCGCCGTCGGCGTCAAGGAATTGCCGCGCGGTGCCCTGGTCGAGGCCGATGCCGTGATGTTCATCGGCTAATCGCCCGGGATGACGACGAGCGGGGCGTCGGCTCCGATTCGCGCTTCCGATGCGCTGCTCAAGAAGCTCGCCAAGATCGGCCTCCACAGCGAGGCCGATTTGCTGGTCCATCTGCCGCTGCGCTACGAGGACGAGACGCAGATCACGCCGGTGGCCCGCAGCTTTGCCGGTGAGCCGGTGCAGGTGGAGGTCGTTGTCCATGGCAACGAAATCCAGTTCCGGCCGCGCCGCCAGATGATCGTGCGGGCGGCTGACGACAGCGGCGAAATCACGCTGCGTTTCTTCAGCTTTTATCCGAACCAGCAGGCCATGCTCAGCGAAGGCTCGCGCATCCGGGCTTTCGGCGAAGTACGCGGCGGTTTTTTCGGCGCCGAGATGGTGCATCCGCGCTTTCGCAAGATCGGCGATGACGAGCCGCTGCCCAGCGAATTGACGCCGGTCTATCCGACTACGGCCGGGCTGGCCAACTCGGCGCTGCAAAAGTTGATCGGCAAGGCGCTGGCGGCGGGCGACCTGTCCGAAACACTTCCCGACGACCTGCGCCACCGCCTGAAACTGCCGGGGCTGGCGCGCAGCCTGCATTTCCTGCATCGGCCGCCGCCCGGCACCGATCTCGACACCCTGCATGCGCGCAATCATCCGGCCTGGCGGCGGGTCAAGTTCGACGAGGTGCTGGCTCAGCAGCTGTCGCTGCGCCGGGCCTATCTGGCGCGCCGTGAGCAGGGGGCGCCAGTTTTGCGTGCGCGTGACGATCTCGGGGCGCGCCTGCTCGACAGCCTGCCTTTCGGCCTGACCGGCGCCCAGGCGCGGGCAATGGCCGAAATCGGGGCCGACCTGGCCCAGGCTTACCCGATGCAACGCCTGTTGCAAGGCGACGTCGGCGCCGGCAAGACCATCGTCGCTGCGCTGGCAGCGTGCCAGGCCATTTCGGCCGGCTGGCAGGCCGCTTTCATGGCGCCGACCGAAATCCTTGCCGAGCAGCATTACCTCAAGCTGAAAGACTGGCTGGAACCGCTCGGCGTGCATGTGGCCTGGCTGTCGGGCAGCCTGAAGACCAAGGCCAAGCGCGAGCAGCTGGCGGCGATGGCGGCCGAGGCGCAACTGGTGATCGGCACCCATGCGCTGATCCAGGACGGTGTCGATTTCGCCAAGTTGGGGCTGGCCATCGTCGACGAGCAGCACCGCTTCGGCGTGGCGCAGCGGCTGGCCTTGCGCAAGAAGGGCAGCAATCCGCACCAGCTGATGATGTCGGCGACCCCGATTCCGCGCACGCTGGCCATGAGCTATTACGCCGACCTCGACGTCACGGTACTCGATGAACTGCCGCCCGGCCGGACGCCGATCAAGACGCGGCTGGTTGCCGACAACCGGCGCGAGGACGTGGTCGGCTTCGTCAAGAAGCACGTCGAGGAAGGCCGACAGGCCTACTGGGTGTGCCCGCTGATCGAGGAATCAGAAGCCTTGCAACTGCAGACGGCGCAGGACACTTACGAGCAGTTGTCCGCCGATTTGCCGGCGCTGCGCATCGGCCTGGTCCATGGCCGCCTGAAGGCCGACGAGAAACAGGCAGTAATGGCTGCCTTTGCCGCCGGTGAGATCGATGTGCTGGTGGCGACGACGGTGATCGAGGTCGGCGTCGATGTGCCCAATGCCAGCCTGATGGTCATCGAGCATGCCGAGCGTTTCGGGCTGTCGCAACTGCACCAGCTGCGCGGGCGGGTCGGCCGCGGCCAGTACGAATCGAGCTGCGTGCTGATCTACGCCGGGCCGCTCGGCGAAATCGCCCGCCAGCGGCTGAAGATCATTTTCGAGAACACCGACGGCTTCGAGATCGCCCGCCAGGATTTGCAACTGCGCGGTCCGGGCGAGTTTGTCGGCGCCCGGCAGAGCGGCGTGCCGCTATTGCGCTACGCCGACCTGGAAATGGATGCCGATCTGATCGACATGGCGCGCGAGGTGGCCGAGGAGATGCTGACCGCGCATCCGGATCTGGCCGAAAAACATCTACAGCGCTGGCTAGGTTCACGGGAAGAGCTGCTCAAGTCCTGAATGGATTCCCTCCAGCTTGGGGATGGCAAGACGGGGTCAAGCGGCTTTTGCGCGAACTGTCGAGGCCAGGATGCCGTCGCACAGCGTCTTTAGCGCCGGCATCGCCGGTCCTTCGCGCAGCGCGATCATGCCGGTCGGGATTCGGGCGATATCCGGCGGCACACTTTCGATGACCAGGTCGGCGGCATGTGCTGATTGCTCGACCACCCGGCGTGGCATCACGGTCCAGCCGAGGCCGACGGCGATGCAGCCGAGGATGCCCTCCAGCGTGCCGAATTCCATGGCGTCGGCGACGGCGTGGCCCAGCCTGCGCTGCCAGGCGATGGCGCGGGTGCGGTAGGCGCAGCCTTCGCGGAACAGAATCAGCGGTAGCCGTACCGGGTCAGTTCCGGTGGCGTGGATCTGCACCAGTTCCTCGACCACCAGTTCCTCGAAGCGCAGGTCGGGGTGGACCACCGGGCCGGCGACGAAGGCGCAGTCGAGCTTGTGGTCGAGCACTTTCTCGGTCAGCGTGCTGGTCGTGTCCGTGCTGACGCGCACTTCCAGGCGCGGGTGGCTGGCCCGCACCGCCTTCAGTGCGCTGGGCAGATGCAGGGCGGCGAAGGTCTCCATCGAGCCGATGCGCAGCTCGCCGACGCTTTCACCCACCTGGCGGACGGCGCTCGCGGTCTGCCGCTCGAGCATCAGCATGCGGCGGGCGTAATCGAGCAGCACACGGCCCGAAGGGGCAAGTTCCAGTCCGCGCCCCTTGCGGAAAAACAGTTCGGCGCCGAGTTCTTCTTCCAGTTTGCGGATGCGACTGGTGACGTTGGATTGGACGGTGTTCAGCTTGCGCGATGCGGCGAGGATGCCGCCTTCTTCGACGACGGCCTGAAAGGTGCGGAGAGCGATAAGTTCCATTTGTATCTGCCAAAGAGAATGGTTTGTTCAAAACAAATCATTTGTGCAGATAATTTAGCGCGGATATCGTGGACGCTCAAGTACAAAAAAGGAGATACCCCATGACCTCACAGAGAGAACGCCTCCAGGTATTGGGCGCCGGGATTTTCAGCCTGCTGCTGACCTTCGGTGTCGCCCGTTTCGCCTACACGCCCCTGTTACCGATCATGCAGCAACAGGCCGGGCTGGGGCTGGCCGAAGCTGGCTGGCTGGCAGCCCTGAACTACGCCGGCTACCTGAGCGGAGCGCTGGTCGCCTCGCTGATCAGCGACCTGGTCTTGAAGGACCGCCTCTATCGCATAGGCCTCGTGGTCGCCATCGTCAGCACCCTGATGATGGGGCTGACCAATGACCCGTGGCTGTGGACGCTGTCCCGCTTCATCGCCGGCCTGAGTAGTGCCGCCGGCATGTTGCTCGGCACCGGCCTGATACTGAACTGGCTGATCCGCCACAATCACCGGCCGGAGCTGGGCATCCACTTCACCGGCATCGGACTCGGCATTGCCGGCTGTTCGATTGCCGTGTGGCTGATGGCCGGCAGCCTGGACTGGCGCGAGCAATGGTTCGCCTTCACGGCCATTGGCTGTCTGCTGATTGTGCCGGCGCTGGCCTGGTTGCCGGCACCGGATACCAGCCCGGTGACCAAAAGCGGTGCGCCGATGCACGACAACCCGCCCAGTCCGCTCTTCCTGCGCCTGTTCATGGCCGCCTATTTCTGTGCCGGCTTCGGTTATGTGATCAGTGCCACCTTCATCGTCGCCATCGTCAATGGTTTGCCCGGTTTGGCCGGGCAGGGGGCGCTGGCCTTCCTGGCTATCGGGCTGGCAGCGGCACCGGCCGCCTTCAACTGGGATCTGATCGCCCGTTACACCGGCGACCTCAACGCGCTGATCCTCGCCGCGGCGCTGCAGATCGTCGGCATCGTGCTGCCGGTTGCCTGGGGCGGGTTGCTGCCGACCTTGTTCGGTGCGCTGCTCTTCGGCGGAACCTTCATCGGCATGGTCAGTCTGGTATTGACCATGGCGGGGCGCTACTACCCGACGCGGCCGGCCAAGATGATGGGCAAGATGACGCTCTCCTACGGCGTGGCGCAGATCATCGGGCCGGCGGTGGTAGGGTGGTTGGCGACGCGTCTGGGCAACTATTCGATCGGCCTCTATCTGGCTGGCGGCGTGATGGTGGTCGGGGTCGTCCTGCTGGTTATACTGAAGTTCGTTGAGAAACGGGATGCCGAGGCGATGCCGGCAGCCTGCCCGCAAAACTGACACGGAGAGAACGATGTTCAAGGGAATTCTGATCGAGAAGGACGACGCCGGCTATCGTGCGGCAGTAAAGGAAATCGACGACAGCCAGTTGCCGGAAGGCGATGTCACGGTGCGCGTCGATTACTCGTCGCTGAACTACAAGGACGGCCTGGCGATCACCGGCAAGGGGCCGGTGGTGCGCAAGTTCCCGATGGTGCCCGGAATCGACATCGCCGGCACGGTCGAGGCCAGCGACAACGCCGAATACAAGGTCGGCGACCGCGTCGTGCTCAACGGCTGGGGCGTCGGTGAAACGCACTGGGGCGGCCTGGCACAGAGGGCGCGCCTCAAGGGCGACTGGCTGGTGCCGCTGCCGGCCGCCTTCTCGGCCAAGCAGGCAGTATCCATCGGCACCGCCGGCTACACCGCCATGTTGTGCGTGCTGGCGCTGGAGAAGCAGGGCGTCAAGCCGGGCGACGGCGAGATCGTCGTCACCGGGGCGGCCGGCGGCGTCGGCAGCGTGGCCATCGCTGTGCTCAACAAGCTCGGCTACACGGTCGTTGCAGTCAGCGGCCGGCCGGAGGAAACGGATTACCTGAAGCAACTCGGCGCCGCCGAAGTGCTCGATCGCAGCCTATTCTCGGCACCCGGCAAGCCGCTCGGCAAGGAGCGCTGGGCGGGGGCGGTCGATGTTGTCGGCAGCCACACGCTGGCTAATATCTGTGCAACGACCCGCTATCGCGGCGTGGTCACGGCCTGCGGTCTAGCAGGCGGTATGGATTTGCCGGCCAGTGTGGCGCCCTTCATCCTGCGCGGCGTGACGCTGGTCGGCATCGACAGCGTGATGTGCCCGCGTCCGGATCGCCTGGTCGCCTGGCAGCGGCTGGCCCGCGATCTCGATATCGCCAAACTGGACCTGATCACCCACGAGGTATCGCTGGCCGAAGCCATACCGACAGCGGCGCAGCTGATGGATGGCAAGGTGCGTGGCCGTGTTGTCGTCGATGTGAATCGTTAAGCGGAGGACACGATGCCTTACGTCAATATCAAGATTACCCGCGAAGGCGCCACCGCCGAGCAGAAAGCCGCCCTGATCCAAGGGGTGACGCAATTGTTGGTCGATGTACTGAACAAGAACCCGAAGACCACCGTGGTTGTGATCGACGAGGTCGATACCGACAACTGGGGCGTGGCCGGCGAGTCGATCACCGTCCGGCGGGCGCGCGGGGAGTGAGTTCCGCAACCGCTGCGGCAAAATCTTCAGCGGGCGGGAACTTTCAGGGAGAGCACTGTCTATAACGCCTGATTTTTAACTTAACGGTAACGAGGCGTACATGGACGAGCTTTCCTATTTCGGCATTGGTTTTGCAGCGGTGATTTTCACTTTGGCCTGCTTCATGGCATCCAAACTGGCTTCCAAGAAAGCCTATCACTGAGCATTGCCATGCCCCTGGGCGTCCATGTGAGCGCCGTGAGACAAAGCCGGGTTTTCCCGGCTTTGTTGTTTTTCAGGCCATGAACTCCTCGATCAGGCGGGCGACTTCGGCCGGCTGATCGTGGTGCAGCATGTGGTCGGCGTCCTCGATCCAGCATTCACGCATGTTGGCGAAGCAGGCCTGACGGGCTTCCCAGTCGCCGGGGCGTTGTTCGAAGTCGCGCACTACCCAGGACTGGCGGCCGGCTACCCACAGCACCGGGCAGTGCACCTGGCGCCAGATGGCCATCGATTCCTCGAGGCGGAACAGGTAGGGCGAGAAATTCTTGTGCCACGGGTCGCCATTCCAGATCACGCCATGCCGGCGCTCGCCGGCCTTGTTGTAGCCCTCGCCGATCTTGGCCAGGTGGCGTGACAGGTAGCTGGCACGCTCGGCGCTCAGGAAGCGGTCGGTCTTCATCAGGCGCCGGGCGAAATCGGCGCGGTCGCGGTACACGTGCAGTTTGGGCGTCTCGCGGCTCTGGTCCAGCCATTGCCGGTAACGGTCGGGGGCCATGTCGGGTGTCGTCGGCGCGATGCCGAAACCGTCCAGGGTGACCAGCCGGTCGACGCGCTCGGGGCGGATCCCGGCATACAGGCAGGACAGGATGCCGCCCATGCTGTGGCCGACCAGTCGAACCTGGCCATCCGGCGCGTAATGGTCGAGGATGGCCTCCATGTCGCCGACGTGCTGGGCGAAGTAGTAGGGGCGGTTCAGCCACTGCGACGGGCCGAAGCCGCGCCAGTCGGGGGCGATGATATTCCAGTCGTGCTGCAGTTCATCGACGACGAACTGGAAGGAGGCGGAAACGTCCATCCAGCCGTGCAGCAAAAACAGGGTCGGCGCCTGCGGGTCGCCCCAGCGGCGGATGTGGAGCCGGACCTCGGGCAGGTCCAGGAATTCGGAGCGGGAGGCACGCATGCGGCCATTGTGCCACGTCTGCCGGATGCGTCGTAAGCGGGAACCTGGCATGCCAGTGCGCTGTCTGGCTTCTTGCGCGCCGGTTCGAGAGGCTGCCTGCATTCGACTAAGCTATGCTTTCCAACGCCGGAATCCACCAAGGAAACGCCGTGTTCAATTTGCCTCCACCCGCCCTCCGTCGCGACTGACGCCATGGACATCGCCCAGATCACCCAGACCCTGCGCCAGGATGCAGTCACCGTCGTCTTCTTCAACGTCCTGTTGCAGCAGCTCGGCCTGCCGGTTCCCGCCGTGCCGACCCTGCTGCTGGCCGGCAGCCTGGCGGCGACTTCGGGCAGCCTGGGGCAGGTGCTCGCCGCGGCCGTGGTCGCTTCCGTACTCGCCGACTGGCTGTGGTACTGGTCGGGCAAGGTGTTCGGTTATCGGGTGCTGGCCGGGTTGTGCAAACTGTCGATCAATCCGTCGTCCTGTGTCAGCCAGACCGAGGCGCGCTTCATTCGCTGGGGCATTTCGTCGCTGGTCGTCGCCAAGTTCATCCCCGGTTTTTCGACGGTGGCGCCGCCCATCGCCGGGGCGCTGCGCATGAGCCAGACTGGCTTTCTGCTGGCCGCCGGGGTTGGCGCCGCGTTATGGGCGGGGGCGGCAATCGGGGTCGGCTGGTTGCTGCAAGACGCGGTGCAGTCGGCCATTGCCGTGCTCGACCGTCACATGGCGCGAGCGCTGGTCGTGCTACTGGTCGTGCTGGCCGTCTGGCTGGGCTGGAAGCTGTGGCAGAAGTATCGTTTCCGGAAATTCTGCGCCGTTCCGCATGTCACGCCGGCCGAATTGATCGCGGCGCTGGACAGCGATACGCCACCGCTAGTTCTCGATCTGCGCGGTGCGACGATGATCGCGGAAACCGGGCCGATTGCCGGCGCCCGTGTTGCCGAGCACGATTTCCTGCACGAAGCGGTCGGCGACTGGCCGAAAGACAGGCCCATCGTCACCCTCTGTGCTTGTCCCGAGGATGCCGGCGCGGTGCAGGCGGCGCGGCATTTGCTCAATGCCGGCTATTTGTCGGTCAAGCCCCTGAAGGGCGGTTACGAGGCCTGGCTGGCCAGCCAACCAACTGCTGCTCCTGAGCGCTCGCTGGCCTAGTCGCGCCAAGGCAGGGGCGGCGGGCTGAGGCGCGGGGCCGAGCCGTCACCGATAGTCCCGAAGCGGGGATCGCCGTTTTCCCACTGGCGCTGTGCCTCGGCGATACCGGCTTTCGACCAGCCGACGAAGTTCCACCACATCAGGACGGGTTGTGCGAAAGGGAGACCGCCCAGCAGCAATATCTGGGTGCCGGCGGTCAGGTCGAGTTGCAGGCTGCTGCGGCCGTCGCCGAGATAGGCGAATTCGTCGGCCTGAAAGCGCTCGTCCTCGATGCTGGCCTCTCCGACCAAGGGGAGCAGGCCATATTCAAATGCTGGGTCAAGGCTAAGGTCCACGCTGGCCGGCCCGTCGCTGCTGATGTCGAGGCCGAGCAGCGGGGAGTGGACATGGGCCGGCGCCGTCCAGCGCGCATAAGTGCCGGCCAGCAAGGTCAGCCGGGCGCCGCCTTGCTGCCATTGCGGTAGGTCCGGGTGGTGCGCGAAAGCGGGTGGACAGTTTTCCGCTTCCGGCGGCAGCGCGATCCACAGCTGCGCGGCATGCAGGCGCCGGCCGTCGTGCAGCGAGTCCTCGGTGTGCGCGATGCCGCGGCCGGCGGTCATCAGATTGACCTGGCCGGGGCGGATGATCTGCTCGTTGCCCAGGCTGTCGCGGTGCAGCACTTCTCCCTCGATCAGCCAGGTGAAGGTCTGCAGGCCGATATGCGGGTGGGCGCCGACGTGCATGCCCTGGCCGGCCGGGAAAACGACCGGCCCGGCATGATCGAGGAAACACCAGGCGCCGATCATGCGCTGCTGGCGGCTGGGCAGGGTGCGGCGAACCAGCATGCCGTTGCCGAGATCGGCGCTGCGCGGTTCGATGCGGACGATGGCGGACATGGCGGGTCTCCGTTCCGGGGTTGCGGGGGACGCCGGCGGCAATCCGCGCCTGGACTGCTGCCGGGTGACTGTCGGTTCGATTGCCATCGGACCAATTCATTCCCCAGGCATGCCCAATTTTTGTCAGGGGCGACGCCCCCAGCGGGAAGTCGCCCCTAGTCATGGCGAGCCTCAGGCCCGGCGGTTCGAAGGGAGCCAGTAGCACATGGCTGCCTGGTGGAGCGGTGTAACCGACGCCAGGCAGCCATCCAGGCAAAGCAGCGCCATTTCCGATGATTGTTCAAAAGCGGTGCGGCTGACTTCGAGATTGAGCTGGGCCAGTCGTTCGGTAACGGCCAGGCACGTATCGGTAAAGTCACCGGCGGTCGCCAGCGAGGTTTTCTGGGTTTGCGTAACGGCTTCCAAGATCATGTTCATTGGGTGCTCCTGTGGGTGGGTGAAAAAATGGCCGGCAAGCCCATGGCATGCCGCCGCCCGGATTTGCCGGCGCGAGCGAGAAATCCGAGCGGCAGGGCTAACGGGCAGCCGGGGTGACGTGGGCGACCTTCAGTCTGCGCACGGAGCCGTCCGGAAAGTCCCAGCATATTTCGTGTCCCACGCTGAGCCCGATCAGCGCGCTGCCGACCGGGGCCAGGACGGAAATTTTTCCGGTCGCCGGATCGGCCTCGCCGGGATAGACCAGTTCGATCTCGCGCTGCGCACCGTTGCGTTGGTCGATGTAGGTGCAGCGGGAATGCATGGTGACCACATCTCCAGGGACGTGTTCCATTTGAACTACAATCGCGCGATCCAACTCGTCGGTCAGTTCATCGCTGAGGGTGTATTGGCACAGGCGGGCATAATCGTCCGCGCCCAGGATAAGCGGCTGAAGGTCGTTGTGGTTGCAGGAAAGTTCGCGTTGCGAAGTGCGTTTTGCATCGGTCATTGGCGTATCGTACGCGGGCCGCAGGCATCACGGTAGGCATCAATACGGCATCAGAATGTAGCGTTAGGGGCGACAATCGTGATGGCCTATGCGGAAATTTACGGAGAGGGCGATGGCAGATCTGAACCTGATGGCAACTTTCGCCCGTGTCGTTGAGGCGGGCAGCTTTGCCGAAGCCGCCAGGCGAATGGGCACTTCGCGATCGGTCGTCAGCAAGGCCGTGGCGAGGCTGGAAAAATCGCTCGGTGCGCATTTACTGAACCGGACGACCCGCTACCTCAGTCTTACCGAAATTGGCGCCCTAGTTGCCGAGCACAGTGCCCGCCTGCTGGAAGAAGCGACTGCCGCAGAACAGCTGGTCGGCAGTTTGGCCAGCGAGGTTCGCGGCACCCTGCGCGTCAGCGCCTCGGTCGCCTTCGGCACCCTTCACGTCGCCCCGGCCCTCGCCCGCTTCCTGCCGCGCCACCCGGAGCTGAGGATCGACCTCAGCATTACCGACCGCTGGGTTAATCTGGCCGAGGAGGGCTACGATGTGGCGATCCACGTGACCGGCGACCCGCCGCCCAATCTGGTGGCGCGTCCGCTGGCACCGGTCCGGCGGAAGCTGTGCGCGACGCCCGAATACTTTTGCCGCAAGGGTATTCCGCAGACGCCCGCAGACCTGATCGCCCATAACTGCCTCGACTACACCCGCTCCGGCGAGCCGGGGCGCTGGCGCTTCACCGGCCCGGACGGCGAAATCACCGTGCCGGTCAACGGTCCGCTCCATGTCGATGACGACGAGGCCCTGTCGCAGGCGGTCCTGGGCGGACTGGGCGTCGGGCTGTTGCCGACCTTCATCATCGGCAAGGACCTGCAAAATGGCAGCCTGCAGGCCGTGCTGTCCGAATACCTGCCGGTGGAGCGGCACGTCTATGCGATGTATCTGCCGACTCGCCACCTGCCCAGCAAGGTCAGGATGTTCATCGATTTCATGATTGCCCACATCGGCGACGAGCCGTACTGGGACCGCTAGTCGGGTTCGGCAGGATCAGGCCGAATCCGGGGTTACGCGGTGGGCGTACCCGATGGTGATTCCGAACGCATCTCCCCGGTACGCGCCCTGGAGGAGAGCCGAGCACACAAATCCTTGTGGCACAGGGCTTGGCTATCTGATTCCACGCTGCGAAAGAGGCGATTCAAGTCGCAGCCGGTAAAAACCGGTTCTGGGTTGTTGACATAGTCATATCGATGTAACTAAGATTGTCGATATGAAAAAAGACTATTCGCAAGCCATTCCGCCCCAGTGGGCGGCGATGTCGAAAATCTTCATGGCCCTCGGAGACGAGCACCGGCAGCGCATCCTGATGCTGTTCGAGCCGGGCGAACGGCTCAATGTCGGGCAGATCGCCGAAGTGTCGACGCTGGCCCGGTCGACCGTCTCGCACCACCTGAAGATTCTCCACGAATCCGGCGTGCTGGGGTCCGAGAAGGTCGGCAAGGAGGTCTGGTTCTGGATCGACCGGCCGGCGCTGGAAAGCACATTCACCAATGTCCTCGATTACCTGAAGGAAAGTACCTGATGCTGCGTACCCTGTTGCGGCCGTTGTTGCGCGGCCTGGCCCGCCTGCTGTTCCGTGTCGAAGTGACTGCGCAGCAAGCCGATTTCCGGCATGAGCGCCTGCTTGTCGTCGCCAACCACCAGTCCTTTCTCGATGGCCTGCTGCTCGGTCTATTCCTGCCCATCGACCCGGTCTTCGTCGTGCATACGACCATCGCCGAGAACCGCTTTTTCCGCATCCTGCTCTCGCAGGTCGATTACCTGGCAGTCGATCCGACCAGCCCGATGGCCATGAAGAAGGTCATCCGCCTGATCGAAACCGGCCGGCCGGTGGTCATTTTTCCGGAAGGACGCATTACGCTGACCGGTTCGCTAATGAAGGTGTACGACGGCCCGGCCTTCGTTGCCGCCAAGACCGGGGCGACGGTGGTGCCGGTCCGTCTGCAGGGTGCCGAGCGTACCTATTTCTCGCGCCTGTCGGGCAAGCATCCGAAACAGCTGTTCCCGAAAATCCGCCTGTCCATCATGCCGGCACGGCATTTCCCGATGCCGGAAGGGGCCACCGCCAAGCTGCGCAGGCGCAAGTCGGGCGAGGCGATGCGCCGGCTGATGCAGGACATGATCGTCGCCTCCCGGCCACAGCAGACCCTGTATGCCGCCCTGTGCGACGCGGTGGACATCTACGGCCGCAGCCGTCGCCTGCTCGAGGACGTCAAGCAGATCGAGTATTCGTACAACGACTTGCTCAAGATGGCGCTGATGCTGGGTCGCCAGATCGAGCGACTGTCCCGGCCCGGCGAGCGGGTCGGCCTACTGCTGCCCAACCTGGTGCCGACCATCGGCCTGATCTTCGGCCTCAGCGCCCGCCGCCGGATTCCGGCCATGCTCAACTACACGGCCGGCGTCGAGGCCATGCAGGCGGCCTGCGATGCCGCCGAGGTGAAGACCATCGTCACCTCGCGCGCCTTCGTCGAGCAGGCCAAGCTGGCCGATAAGCTGGCGGGGCTGGCCAACGTGCAGCTGATCTATCTGGAGGACGTACGCGAGCGTATCGGCCTCGCCGACAAGCTGTGGCTGGTGCTGTGGGCGCTGCATTTCCCGCGCAGCTTCGAACTGCCGGCCTCACCGGAGGACGCGGCGGTGGTGTTGTTCACCTCGGGCTCGGAAGGCAAGCCGAAGGGCGTCGTGCTGCCGCACCGCGCCATCCTGGCCAACATCGCGCAGATCCGCTCGGTGATAGATTTCTCGGTCTACGACAAGGTGCTCAATGCGCTGCCCATCTTCCATTCCTTCGGCTTGACCGCCGGCGCGTTGCTGCCGGTGCTCAACGGCGCCAGCCTGTTCCTCTACCCGTCGCCCCTGCATTACCGGGTAATTCCCGAACTGGCCTACGACCGCGGCTGCACCATCCTGTTCGGCACCTCGACCTTCCTTGCCAACTATGGCAAGTTCGCCAATCCCTATGACTTCTATCGCCTGCGCTATGTCGTGGCCGGTGCCGAGAAGCTGTCGGAAGCGGTGCGCAGCCAGTGGTTCGAGAAATTCGGCCAGCGCATCTTCGAAGGCTATGGGGCGACCGAAACCGCGCCGGTGCTGGCGGTGAATACGCCGATGGCCTACAAGACCGGCACGGTCGGCAACCTGCTGCCGGGGGTCGACTACAAGCTGGTGCCGGTGCCGGGGATCGAGCAGGGCGGCTTGCTGCACGTGCGCGGCCCGAATGTAATGGCCGGCTACTTGAAGGCGGATCAGCCCGGCGTGCTGCAGCCTCCGGCGTCGGACGCCGGCGCCGGCTGGTACGAGACGGGCGATGTGGTCGAGGTGGATGAGGAAGGTTTCGTCAAGATCGTCGGCCGAGTCAAGCGCTTTGCCAAGATCGCCGGCGAGATGGTCAGCCTGGAGGTGGTCGAGAAGCTCGCCACGGCCACGTCGCCGGCCCTGCCGCATGCCGCGTCCAGCCAGCCAGACCCGGCCAAGGGCGAGGCGCTGGTGCTGTTCACCACCGACGGCGAACTGACGCGCGAACTGCTCGCCGCCAAGGCGAGGGAAATAGGCGTGCCGGAACTGGCCGTGCCGCGCAAGATCCACAAGGTCGAGTCGTTGCCGCTGCTCGGCACCGGCAAGGTCGATTACGTGACCCTGAAACGCTTGGCGGAGGCTGTATGAGCGGACAATTCGGACTCCTCAAACAGAAGCGCTTCAGGCCTTTCTTCGCCACGCAATTCCTCGGCGCCTTCAACGACAACCTGTTCAAGAACGCGCTGGTCGTGCTGCTGACCTTTCAGGCGGCGCACTGGACGACGCTGAAGCCGGAGCTGCTGGCCAACCTGGCTGCCGGCATTTTCATCCTGCCCTTCTTCCTGTTCTCGGCCACCGCCGGGCAACTGGCGGACAAGTACGACAAGGCGATGCTCGCCCGGCTGGTCAAGGTGCTGGAAATGGCGATCATGGGCGTCGCGGCGGCGGGCTTCTTCCTGACCAGCCTGCCGGTGCTGATGGTCGCGCTGTTCCTGCTCGGCTGCCATTCGACGCTGTTCGGGCCGGTCAAGTACGCGATCATGCCGCAGCACCTGCATGAGGATGAGCTGGTCGGCGGCAATGCGCTGATCGAGGCCGGCACTTTCGTCGCCATCCTGATCGGTACGCTGGCCGGTGGCCTGCTTGCCGGCTCGGTCGAGCATCCGGCGTGGATTGCGGTCGGTGGCTTCCTGGTCGCCGCGGCGGGCTACCTGACCAGCCGCGGCATCCCGGTGGCGCCGCCGCCAGCGCCGGAACTGAAGGTCAATCTCAATCCGCTGTCCGAAACCTGGCGCAACATTGCCTTCGCCCGCCAGAACCGCACGGTCTTCCTGTCCATACTCGGCATTTCGTGGTTCTGGCTGTACGGCGCGCTGTTCCTCGCCCAGTTCCCGGCCTACGCCAAGTTCGTGCTCGGCGGCGGCGAGTCGTCGGTGACGCTGCTGCTCGCCACCTTCACGGTCGGCATCGGGGTCGGCTCCATGCTCTGTGAGCGGATGTCGGGCAAGCATGTCGAGATCGGCCTGGTGCCTTTCGGTTCGATCGGCCTGACCCTGTTCGGGCTCGATCTCTATTTCGCCTCGCCGGACGCGCTGGCCGGCACGACGCCGCATGAACTGCTCGCGCTGCTGAGCATTCCCGCGGTCTGGCGCGTGCTCTTCGACCTGATGATGCTCGGCGTCTTCGGCGGCTTCTTCATCGTGCCGCTCTACGCCCTGGTCCAGGTGCGCAGTTCGCCGGACCACCGGGCGCGCATCATCGCCGCCAACAACATCCTCAATGCGCTGTTCATGGTGGTCGGCGCGCTGGGGGCGGCGGCCCTGCTCGGCAAAGGGCTGTCGATCCCCGCCCTGTTCGGGCTCGCCGCCTTGCTCAATGCGCTGGTCGCCATCTACATCTACGGGCTGGTGCCGGAATTCCTGCTCCGCTTCGTCGCCTGGCTGCTGGTCAAGGCGGTGTATCGGCTGCGCACCACCGGGCTGGAGAATATCCCGCAGGAAGGGGCGGCGGTGCTGGTCGCCAACCATGTCAGCTTCGCCGACGCGGTGGTGATCATGGGCGCTTCGCCGCGTCCGATCCGCTTCGTGATGGATCACCGCATTTTCAAGACGCCGCTCCTTGGCTTCGTTTTCCGCCACTGCGGCGCGATCCCCATCGCCTCTGCCAAGGAAGACCCGGCCATGATGGAAGCGGCCTTCGCCGAAGCGGCGCGCGCCCTGGCCGATGGCGACCTGGTCGGCATCTTTCCGGAAGGCAACATCACCGCGGATGGCGAACTGCAGCCCTTCCGGCCGGGCGTCAGCCGGATTCTGGCGAGCCATCCGGTGCCTGTGGTGCCGATGGCGCTGGCCGGGCTGTGGGGCAGTTTCTTCTCGCGGGTCGATGGCGTGGCGATGAAGACCCCCTTCCGGCGGGGACTGTTCTCGGATATCGCCCTGCATGTCGGCGCACCGGTGCCGGCGGTAGAGGCGACGCCTGAGCATCTGCAGGCACAGGTCCGCACCCTGCGTGGCGAGTGCCGCTGACGAGGCATGGGCGCGCCGACCATGAGCTTCATTCCGGCCGAACAGGCAGCCTTGGTGCACGGCATTTTCGAAATGTTGGCCCTTGTCGTCGGCGCCGCCTATTACCGGCTGCTGCGACGGCGGAGCGGGGGCGGCAGCATCCTGCACGGCGCGGGCTTCGTCGTCGCCGCCGGCTGCGTCTTCGGGGCGGCCATCGGCAACAAGCTGGTGTTCTGGGTCGAGATGCCGCATCTATTGGCGCAATACTGGACGACGCCGACCGTGCTGTTCGGCGGGCAGTCGATGGTCGGCGGCCTGCTCGGCGGGTTGATCGGTGTCGAGATCGCCAAGAAGCTGAACGGCATTGCGCAGTCGACCGGCGATGCCTTCGTCTTTCCCGTCCTGCTTGGCCTGATGATCGGTCGGGCCGGCTGTTTCCTGGCCGGGCTGGCCGACGGCACGTACGGCAATCCGAGCGGCTTGCCGTGGGCCATCGACTTCGGCGACGGCATCCCGCGCCACCCGACACAGCTTTACGAAATTCTCTTCGCCGGCCTGCTGTGGTGGGGGCTGGCGACAGCGCGGCAGCGGTTGGCCCTGCCGCCCGGGCTGTTGTTCAAGCTGATGCTGATCGCCTATCTCGCCTGGCGCCTGCTGGTCGATGCGATCAAGCCGATTCCCTATGCTTATCCGTTCGGGCTGTCAGGCATCCAGTGGGTGTGCCTGGTGGGACTGGTGATCTACCTGCCGGTCGTTTGGCGACAATGGGTGTCGGTCTTGATGAGGCACACGGAAAAGAGGGCGCAATGAAGGCTTTGCTGAATATTGTCGGCAAGGGACTGGTGCTGATCGTTGGTCTGTACGCCATCGTAGGTGGCGGGACATGCATTGCCACCTTCGGCTGGAGTGTTCTGGCGTTGATTGGTGGGCTAGTGATGGCTTTCGGCGGTGGCATCCTGTGGCTGACCTTCGGGGCATCCGCTAAGTCGCAAGCAGACAAAGACAGGGGGCGATGAGCGTGTTAACCATTTTGAAAGTGATCGGTCGGGTTTTTCTGATCGGTATCGGCCTGTTGTTCATCGCGGGCGGCGGTTTGTGCGTCATGTTCGGCACCGTGAACACCGGGGGCGGCGGCATGGCCTTAATTGGCATGGCCAGCCTGCTGCTGGGTGTGGCCGGTGTGTGGTGGATCTTGCGTAACTGGATGCGCGAGCGCCCGGAAACGGAAGGTGAAGATGCCCATTGAGTGCTGGCCGGCCAGGCAGGCGGTGCTGAATGAGGCCGACGCATGGCTGAAGGACAATCACAACAAGGAGCAGCAATGAGCCGCAAAAACCGCCCCTGGCTTTTCTACGACACCACCGCCTCGGTGTGCACCACCTGCCTGCGCCAGGTCGAAGCCAAGATCGTCATCAAGGGCGACGAGGTCTTCCTCGATAAATGGTGCCCGGCGCACGGCATCGAGCGCGTGCTGATCGCCGACGATGCCGACTACTACCGGCTGTGCCGCGAGGTCTACGTCAAGGCGCCGGAGATGCCGGAGCGCTTCAACACGGCCATGCAGCACGGCTGCCCCTACGATTGCGGCCTGTGCCCCGACCACATGCAGCATTCCTGCCTGTCGGTGGTCGAGATCACCGAGCACTGCAACCTGCGCTGCCCGGTGTGCTATGCCGAGTCCGGGCCGGAGCGCCAGCAGCATCGTTCGCTGGCCGAGGTAGAAGCCATGCTCGATGCCGTCGTCGCCAACGAAGGCGAGCCCGACGTGGTGCAGCTGTCCGGCGGCGAACCGACCCTGCATCCGGATTTCTTCGCCATCCTCGGCGCGGCGAAAGCGCGGCCGATCCGCCACCTGATGGTCAATACCAACGGCCTGCGCCTGGCGCGCGAGCCGGATTTCGTCGCCCGGCTGGCGAGCTACAAGCCGGGCATCGAAATCTATCTGCAGTTCGATTCGCTGCGTGACGAGGTGCTGCAGTACATGCGCGGCGCCGACCTCGCCGCCATCCACGAGCGGGCGCTGGCCAACCTGGAGGCACACGGCATTTCGACGACGCTGGTGATGACCGTCAAGCGCGGCATCAACGACGAGGAAATCGGCGCCGTCATCCAGCACGGCCTGAAGTACCGCTGCGTGCGCGGCGTGACGCTGCAGCCGGTATCAGATGCCGGGCGCAACGTCGGCTTCGAACCGGCGCGCCACCGCCTGACGGTCAGCGAAGTGCGGCGGCGCGTTGCCGAACAGTCCGGGCTGTTCACGCTCGACGATATCGTGCCGGTACCATGCAATCCGGACACGTTGGCCATGGGCTACGCCCTCAAGCTGGGCGGCGAGGCCCTGCCGCTGACCCGCCACCTCGGCCCGGAGGCCCTGCTTGCCGGGCCGCGCAACACCATCGTCTTCGAGCGCGATCCGGCCATGAAGGATGCCGTGTTCAAGCTGTTCTCGACCAACCATTCGCCGGAGTCGCAGGCCAATTGCCTGTCGGCGCTGCTTTGCTGCCTGCCGGCGATTTCAGCGCCGGAACTCGCCTACGAGAACGTCTTCCGGGTCCTGATCGTGCAATTCATGGACGCCGCCAACCTCGATTTGCGTGCTCTGAAAAAATCCTGCATCCACTTCGCCCAGCCGGATGGCCGGCTGATTCCCTTTGAGGCGTTCAACCTGTTCTATCGCGGCGAACGGATGGCGAAAACGCAGGAGATTCAGGCCGAAATCGCCGAGGGAGCGGCGCGGCGGCGCAAGGTGATCGCCGTCGTTGCCGAATGATCCGGCAGGCTACGATAGCCGCTCTTCTATCCACCGGCGTGCGTCTTCAAGCTTGGTAAATATCCGCAGTTGATATGGGGAGACGAAATGGGGTGCCAGTTTGGCGATCACCTCGCTCGGCGTGACCAGGGCAATGGAGATGTTCGGATTTGCCTTGGCGGCGCCGAAGCTCATGGCGCCCGCCCACTCGAAGGCCCATTCGGTGATGGCGATTGAATCGACATCGCTGAGGTCGATGATCGAGTAGCGAATCTCGTCAAAGTCGGGACGCGCCTGAACCAGGTTGATGGATTCCAGGAATTCTTCCTCGGAAACCTCTCCCCAAAATCGCCGGTAAAGACCGAAACGCTCCCTTGTGAACTTGTACGGCATTACCTCCCCGCAGGGCTGAACACGAGATGGTAGCTAGGAGCATTGCCCGAAGCGTAGGTTCCCCTGGCGGCAAGCGATTGCCGAAATCCACCATGCCACGCGTAAATGCGAGGCGAGTTCCGCCGGCAAACAAAGCTGCTATGCTGTCCGGCACAATACAAATCGCGCTTCGATAGCCCGAGACCACCGCTGAAGCCATAGCAGCCTTGTTACGGTAATCCGCCGATGAAATCCCGCATTCAGATCGTTGCCGTTTGCCTCGCGCTGATGGGCGTCGCCGTCCTGGTCGGTGGCCTGTCCGCCTTAAGTCGTGCCCGCTATTACCACGAGGCCGAAACCACGGTAACCAACCTGGCGGAAATTCTGCGCGAGGATATCGAAGGCACGTTACGCCGTGCCGAAGGCGATCTGCTTGTCTTTGCGAAGGTATTGAAACCGGTCGATCTGTGGCAGGAGCGCGGCGAACAACGCCGCTCCGAGGTCGAGTCGCTGATGGCGCTGCATTTGCGCCGCTTTCCGGAAGTCTCGAATTACCGGGTGGTTACCGCGAATGGCGACATCATGATGAACGCGGGACCAGATCCGGCACGGTTCAATGTCAGCGATCGCAAATGGTTCATCTCGCTGAGGGACGAACCCGGCCGTAATCTGGCGGTTTCCGAGGTTCTGATCGGCAAGGCAGTGCGCGTGCCGACCATTATTGTCGCCGTGCCGATCCGCGACACGGATGGCCGCTTCCTGGGCGCTGTTGCCGGCGCTTTGGACCTTTCCCGGATGCAGGCCCTGATCGATGCGCCGGACATCGGCAGCAAGGCGGTCATCGCCATCCGGCGCAGCGACACCGCCCAATTGATCGTGCGTCGGCCGGCCATCGAGCGCGAGGTCAATGAGCCGGTGCGCACCCCGCTCTGGGAACGCATCAATGCCGGCGCCAATTCCGGCGTGATGGAATTGCCGTCGGTGGTCGATGACGTCGTCCGCGTGCACGCCTTCGTACGGCTGCACAATTACCCGCTGGTCGCCATTGTCGGCGTCGCCCGCGATGACTTCCTGCGGCCGTGGTGGATCCAGACCGCGCTGGCCGGCGCCTCGGTCCTGGCCTTCGCGCTGATCCTGGGCTGGCTGTTCCTGCGCCAGTTGCGGACGCAGCGGCGTCTCGAACGCTCGGAGATGGCGGCCAATCGCCTAGCGGGGCGTTACGAATCGCTGCTCGTCGCCGCTGGCGAAGGGATTTGCGGGGTGGATGCCGAGGGCACGATCACCTTTGTCAATCCGACCGCGCAACAGATGCTGGGCTATGACCGGGAGCAACTGGTCGGCGCCAATTTCCACGTCCTGATCCATCGCCCGGACAGCGCCGGCGCGGATAACCAGGCCTTCGACTGCCGCCTGGCGCGACTGCTCGGCGCCACCGCAGTCGCCGGCGGCAGCGCCGTGCATCATGTCGATAACGAGTTTTTCTGGCGCCGGGACGGCTCGCCGTTCGATGTGGAATACAGCGTCGCCCGGATCGAAGGCGGCGGTGCGCCGGACGGCGCGGTGATCACTTTCCGCGACGTCAGCGAACGCAAGCGGGCCGAACACGAGGCGATGCGGGCGAATACCCTGTTCCAGGAAGCGGTCGCCAACATCGCGGTCGGTTTCGCCATCTACGACGACCACGATCGTCTGGTCGCCTGCAACGACGCCTACCGGGACCTGTACACCACCAGCCGCGACCTGATCGTGCCCGGCGCCACGTTTACGGAAATCGTCCGCCAGGGCGCGGAACGGGGGCAGTACCCGGAAGCCGTCGGCAACATCGACGCCTGGGTCGAGGCGCGCGTCAGGCTGCATCAGGCCGCCGACGGCCGGCATTTCGAGCAGCGCCTGGACGACGGGCGCTGGCTGCTCATCATCGAGCACCGGACCCCCAGCGGGTATATCGTCGGCAACCGCATCGACATCACGGCCCGCAAGTCGGCCGAAATCGAACTCGAGCAGCATCGCCTGCATCTGGAGAAACTGGTCGCCGATCGCACCGGCGAACTGGCCGTCGCCAAGGAGGCGGCCGAAGCGGCCAGCGTGGCGAAGAGCGCTTTCCTCGCCAACATGTCGCACGAAATCCGCACCCCGCTCAATGCCATTACCGGCATGGCCCACCTGATCCGGCGGGCCGGCCTGACCCCGCTGCAGGCCGAACGGCTGGCCAAGCTGGAGGGAGCCAGCGAGCATCTGCTGGAAGTGCTGAACGCCATCCTCGACCTGTCCAAGATCGAGGCCGGCAAATTCACCCTCGACGAAAAGCCCATCCACGTCGCGCAGATACTCGGCAATATCGTTTCGATGCTGCACCACCGCGCACAGGCCAAAGGCCTGGCGCTGCGGCAGCAGATCGAGACCATTCCCTATCCGCTGCTCGGTGATGTGACCAGCCTGCAGCAGGGATTGCTCAACTACGCCAACAACGCCATCAAATTCACCGAAACCGGCAGCATCACGCTGAGCGTCAGTATCGACGAGGATGCTGACGACAGCGTCCTGCTCCGCTTTGCGGTGGCCGACACCGGCATCGGCATCGCGCCCGAAGCACTGCCGCGCCTGTTTTCCGCCTTCGAACAGGCCGACAACTCGACATCCCGACGCCATGGCGGCACCGGGCTCGGCTTGGCGATTACCCGGAAAATCGCCCAGTTGTCGGGCGGTGATGCCGGCGTGGACAGCGTTCCCGGCAGCGGCAGCCGCTTCTGGTTCACCGTCCGCTTGAAGAAGGGCGGCGCCGTCGCCCATCACGGCTCCCCGGAAACCGCCGGGGCCGAGCAGGTCCTGGCCCGCGACTATCGCGGTCGCCGCGTCCTGCTGGTCGAAGACGAGCCGATCAACCGCGAGATTTCGCTGGAATTGCTGGAAAGCTCGGGCCTGGCCGTGGATTGCGCCGAAAATGGCGCCGAAGCGGTGGCCCTGGCCGGCCGGAACGATTACGACCTGGTCCTGATGGACATGCAGATGCCGGTCATGGACGGCCTGGAAGCCACCCGCCACATCCGTGCCTTGCCCGCGGGCGACAAGCTGCCGATTATCGCCATGACTGCCAATGCCTTTGCCGAAGATCGGGCGCACTGCGAGCAGGCCGGCATGGACGACTTCATCGCCAAGCCGGTCGATCCCGAAGCGCTATTCGCCATGCTGCTGCGCTGGTTTGCCGCGTCGGCGGGCGGCGTGGCCGGCCGCCCGGAAACCGAGGCGCTGGAACCAGAGATTTAGCCGCCTTTCCCCGGCGCCGGCCGGGGATGCTGACCGCTCAGTCGGGCCGGCGGGCGATGATCAGCGAACCCTTTTCCAGCGGGTCGAGGTCGATGCGTTTAAGGTCGGCAAAGCCGGCGCTGGCCAGCCAGTCGACATACTCGCCATAACGATAGGTCTGGGTCCCGGTTTCGTAGAGCAGGGTCAGGCGGAAAGCCGACAGGAAGGCGTTGTGCGGTGTGTCGGCCAGGTATTCGTGGATGACCAGCAGGCCGCCCGGGTTGAGCGCCTCGTAAATCTGCCGGATGGCCAGGCGATTCTCGTTGGCCGTGTGGTTGTGCGCCACCGACAGATAGAACACTACGTCGTGCTGACCGTGCCAGTCGTGCACCAGCAATTCGCCGGGGCTGGCGTGGATGCGCTCGGCCAGGCCGTGGCGGGCGATGGTGGTGTCGGTTTCGGTCAGCGCGCTGGGCAGGTCGACGATCAGGGCGCTCAGTTGCGGATAGCGCTGGCAGAAGCGGATCGAATGCATGCCGTGCGAACCGCCGAGGTCGAGCAGGCGCTGGTGTTGCGGCAGGACGGGAACGTGGGCGAGCAGGTCGGGGCCGAGGTCGCCGGCAAAGGCGTCCATGTAGGCGGAAAAGGTCTTGCCGAGCTGCGGCTGGTCTTCCATGGCCTGCCACAGGGTGCGCTCCGGCCCGCCGCGGCGCACTGCGGCGCTCAGGTCGCCCATCATCGGCCAGGCTTCCAGGGACCACAGCAGGCCGGGCGTGTAATCGACCTGGCCGGCGCGGGTGAACCAGCGCTGGGTGCTGGCGGTGTTGGCGAAGTGCTCGCCGTGCTGCTCCAGATAGCCGATGGTGACCAGGAAATCGGCCAGGAAGCGGGTGCCGCTGGCGCTGGCCTGCAGCTTGTCGGCCAGCGCCGGGATGGCTAGCGGGCCGCCGGCCAGCGCTTCGAACAGGCCCAGTTTGCCGGCGGACAGGATGGCGGCCGATTTCATCATCGGCATGTAGACGTCGAGCATGGCCAGCTCGGCCGAGCCGGTGGGTTGGCAGACGTCGCGCTTGGCGGCCGGTGCCGGCGGGGTATGGCGCGTATTCATCAGGACTGGGCCAGAGCGGCTTCGATGGCGGCTAGCAGCGTTGCGTCGTCCGGTGCGGTGTCCGGAGAGAAGCGCTGCAGTACGCTGCCGTCGCGGCCGATCAGGAATTTCTCGAAATTCCACAGCACGTCGTCCGGCTGCTTGGGCAGCATGTCGTACTGGCCGAGCTTTTCGACGAAATCGCTGCCGGCCGGGAAGCTGGCCTGGGGCTGGGCGGCGATCAGGTGGGCGTACAGCGGGTGACGCGGCGCGCTGTTGATGCTGATTTTCTCAAACAGCGGGAACTGGACACCGAAGTTGGTGGTGCAGAAGGATGCGATTTCGTCGGCACTGCCCGGCTCCTGACCAGCGAAATCGTTGCAGGGGAAGCCGAGCACCTGCAGGCCGCGGGCGCGATGGCTTTCGAACAGCTTTTCGAGGCCTTCGTATTGCGGCGTCAGTCCGCACTTCGACGCGACATTGACGATGAGCAGGACCTGGCCCTTGAATTGGCCGAGGTGGGCGGGGCTGCCGCTCAGGCTGACGAGCGGGATATCGTATAGCGATGGGTTCATTTGGGTTCTCTGGAAGGGGTGGGGGCGTTGCCTGACTGGCGCGCTTGTCATTTTTCCCGATGATAACCTGCTGGCCGGTAGCCCGGTAAAATGGCGCCCTTTTCCCGATTCCGACTGTTTGCCATGACGACCGCAGCTACTATCCCCGCCGACCAACTTGCCGAACTGGCCAATGCCGATACCCAGCGCTTGGCCGCCCGCATGGCGCAGGATGTCTTTGCCGGCGTCTTCCGGCAGGCCGCAGCCGGTGACGGGACGCCCGATGTCGGCGTGCTCGGCGAGGTGGCCTCGCAATGCGCCAACTGGTGCCGGGCCGGCGGCAGCGACGAAGCACGGGCGCTGCGCCTGGCCTTGCTGATCGGCGGCCTCGACCAGTGGGGGCTGGCCTATACGCAGGCTTTCGGCCTGACCGCCATCCACCCGCTGACCGCCCTGATCGGCGGCCTGCGCACTCGCCTCGATGCGCGGGAAGAAGCGCTGTTCCAGAAATATTTCGAGCAGCTCGATGCTGTCGAGTCGGATGCCATCGATTTCAAGGTCGACCTGAGGCGCGGCATTCACCTCGCCTTGTGGCACGCCATGGCGGCCTGCGAGTCGAGCGAGCAGGTCGAGGCCATCGTGCAGACGCTGGGCAGCCTGATGGTCGCCCTCGACCAGAAAATGCCGCTCCTCGGCTGGCGGCTGATTGCCGACGCCCTGGCCAATATCCAGATCGGCCTGCTGTCCGGGCAGTCGCCGGCCTCGCCGCTGGCCCAGGAGGGCACCCAGCAATTGTTCGCCTCGCTGCGCCACGCCCTGCCGGATGAGCGTTACCAAGCCATCCTCGCCCATTCCGGGCAGGCTGTGGTGGCCTGGCAGCAGGCGGCGCGCAATCGCGCCCATTGATCTCCCGGATGGCGCCGTTTTCGTCGGCGGCGGTCGGTCGCCAAGGTAAAATCCGCGGATGAACTGGATCGCGCTCAAGGAAAAACTCGACCTCTACGAAAAGCTGATGCGGCTAGACAAGCCGATCGGCATCCTGCTCCTGCTCTGGCCGACCTTGTGGGCGGTGTGGCTGTCGTCGCTCGGCCGCCCCGACTGGGCCGTGCTGTGGGTCTTCGTGATGGGCACCGTGCTGATGCGTTCGGCCGGTTGCGTCATCAACGACTATGCCGACCGCGACTTCGACAAACATGTTGAGCGCACCAAGGAGCGGCCGCTGACCGCCGGCCGGGTCACCGTCAAGGAGAGCCTGTGGCTGTTCGTCGGGCTATGCGTCGCCTCCTTCGTGCTGGTCCTGCTGCTCGGCCGGCCGCTGGTCATCTGGCTGTCGCTGCCGGCGCTCTTCCTCGCCGCCAGCTATCCCTTCACCAAGCGTTTCCTGGCCATCCCGCAGGCCTACCTCGGCATCGCCTTCGGCTTCGGCATCCCGATGGCCTATGCAGCGCAGCTTGATGGCGTGCCGGCCGAAGCCTGGTGGCTGCTGCTTGCCAACATCTTCTGGGCGGTCGCCTACGACACCGAATACGCCATGGTCGACCGCGAGGATGACCTGAAGATCGGCATCAAGACCTCGGCCATCACTTTCGGCCGTTTCGACGTGGCGGCGGTGATGGGGTGCTACGCCGTGACGCTGGGCATCATCGGCTGGATCGGTTACGGCCGGCATCTCGGCTGGGCCTTTTATGCCGGGCTGGTCGTCGCCGCCGGCATCATGGGCGTGCATTACACCTGGATTCGGGGGCGCGAGCGCATGCCGTGCTTCAAGGCCTTCCTGCACAATAACTGGGTCGGCATGGCCATTTTTGCCGGCATCGTCGTCGACTTCCTGCTCGCCGGAAAGAACTTCGGATGAAATACCACGATCTGCGCGACTTCATGTCGCAACTGGAAAAGACCGGCGACCTGAAGCGCGTCGGCGTCGAGGTCGATACCCGCCTCGAAATGACCGAAATCTGCGACCGCGTGCTGCGCGCCGGCGGACCGGCCGTGCTGTTCGAGAAGCCGCGCTCCGGCTTGACCCGGCACAGCATGCCGGTGCTCGCCAACCTGTTCGGCACGCCGCAACGCGTGGCGCTGGGCATGGGCGAGGAATCGGTGCAGGCCCTGCGCGAAGTCGGCAAACTGCTCGCCTACCTGAAGGAGCCCGAGCCGCCCAAGGGCCTGAAGGACGCTTGGGACAAGCTGCCCATCCTCAAGCAGGTGCTCAACATGGCGCCGAAGAAGGTGTCGAACGCGCCGTGCCAGGAAATCGTCTGGGAGGGCAAGGATGTCGATCTGGCCAAACTGCCCATCCAGCACTGCTGGCCGGGTGACATCGCGCCGCTCATCACCTGGGGCCTGGTTGTCACCAGGGGGCCGCACAAGAACCGGCAGAATCTCGGCATCTACCGCCAGCAGGTGCTGGGGCCGAACAAGGTCATCATGCGCTGGCTGGCCCATCGCGGCGGGGCGCTCGATTTCCGCGACCACCAGTTGGCCAATCCTGGCCAGCCCTTCCCGGTCGCCGTCGTGCTTGGCTGCGACCCGGCGACCATCCTCGGCGCCGTGACCCCGGTGCCTGATTCGCTGTCCGAATACCAGTTCGCCGGCCTGTTGCGCGGCGGCAAGACCGAGCTGACGCAGTGTGTCGGCTCGACGCTGCAGGTGCCCGCTTCGGCCGAAATCGTGCTGGAGGGTGTCATCCATCCCGGCGAGATGGCGCTCGAAGGTCCCTACGGCGACCACACCGGCTACTACAACGAGCAGGCCGAATTCCCGGTCTTCACCATCGAGCGCATCACGATGCGCCGCGACCCGATCTACCACAGTACCTACACCGGCAAGCCACCCGACGAGCCGGCGGTGCTCGGGGTCGCGCTCAACGAGGTCTTCGTGCCGCTGTTGCAGAAGCAGTACCCGGAAATCGTCGATTTCTACCTGCCGCCGGAAGGCTGCTCGTACCGGATGGCCATCGTTTCGATCAAGAAGCAGTACCCCGGCCACGCCAAGCGCATCATGTTCGGCATCTGGTCTTTCCTGCGCCAGTTCATGTACACCAAGACCATCATCGTGGTCGACGACGACATCGACATCCGCGACTGGAAGGAAGTGGTGTGGGCGATGACGACGCGCATGGATGCCACCCGCGACACGACGCTGGTCGACAACACGCCGATCGACTACCTCGATTTCGCGTCGCCGGTGGCCGGCCTCGGTTCCAAGATGGGACTGGATGCGACCAACAAGTGGCCGGGCGAGACGAATCGTGAGTGGGGGCGGCCCATCGTGATGGATGCCGACGTCAAGAAACGCGTCGACACGATGTGGCAGGAACTAGGTCTTTAGGACGAATTGACCCCCGACTCGCCGGCTTGAGAGAATCCGCGCTCCTATCGGCATCGAGATACGGAACACGGTGCGAATCCGTGGCGGGCCCGCCGCTGTAACCGGGGACGAAGACTGCACGGTCGCCAGACCGGCCACTTGCGCGGCATACCGCGCGGGGAAGGCGCAGCGCTTCGGCTGATCCGGAAGCCAGAAGACGAATCGATGCCCATCAGGAGCCAAGGCAAGGGCTCCGGCTGACTGCATGCGACAAGCGTGCCGTCAGCCGGAGCCCTTTTTGTTTTTGTATTCCCGAGGAGTGGAACATGACCCAAACCGTGACGTCGACCGTCAAAGCCCCGCAAACCACCGAAAACCAGGCCGCTCCGGTCGCCCCGACTATCGCGGTGCGCAAGAGCTGCAATCCGGAAGGCATGGGCCTGTCGCACTACGTGCTGATGGACAAGAAGGCCGCCAAATGACCGCTGCGCTGCCCGCGGGCGCCCTGAGCGACCCGCATTTCCAGCCCGTGGACATCGGCCACGCTGTCTACGCGGCGCTGACCGATCCGGATACCGCCTTCTGGGCGCTGGTCGACAAGAACAAGATCGGCGAGGGGCTCGATCCGGCGACGCTCGCCGCCTATCGCGAAAAGGCCGACGGTTTCCGGAACGAACTGCATGCCCTGCGTTTCGACCTGAAGCCCTCCGGCGTCTATCTGAACCCGACCGAGCGCTGCAATCTCAATTGCACCTACTGCTACCTGCCCGATACCCAGCGCAGCGGCGGCAGCCACATGCCGGCCGACACGCTGCTCGCCTCGCTGGGCAAGCTGCGCGACTACTTCCGCTCGGTCATGCCGGACGGCCGCAAGCCGCGCGCCATTTTCCACGGCGCCGAACCGCTGATGAACCAGGCCGCCGTGTTCGAGGCGATCGACGTCTTCGGCCACGACTTCATCTTCGGGCTGCAGACCAACGGCACGCTGCTCGACGACCAGGCCATCGATTTCCTGACCTCGCGCAACGTCAGCATCGGCCTCTCGCTCGACGGGCCGATGGCCGGGATCACCGACGCGACGCGCCGGACCTGGGGCGGCAAGAGCGTGCACGACAAGGTACTGCGCACCATGGAGAAGCTGCGCGGCTACGGATCGTGGAGTGTGATCACCACCTGCACGACCGAGAACCTGCCTTACCTGACGGACATGGTCGAGCTGTTCCACGCCCATGAAGTGCCTACCTGCATGCTCAACACCGTGCGCTGCACGCTGCCCGGGGCGCGCGGCGTCAAGCCGGCCGACGGCGCCATGGCCAAGGCCTTCTTCGCGGCCATGGACCGCACCCACGAGCTGTACCGGGAAACCGGCCGCAAGCTGATGGTGGCCAATTTTGCCAATATCCTGATCGGCATCCTGGCCCCGACGGCGCGCCGCCTGATGTGCGACATCTCGCCCTGCGGCGGCGGCCGCGCCTTCTTCGCGCTGGCCGCCGACGGCAGCCTGTACCCGTGCAGCGAGTTCATCGGCCTGCCGCGCTTCAATGGCGGCAATCTGCTGACCGGTGGCGTCGAGGCGGCCCTGGCCTCGCCGGCTTTCCAGGCGGTGACGACCCGCGACGTGGACAAGTTCAGCCCCTGCGGCGACTGCGCGATCCGCCATTTCTGCGGCTCGCCCTGTCCGGCCGAGGCATTCGAGATGAACGGCGGCATGGACAAGATCGGCGCCTTCTGCGACTTCTACAAGGAACAGGTCAATTACGCCCTGCGCCTGATCGCCGACGGCAAGGCCGACGACTACCTGTGGGACGGCTGGGACGAAGGAACGGAAACCGTTTTCGCGCTGGCTTGAAGAAAGGGCGGAGGGCGTCTTAACATGGCGCCTTCCTCCGCTTTCGGGCATCGCCAGCCATGCACTCCCGCCTTGTCATCACCGCCACCGATCTGGCCGATCAGTGCCACGTCGAGGCCTTTCTCGACCTGCTCGAACACTATGCGCAAGACCCGATGGGCGGTGGCGACGGGCTGTCCGAGTACGCTCAGGTCCATCTGGTCAACACGCTGAAGGAAGTCCCCGGCTTCCACGGCGCGCTGGCCTGGCTGGACGGCCAGGCGGTCGGACTGATCGACTGCTTCGCCGGTTTTTCCACCTTCGCCGCCAAGCCCCTGCTCAATGTCCACGATATCGTGGTCCATGCCAGCAGGCGCGGCCAGGGCATAGGCCAGGCACTGCTCGCCTGGGCCGAACGGCGGGCGGCCGAACTCGGCTGCTGCAAACTTACCCTGGAAGTGCTGTCCAACAACACGCGGGCGATGGCTTCCTACCGCCAGGCCGGTTTCACGCCTTATGTCCTTGATCCGGCAGCGGGCAATGCGCTGCTGATGCAGAAGTATCTTCCGGAGGAAACGGCATGAACGAACCTGTTCCCAGCCCCGACCTGCACGGTGTTCGCCCGTCGCTGGTCCAGCTCACCCATGTCATCTACGGCCTGCATGCGCTGGCCGTGCTGATCGGCGTCACCTCGTCGGCCACCGTGGCCGGCGGTTTCGTCTTCGGCCTGCCGTCGCTGATCGCCGTCTTCCTCAATTACCTGAAGCGCGGCGAGGTCGCCGGCACCTGGCTGGAGAGCCATTTCGCCTGGCAGATCCGCACCTTCTGGTTCACCGCACTCTGGCTGGTGGCCTACGGCGTGCTGATCATCACCATCATCGGTATCCCGCTGGCCTGGATCATGATCGTCCTGCTCGGCCTGTGGGTCGGCTACCGCGTCATCTGCGGCTGGCTGGCGCTGTCCGCCGGGCGTCCCGTAGCCTAGGTGCCCATGTAGCGGCCGGCCTTGTGGTTGACCGCGATGACCAGGTTGAGGGCCAGTGCGCCGACGATGGACAGGCCGACGCTGAGCGGATCGCGGACGAAGGCCGCGGCGGCGAGGATCAGGCAGTCGGCCGCCATCTGCAATTTGCCGGCCCGCCAGCCGCGGGTGTTCTGCAAATGGATGACCAGGATGCCGAGGCCGCCCAGGCTGGTCTTGTGGCGGATCAACATGAGCAGGCTGATGCCGGCCAGGAAGCCGCCCATGATGGCGGCAAAGCCGCGGTGCAGGGAATGTACGTCGACCAGCATCGGCAGCAGTTCGGTGTAGAGCGCCAGCAGGCTGACCGACAGGAAGGTCTTGATCGTGAAGGCCTTGCCCATGGAACGCATGGCCAGCACGTAGAAGGGCAGGTTCACGGCGAACAGGATAGGCCCCATGGCCCAGCCGCTCAGGTAGTGGATCAGGAAGGCGATGCCGACCGTGCCGCCGGTGAGCAGCCCCGCTTCGCGCAGCAGCAGGATGGCGAAGGCGAAAATCAGCGGTGCCACGAGCAGGGACTGCGCATCCTCGAACAGGTTGTGGCGATGGCGGCGACTATCGGTCATCAGCGGTAGTAGCAGCGGATGACGGCGAGCGAGCGCGAATAGCTGTGCTCGATCTGCGCATCGTCGTAGCGGTGTTCGCTGCCCACCGGGCAGGCCTGGCGGGCCAGACAGCCATGGGCGCAGGGCGATTCCGGCTGCAGGCGGAAGCGGCTGCAGGCTTCGAGATCGAAACGGCCGTCGCGCAGGGCATTGGCCGGGCACGCGGCGATGCACGGCTGCCCCGCGCAGGCTGGGCAGGGGCTGCGCCCGGTCAGTGCTACGGACGGCTGCAGATCGGTATCGGCCACTACGACGGCCCGGTAGGCATACCAGCTGCCCCATTCGCGGTCGACGCCGACCATGATCGGCGACGGCTGGTGCCAGCCGGCCAGTTCGCCCAGCGCCTGCAGGCCGATCGGCTGTTCGCCGGGGAACAGCAGGCGGTAGCGGTGGCCGGGCAGACACTCGGCGAACCAGCGGGCGACGGTCTGCGTGCTGTAGTCGTCGATTGGATGCTCGCCGCCCATGCCGGAAGCCTGCACGCATTGCCACAGACGCCGCCCGCCGTGGCCGATCAGGATCAGCTGGCGCTCGCCGGCCCCGATGGCGAGGCGGCCGCTAATTTCGGCGGGCAGGGCGGCCAGGTCGAAGACGTGCTGGCGGTTCAGTCCGGCCTGATCGAGGAACTCGGCCGGCAGGGCGGGGTGCTCACTCATCTTCGAGCACCGGCGGTTTCTCGCCCAGGCGGCGTTGCGCCACCCAGTCGATCAGCGCGTCGATGGCGGCGCTGCCGGCCTGGGCGCGCGGGTGGTTGATCAGGAAAGTGATCGCATAGCGCCGTCCCTGGGCGTCGAGCGCATAGCCGGCCGCCGTCTTGACGCCTTCCAGCGTGCCGGTCTTGATGTGGGCGCGGCCGGTCGCCGTGGTATCGCGCAGGCGCTTCTTCATCGTGCCGTCGATGCCGACTATGGGCAGGCTGGAAACGAATTCCGGCATCACCGGGTTTTTCCAGGCGTCGAGCAGCAGGCGGTTCAGGCTGCCGGCGCTGATCCGCTCGATGCGCGACAGGCCGGAGCCGTTGTCGAGCACCAGTTCGCCGAAGCGCAGGTTGCGGCCGGCCAGCCAGTCGGCGACCCGTTGCCTGGCCCGTTCCGGGGTGGCGGGGGCATTGTCATTGCCCAAGGTGAGGAACACCTGGCGGGCCATCACGTTGTTGCTGAACTTGTTGATGTCGCGCACGGCATCGGCCAGCGGCGCCGATTCGTGCTGGGCGAGCAGCCGGGCGCCGATCGGCACGGTGCCGCCGCGCACCTGGCCGACCAGGCTGCCACCGAGTTCCTTCCACAAGGCACGGACCAGGCCGCCGGCCTGGGTGTCGGCCGGCAGTGGCGCCAGGTTGAGCGGCTTCTCGCCGCACAGGGCGGGGTAGCTGCCGGTGAATTCCAACCGGTTGCCGGTGTTTTCGGGAATCAGGCGAACGGTGATCAGGTCCTTCCAGTTGCTGCCGCAGTCGCCATTGCCGGCGCGCAACTGGTTGTCGACACGCAGGCCATCGCTCGGCGTCTCTTGCAGCACGCGCGGTTTGCCGTTGTCCGGCAGCAGCGTGAAGCGCAGCGCCCGGAAGTCGAGCAGCAGGCCGTCCGGGCCGACGTTGTAGGGGCGCATCGGCTTGTCGTCGAAGGCGCCGGGGTCGATGGCCGGCACGTCGAAGACGGTGCGGTCGAGCACGAAATCGCCGGCGACCTGCTGGATGCCGCGCACGCGCAGCTGGCGCAGCAGGCTCCACAGATGCTCGATGGCCAGGCGCGGGTCGCCGCTGCCCCGGATATACACATTGCCGTTCAACACGCCGTCGACCGGCGCCACCTCGGTCCACACCGTGGTTTTCCAGGTGTAGGCCGGGCCGAGCAGGTCGAGCGCGGCATAGGTGGTGAGCAGCTTCATCACCGAGGCCGGGTTCATCGCCTGGCCGCTGCCGTGGGCGACCAGCGGTTGCGTGGCATCGACCGGCTGGACGACGACGGCGACGTTGGCGGTGGGAATCTGGGCCGTTTTCAGGGCCTTGAGGACGGCGGGCGGCAGGCCGTCGGCGCAGGCTGCGGCGGCAAGGCCGGCCAGAGCCAGCGCAGCGAAGAACTTGGCGAACATCGGTAGGGGGCGAAGGAGAGCGTGAAGGCGCTAGCGTAACACTTGCCGCCGGCGCTTTCCGACAGCGGAGGGAAGGCGCGCTGGAAACTGATCGAAGGTGTTTGCGGCCTGCAACAACGTCCACTAGCACCAAAGGAGGTGGGCAACTCCACCAAGAGAATGATTATCCATCTCGTTCTTTTTTACTAGCATGTCGTTCTGACAACAGATTGGCAGGATTTCCCACTTTGAACGTACGGTCGAACGACGCGTTGCGCGCCCAGCGCAAGTTGCTTGCCGCCAGCCAGTTGCTGGGCGGCTTGCCGCCGGCATTGCTCGTCGGATTGACGACGGCCAGCCGCATCGTCGAACTGGCAGCCAACCAGACCTTGTACGAAGCCGGCCAGCCCATCCGCGAAGCGCACATCCTGTTCACCGGTAGCGTCAAGCGCGTGGTCGATGTGCCGGGGGGCGCCAGCCGGGTCATCGAGATCGTGCAGCACGAACAGTTGCTTGGCGTCGGCGAGGTGTTCGGCGCCACGCATTATGCGGCCACCTGTTCGAGCATCACCGTCACCCAGTTGGTCGCCATCGATATCCGCAAGCTGCGCGAGGCGGTGCACCTCAACCGTAATCTGAGCAGCCGCATCATCGCCGCACTGGCCCGCCGCCAGTGCGCCACCGAATTCGACGCGGCGGGCTTCCACTACGGGCAGACCGGCGCCCAGCGCCTGCTCGACTACCTGTTGGACCAGGCCGGCGAGCGGGCCGGCCTGGCTGGTGAAACGACCGTCCTGCTCAAGGCCAGCAAGAAAGTGATCGCCGCCCGCATCGGCATGACGCCGGAATCGCTGTCGCGCAATCTGCGCGAATTGAGCGACAAGGGCGTGATCGTGGTCGATGGGCGCTGTGTCCATATCCAGAATGCGGCGCTGCTCGATACGGTCAGCGGCGACGCCGGACAAAGGCTCAGTTTCAGCCGCAAGCGCAAGGGTGACGCGCGGCCGGCCGGCAAGGCGCTGCCCTCCGGCGTGCTGGTCAATATGTGCGGTCGTTTGCGGCTGCTGTCGCAGCGCATGGCCGTCGCCTGGGGCAGCATCGCTGCCGGGGTGGCGCCCAGTCGGGCACGGATCAAGCTGCGCCAGTGCGAGAAGGACTTCATCCGCAACCTGGAGCGGCTCGACGGCCTGGGTTTGGGGGCCGAGCCGAGTGCCAAGCTGGAAACCATCAAGCGGCTGTGGCCCTCCTATCAGGAAGCCATGGCCAGCGAAGACGCTGCGGACGCCGAGCGCATCTTCGTGCTCAGCGAGGAAATCCTCGACGCGGCGGACGGCCTGACCGCCTGCGCGGCCAGCCAAGCCGCCATTCCGGAAGCGAATTACGTCAATACGGCCGGACGCAACCGCATGCTGTCGCAGCGCATCTGCAAGCTGTTCCTGTTCCACGACTGGGGCAAGCTGGACGGCAGCATCGCCGTGCTGTCCCGGCAGACCTGCCAGGAATTCGAGAGCAATCTCGCGGAACTGGCCCGGGTCGCCGGTAGCCAGGCCGAACTCGGCGCCCAACTCGAGGTCGTGGCCAGCCAGTGGCAGCGCTTCGCGCGCGCGCTGTGCCCCGATCCGTCGCCGGCCGGCAAGGCCAAGCATGCGCGGCTGGTGCTCACCGAGGGCGAACGCCTGCTGCGCTGCGTGGATACCGCGGTCAAGCTGTTCGAGCGCCTAGCCAAGTAAGGACCTGGCGCCACCCGCGCTCAGGACGGATAGGCGCGCGCCAGCCAGGCTTCGAATTCGCCAGCCGGCAACGGGCGGGCAAAGAGAAAACCCTGCAGCAGGTCGCAGCCGATGTCGGCAAGGAAGTGTTTTTGCGCTTCGGTTTCGACGCCTTCGGCGACCACCGACAAGCCGAGCCGGCGGGCCAGCGTGACGACGGCGCTGGCTACGGCAGCGTCGGTTTCCGATTCCGGCAGATGCTGGACGAAACTGCGGTCGAGCTTGAGGACATTGAGCGGCAAGGTGCGCAGCATGGCGAGCGAGGAATGGCCGGTGCCGAAGTCGTCCATGGCGACGTGGATGCCCCGCGCGCGCAGGCGCCGCAGCACCTGCACGGCACCCTCCGGATGGGCCATGGCGGCCGACTCGGTGATCTCCAGTTCGATCCATTCGTTGGCCGCGCCGGCCGCCGCCAGAATGCGCTCGACGCGGTCGGCGAGGTCGGCGGCGTGGAACTGGCGGGGCGACAGGTTGACCGCCATGCGCGGTACGGCGACGCCCTGCCGGCGCCACGCGACGATCTGCCGCGCCGCCTCGGCCAGCGCCCATTCGCCCAGTTCGGTGATGATGCCGGCCTCTTCGGCCAGGGGAATGAATTCGATCGGCGAGACCAGGCCGCGTTCCGGATGCCGCCAGCGGAGCAGGGCTTCGACGCCGGCCAGGCGACCGTCGGCGGAGCGGATCTGCGGCTGGTAGAAGAGTTCGAGCTGGCCACGGACCACGGCGCGGCGCAAATCGGTTTCCAGCGCCAGGCGCTGGCTGGCGCGCCGGTTCATCGCCTCGTCGTAAAAGCGGAAGGTATTGCGCCCGGCCGCCTTGGCCGCATACATCGCTGCATCGGCGTTGCGCAGCAGGCTGTCGATGTCGCCGCCGTCGTCGGGATAGAGAGCCAGCCCGAGGCTGGCCGCCACGTCGATGTCGCGGCCGCCGGCGTGGACCGGGGGCGCCAGCGCGGCCAGTATGCGGCCGGCAATTCCGGCGGCCACGCCGGCGTCGTGCATGCCTTCGAGCAGCATGACGAACTCGTCGCCGGCCAGCCGGGCCAGGGTGTCGGCGCTGCGGCAGACCGCCGCCAGGCGCTGGGCGACCTCGATCAGCACGGCATCGCCGGCGGCATGGCCGAGGCTGTCGTTGATCAGCTTGAAGCGGTCGAGGTCAATGAAGCAGACAGCGAAACCGGTGCCGCGGTCGGCCCGGGCCAGGGCCTGGCGCAGGCGGTCGTCAAACAGGCTGCGGTTAGGCAGGTTGGTCAGCGCGTCGTGGTTGGCCAGGAAGGCCAACTGGCCTTCGGCCTCCTTGCGCGCGGTGACGTCGTTGAGGACGCCGACGTAATGCGAAACGCTGTCCGCATCGCCGCGTACCGGCGACAGGAAGAGTTCGATCCACTGCTGCGAGCCGTCGCTGCGCTGGCGCGACAAGGTCGTGTAGCCGTCGCGCCCTTCGGCGATGGCGCTGCGGATGACGGCAAAGCCGTCGTCGTCGCCGGTGCACAGGCAGGGCTGGCCGAGCACCTTGTCGCGCGGCGTGCCGATGATCTGCGAAAAGGCGGCGTTGATGTAGATCAGCCGGCAGTCGTCAGGCGCGGCGGCAGCGATGAAGATGCCGTTGACGCTCGATTCGATGGCCCGGTCGCGCAGTGCGATGGCCCGTTTGTCGGCATGGATGTAGGTGTCGAGGGTCAGCCCGAGGTCGAGCATGACCACCTTGAGCAAGGCATCGAAAACCGGGGCGAAAGCGGCAAAATCGCCGCCGCTGGCCGTCCACGTTGCCTGCAGCATGTCGGACAGGTACTTGCGGAAGGCGCCGACGTACCACTTGGGGGTCAGGCCGATCCGGGCATGGGTCATGCCGACCCGCAGCCGGCCGGCAACGTAGGCGTCGCCGTAATCGCCCTCGGTCAGGCTGGCGAAATAGCGGCCGTGGGCAGCCTTCAGGCGGGCGACGGTGGCGTCGTCGGGGAGCAGGGCGGCCAGTTCCGGCAGCTGGCGCAGGTATTCGTAGAAGCCGTCGGCAAAGCCGTTCTGGGCCGCCGCCAGCTTGCCGCGGATGCCGCGCAGATGGCCGGCGTCGGCTTCAGTTAGTTCAAGAAAGGCCTTGCGCGACGCGATCTCGGCGGCATCGATGCCCATTTCGGCGGCAATGTCGTCCACCGCGCCGGGCATCAGCCTCGGGGTCTCGGCTCGGCAGTTCATGCTGCGACCAGCCGTCCCGGCCCCTTGGCCAGGATGCGCTCCATGCCGGCCATCACCGTCAGATTGGCTTCCTCCATCCGGGTCAGCGCGGCGAGGGCGCCGGCCGGATCGCCACCGCGGTAGCACGCCACCGCCTGCCGGGCCTGGTCGTGCACCGCCTTGTGCGGCGCTTCCATTTCGCGGTAGCCGGGGAGGCGGGAAAACTCGGCCCGTCCTTCGCCTTCGTAATACCACTGGCCGAGGCGGCATTGGGTTTCGTCCGGCAGATCGGCGGGCTGGAGATCGGACAGGCCGAGCAGGACCTTGTACACCTCCAGCTTCAGCGTCAGTTCCTCGATATTGGCCAGTTCGGCGTTGGCCAGCCGGGACGACAAGGCGATGCTGTCCTGCATGTGCTGGGAGAGGCCGAGCAGGCGCTGCATGCTGTGCATGGCCGATTCGCTTTCGGCGCTCTGGCTGGCGGCGCTGTCCGCCCCGATGTCCATGATCGCCTTGGCCTGGCCGGTTTCCTGCTGGATGCCGGTGACCAGGCCGCCGATTTCGGTGGTCGCCTTGGCGGTCCGCTCGGCCAGCTTGCGCACCTCGTCGGCGACCACGGCAAAACCGCGCCCCGCTTCGCCGGCCCGCGCCGCCTCGATGGCGGCGTTCAGCGCCAAGAGGTTGGTCTGTTCGGCGATTTCCTTGATCAACTGGACGATGCCGCCGATTTCCCCGGCCCGCCGCGAAAGGTCTTCGACGCTGTTGCCGGCGGCGCTGATGCGCTCGAACATGGCATGCAGGCTGGTGGCGATATTCTCGAAAGCCGAGCGATTGGCGTCGGACTCGGTGGCCGCGGTCAGGGCTTTGGCCGAATCCTCGTTCAACTGGCTGGACAGCCCGGAAAAGGACAGGCGGATGCCGGCCAGCGATTCGCCGAAGCGGGGAATGTTGCCGAGCACGCCGTCGAGCAGCGCCTGGCGTTTGCGCAGTTCCTGCTGCTCGCTCTCCGATTGGGCGAGGCGGGCTTGGGTGGCCGACAGTTCCGCCTGCAGCGCCGCCGAGCGTGCTTGCAGCGCGGCATTGTCGGCCAGCGCCGTGGCCAGCTCCCGTTTGGTTTGGCTTCCGAACATGGGTTGTCCTTTTCTCTGTAGGGATAATTGTTGAGTAATTTACTCGGGTATTTGGGTTGCGCCCATGATGGGAATCAAATTAGCGGGCGCTGCGTGTGACAGGACAAAAAAGAAGGCGAAAAAGAAAGCCGGCGCGCGGCCGGCTTTCTCGCCCTGAACGGCAAGGCTTATTTCAGCGACAGCACCCAGGCGGCCAGGCGCTTGGCTTCGTCGTCGGTGACATTGTTCGGCGGCATCGGGATTTCGCCCCAGGCGCCCTTGCCGCCGGCCTTGATCTTGGCCGCCAGCTTGGCCGGCGCGCCCTTGTCGTCCTTGTACTTGGCGGCGACTTCCTTGTAGCCGGGGCCGACCAGCTTCCTGTCGACCGAGTGGCAGGACAGGCAGTTCTTGGCCTTGGCCAGCGGCAGTTCGTCGGCGGCGTGGGCTTGGCCGAGGGTCGCCAGGGCAGCGGCGATCAGGGCGGCGTTGATGATTTTCATGGTGCACTCCGTTTCGTTGCGTTGAGGGAAAAATCGGGGGCGGCAGGGCCTGTCGTTGCCGACAGCGGCCTACATCTTTTCGTCGTGGCTGGCGCCGCCGCTCAGGTCGACCATGTCGATGGTGACCTGGGTAAAGGGCAGCACCTTGCCGCCATACTGGTCGGCGAACTTGCGGGCGTCGGCCTCGTTGGCGAAGGACGGCACGGTCGGGCCCATCGAGCCGCGGCGCGGGCTGCCGACGACATAGAAGGCGCTCTTGGCATCGATCCACTGGCCCTGCGGGTCATTCCAGTCGGCCTTGGCCATGTCCTGGGTATAGACGGCGACGACCCGCTTCTTCTGTTCCGGACGGAGCAGGATGGAGAACATTTCCCGGGTGTCGCAGAAGAAGTCCGGCTCGCCCTGGTCGTAATGGATCTGCGCCTTGGGACCGGGGAAGTCGCGCAGGATCATGCCGTCCAGCGCGCACGACGTGTCGGCGGCGATTTCCCGCGGTTGCGCCGGCTTGGCCGGTTCGCCGCAGGCGGTGAGGAGCAGGGCGCCGAGCAGGAGGGGCAGGAAGCGGCTAGCGTGCCGTCTTGAATTGCGTTGCATCATTTGAATCTCCAGGCCGCCACCCCGAGTGGCGCAATGATCCAGAACACCATGGCGCTGCCGAGCAGCCACGGATCGGCCAGGGTTTCGGGAAAGACCGTGGCCAGGCCGTAGAGGCGCTGGACGTCCTCGAAACCGAAAATATTGAGGATGCGGAAAATGTCCGCCGGATTGAGCATGAGCAGGACCGGAAAGAAATTCAGGTTCAGCTTGCCTTCGCTGACCACCAGCACGCCGAGCAGCAGCAGGTCGTAGACCAGCACGTAGAAGAACCACAGGGCGATGGCGATGCCGCTCGCCCGCATGCGGTCGGCGCTGAGCACCGAGACCATGACCGCCAGGCTGAGGAAGCACAGGCTCAACAGGAAGGCGCTGAGCACGAAGCCGCCGTAGTGGAACAGCGCGGCGCTGCCCAGTTGGTAGAAGAGCAGCACCCCGGCCAGCCCGAAGCCGGCGACGGTGGCGACGCCCAGCGCCCCGGCCAGGCCGGCGAACTTGCCGAGCAGCACTTCGAAGCGGGTGATCGGCATCGACAGCAGCAGGTCCAGCGAGCCGCGCTCGCGCTCGGCGACGATGGCGTCGTAGCCGAGGATCAGCGCGATCAGCGGCACCAGATAGATGACCAGGCTGACCAGGCTGGCGATGGTCACGTCGATATTGCGCCAGCCGACCGCCCCTTGCTGGGCGGCGCCGAAATAGGCGATGACCAGCGCGAAGACGGTGAATACCGCGGCGACAGCGAGCACCCAGCGGTTGCGCAGGCGGTCGCGGAATTCCTTGCCGGCGATGACGGCGATCTGGCCGAATTCGATACCCATCATGCCTCCTCCTCCGCGTAGCCCAGGAAGATGTCTTCGAGGGAAGGTTCATGGACGTCGATATCGCGGACCGCGGGGCCGGCGGCGGTCAAGGCCGCCAGCACGGCCATTTTCTGCTGGCGCGGGCAGGCGAAGCGGGCGCTGCCGTCGGCCATTTCGCTTGGAGCGATGTTCAGGGCGGCAAGAGCCGCCAGCAGAAGGTTTTCATCACCGGGCCGGAAACTGACGCGCAGGGTCAGCGGCAGATCCTGACCGTGGCGCAAGGCCTGCACGGTGCCCAAGGCCTGGATGCGGCCGTTGCGCATCAGCGCCAGGCGGTCGACGCGTTGCTGGATCTCGGCCAGGATGTGCGAGGTGAGGACGACGGTGACGCCGCCCTGGCGCAGCTCGGCGAGGATGCGATAGAACTCGAGGATGCCCTGCGGGTCGAGGCCGTTGGTCGGCTCGTCGAGGAAGAGCAGGCGCGGCGTGCCGAGCAGGGCCTGGGCAAAACCGAGGCGCTGGCGCATGCCTTTCGAGTAGTTGCGCACACGCTGGCCGGCGGCGCCGGCCAGCCCAACCCGGTCGAGCAGGGCCGGGCAGGTAGCGCGGTCCACGCCTTTCAGCCGGGCAAAGAAATGCAGGGTTTCCAAGCCGGTCAGATTGTCGTACAGCGCCAGGCTTTCCGGCAGGTAGCCGATGCTGCGCCGCACCTGGCGGAAAGCTTCGCCGCGCACCGCCTGGCCGCCGATGTGAATGTCGCCGCTGCTGGCCGGCAACAGGCCGAGCATCATCTTGAACAGGGTCGTCTTGCCGGCGCCGTTGTGGCCGATCAGGCCGAACAGTTCGCCGCTGCCCACCGCCAGGTCGACGCCATCCACGGCTTTGACCGCGCCATAGGCCTTGTGCACGTTGCGGATTTCAATGAGCTGTTCGGTCAATCCACTGGCTCCAGTCGGGGTTCAAAGGTTGCATGCGCGGTCGCTGGTCGACGATGCTCGGGCTGCGCAACAGCGGGAATTGGCGGGCGATCAGGCGCAGGCTGTGCACCGCCGGGCTGTTGAGCAGCAGCTTGACCAGCGGGTATTTCCAGGTCAGCCGGTCGACCAGGTCGTTGGCTTCGTAGGGCACGTCGCCGGTGCCGTCGCCATTGGCATCCCAGCCGGCGTAGTTGCTCCAGTAATTGCCTTTTCCTTTGCCCCACAGCTCGTCGCGGGAGGCGACATAGTGCACCTGTTCGCGGTTCTGGATGAAATCGTTGCCGTCGACGTCGTTGTGGATGGAGCCGGCCCAGACATGGGCGCCGACCCGGTTGCCGATTACCCGGTTGCCCTTGAGCACGTTGTATTCGGCGTCGTAGATGAAGAAGCCGCGCCCGTTGCCGGCCACCACGTTGTTCTCGATGACCGAATCCTGGATGGTGCGCAGCATGATGCCGTGGTCGGTGTTGCCCCAGGCCCGGTTGTTGCGCACCGTCTGGCGGCGCACTTCCATCAGCGCCAGGCCGCCGCGGTTCAGGTAGCTCTCGTTGTCTTCCCACAGGTTGTCGTTGGAATTCATGTAGTGGCTGCCGTAGCGCAGGTGATGCATGCGGTTGCCGCGAAACACCGCGTGGTGCGAGACATCGACGTAGATGCCGTCGCGGGCGAAACTGATGTGGTTGCCGATGATCTTGGCGCCGCTCGTGTTGTAGAGCTGGATGCCGTTGCCGCGCCGGGCCGATGACAGGTCGCGCTTGCCGGTGATCAGGTTGTCGCTGACTTCCGGATCCTTCAGCTTTTCGAGCCAGATGCCGAACAGGTTGTAGACCAGCACATTGTGCCGGATGACGATCCGGTGCGATCCCGGCTCGACGTAGATGCCGGCATTCTGGGCCGTCAGGTCGGCGCCGCTGTCGCGGACGATGAAGCCCTTGATCGTTACGTCCGGCGATTTGACCCGGATGACGTCACCCTTTTCGCCGCCGCTCAAGGTCGGGTTGTTGATACCGACCAGGCGCAGCGGCTTGTCGATGACCAGATGCTCGGCGTAATAGCCGCGCTGGACGCGGATGGTGTCTCCGGGTTTGGCCGCCTGCACCGCGGCGGCGATCGATTCGCCGGGCGCCACTGGCCATTCGGCGGCCGACAGCGGCCCGCCGATGACGAGAAGCAGGGTGGCGGCGAGGCTCTTCATCGCCGCCTTCAGGACACGGCCTTGATCGGGATGTAGTAGCCGTCATCGCCGATCGGCGTCAGCTCGATGCCGGCCTTGGTCCGCCGGCGGCGCTCCTGGGACAGCGGCGGGCAGGTGTGGTCGTCGTAATAGAGGATCTGGCATTCCAGGCAGAGTAGGCATTCGCGCTGGTCGATCTTGCCGTCGTCGGCGATGGCCAGCGAGCCGCAGCCCTTCTGGCAGGCGTGGCAGGTGGTGCATTCGGCCTTGCGCTTCAGCTGGATGAAGCGGAAGGTGGTCGGAATGGCCAGCCCGGCGCCGAGCGGGCACAGGTACTTGCAGAACGGCCGCTCGACGAACAGGCCGCCGACGAACAGCAGCGCCCAGTAGGCGACGAAAGGCCAGGCCCGGTGCCAGACGCCGCCGACCAGGAAGGTCGACTTGAAGGGCTCGACCTCGGCCATCTGTTCGGCGAGGCCGATGTCGTAGAAGGAGACGCCGATGAGCAGGGCGAAAATGCCGTACTTCAGCCAGCGCAGCCGGTTGTGCCAGGCCATGGGCAGGTGGAACTGGAAGCGCTTCAGACCTAGCCGGCCGGCGATCTTGAACGACAGCTCGGACAGTGAACCGTAGGGGCAGAGCCAGCCGCAGAATAGGCCGCGCCCCCAGATGAACAGCACGGCGGCGATGAACCACCAGAAAATGAAGATCAGCGGGTCGGACAGGAATAGCTCCCAGCGCCATTGGTAGACCAGCGAGTGCAGCCAGGTCATGACGTGGGTGATGCTCGGCTGGGCCAGTCCGTAGAAGCCGACGAAGACGATGCTGATGGACCAGATCAGGTACTTGGGGATGGATACCCAGCGCTTGTCCTTGCGCGTGGCGCGGCGCACCAGCTTGTCGCGCATTGCATAGAGGCCGGCAGTGGCGGCAAGGAGCAGCACGAACAGCGCGATGTCGAGCTGCTTGCCCTTCCATACCCGGACCCAGGTCGGGTCGGGGCGCACCACCAACGGTCGGCCGCCTTCCAGGTAGCGGTCGGGCAGCCAGTATTCCTGGTCGAAATTGGCGAAGGTCTTGGCGCCGCTTTCCTTGTCCACCTTGTTGGCCATGAAGATCAGTTGCCACGGGTAGGCGGCGCTGAAATTGCCGCCGCGCACGATGAAGATGCCCGATTCCTTATAGGCCGGCGCACCGGCGGCGGCAATGCCGTAGAGATTCAGGTAGTCAGTGTCGCGGAAGGTATGAGTGTCCAGGTCCTGGGCGACCTGGATGCGGTCATAGATGCCGCCGCGCACGAAGCCGGAACCCTTGAACGACGCGGTGCCGTTGGCGACGATGAAAATGGCGTGCTCGCCCGGCTTCAGTTCGCTCATCAGGCGCTTCCAGCCGGCCTCGCCGAGGATGCTGCGGCCGACGACCGGGGCGTTCAGGTAGCCGAAATAGAGGTCCATGTAGGGCTGGCCACTGCCCGGCATACCCAGTTGGTCCGGCTGCACGACGAGGTGCTGGACGCTGCCTTCGGCGACCAGCGCTTTCCAGTCGAGGCTGGCGGTCTGTGCGGTGAAACGGGCCGCCGGCTTGGGCACCACCTTGACGATGCCGACCTGCTTGGCGATGGCGTAGGCGCTGCGCATCACCACCTGGTTCTCGGCGATGACGGTGACCGTGGCGCCGCTGATGGCATTCAGCCCGATACGGTCGTCGCCGGCCGTCGATTTGCCGATTTCCACCTTGCCGCCGGCGAACTGGCCGACATACTGAGCGATGAACTTGGTCAGTTCGCTCTCCGGGATGCCGACCAGCAGGATCGGTTCGCTGTGCTTCAGGATGCGAACACCGCTTATCACGCCCTGCGGATACATGCCGATCAGCGTGACCACCGGCTTGCCCGAATAGGCTGGGATGTCGACGATGTCCGTGGACAGAAACACGTAGCCTACCAGCTGGCGTTGCTCGCCGCTACCCCGGTAGGCTTCGACATAGCTCGGCCGGCCCTTGCGCGGCGAAAAGCTGTCGGCGCCGGGCATCACGTCGCGGCACGGAGCGTAGGCACAGAGGTCGGGGTCGGAGTGGAGCTGCGGCGGCAGGGGTGCGTCGTAGGAAGAGGCGTAACTGGCAGCAGACCAGCACAGCAGCAAAAGAACGAGACAGGCCAGAAATCGGGGCAGCTTCATGGAAATTGGGAAAACTTGATGCCGGGGGGCGCCCGGCCTCCCGCTACAACAAGGAGACCGGGCGGGGAGGAACAGGAATCCGGCGCCCGGCGCCGGTTCCCGCCGCGCCCCGGGCTCTTTTCGGCGCCGGGGGCAGGCGGAAGGTCAGGCTTCGACCACCATGCGGCCGCGCATTTCCAGGTGCAGGGCATGACAGAAGTGCGTGCAGTAGTACCAGAACACGCCCGGCCGCTCGACCTTGAAGGTCACCGACTTGGTTTCCTGCGGGCCGACGATCATGTTGACGTCGTGGTACTCGATGGCGAAGCCGTGATGCAGGTCCTCCACCTTGTCGTGGTTGGTGATGATGACGGTGACTTCGTCACCCTTCTTCAGCACGAACTCTGACGGCGTGAACGTCGGCGCCACCGACATGATGCGCACCGTCACCTTGTTGCCGTTGCGCTTGATGCCCGTGTCGTCGAAACCCTTGATGTGCAAGGGGTGGTCCTCGAGGGTGTAGATCTGCTTGGTCTTGATCAGGTCGCGGCGGACGATGATCGCGTCGTGCGGCTCGGGGTGGGCGGTGTGGTCGGCGAGCAGCACCATCTTGTCACCACTGATGTCGATCAGCTGCTCGGTTTCGACGTGCAGCGGCCCGACAGGCAGGAAACGGTCCTTGGAGAACTTGTTGCCGGACATGAAGAACTTGCCGTCGGCTTCCTTGGTCTCACCCATCGAGGCGTAGCTGTGGCCCGGCTGGTAATGCACGTCGATGCGATCGAGCACGACCTTGACCTGCTTGTCGCCCTTGTACTGCGCGATGGCGGCGGCGACGTTCCATTTGACGACCTGGCTATCGAGGAACAGCGAGGTGTAGGCGTTGCCCTTGTTGTCGAAGCCGGTATGCAGGGGGCCGAGGCCGATTTCCGGCTCGCCGACGACGCATTCCTGGGCTTCCTTCACTTCGCCGTTGAACCACTTGAGGACCAGGGCGTGTTCGATCACGGTTGCGGTCGGCGACAGCTTGCCGGCGCAGACGTAGTACTTGCCGTCCGGCGAGATGTTCACGCCGTGCGGGTTCTTGGGGACCGGCACATAGCAGGTCAGCGCCGTCTTCGGGTCCTTGTTGGCCTCGCGGGTGCCATCGACTACCGGCACCTTGGAGTCGCCGACGGTGAAGCTCTTGCCGGCCTTGATGGCGGCCTCGATGCGTTCGACGTTGAAGAAGATGCAGGCGTCGCGTTCGGCCGACATCATGTCGGCGAAGACCTGGCCGTTTTCGGTGTTGTAGCTGTTCAGCGCGGCCAGCTTGCCGTCATAGGATGTGGCGCAGAGGTCCATGTTGCCGTCGACCTTGACCTGCCAGCGCACTTCCATGCTCTCGGCGTCGACGCAGGTCAGCAGGCAGGCGTAGCCGGTGCCCTCTTTCCAGTTTTTCGGCGTATTGGGCAGCGGCATGTGGAATTCGGCGCCGCAGAAGACGCGGGTGGTGTGGTTGATCGCCGCATCGACCGGGTCGCGCTTGTCCGGGAAAATGCCGTGGAAGCCCTGAACGTTGGGGATCTCGGTGATCTTGTCGCATTCCATGTAATCGCCACGGACGCGGGCCAGGCGGTTGTTGATCTTGTCGTTGACCCAGAAATACTTGCCGTCGTAGGTGCCGTCGGTGTACGAGCCATGGACGTGGTGGGTGTCGCCTGTACGGTACTTGACGCTACCGTCGGCCTTGGTGCCGACGATCTTCTTCGATTCGTTGGTGATGCCCCAGCCCGACATCGGATCGATGTTGAAAATCGGGATGCGCTTGAGGGTGCGTCCGGACGGGACGCCGATGATGCGCATTTCGCCGGAGTGGCCGCCGCTCGACATCAGGTAGTAGTCGTCGAGCTGGCCCGGGGCCACTTCGACCTTGCTGTGGCCGGCGGCGGCCGGCTTGGCCGGAGCGGGAGCGGCAGCGGTCGGGGCCTGTTCGGCCTTGTTGCAGCCGGCCAGGCCGAGGGTGGCGCCGGCACCGGCAATACCGGCGATGCCGGCCGTGTTCAGAAACTTGCGGCGCCCGTTGTCGAGCGGCTTCGTGGACTTGCTATCTTCGGCCATACGGCACTCCCTAGAGGAATCAACAGTAGTGACTGCATGATCCTTCCCGGGTGGTGCCGCTGTATGTCGGATATACCTGACAGGCTAGGGCCGTTTTCTTGATTTAAAGCGAACTTTAGATATAGATCAAACGTCACGCCTTCACAGCGTCGTCAGGCCGTGCTGCAGCGCGAATTTGACCAGGCCGGGCAAATCGCCGATGCCGAGTTTCTGCATCATCCGGCTACGGTAGGTGTCCACCGTTTTCGGCGAAACATGCAGCAGGCGGGCGATGTCGATCCCCGAACGGCCTTCGACCAGCATCTGCAGGATTTCCCGTTCGCGCTGGCTCAGCGATTCGAGCGGACTTTCCTCGGCGCGTTTGCGGACGTAATCGTCGACCACCGACTCGGTAATCTTCTGGCTCAGGTAGCGCCGGCCGGCGTGGACGGCGCGCACGGCATCGACCACCTCGTTGCCGGCCGATTCCTTGCGCAGGTAACCGAGCGCCCCCGCCTGCAGGGCGCGGAACACATGCTCGACGGTGGAATGCATCGACAGGATGATGATCTTGCTGCTCTCCCGCTTTTCCATGATGAGAGCGGTGGCGTCGGCGCCATTGAGCAGCGGCATGGCGAGATCCATCAGCACGACATCCGGCTGCAGGCGCAGGGTGGCGTCGACGGCTTCGCGGCCGTCGGCCACTTCGCCGATGACGCGGATGTCGGCCTGGTTCTCGAGCAGCAGGCGCAAGCCGTCGCGCACTACGGCGTGGTCGTCGGCGATCAGTACGGTAATGGTCATGCCGTCTCCAGATGGCGGTTCGGAATAGTTACGACAACGGCCGTTCCTTGGCCGTGGCCCGGCCCTATCTGCAAGGCGCCGCCGACGGCGCGCGCCCGCTCGGCCATGATGGCCAGTCCCCAGCCGCTGCCGGCCGCCGGCGGGCGCTGCGGCTCCGGCGCCAGACCGACGCCGTTGTCGCTGATGGTCAACGCGATGCCTTCCGCGCCCTGTGTCAGAGCGACCGTCACCGCCGTGGCCTCGGCATGCTTGGCGACGTTGACCAGCGCCTCCTGGGCAATGCGGAACAGCGTGGTCTCGACCTTGCCCGGCCAGCGGGGAAGGTTTTCTCCGGCGGAATAGCGGAAGGCGATGCCGGTGCGTCCGGCAAACTCTTCGCCATGCCAGCGCAGCGCGGTAGTCAGCCCGTACTGTTCGAGCAGTGCCGGGTGCAGTTCTTCCATCACGCTGCGCACCTTTTCCGTTGTCTGTTCGACCAGGGTCAGGGCATCCCTGATCCGCACCTGGGCGGCGGACAGCGCCGCCGGCGACAGCGGGCCGGAAAGCAGGGCGAGGTTCAGATTCAGGCTCATGTTCAGGGCCGACAGATTCTGCCCGATCCGGTCGTGCAGCTCCGTGGCCAGCGCCTTGCGCTCGGAATCCTGCACCGTGACCAGCTGATTGCTCAAGGCCTCTAGGCGCGAAGCGTATCTGCCGATGGTGGCCTCGGCTTCCTTGCGTTCGGCGATTTCGACTTCCAGCTTCTGATTGGCCGTGCGCAGCGCTTCGGTGCGTTCCGCAACTTGTTTTTCCAGCAGGCGGCTGTTTTCGCGACGCCCCGCTTCGAGCCGGCGGCGGACGCATTCCAGGCCGACCGCGATCCAGATCAGCATCGAGAAGATCAGGCGGTTGGTCTGACCGACCCAGACCACGCCATCGCTGGGATGGATCTGCAACTTGATGCCGGCCAGTATCGGTCCGACAACGGCGATGATCACCAATACCCTGGTTTGTGCGCCGACGCCGATCGCCAGCAGGGCGAGCAGCAGATAGAGGAAGGGCACCGCCAGACCGAGCGGCGTGTGCAGGTCGATGACGAAGATGGCGGCCATCGCCGTGGCGATCGCCGGATTGATCAGGAAGCGGAACTTGCTGGATGCCATGGAGGTCCGCAGGGAAAATAAGGTCACAGGTTCGAACGTTGCCGAGAATTGGATAGCGGAAAGCCGGCCATTGTTTCATCAAACCAGACGGCCACAAACCGCAGAGGCGCGACGCCGCGCTTGCAGCGAAGCTAAGCGCCTCCCGGTTTCCTAGGGGCCGTGGGAGCCTCGTCGAACTTCCGACAGCGGCCCGGGCCTAACCAAGATACGGTTCTGTTAAGGAGAATTTACTATGACTGAACAAGTTCTCGCCGGCATTTACGCAAGTCGTCCGGAGGCTGAGAGAGTATGCGGTCACCTTCAAGAAGGCGGCCTGCCCAGTCAGCAAATGCAAGTGGTGGAGCGGGTTCGTGCAGACGATTTCAACCCGCAATTGATGGATGCAGACCGGGTCCTGAAGGATGTTCTGGTGGATGGCATTGCCGGCACCATTTTGGGTACGGGAATTGGCGCTGTGGGCGAAGCCGTGCTGGCGCTGGCGAACGTGACGTTATTTACCGCAAGTCCGCTCATTGCGCCGCTGGCAATGATCGGCTGGGGCGCTGCGCTCGGTGGGCTAATGGGGGCCGCCATGGGAGCCAATGGCGTAAATAAGCAGGGCAGATTGTCCGATGTCCTTCTTTATGCCATCCGGCGCGGCCACGTCACGCTGATCGCCCACGTACGGAATGAGCAGGAACAGTTGTTGGCAAATCGGGAAATAGGTTTAGCCCTGGTTCAGGGCAGGGGGCAACGCACGAGCGACACACGGCATTGACGGAGTTGGCTTACGCGAAGTGCGAGCGATCCCCGAGCGCATGGCTCTTGTAAGCAACCATGGAGCGTGACCGGCAACAGCAAGCATTCATGGGGTCGTATTGTTAGGGGCTGCTAGAGTCCATGTTGCGAGGACGCCAGTTTGCACCGAGGGCGAGTCTCGTCGCAGAGTTGCCTGAACGCGCTTTGTTATCGAGGGGCATTGCGCTTCTTTGTTGGCGGGCCGGGGCGCACGTGTTTCAGCGCAATTCGTCAGCATTCATTCGAATGGGTGCCCCCAACTGTATGCCGCTTGCGTCTCGCTAAATGGAGCCCGGCAGGAGGCGGTCCAGCGCCCCTCTCCATTTGGCCTCACTGCCGCGCTATCTGTCGGTTCCCGAACATTTGCCTGACTTGCTGGCAGCAAATTTCGGATGGGGCCTCTTGAAATCCATTTGTCTCGTCCCTATTATTAGCACTCACCGGGGTTGAGTGCTAACAAGATGCCCGCCCGGTTCCCGGGTCCGCGTTCTGCGCGGCCGGCCAATTTCAAGTTTGTTGCAACTCATTTTCAGGAGTCTGTTTTATGAATATCCGTCCTTTGCACGACCGTGTGATCGTCAAGCGCGTCGAAGCTGAACGCACCACCGCTTCCGGCATCGTTCTTCCGGATTCCGCCGGCGAGAAACCGGATCAGGGCGAAGTCCTGGCCGTCGGTCCGGGGAGGCGCGACGACAATGGCAAGCAGATCGCCCTCGACGTCAAGGTCGGCGATCGCGTTCTGTTCGGCAAGTACGCCGGCCAGGCCGTCAAGGTCGATGGCCAGGAAGTCCTGGTCATGCGTGAAGAAGACATCATGGGCGTCATCCAGGGCTAAGCGCCCCGGTCGATTCTCCAAACAGATCAATTCAGGAGTTATTAAATGGCAGCTAAAGAAGTCAAATTCGGCGATTCCGCACGCGCTCGCATGGTCGAAGGCATCAATATCCTGGCCGATGCCGTCAAGGTCACCCTCGGTCCGAAGGGCCGCAACGTTGTGCTCGAGCGTTCCTTCGGTGGCCCGACCGTCACCAAGGACGGCGTTTCCGTCGCCAAGGAAATCGAACTGAAGGACAAGTTCGCCAATATGGGCGCCCAGATGGTCAAGGAAGTCGCTTCCAAGACCTCCGACATCGCCGGTGACGGCACCACCACCGCCACCGTGCTGGCCCAGGCCATCGTCCGCGAAGGCATGAAGTACGTTGCCGCCGGCATGAACCCGATGGATCTGAAGCGCGGCATCGACAAGGCTGTCGCCGCCACCATCGCCGAACTGAAGACCATCTCCAAGCCGTGCACCACGACCAAGGAAATCGCCCAGGTCGGTTCCATCTCCGCCAACTCCGACGCCGACATCGGCGAAATCATCGCCAACGCGATGGAAAAGGTCGGCAAGGAAGGCGTCATCACCGTTGAAGACGGCAAGTCCCTGAACAACGAACTCGACGTCGTCGAAGGCATGCAGTTCGACCGCGGCTACCTGTCCCCGTACTTCATCAACAACCCGGACAAGCAGATCGCCCTGCTCGACAACCCGTTCGTCCTGCTCTTCGACAAGAAGATCTCCAACATTCGCGACCTGCTGCCGGTGCTGGAACAAGTCGCCAAGGCCGGCCGTCCGCTGCTGATCATCGCTGAAGACGTCGATGGCGAAGCCCTGGCTACCCTGGTCGTCAACAACATCCGTGGCATCCTGAAGACCGTCGCCGTCAAGGCTCCGGGCTTCGGCGACCGTCGCAAGGCCATGCTGGAAGACATCGCCATCCTGACCGGCGGTACCGTCATCTCCGAAGAGACCGGCCTGTCCCTGGAAAAGGCTTCCCTGAAGGATCTGGGCCAAGCCAAGCGCGTCGAAATCGGCAAGGAAAACACCACCCTGATCGACGGCGCCGGCGAAGCCGTGTCCATCGAAGCCCGCGTCAAGCAGATCCGCATCCAGATCGAGGAAGCTACCTCCGATTACGACCGCGAAAAGCTGCAGGAGCGTGTTGCCAAGCTGGCTGGCGGCGTTGCCGTCATCAAGGTTGGCGCTGCCACCGAAGTCGAAATGAAGGAAAAGAAGGCCCGCGTCGAAGACGCCCTGCACGCCACCCGCGCTGCTGTTGAAGAAGGTATCGTGGCCGGCGGCGGCGTCGCCCTGCTGCGTGCCCGCGCCAACATCCAGAAGCTGAAGGGTGACAACCACGACCAGGACGCCGGCATCAAGCTGATCCTGAAGGCCATCGAAGCTCCGCTGCGCGAAATCGTCGGCAACGCCGGCGACGAGCCGTCCGTGGTGGTCGACAAGGTTGTTCGCGGCAAGGGCAACTACGGCTACAACGCTGCTACCGGCGAGTACGGCGACATGGTCGAAATGGGCGTGCTGGATCCGACCAAGGTCACCCGCACCGCGCTGCAAAACGCCGCTTCCGTGGCCGGCCTGATGCTGACCACCGAGTGCATGGTTGCCGAACTGGCTGAAGACAAGCCGGTCGGCGGCATGCCCGACATGGGCGGCATGGGTGGTATGGGTGGTATGGGCGGCATGGGCATGTAATGTCCCGCTGAGCCTTACGCTCACCCCGAAAGCCCCGCCTGTGCGGGGCTTTTTCTTTTGCCGGAGGGAAAGAAAAACCATATAGATCAATATGTCTAAAGCATTGTATTAAACCTTGCGGAACGAATTACGTCCTGTAAGTTAGCTGTAAGATGCCGCGCCTAAATTACGCTTCGCAGCAATGCCTCTATAACCAGAATCTGAGGAGAAAAATCAATGCAAGACGTACTTGATCGGATTACCAAGAATCCGAAATTCCACGAGTTCATTGCCATGCGCAGTCGATACTCGATCATCATGGCCATCGTCAGCGCAGCCATCTACTATGGCTTCATCCTGCTGGTCGCCTTCGACAAGGATCTGCTGGCCCAGAAGACCGGTGCCGGTGTGACCAGCCTGGGCGTTCCGCTGGGTGTTGGCGTCATCGTCATCACCATCGTCCTGACCTGGATCTACGTCCGCCGCGCCAACACCGAGTTCGACGCGACCAACGAAGCCATCATCAAGGAGGCGCAGAAGTAATATGTCCATCAAGCACATTTTCTCCGCAGTCGCTGCGCTGGCTGTTGCCGGTGGCGCCTTTGCTGCCGGTGCCGATCTCGGCCAGGCCGAAAAGCAGGCTACCAACTGGACGGCGATCGTCATGTTCGCCCTGTTCGTCCTCTTCACCCTGTACATCACCAAGGTTGCCGCAGCCAAGACCAAGTCCGCTGCCGACTTCTATACCGGTGGTGGCGGTATCACCGGTTTCCAGAACGGCCTGGCGATTGCCGGCGACTACATGTCCGCCGCTTCCTTCCTGGGTATTTCCGGCCTGGTGTTCGCCAACGGCTTCGACGGCCTGATCTTCTCGATCGGCTGGCTGGTCGGCTGGCCGGTCATCACCTTCCTGATGGCCGAACGCCTGCGTAACCTCGGCAAGTTCACCTTCGCCGACGTCGCTTCCTATCGTTTCGCCCAGACCCCGGTTCGCGTCTTCGCCGCTTCCGCCTCCCTGGTCATCGTCGCCTTCTACATGATTGCGCAGATGGTCGGTGCCGGTCAGCTGATCAAGGTCCTCTTCGGTCTGGAATACATGTACGCCGAAGTTCTCGTCGGCGTCATCATGCTGATGTACGTGCTGTTCGGCGGCATGACCGCAACGACCTGGGTGCAGATCATCAAGGCCTGCATGCTGCTCGGCGGCGCCACCTTCATGGCCGTGGCCGTGCTGCTGCAATTCGGCTTCTCGCCGGAAGCGCTGTTCGCCAAGGCTGTCGAAGTGCACTCCAAGCACGACGCCATCATGGCACCGGGCGCCCTGATCAAGGATCCGGTCTCCGCCATTTCCGTCGGTATGGCCCTGATGTTCGGTACCGCTGGCCTGCCGCACATCCTGATGCGCTTCTTCACCGTGCCGAATGCCAAGGAAGCCCGCAAGTCCGTTGCCTGGGCGACCACCTGGATCGGCTACTTCTACATCCTGACCTTCATCATCGGTTTCGGTGCTATCACCAACCTGATCCAGAATCCGGGCGACTTCTACGTCGGCGGCGAACTGGCCAAGGGCCTGAAGGGCGGCGGCAACATGGCTGCTGTGCATCTGGCCAAGGCTGTCGGCGGCGACCTGTTCCTCGGCTTCATCTCGGCCGTGGCCTTCGCCACCATCCTGGCTGTGGTTGCCGGTCTGACCCTGTCCGGCGCTTCCGCCGTGTCGCACGACCTGTACGCTTCCGTGTTCAACAAGGGCTGCTCGTCCGAACAGGAACTGCGCGTTTCCAAGATGGCTACCATCGCCCTCGGCATTCTGGCTATCGGCCTCGGTATCGCCTTCGAGAAGGAAAACGTCGCCTACATGGTCATGCTGGCCTTCACCATCGCTTGTTCCTCCAACTTCCCGGTCCTCTTCATGTCCGTGCTGTGGAAGAACTGCACCACCCGCGGTGCTGTCGTTGGCGGCTTCGTTGGCCTGGTTCTGGCTGCCGTGCTGACCATCGGTTCTGCCGCAGTGTGGGAAGCTGTGCTGAAGTATCCGAAGGGTTCTGCCTGGTTCCCGTACAACTCTGCTGCCATCTTCTCGATGACCGCTGCCTTCTTCACGATCTGGCTGGTGTCCATCCTGGACAACTCGGCTCAGGCCAAGAAGGAGCGCGAGCTGTACCCGTCGCAGCAACTGCGTTCGGAGACCGGTCTGGGTGCCTCTTCGGCTGCTGCCCACTAATCGGCCAAACGCTACAAACAAAAAGCCCGGGGCTTCCCGGGCTTTTTTCGTTCACGTTTTTCGGAGCGCTGTCGGTTGCTCCTGGATGCGCCAAATTTGGACGTGCCAATACGCTGCGGACAAAGATGCGCAGTTTATTTGCTAGACTGTGTGAGTTTGCTGAGGGGAAAAAAACGGTAGGGGGTCACCCAGTGCAGGATCGGGTCACCCCCTGAGTAGCGGTCAGACCGCGTACTCCGAAGACCATAAAAGGAGAACAGCCCGATCAGAATAATGCTGTTGCCTTACAGAAATCTTACGTTTGAACAGGCAAAACTCGAATAAATGCGCATACTTATCGCTGAAGACGACACGATCATCGCCGATGGCCTTTCCCGCTCTTTGCGCCAGGGCGGCTATGCCGTCGACTGGGCTCCCAACGGTGTGGAAGCCGATACGGCGCTGGTTACCGCGTCCTATGATTTGCTGATTCTCGACCTGGGCTTGCCCAAGCTGTCCGGTCTCGAAGTGCTCAAACGCCTGCGGGCGCGCAATTCGCAGGTGCCGGTGCTGATTCTGACGGCGCTCGACGGTACCGGCGATCGCGTCAAGGGACTCGACCTCGGCGCCGACGACTACATGGTCAAGCCTTTCGAACTGGCCGAACTGGAAGCCCGGGTTCGCGCGCTGACCCGCCGCTCGGCCGGCACGTCGCCGACCATCCAGTGCGGGGCGCTGACCTACGATCAGGTCGGTCGGGTGGCCCAGATCCAGGGGCAGCCGCTCGATCTGTCGGCGCGCGAGGTCGGCCTGCTTGAAGTCCTGCTTAGTCGAATGGGGCGCTTGGTCAGCAAGGACCAACTGGTCGATCATCTGTGCGGCTGGGGCGAGGAAGTCAGCCACAACGCCATCGAGGTCTACGTGCATCGGCTGCGCAAGAAGATAGAGCCGGGTGGCGTCAAGATCGCCACCGTCCGCGGCCTGGGCTACTGCCTTGAGCGACCCCAAGGCGAGTAATTCCCCGCTCGCCACGTCGGAAACCGAGCGCTCGCTGTTTGGCGAGATCCTCGACTGGATGCTGGCCCCCTTGCTCTTCGTCTGGCCGTTGAGCATCGCCTTCACGCACTACTTCGCCAACAACGTCGCCAACTACCCGTACGACCAGGCCTTGCGCGAGCATGTGGCGGCCATCGCCCGTCAGGTCAAGCTGGTCAACGGCAAGCCGCTGCTCTCGTTGCCGGCTTCCGCCCGGGCGCTGTTGCGGGCCGACGAAACGGACAGCGTCTATTTCCGCGTCATCACCATGGACGGCAAATTGCTCGCCGGCGACAAGGATCTGCCGCAGATCGCCCTGCCTGTCGACGGTGACACCGTGCCCGGCGAAATCTATCTGCGCGATGCCGATTACAAGGGCCAGGACCTCCGCCTCGCCTATACCTACCTGACCGAAGCCGGCATGCCCAAGACGCAGTGGGTCATCATCGAAGTCGGCGAAACCACCGAAAAGCGCAGCCAGCTGGCCAATAAGATCGTCGCCAGCGTGATCCTGCCACAGTTCATCATCATCCCGCTCGCGGTCATGCTGGTCTGGTTCGGTCTGTCGCGCGGCTTGCGGCCGCTGACCCGCCTGCGCAAGACCATCGATGCCCGTCAGCCGGACGACCTGTCGCCGATTGCCACGCGCCGCGTGCCGGAGGAGTTGGAGCCGCTGGTCGAAGCCTTCAACGAAATGCTGGCACGCATGCAGCGCAACGTTGAGGCGCAGCAGCGTTTCGTCGCCGACGCCGCGCACCAGATGCGCACGCCACTCACCGGTCTGAAAACCCAGGCCCAGTTCGCCATCCGCGAAACCGACCCGGAAGCCCTGCGCCATGCCTTGCGCCAGATCGCCACCGGCGTCGACCGGGCCGGACGGCTGGTCAATCAACTGCTGACCCTGGCCCGCACCGAAGGCGGGGAGTTGGCGCAGCGCCGCCACGAAGTGCTCGACTTGGCGGACTTGATGCGCGATGTGGTGACCGACTGGGTGATGATCGCCATCGAAAAGAACATCGATCTCGGTTTCGAGTCGTCCGGCCCGGCGATGATCACCGGCAACCCCTTCCTGCTTCGTGAGCTGGCCAAGAACCTGCTCGACAACGCCCTGCGCTATACGGCGGAAGGCGGGCACGTCACCTGCCGGATCGTCGCCAACCCGGACAGCGTGCTGCTCGAAGTCGAAGACGACGGGGTCGGGATCAGCGAGGAGCATGCCGAACTGGTATTCGAGCGTTTTTACCGCGTCGATGATGCCGGTACCGAGGGCAGTGGCCTGGGTCTCGCCATCGTCCAGGAAATTGCCATGCAGCACGACTCGCGGGCCAGCCTGCGCCCCAATCCGACCGGCAAGGGGGCAATCGCCCGCGTCGTGTTTGCCGCCTGGCGCCCGCCGCCGTCACCGCCGCCGCTGCCGGATGATTTTTCCGAACTGTATCGCCAGTCGCCGCCGATCGGCACCTGAGCCGTTCGCGGTAGAGTGATGAAATATGGGTCGAAGTGTTGCGGAGTCGCCATCTCCCGGCTATAATGCGCCCTCTCTTGGCCTGGTAGCTCAGTTGGTAGAGCAGCGGATTGAAAATCCGCGTGTCGGTGGTTCGATTCCGCCCCAGGCCACCAAGATTCAAGCAAAAAGCCCGGTTCGAAAGACCGGGCTTTTTGCTTTTCGACGTCCGCCTCTTCTTCTATATGCCGGATCATGACTGCTGCAACGCTGCGGTAACATTGCATGGTCATAATGCCGGCTTTCGAACGAGGTGCGATCATGGACTTATTGCTGTGGCGCCATGCCGAGGCGGAGGATGGCGACGACGACCTGAAGCGTCGGCTGACCGAACGGGGCGAAAGGCAGGCGCGCGTAATGGGCGAGTGGATACGTAAGCATCAGCCCAAGGATTTGCGGATCATCGTCAGTCCTGCCGTGCGCACCCAACAGACGGCGGAAGCGCTGAAACTGCCTTTTGAAACGAACCGTAAGCTCGGGCCGGAAACCTGTGTCTCCGAGCTGATCGCCGCCTCCGGCTGGCCGCATGCCAAGGGCAGCGTGTTGATCGTCGGACACCAGCCGTCGCTGGGGCGCATGGCATCGCTGCTGCTGGCCGGTCACGAATCGGAATGGAGCATCAAGAAGGGCGCCTTGTGGTGGCTGAGCAACCGCGTGCGCCGCAACGAGACGCAGACCGTCCTGCGCGCCATGACTCCGGTCGAATTGCTCGACTAGACAAGTACTTCGCTTCGGCGTGAAATAGCTCCATTGCATCGAACGATGGAGGGAGCATGGCCACCAAAAGAAAAACGAATTCTCCGCAAGCTCAGCCCGCGCAGCTTGTCCTGGCAAAAACGCCCCGCGAGCGGCGGCGTAGCGTGGCCGCCGGCGATGTGCCACCTGTCCTGACGCCGCCCGCCATCGAAGGTTTTACCATCCATGGTTCGGTCGATGCGGCTCAGGAATTGCGGCTGGGGGCGATGCGCGACGTCATTTCGGGCATCCCGGCCGAGGAGTCGGTGGCCCTGCTCAAGGGGCTGCTCAAGCAGCAACGCATGGCGGCCGGGCTGGCAGCGCCCAATCCGGACGACGAGTTGCTGGCTGATTGGCGCGAGGGCGGCTATCCGTACAAGAACCTGATGCAGCGGCGCAATTACGAGCAGCAAAAATACCGGCTGCAGGTTGAGTTGCTGAAGTTGCAGGCCTGGGTCAAGGAGACCGGGCAGAAGGTGGTCATCCTGTTCGAAGGTCGCGATGCGGCGGGCAAGGGGGGCACCATCAAGCGCTTTATGGAACACCTGAATCCACGGGGGGCGCGCGTCGTGGCTCTGGAAAAGCCGACCGAGACCGAGCGCGGCCAGTGGTATTTCCAGCGTTACGTGCAGCATCTGCCGACCAACGGCGAAATCGTGCTGTTCGACCGTTCCTGGTACAACCGGGCCGGCGTCGAGCGGGTGATGGGGTTCTGCAGCGATTACGAATATGCGGAGTTCGTCCGCCAGGCACCGGAATTCGAGCGCATGCTGGTCAGGAACGGCACGCACGTCATCAAGTTCTGGTTCTCGGTCAGCCGTGAGGAGCAGCGCCGCCGTTTCCGCGAGCGCAAGGTGCATCCGCTCAAGCAGTGGAAGCTGTCGCCGATCGACATGGCCTCGCTGGATAAGTGGGACGACTACACCAAGGCCAAGGAGGCGATGTTCTTTCACACCGATACCGCGGACGCGCCGTGGACGGTGATCAAGTCGAACTGCAAGAAGCGGGCGCGGCTCAATGCCATGCGCTATGTGCTGCACAAGCTGCCCTACGCCAACAAGGATACGCAGCGCATCGGCAATCTCGATCCGCTCATCGTCGGCCGCGCCAACGTGGTCTACGAGCGCGGCGAGCACCAGGGGCTGCCGCTGCTGTGATCAGCTGACGACGTAGGAGGCGCTACCGGTGGCGATGAGCTGGCCGGTTTCATTCTCCAGCGTCATCTGCACTGAGGCGATACGGCCGCCGAGTCGGGTTACCCGGCCGGTGGCAGTAAATTTTTTGCCTATGCCCTGGCTCAGGTAATCGGTGCGCAGGTCGATGGTGCCGACGCGCCCAAAGCGGTGGCCGACCTGCTCGGTCGTTTCGCCGTTGAATTTCTCGGCGATTGCGACGGTGACGGCCAGGCCGCCGACGGTGTCGAGCACCGTGGCGATCACCCCGCCGTGCAGGCGGCCGTGCAGGAAGTGGCCGATCAGGTCCTTGCGCATGGCAAAGCTGATCTGCGGGGCGGCCGGATCGAGCGATTCGACCCTGAAGCCGAGCAATTCGTTGAAACAGAGCTTGTGCTCGAAAACGTCGCGCAATGCGGCTTCGAGGCGGATTTGCTCGTCGGCGGAGCGGCGGGGCAGGGGGGCACTTTGCGTCATGGTGCCGAGTTTTAACATAAAAAAATGGGCGACGGGGTTAGCCGTCGCCCAAACCGAACGCTAATTGCTTAGCGTAACGCAGAGGACTTTACTTCTTGCGCGGCGGCGGAACGTCCGTGCAAGTGCCGTGGGCGACTTCGGCGGCCATGCCGACGGTTTCGCCCAGGGTCGGGTGCGGGTGGATGGTCTTGCCGATATCGACGGCATCGCAACCCATTTCGATGGCCAGGCAGACTTCGCCGATCATGTCGCCGGCCGACGGGCCGACGATGGCGCCGCCGATGACGCGGTGCGTTTCGGCGTCGAAGATCAGCTTGGTGAAGCCGTAGTCGGCACCGTTGGCGATGGCGCGGCCTGAGGCAGCCCACGGGAACTTGGAGGTCTCGACCTTGCGGCCTTCCTTCTTGGCCTGTTCCTCGGTGTAGCCGACCCACGCCACTTCCGGATGGGTGTAGGCGACGCCCGGGATGACCTGCGCGTCGAAGGCGGCCTTGTGACCGGCGGCGACTTCGGCGGCAACGTGCGCTTCATGCACCGCCTTGTGGGCCAGCATCGGATTGCCGACGACGTCGCCGATGGCGAAGATATGCGGCACGTTGGTGCGCATCTGGGCGTCGACCGGAATGAAACCGCGGTCGGTGACGACGACGCCCGCCTTGTCGGCGCCGATCTTCTTGCCGTTCGGCGCGCGGCCGGCGGCCTGCAGGATCATGTCGTACTTGACCGGTTCCGGCGACACGCCTTCGCCTTCGAAGGTCACGTACAGGCCGTCCTCCTTGGCGTCGACGGCGACCGTCTTGGTCTTCAGCATGATCTTGTCGAAGCGGCTGGCGTTCTGCTTTTCCCAGACCTTGACGGCGTCACGGTCGGGACCCTGCATCAGGCCGTCCATCATTTCCACGACATCGACGCGGGAGCCGAGGGTGGAATAGACGGTGGCCATTTCCAGGCCGATGATGCCGCCGCCGATGACCAGCATCTTCTCCGGCACGAAGCGCAGTTCAAGCGCACCGGTCGAATCGACGATGCGCGGGTCGCGCGGGATGAAGGGCAGATGCACGGCGGCCGAACCGGCGGCGATGATGCACTTCTGGAACTTGATGATCTTCTTGACGCCGGTCTTGTCCTGCGACGTGCCGTCGGTGACTTCGACCTCGATGTGATTCGGATCGAGGAAGGAGCCGTAGCCGCGCACGATGTCGACCTTGCGGCCCTTGGCCATGCCGGCCAGACCGCCGGTCAGCTTGCCGACAACCTTGTCCTTATGGGCGCGCAGCTTGTCGATATCGACCGTCGGGGCGGCAAAAGTGACGCCGAGATCGGCCGCGTGCTGGGCTTCTTCCATGACCGCGGCAACATGCAGCAGGGCCTTGGACGGGATGCAGCCGACGTTCAGACAGACGCCGCCCAGCGTTGCGTAACGCTCGACGATGATGGTCTTCATGCCGAGGTCGGCCGAGCGGAAGGCGGCCGAATAGCCGCCGGGGCCGGCGCCGAGGACGAGCATTTCGCACTCGAGATCGGCCGTGCCGCCGTGGCTGGCCGCGGTCGGCGCAGCAACCGGGGCAGCCGCCGGAGCGGCGGCGGGAGCGGGGGACGCAGCGGGAGCCGAGGCGGCGGCTGCCGCGCCGGCTTCCACCTTGATCAGCACGGCGCCTTCGCTGACGCGGGAGCCGAGCTGGACCAGCACTTCCTTGACCGTGCCTTCGACCGTGCAGGGCACGTCCATGGTGGCCTTGTCCGATTCCAGCGTGGCGATCGCGTCATCGATCTTGATGCTATCGCCGACCTTGACGAACAGGTCGATGACCGGCACGTCGGAAAAATCGCCGATATCCGGGACTTTGACTTCAACGAGACTCATGGTCATCTCCCCTTACAGCGCGACGCGGCGGAAGTCGGCCAGCAGCTGGGCGACATAGACGTTGAAGCGGGTGGCCAGCGCGCCGTCGATGACGCGGTGGTCGGCGGTCAGCGACATCGGCAGGGTCAGGCGCGGCACGAACTGCTTGCCGTCCCACACCGGCTTCATCGTCGACTTGTTGACACCGAGGATGGCCACTTCCGGCGCATTGACGATGGGCGCGAAGTAGGTGCCGCCGATGCCGCCGAGCGAGGAAATGGTGAAGCAGGCGCCGGACATGTCGGCCGGCTTCAGCTTGCCGTCACGCGCCAGCTTGGCCAGATCGCCGGATTCCTGGGCGATTTCGAAGACCGACTTCTTGTCGGCGTTCTTGATCACCGGAACGACCAGACCATTCGGGGTGTCGGCCGCGAAACCGATGTTGAAGTACTTCTTCAGCACCAGGTTGTCGCCGTCGAGCGAAGCGTTGAACTCGGGGAACTTTTGCAGGGCCTTGACGCAAGCCTTGACTAGGAAAGCCAGCATGGTCAGCTTGGCGCCGCCACCCTTCTCGTTTTCCTTGTTGAGCTGGACGCGGAAGGCTTCCAGATCGGTGATGTCGGCATCTTCGTGATAGGTCACGGCGGGGATCATCACCCAGTTGCGCGACAGATTCTGGCCGGAAATCTTCTTGATACGCGACAACGGCTTGACTTCGATTTCACCGAACTTGCTGAAATCGACCTTCGGCCAGGGCAGCAGATCGAGCACGCCGCCGCCGGTGATGCCGCCGCCAGCCGAGGCGACCGGGCCCGAAATGGCGCCGGACAGCACGCCCTTGACGTACTTGGTCAGGTCTTCCTTGACGATGCGGCCCTTCGGACCGGTGGCGGCGACCTTGGAGAGATCGATGCCGAGTTCGCGGGCATAGGCGCGGACCGACGGCGAGGCATGGAGCTTGGCACCGATCGGCAGAGCCGGGGCCAGAGCTGCAGCAGCGGCGGGCGCGGCAGCCGGAGCAGCAGCGGCAACCGGTGCGGCAGCGGCCGGAGCCGGGGCAGCGGCTTGCGGGGTAGGGGCGGAGGCAGCGGCCGGGGCGGCAGCGCCGCTTTCGACCTTGATCAGCACCACGCCTTCGCTGACCTTGGAGCCGAGCTGGACCAGCACTTCCTTGACGGTACCGGCAACGGTGCTCGGCACGTCCATGGTGGCCTTGTCGGATTCCAGGGTGGCAATGGCGTCGTCTACCTTGATGCTGTCGCCGACCTTGACGAACAGGTCGATGACCGGCACGTCGGAGAAGTCGCCGATATCCGGCACCTTGACCTCGACCACGCCACCACCGGCGGCGGGGGCGGCAGCAGCGGGTGCCGGCGCAGCGGCCGGAGCCGGTGCAGCAGCGGGAGCGGCGGCTTGCGGGGCCGGGGCGGCTGCAGCCGCGCCGCTCTCGACCTTGATCAGGACGGCACCTTCGCTGACCTTGGAGCCGAGCTGGACGAGGACTTCCTTGACCACGCCTTCAACGGTGCTCGGCACGTCCATGGTTGCCTTGTCGGATTCCAGGGTGGCGATGGCATCGTCGATCTTGATGCTGTCGCCGACCTTGACGAACAGGTCGATGACCGGCACGTCGGAGAAATCGCCGATATCCGGGACTTTGACTTCGATGATTTGGCTCATGTTCGTCTCCTCCCTTAAACCGACATCGGATTCGGCTTGGCCGGATCCAGGTTGTACTTGACCAGGGCGGCGGCAACCTTCTCGCGCTCGATCTTGCCTTCGTCAGCCAGCGCCTTCAGTGCAGCCAGCGTGACCCAGTGGCGATCGACCTCGAAGTGGTGACGCAGCTTCTCGCGGGTGTCGGAACGACCGAAGCCGTCGGTGCCCAGCGTGACATAGGTGTTCTTGACGAACGGACGGATCTGCTCGGAGAACAGCTTGATGTAGTCGGTCGCGGCAACCACCGGGCCTTCTGCGCCGGCCAGCTTTTGCTCGACATGCGACAGCTTCGGCGCTTCGAGCGGGTGCAGCAGGTTCCAGCGGGCGGTGTCCTGGCCGTCGCGGGCCAGTTCGTTGAAGGACGGGCAGCCCCAGATGTCGGCTTCGACGCCCCAGTCGGCCTTGAGCAGGTCGGCAGCGGCGATGACTTCGCGGAAGATGGTGCCCGAACCGAGCAGCTGGACACGCAACTTGCCTTCGCTGCCCTTCTTGAACTGGTACATGCCCTTGATGATGTCGGCCTCGGCACCAGCCGGCATTTCCGGGTGCTCGTAGTTCTCGTTCATCACGGTGATGTAGTAGAAGACGTCTTCCTGCTCGGCGTTCATGCGGCGCATGCCGTCCTGAACGATGACCGCGACTTCGTACTGGAAGGTCGGGTCGTAGGAAACGCAGTTCGGCACCAGTTGCGACAGGACCAGGCTGTGGCCATCTTCGTGCTGCAGGCCTTCGCCGTTCAGCGTGGTGCGGCCGGCCGTGCCGCCGACCAGGAAGCCGCGGGCGCGCTGGTCGCCGGCTGCCCAAACGAGGTCAAGGGTACGCTGCAGACCGAACATCGAGTAGCAGATGTAGAACGGCACGGTCTGCACGCCATGCACCGAGTAGGCGGTGGCGGCGGCGATCCAGTCGCTCATGGCGCCGGCTTCGTTGATGCCTTCCTGGAGGACCTGGCCGGTCTTCGATTCCTTGTAGAACATCAGCTGGTCATGGTCTTCCGGAACGTAGTTCTGGCCTTCCTGGTTCCAGATGCCGACCGAGCGGAACATGCCTTCCATGCCGAAGGTGCGCGACTCGTCCGGCACGATGGGGACGATGTTCTTGCCGATCTGCTTGTCCTTCAACAGCATGTTCATGATGCGGACGATGGCCATGGTGGTGGACAGTTCGCGGCCTTCGCCGGAAGCCTTGAGCAGGGCGGCGTAGGTTTCGAGCGCCGGCACCGGCAGCGGGTCGGCCTTGCGGCGGCGCGACGGCAGGAAGCCGCCGAGGTCCATGCGGCGCTGGCGCATGTACTGGTATTCCGGCGAATCTTCGGCGAACTTCAGGTAGGGCAGTTCTTCCAGCTTGTCGTCCGGTACCGGCAGGCTGAAGCGGTCGCGGAAGCGGGCGATCTGCTCCTTGTCCATCTTCTTCTGCTGGTGGGAAATGTTCATCGCCTCGCCGGCCTGGCCCATGCCGAAGCCCTTGATGGTCTTGGCCAGGATCAGGGTCGGGGCGCCCTTGTGGGTGACGGCGGCGTTGTAGGCGGCGAAGATCTTGAAGAGGTCGTGGCCACCGCGGTTCAGTTGCCAGATTTCGTCGTCGGTCCAGTCGGCGACCAGTTCCTTCAGTTCCGGCGTATTGAAGAAGTGCTCGCGGACGTAGGCGCCGTTCTTGGCCTTGAAGGTCTGATATTCGCCGTCCACGCAGTTCATCATGCGCTGCTTCAGGATGCCCTTCTTGTCGCGCTGGAGCAGCGTATCCCAGTGGGTGCCCCAGATCAGCTTGACGACGTTCCAGCCGGCGCCGCGGAATTCGGCTTCCAGTTCCTGGATGATCTTGCCGTTGCCGCGCACCGGGCCGTCCAGACGCTGCAGGTTGCAGTTGATGACGAAGACCAGGTTGTCCAGCTTTTCACGGCCAGCCATGCCGATGGCGCCGAGCGATTCGACTTCGTCGGTTTCGCCGTCGCCGAGGAAAGCCCAGACCTTGCGCTTTTCCGCCTTGGCGGCGTCGATCAGGCCGCGCGAGGCCAGGTATTTCATGAAGCGGGCCTGGTAGATGGCCTGGATCGGGCCGAGGCCCATGGAAACGGTCGGGAACTGCCAGAAGTCCGGCATCAGCCAGGGGTGCGGGTAGGACGAGATGCCCTTGCCGTCGGTTTCCTGGCGGAAGTTGTCCATCTGCTCTTCGGACAGGCGGCCGAGCATGAAGGCGCGGGAATAGACACCGGGGACCGAGTGGCCCTGGAAGAAGATCAGGTCGCCGCCGGTTTCATGGTCGACGCTCTTCCAGAAATGCGAAAAGCCGACGTCGTACAGGGCGGCGGCGGAGGCGAAGGAGGCGATATGGCCGCCGACGTTGGTGTCCTTGTTGGCGCGGACGACCATGGCCATCGCGTTCCAGCGGATATAGGAGTGAATCTTGATTTCCATGTCGGCATTGCCCGGGTACTTGGGCTGTTGCTCGGCAGGAATGGTGTTGATGTACTCGGTATTGGCCGAGTAGGGGATGTCCACGCCATTCAGGCGGGCCTGACCGATGACTTTCTCAATCAGGTAATGAGCACGGGTCGGGCCTTCGACGTTAATGACGCCTTCCAGGGCGTCCATCCATTCTTTTGTCTCCTGCGGATCTACGTCAGCAGGGTCAGGCAATGCATTCGGCTGATTGGCCATGATTTGTCTCCACGGTTGGTGTTTCACTCTGTTTGTTTTGCCTGTTGAGCAAAACAACTTTACTCCTTGCGGACCGGTTCGCGAGTCCGTACTTTCCCTAATGCGTGTTTCGCATTGTAAAAACAAAATTCGCATCGTGCAATAAAGACGAGCGGGTTTTTTAGCTGTTTTGGGTTAGGGAAAACACGTAGTGCGAAATGCCCGGCGGGAGCATTTCGTCCGGTTTTTGAGAGGGGAAAGAGGACTAGACGCTGGCCCAGCGGGCCACGGTGCTGCCGAAGAAGGCAGTGATGATCAGGGCGATCGGGGATACGGCGATGAAGACCTTGAGCACGCGGGCGATGAAGGGATGGGCGACGTGCGCTTCGATGAAGCAGCGGGCAATGACGGCGCCCTTGATCCACATGATGGCGGCGACGACGAGCGGCAGCCAGGAGACGTCGCGGAACCATTCACCGAGGCCGAGGCTGGCCAGGGTCAGCGCGACCAAGGCCAGCCAGGCGGTGGTGATCAGGGCGAAATGGTCCTTGGTCGGCATGTTCAGGCGAGGACGTAGAAGAAGGGGAAGATGACCAGCCAGATGATGTCGGTGGCGTGCCAGTAGCTGGCCAGCGCTTCCAGACCGGCGTAATCGTCAGCCGTGTAGCCGCCGAACAGCAGGCGGGCGAGCACCCACAGGATGCCGAGGATGCCCCAGGTGGCATGCACCAGGTGGTTGAAGGTCAGGTAATAGTAGACGGTGAAGAAAATGCCCGATTCGCCGTTGATGCCATGCGCCAGGTTCCAGTCGATCTCGAGCACCTTGGCGACCGGGTAGCCGAGGGCGATGACCAGCCCTGCCACCAGCCAGAGCACGGCGCTGCGCTGGCGGCCGAGGCGGATGGCGTTCACCGAGCAGGCGATGCAATAGCTGCTGGTCACCATGAGCAGCGTGATGCTGGTGCCGGCAACGATGTTCAGGCGCTGCGCGCCTTCGTGGAAGGCCTCGGGAAAGTGCGAGCGGGCGATGAAATAGACCGCGAACAGCACGACGAACTCGACGAATTCGCAGGTGATGCCGACCCAGATTCCCTTGTTGCCGGGAATGCGCCGGGTGGGGTCTTCCGGCGGTGCGAGGTGATCGAGGGTGGCGGCGGTCATGGCAAAACAGGAATAGCGATGCGACTCATTCTCCGCGCCGGGGGCATCCCGGCATTGATGTCCATCAACCGACCGCATTCTTGTGACACAAAATAAAAAGATTGGATGACTTGCTTTGTATCAAATGGTCTGGAAATCACCTTCCTATAATCATGGGTTTCGCACTGAGCTTTTCGAGGAGTCCTTATGGCGGCAGTTCTGCCCGCACCGGCCGCGAGCCGGATCCTGATGTCCGGTAATGAAGCGGTTGCCCGCGCCGTCTGGGAGGCCGGCGTCAAGGTCGCTGCCGCCTACCCCGGCACGCCGTCCACCGAAATGCTGGAAGTGATCTCGACCTATCCGGACCTCTACGCCGAGTGGTCGGTGAACGAGAAAGTGTCGCTGGAAGTCGCCATCGGCGCCGCCTATGCCGGCTCCCGCGCCTTCTGCTGCATGAAGCACGTCGGCATGAACGTCGCCTCCGACGCGTTGATGACGCTGACCCTGACCGGCGTGGTTGGCGGCCTGGTTATCGCCATTGCCGACGACGTCGGCCTGTCTTCCTCGCAGAACGAGCAGGATTCCCGCTACTGGGGGCGCTTCGCCCACGTCCCTGTGTTCGAGCCGGCAGATTCGCAGGAAGCCTACGCCATGACGCTGGCCGCCTACGAGCTGTCGGAAAAGCACCAGGTGCCGGTCATCCTGCGCATGACCACGCGCATCAACCACGTCAAGGCGCTGGTCACTGTCGGCGAGCGCCAGGATCGCGTCGGCGCCGGTTTCAAGAAGGACCCGTCGCGCTTCGTGATGGTGCCGGGCAATGCCGGCAAGCGCATCCCGCTGATGTTCCAGCGCGACAACACGCTGCGTGCCGAAGCCGAACAGTCGCCGCTCAACGTCATCAAGACGGGCAGCGACAAGCGGGTCGGCTTCATCACCTCCGGTCCGGCCTACATGCATGTCCGCGAAACCTTCCCCGAGGCGCCGGTGCTCAAGCTTGGCTTCTCGTGGCCGGTGCCCTTCGAGAAATGTCGCGAACTGGCGGCGCAGGTCGATCAGGTCGTCATCGTCGAGGAAGTCGAGCCGCTGATCGAAACCGAGCTGAAGGCGCAGGGCATCAAGGTCATTGGCAAGGAAATCCTGCCGCTGCAGGGCGAACTGGCGCCGCCGGTCATCAAGCCGGCCATCGCCCGCCTGCTCGGCGAGCCGGTCGAGGAAGTGCCGCTGCGCGTCAAGCCGGCCCAGGTTTTCCCGCGGCCGCCGACCATGTGCGTGGCCTGCCCGCACCTCGGCGTCTATTACACGCTGTCGCAGGTGCGCAACCTCAACATCTCCGGCGACATCGGTTGCTACACGCTGGGCGCCGGCCACCCGTGGCAGGCGATGGATACCTGCGTGTCGATGGGCGCCTCGATGGGCGTCGCGCTGGGCATGGACAAGGGGCGCGGCGAGTCCGACAAGGACAAGCGCATCGTTGCCGTGATCGGCGATTCGACCTTCCTGCACATGGGTATGCAGGGCCTGCTCGACATGGTCTACAACAAGGCCAACGTCACGGTCATGCTGCTCGACAACCGCGCCGTCGGCATGACCGGCGGCCAGGACAACCCGGGCAACGGCCGCGACATCCACGGCGAGGAAGCGCCGCGCATCGATTTCGTCAAGCTGGTCAAGGCGTTGGGCGTCAAGGAAGAACGGGTGCACAAGGTCAATCCGTATGAACTGCCGACCCTGTTCAAGACCATCCGCGACGAGGTCAAGGTGCCCGACGTGTCGGTCATCGTCACCGACCAGCCCTGCGTGCTGATCAAGGATTACCACAAGATGAAGCCGTACGAGGTGCTGGACGACAAGTGCACCGGCTGCGGCAACTGCCTGGATGTCGGCTGCCCGGCCATCCACGTCACCCGGCGCGGCAAGGAAGTGAAGGCTTCCGGGCGCGAGGTCGATCTGTCCTTCGTGCGCATCGAGTCGTCGGTGTGTACCGGCTGCGGCCTGTGCGTCCAGCCCTGCGCGCCGGACGCCATCCAGCATTACGCGCCGGTATCGCCGATCAAACTGGTCAAGGGAGGCTGTTCGGCATGAGTAACGTGAGCAATATTCTCGTCGTCGGCATCGGCGGCCAGGGCGTCATGACCGCCACCGAAATCCTGGCCGAAGCCGCTATCGCGCTCGGCCACGATGCCAAGAAAACCGAAGTCGCCGGCATGGCGCAGCGCGGCGGTGTCGTTTCATCGCACCTGCGCTTCGGCGACAGGGTCCTGTCGCCGCAGATCGTGCCGGGAACGGCCGATGTCCTGCTCGCCTTCGAGGCAGCCGAGGGGCTGCGCTGGCAGCACATGCTGCGCCCGGGCGCCATTGCGCTGGTCAACAACTCGCGCTTCGTGCCGCCCATCGTCGAACTCGGCCTGTTTGACTATCCGGCCGATCCGGTCGGTGACATGAAGGCAGCCGGCACCAATGTGGTCGCTTTCGACGCCACCACCATCGCGCTGGATCTGGGCGACATCCGTCTGGGCAATACCGTGATGCTCGGCGCCATTGCCGATCACCTGCCGTTCGCGGCCGATGACCTGCTGGCCTGTGTGCTCAAGCGTTTCGAGAAAAAAGGCGAACGCATGGTCGAGTTGAACCGCCGCGCTTTCGCGGCCGGCCGGGCGGCCGTTGGAGCAGTGGAAGCAGCCGCCGCCTGATTCTGGTAAAATTCGCGCCAAATCAAAGGGAAAGGCAGTCGCCTTTCCCGTTTTCTTTTTGTTGGATGCGACGATGACGGCACAAATTATCGATGGCAAGGCGCTGGCAGACGAGCTGCGCCAGAGCTTCAAGGCCCGCGTGGAAACCCTGACGGCCAAGGGCCACAAGCCCGGCCTAGTGGTCATTCTGGTCGGCGAGGACCCGGCCTCCCAGGTTTACGTGAAGAACAAGGTCAATGGCTGCCTGGCCATCGGCATGCATTCCGAAAAGATCGTCTATGACCGCGAGGTCGACCAACAGGTGGTGCTCGACAAGATCGCCGAACTGAACGCCGATCCGGCCATCCACGGCATCCTGGTTCAACTGCCACTGCCCAAGCATTTCGACGAAGAGAAGGTGCTCGAAGCCATTTCGGTCGAGAAAGACGTCGACGGCTTCCACGCCGAAAACGTCGGCGCCCTGTCGCAAGGTGCCCCCCGCTTCATCCCGTGCACCCCGTACGGCGTCATGAAGATGTTCGAGAAGGGCAATGTCGATCTGACCGGCAAGGAAGCCGTTGTTATCGGCCGCTCCAACATCGTCGGCAAGCCGATGGCCATGCTGCTGATCAATGCCGGCGCCACGGTCACCGTCTGCCATTCGAAGACGAAAGACCTGAACTTCCACACCAAGCGCGCCGACATTGTCGTCGCCGCCGTCGGCAAGCCCAAGTTCGTCAAGGGCGACATGATCCGGCTGGGCGCCGTGGTCATCGACGTCGGCATCAACCGCCTGCCGGACGGCAAGCTGTGCGGCGACGTCGATTACGCCGACTGCCTCGAAGTCGCCGGCCAGATCACGCCGGTGCCGGGCGGCGTTGGTCCGATGACCATCACCATGCTGCTGGCCAACACCATCGAGGCCGCCGAACGCAAGGCAGGGATCCGCTAAATGAACGCCGCTCACCAACCGCTCGTCGGGGTCGTCATGGGCTCCGATTCCGACTGGCCGACCATGCAGGCCGCCGCCGTCATCCTCAAGGAATTCGGCGTCTCCTTCGAGGCCCGCGTCGTTTCCGCCCACCGCACGCCGGACCTACTGTTCGACTACGCCGCCATGGCTGGCGAGCGCGGCCTCAAGGCGATCATCGCCGGGGCCGGCGGCGCCGCCCACCTGCCGGGCATGCTGGCCGCCAAGACCACAGTGCCGGTGCTCGGCGTGCCGGTCCAGTCCAAGGCGCTGTCCGGCGTCGATTCGCTGCATTCCATCGTGCAGATGCCGAAGGGTATCCCGGTCGCTACCTTCGCCATCGGCGAGGCCGGCGCCGCCAATGCCGCATTGTTTGCCGTCGCCATGCTGGCCAACGATAATCCGTCGCTGAACGACAAACTGCAGGCTTTCCGCCAGGCGCAGACCGACAAGGTTCTCGCCATGAAGCTGCCCGAGGTATGAGCGCGATGATTCTTCCGCCCGCCACGCTGGGCATGCTCGGTGGCGGCCAGCTCGGCCGCTTCTTCGTTTCCGCCGCCCACGAAATGGGCTACCAGGTCTGGGTCCTCGATCCGGACAATAACAGCCCGGCCGGCCAGATCGCCGAACGCCATTTCTGCGTCGATTACAACGACTATGCAGCGCTCGATGAATTCGCCAACGGCTGCGCGGCGATCACCACCGAGTTCGAGAACGTCCCGGCCGATACGCTGGACTACCTCGCCAAGTTCGTCCCGGTGCGTCCGCACGCTGCGGCTGTCGCCGTCTGCCAGAACCGTATCGCCGAAAAGTCCTTCCTGCGCGACAACGGCTTCCCGCATGGTCCCTTCGCGGCGATCGATTGCGAAGACGACATCCGCAATGCTGATGCTTCCCTGTTCCCGGCTATCCTGAAGGTCGCCCGCTTCGGCTACGACGGCAAGGGGCAGGCGACGGTGAATAACCGCGACGAAGCGCTGATCGCCTTCGGCCATTTCAAGGGCGAGCATTGCGTGCTGGAGCAGCGCCTGACCCTCGATTACGAAGTGTCGGTCGTCCTGGCGCGTGATGAAAACGGTAAGGTTTCCTGCTTCCCGACTGGCGAGAACCAGCACACCAAGGGCATCCTCGATGTCTCCATCGCGCCGGCGCGCACCACCGGTTGCGTCAAGAGCGACGCCGAGGATGTTGCCGCCCGCATCGCCGAAAAGCTGGGCTACATCGGCACCATGGCCGTGGAATTCTTCGTCAGCCGTGGCCAGTTGATCGTCAACGAAATGGCGCCGCGTCCGCACAACAGCGGCCACGCTACTATCGACGCCTGCGTTACTAGCCAGTTCGAGCAGCAGGTGCGCGCCCTGTGCGGCCTGCCGCTGGGCGAAGCGCGTGCCCACTCGGCGTCGGTGATGGTCAATCTGCTTGGCGACCTGTGGTACGACGGTGACACCTACCGCGAACCGGACTGGGCCAAGTTGTACGCCATCCCCAACCTGAAGCTGCACCTCTACGGCAAGCACCACGCCCGTCCGGGGCGCAAGATGGGCCACTTCACGGTCATCGGCGACAACGCCGAGCAGGTGCAGAAGACTGCGCTGGCCGCCCGCACCGCCATCGGCATCAAGGACTGATGACCCCGTCGGACAACGACTACCGGCGTGCCGTCGACCTGCTGGTCGCCGGCGAGCTGGTCGCCATCCCGACCGAGACGGTCTATGGCCTGGGGGCGGATGCCGCCAACCCCGACGCGGTAGCCAAGATTTTCGCCGCCAAGGGCCGGCCGGCCGACCACCCGCTGATCGTCCATCTGGCCGGCCACGACGCCGTTGACCATTGGGCCGAGCAGGTGCCGGCGGTCGCCTGGGAACTGATGGAAACCTTCTGGCCCGGCCCGCTGACCTTGATCCTGAAAAAGCAGGCCTGGGTGCCCGCTGCCGTGACCGGCGGCCAGGATACCGTCGGCCTGCGCGTCCCCGGCCATCCGGTAGCGCTCGAACTGCTCCGTCGTTTCGCCGCCGCCAAAGGCGAGCATGCCGGGATCGCCGCGCCATCGGCTAACCGCTTCGGACGCATCAGCCCGACCACTGCCGAGCATGTCGGTGAAGAACTCGGCGACCGGGTGCCGCTGATCCTCGATGGCGGGGCATGCAAGGTCGGCATCGAATCGACCATCATCGACTGCTCGCGCGGCGAGCCGGTCATCCTGCGCCCCGGCCATATCTCGCCGGTCCATCTCGAAGCGGTGCTCGGTCGCCAGCCGGCTGTCGAAACGGCCGCTGGCGCGCCGCGCGTTTCCGGTTCGCTGGAAGCCCATTACGCACCGGTCACCCCGTTGCGCATGGTGGCCGGCGAACGCCTGCTCGATTTCATCAACGCTCAGCGCCATCGCGGCGGCAAGTGCGCGGTGATTAGCGCCAACCAGCCGCCGCAGGCCGGCATGCCGCACGCCTGGCGCCTGATGCCGGCCGACCCGGTCGGCTATGCCCACGACCTGTACGCTGCCTTGCGCGACATGGACCATGCCGGCGTCGATCTGATTGTCGTCGAAACCCTGCCGCAGGACGCCGCATGGACCGCTGTCGCTGACCGCCTGCGCCGGGCGGTGGCGGGAGCCGGTCAGGGCTGATGCCCGCGGTTTACTGGTCGAACAGCTTGTCGACTTTGGCGGCGCAGATGAAATCGTTTTCCGACAGGCCGCCGATGGCATGCGTCCAGTAGCGGATGCGGACGTCCTTGTAGCCGACCGTCAGTTCCGGATGATGGTTTTCGCGATGCGACACCCAGGCGACGGCATTGACGAAGGCCATTGCCTCGTAGTGGTTGCGAAATACGAAGCTCTTCTCCAGGCGTTGCTCGTCGAGAGCCCAGCCCGGCAGGGATTGCAGCATTTCGGCCGCCGCCGCCACGTCGAGCGGCGCCACGCCGCCTTCGCACGGCTGGCATTGCCGCTCGGCCAGATTGCAAGTCGTTGCCATGGTGATCGCTCCTATCCTTCCTTAGCAAATCAGACGCCGGGATGAGCGGCTTGGTTCCGGCGCCATTTGGCACTTTGATAAGCGAAATGGAGTGCGCTAGAATCGCAGGGCGTTGGGGGGGTAGCTCAGCTGGGAGAGCGCCGCGTTCGCAATGCGGAGGTCGGGAGTTCGATCCTCCTCCTCTCCACCAACCGATACTTGAATAAAGCTCTGAGAAATCAGGGCTTTTTTCTTTGGCGGAGTTCCGGGTTGCTTCCTGCTCTGCTCGGGTTCTCTGTTGCTGATCACGTCCAATGTGATCAAAGTGTGATCACGCACAGGCAATCACACACGCAATTGCCTAAATCCAGACTACCGCGCTCGCCACTTGTCACGCTTGGGCCGAATGGTTTCCTGTGTGCGCCTCAGACTCTTCAGTGCTGGGGGGGGCGGGGCGGGGGCGGGAATAGCGGCTCTAAGGTTGAGGCATCCCGCAACAGAAGCTCTGTCGGGCGGAAGGGTATCCCTGACAGGATTTCGTGTTTCGTGTTGGACTTGGCTGGGATCAGCTAATTTCCTTCGGTTCTCATCGCGCTCCAGCCCAGCAAAATTTCCGCAGAAACAAAGCCCTTGTCGAAAATGGTTAGGGAATAGTCCTCTATCTAGCCGATCGGCCCCTTGGCGTGAAGCACTTTTGTCATTTGTGCTTTTGCCGGCTCGTGTAGGCATTGTCAATAGTCACTGTGGCCGGTTATACTGTTTGGATAAGTTTCAAGCTAAAGCAGGGTGTTGGCAGTCTTATAGGGAGGCTGCGGTGCCCTTCTCTCCTGCCCCCAAACTTGGGGGTAGATGGCTTTCTGGGCGCTACGCGGGGGGGCGTCACTTTCAAAGAAAAATGCCCAGACATCCGCGGCAGCAAAGTTGCTGATCTCGTTATGGAGCTCGAGTATTGGGGGGCTAAAGTGGTGGTTGATGCCCCTGGGGCTAATTCCGATGGTATTCCACGAATGCGGCTTCCGCGTGGGAGCTATCGACAAAGAAAATCCAGTTGATGCCTTGATCGCTGTGATCGGTTGTAACGAGTTTCGATCTGAGAAGCTAGTTGGCCAGCGTGCTTTTGCCGTGGTGATAAGCCGGTGCTAGGCGACCCCAAAGTTTTGTTTGATCGTCATGCGGTGGCCGATACCGGCTTCACCGTTTTCCGCCTTTTAAAAATGCGAGAAATTGGCATGCTTCACTATCCTTCTATTACTGGTCGCAAAATCAAAATTGCCATTGTTGGCTGCGGCCGCATCTCAAAAAATCACTTCGGCTCTATTGAAAAACATAGAGACGATTTCGAGCTTGTCGCTATTTGTGATACCGACCCAGTGGTTCTGGCGGAGCACGCCAAGAAATATAAGGTTCCAGCCTATCGGGACTTGGAAGAAATGCTGGTAAGCGAGAAACCGGATCTCGTTGCTCTGTGCACGCCAAGTGGCATTCACCCGGATCAGGCTGTACTGGTTGCCAAATACAAAATACATGTGATGACCGAGAAGCCCATGGCCACCAGATGGAACGACGGTGTTCGCATGGTTAAAGCATGCGATGAGGCTGGTGTGCGCCTTTTTGTCGTCAAACAAAACCGCCGTAACACCACGCTGCAGCTCCTCAAGCGCGCGGTGACTGAAAAGCGTTTTGGCAAAATCCATATGGTCCACCTCAATGTGTTCTGGACCCGCCCCCAATCCTATTACGATCAGGGTAACGGCTGGCGCGGAACTTGGGAATTTGACGGCGGTGCTTTCATGAATCAAGCCAGCCACTACGTCGACCTGCTTGATTGGCTAATCGGCCCTGTGGAAAGGGTGCAAGCCATGATGAGCACCACGCGGGATATTGAAGTTGAAGACACCGGTGTGCTCAATGTCAAATGGCGCAATGGTGCACTAGGGTCCATGAGCGTAACTATGCTTACCTATCCACAGAATTTGGAAGGCAGCATTACCATCTTGGGTGAAAAAGGCACCGTGCGCGTAGGTGGCGTGGCAGTTAACGACATTCAGCTCTGGCAGTTTGAAGAAGCCACGGATTACGACCAGCAAATCCAGAGTGCCAACTACGAAACCACTTCAGTTTATGGGTTTGGTCATCCTCTTTACTACAAAAACGTTGTTGATGTTTTGCGTGGAGAGGCCGAACCAGAAACTGATGGCCGTGAGGGGCTCAAGTCGCTCGAGTTGCTAATAGCAGCTTATTTATCAGCACGTGACGGTAGAACAGTTCCCCTGCCTTTGGAGTATTAATGAACGCCACCATTCACCCCTCTGCCATTGTCGACGATGGTGCGCAAATTGGCGATGGCAGTCGCGTTTGGCACTGGGTTCATGTATGTAGTGGTGCCCGCGTCGGCCAAAATGTCTCGCTTGGCCAAAACGTCTTCGTGGGCAACAAAGTCATCATTGGCGACAACTGCAAGATCCAAAACAACGTCAGTGTGTACGACAACGTTACGCTCGAAGAGGGGGTTTTTTGCGGCCCCAGCATGGTGTTTACCAATGTCTACAATCCTCGATCGCTCATCGAACGAAAAAGTGAATACCGCCACACACTGGTAAAAAAAGGCGCTACCCTTGGCGCCAACTGCACTATCGTTTGCGGCGCCACGATCGGCGAATTCGCCTTCGTTGGCGCGGGTGCAGTCATCAATAAAGATGTTAAACCTTACGCACTAATGGTTGGTGTTCCGGCCAGACAAATCGGTTGGATGAGTGAGTTCGGAGAGCAAATTCCCTTGCCACTTGAGGGGCAGGGGCAGCACCAATGCGCACATACCGGTCAATGCTATGTTCTGGAAGGCCAGCGCCTTACGCGAGTTTCCCCATGATGATTCCATTTATTGACCTTAAGCATCAGTATCAAGCCCTGAAGCCCGAGATCCAGACACGCATTAACACGGTGCTTGAACATGGCCAGTACATCATGGGGCCGGAAGTTCGAGAGTTGGAAGAACGGCTGGAGACCTATACGCAAGCCAAGCATTGCATCACGGTGGCATCGGGTACCGAAGCGCTCTTGATTGCGCTCATGGCTATTGGTGTCAAGGCGGGCGATGAGGTTATCACCACCCCGTTCACCTTCGTGGCTACAGCCGAAGTCATTGTCCTGCTAGGTGCTGTGCCGGTCTTTGTCGATATCGAACCTGACACCTGTAATATCGACGTGAGTAAGATCGAAGCAGCCATCACACCAAAGACCAAGGCTATCATGCCAGTCAGTCTTTACGGTCAGGCTGCGGACATGGACGAAATCAACGCCATCGCCGCGCGCCACGGAAACATCCCTGTCATCGAAGATGCGGCGCAGAGTTTCGGTGCCGACTACAACGGGCGGAAGAGCTGTAACCTTTCTACCATCGGCTGCACCAGTTTCTTCCCGAGCAAACCGCTCGGCTGCTATGGCGATGGTGGCGCGATCTTTACCAGCGACGATGCCTTGGCCAAAGCTATGCGCGAAATACGCGTGCATGGGCAGGAACGGCGCTATGTACATACGCGCATCGGTGTCGGGGGCCGTATGGATACCCTGCAATGCGCGATCTTGCTGGCCAAGTTCGAGCGTTTTGATTGGGAGGTCGAGCAGCGCCTCAAGATAGGGGCTCGATATAACGAGCTCTTGGCAGGCAAGGTTTCGGTTGTTACCCAGCGACCCGGCCGTACCAGCGTCTTTGCCCAATACACGGTCTTCGTGGAAAACCGCGAGCAGCTGCAGGAACAACTCAAAGTCGCGGGGATTCCAACTGCGGTCCATTATCCGATTCCGCTCAATGAGCAGCCAGCCTATCGGCATCTGTGCTGCCCGGATAGCACCCCAATCAGCAAAAAACTCGCCTGTCAGGTCATGAGTTTGCCCATGAGTGCTGATTTGACAGCATTTGCTCAAGACTCGATTGTTAGAGCTGTGATCGGGGGGGGGGCGTGAAGATCGTTACAGTAGTTGGGGCCCGCCCGCAGTTCATCAAGGCAGCCGCTGTCTCGCGGGTTATACGCAATGATTACGTGGGTCAGATTGACGAGGTGCTGGTTCACACAGGGCAGCATTATGACGACAACATGTCCAAAGTTTTCTTTGAGGAACTGGACATCCCGCATCCCAAATACAACCTTGAAATTTCTGGTGGCCAGCATGGTGCGATGACGGGGCGCATGCTGGAGGGGGTTGAGAATGTCCTGCTGCAAGAAAAGCCAGATTGGTTGTTGATCTACGGTGACACCAACTCGACCTTGGCCGGCGCCCTGGCCGCCGCCAAACTGCATATTCCGGTTGCGCATGTTGAGGCTGGCTTGCGCTCCTTCAACATGCGCATGCCGGAAGAGGTGAACCGCATTCTTGCGGACCGTGTTTCGTCATTGCTATTTTGCCCCACTGAAACGGCTGTCAACAACCTAAAATCAGAAGGTGTTTGCCAGGGCGTACATAACGTCGGCGATGTCATGTACGACGTGGCCCTTTTTTATCGTGACCGCGCCAGACAAAATAGCAAGGCACTGCAAAACTTGGGGGTGACAACTGGAGGCTTCGCACTGGCCACCTGCCATCGTGCAGAAAATACCGATGACCCACGGCGGCTCATGTCGATTCTTATTGCGTTGTCTGAAATATCGCCTAGGTTGCCGGTTGTGCTGCCGCTGCATCCCCGCACGCGCAAACTTGTCGCAGATTACGGGCTAGTCCATCTGTTAGCCAAGCTAATCATTACTGAACCTCTGCCCTTCCTGGATATGGTGGCCTTGGAACAAGCTTCACGCCTCATCTTGACGGATTCGGGTGGTGTTCAAAAAGAGGCATTTTTTTATGGAGTGCCTTGCATCACCATGCGCGACGAAACCGAGTGGGTTGAAACAGTCAGTTTAGGGTGGAATCAGTTAGTGGGGGCTTCCTCCGATTCAATTATCTCGGCGGTGAACGAGATAATTCAAAGTCCGCCTAGCGAAGCAGGGGAAAAACCCTACGGAATAGGCAATGCGGCAGGTGACATTCTGGCTTTGTTGAACTGATTGTTGTCTCTGAAACAACTTTAATTTAGTCAAGGAAAACACAATGAAAGTCTTCGTAACTGGTGGTTTGGGTCAAATCGGATCGCATGTTGTTGAAATGTTGCTGGAGCGTGGCGACAAGGTCGTCGCAGTTGACAACCTGGCAACCGGTCGGCGCGAGCACTTGGCTGATCACCCCAACCTTACCGTGGTGATTGAGTCGATTGCCAACAAACCCCTGATGGACAAGCTCATTGGTGACTTCAAGCCAGATGTCATCGTCCACACCGCCGCCTCCTACAAAGACCCCGATGACTGGTACAACGACACGCTGACCAATTGTGTTGGCGGTGCAAATATGGTGGACGGGGCTAAAAAATTTGGCGTGAAGCGTTTCGTCTATTTCCAAACCGCGCTTTGCTACGGTCTTAAGCCGATGCAACAGCCCATCCGACTGGATCACCCGCGGTTTCCGGGGAGTAGCAGTTACGCCATCTCCAAAACTACCAACGAGTATTACCTCGAGCTCTCCGGCGTGGATTTTGTTACCTTCCGCCTAGCTAATGTTGTCGGCCCGCGCAATGTTGCTGGTCCTCTGCCAATTTTCTATCAGCGCCTGAAAGACGGAAAACAGTGCTTCGTCACTAAAGCGCGGCGCGATTTTGTTTACGTCAAGGATCTGGCCAAAGTTGTCCTGAAGGCCTGCGATGGTGTCGGCCATGGCGCATATCACTTTTCCTCAGGAAAAGATGTCGCTATTCAGGAGCTCTACGACGCAGTCATCGAGGCGCTCGATGTGCCTGGCAAGCCCAAGGCAGAGGTCAAAGAGCTTGGACCAGATGACGTCTTTTCCATTTTGCTTGACCCATCCCGTACTTTTGAAGACTTCGGGAACATTGAATTTACCCCCCTGCAGGAGACTGTTTCGGCTGCCATGGCCTACTACCAGCAGCACGGCACTCTGGGGGAATACACCCACTTGCGCCAAGAACGTAAGTAAAAGGGAGCAGATAGATGCGCATTTTGATTACGGGTGGTGCTGGCTGCCTTGGCTCAAACCTCATCGAGTACTGGCTGCCACAGGGTCACCAGATTTTTGTCATTGACAACTTCGCCACTGGCAAACGCGAAGTCGTGCCAGAGGTTGAAGGACTGACGGTCAAGGAAGGCAGCATTGCCGATGAGGCGTTGGTCAATCAATGCTTCAGCCAGTTCAAACCAGACGTGGTCATTCACGCTGCTGCCGCCTACAAAGATCCTGATGACTGGATTGAAGATTCGCGCACCAACGTCATCGGCAGTGCCCATGTCGCCCGAGCAGCCAAGGCCAATAATGTCAAACGGTTGATTAATTTTCAAACAGCACTGTGCTACGGTCGACCACAACAGTTGCCCATTTTTGCCAGCCACCCTACTGCGCCTTTCACCAGTTATGGCATAACCAAGACAGCGGGTGAGCAATTCATGCTGATGTCAGGCGTACCTACGCTGACGCTACGTATCGCCAACGTTACCGGACCACGCTTGGCCATCGGCCCCATCCCGACCTTCTACAAGCGCCTGAAAGCAGGTCAAAACTGCTTTTGTTCTGACACCTCGCGCGATTTTTTGGACATGTCCGATTTCCTCGACTTCATGGATATGGCAATCAAGGTGGATGCACCAGCAGGCGTTTTTAACCTCGCCAGCGGAGAGGCACATTCCATCAAAGAGATTTTCGACATTGTTACCGACTATCTCGGTCTGGGCGTCAAAGAAGTGCCCGTGGTTCCACCTGCAGCAGATGATGTTCCAGTTGTCTCGTTGGATGCTTCTGAAACCACGCGAGCGTTTGGCTGGAAAGCCAGCATCGGATTCAGCGAGACCATTCGTCGCCAACTGGCCTGGTATGACAAACATGGCGTGACCGATGTGTTTTCACATCTGAAGTCTCCATCGGCGCAGTAATCAAGGAACAGCTATGTCAAAGTTATCGTTTTCTGGTGCCAAAGTACTGGTTGTCGGTGGAGCCGGGTTTGTTGGTAGCAACCTTGTTCATCAGATTTTGGATCAAGGCCCTAGTGAGATTCTTGTGGTGGACAATCTCTTGTCCTCCGATGTTGCCAATATTCCCGCCGAACCGCGGGTACGTTTCGTATTCGGCTCAATTACCGATGACAAAATTCTCGCGAATTTACCTGACGACCTGGACTTCGCGTTTCATCTCGCTTGCTACCACGGCAACCAGTCTTCGATTGCCAATCCGCTTGCCGACCACGACAACAACACGCTGACGTCTCTCAAGCTATTTGATCGGCTCAAAGAGATCAAAGGTCTTAAGAAGGTGGTGTATGCAGCTGCTGCTTGCGCTGTGGCCGAGAAAACTTATGACACACCAACAGCAACTACCGAAGAGCAGCCGGTAACGCTGTATCACGATAGTCCGTATTCGATCTCCAAAATTATTGGGGAGTTGTATGGCAATTATTACTTCCAGCAGCATCACCTACCGTTTGTGAAAGCGAGGTTCTCCAATGTGTATGGTCCTCGCGAGATATTGGGGGCAGGTCAATGGCGCGGTACGGTGCACACCGTGTGGCGCAACGTCACTCCTACGTTTGTCTGGCGGTCGCTGAATGGTGAAGCCCTTCCCCTGGATAATGGCGGAAACGCCAGTCGAGACTTCATCTTCGTCGAAGACATGGCGCGTGGACTGATGGCGTGCGCCCTAAAGGGGGCGGCCGGGGAGGTCTATAACCTGGCGACCGGTCGGGAAACCAGCATCCTCGATCTGGCCACCATCATCAATGAATACACGGGAAACAAGACGCCGCTCGATCTTCGGCCCGCCCGCGACTGGGATCGATCTGGTAAGCGCTTCGCGTCGATTGAGAAGGCTTCGCGGGAGCTGGGCTTCAATGCGCAGATCGACATTCGGGAGGGGCTGCGACGCACGGTCGAATGGACCCGTGTCAACCACGAACTGATAGCGCGCAGCATCGCCAAGCACGACAAGATGATGGCCCAGGCAGCGATACGCTCGGCGCCGTGATCCATGACAGAACTACGTTTCGATGCCGTCGTCGTCGGCGCAGGTGTGGTCGGCTTGGCCTGTGCCCGGCGCCTGGCAAGGCTCGGGTTGCACACTGTGCTGCTTGAACGGGAAAAAGGTATCGGACGGGGGATCAGTTCCCGAAGCAGCGAAGTGATCCATGCGGGACTGTACTACCCCGCCGGATCGCTTAAATCGCGGCTCTGCCAGCGTGGTGCAGAACGCATCTATCGTTACTGCGAGCGAAAATCCGTAGCGCATCGCCGTGTGGGTAAATTTGTCGTTGCAACTCGGCGGGAGCAGGAGGGTAAGCTGGAAGCCATTGTCAGCCATGCTCGAGATAACCGGTGCCGTGTCGCGATGATTTCCGGCAAGGAAGCGCGCCGCCAGGAACCGGAACTTGCTTGTGTCGCCGCCTTGAGTTCGCCCGATACCGGCATCCTCGACAGCCATGGATTGATGGATGCCCTTCTCGCGGATTACGAATCGGTCGGAGGTATTCTCGCGCGTTGCTCGGCGGTCAAGCGGGGATGGTTCGAAGCGCGGGGAACGGTAGTGGAACTGGATGACGAAAAATCCACCCGCGTGTCGTCACGATTCTTGGTCAATGCCGCCGGCCTCGATGCGCCTCTTGTTGCGGCCAATCTTTTGGGATTCCCGATAGATCATGTCCCCGAGTGCTACTTCGCCAAGGGAAATTACTTCGTACTGACTGGCCGGAGTCCTTTTTCCCGCCTCATATACCCGATGCCGGAGCCCGGCGGGCTGGGCATTCACCTGACGCTGGATTTGCAGGGGCGGGCGCGGTTCGGTCCAGATGTCGAATGGGTGGATGCGATCAGTTATTCTGTCGATATTGAGCGCCGCAGGAAGTTCTGTACTGCAATACGCAGCTATTGGCCGAACTGCAACAAGGAACGTCTCGTTCCCGCGTACGCCGGAATCCGCCCCAAACTAGGTTCCCGGGAAAATGTTGCCGAGGACTTCGTTATTCAGGATGCATCGGTCCATGGTTTCCCTGGTCTGGTGAACCTATTCGGCATCGAATCACCCGGACTGACCTCCTGCCTGGTGATTGCCGATGAAGTAGCGGCCCGTCTCGGGCTCCAACAACTGGAAAATTAAGAATGAATTCACTGACGAATACAAAGGTTCTAGTGATCGGTGGCGCCGGATTCATCGGCAGCCATGTGGTCGGTGAACTCCTGAAAGCCGATGTCGGCCAAGTGCTGGTTTATGATAATTTTGCCCGCGGCAAGCGGGACTACCTGGCGCCGCATCTCGGCGACCCGCGCTGCGTCATTTATCAGAACGGCGCCGATATCCGCGAAACGGATCTCCTCGACGATGCCATGCGCGGCTGCGACTATGTCATTCATCTGGCCGCTATGTGGTTGCTGCATTGCAAGGATTTCCCACGCACCGCTTTTCACGTGAACATCGAAGGAACCTTCAATGTCCTTGAAGCGTGTGTTAAGAACAAGATTAAGCGCCTCGTCTACTCTTCATCAGCCTCAGTTTATGGCGACGCGGTTGAGGTGCCGATGACAGAAGACCATCCCTTTATGAATCGCAATTTCTACGGTGCTTCCAAGATCGCGGGAGAAGCGATGTGCCGCGCCTTTCACGACCGCTACGGTCTTTCCTACGTGGGGCTGCGCTACATGAATGTTTACGGGCCGCACCAGGACCAGACAGCGGCTTACACCGGGGTGATCCCGATCATGCTCAATAAGATCGATGCCAACGAAGCCCCTGTCATTAACGGTGACGGCACGCAGGCGTACGACTTCATCGATGTCGAGGATGTCGCCCGCTGCAACGTGCTGGCTCTCCAATCGGACGCGAATGACGAGTTTTACAACGTCGGCTCCGGTGTGCAAACCAGCATCAAGCAACTCTGCGATCTCATCCTTGAACTCAAGCGATCGGATCTGCAGGTCACCTACAAGCCATACCACCCGGATGACGCCCGTCGCTTAGTGCAGCACCGAATCGGGTGCCCTAAAAAGGCAGAATCCGATCTCGCGTTCACATACAGGTACGGCTTGCGGGAGGGCTTACAGAAATTGATTGCTTGGCGCGATGTCAACAAGGGGCGCTACTGATGGAGAAGCGCTCGATCGCGATTTCGCTACCCTGCACCGGCGATGACGAATGGCAGGCTACTCGGGAACCGCTTGCCTCCGGTTGGCTTACCCAGGGGCCGAAGGTCGCTGCTTTTGAAAAGGAGTTCGCGAAACGTCATGGGGTCGGGCGTGCCTTGGCTACGACGAGTTGCACCACCGGGTTACACCTCATTCTCGCGGCAATGGGCATCGGGCCGGGGGACGAGGTCATCGTTCCGGCCTTTACCTGGGTAGCTACGGCCAATGTCGTTGCCTACTGTGGTGCGACCCCTGTTTTTGCGGACGTTGACCGGCGGACCAACAACATCGATCCTGCCGATGTCGCCCGTCGTATTACGCCTCGTACCAAAGCTGTCATCGCAGTTCACCTTTTCGGACTGTGCGCAGACATGGACGCGCTTCGCGCCTCCCTGCCTCAGCATATCCCGATCATCGAAGATGCGGCCTGCGCTGCAGGCGCCAGCTACAAAGGCCGTTCAGCAGGCTCCCTCGGACTCGCGGCTGCTTTTTCGTTTCACCCGCGCAAGTCGATCACGACAGGTGAGGGAGGGATGGTCACAACCAATGATGATCGTTTGGCAGATATCGCCGACATGCTCCGTAACCATGGAGCCAGCATTTCCGAGGAGCAGCGTCACAAGGGGCCGCGTCCGTACCTGCTGCCCGAGTTCAACCTGCTCGGCTTCAACTACCGCATGACCGATCTGCAAGGAGCGGTCGGCCTCGTTCAGCTCGGCAAACTGGACCGCTTCATCGATGAGCGTGCCGAGTGGGCCGCGTTCTATACCCAGTCTCTGGCTGATGTCGACTGGCTGCTTCCGCCGTTGGTCCAGGACGAATCTCGACACGCCTGGCAGGCTTATGTCCTCTACGTAAACCCCGAAAAGGCCCCGCTGCCGCGTAACGAGATCATGGAGCGCCTGCAGGCGCTCGGTATTTCCACCCGTCCCGGAACCCATGCAGTTCACATGCTTGGTTACTACGCACAGCGCTTCGGCCTCCGGCCCGACGATTTTCCCGGCGCGCGTGACTGCAACGATCACACGATGGCGATCCCGCTGCACAACCGCATGGCACGGGCCGATTTCGAATATGTCGCCGCCGCCCTCCATTCGATTCGTTGAGCCATGTGCGGCATCGCCGGCCTGATCAACCTCAAGGGGGAGCCCGTTTCGCCGGCGACTCTTAAGGCAATGACTGACGCCATCGCCCATCGCGGGCCGGATGGCGAGGGCCAATGGGTCGAAGGCAATGTCGGCCTCGGGCACCGCCGACTGGCGGTGATCGACCTTTCGCAGGCGGCCGCCCAGCCCATGGTTTCGGCGGACCAGCGCTTCGTACTCACCTATAACGGCGAGATCTACAACTACCGGGAATTGCGGGCCGAGTTGGAGGCCGCGGGCGTACGCTTCCGTTCGCAATCGGATTCCGAGGTACTCCTTAATGCGCTGATCCAATGGGGCAACAAGGCGATCGGTCGTTTCAACGGCATGTTTGCCTTCGCCCTGTGGGACCGGCAGGAGCGCTGCTTGCTGTTGGCAAGGGATCGCTACGGCATCAAGCCCGTCTATTACGCTCAGGTAGGCAACACGCTCGCTTTCGGCTCCGAGCAGAAAGCCATACTCGCCCAGCCGGGGTTCCCACGACGGCTGGACAAGCCCGCGCTGCTGGAATACTTCACTTTCCAGAATATCTTCACGGACCGGACCCTGCTGCAGGATGTGAAGATCTTCCCCGCCGGTCACTATGGCATTCTCAATTTTTCGGACAGTGCGCCAAGGCTCAAGCTCACCGAATACTGGGATTTCGAGTTTCGCGAACCCACGGGACAGATCGACAGGGAGGCTTATCGCGAAGAACTCGACCGGCTGTTCCAGCAGGCGGTGATGCGGCAACTGGTGACCGACGTGGAACTGGGCAGCTACCTCAGCGGCGGCATGGATTCCGGGTCGATCACCGCGATCGCTGCACGCGCCAACCCGTACATGAAAACCTTTACCTGCGGTTTCGACCTCAGTTCTGCGTCAGGTCTGGAGCTGGGCTTCGACGAGCGCAGCAAGGCCGAATACATGTCCTACTGCTTCAAGACCGAGCACTACGAGATGGTCCTGAAAGCGGGAGACATGGAGCGCGTATTGCCGAAGCTGGCCTGGCATATCGAAGAGCCGCGCGTCGGCCAGAGCTATCCCAATTACTACGCGGCCAAGCTGGCATCCAAATTCGTCAAGGTCGTGCTTTCCGGGGCTGGCGGCGACGAACTCTTCGGCGGCTACCCGTGGCGCTACTATCGTGCCGTCGTCAACGACGACTTCGAGCACTACATCGACAACTACTACCAGTTCTGGCAACGGTTGCTGCCAAACTCGCAGATCAGGCAGGTGTTTGCGCCGGTGTGGGGCGAGGTCAAGGATGTTTGGACGCGCGACATTTTCCGCGATGTCTTTAAGCACCACTCGGACCGGCTGTACACCCCCGAGGACTACATCAACCACTCGCTCTACTTCGAGGCCAAGACCTTTCTCCATGGCCTGCTGGTTGTGGACGACAAACTCAGCATGGCGCACGGACTCGAGAGCCGGGTGCCGTTTCTCGACAACGATCTCGTCGATTTCGCGATGCGCTGCCCGGTATCGCTCAAGCTCAACAACATGGCTCAAGTGATCCGTATCAACGAAAACGAGCCTGGCGGGAAGTCCGCGATCTACTTTGAGCGCACACGTGACGGCAAACAGCTCCTGCGCGACGCCATGGCGCACTACATTCCAACAGAGGTTGCTCAAAGGGAAAAGCAGGGGTTTTCTGCGCCGGATGCAAGCTGGTTCAAGGGGGAGAGCATTGACTTCGTTAGGAGGCTGCTGCTTGACCCCGCGGCACATATTTACGAGTTTCTCGACTTCAGAGCGCTCTCTCTATTGATCGAAGAACACTTGGAGGGGGTTCAAAATCGCCGCTTACTCATCTGGTCTCTACTGAACGTCGAGGCTTGGCTTGGTCAGCACTTTCCGCGATGACGAACTTGCATATCCCGCATTCAAGGCCTTGGATTAGCGATCAGGATCGCCAGGCGGTATTAGATACGCTCGCGGGCAATATGATTGCCCAGGGGGAGAAGGCAAAGGCGTTCGAAAATGCGGTCAAGGAATACGTTCGTGTAGAGCATGCCATCGCAGTGGCGAGCGGATCTTCAGCGATCGTTCTCGCGCTTGCAGCGCTATCTCTGGGGGCTCGGGATGAGGTTGTATTGCCGACCTACGTTTGCCGGAGTGTTCTCGATGCGGTGATCTCGGTTGGCGCCAAGCCCGTGATTTGCGATGTTGATTTGATGGGTGTCTTAAACCAGAAGGTAGTCTCGAACGCTATTACCAGGCGCACGAAGGCGATCATTGCCGTACACATTTTCGGCCGGCCCTGCGATATTGTCAGTCTTAGGTCGTTTGGTGTTCCCGTAATTGAGGACGCATGCCAGGCGTTCGGCTTGGACTTGGGGGGGAGGGGGGCGGGCACACTGGGAGACATTGGGGTTTACTCCTTTCACGCAACGAAATGCTTGACGACGGGTGAAGGGGGAATGCTTGTTTGTCGAGACCCTGAATTAGCGACGCGCGCTCGTGCGCTTGCTATGGGGGCTGCTGGTCAAGGGCAGCGGTTGTTCATGCCACTTTCCGATTTGCAGGCCGCCCTCGGATTATCTCAGCTTACCCGCTATCCGGAGTTTCTCAACCGAAGGAATCTAATACGCACACAGTACCTGTGTGCTGCGCAGGAATTTGGATTGCAAGCCGAGGAAATAAATGCTTCAGGAGGAATGTTCCGATTCACCGTTTTTGTCGACCAGCCTTTTGGGGAGTTGCAGAATCAATATTCCAGCTTTGGTATTTCTATTCGAAAGGGTGTGGATGAGCTACTGCATCGGATCGTGGGCTTGAGTGACGACGATTTCCCTTGTGCTACAGAATTGTTCCGGAAAACTGTTTCGCTACCCTTTTACCCATCGCTGACGGATCAGGAAGTTGGCGCTATCCGACGTTCGTTTGATTTGCTGAAGAATGGCCTTTGAGATAAAAATTCTTGATGAAGCAACCGAGGGTGAATACGAAGCTCTCTTGAGTGCTGCGCCGAGTGCAATGTTTAATCATTCCATTCGTTATCGCAATTTCCTCCGGCGAGTACTTCCGGAGGCTAAAGATCACTATTTTCTTGCCTATCGCGATGGTGAAATTGTCGCCGCTCTTCCGACCTTCTCGCGAGCTGGTCCGTTAGGGCTGGTCGTCAATTCGCTACCGTTCTATGGTAGCCACGGGGGAGTTGTTGTAAGGGAGGGCTACGGGCTTGAGGTCAAGATAGCGCTGCTGTCAGCGTTGCGTGAGCATTGCGTAGAGATTGGTGCGGTGCTTTCGACCGTGATTGAGCCTTCTCTGAACGACGAGCGAGAATCGTACAGTACCTTGCAGGCAGATTATTTTGATGACCGTATCGGGCAAATTACAGTATTGCCATCCGCACAATCTGAAGATGTGGGAGCTGAACTCCTTGCGCTTTATCATCAAAAGACAAGAAATTTGGTGAGAAAAGGGCTCAAGGGAGGTTTCAGGGTTAGCCATACTGGATCGCGACAGGCGTTTCATGACCTGCAAGCGATGCATGAACAAAACATGCGCGCAATAGGGGGGGTGGCGAAGCCACGAGAGGTCTTTGATGCGATCGTCGATGAATTCCAATACGGATATGACTTCCGCATCTATCTGGCGTATAAGGGAGATCATCTGGCCGCGGCGCTGCTGGTTTTCTATTTCAAAGATTTCGTTGAGTATTTCACTCCTGCGACAGCGGAAAACTACAGAAGTGGCCAGCCATTGAGCTTGCTAATCTTCTTGGCCATGAAAGACGCAGTCATCGAACGGTCTGCAAAGTCATGGAATTGGGGGGGGACATGGCTGAGTCAGGATGGCGTATATCACTTCAAGTCACGGTGGGGTACGAAAGATCACCCATATCGATACTACGTAACCAAGTATGGTGACGATATTGATCTGTCGGAAATCCGCAAGTCTCAGTTGATTGGCGGCTACCCATATTTTTTTACTTTTCCTTTCAGACTGCTTGCGCCAGAATGAGTTATTGTTGAATATTTTGCAATATAAGTTTTTCAGCTATCAATTTTTCCGACGTGCCGTGCAAATATGATTGCCTGAGCATTAATAACGCGTTCTACGGAGCCCTGTGCCAACGATCAGAGCTTAATCTTTCGTCTTGCCGATTCCCGTTGGAATGACGAACGGTGCTGTTACACGTTTTGGGACACGTCCTTATTGAATATGTGTTTATGAGTGAAGATAAAGACAAAATACTAAGGTTGATGTTTGAGTATGCATCTCTGGATCAAGGGGAGATCCAAGAGATATGTGCTGGTCTAGACAAAAAAATACTTCGCTGGTTAGGATCTCACCATCCCGACAACATGACTCGAAAGCTTTTTTTTCAATTAACAAGCGTCGAGATTGGGGCCGGTACTGTGTTGAATTCTGGGCTGGTAATTTCTGACGGTTATCTTCCGCTTGTTAAGTTCGGTGAACGGGTTGCGGTTTCTCCGAATGTCACCATCATTGCTCAGTCTGGGTCGAACAATTCGAAACTGCAGAATCTTCCTTGCATAAAGGATCGGTTAATTGTTGAAGCTCCGGTTTGTATAGATGACGATGTTTGGATCGGGGCGAGTGTTGTTATTTTGCCTGGCGTAACGATCGGGAAGATGTCTGTGATAGGTGCTGGCGCGGTGGTTACTAAATCCATTCCTCCTTACACAATATCTTCAGGAGTCCCGGCGACTATCAACAGAATCCTTGGTTGCCCTGGTTAGGGTCTTGCCGTTGAACTGAGCAAGATTTGGCAGTTGATATATTCCATTTAGAGTTGAAAATGGCCGGCATTCCTTGCAGTTGGTTCAGGACAGTTCTGGTACATGATTCTGGGTGTGTTAATGATGGAATTAGTTCATGGTCAATTGCCAAGGGCTAAGGCTGGTGGCATAGAATGATTTCAACATTATCTACTGATTTCACTACGGCGCATTACGCGGAATTATTGCGTTTAGCAAAACAGCGCTATCGTTTTGTTGTTTACGATGCGATACCATGGGGTGAAAGGTTTGTTTTATGGCGTCACGATTGTGATATCTCGTTGAACCGTTCTTTGCGGCTGGCGCGTATTGAGGCCTCGCACGGTATTCGTTCGACTTTCTTCCTGAATCCACACAGTTCGCTATACAATATATTTGAGGGGAGTCAGTCTCTGCTCATCCGCGAGATTGTTCGGTTGGGGCATGAGATTGGGCTCCATTTCGATGCGGCTTTCCATGGCGTAGTTGATGAGGAAAGTTTGGGGGCGGTTGTTCGCAAAGAAGCAGCATTGCTTGAGGGGGTGTTCGGCGTAAGGCCGGTGGCATTCAGCTTTCACAACCCGCTGGATTCGCACTTGCGTTGCGAAGCAGAGTCTTACGGTGGGCTCGTTAACTGCTATTCGAGGCGATTCAGGACCGAGGTTCCGTACTGTTCAGACTCCAACGGCTATTGGCGTTTTCGCCGTTTGCACGATGTGCTTGCCCAGGGAGCTGATCCATGCCTGCAGGTGCTGACGCATCCTGGGTGGTGGCAGGAGACCCCTATGCCGCCGCGCCAACGTATTTTCCGCAGCATTTACGGCCGGGCAAAGGCCGTGATGGCTGAAAATGACGCCACGATTCTGGCGTACGGTCGCGAGAATCTTTCGGGCCCCGCCTGCGCTTTGGTGTTTTTGCGTGATGTATTGCCTGAACGTTACGCATTGCTGGACTTCCTGTGGATGAGCGGCGAGATGGCGGCCTTGTTCGTCGAGTTGTGGCGCTTGCACGAGGGGCAGATCAACAACCTGTGCAAGGCGGTATTGCGTAAGGAGTGGCAGGTGCCCGCCCGCGAGGTAAATGCATTTTTCGATAGCCCGGCGCTTGCGATCGACGGCTGGCGGCTATTTGTCGGGGTATTCGGGTCGTCGTGGCAGGCCGCTTCGGGTGTCTGCGGCGATGCCTACCAAGAGTGGGTCAGCTTGCGTAACCAGTTAGTTCATGGCCGCGGTACCGCGCAGAAGCAGCGACTGGAGGAGGGATGCGTCTTCCTCTGCGAGATCATCGCGGCGCTGGCGGCTTGGGGGAAGGTGCAATCAATCGGTTATGACGGCCTTGTTCATCTCGGCACCATTGGCTTGCCGACCTGCGAGACTGCGGAGGGGGGGCTGAACGAGCGTCTGGAAGAGCTTGCCGACGAGATTCCAAAGTTTTTGGCGAAGAAGTGGGGGCGCTTCAAGGCCGAGATGGCAGAAGTCGGTGCTGGCGGGACGGCGGCATGAACTCCGCTGTGCTTCTGCGGCCGGTTGTCGATGCCGATTCCGATCTCTTGTTTGGATGGATCAATGATCATGATCTCGTAGTTTTCAATGCTCCGTTCCTGGAAGTTTCCAGACCTGAACACGATGCCTGGTTCTCGCGTATTCGATCTCGGAAGGATGTTGTTTTTTTCATGATCGAAGACACAGAGAGTGGCAAGGCTATCGGCTCATGTCAGCTTCTCAACATCCATTCGGTGCATCGTTCGGCTGAACTCCAAATCCGCATCGGTTCCACCACATCCCAAAACAGGGAATCGGGAAGCGAGGCGGTGCGACAATTGATTGCGTATGGGTTTTCGAGCCTGGGGTTGCACCGCATTGCCCTCCACGTATTTGCTACCAATCAGCGAGCGATCCGCGTATACGAGAAGAACGGATTTGTTCGCGAAGGACTTTTGCGGCAGGCCGCCTGTATTGATGGGCACTGGCTGGATGTGGTTTGCATGGCCCGGGTCAGGGGGTTGGATGACTGAACTCGTCGCCATCCACCAACCCAATCTCTTCCCCTGGCTGGGCTACTTCGACAAGATCCATCGCGCAGATGTCTTCATCCTGCTTGATGACGTGCAGTATCCGAAAACGGGTGGCTCGTGGTCCAACCGGGTCAAGGTGCTGATCAATGGCGAGGGGCGTTGGTTGACCGCACCGGTAGATCGCAGCCACCACGGCACGCGGGCGATCAATGAAATGGTGTTTTGTTGCAAGGAGGATTGGCGCGCCAAGGTGCTGAAGACGCTAGTCGCCGCCTACCGGCGCGCCCCGTTTTTCGAAAACGCGTTCGCCGTGCTAGAGCCTCTGGTTCGCTACCCGGAAGACAATGTCGCGGAATACAACGTCCATGCCATTGTGACGCTGGCCGGCGCGCTCGGCCTGCCGACTGGTTCCTTCGTGCGCAGCTCGAGTCTCCCGACAGTCTCGACAGCGACGCAGCGCCTGATCGACCTGACCAGGCAGGTTGGCGGCCGAAGCTATCTCTGTGGCGGTGGTGCAGGCGGCTACCAGGAGGATGAGGCTTTCGCCGCCGTCGGATTGTCGCTGGTCTATCAGTGCTTTGTTCCCAAGTTTTATTCGCAGCACGGCACGACGTCATTCGTTCCAGGACTGTCGATCATCGATGCGGCGATGAATCTGGGTTGGCATGGCGTCGGTAGCCTTCTCCGGGGAGGGGGCGGGTTAGACCGCAAGAAATACGCATCGGCGTGTATTTGCAGCGCATATTAAACTATGACACGGTAAAATAGCGCCTTGATTGCTTGGGATGCATATGTTTTCGAGAATTGCGCGAGGCGCCGAGAGAAAAGCGCTGGATTCAGGCTTTGGCCGGTCACTGACCGCACGCGTGAAGGCCGAACTCAAGGCCGAGCTCAAGGCTGAGCTTAAGGCCGAACTCAAGGCCGAACTCAAGGCCGAACTCAAGGCCGAACTCAAGGCCGAACTCAAGGCCGAACTCAAGGCCGAACTTTTTCCTGTCATTGCGCGCGTCAATGAGTTGCCGCGCACGGTCGCGGCGTTCTCTGCTGCGGTCGACGCGGAAAAATCGGCGAATTCGATGAATGTCGAACAGCGTGCGCTGGATTTACGCCGACTGGTGCGCGCGACGGCGGGGTTGCCAGCGGACGTCCCTGAGAAGCCTGATATTGAGGATCTGCTAACCGAGTTCCGTTTTCTCCACGCTGCTGCCGAGACCCTGAGGCCGGCGTTCCGGGCGCTCGCCTCGCGCCGTGTTCTATTTTGTGGGCAGTGCTATTACAACGCCTGGTATCTCTCGCGGGCGCTGCGGCCGCTGGGTTGGAAAGCAGATGTCTATAACTGGGACGGAAATCTCTCCAACGACATCTACTACCATGGGCAGGATTCGCGTCTTGGCGTTGATGTGCCGCAGACGCTCGAAGGTGAGCTTGGCTATTTCCTAGAATCACTATATTGCTACGATGTCGTTCATTTTTCCAATGCGCATGGGATCGCCTACGGTTGGAGCCTTAAGTCGGCTGCTGCACGAGAGTTCGGGGAACACTCGGAGATTTTTCTTCTAAAGGCGTTGGGCAAGAAACTGGTGTATTCCAACAACGGGTGCCTCGACGGTGTCTCGCAGACTGCATTTGCGAAGTGGGGCCCGGAATCGGTGTGCGCCATCTGTCGCTGGCAGCACGAGCCTTCGGTCTGCAGCGACGAGCGCAACCTTGCCTGGGGGCGGTTCCGCAACGAGGTCGCGGATTTTCAATGCACCCTGGGCGGTAATCGCGTTGATTACAACCACGACCCACGAGTCCACGAAGTGCCGGAGTTCTATTGCCTGGACCCAGAGTTATGGCATCCGGATATCGGGATTCCCGAAAACTACCGGCTGCCGGCAACGGATGGCCGCGCCATCCGCCTCTACCATGCGGTTGGGCACCGCGAGGAGCGCACGCGCAGCGACGGGGTGAACATCAAGTCGACCCACGTTTATCGTCCGCTCATCGATAAGTTGCGTGCTGAGGGCATGCAAATCGACCTGATCGAGCCGACCGGCATTCCCAACAAGGAAGTGCGTTTCCTCCAGGCGCAGGCCGACATCTTCCTCGACATGCTCACCTTCGGCTGGTTCGGAGCAAACATACGCGAGGCGATGATGCTCGGTAAGCCGGTGATCTGCTTCATCCGGCCGGAATGGCTGAAGAGTGTCCGCGAGGAAATTCCAGAGTATGCGGATGAACTGCCGATCATCAGCGCGACGCCGCAGACGGTGGAGGCCGTCCTGCGCGACCTGATCGCCAACCCGGAAAAGCGGCGCGAGATCGGCCGGCGCAGCCGTGAGTTTGCCGTGAAGTGGCACTCCGCTGAAGCGAGTGGGCGGCGCTTTGACCATATCTACGGTGCGCTGCTGTCCGGCGACCCGTTGCTGCGCTTGAAAGGCTAAGTTGGAAGTGGATGCCGTTGCCAACGACATTGCGTTGCGCTGTACCAGCGTTGCGAAGAGCTTCTCCGTCCAGCGCGAATTGCGTGTCTGGCGCATTCTTCTCGGGGCGGACGGGGCAGGGCGAGGGCCGGTGATCGAGGCCTTGCGCGATATCACGCTGGAGGTGGCGCGCGGGAAGATCGTCGGGATACTGGGGCGCAACGGTGCGGGCAAGAGTACGCTGTTGCGCTTGCTCGGGCAGGTCTATGAGCCTACGCGCGGCCGCATTGAGGTCTTTGGTATCGTAGCCGGCCTCTTCGAACTGGGCGGCATGGGCAATCCCAATCTGACCGGGCGGGATTATGCCGTGCGCTACCTGCGGCTGATGGGTGTGCAAACGGTCGATTTGACGGGCGTTCTGGACGATATTGCGGATTTCTCAGAACTGGGCGAGGCCTTTGATCAGCGAATCCGCTCGTATTCGTCCGGGATGGCCGCGCGCCTGTACTTCGCGGTCGCGACGGCATACCAGCATGAGATCTACCTGATCGACGAGTTGTTGTCGGTCGGCGACGAGCACTTCCAGGCCAAGTGCTGGCGCCGCATGCGGGAGCGTTTGCTGAATGGCGCATCCGGTGTGCTCGTGACGCACGACTGGACGGCCATCGTAAAACTGTGCGAGACGGCCTGCGTGATCGAGGATGGCACGTTTTCATTTGTCGGGCCCAGCGACAAGGCGGTGGTGTCCTACCTCAAGCTGCCCATGCCGTCGGCATCGGTAGCGCGTTTCGGGATGCTGCCAGAAGCATTTTCGGCGCAAACGGGCGAGACACTGCGCATCGAGTTGCCGGTTGAAATCCTTGAGCCGGGTGCGGTCTACTGTGCCATTTCCATCGAAACGCTGCACATTGGCATCGGCTGGGAGATCGTGATCCTGTCCGATTACGTTCGCGTTGGCGAACTGTCGGGTGCCTACCGTGTGAGCCTTGAAATCCCTGCTTTGCCTTTGGTGCCCGGGAACTATTCCCTGAACCTTTTTCTGAATCATGCCAAGCTCGGCGGCGGCGATTGCCGATCATGGACTTATGGCAATGGCTTGCGCCTCACCGTCGACGGCAACGTTGCGCAGACTGCGGTTCGCTTGCCGTTCGTTGCTCGACGCATTCCTAAGGGGATTGCATGAATCTCTGCGTAGCCTTGGAGGGGGTCTCCAAGGTATATCCTGCTGGTAACTCGGCGACGGGCGATCTGATGAATGCCATGGGCGGGCATGCGCCCCAGGCTGGCCTTCCATCCGGTAAACTGGCAGTGGATCAGGTCACCCTCACGCTCAAGGAGGGGGAACGTTTGGGAATTGTCGGGCGCAACGGTGCTGGCAAGTCCACCCTGCTACACATGATTGCCGGCATTTCCGATCCGAGTTCGGGGGAGATCCGGATCAACGGCAAGGTCACGTCGATTATGACTTTGGGCGTCGGCCTGCGTGATGATCTGACTGGCCGCGAAAACATCTATGTTGATGGCGAAATCCAGGGTAAATCGCGGGCCGAGGTGGATACCGTGATCGACCAAGTGATCGAATTCTCCGAGCTCGGCAAGTTCATCGAGTACCCGGTCCGCACCTACTCGACGGGAATGAAGGCGCGCCTGGCATTCTCGATGATCACCCATATCGACCCGGAAATCCTGATCATCGACGAGGCACTTTCGGTGGGAGATGCCACGTTCTCCGCCAAGGCGACCGCCCGAATCCTAGAAATTTGCGCCAAGGGGAAGATCGTCATCCTCGTCTCGCACGGGATGCAGTCGGTGCGTGACATCTGCAACCGCTGCATCTACCTCAAGGATGGCCGCGTCGTTATGGACGGTACGCCGGAGGTGGTGACCAAGGCGTACATAAACGAAGTCAGGGGTGAAGATGAGGCGGCTTTGATGGCGCGCTTTGCTGCGCATGTCGGTAACCGCTCGGCCGTCAGCGGCTACGAGATAGACACTCCTGTCATGCTGTCGGGAGACGGACATGACCATTCCGTCCGAATCGAAGCAGTGCAAACGCTAAAGGTTCGAGTACGTGGAGCCATCCCGCTGGCAAATTCAGAGGCGATATGTCGAATCCGCATCGTGCGCCTGGATGATCTCTTGCTGTTCCAGCAGGATTTCGAGACGGGAGCCTTCGGAGAAGGTGACGGAGCTTTCGGCGTGGAGTTGGAGTTCGCGCCGTTGCCATTGGCGCCAGCGATTTATAGGCTCGATGTCGAATTACACGATCGCCCCGTGACGGGTACCTCTGCGTGTGCGGTGTCGTCGGCGATATTCGAGGTGTATTCGCTATCCCCGCCCGCTGGCGGCAAACCGATGCTCTATTACCCGGTGCGGGCTGGCGCCTCGCCGGCCTGAGACTTGGAGAAGATGATCTTGTTTGGATTCAATCGGCACGATTTCAGGTTGATGATCAACCTTTTCAAAATGAACGTCAGGGATAGGTATCTCGGTTCCTCCTTGGGGAGTTTTTGGGCGATAACCAACCCGCTCTTCATGCTTTCGCTTTACACCTATGTCTTTGGATTTGTCTTCAAGATCAGGCTACCGGGTGCGGAAGCGACGCTGGTTTATGTGATCTGGTTGATTAGTGGCTACGGCCCCTGGATTGCGTTAAACGAGTCCATCACGGGGGCGGCCAACTCTGTGGTGGGAGCTTCAGGGCTCGTCAAGAACATGGCGTTCAAGACTGAACTGCTCCCGATTGCAGGGACGCTGGTCGGGCTGATCAACCTTGCTGTCAGTCTTTGTTTTCTGTTTGTACTGCTGGTCTGGTCTGGAAACCCGGTCACCTGGCATCTTTTGTTCTTGCCGCTGGTAATGGCGTTGCAGTTTGCCTTCGCAGCGGCACTAGGTTTGTGGCTCTCGGCGATTACTGTATTCGTCCGAGATGTTATTCAAATCCTGCCGACATTGCTTACCGCAATCATGTTTATGACGCCGATTTTTTATCCGTTTGAAAAGATGCCTGCGATTATTCAAAAGATCACCCTTGCAAACCCGCTTTATCATATTTCAGAAGGGTATCGAGTAATTATCATCGCGAGCCGCATGCCTGATATGGTCGGACTTGGGTATGTCGCGGTGATTTCTTTCGTCATATTCTATTTTGGCCTGCGTGCTTTTCGTCGTGCAAAGGGGGCCTTTGACTCGGCAATCTAGGCACTGCCCGCGATCGTATAAAAACTTCAAACAAGGATAGGTAATGTCTCAATTTGAAATCTCTAGAAAAAACTCTGAATTCTGGAATGAGCTATGTGGATCTGGTCTGGCAAAGGTTCTCGGGATAACGGATTCATCTCCCGAGTCATTGAAGAAATTTGACGATTGGTATTTTGATTTTTATCCATATCTCTTCGATTACATCCCATTTGAATCCATGAAAGGTAAGAATGTTCTTGAAATCGGACTAGGGTATGGAACAGTGTCACAGCGGTTGGCGGAGTCAGGGGCCAACTATACGGGTTTGGATATTGCCCACGGCCCTGTTTCCATGGTCAATCAGCGCCTAGCCCAAAACAATTTGCCAGGCTCAGCCATCCTGGGAAGCATTTTGGAGCCGCAATTACCAGCCGTCACATTTGATTATGTAATTGCGATCGGCTGTCTTCACCATACGGGCAACCTAAAGTTTGCTATTGAGCAATGTCACAACTTGCTTAAACCTGGTGGGCAGTTGATCTTTATGGTTTATTACGCATATTCCTATCGGCGATTCCGTATGACACCACTTCTGACCATTAAGAACATGGTCAAAGAGGCATTTGGATATCGAGGTGTTGTGGGGAATGGCTCTAATCGGCAGCGGGCCGCATACGATGCAAGTTCTAATGGCGGTGGAGCGCCCCACACTGATTGGATTTCGGAAAGGTCGTTGAAGGACTACTGTGGTGCATTCACCTCCTTTAAGGCCTCAGTCGAAAACATTGACCAGGAATCTCCATTCCGGTCTACCCCTCGCAAGGATCTGCTTAAGACAAGGTGGCCTTCTATTGTAGGTCTTGATCTCTATGCCACTGCGACAAAGTAATCGCTCATGAACGTTTTACTCTTATACAACTCAACCCAAACGTTCACGAATACCGTCTACGAACACCTTGCCAGCTTCGCAGATTACTCTAGTCATCGGGTGTTTTATTCCCATTCCGACCCTGTATCGGAACTCAATCTTGATCTTGAAAATTTTGATGCCGTAGGTATTCATTTCTCGATCAGGCTGCCGTTTGATCAGGTCTCAGCTTCAGTTGAAAAGGCACTCAAATCATTTAACGGATTGAAGTTTTTATTCATTCAAGATGAATACGACTATCCTCGCAGGACTTGGTATTGGATTCAGAGCCTAGGAATCAATCTAGTGTTCACAGTAGTGCCAGAGGCAGGAATTGAAATCGTTTACCCAAAAGCAGAATTCCCGCATACACGTTTCGTCACGAATCTAACTGGCTATGTGCCGGAAAAACTCCCGCCCACTCAAGATTTGCCAAGGCCCTCTGAGCGAAGTCTTATGGTGGGCTACAGGGGGCGACCCCTGCCAATTCGCTATGGGCAGCTTGGCATTGAAAAAATTGCAATTGGTCAAATTGTTAAAAAATACTGTGATCAATTTGATGTAAATGGCGACATCGCATGGAGTGAGGAAGCTCGCATCTATGGCTCAAAGTGGTACGACTTCGTTGTGTCGTGCAGGTCTATGCTGGGTTCTGAAAGTGGTAGCAATGTGTTCGATTGGGATGGAACCTTACACGAAGTTATCGAACGGTACCGTAGGGACAATCCAAGAGCGTCAGATGAAGAAGTCTATAGAGATATTGTTCGGCCAAGGGAAATCGATGGTCTCATCAATCAGATTTCACCGAGAGTCTTCGAAGCAATTGCCTCGCGAACAGTCTTGGTCTTGTTTGAAGGCGAGTATTCGGGTGTGATCCGACCTGGGGAGCATTTCATCGCATTAAAGAAAGATGGTAGCAATTTAGATGATGTTGTTCGACTGTTAAAGAATGAGGACTATGTTGATGCTATGGCGGATCGCGCATGGAAAGACGTAATCGTTTCTGGGAAGTACTCGTATAAGTCATTTGTCGGCATGGTTGATAAGGAATTGGAGCGCTCCGCCAGCGTGTTGGCGTGTTGTAAGGGCTCCTTTTCAAAGCGCGTCGATAACTCTTTAACGCCAATCACAACAAGCCCGATTAGAGCCAATCCGCCCCAGCCCTCTACGGACACGATTATCAATACTGTGGTTGGGGCTGTGGACTCAAAAGATTTGCTCAGGAGAACTGCTATCTATCTATGGTGGAAACTACCTGAGTCGGTGAGGCTCGTGTTGAAGCCGATGTTAAAGCCGATGTTAAAGCGGCTCATTCAAAGAGGTTGAGTACAAATGTGTGGAATCTTTGGTCTTCTTTCAGACCAGTCTCGCGCCATTGATGAGTCATCAGCAGACTTAGATGCCGGCTTGACCCGCATCCGGCACCGTGGCCCCGACGGCACAGGAAAATGGGTATCTGACAGTGGCCAGGTGGCCCTAGGGCATGTGCGCCTCTCCATTATTGATTTGGAAACGGGCGCGCAGCCGATGCACAGCGACGATGGCCGCTACACCATTATCTATAACGGTGAGATATTCAACTACATCGAGTTGCGAGCAGAGTTGGGGGAAAGCCAGTTTCGCACCCATTCTGACACAGAGGTGGTGTTACGGGCGTTCCATCGCTGGGGTTCCGACTGTGTGAACAAGTTGCGGGGCATGTTTGCCATCGCCATTTGGGATGCTGTTGAGCGACGGCTTTTCTTGGCACGCGACCGGTTCGGTATCAAGCCGCTGTACTGGACTAAGACATCCCAAGGTTTCTATTTCGCATCCGAGGTCAAGGCTTTACTGCCGTTTCTTGACCGGCGTTCCGTCAACAGTGCGGCGCTCTCCGATTACTTCACCTTTCAGTTTTGTCTGGGTGAAAAGACTTTGATGGATGGCGTTTGGCAAATGCCAACCGCTCACTTTGCCTACGTCTCCCCAGATCAGCAGCCCAAGATACAGCGCTACTGGGAGGTTCATTACGAGGTTGATTTCGATCATACTGAGCAGTGGTTTACCGAGCGTCTGCGCGATCTACTGCAAGACTCTGTGAGCATGCACATGCGGGCTGACGTGGAGGTGGGGAGTTATGTGAGCGGGGGGGTGGACTCAAGCCTGTTGGCTTCTCTGGCACGTGGCGTGCGGCCAGATGGTCCATTTAAGGCATTTAACGGCCGCTTTATGGATGGCCTTGATTTTGATGAATCTCACTACGCTAAAGCCCTGGCGGATGAGCAAAACATGCAACTGCATGTGGCAGATATTAGCGAACAGGACTTTGTAGATCACATCTCCAAAATCATTTGGCATCTGGATCAGCCAACGGCAGGCCCTGGGTCTTTTCCGCAATACATGGTTTCCAAGCAGGTAGGGCAGCACATCAAGGTAGTACTTGGCGGGCAAGGCGGGGATGAAATTTTTGGCGGCTATGCACGATACCTGGTAGCTTACTTTGAGCAGTGCATCAAGGGCGCTATTGATGGAACGCTTCACAACGGTAATTACGTTGTGTCCTACGAATCCATTATTCCCAACCTGGAAACCCTGCGTCAATACAAACCCATGTTGCGCGAGTTTTGGGCGAGTGGCCTGTTTGGTGAGCGTGATGAGCGCTACTGGCGCCTGGTCAACCGGGCCAATACCTTTGGCAGCATTCTGGTGCCTGATGCCATTGATCAACGTGCCACCTTCGAGGAATTCAAGAGCATTTTTTGGGGCAGCAATGTGGGCAAGGAGTCTTACTTTGATTCCATGACGCACTTTGACTTCAAAACGCTGCTACCCGCGCTGCTTCAAGTAGAAGACCGCATGAGCATGGCACACGGCGTGGAAGCCCGCGTGCCGTTCCTTGATCATCCCTTGGTGGAGTTTGCCGCCACCATTCCGGCGGACATCAAGTTCCGCAATGGCGAACTAAAGCGTTTGCTGAAGGCCGTGTTCGGCAACCACTTGCCCTCAGCCATCCGTGACCGCAAAGACAAGATGGGCTTTCCGGTTCCGTTGAACCTGTGGCTTAAGCGCGGCGGCCCGGCAAGAGATTTGATAGGCGACATTCTGGGCTCTCGGAGCGCCCGCACACGCCCCTATCTAAGCAACGGATTGTCGATTGATGCGGTTCTTGATTCGCAAAGTGCCTATGGGCGCAATCTTTGGGCATTGCTGAGCCTTGAGTTGTGGCACCAACAGTTTGTGGATCGTGCCGGTGTCTAAGAACGTACTCTTTTGTTATTCGCGCCTGCCGTCTTTTACCAATGCGGTGAGAGACTATGTGCAGGCGTTTGGCGATTACTCGGTGCATCGAATCCATTATTACGATATGGATTCAGGGCCGCTGGATTTCGACCTTGAGCCATTCGACTGCATTATTTTTAATTATTGCTTCTGGGCGCGCTGCCTATCCGTTTCGCCGGATTTTAGAGAGCGTGTTGCAGATTTCTCCGGCTTGAAGATAGCCATTCTTCAAGACGAATATGAGTACTTTCTTTGGCACGAAAAAACGCTGATTGCGTTAGGCATAGACACCATCGTTACCTGCGTGCCAGAGGCCCACTGGCGTGACGTTTTTCGTGATGATGCTTTCAGGCGCGTTACCTTTTTCAATGCTCTTACGGGGTACGTACCGGATAGCCTTTTGAGTTTGTCGAACTCCGCCAAGCCTCTTGTTGAGCGGGGTTGGATACTGGGATATCGAAGCAGACCGGTTCCGTTTGCTTATGGACGGCTCACACAGGAAAAGCTTCTTATCGGGCAGCGCATGAGGCAAATCTGCGCAGAGAGGTCCATTCCAGCCAACATTGATGTCACGGAAGAGTCTCGAATTTATGGGGCGGCATGGCCTGAGTTTGTTGGGAACTGCAGGGCTGTGTTGGGCACAGAGAGCGGTTCCAATGTTTTTGACTTTGATGGATCGACCAAGCCCGCCATTGAAGCTTTTCTTAAAGAGCATCCAGATGCCGACTTCGAATCTGTGCACGAGTGCTTTTTGCAGGGCCGCGATGAGACGATCCACATGAACCAGATCTCTCCCAGAATTTTCGAAGCAATTGCTTTGAGAGCAGGGCTGGTTCTTTTTGAAGGCAACTATTCGGGCGTTGTTAGGCCATGGGAGCATTTCATTCCATTGAAGAAAGATTTCAGCAATGTGGATGAGGTTTTTTCTGCGCTTGAAGATTTGCCAAGCCTGGAGGCCATGATTCAGCGTGCGTATGACGATGTGATCGCCTCAGGCAAGTATCACTTCCGAACCTTTATCGGCATGCTGGATGCGCATGTTGAAAATGCGAAATTGCCGGGTAAGGGTTACGAGCCTTGCTATGGGTTGATTGCGTGGCGCGTATCTGCTGATGCAGCGCTCAAGGTAATTTCTGGCCAGCGCATACAAACCCCTACCAGCAAGCCGCTCCGACACTTTGACCTGATACCCGACCCCGTTGTGAGCGTGCGCATTAACTGGGGGGCGCTGCACCGTGCGTTAATGCGGCGTTATGAAACTGTTCTGTATTCACCAATGGGACGTAAGTGCAATGCGTACTTGCAAGGCAATGCATTGGTGTACGCCACGGTGCGAAAGTGCGTGCGACTTTTGACAGGCAGGTGGTAGCGTGCAGCAGGTGTTGCCTTCCGGCTATTTGCCATTGGTTTCCATCATTGTGCCCATCACCGATGATGCACATGAGAGCGGAAGGCGTATGGACTTGGCTCGCGCGCAAACCTGGCATGGGCTGGAAGTGATTCCGGTTCAAGTCCAAGGGGCTACCGGAATTGCCCAGGCCGTGAATGTGGGTCTTTCGGCCTGCAAGGGTGACTTTATCAGCCTGCTGCTTCCTGGTGCTAGCTACGCCCCAGACAAGATTGCAATGCAGGTAGCGTTTGCTGTGCAGTTTGACTTGCAGGAGGCTGTGGTTTTTTGTAACTACACCATTGTGGATAGTCGGCTTGAAGGTGGTCAACTCATTACTTTGCCATCAGTCGATCCTGCATCGATGTTTCGTAAAATTTATTGCGGATTGCCGATTGATTGCAGTACGTTGTTGGTTTCACGGAAAGCCTTAACAGACTTGGGGGGGCTTGATGAGCGCTGCGGCGTGGCTGCATTGCATGGTTTTGTTCTGGCCCTGAGCCAGCATGCAGATATGGTGGGCATGGCTGCGAATTTGGTTTGCTGTACTAGGCAGGCCCATTTCACTGGTGCGGAGAAGTCTTGTCTGCGTGTTTTGTATAAGGAATTGCTTTCAGACCTTGTGCGGTCTAGCAAGGGCGATGTTTACGATGCTGACGTGTTTTCAGTACTGGGTGAAGCAGCGGCGGCACGGTTGGAACAGAGATTGCCTCTCGCGGCATGGGATGCCTGGTGTGCCGCACGAAAACTACAGGGCCAAAGCGGGGATGGCCGTCGTGCCTTGTCGTCGTTTGCCAAACCTTTGTTGCGCAGCACTTGGCGCCGCCTTCCTGTTTGGTTAAAGCACTTATTACGGACGATCCTACCCAGCCAAGCGGAAAATGTCAGCTCGCGTCTGGATTTTTCCGCCATCTACCGTGATAACGGATTCGTCGGTACCGAGTCCCTCTCAGGCGCAGGCTCTACCAGCTTCCAGACACGCGTCATACGGCAGAAACTGCCGGCGCTCTTTAGAGAACTGGGGGTCAAGAGTGTTCTCGATATTCCTTGCGGGGACTTCCACTGGATGCGCAATGTGGACCTTTCAGGCATTTACTACACCGGTGCGGATGTGGTGGAAGACATGGTCCGAAAAAACCAGCAGCTGTTCGGTGGCCCGTTGCGGGCGTTCGAGTGTGTCAACCTGATTACCGGCCCTCTACCAGTCGCAGACCTAGTTTTTTGTCGCGACTGCCTGGTGCATTTGCCTTTCGAAGATGCCTTGGCAGCCATTGAGACCATTCGACAGAGCAAGTGCCAGTGGCTGTTGACGACAACGTTCACGCGGGATACACCCAACGCCGACCTGGATGCGGCAGGCTGGCGCGCACTGAACTTGACCCTCCCCCCTTTCAACTTGCCCCAGCCTGCATTGCTGATATCGGAGAAATGCACCGAGGCTGGTGGTTTAGCAGGGGATAAATCGCTAGGGCTGTGGCGTATTGCCGATTTACAAACGCTCGAACTGGCTTGAGCCGTGCAAGCGATGCGCGTGTTTATACTTCCCTCATGGTGCCCAACCGCTGAGCAGCCTTTGAGTGGCACCTTTTTTGTCGAGCAAGCCCATGCAATGGCTTTGCTACGGCCTGATTGGATTGTTGCAATATGCCAGTTTGACCTAGCGCGATCGCGCATGCCTTGGCGTCCTTGGGAGATGCCGCGGTTTGTGAAGGATTGGATGAGTATTCCACGGATGGAGCGCCTAGAGGCGCAGTCCGGTTTGCACGAGTACCGAGTATGGTCGCCTTACCTTCCTCGCTTCGGGCGGCAGATTAAATGGGTTGTTAACGCCAAAGCCCTAGCTTCACAGGCCAGATTGGCGCTGGAGGACTTTATTCAACGCTTTGGCAAGCCCGATCTGATCCATGCCCAAGCTGTCTATCCCGGTGGTGCTGCTGCAGTCGCACTGGGAAAAGCATACGGCATTGCTGTCGGTCTGACAGAACACCTAGGCCCTTTTCCTCCGCCAACGTTGTGTCTGCCCAGCGGGCAAGTCATGCCGCTGGTGGTCGATGCCTATGGGGGTGCATCGCTGTGTAGCGCAGTGAGTCAGTCTTTGGCACATCGTGTCAGGGAACTAGGCCTAGCAAATGAGGTAACGGTCCTGCCCAATTTTTTGCCTGACCAGTTTGGTCTATTGGCTGACCAACGGAGCCCTGCGGGGAGCGGATTTTCATTTCTCAGCGTAGGCGGTCCCAGCCATGCAAAAGGCACTGATGTGCTTTTGAAAGCACTGGCTAAAGTGAGCTCCGGTGTCACTCTGCGAGTGGTTGGAGATGGTCCAGAGATGGCTTTCTTCCAGCACTTGGCTGACGATCTGGGGCTCTCTGAGCGGGTGCGGTGGTTGGGTGCGATACCGCGTGACCAGATGCCTGAGCACTATCAGACCTGCGACGCCTTTGTCCTGCCAAGCCAGGGAGAAACCTTCGGCGTTGCCTTCATTGAGGCGTTGGCTTTTGGAAAACCACTGATAGCTACGCGTTGTGGTGGGCCTGAGGAGATCGTGAATGCGCGTAACGGATTGTTGGTGCCAATGAATAGTGTGGATGATTTGGTGGTCGCCATGCAGGACATGGTTGCACATGCAGGACGCTATAAGCCGGAAATATTGCGCGCAGATTTTCTTGCTCGCTTCTCGGCGAGTGGGGCGCTCGCTCGCATCGAAGCGTGGTACCACGCGGTTGTGCGTACAGGCGAACTCAAGGTGGCGTCATAACATGAAAAACTTGAAACCGTCCGTTGTGATGCTGACGCCAGATCGTCAAATCGACCGCAGAATTTTATTGAGTGCGGACAGCCTGGAAGCCGCCGGTTGGGAGGTAACTATCATCGCCATGCCTCTGGACGAGCAGGCAACTGATGATCGACGCGTGGTACGAATCGGTTCGAAAGCAGGCCCTATCAGTAGGGAAAACCGGGTGCTGGAAGCATATCGTTGGATACGTGGTCATTTGCCGATGAATGGCCGTCTGATGCGCTGGATGAAACGGTTAACTTGGCGCTATCTGGTGGACCAGGAATCGTTTTATTCCAAGCTGTTCTACAGCACTGCGTCGCAGTATGCACCGCGCGTGTTTGTGGCCAATGATTTACCCATGTTGCCTGTGGCTGGGCGACTGGCCAAGGAGTGCGGAGCTAAGTTGGTGTATGACAGCCATGAGCTCTACAGCGAGCAAGAATTTTCTGAGCGCGAGAAGCGACGCTGGTCCGAGATAGAGGCCAAATACATCGGTGCTTGCGACGTGGTGATTACAGTCAACCAGTCGATCGCAACTGAACTGGAGCAGCGGTATGGCGTAAGCGGTGTCCGGGTGATCTACAACGCAGAGCGCACCCCTCAAGCATCGATCATGACACGTCGTCTGCATGAAATCTTTGGCTTGCCGCTTGATAAAAAAATTCTGTTGCTGCAGGGGGGGCTATCTGCCGGGCGTAACTTGGAGGTGCTGGTAGATGCGATGCGCTATGTGCAAAACACGTCCGTGGTGCTTGTTGTGCTTGGTGACGGACTTTTGTTGTGCAGTCTTCAGAAGCTGGCGCGACAACAGGAACTCAAGGGGCGAGTCTATTTTCATGCCGCCGTGCCACAAAACGAATTGCTGGCACTGACCGCCGCCGCAGATGCCGGCGTGATTCCCTATCAGGCCACTTGCTTGAACAATCACTACTGCACGCCGAACAAGTTGTTTGAGTTTATTGCGGCTGGTCTGCCGATTCTGGCAACGGATTTGCCTGAGGTTCGAAGATTGGTTGAAGGGCTGCAGATTGGCCTAGTGGGCGACACCGGCTCCCCCCAAAAGCTGGCGGCATTGGTGGATGATTTTTTCTCGGACGAACATCGATTTGCTACTTGGAAAGCCCAAGTAAAAGTGGCGCGTGAGCTTATTTGCTGGGAGCAGGAAGAGAACAAGCTGGTCGAAATTTACGGGACATTGCAATGAAAGTAGTTGTTGTTTACCAGTACTACCAGGGGTGCGGTGCGCCTGGGCATTCTCTCGTTTATGAGTTAACGCAGTTTCTTGCCGAACGTGGTCACGATGTTACGGTAGTCTCCGGTGAAACGGGCTACATGGAACGAAATGTCCCAACCTTGCCTTGGTATCGGCGCATTATTAGGCGTGAATGCGATGGCAAGGTGAACGTGGTGCGAACCTACACCTATTCGGAATTGCACCGAAGTTACCTTGGCCGTCTGCTAAGCTTTATCTCCTTTTCTTTGTCATGCCCGCTTGGATTGTTGACCGTCCATAAACCAGACGTCGTGCTGGCATCTTCACCACCAATTTTTCCGATGTTTCCTGCTTGGTTAATATGCAAGCTGCGTCGTATTCCCTTCGTGATGGAGGTTCGCGATCTGTGGCCAGCATCTGCAATCCAGATGGGTATTTTGAAAAATAGGCAACTCATTGGTGTCATGGCATGGATGGAGCGTGTGCTATACAACCAGTCGGCGAAAATTGTGGCTTTGACCCAAGGAATACGCGACGATATCTGCGCACGAGGCTGGCCCAAAGCCAAGGTTGAGCTGGTCACCTGTGGCGTGGATTTTGACAAGCTTTATTCTGACGCCCCGGGCGCGGCGTTTATCCGGGACAAATTTGGCTGGCAGGATAAAAAAATAATTTTGTACTTTGGCGCCTTGGGTGAAGCCAACAACATATCTGTAACGCTTCGTGCAGCGCATCGCTTGCAATCAAGGCAAGACATTATTTTTGTTTTGATTGGCGACGGCATGAAGCGGATTGAAACTGAAGGGCGGATATCAGAACTTGGTTTAAAGAATCTTCTCGTTCTTCCCCCTGTGCCAAAAGATGATGCACGTTTGTATATCAATGCAGCTGATTTGTGCTTGGTCACGCTGCGGAATATCCCTCTCTTTGATGGTGCGATTCCGACCAAATTGATTGATTACATGGCGTGTGGAAAAGCGGTTCTCTGCGGAATTCGGGGGGAAGCAGAACGCATCATCAATGATGCCGGTGCTGGTGCAATATTTGAGCCCGATAACGATGAGCAACTTAGCAACTTGGTCCTTGATTTGTTGAGCGATAAAACTCGAGTTAAGAAAATGGAAGCGGGTGGCTTGGCTTACGTGCAAAACCGCTTTTCCGCAGTAACGATGCGCCAGCAAATGGAGTCAATTTTGCGGAGTGTTGCTAATAGCGATCACAGCACCGTCGTTGCAGAGGGAAGCTAATATGATCAAGCTTAAAACCAGGCGGTTGTCAGTGCCTTCCGCCAGGTCTGTTGGGCGCTGCTCCCTGGGCCAAATCTGCTGAATATGTAGCTTGTCGGATTGTGCGAGAAGATAACAGTGCCGTAGGGCGGCGACTCTGGTATTTGAAGAATCGACCAGCCAATTTGTCCTGAGCCTCTACTTTGTTGGCGTAGACCTCTCTTTGATCGTACTGCCTTCATTGACGTAGAGCGAGTCATTGCATCGGGTTCGGTAGCGTAGTTTTCGAAGTTAAGTTCGCCTTCGGTGATTTGGTGGCACTTTGCTGTATTCCAAAGTCATGCAAGAATGCTCTTCTCGATGAACAGTTATGCAACTGGGGAGATGTTGTATCGGCAGAGCATAATTTATGGAGCGGATGCAGACCGTAATGTGGTGTCCATCATGACGACAATCCGCGATTTGGTATTTTCGATTTCATTTGGCGCAAATGGCTGATGCAAGCCTATCCATATTGATGAGTTGGCTTGTGCCTATGTTGAAGCGCTGAAAACAAACGAAACCATCATTTCTGAGTGCTGATTGCATAAGTGATGGGGATTTATTTTTCGGAGTTACTCAGACGCGATTATTGATACGAGACCAAGTGCTGATTCAACTTCCCTGTATCGTTTTGTTGTTGATCGTAATGGCTAAGAAATGTTGGCGCCAATTCGTTCGAAAATAAATGTTGAACGTGCGCTTCGTGGTTTGGTAGCAGACAATCAATACGTAAATGACGATTTTGGCTAGGTGTTGCGGGCGTTTTATTATTTATAAGCGATAAGATCAAAGTGATCTTTGGGGATTGTGCATTTTTTAATCGGTTTTTGCTTTTCCGTTTGACGAGGTTCTGTTGTGAATGTGCTTGAGGCAGCTCTTCTTTTTTGCGTGCTATTTGCGTGGGGTGTTGGCGCTTGGGTGAGCAGGAAGGCGCAAGTGCTTGGTTTGCTACAAGCCCCTAACCAACGCTCCTCGCACGTTCAGCCCACACCGACGGGAGGTGGCCTCGGCTTTGTCATGGCAGCTAGTTTAGCGGGTTTCGGTTTGGTGTTGCTGTACGGCTGGTCGCTTGGGTGGGGCGTGATTTGTCTTGGTGCGCTTCTTGCCGCTGTAGGCTTGCAAGACGATATTCATCAGGTTTCAGTCCGCTCACGCTTCGGCATACAAATTTTGGTATCCGCCGGATTTTTGGCTCTTTTGGGTGAATTGCCGGCACTGAGTTTTTTAAGCTCAATCAAGTTTGAGATAGCGGGATGGTTATTGAGTGCTCTACTGCTCCTTGTCGGTGTTTGGTGGATCAACTTATTCAATTTCATGGATGGTATCGATGGTATTGCTGCTGTGCAGGCAGTTTTTATGTTGCTCTTGAGTGCTCTCATGGCCGCCGAGGTTCAGCCGGAGGCGATGGCTGATCCGGCCTGGTTGTTCATGCTCTCTGTCGCTGCCGCCGTTTTGGGTTTTCTACTGCTCAATTGGCCTCCTGCTAGAATTTTTATGGGCGATGTAGGCAGCACTTGGTTGGGTTTTGTGATTTTTGCGCTGGGTTTGATTTCCGTACAGAAAGGCTGGCTGAACTACGCGGCCTGGCTGGTTTGGGCGGAGGTGTTTGTTGTCGACGCAACCGTGACCTTGTTGACTCGCCTTGCTCGTGGTGAGCGTTGGTACGAAGCGCATAGTAGCCACGCCTATCAACGCTTATCGCGCCGATGGCAAGGGGCGCACAAGGTGGGGCACCGTTCAGTCACGCTTCTCGTGATGATAGTTAACGTGTTGTGGGTTGCACCTTGGGCCTGGGCATGCTTGAACTGGCCAGAGTGGTCGCCCACGTTCGTGGTCGTTGCCTATGTGCCGCTCGTATTGGCGGTATTGTGGCTGGGGGCAGGTAGACCTGATGAGTTTTCGGGAGATGAAACGCATGTGAGAAGCTAGAGGCATGCTGTTGTCCAACTTGCTTCATCTTTTGTGAATCATGCTGAATCCGGGCAAACATACAATCCCGTGACAGCGGAAGTTAGATTGATCTTTTGGTTTGAGTTTTGCTGGCTTAGGGTTTTCCCTCAAAACGCTTGTAATGTCTCCCGATTCGCCGAATACTTGAAGGGCACCGGTTCTGCCTTGAACACATCGGGGCAACTCCGGTTCCACAGAGAGATGTTTGGTCGGTAAAACAAGAACCCGCTGGAGGATCGAGACATGACTTTGGCTGCCAAAGTGCGTACGCACAAGATTTCCAAGAACGTTACCCTGAGCGCTTCCGGATACAACCTGGTGGGCGCTGATTCCCCGGCCATCGAGGCGATGACCGATTTCCTGCGTGTCAATGTGGTGATGATCGGCCCCGACGACTCGGTGATCGAGGCCAATGCGCGGATGATTGCGCGCGGGGTCCGCATGCTGATCGTCAGCGGCACCCACGATGCGGTCCTCGGCCTGATCACCGCCCGCGACATTCTCGGCGAGAAGCCGATGCAGGTCGCCCAGGCCCGTGGCTGCAAGCGCGACGAACTGCGGGTGGCCGAACTGATGACGCCGATCGGCCACGTCGATACCCTGTATTTCAACGAGGTGCTGCATGCCCGGGTGATCGACATTCTCGACGCCCTGAAGCATCTCGGCCGCCAGCACATCCTGGTCGAGGACGTCGATCCGACTTCGGGCCTGCCCCGCGTGCGCGGCATGTTCTCGGCTACCAACATCGGTCGCCAGCTCGGCGTGCCGGTGCTCGGTTTCGAGCTCGCCAGCACCTTTGCCGAAATCGAGGCGGCGCTATCCAATTGAGGAACCGATAGCGGCATGAATTCCGCCGAAGACCTGCAACAGCTCGCTTCCGAGTCCCTGCTCGCGCATTACGCCGAGTATTGCGAGGGGGCGGTCATCGTCGACGCCGAGGCGCGTATCGTCTGGATGAACGAACGTTATCCGGAACGCCTTGGGATCGCCGTGCCGGAGCAGGTCGTCGGCCAGGAAATCGAGAAGATCATTCCCAACAGCCTGATGCGCCAGGTGGTGGAAACCGGGCGGCCGATCATGCTCGACATCATGGAATTCGGCGATGCGGCCTTCGTCGTCACCCGTCTGCCTTTGCACGACAAGGCGGGCAAGGTGGTCGGCGCCGTCGGTTTCATGCTGTACGACGATACGCGCCATGTGCTGTCGTTGATGTCGCGCTACCAGCGCCTGCGTAGTGACCTAGCCGAAGCGAAAAAGAAACTGGCCGAGGCGCGCAAGACCAAATACACCTTCGCCAGCTTCGTCGGTGCCGGGGCGGCGTGCAGCGCCGTCAAGCAGGCGGCGCGGCGGGCGGCGCGGACGACAGCCGCGGTGCTTATCCTGGGCGAGACGGGGACCGGCAAGGAATTGCTGGCGCAGGCCATCCACGCCGCCAGTGCGCGCATCGACGCGCCCTTCGTCGCGGTCAACATCGCCGCCGTGCCGGAAACCCTGCTCGAAGCGGAATTCTTCGGCGTCGCGCCGGGCGCCTATACCGGGGCCGAACGCGGCGGCCGCGACGGCAAGTTCAAGCTGGCTGACGGCGGCACCCTGTTCCTCGACGAAATCGGTGACATGTCGCCGGCACTCCAGGCCAAGCTGCTGCGCACCTTGCAGGAAGGCGAGTTCGAGCCGGTCGGCTCGAACCGGCTGACTACCGTCGATGTCCGGGTCATCGCGGCGACCAGCCGCAACCTGGAGAAAATGGTCGCCGATGGGCAGTTCCGCGCCGACCTTTACTACCGGCTCAATGTCATCACCCTGCGCACGCCGCCCTTGCGCGAGCGGCTCGAGGATTTCGCCCTGCTCGCCGATTACCTGGTCGATTCGATCTGCCGCAACCAGGGCATGCCGCCGCGCGGGATCAGCGCTGGGGCGATCAACCGCCTGTGCCAGCACGACTGGCCGGGCAATGTGCGGGAGCTGGCCAATGTGCTGGAGCGGGCGCTGCTGATGTCGGACAGCGACACGCTGGAGGCCGACGATCTCGATGCCGTCATGCCGGCGACGCCTGTCGACTCGCCCAAGGTGGTCAGCCTGCGTCCGGTCGGCATGGCCGAGGCGGTGGCCCAGGCCGAACGCGAGGCGATCCGCCAGGCGCTGCAGAGCGCCCGCGGCAACAAGGCCGAAGCGGCGCGCCAGCTGGGCATCTCTCGCGCCGCACTGTACGAAAAGATGGCAGCCTTGGGCGTCGACGCCCAGTTGGCCTGACTGTCTGCCGATCCGGACACTCTGTCCGGGCCGGCGAACACGCTGGACCCGTTGCGACGTTCAGGATTTCAAGAAATTCCATATTGTTCAATGAGTTGATTTTTCTGGCACGCCCCGTGCGTTAGGGTTGGCTTTACAACAATTCTCAAGGAGACAAATCGTGGACTTTCTTATCGTGCTGGCGTCGCTGGCGTTCCTGATGTTCGTAGCCTATCGCGGCTACAGCGTCATCCTGTTTGCCCCCATCGCGGCCATGGGCGCCGTACTGTTCATCGACCCCAACCTGGTCGCGCCGATGTTCACCGGCCTGTTCATGGACAAGATGGTCGGCTTCGTGAAGAACTTCTTCCCGGTCTTCCTGCTCGGTGCGGTATTCGGCAAGGTGATCGAACTGTCCGGCTTCTCGAAATCGATCGTCGCCGCAGTGATTCGGATCATCGGCCGTGAGCGGGCGATGCTCGCCATCGTCGTCGTCTGCGGCCTGCTGACTTACGGCGGGGTGTCGCTGTTCGTCGTCGTCTTCGCGGTCTATCCGTTCGCGGCGGAAATGTTCCGCCAGGGCGGCATTCCGAAGCGCCTGATCCCCGGCACTATCGCACTCGGCGCCTTTACCTTCACGATGGACTCGCTGCCCGGTACCCCGCAGATCCAGAACATCATCCCGACCACCTTCTTCAAGACCGACATCTACGCTGCACCGTGGCTGGGCACCATCGGCGGTGTCTTCATCCTGATCTGCGGCCTGAGCTACCTGGAATGGTGCCGCCGCCGCGCCGCTGCCGCCGGTGAAGGTTATGGCGAAGGCCACAGCAACGAGCCGGAGCCGATCGACAGCGCCAACCTGGCCCATCCGGTCATCGCCATCCTGCCGCTGGTCATGGTCGGCGTCATGAACAAGGTGTTCACCTCGGCCATCCCGGCCCTCTACGGTGAGAAGGTGTCCTTCATCCCGGCGGTGATCGGCAAGGCCGCGCCGGTGGTCCAGCAGACCAAGGCGGTGGCCGCCATCTGGGCGGTCGAAGGTGCCCTGCTGATCGGCATCGCGACGGTCTTCGTCTTCGGCTGGAAGATGGTGTTCAGCAAGTTCGGCGAAGGCAGCAAGAGCGCCATCGGCGGTGCCCTGCTGGCGACCATGAACACCGCTTCCGAATACGGTTTCGGCGCCGTGATCGCCGCGCTGCCCGGCTTTCTGGTGGTGGCCAACGCCCTGTCGGCGATTCCCAATCCGCTGATCAACGAGGCGATCACCGTCACGTCGCTGGCCGGCATCACCGGTTCCGCCTCCGGCGGCATGGGCATCGCGCTCGCCGCGATGGCCGAAACCTTCATCGCCAACGCCAACGCCGCAGGCATTCCGCTCGAAGTCTTCCACCGCGTGGCGTCGATGGCGTCCGGCGGCATGGATACCCTGCCGCACAATGGCGCAGTCATCACCCTGCTCGCCGTGACCGGCCTGACTCATCGCCAGTCGTACAAGGACATCTTCGCCATCACCTGCATCAAGACGCTGGCGGTGTTCGTGGTGATCGGGGTTTTCTACGCCACCGGTATCGTCTAAACATAATAAAAAGCGAGGAGATGAACATGCCAATTTCACGCCACCCCATGGCGAACTCGCTGCGCGCTTCCGACACCGGCAAGGTGGTGTCGGCCAGCGATGCGGTTCGCCTGATCCGCGATGGCGACACGGTCGCCACCGGCGGCTTCGTCGGCATCGGCTTTGCCGAGAACATCGCCATCGCGCTCGAACAGCGCTTTGTTGAGAGCCAGGGAGCCGATACCGAAGGCCAGGGTAGCCCGCGCAACCTGACCCTGGTCTATGCGGCCGGGCAGGGCGACGGCAAGGAGCGCGGCCTTAATCACCTCGGCCACGATGGCCTCCTCGCCCGCGTCATTGGCGGCCACTGGGGGCTTGTACCCAAGGTGCAGGCGCTGGCCGTGGCCAACCGCATCGAGGCCTACAACCTGCCGCAGGGCGTCATCACCCACCTGTTCCGCGATATCGCCGCCGGCAAGCCGGGGACGATCACCCGGGTCGGGCTGGGCACCTTTGTCGATCCGCGCTTCGGCGGCGGCAAGCTGAACGCCATGACGACCACGGATATCGTCCGCATCATGGAAATTGACGGTGAGGAATACCTGTTCTACAAGGCTTTCCCGATCCATGTCGGCATCATCCGCGGCACGACGGCCGACCCGGACGGCAACATCACGATGGAGAAGGAGGCGCTGACGCTGGAGGCGCAGGCCATCGCGATGGCGGCCAAGAACTCGGGCGGCATCGTCATCGCCCAGGTCGAGCGGGTGGCCGAGCGCGGCACGCTGAATCCGCGCCAGGTGAAGATTCCCGGCATCCTGGTCGATTGCGTGGTGGTCGCCGAGAAGCCGGAATACCACATGCAGACCTTCGCCGAGCCGTACAGTCCGGCCTTCTCCGGCGAGATCAAGGTGCCGATGTCGGCCATCGCGCCGATGGAAATGAGCGAGCGCAAGATTATCGCCCGGCGGGCGGCCATGGAACTCAAGGCCAACGCCGTGGTGAATCTCGGCATCGGTATGCCGGAAGGTGTCGCCAACGTGGCGGCCGAGGAGCACATCATCGACCTGCTGACCCTGACCGCCGAACCCGGCGTCATCGGCGGCGTGCCAGCCGGCGGCCTGAGCTTCGGGGCGGCGACCAACACCCAGGCGATCATCGATCAGCCCAGCCAGTTCGACTTCTACGACGGCGGCGGGCTGGACATCGCCTTCCTCGGTCTGGCCCAGGCCGACCGGGAGGGCAACCTGAACGTCTCCAAGTTCGGCCCGCGGCTGGCCGGGGCCGGCGGTTTCATCAACATTTCGCAGAATGCCAAGAAGGTCGTCTTCGTCGGCACCTTCACGGCCGGCAATCTGGACGTGGCGATCGAGGGCGGCAAGTTGCACATCCGCGAGGACGGCAAGTCGATCAAATTCGTCCACGAGGTTGAGCACCGCACCTTCAGCGGCCCGGAAGCGGCGCGGCGCGGCAAGGAGGTGATTTACGTCACCGAGCGCTGCGTCTTCCGGCTGACGGCGCAGGGCCTGCAACTGACCGAAATCGCACCCGGCATCGACCTGCAGAAGGACATCCTCGACAAGATGGCTTTCCGCCCGATCATCGACGGCGAGCTGGCGATCATGGACGCGCGCATCTTCGGCGAGGGGCCGATGGGCATCCGCCCGGAAATGCTCGACGTGCCGCTGCCCGACCGCCTGTCCTACGACGCGGCGCAAAACCTGTTCTTCCTCGACTTCTCCGGCCTCAACGTGCGCAGCACCGACGACATCCGGCGCGTCGAGGCGGCGGTCGATGCGGCGCTCGACCCGCTCGGCCACAAGGTCAACGCCATCGTCAATTACGACCGCTTCAGCATCCTGCCCGAACTGGTCGACGACTACATCGAGATGGTGAAAGGCGTCGTCGACCGGCACTACCACGATGTGACGCGCTACACCTCGAGCACCTTCCTGCGCATGAAACTGGGCGAGGCGATGGAGAAGCGCCACCTCGCGCCCAAGATCAGCGAAACGGAGGCCGAGGCCAAGGAACAGCTGGCTAAACCGTGATGACCGCAGGGTCATTAAGGCGCTGACATAAGCGCCGAAAGCGGTATCATTGACCGCTACAGCCCCCTGCTGGGGGCTTCTTTCCGTGTGCGGTCGATACAGGTAATGGCATGAAATTCAAGACGTCGGGTCTGCCCGGCGGGCGCAAGTCCCGTCTGCTGGCGCTCGCTGCCCTGGGGGCGGCGGGCGTCCTTTTCGTTGTGTTGCGTCCGTCGGCCGACAAGCCGGCGGAACCCGCCAAGCCCGCTGCCGCGGCCCGGCCGGCCCTGACCGTGCGCCTGACCACGCCGCAGACCCTCGACTGGCCGCAGGTTCTGCCGGCCAACGGCAATGTCGTCGCCTGGCAGGAAGCGGTGATCGGCCCCGAGATCGCCAATTACCGCATCACCGAAGTGCGTGTGCAGGTCGGCGATGTGGTCAAGAAGGGCCAGGTGCTGGCGCGCATCGCCAGCGATACAGTGGCCAGCGAACTGGCCGAGGCCAGGGCCGCCGTCGCCGAACTGGAAGCCAGCGCCGGCGAGGCGAAGGCCAATGCCGAACGGGCCAGGGAACTGCGCGAGAAGGGCTTCTACAGTTCGCAACTGAATACCCAGTACCAGACCGCCCAGCACACGGCGCAGGCCCGGCTGGCTGCCGCCCAGGCCCGCCAGCAGGCGGCGCAGCTCAAAATGGACAAGACCGGCGTGCTGGCGCCGGACGACGGCGTCATTTCGGCGCGCAGCGCGACGGTCGGCTCGCTGACCCAGTCCGGGCAGGAGCTGTTCCGCCTGATCCGCGGCGGCCGTCTGGAATGGCGGGCGGAAGTGCCGTCGGCTGATCTGGCCAAGCTGCGGCCGGGTGCCGTCGCCACGCTGACCGCGCCGGGCGGCGAAGCGGTCAAGGGCAGCGTGCGCGCCGTGGCGCCGAGCATCGATCCGCAGACGCGCAACGGCCTGGTCTATGTCGATCTGCCGGCCTCGCCGGCGGTGCGTGCCGGCATGTTCGCACGCGGCGAGTTCGAACTCGGGCGCAGCCCGGCGTTGACGGTGCCGCAGACGGCCACGGTGCTGCGCGAGGGCTTTGCCTACCTGTTCCGCCTCGAGGGCGAGGACCGCGTGGCGCAAATCAAGGTAACGCTCGGCCGCCGTCTCGGCGAGCGGGTCGAGGTGCTGTCCGGCCTGACGGACGGGGCGCGGGTGGTCGAAACGGGGGCCAGCTTCCTGGCCGACGGCGACGCGGTCAAGGTCGTGACGGGCGCTGCGCCATGAACGTTTCGTCCTGGTCGATCCGCAATCCGACGCCGGCCATCCTCTTCTTCCTGCTGCTCACGCTGGCCGGCCTGATCGGCTTCAAGGGCATGAAGATCCAGCAGTTCATGGATATCGATCTGCCTACCGTGACGGTCACCGCCAGCTTGCCCGGCGCCGCGCCGGCGCAGATGGAAACCGAGGTGGCGCGCAAGATCGAGAATTCGGTGGCCACCCTGCAGGGCATCAAGCACATCTACACCAAGGTGCAGGACGGTACGGCCATCGTCACCGTCGAATTCCGCCTGGAGAAGCCGACGCAGGAGGCGGTGGACGACGTGCGCGACGCCGTGTCGCGCATCCGCGCCGACCTGCCGGGCGACATCAAGGACCCGGTGGTCAGCAAGGTGAACCTGTCGGGGGCGCCGATCCTGACCTACACGGTGGCCTCGCAGCGCATGGACGACGAGGCGCTGTCGTGGTTCGTGGACAACACGGTGAGCAAGGCGCTGCTGTCGGCGCGCGGCGTCGGCGCGGTGGCGCGGGTCGGCGGCGTGACGCGGGAAGTGCGCATCGAACTCGATCCGGCCCGCATGCTGGCGCTGAACGCCACGGCGGCCGACATTTCGCGCCAGCTGAAGCGCATCCAGCAGGAAGCTTCCGGCGGCAAGTCGGATATCGGCGGCAGCGAGCAGTCGGTGCGCACGCTGGCCACCGTGCAGAGCGCCGACGAACTGGGCAGCATGGACATCGTGCTGTCCGACGGCCGCCATATCCGCCTCGACCAGGTAGCGAAGATCAGCGACACGGTGGGCGAACAGCGCACGGCGGCGCTGCTCAACGGCAAGCCGGTGGTCGGTTTCGAGGTGACGCGCAGCAAGGGGGCGGGCGAGATCGAAGTGCGCGATGCCGTGCTCGTTGCGCTGGACCGGTTGAAGGCAGAGCACCCGGACATCGAGATCACCGAAGCCTTCAATTTCGTCGATCCGGTGGTCGATAACTATGAGGGCTCGATGAAGTTGCTCATCGAGGGGGCGCTGCTTGCCGTGCTCGTCGTCTGGCTCTTCCTGCGCGACGGCAGGGCCACCTTCGTGTCGGCCGCCGCGCTGCCGCTGTCGGCCATCCCGACCTTCTTCGCCATGTGGCTGATGGGCTTCACGCTCAATGTCGTGACCCTGCTCTCGATGTCGCTGGTCGTCGGCATCCTGGTCGACGACGCCATCGTCGAGATCGAGAACATCATGCGCCACCTGCGCATGGGCAAGACGCCCTACCAGGCGGCCATGGAGGCGGCCGACGAGATCGGCCTGGCGGTCATCGCCACCACTTTCACGCTGATCGCCGTCTTCCTGCCCACCGCCTTCATGAGCGGTGTTGCCGGCAAGTTCTTCGTGCAGTTCGGGTGGACGGCGGCCATCGCCGTCTTCTTCTCGCTGGTCGTCGCCCGCATGCTGACGCCGATGATGGCCGCCTACATCCTGAAGCCGGTGAGCAGCGAGCACAAGCCACTGCGCTGGTTGCAGGTATATGAAGGCTGGGCGGCCTGGTGCCTGCGCCATCGCATCGTCACCATGCTCGCCGCCGCCGTCTTCTTCGTCGGCTCCTTCATGCTGGTGCCGCTATTGCCCAAGGGCTTCCTGCCGCCCGACGACCTGTCGCAGACGCAGATCTACCTGACCCTGCCACCCGGCGTCACCTTCGACGACAGCTTTGCCGCCGCCGAACAGGCACGTAGCATCGCAGAGGCCAACAAGCACGTGCGGCTGGTCTATACCGCCGTCGGCGGCGGCAAGGCGGGCAGCGATCCGTTCGCGCCAGCCGGCGCCGCCGAGGTGCGCAAGGCGACGCTGACCCTGAACCTGACGCCGCGCGGCGAACGGCCGGGGACCACCAAGCAGGACATCGAGGGCGAGCTGCGCCAGGCGCTGACGGCGATTCCCGGCGCCCAGATCAAGGTCGGCCTCGGCTCGGCCAACGAGAAATACATCCTGGTCCTGGCCAGCGAGAACGGCCAGCTGCTGGCCGAGCATGCCCGCGTCGTCGAGCGCGAACTGCGCGGCATCCCGGGCATCGGCAACGTGACGACAACGGCCAGTCTGGTCCGCCCGGAGCTGGTCATCCGTCCCGATTTCGCCCGCATGGCCGATCTCGGCATCACCTCGCAGGCCATCGCCGATACGCTGCGCATCGCCACCGCCGGCGACTACGACCAGGGGTTGGCCAAGCTCAACCTGGCGCAGCGCCAGGTGCCCATCGTCGTCAAGCTGCCGCCGGAAGCGCGCACCGACCTCGCCCTGCTCGAGCGGCTGACCGTGCCCGGCGCGCGCGGGCCGGTGGTGCTCGCCAACGTGGCAACCATCGCCATCGCCGGCGGGCCGGCCGAAATCGACCGCTACGACCGGCTGCGCAACATCAATTTCGAAATCGAGCTGAACGGCGTACCGCTCGGCGAAGTCGAGGCTAAGGCGCTGGCCCTGCCCAGCATCGCCAACCTGCCGCCGGGCATCATCCAGACTACGGTCGGCGATGCCGAGGCGATGGGCGAGCTGTTCGCCAGCTTCGGCCTGGCCATGGCCACCGGCGTGCTGTGCATCTACATCGTGCTGGTCCTGCTGTTCAAGGATTTCGTGCAGCCGGTGACCATCCTCGCCGCGCTGGTCCTCTCGGTGCCCGGCGCCTTCCTTGCCCTGTTCGTCGCGCAAAAGGCACTGTCCATGCCGTCGATGATCGGCCTGATCATGCTGATGGGCATCGCCACCAAGAACTCCATCCTGCTCATCGACTATGTCGTGCTGGCCCGCCGCGAGCACGGCCTGGACCGCTGGAGCGCGCTGCTCGACGCCTGCCGCAAGCGGGCGCGGCCGATCGTCATGACCACGGTGGCGATGGGCGCCGGCATGATGCCCATTGCGCTCGGCATCGGCGTCGATCCGAGCTTCCGCGCGCCGATGGCCATCGTCGTCATCGGCGGCCTGATCACCTCGACCTTCCTCAGCCTGCTGGTCATCCCGGTGGTGTTCACCTACGTCGACGACCTGATAAGCTGGGTACGCGCCCATCTGCCGCATCACCCCGCCAAACACGGATAACCCCGCCATGAGAAACGTACTGCTCCTGTCGCACCTCGCCGGTGTCATCGTCTGGATCGGCGGCATGTTCTTCGTTCAGTTCTGCCTGCGGCCGGTCGCCGTGACCCAGCTGCCGCCGGCGCAGCGTCTGCCGCTGATGGCGGCGGTGCTCGGGCGTTTCTTCCGGGTCGTCGCCATTGCCGTGCTCGTCATCGTGGCGTCCGGTCTGCTGCGCCTGCTCGATGTCGGTTTCGCCGCAGCGCCGCGCGCCTGGCACGCCATGATGAGCAGCGGCCTGATCATGGCCGTCGTCTTCGCCTACCTGTACGGCATCTGTTATCCGGCGCTGACGGCGGCGGTGGCCGCCGCCGACTGGCAGCGGGCGGGACAGGCGCTGGAGCGTATCCGCAAGGGTGTCGTGTTCAACCTGGTGCTCGGCGCCGCGACCATCGTGGTGGCCGCGCTTGGGCTGTGAGGACGCTCAGCGCGAGTCGCTGTCTGCCTTGCGCCCGAAAGTCAGCGTGTAGAACACGTCCAGCGCATTGTCGCTGCCGGCCCGGCCGATGACGGCGATTTGCCGGCTGAGATTGACCGTCAGCTTGACGATGCTTTCGGCGCGGCCGAGGGTCTGTTCGTAGGAGAGCAGGGCGCGCGACGACAGGCGCTTGCCGACCGAGAAAATCTGCTGGCCGGTGCTGCCCGTGGTGTCCACGCTGCCGCCGGCCACCCGGCTGACCTGCTGGCGGCCGCCGGTGTCGCCGAGGCTGCCCTGACGCACGCCCAACTCGTCGAAACCGAAGGTCTTTTTCACCTGCTGCACGACATTGCCTGAATCGTTGCCGAGCAGGCCGCTGGCCGCCGAGAGCAGGGTCGTCGCGTCGCCGGCCCCCATCTGTTCCGAGCCGTGGCCGAGGACCAGCCAGGCCAGTTTTTCGGCATCTGGCAGGTCCGGATCGGAGACCAGCTTGATGACAGGTTTCTGCGCCGTGCCGCTGATCTGGACGCCGGGTTCGACGGCCAGACCCTTGCGTACCGCGCGCACATCGAGGCCCGGATTGTCGAGCAGGCCGTTGAAATTGAGCACGCCGCGCTCGATGTCCAGCTTCTGGCCGTAGGCTTCGAAGCGGCCGCTGCGCGTGCGGATGGTGCCGCTGGCGCGCGGCAGATCGCGCCCCTTGGCGGTGATGCGCACTTCGCCATCGAGGCGGCTGGAGAGGCCGGCGCCGTTGAACAGGAAGTTGTTGCCGAGGTCGGTGGCGATGTCGAGATCGAGGCGGGGGCGCAGCGCCGCCGCCGGCTTTTCCTTGCCCGGCCGCTTGACCACCACGTCGTCGGACAGGCGTGGTGTGCCGCCCTTGGCCAGTTGCCAGTAGCCGGCATCGACCGCCAGCTTGCCCTGGGCGCCGAGCGTGCCGGCCTGCCAGCTCAGGCGGCCGGTGCCCGAGACGGCAATCCACTGGTCAGGCAGCTGGAAGGCGCCCAGGCGCTCGAGGCGGACAGCCAGCCAGGCGTTTTCCTGGCCCTCGTCGCGGCCGAGCTGCATCTCGCCGCTGACCTCCAGGCGGCCCGGTGTCTTGTCCAACCCGGACAAGTCGTTGCGCGTTTCGACGCGCAGGGGGCGGGGCAGGGGCTGCAACAGGCTGTCGAAGCCCAGCCGGTTGATGCGCAGCCGGTTGTCGCGCAGGTCGATGTCCAGTTCGCCGCGCGCCAGGTTCAGGCCCTGCGTGGGCAGACGCAGGGCCAGCTGGTCGCCGCGCAGGCGGCCGCTGCTCACCGGCCGGTTCGGGGTGCCGGCCAGCTGCAGTTCGCCCTTGAGCCGCCCTTCGCTTTGCCAGCCCTCGCCGATCATTTCGGCCAGCCAGCCGAGGTCGTTGATGTCGGCGCTCAGGCTGCCCTGCCAGCGGCTATCGCCGGCCAGCGACCAGGCGCCGCGCATGGCCGCATCGAGCCGGCCGTCGATCTGGCCGATGCGGCTGCCGCGCGCGCCCAGCGTGGCGGCCAGTTGCCGCTCGTCGGCGCTGGCCTGCACGGTGGCCTGCCAGTCCAGCGGGTTGCCGCCCAGGCGCAGCGGCCCCAATTGCCAAGCCGTGGCGGCCAGCGTGATCGGGGCCGGGGCGAGCAGGCGGACATTGCGGGCGCTATCGGCGCTGTCGAGGCGGGCCTCGGCCAGCCGGCCGTTCCAGCTTGTTTTGGTGCTGTCCCAGCCGCCTTCGGCGAGCAGTGCCAGATGGTTCTTGCCGGCGACGTCGGCGCTGGCCGTCAGGCGGTGCGCCTGATTGCTGCCGTCGCCCTGGATCCGAACGGCGCGTAGCAGGCCCGGCTGGTCAATGCTATCGACCTGGGCGATGCTGAGATCGATGTGCAGCGGCGCCGCTGGCTCGCTGCCGAATGCCGCGTCGAGGGATAAACCGTTCAACCGGCCATGGCCGGGCCAGCCCAGCTTTCCGGCATTCAGCGTGCCAGCCAGACGGGGGCTGTGCGGCGTGCCGCTCAGTTCCCAGTGGCCCTGTACGCTGCCTTCCAGGCCGAAGGGCGCCAGTTGCGGCGCATCAATGTCGAGCTTGAGCAGGTCGCCGGCCTGCCCGTAGGCGCCGCGGGCGGTCAGCCGATTGTCGCCGGCGGCCAGTTCGAGGTCGGCCTTGGGAATGCGCGGCCAGGCGACGGCGAGCTGGCCCTGGCCGCTCACCGGCTGGCCGGACACCCGGCTGTCGACCAGGACGAAGCCGGCGTCGACCACCGGTTGCGGCGCCAGCCGGCCGCTGGCCTTGAGGCGGGCATTGATCTGCGCGACAGGCAGGCGGCCGAAACGGCTCGGGTCGAAGTGCTGCAATTCACCTTCGGCGGTGAATTGGCGCGGCGCGTCGAGGGCGAGCTCGCCCTGCGCCGCAAGGCGGGCGTTGCCGGCGCTCAGCGCCAGCTTGGTCAGACGCAGGTGCCTTTCGGCCAGCTTGGCGTCGGCGAGCAGGCTGAAGCCGGGGTCGCGCAGGTCGACGTGCAGCTGTTGCCGGTCGCCGGCTAGCGTGGCAGTAATCGGGCCGGCCAGACGGGTGCTGTGCAGGGCCGAAACCAGTTGTCGGGCATCAAGGCGGGCAGCTTGCAGCTCGAGGCTGACCGCGCTGGCCTGCCACTCGCCGCGGCCGGTCAGTTCGCCGCCGCCGGGCAGGGTGGCGTGCACATCGGTCAAGCGCAACTGCTCGCCGTGCCAGGCGAGGGCGCCGGCCACCGTGACGAGCGGCAGGCGCTGGTGGTCGAACGGACCAGGCCGGTGGTTGGTCAGGCCGAAGCTGCCGACGATGCCGTCCCCTTCCGGCACGATATCGGCGACCACGGTCAGTTTGGCCTGCGGCGCGCCGGCCTGCCAGCTGGCCGGGTCGATGTGGTCGAGTTGCAGGCGGGCGCTGGCGAAAGGGGCGGCGGCGAAGGGCGTCAGCGTGGCTTCGGCATGGCCGTCCACGCCCTGGGTGGCGACCAGGCCCACGTCGAAGCGCTCCAGCGGTCCGCTGGCGGTCGCCGCGATGGCGAGCGGCCGCTGGTCGAGCTGACCTTGCAGGTTCAGCGTGGCGGCGAGCGGGAAGGGCGCCTGGCCGTCGAGGCTGGCGGCGCCGGCCAGCGACACGTCGGCCGCCTGCAGGCTCAGGTCGTCGACGCGGTGCTGGCGACCATCGCTGGTCAGGCGGCCGGCGATGCGGCCGGCCAGCGGGCGGCCGTTGTAAGCCAGTTCGCCGAGCCCGAAGTGCGCGATGGCCACGGCCAGCGGCAGTTGCAGGTCGGCGGGAACGACGGTCGGCTCGTCGTTCGGCCGCTTGGTTATGTGCAGCGTCGCGACGTCGAGCGCGGCGACGTCGAGCGTGCCGTGGAGCAGGGCGGCTGGCGACCAGTCGAGGTGCAGCGTGGTGGCGGCCAGTTGCAGGTCGGCGTCCTGCCAGCGCAGCAGCCCGATATCGAGCGGGCCGAGCAGCCGGCCGCGTGCCTGTTCGATGTGCAGGCGGCCGCCGCTGGCGCCGCTCGCCAGGCTGAGCGCAGCCTGCAGGCCGCTTTCGCTGCCGGCCAGCCAAGCAGCGACGCCAAGCAGGCCGGCAGTGGCGATCAGGCCGCGACGGACGAGGTGGCGGCGCATGTCAGAAGGGGATGGCCAGCGAGAAATGCAGCTGGAAGCCGCGCGTGCGTTCGCCGTAGGCCAGGTCGACGCCGATCGGCCCGGCCGGGCTGCGCCAGCGGGCGCCGAGGCCGTAGCCTAACGCCGGGCGGGCATCCTTGAGCAAATCGAGTGCGTCGCCGGCATCGACGAAGGCGGCGACGCCCCAGTCCTCGTTCAGCCAGTGCGTCGCTTCGGCGCTGGCAATGACCAAGTAGCGGCCGCCGACCGTCGCCGCGCCTTCCTTGATGCCCAGGCTCTGGTAGGCATAGCCGCGCACCGAACCGGCGCCGCCGGCGCGGAACAGGTAGTCCTGCGGGATGTGCTGGCGCGAATCGGCCAGCGTATAGCCCACCTCGCCGCGCAGGGTCAGCGTGTCGCGCCGGCCGAGCGGGACGTAGTACTGGACGCGGCTGTGCAGGCGGACGAAATTCTGGTCGGACAGCGCCGCCCGGGCGCCGCCGCCGATCTGGCCCTGCAGCACGATGCCGCGGCGCGGGTCGAGCAGGCTGTCGACATGGCGCCAGGTCCACATCGCGTTGGGCACCAGCGCCCGGCTGGTGACCGACTCGGCGCCGTCCGGTTCGCGCAGTTCATGTTGCCAGTTGATCGACAGGCGCTGCTCGACGCTGCCGCGCTGCTGCACAGTCTGCGCGCCGAAGGCGTAGCGCTCGGTTTTCAGGCCGGCGATGTCGGTGGCTTCGGCCATCGCGCCAACGCTGTTGCGGCGGAAGCGGGCGTCGGGCGGCAGGAAGACGTCGGCGTAGGCGGTCTGCTTCTTCTGTTCGAGGCGCAGGCCGCTGTCCAGCTCCCAGGCATGGCCGAGCAGGTCGTTGTGGTGATAATTGACTTCAACGCGGGCGCCGGTGTTGGAACTGGCACCGGCGCCGAAAGACACCCGCTGCGGTGATCGTTCGCGGACGCGGACGACGACCGGAACGGTGGCCGTGCCGTCGGCGTCGATTTCGGCCGCGTCGCGGTCGATGGTGGTGCGTACGGAGGCGAAGTAGGGCGTAGCCTGCAAGGTGCCCTGCAGGGCGTTCAGTCGCTCCTCGCTGTAGGGCTGGCCGGGCTGCACGCTGCGGTTGTAGCGCTCGATCAGGGCCGGCTCGTAGCGCTCCAGTCCCTCGACGCGCAGGGCGCCGAAACGGTAGCGAGGTCCGGTCGCGTAATGGGCGTGCAGCTCGGCGCTGTGTTTTTCGACATCGATGGCCGCCTCGCTATCCTCCAGCTGGGCATCGGCGTGTTCGCCGGCCAGCAGGCGGGCGAGTACCTGCTGCTTGGCGGTGTTCCAGTCGTCCTGGCGAAACGGCTGGCCAACCGGCAGGCGCCAGTCCTTCTCCAGTTGTTCCCGGGTTTTGGCGTCCACCGGGCCGCTGATGCTCAGATCGACGCTGGCGACCACGGTGCGCGGGCCGGCGTCGAGGGCCAGGTGCAGCTCGCCGTCGGTGTCCGTGAATTCGAATGTCGGCGCGAAATAGCCTTCGGTCGCCAGGATCTCGCTCAGCGTACCCTGCAGGCGCTGCGGGCTGCCCGCCTCGTCGGGCAGGTAGGGCGTGAGCAGGTCTCGGATGTCGCGCGGCGCCTGCAGCACCAGCTCTCCGGCCGCCAGCGGCGTAGCGGCGGCGAGCAGCAGGGCGGCCAGGGCAAGAGAGGGGCGACGGACGGACATGCCATCATTCTACGCGTCGGCGCTGGCCTGGCGGGGCTCCGGGCTGGGCGGCAGGAAGAAACTACGCGGTTGGCGGAGCAGGCGGCGCCCCAGCGCCCGGAGCAGCCGCCCGCCATGCTCGAACTGTATGTCGCGGGCGCGCAGGGCGGTGCGCAGGGCGAGCAGGAAACTGACCGTCAGGTTGGTCAGGCCGATGGCGGCGACGCCGAGCACCGCCCAGGCGATGGCCTTGGCGGGCAGGGCGAACTGGAAGGCGGTCAGCGCATAGCCGACATTGGCTGAGGCGAAGGCGATGTGGCGGATATCGAGCGGCAGGCCAAGGATGATGCCGATGATGCCGGTCGAGCCGAGCATGCAGCCGAACAGGAAATTGCCCATGATGCCGCCCAGCCGGTCCTGGATGTAGCCGCCGATGCGCTCAGCCCGCCGTTTGCCGAACAGGGCCTGCAGCCAGCGCAGGCGGCTGAGGCGCAGCCCGATGTCGGTATAGGCGGCGCGGTTGTCGAAATAGCCGGTGATCAGGCCGGACAGGAACAGGTAGAAGCCGGCGATGGCGGCGTGCGGGATGGCCCAGGACAGCGGGTCGAGATCGGCGAGCAGGCGGGCGCCCTTGTCGGCGCCGACCGGTGGCTGGCCGAACAGGAGCCCGGCGCCGACACTGACGGCGACGGCTACCGGAAAGGCGACCATGACGTTGCCGGCGATGGCCGCCAGCTGACTGCGGCAAACCGCGGCGATGACGTCGACCAGGCGTTCGAGGTCGGCGCTGCGGCTCAGCTTGAGGTCGCCGAGCAGGCCGGCCAGCGTCTGCGCCGTCATTGCCGGCTGCTTGGTGGCGACCGTCATGCCGCCCAGGAAAATGGCGACGAAGCCGAGGCCGTAGATCATGCTGAACAGGAAGGCCTCGCCGAACAGCGGAGCGTGCAGCGCTGCCGCCTTGATCTTGAGCAGGGCCATGCAGGCGATGACCACGCCGGCTCCGGCCGCCGAACGCCACATCCGGCTGTAGTCGCCGGCTGTTTCGCAGATGTAGTGCTCGCCGGAGCGGGCGGCATTTTCGGTGACGCGCGCGGCGAGCAGGCCGGACAGCTGGGCCAGGTAGAAGCGCAGGCTGTTGCGGCGGTTTTCGGCGATGAAGGCGGCGTGGGCGAATTCACCCCAGCCGCGGATCGCCGCGCCGTGCGTGGCGGCCTGCAGGCCGGCGCCGAGGATAGCGACCAGTTCGTGCAGGCGGTCGATGCTTTGCCCGCTGCGCGTTAGCAGATACGACAGGTGCAGGCTGGTGCCGACAGTGAGCGCCCGCTTGCGGATTTTCTCCAGCGTTTCCTGGCACTGGCTGGCGATGACCAGCAACTGGCTGCCGTCGTCGGCCGGCTGTTCAGGGTCGTCCAGCGCGGCGCGGAAGGCATTGACGAAATCGAGGGCCTCGGCCGACAGCGCGACGAAGCGTGGCACATCGTCATCGAAATTGGGCGACGCGCGCATCAGTTCGCTATCGACGCCAAGGCCGCTGACCCGGTGGGCGAGCAGCAGCACGGCATCGAGCATCTGTTCCTGGATGCTGCGCCAGTCGATGTTGCGCAATTCCCGGTCCGGTGCGATCAGTTCCCAGAAGCGCTGGGAAAATTCCGACGGAATCTCCTGCAGCCAGCGCCAGTCGTCGGAACGGTGGTAGATGACGTGCAGGCAGTCCTTCAGGCGGCGCTCGTCGGGCGCCTCTGGCAGAAGGCGGTTGCCGAGGATGCGCCACCATTCGGAAAAGAAGCCGGTGCCGGGCAGGATGCCGCTGTCGGTAAAAAAGGTGACCAGGCGGCGGGTGGCGACGAAATGCACGACGTGGCCGCAGAAGGCGGCACGCAGCGTGGCGTCGGCTTCGAGGTGGTCGAGCATGGCCTGGTAACGGTCGATGAAGCCGGTGTCGCCGCGGTTTTGTGGGCGCAGCACGGCGACTAGGTTGCGGATCAGTTCCAGCGTGTCGGCATCGGGCTGGCGGAAGCGCTGCAGCGCGTTGCCGACCGGGTGGACGGCGGTTGCCGGCTTGCCCAGCAACCAGTGCAAAAAGGTACGCATTCTTGTCATCGGAAACATCCCCTTGTCATGGGCGGCGTAGTCGCCTGACCCGCCATCGTAGCTGATGGGAGCGCACGCTGATGGGCATTCATGTATGTGACAAGTGGTTGAAAGGTGACGATTCGTAATAGAATGAAACAGCTGCAAATTACAAATCCAACGCATCACTTATATCCGGGACTGCTGACTATGAATATCGTCAAGAAATCTCTGGTTCTGGCCCTGCTGGCCGGCATCGGTTTCTCTGCTGTTGCGCAAGAGCGCGTTTACCTGATCGACGGTCGTGACGTCGTTGCCAAGAGCGGCTTCGGCCTGTGCTGGCGCGATGGCTACTGGACCCCGGCCGCTGCCGCTGCCGACAAGGCCGGTTGCGAGTGCGACAAGGACCTGCTGCCGGCTTCCGCCTGCGCCCCGGTCGCCGCTGCCGCTCCGGCTGCTGCCGCCCCGGCTGGCACCGGCGTCAAGCCGTCCGGTGAGAAGATCACCGTCGCCGCTGACGCCCTGTTCGACTTCAACAAGGCTGTCCTGCGTCCGGCCGGCAAGCAGAAGCTCGACGAACTGGTCTCCAAGGCCCAGGCCATCAAGCTGGAAGTGATCCTGGCCGTCGGCCACACCGACCGCCTCGGTGGTGACGCCTACAACCAGAAGCTGTCCGAGAAGCGCGCCGCCGCCGTCAAGGAATACCTGGTTGCCAAGGGTATCGAAGCCAACCGCGTCTACACCGAAGGCAAGGGCGAGAAGCAGCCGGTCACCGGCGACAAGTGCAAGGGCAATGCCAAGACCAAGGCCCTGATCGACTGCTTGCAGCCGGATCGCCGCGTCGACATCGAAGTCATCGGCACCAAGTAAGCCGACTACGCTTCAGCGAAAAGCCCTGCCTCGGCAGGGCTTTTTTACGTTTGGAACAAACATGCCGACCGGCGCTGACGGTGGCATACTGGACAACCCAATTCCCGGAGAGCAAGCATGCAAGCACGTTTCCTGTCGTTCGCAGTGGCTGCCGCGTTGTGGGTGGGCGTGGCCATCGCCCAGGTCAATATCAATACCGCGACGGTCGACGAACTCGATGGCCTGAAAGGCATCGGCCCGACCAAGGCGAAGGCCATCGTCGATTACCGCAAGAAAAACGGCCCGTTCAAGTCGGTAGACGACCTGGAGAATGTTCCCGGTATCGGTCCCACCACCCTGAAAGAATTGCGCGGCAATGTCGTGGTCAGCGGTGCATCGCGCGCCGTGCCTGCCGTCCGGTCGGCCGCCGAATCGCCGAAACCTTCTGCTCCGGCCGCAGCGGCTAAGGCGGCCCCTGCTGCGCCTGCTCGCCCGGCCATGCCCGGCAAGGCGCCAGCCGAAGTCCAGGCTCCGGCCCGGCCGGCTCCCGCTGCCGACAAGCCGGCGATGCCGGCCCAACAGGCCAGCCCGGCCAAGCCATCGTTCGACGGGAAGGCGGCCGTCCCCGCCAAACCTTCGGCCCCGGCTGCTCCCGCCGCGCCGGCCAAACCGGCAGGCCCGGCGATGCCCGCCAAGCCGGCCGCCCCAGCCACCCCAGCCAAGGCGCCAGCGGCAGAGCCGCAAGGCAAACCGGCGGCGCCTGCAGCCCCGGCCAGGCCCGCAGTGCCGGCCCATCCGGCGCCGTCGTATTGATTCCGCCTGCCGTCGGCCGGAGTTTGCTTGAGCGTTAGCCTGACCCTGTGCGCCACGACGCGCCTGGCGCAGACCCTGCGCGGCGAGGTGCCGGCCGGCCAGCGGGTGTGGCTGACCCGCCAGGCGCTGACGCTCGGCCAGTGGCTGGCCGGACTGGCCGAAGAGGCTCAGTTGAGCGGCGTGGCCGAGCTGCCGGCGGTGCTCGATCCGTTCGCCGAGCGACTGCTTTGGGAAAAGGTCATTGCCGGTGCGTTGACCGAGGCGGCACCGCTGTTCGATATCCAAGGCATGGCGGCGTCGGCGGCCGAGGCGCAGGCCCTGTGCCGGGTGTGGAAACTGCACCCGGGCGCCGCCCAGCTGTCTGACGAGGCGCGCCTGTTCCTTGGCTGGCAGGCCGATTTCGACAAACGCTGCCGGGCGAGCGGCTGGGTCGACGCGGCCGGCTTGCACCGGCAACTGATCGCGCTGATCGAGGCCGGCCATTTCGCCTTGCCGGACAGCGTCGTTTTTGCCGGCTTCGATCGGTTCACGCCGCTCGAAAGCGACCTGATGGCTGCCCTCAGCGGGCGGGGTGTCCAGGTCGAAGTTGTGTCGCCGGCCTTCCATGCGGCAAGCCGAAAATCGGTGCTCGCCTGTGCCGACCTCGATGCTGAATGCGCCGCCGTCGTCGCCTGGGCGCGGCAGCGGCTGGCCGATGATCCGGCCGCCCGGCTCGGCATCGTGGCCCCCGATCTGGCTGGCGTGCGCGACCGGCTGGAGTTCCTGCTCGACGACACCCTGCATCCGGCGCTGATTCGCCCGGATGCGGCCGAGCAGCCGCGCTGCTTCAACTTTTCCCTCGGCCGGGCGCTGGCCGATCTGCCCCTGATCCGCAGCGCCCTTGAACTGCTCGCCCTGGGTGGCAGCCGGGCCAAGGTCGAACAGAGTCGCCTGTCGGCCCTGCTGCTGGCCGGCGGCTGGTCGGCGGCGGAAGCCGAAGCCGATGGCCGGGCGCGCCTGGATGCCGCGATGCGCCGCGACCTGCCGTATTTCACCACCCTTTCCGCCGTGCTGCGCCTGGCCGAGCGCCTGGCGGCCGCGGCGCCGCCACTCTGCCCGCACAGCGTGGCCGCCCTGGCCGCCTTGCTGGAAACGATGGACGGCGCGCCGCGCAAGCTGCCGCCCGGGCGCTGGGCGGCCGTTTTCCGGGCGGCACTGGGCGCTGCCGGCTGGCCCGGCGACCGTCCGCTGTCCAGCCATGAATTCCAGGCCCGCCGGGCCTTCGGCGAAGTGTTCGACGGTTTCGGGCGCTTCGATGCGCTACTCGGGCCGCTCAACCTGGCCGAGGCGGTGCGCCGCCTGTCCCAGCTTTGCCGGCAGCGCCTGTTCCAGCCGGAAACGCGCGGCCAGCCGGCGATCCAGGTGCTCGGCGTGCTCGAAAGCGCCGGCCTGCATTTCGATGGCCTGTGGGTGATGGGCCTGAACGACGACCTGTGGCCGCCGCCGCCGCGCCCCAATCCGCTGTTGCCGGCCGAACTGCTGCGGGCGGCCGGGGCCAGCCACGCCAGCGCCGAGGTCGAACTCGATTTCGCCCGCCGCGTGCACGAGCGCCTTTCCCAAGCGGCACCGGAGGTCCGTTTTTCCCATGCCTGCGCCGACGGCAACCGCGTGCTGCGCCCCAGCCCCCTGCTCAACGGCTTGCCGGCCTCGACTGAGCCAGTCTCCGCCATCGTCACCGTCGCCCGGCAATTCGCCGAGCAGTCGGCCGGCGCCATCGAATTGGTAGATGACGCCGCGGCACCGCCGGTGGCGGCCGGCGAAAAGGTTTCTGGCGGCAGCTGGCTGCTGCGCGCCCAGGCCATCTGCCCGGCCTGGGCCTATTTCCAGTTCCGGCTCGGCGGCGAAGCGATGGACGAGCCGGTCGAAGGCCTCGATCCGGCGGCGCGCGGCACGCTGGTGCATGAAGCGCTGGAGGCCCTGTGGAGCGAACTCCGTTCGTCCGAGGCCCTGGCCGCGTTGTCCGACAGCGGCCGCCAGCAGGCGATCGGCGAAGCGGTGGCCAAAGCCTTGCAGAATTTCGAGCTGGATCGCCGGATCACCCTGCCGGCCCGTTTCCGCGAACTGGAGGCGGCCCGCCTGCACAAGCTGCTTGACCTGTGGCTGACGGTCGAGGACAAGCGCGGGCTGCCCTTTGAGGTCATTGCCTGCGAGCAGCCGGCCGAGGTCGAGATCGAAGGCATCAAGGTGAAGATGGTGGTCGACCGCATCGACCGCCTCGCTGACGGGCGGCAGGTCATCATCGACTACAAGACCGGCGCCGGCATCGACACCAGGAACTGGGCCGAGCAGCGCATCACCGAGCCGCAGCTGCCGATCTACGCCGCGCTGGTCAACGACGAGGTGGCGGCCGTGGTTTTTGCCAAGGTCCTGCTCGACAAGCCGGCCTTCGCCGGGGTCGCCGACGAGAAGGACATCCTGCCCGGCGTGCACGGCGTCGGCGACGACAAGCAGAAAATCTTCGATCCGGCCGAATTTCCCGACTGGGTAGCGGTGGTCACGCACTGGCGGGAACGCCTGCACGCCGTGGCCAGCGAAGTGAAGGCCGGGGTGGCGAGCGTCACTTTCGCCGACGAAAAAGGGCTGCAGTACTGCGAAGTGCTGCCGCTGCTACGATTGCCGGAGCGCCGCCGCCTGCTGGCGGCGGCCGCCGAGCAGGTGGCTGGGGCCGAAGCCGGCTCCGGCGCGATTGTCCATTGAACGGGAGAACATCATGCGCGAATTGAAGTTGCTGGGCATCTGCGGCAGTCTGCGCCGCCAATCGACCAATGCCGGCCTGTTGCGGGCGGCGATGGCTGAACTGCCGGAAGGGGTGACGATGGAGATCGCCGATCTGTCGGCGGTGCCGTTCTACAACGCCGACATTGCCGAGAAACCGGCGGCAGTCCGCAAATTGCTCGACCAGATGACGGCAGCCGATGCCCTGGTGCTGGCCTGCCCGGAATACAACTATTCGCTGGCGCCGGCCCTGAAGAATGCCCTCGACTGGGCGTCGCGCGAGCCGAACAGCGCGCCGATCACCGGCAAGGCGGTAGCCATCATGGGCGCCGGCGGCGGCATGGGCACCTCGCGCTCGCAGTACCATCTGCGCCAGGTCTGCGTCTTCCTCGATCTGCACCCGCTCAACAAGCCGGAAGTCTTCGCCAATGCCTTTACCGGCGCCTTCGACGCCGACGGTAACCTGACCGACACCAAGCTGATCCAGCTGGTCGCCAGCCAGATGCAGGCGCTGGCCGCTTGGGCGAGGAAGCTGCAGGGATGATGCAGGCGACGATAGGCTCCAAACCCGCTGCCCGGCGGGGGAAGCGAGATCATGGGCGATAGTCTGGCCATCCTGTGCATCGAGGATACCCGCTCGGATTTTCTGCTCGTCGAGCGCGAACTGAAGCGCAGCGGTCTGCCCTGTCGCTGCCACTGGGTCGATAACCGCGAGGCCATGTTGGCGGCGCTCGACAACGAACGCTGGGACCTCGTGCTGTCCGATTACGCCGTGCCCGGCATTTCCTTCCCGGAAAACCTCGCCTACCTGAAGCGACGCTGGCCGGCGCTGCCGGTCATCCTGGTCTCCGGCACCATCGGCGAGGTCAAGGGTAGCGTCATGGTCCGGCTGGGGGCGGATGCCTTCGTGTCCAAGGACTATCTGGCCGATCTGCTGCCCGCCGTCCGCCGCCATCTCGGGCTGGCCGGAGAGGAAGCGTGACGGCCGCGGTCGACCGCCTGGCGGAAGACGAAGCCGCTCGCCAGCGGGCGCTGGCGGTGGCCTCCTTCATCGTCGAGGCGCCTGCCGGCGCCGGCAAGACCGAGCTGCTGACCCAGCGCTATCTGCGCCTGCTGGCCGTGGTCGAGAATCCGGAAGAGGTGCTGGCGCTGACCTTCACCAACAAGGCGGCGACCGAGATGCGCGACCGCATCCTGCGCAGCCTGGAAACGGCGGCAGGCGGCGTGCTGCCCCCTGAGCCCCACAAGCAGCTGACCTTCCGGTTGGCCGGAAAAGCTTTGGAACAGGACGCCGAACGCGGCTGGGGTCTGCTTGACCACCCCGGTCGCCTGCGCATCACGACGCTCGACGCGCTGTGCGCCAGCCTGGCCCGGCAGATGCCTTACCTCAGCCGTTTCGGCAGCCAGCCCGGCGTCGCCGAGGATGCCGCGGCACACTACGCGACGGCGGCGCGGCGCACGCTGGAAATGGTCGAGGCCGGGGGCGACGACGCCGAGGTGGTGGCCGCCGCGCTGGCCTTCATGGACAACAACGCCGGCCGCCTGGAGAACCTGCTCGTCGCCATGCTCGGCAAGCGTGACCAGTGGCTGCACCACGCCTCGCGCATCGAAAGCGGCGCCATGAAAAGCGAGGTCGAGGCCGGTTTCGCTGCGCTGATCGAGCGCGACCTGGCGACGGCCGCCGGATTGCTCGACGGCCGCATGCAGTCGCTGCTCATGCCGCTGGCCCGCTTCGCCGATGCCAATGCGCCCGGCACCTGCGCGGCGCTGGCCGACTGGTCCGCGCCGCTCGCCGCGGCGATGGACGACCTGGCACGCTGGCAGGGCCTGGCCGGCCTGCTGCTGACCGGGACGGGCACGCTGCGCAAGACGGTGGACAAGCGTTGCGGCTTCCCAGCCGATAAGGAATACGCCGACCAGAAAAAAGCCATGCTCGAAGTGCTGGCTGACCTGCGCGGCACGGCCGGCGTCGAAGCCGCCCTCGGCGTGCTGCAGACCTTGCCGCAGGCGCAGTTGAGTGAAGCCGAATGGGCCACCGTCGAGTGCTTCTCGCGCCTGCTCCGGCTGGCCGCCGGGCAACTGTGGCTGGCCTTCCAGGAAGCCGGCGAGGTCGATTTCATCGAGATCGCCGGCCGCGCCAGCCTGGCGCTGGGCGACGACGAGGCGCCGACCGACCTGGCGCAGGCCCTCGATTACCGCATCCGCCATCTGCTGGTCGATGAATTCCAGGACACCAGCCCGACCCAGGTCGGCCTGCTCGAAAAGCTGACCCGTGGCTGGACTCCAGATGACGGCCGCACGCTGTTCGTGGTCGGCGACCCGATGCAGTCCATCTACCGTTTCCGCAAGGCCGACGTCGGGCTCTTCCTGCGCGTCCGCGAGCGCGGCATCGGAGACATCCACCTCGAACACCTGCGCCTGTTCCGCAACAACCGCTCGTATCCGGGTATCGTCGATTGGGTCAATGCCGTCTTCCCCGACATCTTCCCAGCCGAAGACTGGCCGGAAACCGGCGCCGTGCGCTATGCCGAATCGGCGGCGACCCGCGGGGTACGGGAAGACAGCGGCGTGCTCATGCACCCGGTCATCGAAGGCGAGGGCAGCGACAGCGCCGGCGACGAGGCGCGCCAGGTGCTCGCCCTGATCCAGCAAGCCCGCAGCGAGGCGCCGGACAAGAGTGTCGCTGTGCTGGTCCGCGCGCGCAGCCACCTCGACGCGCTGGTCGCCGAAATCAGGCGCAGCGCGCCCGACCTGCGTTTCCAGGCGGTCGACATCGAAGGGCTGGACGGCCGCCAGCACGTGCAGGACCTGCTGACCCTGTTCCGCGCCCTGCATCATCGCGCCGACCGCGTGCATTGGCTGGCCCTGCTGCGTGCCCCGTGGTGTGGCCTGACCCTGGACGACCTGCATGCGCTGGCTGCCGACGACCGGCAGAGCACGATCTGGCAACTGATGCAGAACGACGGGCGTATCGCAAGGCTGTCCGCCGATGGCCAGCAACGCCTGATGCATGTGCGTGACGTGCTGGCCGCGGCCTTCGCCGCGCGCGACCGGCAGCATCCACGGCGCTGGCTGGAAGGCGTCTGGCTGATGCTGGGCGGCCCGCGCTGCCTGGAAGCGCCGGAAGCGCTGGGCGACGTGGCGGCCTTCTTTGCGCTGGTAGATCGCCTTGTCGCGGCGCGCAGCCTGAATGCCGAAACGCTGGCGACGCAGGCGGCCGAACTGTTCGCGCCGGCCGACCCGCAAGGCGACGCGGTGCAGATGATGACCATCCACAAGTCCAAGGGCCTGGAATTCGACACCGTCATCGTGCCCGGCGTGCATCGCGAAACCGGCGGCAACGAGAGCAGCCTGCTGCTGTGGGACGAAGTGGCCGGCGCCGACGGCAACGAACATCTGCTCGTCGCGCCCATCCGCCAGAAGGGCAGCGACGCCGAAGCGACCGCCTACGACTACCTGCGCCGACTGGAAGCCGAACGCACCGCGCACGAAACCGAGCGCCTGCTCTACGTTGCCGCCACCCGGGCCATCCGCCGCCTGCATCTGGTCGGCGTCGCCCGGGCCGACGAGCGCAAGGACGACGGGCTACGGCCGCCGGGCAGCGGCACGCTGCTCAAGCTGCTGTGGCCGGCGGTGGCCCAGCCGGCGTGCGCTGCGGCGCTAGGCGGTGCCCTGCCGGAAGCACGGCGGGGCAGCATCGATCCGGCCCGTTTCGTGCCGCCGCTGCTACGCCTGCGCCAGGCCGGCCTGCCCGAGTCGTTGCAGGCGCCGCCGCCGGGCGCGCGCCCGGCCGATAACCCGGTCGATCTCGACATCGCCGAAAGCGGCCTGTCGCTCGAAGCCTCGGTCGGCACGCTGGTCCATCGCTGCCTGGAATTGATCGCCCGCCAAGGTCTAGATGGCTGGTCGACGGAGCGCGTCGAAGGCGCCCGGCCGGCCTACCGGCGCTGGCTGGAGAACCAGGGGCATGCCGCCGACGCGGCGACGAGCGGGGCGGCCGACGTGGTGGCGGCGCTGTCCTGCACGCTGGGCAGCACGACCGGCCGCTGGCTGCTCGCCGCCCACCCGGAGGCTGCCGCCGAGCAGGCGTGGACGTCCACGGACAGCGTCGCGACCAGCCATCACGTCATCGACCGCAGTTTCGTCGCCGACGGCTGCCGCTGGATCGTCGACTACAAGACGGCGCGCCTGCCGGATGGCGAACTACGCCCGCGTGCCGAAAGCTACCGGCCACAGCTGGAACGCTATGCCGGGCTGTTCGCCGGTGACTCCTTGCCGCTGCGGGCGGCGATCTTTTTCCCGTTGCAGGGCGAACTGGTCGAATTGCCGCTGGCCTGTCCCGGCGAGCAATATGATCTTGGCCTAGGGTAAAAACCAGTAACGCATGTCCTGCGGCAAGACCTATAATTGCCGCTTGTCATAAAATGACTTCGGCATGCTGCGCTTTTTCCTGTCCTTCCTGCTCTGCCTTGTCCTCTCCCTGCGGGTGGGAGCGGAGGGTGGGCGGCCGCTGGAACTGCGCGTCGTCGTGCCGGACGATGCGGCGCCGATGGCGTATCGCGAGAAATCCGGCCATCTGACCGGGTTCAGCGTCGAAATCGCCCGCGCCCTGTGCAACGAATTGCAGGCCAGTTGCGTGTTTGACGTGGTGGCACCGGGCAATCTGCTCGAGCACCTGCTCCAGGGCAAGGCCGACATCGCGGCGAGCGGCGTTTTCGAGACCCCGGAGCAGCGCAACAGGATGCTGCAGGCCACGCCGTATTACCGTTCCTTCAGCCTGTGGCTGGGGCAGAGCGACGTGCCGCCGGGACGGAGGGGGCTGCGCGTCGCCGTGATGTACGGCTCCATCCAGGAAGACTATGCCCGCCGGCAAGGCTGGGAAATACGCTCGGTACGCAGCAGCGAGGAACTGATGCGCATCCTGGTCGCCGGCGAGGCGCAGGCCGCTCTGGTACCGATGATAGGCGCGCTGCAGATGCAGAAGAACGAAGCGTTCCGGCGCCTGGGGCTGGCGCCGACCGTGCTGCGGGCACCCGAACTGGGCGGCGACATCTCCTTCGGCATTTCACCTTTGCGTCCGCAGTTGCGGACAGAAATTAACACGGCGTTGGAGCGAATCAAGCGCAATGGGACGTATGATCGTATCAATTCCCGCTTTCTTCCTTTTCGGGTGAGTTGATGCTGTCGTCCATCCTGTTCCGTCGCTTGCTTCGCTACCATGCCTGAAGCCGGCAAGCAGCCCAAGGGCGTTCATGCCGGCCGGGCTTTCGGCTTGCTGGCGGCCATTTTCGTCGTCGCCTTCGGGCTGGCCGTGCTGCTGCTGGCTGCCGACCAGCAGCGCGTGCTCGAAGCCAACGATCGTCTGCAGGAGCGGACGGTCCCGGAAATCATCCGCTACCAGCGCCTGGCGCGTAACCTCGAACAGCTGCGTCAGGAAGGCGAGCGCATCTTCGCGGTCAGTTCGCATGCCTCACGCCAGCAATCCATGTTCGTGGTGACCCTGATCGCCAGCCATCCGAGCGTCCTCGAGCATCCGCAGGCCGCCCGTCTGGCGCGGGAGGCCGAGCAGTTCCTCGGCAAGGTGGTCAGCCAGTCGGCGCAGGACGAAAAGCGGCCGGCCGCCTATTACGAAGAGTGGCAACGCCTGGCGGAACGCCTCGGCATCCAGGTCGACGATGTGTCGATCGAAGGCGTCAATCTCGCCAGCGGCGACCTCAAGTTGGCCTCGGCGGCGATGATGCTGGCACGCTACAAGCTGATCGCGGTTCTCGTGCTGGTCGGGTTGTTTCTCGTCGCCTTCGTCATCCTGGTTCGCCGTCATCTGATCTATCCGCTGCAGCGCATCGACCGTGCCCTGTCCGGCCTCAGCGCCGAGCATCCCGTCCCGGCCTTCGACACCTCGCGGATGCTGGAAATCCAGTCCGTCGAGGAAGCGATCCGCGAGCACCACGCGCTGCTCATCCAGAACGAGGAAATCCGGCGCGGACTGGAAGCGCTGGCCAACAAGGATGGCCTGACCGGCCTGATGAATCGCCGCTATTTCATGCAGTCGGCCGAGGTCGAGTTGCAGCGGGCGCAGCGTTATCGCCGGCCGGTGACGGTGGCCATGGCCGACCTCGACTACTTCAAAAAACTCAACGACACCTACGGCCATGCCGCCGGCGATGCCGTGTTGCGGGTTTTTGCCGAGCGGGTGCGCGAAACCCTGCGCCAGTCCGATCTGGTCTGCCGTTACGGTGGCGAGGAATTCGCTTTCCTGTTCCCGGAAATTACGCCGGCCGAAACCGCGATCCTGACCGAGCGGCTGCGCGCCAGCGCAGCGGATAACGAGGTTGTCCTGCCCGATGGTCGGCGGGTCACGGCAACGGTCAGTATCGGGCTGGCCGATGCCAGCGAATGCCCGATCGAAATCGCCCTCCGGCATGCCGACGAGGCCTTGTACGAGGCCAAGCGCCTGGGCCGCAACCGGGTGGTGATCGGTGGCGGAGCCACGGTCATCAAGCTGGTACAAGAAAATCGCTGATCGGACTCGGCGGCCAGTTAAAATCCCGGGCTGAATTTTTCGGGTAGTTTTTATGCGTCGACCGCTGGCTGCGCTTATTTCATTCGCTCAACGCCTTGCCGCGGGGCAGGTCGTTCTCTCCATCGAGAGCGTGCTGCTCCTTGCCAGCCTGTTCTTCGCGCTGTTCTGCAACACCATGTTTCTGTCCGGCATGCTGGCCGGCTACGACATGGCGCGGCCCGCCAGTTGGCTGCTCGGCGCCTCCCTGTTCGTCGTGCTGGTTGCGGTGCATTTCGTGCTCCTCGGTCTGGTGGCCACCCGCTGGACGACCAAGCCGCTGCTCGCCGTCCTGTTCGTGGCCACCGCCTTCGCCGTCCATTTCATGACCCGCTACAAGGTCTATCTCGACACCGCCATGTTGCGCAACGTGCTGGCCACCGACGTGCGTGAGGCGCGCGACCTGATGACCTGGTCGCTGATTCCGCAGCTGCTGCTATTTGCCGGCATCCCGCTCTGGGTCTTGAGCCGTGTCCGCCTGCAGCAGCGCGCCATCGGCCGTGCCCTGCTGGTACGGACTGGCTCGCTGCTGCTTGCCCTGTTGCTGGCGGGCGGCGCGGTGTTCGCCAATTTCCAGGATCTGGCCTCGCTGATGCGCAACAATCGCGAATTGCGCTTTCTGGTCACTCCAGCCAATTATCTGTATTCACTGAGCCAGGTGGCACGCAGCCAGGCCAAGGAGGCCGACAAGGTGCGCGAACCGGTCGGCACCGATGCCGTACCAGGCGCCAGCTGGCACGAGCGGAAGAAACCGGTGGTCATGGTCATGGTCCTCGGCGAAACGGCACGTGCCGCCAACTGGGGCCTGTCCGGCTACGCCCGGCAGACGACGCCGGAGCTCGCGGCCGAGGCGGGCATCATTAATTTCGCCGACGTCACCAGTTGCGGCACCGACACCGAGACCTCGTTACCCTGCATCTTCTCGCCGTGGGGGCGCCGCGATTATCAGGAAACGCGCATCCGGAGCAGCGAATCGGTCCTCGACGTCGTCGCCCGGGCCGGTTTCCGGGTGGTCTGGGTCGACAACCAGTCCGGTTGCAAGGGCGTGTGCAACGGCGTCGAATCGACGCGGCCCGATCCGGCCAAGTCGCCCGCCCTGTGCGCTGGCGGTGAGTGCCAGGACGGTGCGCTGGTCGAGTCGCTGAAGCAACTGGTCGGCGAAACGCCGGGCAACCTGATGATCGTCCTGCACCAGATGGGCAACCACGGCCCGGCCTACTTCAAGCGCTATCCCGACGAATTCAAGCAGTTCACGCCGGCCTGCGAAGACCCGGACCTGCCCAAGTGCACCGGCGACAGCATCGTCAATGCCTACGACAACGCGATCCGCTACACCGACCATGTGGTCGCTTCGCTGGTCCGCACGCTGCGCGACCACGCCGGCCACGATTCGGCGCTGCTCTATGTCTCCGACCACGGCGAGTCGCTGGGCGAGAAGGGCCTCTTCCTGCATGGCGTGCCGTACAAGATCGCGCCCGACGTGCAGACCAAGGTGCCGATGGTGATGTGGTTTTCGACCGGCTTCCCGGCCAGCTTCAAACTTGATGACGGGTGTGTCGGCAAGGTTGCGGCGACACCGCTCAGCCATGACAACATTTTCCACACCCTGCTCGGCTTGCTGGACGTGAAAACCTCGGTTTACGCCCGGGAAATGGATTTTTCGGCCAAGTGCCGCAAGCCCTGAGGCTGCTCAGGGCTGAATGATCACCAGAGCACGCAGGCCCAGATCACCGCCGCATTGAGCAGCGACAGCAGCACCGCGGCGCTGCCCATGTCCTTGGCTCGCTTGGCCAGTTCGTGCTTTTCCGGCGAGGCCTTGTCGACCACGGCCTCGACGGCCGAATTCAGGATTTCAACAATCAGGACAACGATGATGCTGCCCGCCATCAGCGCCCGCTCGATGCCGTTGTGGCCGAGGTAGAAGGCGAGCGGGAAGGCCACGGCGGCGAGCAGCACTTCTTCGCGGAAGGCCGCTTCGTTCTGCCAGGCGGCGCACAGGCCGTCCCGGGAATAGCCGAGCGCATTGATCAGCCGGGTCAGGCCCTGCTTGCCCTTGAATTCGTCGATGGCGCTGTTGGCCGGTTCGTGGCTCATGCCGATTTATCCAGTAGCGGTTTGAGGAAGCGGCCAGTATGGCTGGTTTTGTGTTTCGCCACGATTTCAGGCGGGCCGGAGACCAAAATGCGGCCGCCGCCGCCGCCGCCCTCGGGGCCGAGGTCGACGATCCAGTCGGCGGTCTTGATCACGTCGAGGTTGTGCTCGATGACGACGATGGTGTTGCCGTTGGCGGCCAGGCGCTGGAGTACGCTGAGGAGCATTTCGATGTCCTGGAAATGCAGGCCGGTGGTCGGTTCGTCGAGGATGTACAGGGTGCGGCCGGTGTCGCGCTTGGACAGTTCGAGCGCCAGCTTGACGCGCTGCGCCTCGCCGCCGGACAGCGTCGTCGCGCTCTGGCCGAGGGTTATGTAGCTGAGGCCGACATCGACCAGCGTCTGCAGCTTGCGGGCGACGACCGGCACCGGGTCGAAGAATTCGCGCGCCTGCTCGACGGTCATGCCGAGCACGTCATGGATGGTCTTGCCCTTGTACTGCACTTCCAGCGTTTCGCGGTTGTAGCGCTTGCCGTGGCAGACGTCGCAGGGAACGTAGATGTCGGGCAGGAAGTGCATCTCGACCTTGATCATGCCGTCGCCCTGGCAGGCCTCGCAGCGGCCGCCCTTGACGTTGAAGCTGAAGCGGCCGGGGCCGTAACCGCGGACCCGCGCTTCCGGAACCTGGGCGAACAGTTCGCGGATGGGGGTCAGCAGGCCGGTGTAGGTGGCCGGGTTGGAGCGCGGCGTACGGCCGATGGGCGCCTGGTCGACGTTGATCACCTTGTCGAACAAGTCGAGGCCGGTGATTTCCTTGTGAGGGGCCGGTTCGGCGCTTGAGCCGTAGAGATGCTTGGCGGCCGCGGTATAAAGGGTGTCGTTGATCAGCGTGGATTTGCCGGAGCCGGAGACACCGGTGATACAGGTGAACAGGCCGCCGGGGATTTCCAGCGTGACGTCCTTGAGGTTGTTGCCGTAGGCGCCAATGACCTTGAGTTGCTTGTTCGGGTCGGGCTGGCGGCGCTTTTTGGGGGCCAGGATGGCCTTGCGCCCGGCCAGGTAGTCGCCAGTCATCGAGGCCGGGTTGGCGGCAACCTGCGCGGGTGTGCCCTCGGCCACGATGAAGCCGCCATGCACGCCGGCGCCGGGGCCGATGTCGATCACGTAGTCGGCGCTGCGGATGGCATCCTCGTCATGCTCGACGACGAGCACGGTGTTGCCCATGTCGCGCAGGTTCTTCAGCGTTTCGAGCAGGCGGTCGTTGTCGCGCTGGTGCAGGCCGATGGACGGCTCGTCGAGTACGTACATGACGCCGGTCAGGCCGGAGCCGATCTGTGAAGCGAGGCGGATGCGCTGCGCTTCGCCGCCGGATAGCGTCTCGGCCGAGCGTTCCAGGCACAGGTAGTCGAGGCCGACGTTGATCAGGAAGGACAGGCGGGCGGTGATTTCCTTGAGGATTTTCTCCGCCACCTGTGCCTTGGCGCCGGTCAGCGTCAGGCAGTTGAAGTAGTTGCGCGCCTCGCCGAGCGGCAGGCCGCTGATTTCGTGCAGTGTCTTGTCACCGACGCGGACATGGCGCGCCTCGATGCGCAGGCGGGTGCCGCTGCAACTCGGGCAGGCCGAATTGCTGACGTACTTCGACAGTTCCTCGCGCACCGCATTCGAGTCGCTGCTGCGGTAGCGCCGTTCGAGATTGGGAATGATGCCTTCGAAGGTGTGCGTGCGGTCGAAACGGGTGCCCTTTTCGTTCAGGTAGCGGATGGCGATGGCCTGGCTGCCCGAGCCGTAGAGGATGACCTGGCGCACCTTCTCAGGCAGGTCCTGCCACGGCGTGTCGACCGAGAAATCGTAATGGGCGGCCAGCGATTCGATGATCTGGAAGTAGAACTGGTTCTTCTTGTCCCAGCCGCGAATGGCGCCGGCGGCCAGTGAGGCGGCCGGGTTGGTGACGACGCGCTTGGGGTCGAAGAACTGGATAACGCCGAGGCCGTCACACTTCGGGCAGGCGCCCATCGGGTTGTTGAATGAGAACAGGCGCGGCTCCAGCTCCTGCAAAGCGTAGGAGCAGACCGGGCAGGCGAACTTGGCCGAGAACAGGTGCTCGACGTTGCTGTCCATCTCCAGCGCGATGGCCCGGCCTTCGGCATGGCGCAGCGCCGTTTCGAAGGATTCGGCCAGGCGCTGGCGCATGTCGTCGCGGACCTTGAGGCGGTCGACCACGACATCGACGGTGTGCTTCTGCGTCTTGGCCAGCTTGGGCACGGCGTCGATTTCGTAGACCGTGCCGTCGACGCGGACGCGGGCGAAACCCTGGGCGCGCAGTTCGGTGAACAGGTCGAGCTGCTCGCCCTTGCGATTGGCGACCACCGGGGCGAGGATCATCAGCTTGGTTTCGGCCGGCAGGGCGAGCACAGTATCAACCATCTGCGACACGGTCTGCGCTTCGAGTGGCTGGTTGTGGTCCGGGCAATACGGCGTGCCGGCGCGGGCGTAGAGCAGGCGCAGGTAGTCGTGGATTTCGGTGACCGTGCCGACGGTGGAGCGCGGGTTGTGCGAAGTCGCCTTCTGCTCGATGGAAATCGCTGGGGAGAGGCCCTCGATCAGGTCGACGTCGGGCTTTTCCATCAACTGCAGGAACTGCCGGGCGTAGGCCGACAGCGATTCGACATAGCGGCGCTGGCCCTCGGCATACAGCGTGTCGAAGGCGAGCGAGGACTTGCCGGAGCCGGACAGCCCGGTGATGACGATGAGCTGGTCGCGCGGCAGGTCGAGATTGATGTTCTTCAGGTTGTGCGTGCGCGCGCCACGAATGCGGATGGTTTCCATCGCTGGTCTGGGAACGGTTGGGGAGAGGGATGAACTATACGCAAAATGCCCCCTTTATGCACGGACAACTGTTTTTATATACAGCCTTAATTGCTCGCGGGTGGCCGGAGTGAAAAGAGTTGCGCTATTTCATCTGCATAAAACCCATTTCGAATTATGTCAAAGTGATAAAATTTTCGCCTTGGCCGCAGTGGGCGGCCATTTTTCCAACGAATTAGGATTCCCGCCATGAAATTTGGTTCGCCTCTTTTCCTCTCCGTCGCCGCCCTGTCCGTCTCGCTTCTGAGCGCCTGCAGCAATACCGGCGGCGGCACCACCGCCGTTTCCGCCGCCAATGCCGAAGGCCTGATGACAGCAGGCAAGGCTGCGGTCCAGGCCGCCACGTTGAGCGACGCCGACGTGATGCAGCTATCCGACAAGTCCTGCGCCGAACTCGACGGTCAATCGAAGATCGCCGCGCCGAAAGGCAAGTACGCCTTGCGCCTGGCCAAGATCACCAAGAACATGCCCAAGGACGTCAATGGCGTGACCATCAACTACAAGGTCTACGAGACCAAGGACGTCAACGCCTGGGCCATGAACAATGGCTGCGTGCGTGTCTATTCCGGCCTGATGGACTTGATGACCGACGACGAAGTGCGCGGCGTGGTCGGCCACGAAATCGGCCACGTCGCCCTCGGCCATTCCAAGAAATCGATGCAGGTCGCCTACGCCGCCGGCGCCGCCCGCCAGGTGGCGGCCGCCTCGGGCAATTCCGCCGTGGCCGCCCTGAGTTCTTCCGACATCGGCGCCATTGCCGAAAAACTGGTCAATGCCCAGTTTTCGCAAGCCCAGGAAAGCGACGCCGACGATTACTCCTTCGATCTGCTGACCGCCGCCAAGCTCAAGCGCGAGGGCCTGATCACCGCCTTCGAGAAGCTCGCCAAACTGGGCGACAGCAACAGCATGCTGAGCTCGCATCCGTCTTCATCGGGCCGCGCCCAGCACATCCGCGAGCGCATCGCCGCGAAGAAGTAAGCACACCCCCAGGCCTTCCTCCCTCAGATGGCCATTGGCCCGACGCTTGCCGTCGGGTTTTTTTTGCCCGGACGGCTGCTATGGGGCGGAGCGGATAGTCTGTCCGAGCGGCGCCATGACTGGACGACGGTGGGGCGTGGAATCCGCCTCGTCGATCACGCCTGGTAGAAGGCAAACCGGCCGCGGCCGCTGCGCTTGGCCTGATACAGCGCCTGATCGGCCAGTTCGATAAGTTGCTCGGGCTGCTCGCCGTATTCGGGAAACATGGCGATGCCGATACTGCCGCCAATCTGGACCGCGCGCTCACCGGACAGTACAAACGGTTTCTGCAACTCGTTGATCAGCGATTGCGCGACATGGGCGGCACCTTCTCGATTGTTGATTTCATCGAGTACCACCACGAATTCGTCGCCGCCTTGCCGGGCCAGGGTATCGACCCCGCGTAAGCGGTCGCCCAGGCGCTTGGCTACCAATTGCAGCAGTTCGTCTCCGGCGGCATGGCCCAAGGTGTCGTTGACCGGTTTGAAGCGGTCGAGATCGATGTAGAGGACGGCGCCGAGCATCCGGTGGCGCTTGGCCCGCTCGACGGTATGCTCGAGTCGGGTGGCCAGCAACAGGCGGTTGGGCAACTCGGTCAGCGCATCGTACTGGGCCAGGCGCTCGAGCTTGGTTTCCGTATGCTGCATGCGGGACATGTCAATCTGCACCCCGATATAGTGGGTCAGCTCGCCCTCGGCGTTGCGCACCGAGCTGATGGCGATCCATTCCGGATAGACTTCGCCGCTCTTGCGGCGATTCCAGATTTCGCCCTGCCAGAATCCCGTTACTTCCAGGCTGTGGTACATGTTGCTGTAGAAGGCCTCGTCGTGGCGGCCCGAGCGCAACAGGCGCATGTTGTTGCCGACGACTTCCTCAGCCGCGTATTCGCTGATCGCGGTGAAGGCAGGATTGACCGCGAGTACGGTGCCTTGGATATCGGTGATGACGATGCCTTCCTGCACGCTTGAAAACACAGCTGCGTGCAGGCGTAGCGTTTCTTCCGATTTGCGGCGCCCGGTCACGTCCTGGGTGACCCCGCGATAACCCTTGAATTCGCCATATACGCCGAAAATCGGGTCGCCGCTGATGACGAACCAGCGCAGTTCCCCATCTCGATTGACCAAGCCAAGCTCGAAATTGCGAAATGGCTGATGGTTCTCCAGGGTGGCCCGGTGCTGTGCCCAGGCCGCCGCATCGACCCCGACGCACGGTATTTCCCAGCGGGTTTTGCCGATGTACTCCTGATAGTCGAGTTTGGAATGCTTGGCGATGGAAGAGGAAATCTGCGTAAAGCGGAAGCGCTCGTCGATAGCCCAGAAATAGTCGGAGGCGATTCCCGCCAGGTTTTTGAGAACCTGCTGTTTCTCGGCCAGTCTCGCCTCGGTGTTTTTGCGGGAACTGATGTCTTCGACCACCGAAATGAAGTAGTCCGGCGATCCGTCGGCTTTCCGGACCAGGGAAACCGTCAGGTTGATCCACACGATGGTGCCACTCTTGTGCCAGTAACGCTTCTCCATCGAGTAGAAAGCGAGCTCGCCGGCCAGCACCTGGCGCACGTATTCTTCATCGAGCGCCAGATCGTCGGGGTGGGTGATGTCCTGAAAGGACTTGTCCAGCAGTTCGTCGCTCGAATAGCCGACGATTTCGCACAGCCGCTCATTGACCCGCAGCCAGTGTCCGTCCGGCCCGACATGCGCAATGCCGACCGCCGCCTGGTCGAAGGTGGCCCGGAATCGCCGCTCACCCTCCTGCAGCGCGTTATTGGCCGAGACCAGGAGTTCCCGGGCGGTGGCGATTTCAATGATGGAAGATTCAGCCTCCGGGCTGTCGGTCCCGGTCAGCGAAATGACCTCGCGGGCCAGCCGCCGGCTGGCCCACAAGCCGCCCAGCACGCTCGCCAGCACGGTGACGACGATGGCCGCGGCGAGCGCCAGGCCGGCGGAAACCAACGGCGTGCGATAGACGTCACGGGGGATTTCGAGCACGACGGACCACGGGGCCACCCCCATCGGGGCAACCACCCGTCCCTGCCCGTCGGGATCGCCGGCCGCACCGGTTTTTTCCGGAGGCCCGACGCGGGCGATGGTTTGCTTGTTCCCATCGACGACGGCCATCGACCATCCCTGGGGCAGGGCCAACTGCTCCAGGCGCTGCTGTAGCTGTTTGGTCTCGAGGGTGGTCAGCAGCAGTTTGACGGCCTTCCCGTCGCGCAAGACAGGTACCGCGATGGCGACCAGCGGGGCCTTGGCGATGGGGCCGTGCAGCAGATCGCTGATCGCCGGTTTTCCCGTCGCCAAGGCTAAAGGAGCAGCCGCCCGCCCATCGGGCCGCGGCAGGGCGGGCAGGGCTGTGCCGTAGGGCGTCCGGGTATTGAACAGCATGCGCATTTCGGTGTCGGCGAAAATGACATGGCTGTCGAAGCTTTGCTGGAAATTTTGTGCCTCCCGATAGAACTCGGGCCAGCGGGCGGCATTGTCCGCCAGCGGAGAGAGCGCCAGCATGTTCAGGGACTTGATGCGGGAAGTCAGGTTCTGGTCGAGCGCTGTCGCAAAGTTGTGCGCCAGAAAGAAAGCCTTTTGATCCCGGCCGTCCTTGGCGACCTGGATGCTGTCTTTGGCGAGGTAAGCCGCCAGCAGCACGAGCGGGGCGATACAAATGCCGATCAGCAGTGTCAGGAATGCATTCAGTGATTGCTTTTTTTTCATCGCAAGCTGTCCGCCCTTAGGCGGTGTCCCGGTATCTTTTTGCTATTGGTTGCGGAATGGGATTCTGGCAGATGACGGCGGCAAGATGTCCGTCGCCATACAAATAATCATCCTTCCGTCCGCATATCCAGGAACGGGGCCTGTTCCTTCGCGATCAACCGCCCCTCGCGCCAGCTGCCGTCACGGCAAAGCTCGCCGACCAGCGTCTGCACCACCCGGGCCACGGCCAGGGTGGCAGCCGAGGCGGGGATGTGGCGGGAGGCGCAGAGCATGACGCGGCGGCTCAGGTGTTCCGGGGCAATCGGCACGGCGCGCAGTTCGCCGCGCTCCAGTTCGCGCTGCATCGGCATCGGCGGCAACAGAGTGTGGCCGAGTCCGGCGAGCAGGCTGGTGCGCAGGATGCTGATCGAGCTGATGTCGGCCACGACGTTGGGGGCAGCCAGTCCGGCCTGGCGGGCGGCGGCTTCGACGATGGGGCGGACGCCGTGCGGCTGAGCGGGAAGGATGAGCGGCAGGCGCAGGGCGTCGCGCAGGCCGATCGGGCCGCTGGGTGCATCCGGGGCATCGGCCGGCGAGATGAGCAGCAGCGCTTCGTCGAGCAGCGGGTGGCAGCGGAATTCGTCGAGCCGGCCGTCGTCGAAGAGCACCGCCAGATGGAGCAGGCCGGTCCGCAACTGCGGCACCAGGTTGCCGGTGAGTTCTTCGGTCAGTTCCAGTTCGACGCGGGGCAGGGCGGCGCGCACGGCCTTGAGCAGCGGCAGGGCGAGGGCCTGCGAAATGCTGTGCGGGATGCCGAAGATGACCTTGCCGACCGCTTCGCCCTCGGCCTGGGTGACGCTCTGCCGGGCATCCTCGACCTGGCGCAGGATGGCCAGGGCGTGCGGGTGGAAGGCGCGGCCGGCCGCCGTGAGTTCGACGCCGCGCGGCAGGCGCTGAAAGAGGGGCTGGCCGAGTTCGCTTTCCAGTTGCGCCAGCTGCTGGCTGAGCGCCGACTGCGCGACAAAGACCGCACTGGCGGCCTTGGAGAAGCTGCCGTGTTCGGCAATGGCGAGAAAGTAGCGGAGCTGGCGCAGTTCCATGGCGAAACGGGAAATTAACGATGTTGCAGTCTATCGTTTTTCCAGATGCCGTTATCACAATTCTTAATTTTTCAGATGGCTCACGCTGGGTTCTAATGGCCTCAACTGATCTGCACCGACGCTTCCGGCCACCAGCCGGGAGACTTGGCCGAACCCCGGCTCCGGTTGGTCCGGACAGGCGCTGCTTACCGGTAGCGTTGCCCCGGCAGGGGAATGGAACAAGGGCAGGCCGGCATCGCCGGTCTGCCCTTTGCCTTTGTGCGGCTTACTCGCCGTGGCGAGGGGCGGTACCGCTCAGATGCGGAAGGCGGCGACCGCCTGATGGCTTTCGGCCGCCAGTTTTTGCAGGCGAACGGCGGTGTCGGCCACCGAGCGCACGGCGATGCTGTTTTCCTCCGAGCGTTGGGCGATGTTTTCGACATTGGCGGCGATTTCGTTGCTCGCCGTGCCCTGTTCGCTCAGCGCGTTGGAGATGTCGGTCACCGTCTGCATGACCTGGCGGGCGCCGTCGTTGATGCTGAGCATCGATTGGCTCGACTTGCGCGCCAGGTTCACGCCGTCCTCGACGCGGGCGACGCTTTCGGCCATGGTGCTGACCGCCTGGTGGGCGTTGTCCTGGACGGCGGCGACCATTTCCGAAATTTCCGTGGTCGCCTTGGCAGTCCGCTCGGCAAGCTTGCGGACCTCGTCGGCGACCACGGCGAAGCCGCGTCCGGCCTCGCCGGCGCGGGCCGCCTCGATGGCGGCATTGAGGGCAAGCAGGTTGGTCTGGTCGGCGACGTCCTTGATCACGCCGACGATGCCGCTGATCCGTTGCGAGCTTTCGCCCATTTCGCGGATGGTGTTCGAGGCGTCGTGCACGGTGGCCGAGATGCGCTGCATTTCGGCGACGGTGTGTTCGATGGCCTGATTGCCGGCATCCGACAGCTCGCCGGTTTGCGTGGTGACGGCGTGGGCCTGGCGGGCGCTGTCCGAAACGTGGTTGATGGACACCGTCATCTGTTCGACGGCCGCAGCCATCGACGAGGCCGCTTCGGATTGCAGCGCCGTGGCGCTGGCCACCTGATGCGAGGCGGTCGCCATTTCCTGCGCCGAAGTGGCGACGCCCTCGGCATTGCGGTGCAGTTCGGCCAGCATTCGGCGCAGGCTGGTCTGCATCTTGTGGGTCGCTGCCATCAGGCTGTGCGCGTCGTTGTCACGCACCGGGATGGTGGCCGTCAGGTCGCCTTCGGCGATACGCTCGATCACTTCCTGGGCGGCGGCCGGTTCGCCGCCGAGCGGGCCGGTGACCGAACGGATCACCCACAGGGCGAGGCCGATCGACACGACGAGCGCCGCACAAACGATGCCTATGCTCAGGTTGCGGGCATTGCCGTAATGCTCGTGGGCCTGAACGACGGCGCGGGCGACCTGCTCGTCCTGATAAGCGTTGAAATCCTTGAGCGCCGTCTGGTACTGCAGCAGGATGGGGCGCAGCTCGCTGTTCAGGTAGCGCCGCGCTTCGTCGGCCGATCCCGCTTCGATGGTCGCCATCAGCTTTTCCTGGCCCTCGATGTAGCGGCCGCGTTGCGCCTTGGCCCGTTCGAGGATTTCGCGGGCGTGCGGGTCGCTGACCAGCGGCCAGAGCTTTTCGATGTCCTTCAGGATGGAGGCCCGGTTATCGAGCACGGCCTGCTTCTGGCGGGCGAGATCGTCGCGGTTCTCGGCGAGCAGCATGTTGCGCAGCGCGATGGCGATCTGATTGGTCTTGGTGATGATGCTGTTGCTCAGGCCGACCATCTCAACCTGAGTTTCGATGGTCCGCGTATTGGTGTCGAGCAGGGACAGATTGGAAATGCCGATGGCGGCAACGGTCAGGACGAGGGCAATGATGACGCTGAAGCCAATGCCGAGTCGGCTGGCGACGGTGAGGTTTGGCATGAGATTTTCCGGATGGGATGGATGTGGGATGGTGCGCTGGCGGTGACGGATACTGCCGGCACGGTTGCTTGTTTTGACTTGTGCTATTTGACGAGAACCGGGTATTCCTTTTGGAATATACCGGCGACATTATAGGCATGGCTTGGCCTTGTTGTTGATAGATATCAAATAACTATACCTTTTGGCAAAAAACGGATTTCTGCCGTTTTTCGGCGCAGTGGCGGACGGAACGCGGCCGCATCGCCGCCAGGCAGTAAAAGGTCAGGCTTTCCGCCGGACGAAGGCGGAAAGCCTGGCTGCCGGCCCGCTCGTCGAGGTAAGGATAGTCCGTTTTCTATTGTGCGGCCGGCGTTCCCGGCGGATTTTGATGGGCCGGTGACGGCGCCGGGGCGTGGTTGACCACTTCCCGGCCCAGCTTGACGAGGGCGGACGTGCTCCACGGTGCACCGACGAATTCCCTCTTGTCGTCCTTTTGGCGTACCGCCAGCCACCCCTCGTAGGGACCAGAAACGCCTACCATCCAGTCGGCCCCGGCCCAGCGGGCACCGGCGAACGGTGAAATGCTGGCGACCGGCACGGGGGTCGTTTCGGCCAGCAGGTCGAGCAATATCGGCTCGTCGTAGACGCCGATCAGCACCTTGCTGGCGTAGTTCGGCCCGGCGCGTTGGGCGGTAGGCGCCCGTCCTGGCCCGGCCGCTCCCGGCTTTTGAATCTGGAAGCAATGCTTGTCGTGGTGATACATCAGGGAATCGAAGCCCGGCGTTATCCCCAGTTCCTTCAGCCGCTTGTTCAACCGGCCGCAGCCGGAGTCCTCCGGCGCCTCGGCGGCCAGTGGCTGCCAGTCCTGGTCGCTGCCCGGGCTGCCGATGATGCGCTGCGCCCCGTCGGCGAACAGGCGCCATGACAGGCCGGCGACGCGAACGCCGATGCCGCCGACCTCTCGCCAGGACAGCACGCTTTTGACGCGCGGATCGCCGTCCTGTTTCGGCTGCGCCTCGATTTCCTTGCGCAGGATGGCGACCGCTTCCTCGCCGATGACCTGGGTCAGCAATTCGGCGCGCGCGGACAGCGACTTTTCATCATCGTCCCAATGGATCTTGAACAGGCTGACCGAAGGCGGTTCGTCGGACAGCCCGCTGCGCGAAACCGCCATGTAGCGGATCCGGGCGTCGAACAGGATGAAGGTATCGGGCGAATTATTGGGTTTGCTGATCAGGTCGACCGTCTGGCAAGTTCCGTCCTGCTTCGCATAGCGGGCGGAATACAGTTCGACGTCTTCCCATTGGTCGTAATCGCGCTTCTTGACGAAGATGCCCCTTCCCTTGCTGGCTTCTGGGTACAGTACACCGCGCACCGCCTTGCCTTTGCCGGCCTGGTCGACTACGCAGTCGAGCGCCAGCGGCTTGTCGGGAATGAATTTCTCCTGTTTGAATTCGCCGGCATCGGGATTGGTGGCGCTGTGCCACATGCCGGTGGTCAGGCGGCGGCGCAGGTTGCCATTCACGTAATAGTCGGTATCGTGGAATTCGAGCAGCTTCTTGGCCAGGGTCACCTGGGGCAGCCAGTTGAACAGATTGCTGGCCGGGCTGCGCACGTAGGCCGACTGATCCCGGCCCATGGCGGCCAGGTCGGCCGCCGCCAGCAATTTGGCCAGTTCGCGGTCGGCCGCGCCGAGGTCCGGGGTCGCGCTGTCGGCATAACGCAGTTCGACCTGCTGGCGGGCCATGCCGAATTTGTCCACGGCCATCATCACCGGGTAGGTGGCGACAAAAGGCGCCAGTACGAAAAACGCGCCGGTAATGACCCAGCGCTTGCGCCGCCGGGTCTGCGCCTCGCGTTTCTGTTCCGCCACCATGCGCTCCTGGCGTTCAGTGGCCCGCCGCGCGTTTTCCTGCGCCTTGTGCTCCCGTTCTTCCAGGATCCGCCTGGCTTCGGCTTCGGCGTCGAGCAGGGCGCGCGAACTGGCGATATAGTCCGCCACCTCGGTCTTGACGACGCCGAGCCGTTCGCCTTCGCGAAACTGTTTCAGGGTGCGGAACCACTCGTCGCGCAGGTCGGCCTGCATCAATACCGGGCCCAGGCCGGCCGCATCGAGGCGGATCAGTTCGGCCTGGCCGAGCAGCAGTTCCGGCCGCCGGGCCGCTTCCTGCCAATCGGAACAGCGGCGCAGCACGTTCAGGAACTCTTCGAAGCGCTCGGCCTCCGCGTCCACCAGTCCGCGGAAATGCGACCAGCCGCGGATGAAGGATTCGTGCGACACCTTGAGCGTCACCCGGGCCGGGTTTTCCTTGTCCCAATACAGGTAATGGACGGAATCGAGATAACCGTTCTCGAGCAGATCCCGCAGTTTGTCCGTCCGCGTGGCATCGCCGGCAAACAGGCCGGGATCGTTCACGTCCAGCCGCTGCTGGTTGTAAGTCCCGTTGTTGGGGTCCTTGAACGCCAGCCGTTCCAATACGAAATCGATGTGCTTGCGGTCCTCGTCCGACTTGTCGTCGTAGGTCGCCTTCGCCCAGTTCTCCAGGCTGGCGCGCAAGGTGTTCAGGTCGTCCCGCTGGCGCAGCCAGCCGGCTTCCTTCGCCTTGGGGTCGGCGCCCAGCTCCAGGTCGCCCCATTGGATATCGTTCGGCACCCCGTGCTGGCCATCGACCCCGCAACGCGCACTCGCCACCTGCCAGATCCTGGCCAGCAGATGCTGCAATAGCGGCAGATGGTCCGGGTCGTCTGCGATCCGCTCCACGTCCTTGAGCAGGCGGGCGATGACGGCATCGGCGAAGACGATGTCGTCGGGCAGGCTGGATGCGCTGTCGCCCCGCTGCAGCAGGCGCAGGAAAACCTTGGCCGGCCCGGTGATGGCATCGCGCAGCTCGTCCTCGTCGGGCCGGCGAACCAGATAGACCGACTCGTTGATCGCATCCGGTAATTCGAGATAGCCGGCGCAGTCGGCGAGGTGTTCGCTGCGCATGGTCAGGATGACGAAGCAGCGGGGATGCGGGCTGAAAAAATGATCGATGATCGCCTCGATCAGCGTGCGGGTGTCGGCATTCCCCTTGTTGTTGGGGTGAAAGAGTTCTTCGAACTGGTCGATGACGAAGAGAAAACGGGCATTTTTCCGGTCCGGTCCGGCGGCCGGAAGGTCTTCGGTGTAGGCGTCGACCAGGCGGGCGAAGCCGGCCCCCTGGCGGAAAATGGTTGCGATGCCGTCCAGGCGACGGGCGTTTTCCCGGTCTGCATCGACATTGCCGGCCTCGGCCGTTTGCCCCTGCTTCTCCAGCCGCCGGCGCACGGGCAGTTCGGCCGGTTCGAGCTGTTGCGAAAACTTCCAGGCCAGGCGGGTGATGGGCGTCTGGTTGGCCGGGACATCTGCCTCGCTTGCGCTGTCGCCGGTGGGCAGCATGGCCGTGGTGCCCGGCGTGAAGACGACCGGCACCCAGTAGTCGCCAGCGTCGGGAATGCCGTAGCCGCGCAGTTTCGGAACGACGCCGGCACGCACCAGCGACGACTTGCCGGAGCCCGAACCGCCGACCACGGCGACGAACTGGCTTTGCGTCAGGCGTTTGACGACATCGTCGATCTGCCGCTTGCGGCCGAGAAACAGCGCCGCCTCGTGGTCGAGGAAAGGGCGCAGGCCGGGATAGGGCGAGGTCGGAAAGCGGAACGCGCCCAGCCCGTTGGTGCCGCTCATTTCGGCTCCTCGGTACCGGCCAGCAGGCGCTGGCGTTTGCGCTCCAGGACCTTGGTCAGAAAGATGACCAGCGCCGTGCCATCCTGGTCGGCGATGTGCAGGCCGCCTTGCCCATCCGGCTCGAATTTCAGGACCTGCCAGTTTGACACGCGGTTGGCCTCCGGCGGCTTGCCGCCGGGCTCCATCAGGTAGGCGATGATGCAGGGCGCGGCGGTCCTGCCGCGCAGCTTGCCTTCGACCATCGTGATCTGCGCCAGCAGCGACTCCGAAGTCTTCTTGTCCCACAACAGGACGACGCCATCGGCATCGTCGAGATAGGGGCGGCTGTTGATTTCGTTCATCGGTAGACCGGTTGGCCGCACGTACAGAGAGGGTTCGACGTGCTCGCTGGCGATCAGCTGGTCCCAGCTCTTGGTGACCTGTTTGCCCAGCGACTCCCAATAGGTTTCCTGCCGCTCGTTGCTCTCGATGTAAATGCGCACGGTGGCGGAGTCCTCGGTCGGCGCGGGGGCGACTAGCTGTTTGCTGCGGGTCGCAGCCTGGCGGATTTTGTCGGCCAGCCCCTCGCGGATTTCGACGAAGGCCTCCCAGAACGCATTGGAGACGACCCGCCGCTTGCCTTCGGCCGAATTGTCGTCGCCGGAATAGATCGGCACCGGCCGGTTCGGCTTGGCCAGCTGGTAAAAAGGCATCCACAGCTGCCCTTCGAAGGGGCAGATGGTCTTCCAGGCGTCGCGGCTGGTCAGCGTGTCGATCGCGTCCTTGGACATCGCAATGACGTAGAGCCGATAGCGGAATCCATCCTCGCCGAAATGTTTGCGGAAATATTCCAGTTCCTTCAGGCACCATTTCGAGTCGAGGTAGTTGTCGTGCACGAACAGGAACAGCGAAAACGAATCGCGCACGTTGTCTTCCAGGCGCTCGTTGAGCACGCCGGAGACCAGGGGATCGTCGCCGCACAGGTGGATGGGCGGCAATTTGATGCCCCGCAAGCGGCTGGGCAAGGAATAGAACAGTTCGTCCTTGAAGCAGGACACCCACTGATTCCAGCCCTCGTCGTCCGGCACCGAATAGCTGAAGAATGCATAAAACCGGCATTCGGAAAACGGGCGCTCCATTGCTTCAGTCATGGCATCCCCTCCATCTCCGCTAGTGCGGTGCAACTGTCCTTGCGGTCGCCGGCCGCGTCGCGTTCCAGCCGTGCGAGCACCGCGTCGAATGGGCGCTTCAGCATCGTGCGGCAATACAGCGTCTCGGCGCTGGCCAGATCGCCGTTTTCGTACAGCTTGTTGGCCGGGGCGCCGCCGCCGCAGAAGCCGAAGTAGGCGCAGCTCGCTTCGCACATCCCAGTGCCGCGACGGATGGCCGTCCACAGATCGACGAAATGCTGATGCCGCGCACTGTCCAGGAAGCTGTCGGCGTGCACGTTGCCGAGCACGAAATCGCCGTATTCCGGCGACGGCTGGCCGAGGAGTTCCGGCGAAAAGGTCGTGAAATCGCCGTTGTGCGCCACGGTAATCAGCGCGAAGGGCAGGGTCTGCGCATTGTCCGGCAGTTCACGGCCCCGCCAGCGGTAACTCGCCAGCGGCTCGGCGATCAGATGCATGGCCATCTCCAGTTCGCGGAACCGCAGACTGCCGCCGCTCTCGATGCTGCGCGCGAGCAGGCGCTCGACGAAGCGGGCGTGGGGCGGCTCGTGATCGGCCAGGCTGGAGCGGTCGTTCACGCCCTCGGCCTCGTCGAAGTTGCAACCGACTTCGTGTATCCCCTGCGCCAGGAAGAAGTCGCAGAAGGCATCGGCGTGGCCCAGCGTTTCCGCCGTGACGACGGCAATGGCGTGATACGGAATGCCGTGTTCGCGTAGCCGGGCCATGCCCTGCACGACCCGCTGGTGGGTGGTCTGCCCGCGCCGGGTGCGGCGATGCCGGTCGTGCAGCCAGGCCGGCCCGTCGACGCTGATGCCGATGCGTACGCCGTGGCGTGTGAACAGTCGGCACCAGGCGTCGTCAATTAGCGTGGCATTGGTCTGGATGGAATGCGAAACCGCGCAGCTTGCACCGAGCACGTCGGCGATCAAGGGAATGGCCTCGTCGTAGAACGATGGCGGCACGGTCAGCGGTTCGCCGGCATGCCAGACCACCGTCAACTCGGCGCCGGCCAGTCCATCGTCCACCAGTCGCCGGGCGGCCTTGCGCACGGTTTCCAGGCTCATTCGCGCCTTGGCGTCGCGCTGCGGCAGGTAGCAATAGTCGCAGTCGAGATTGCAGAACGGGGTCGGCTGCAATATCAGCAGCCGGGTACGCAGCGCCGGGAAGAAATCGGCCGGGGCGAAGCTGGCCGCTTCCGACCGGACCGCTGTCGAAGTGGGCCGTGGACTCCAGCGGATAGTCGACACCATGCTCACCGTCACTTCCCCCTTGCGCAGATTAACGATTGAACCAGTTACCCCAGTTCCGCCAGTTCGGCCAGTTGTTCCAGTTGCCCCAGTTCTGCCAGTTGAACCACTGGGCGTATTTCGGTCCGGGTTCGCTGCCGGCGTCGGGGGACTGCGCATCGTGCAGGAACTTGCGCATCTCGAGGACGCGCGCTTCCAGAATCTGCCGCTCGGTTTTCGCTTCCTCGACACTGGCGCCAGCCGTCGCGGTACCCAGGCCCCCGACAGCAGCCAGCAAGGCCAGGCACAGGCGGCGCAGCACAGCGATCACGCGATTTCCTGAATTGTTCACGGTTCCCCCGACAGGAACACCCACAAAACCATGCAGCTAACAAATTTGTGATTTCTCATTGTGAATAAAGTTCCGGTTGATCCTTGATGCGTACGGCAATCCGGCAACGGCGCCGCAGTTATTTCGGTCGGCAAGCCTTGCCTTCGTACTGGTGGCGATGCAAGGCATATTGCTGGCCGTTCCAGCGCTCGATCGGGAAGCAGAAGCCGGGGCCGCCGACTTCGAGATCGGGCCAGTTGCCGGCTCCCCGCGTGTTCAGGACATTGAGCATGCCCGTGCCCTTGGTGATCAGCTTCCAGCTGCCATCGGCCTGTTTGCTGACCAGGCTGTAAGCGACACCGGTATTGCCGTAGCAGTTGCTGCTGCCTTCGCTGATGATGGCCTCGGGCAGGCCATCGCCGTTGAGGTCGCGGACGTCTTCGATGACACCCGGCGTGTAGGACGGGCTGGGGTCGTCACAGGCTTGCCAGCGCTTGCTCTTGAGCTTGAAACCGGCTGCCTTGAAGGCTGCCGTCTGGTCGGCCGGCGACAGTTTGTCGGGAGCGCCGAAGGCGGCGGTGCAGGCAAATGCCAGCAGAGTGCCGGCGATCAGGAGATTTTGTTTCATCGCAAACCTTCCTTTCCTCTTCGCTGCCGCCAGCCATGGCGGCCGGGCAAATCACAGCGTCTTCAGATACTCGACCAGGGCCTCCTTGTCGGCGGCCGGCAGGGTCGTCCCGAATTCGTGCCCCTGGTTGCCGCCGCCCTTGGTCGCGACGTCGAGTCGGGTGCCGACCCGGCGCGCCTCGGCGCCGTCGCTGACGAATCCCGCCTTCGCCTGGTCATACACGTCGTAGCCCCGCCAGAAGACCTTGGGCCGCCTGGCGGCGGGTTCGAGCAGGTCGCGCAGGGTCGGCACCGAGCCGTTGTGCAAGTAAGGGGCTTTCAGCCAGATGCCGTCGAGGAAGGGGGCGATGTAACCGATCAGGTCGGCCTCGACCAGGCCCTTGCGCTCCAGCCCCATCTCCTTGACCACCTGGTTGGCCTTGATGGCGGCGCCCTTGTTCCACGAGTCAAGCCGGCCGCGGTCTGTGCCGACGGCGGCCAGCGGCAGCGGGGTCCCGGTCTTGTCGCTGGCGTGGCAGCCAGCGCAGTGGGTGTTGAACAGTGGCTTGCCGGCGGCCGCTTTGGCGGCGTTGATGGAGAACGGGTATTTGGGCGGCGGCAGCTCCGACAGGTAGTCCTTGAGCCACTTCACCTGCGCCAGGAAGTCCGCCTTGTCGGCCGGCGGGGCGCCGAGCACGCCGAGGGCGGAATCCATGATTACCGAGTAGGCGTCGTGGCTGTCGCCGGCGTAGTTCATCCGATGGCCCTTGTCCCAGACGTATTTCTTCAGGTTCCACAGCGACGGCATGTCGGTCGGGCCGAAGGTGTCGTCCATCGGCGCCTTGATCATGAAGTACTTGGTCAGGTTCATCGCGTCGTCGCGGCCGCGGCCCCACTCGGGAAAATCCGGGCGGTAGAGCCAGGCAAACTGGGCTTCGCGTTCGAGCAGGCGCTTCTTGGTGATGGGGATGACCAAAAAGCGGTAGAGCAGCTTGTCGATCCAGTCGAGGTGCGTCACGCGGTTGATCTCGGCCATCAGGATGTCGGCGTTGAAGCGCGGGTCCTTGGCGCAGTCGATGAGCAGCCGGAAGAAGGCCTGGACGTTGGTGGTATGGCCGGCGCCGCCGACCACGAAGACCGGGTTGCTGTCCGGCGTCGCGCGGTAGCTGGTGGTGTGGCAGACGGCGCAGTTGTTGGCAACGCGCGGGAAGCCGATGGTCTTCTTGGTGAAGCCGACCGGCAGTTCCTGGCCCATCTCCCAGGCGACGCCGAGCGCCGCGTAGCCGCCGGGGACGACCTTGCCGTCTTCCCTGAATTTTTCCGGAAAGACCCGGGGCAGGACGTAGAAAATCCAGTACGGGATGCCGGCGTCGTGCTCGGCACCGATCGAGCCGTACTTGAAGCGCATCTCCGGCGTCGCGGTCACCCAGTCGGGTTGCGGGTATTCGCGGAAGCCGCGGTCGTAGCCGATCATGGCGCCGATCACGGCCAGCGTGGCGACGCCGAGCGCGGCGTATTTCAGCCAGGTCTTGCACGAGCAGGAGGTCGTCATGATGTCATCCCCTCTCAGAATGTCTTCAGGAACTCGACCAGCGCCGTCTTCTCGGCGGCGCTCAGTTCCGTCCCATAGGCCTTGCCCTCGTGGCCGCCGTTGCCGTTGCCCGGCACGCTGGTGTCGAGGCGGAAGAATTTCTTGCCGCCGGCTTCCGCCACGTTGGAGACGAAGCCGACCTTCACCGGGTCATACACATCGTTGCCGCGATAGAAGGCGGTCGGGCGCCTGGCCGCCGGTTCCAGCAGGTCGCGCAGGCTGGGCACCGAGCCGTTGTGCAGGTAGGGGGCGCGCAGCCACAGGCCGTCGAGCGGCATGTTGGCGTAGCCGTGGGTCTTCTGGAAATGCGTGAAGCGCCACGGGTAGCCGGCGTACAGCGTGGCCTGATTGGCGGCCAGCGTGTAGGTGTAGGAATCCAGCCGCCGGCGGTCGGTGCCGATCCTGGTCAGCGGCTCGACGGTGCCGACGTACTCGCCGCTGAAGTCGCTGCCCGAGGCGCCGTGGCAGGCCGCGCAGTATTTCTGGTAAATCGGGGCGCCCTGGGCGGCCAGCTGGCGGTCGATAGTGAAGAAGTCGGCAAAGGCCGGCGGCGTGGCGTCCATGATCCACGCCTCGACGCGCTTGATGCGGGCGAGGTCGATGGTCGGCGGCGTCGTGCCGGTGCCGAAGGCGGCGCTCTTGTTGCGCTCCTCGACAGTGGTGTTGTTGCCGTCCCAGTGCAGTTGCATCTCCTTCGGCTCCTTGCGCTGGCGCTGCCGCCAGATCGACGGGAAGTCGGCCGGGGCGTCGAATTCCCCGGGGTCGAGGTGGCTCATCGGGAAATTGAAAATAACCTTGGCCGAGTTGAAGGTATCGACCCGGCCCGGCCCCCATTCGTGCTGCTTGAACACCCAGTCGAAACGCCCGGCCAGGGCCAGCACCCGGTCGCGCATGATGGCGATGGCGATGGGGTAGACCAGGTAGCGGTCGAGCAGGTCGAGATTGGCGCCCTGTTTCTCGATTTCCGGCAGGATGTATTCCTTCGAGAATTTGGGATCGGCGGCGCAGCGGAAGAAGAATTCCTCGAAGCCTTTCATGTTGAAGGTGGCGGCCGGCATGCCGAGGACGACGGTCGGTGCCTTGTCGGCGGCAGTGCGTAAGGTGCTGACATGGCAGACGGCGCAATTGACGAAAACGCGGTTGATGCCCTGAAAGCGGCGCTGCGAGGTGCCGACCGGCAGGTCGCGGTCGCTGCCGTCGGTTTTCTTCTCGTAAATCATGCCCAGCGATTGGTAGCCCTTGCCCGGCAGGTATTGCGGGCAGACTTCGGGCAGCGCCTTCCAGATCCAGTAGGGAAAGCCCATTTCGTGCTCGCCGCCGGTCGAACCGTACTTGAAATGCTCGCTCGGGCTGGCGTAATCGACCGGGGTGTCGTCGCCGAAGCGCTTGAGCAGCAACAGGCCGATGAAGCCGGGAATGATGACGGTGAGCGTCAGGAGAATCAGGAAGCGGCACTTCCAGGGGCTGGCGGGCGGGTTGCTGGGGCTCGATGCGGACACTTCGTTCATGGTGCTTCCCCTCGGTTTCTGGTCTTACGGCATGGGCAGGCAGGGGCGCAGGGCTTCATAGCCGTTGGCCAGCAAGGCGTTGAGGTTAGGTGGCTGGCCGCTTTCGGCGCGCAGCCAGGTGTCGACCTGGGCGAGCAGCGCGGCGCGGGCCGGGCTGTTCTTCCAGCCGGCGACATCGGTGGCGAAAGCGGGCAGCATGCTTTCCGGCGGCATCGGCGTCTTGTCGCGCTGCTCCGGCGCCAGGTCGGCCATGGCCAGGCGTACGTAGAGGCGGGGGGCGCACTGGCGCAAACGGGCGGTGACCTGCGTGGCGTTGCCGCTCAGGAAATTGGGCGGGAAGGTTTCGGCCGACCGGTGGCAGGTGGCGCAGTAGGGGAAGAAGCCTTGCACCCCGGCTTCCATCGGCGTATCGGCACTGCCGCCGGGAACGGCGGCGACGGCTTCCAGCCTGGGCGGCGGCAGCGTATCGGCGACCTGGCAGCAGGGCGGCGGGCGGGGACTGTCGAGACGGGCGAGCAGCGCCGCGAACAAGGCAGTGCGCGGGATGACGCCTGCCCCGAACAGGGTTTCGCCCTGCGGCGATGCGAGCAGGGCGGCGACGGCCTGCTCGACGGTAGCGAAGTCGGCGCGGCTATCGAGGACCACCATGCCGGCATCGGGCTGGCCCGCCTCCGGCTGCACGCGCAGGCGGGTCAGCGCCTGGCCGTCGGCGCTGCGCGGCAGCCGGCCGTTCCAGCGCAGCGCGAAGCCGGTATCGGTGGAGCGGCTGGTCAGCTCGATATTGATCAGGGCCGTGCCGCCGGGCAAGGTCAGCCGCTCGATGCGGCCGGTGGTCGGGCGTCCGCCGCGGACCGCCAGGGTGGCGTCTATGCTCGGCCCGGACTGGCCGGCCGCCGGGGCGCAGCGCACCGACCAGCGCGAAGCCGCCCGCTCGATGCGGCAGGGGGCGGTGTGCTGCGTGCTGGCTAGGCCGCGCTGGCGTGCCAAAGCCTGGTCCAGCGCCTGGCGGTCGGCGGCGGAAACGAATTCGGCGAGGCCGGCAATGGTGGTGCGCAGGGCGTCCGCAGCCTGCGGGCGCCAGATGTCGCGCGTTTGCCGCGGCAGCAGCGGATCGAACGGCGCCGCCACGTGGGAACGGGCGATGCGTGCAGCACGTTCTTCCGGCCAATTGTCCTGGCCGGCCAGCGGATTGCGGTTGGGCAGGTCCGGGTTGCCGATGGCCAGACCGCCGGGCCAGCGGCGGCCGGCTTCCTGCTGCAGCGGTGCAGCGACGGTTTGGCGGAAATTGTCGTCGGGCGCCCAGTTCTGGCCACCGGACAGCGCATGGCGCAGGGCGGCGACGAACAGGCCAGCGCGGCAGCGGCGGGCTGCCAGCTCGTTCTCGCCGCAGCCTTCGCGCCACAGGCGCTGGGTCAGCGCCAAGCCGTTGGCCCGTTCGGTGGCATTGTCGATGGCGTAGGGAATATCGACGCCGCGGTCGGGCGGGATGCCGTAGAAAGCGCGGCCGCTGGCGGCGAGCAGGCCGGCGACTTGCGGATTGGCATTGGTTTCGTCCCACAGGGCGCGGGAGAAGATGGGCGAACCGTTCTGGTGGCAGGCAAAACACAGGTTGCGGTTGGCGTAATAGACCTGCGGCCGGCCGCCGGCCCGGTAGTCCTTGACCAGCTGGAATTCGAAGCGCCCGGCTGCTTCGTTGTAGCTGATCACTTCCAGCACTGCGGATTTTTCCTGGTAGCCGATGTACAGGCGGTCCTTCAGGAAAAATGGCGACTGCGCGCCGCTTTCCGTATCGACCGCCACTACCACGCGCGGGAAGCCGAAATAGTCGGGGGCGGCCGCGGTGCGCTGCAGCGAACGGCCGAGCGGGATCAACACGCGCTTGGCTGGCGGTAGCGGGCTGGCCGGATCGCGTGCCAGTTCGCGGTCGAGGCGTTCGAGCAGGGCGGCGAACGGGTAGGGAAGCTCGATACTGCTTTGCCCATTGCGCGATACGGCGAACAGCTGGTCGAACAGCGAACGCCCGGCGGGCGGCAGGTTGTCTCCGGCCTGACTGGGCGTGACGACCCAGGCCGGCGCCGGCGGGCGGGTTTCAGCCGTCGCATCCATGTCGATGCCCAGCCCGCAACCCAGGGCAAGCAGGCCGGCGTGCAGGGAATGGCGCCATGTCATGACGAGGGTCCATGACCCGGCCATCGCTCACGGTTTGGCGGAAACGGCGACGGCGCGGGCCTGGGTGCCGGGCCAGCAGTCCTGCTGCACGGTGCCGGTCTTGGCGAATTCGTCGCGCCCCTTGTCGTCGCTGGCCTTGTCGTAGAGCGTGAAATTGAGCGCGAAGGCGCGGTCGAGATAGGCCCGGCCGAGGTAGAAGCCGGGGCGGATCATGCGGATTTCGTCGCGCACCTTGAGGCCGCGGCGACCGGCCAGGAAGTCCGGGCTTTCCTGGTAGCCAGGGATTTCGTCGGTGAAGAAATAGTCGATGATGATCGACTCGCGGCGGGCGTCGAGCAGGCTTTGCCCGCAGTACAGCTTGGCCGGGAAGAGCAGCCAGGTTTCCTTGCCGCCGTAGCTCATCTTCTTCGGTTCGCCGTCGACCAGCCCGATCTTCTTCAGGATGGACAGGTCTTCGATGCGGTTGCGCAGTACCCGTTCGTCGCGGAAGAAGACCTTGCCGCGCCACAGCGCCTCGCCGACATCCTCGATAAGCAGCCCCTTGAGGTGCAGGCCCATGCCGGTAAACCCGCCGACGATTTCGGACAGGCGGAACTTGCCGCTCTCGCCGCGCGGCAGCAGGATGCGGCCGTCGAACGCGCCGTCCGGAATGGGGCCGGCCGGCAGGCGGGCGTAGATCTGGTCGAGCTGCTCCTGATCCAGCTTGGCCAGATAGTCCGGCGTGATTTTGGCCAGTTCGGCCGGGGTGAGCGGGTACTTGTACTCGACCTGGGCCAGGTTCATCTTGCTCGCATAGTCCTTGCCGTAGGGGGCGAAGGCGATGTTCGGCGGCTCCGGCTTACTGCAGGCGGCGAGCAGCAGGGTGGCCAGGGCGGCAAGGGTGGCCGAGGCGATCCGGCCGGTGCGCGGGGTGAGCGTGGTCAGTCTCATGATCGGTCTCCCGTGCCTTAGAGGGTGGCGAGGAAGGCGGTCAGCGCCTTCTTGTCGGCTTCGGACAGATCCTCGCCGAAGCGGTGGCCCTCGTTTTCGATTTCCTGCGTGCAGGTCTCGTAGTTGGCGCTGAGGAAATCGCGTTTCTCGCGCAGAATCTCGACGAAGCGGGAGGGATTTTTCAGGACCTCGTCGGCGATTTCCAGCAAGGTCGGTTGCAAGGCCTTGCGCCCGGTTTTTTCAAGCTGCTCGGGGTGGCGCTTGGCGAGGAACAGGTCGCCGACCAGTTGCTTGTACTCCAGCCCGTTCAGGAAGCCGGCGCTGGCGCCCATCGCAATCTTGACCTGGCCGAAGCCGCCGAGCGGTTTCTCGGTCTTGCCGTCGAGCGGGCGGATACCGACGTCGAGCAGCAGGTCGGCGTTGGTCAGCGTGCGCTTGCTGCCGCGCTCCTTGGGGTGGAGCAGTTCAAACATCGAGCGCTTGTAGAGATCGAAGCGGCCGTCCACCGTCGGGTCGTAGCGCACGCAGTCGGGCTGCGCGGCGAGCAACTGGCCGTCGGCGCCGACGTAGCGGGCGCGATGGAAGTCGTTGTCCTTGTTGGCCGGCTTGCCGCAGATTTCCGGACCGACCGCGTTGTTGTGCATGAACGGCGCGGTGGCCCAGACATTGACCAGCGAAATGTTGCGGTAGTAGCCGCGGCCGCCGTCCTTCAGCTCGGGCCGCTCGGGAATGTCGGCCACCGGCGGCTGCTTGTGCAGCGTGTTGGAGGCGTATTCCATGTACAGGTGGCCGGGCTTGTGATTGGAGTGCAGCGCCCGGCAGCGGAAGGTGCCGACTTCGGTGGCGGCGGTCGGCTGGTCGTTGCCGAGGAAATCGTTGCGCACCTTGCGCGGGTGGGCGTCATTGGGGGCAGCGAAGTCGCGATTGGCGAAGGCGCCGCCGACGCTTTCCGGGATGCTCGAATGGCAGCGTGCGCAGTTGGCGGCGAAGACCGTCTGGCCGCGGCCGACGGCGCCCTTGCCAAATTCCTTGTCGAGATCGGCGGCGAGGTCGGCCCGCGTGTAGGTGGCGGCCGGGTTCTTCGCCTTGCGCTGGTTGGCGCGGGCGGCGAAGAGGTCGCTTTCATCCGACTCGGCCGAGGCGAAGAAATCGAGGATGTTCTGCAGGCGGTCCTCGACGGCGCGGAAATTGGGGCAGTCGCGCCGGCACTGGCCGATGTTGAACGCCGTCTGGCCGAAACCGCGCTGTTCCGGGTCGAGCTGGCGCATGTCGGTGAAGTTGTTGACCCAGCACTGCTCGGAGCACGAGCCGATGTTGAAATAGACGCGCTGGATGGCCTCCAGGGCGCCGATCGAATCCTCGCCGCCCTTCAGGATGTGATGGACGCCGGGCAGGACGACCTTCTGGCCGCCGAGGAAGATGGCCGTGGTGTCGTCGTCGCGCGTGCTCTTCTGCCAGCACTTGCCGTTGCGGCCGGGTTCGCACCAGCACTTGTCCTCGTCCTTCTCGGTGCCGCAGGTGTTGGTCTTGCGCCACTTGGTCACCGATTCGCCCTTGAACACCGGGCGCTGGGCGACATTGATCAGCGCGTTGATCGTGCCCGGGTTGTTGATCTGGTCGTGCGAGATGGCCGAGGTATCGGTGACGCCGGGGCGGGCGTGGGCGAACATCTGGTATTCCAGGCTGCTCTTCGGCATGCCGGAGCCGAGCAGTTCGGACATCCGGGTGTATTGGTTGCCGATCAGGCCCTTGATGTTTTCCCACTTCGGGTGCGCCGGGTCGGCCGGCGGGTTGAGCGGGTCGAAGGCGATGTGGCAGGAGCCGCAGGAGGTGCCGATCAGGAAGGGCGGCTCGACCGAGGCGTCGGCCAGCTTGGAAACGCGGCTGTCGGACTCGATGCCGGTGGCCGCCGCCTTGCTTGCATTGAAACCGGACCAGCTGGCATTGCCGCCGTTCAGGGCCTGCCACTTGGCGGCATCGAAGCGCGGGTTGGGGAATTTGCGGAAGCCCAGCGCCCCGGTCGAAGTGCCGAACTTTAGGTCGCAGGCCGAAGCGCGTTGATCGATCTTGCCGCCCTGGCTGTGCGGATCGTCCGGGTCGAGGGCGGCGTCCTTCAGGCCGCAGGCCGGATCGACGTAGCCCGGCTTGCCGACGTACTTGAGCAGCACGTCGTCGCCCGGGCACCAGTCGAAGCCGTAGGTCTCCTCGGCCGATTTGGCCGGGCAGTCCGGGTCGCCCGGCTTGCAGCAGGCGGGATCGTTGATGATGCCCCAGGCCCAGAAGCGGTCGTCGCGCTGGTCGGCGCGCAGCACGCGGAACCAGTCGACCAGCACGCCGATGCGCTGCTGGAAGGTATAGGTGTGGAAACGGTCATTGCCGGCGGTGGCCTTGAACCAGATCAGGCGGCCGACGCATTCGGATTGGTTGAGCCCCTCGCGGGCGCAGGCCTCCATGTAGGGCGCGTCCTGATCGACGACGGAGGCTTCGGGAACTGGCGGGCCGGGGGGCGGTGCCGCGATGGCCAGCGCCTGGCCGATGCCGCGCGGCTCGCTCTGGAAAGCCCAGACACCGATTGTAAGGGCGACAAAAGCCGCCACCGTGACCAGCAGAGTACGTTTCATACGCTTCTCCCCCATCGCCAGACGATGCCTTATCCCCACGGCATCCAGCCACGGGGGTTATGACGTTGGCGCGTTCGGGAAGTTCAAACTGCGTTTGATTTTTATCGTCAGGAAGATTCGCTCAGCCCGTACTTGCGGATCTTGTCGTGCAGCGTCGTCTTGGCGATGGCCAGGGCTTCGGCGGTGCGCGCCAGGCTACCGTAGCGGCGCAGGGCGTCGGCGATCAGGGCGCGTTCGAAAGCCTCGACGGTGGCGGCCAGCGGGCGCGGCGCGTCGCCGGCCGGCTGGCCGAAGGGCGGCGAGCCGGCTTCGATGCCGAGCACGCAGCGGTCGGCGACATTGCGCAATTCGCGCACGTTGCCCGGCCAGTGGTAGCCGACCAGTTGCTGCATGCGCCCGGCCGAGGTCGCCGGCACCGGACGTTCGTGGCGGGCGGCGGCTTGCAGCAGGAAGTGTTCGAAGAGCAGCGGAATGTCCTCGCGCCGTTCGCGTAGCGGGGGCAGCGGCAGGTTGGCGACAGACAGGCGGTAGTAGAGGTCGGCGCGGAAGCGGCCCTGCTCAGCCAGCGCAGTCAGGTCTTCCTTGGTCGCCGCGATGATGCGGCAGTCGATAGGGATGGCGGTATTCGACCCCAGCCGCTCCAGCGTGCGTTCCTGCAGCACGCGCAGCAGCTTGATCTGCATCGGCACCGGCATGGTCTCGATTTCGTCGAGGAACAGCGTGCCGCCGTTGGCGTATTCGATCTTGCCGATGCGCCGCTTGGCGGCGCCGGTGTAGGCGCCCGCCTCGTGGCCGAAGATTTCGCTTTCGAACAGGGTTTCCGGCAGGCCGCCGCAGTTGATGGCGACGAAATTGCCCTTGCGGCGGGGGCTGGCGTCGTGCAGGCAGCGGGCGACCAGCTCCTTGCCGGTGCCGGTCTCGCCGTGGATCAGCACGTCGGCGACGCTGCTCCCCAGCGCGCCGATCAGGCCACGGACCCGGGCCATGCCGGCCGAATTGCCGATCAGGCGCGCTTCGACCAGGTTGCGTTGATCGAGCTGCCGGCGCAGGTTGCGCACCTCCAGCACCAGCCGGCGCTTTTCCAGCGCGCGGCGGGCGACGTCGACCAGTTGCTCGGGGGCGAAGGGCTTCTGCAGGAAGTCGTAGGCGCCGTCCTTCATCGCCTGCACGGCCATCGACACGTCGCCGTGGCCGGTGATCAGTACCACCGGCAATTCCGGGTCAAGGGCGTGCAGTTCGCGTTGCAGGCTAAGGCCATCCTGGCCGGGCAAGCGGATGTCGCTGATCACGATGCCGGGAAAATCGGCATGCAGGCGGTGGCGCGCCAATTCGGCGCTGCCGGCGCATTCGGCGGCCAGCCCTTCGAGTTGCAGCGCCTGCTCGCAGCCGAGTGCGACGTCGGGATCGTCTTCGATGATCAGGATTTTGAGGTCGTCGGTCATGGCGCGGGAGCAAGCGGAAGTTCGAGCGTGAAGACGGCACCGCCGCCCGGATGATTGGCGCCGTGCAGGCTACCACCGAAGTCGCCGATGATGCCGGCGGAAATGGCCAGGCCGAGGCCGAGGCCGTCGCCGGCCGGCTTGGTGGTGAAGAAGGGCTCGAACAGCTTGGCCTGTGCCTCGTCGGTGAGGCCGGGGCCATGATCGCGGACGTGCAGGCGGACCATGCCGTCGGCACATTCCCAGCGCAGTTCGAGGCGCGGCCGGGCCTGGTCGGCCATGGCGTCGAGGGCGTTGCCGATCAGGTTGATCAGCACCTGTTCCAGCCGGTTGGCGTCGCACAGGGCGACCGGCTCGTCGACCGGGCAGCTACGCTCGATCTCGGCGCCGGCCCGGCGCAGGCGGGCGTCGAGCAGGGCCAGCGCGTTGTCGAGGGCATGGCAGAGCGGCACCGGCGCCGACTGGCCGCTCGACTTGCGGGCGAAATTGCGCAGCTGGCCGGTGATGCGGCCCATGCGATCCACCAAATCGGCAATCCGGCCGAGGTTGGTGCGCGTGGTATCGACATCGCCGCGTTCCAGAAAGCGCTCGGCGTTGGCCGACAGGGTACGCAGGGCGGCGAGCGGCTGGTTCAGTTCATGGGCGATGCCGGTGGACAGCTGACCGATGACCGCCAGCTTGCCGGCCTGCACCAGTTCGTCCTGGGCGGCGCGCAGGGTGCGCTCGGCGCGGATGCGTTCGCCGACTTCATCCTGCAGTTGGTGGTTGGCGGCCGATAGGTCGGCGGTGCGCTCCTCGACCTTGCGCTCCAGTTCGTCGTGCGCCTTCTGCAGCGCCTCGCGGGCGGCCAGGCGGTCGCGCAGGTGGCGGCGCCGCTCGTTCAGGATGACGCCGAGCAGGCACAGGCAGGCGGCGGCGATGGCAGCCAGCGCGGCGCGGCTCTGGGCGAGGTCGTCGACCTGTTCGAGATGCGACAGCACGGTCAGCGTCCACGGCGTGCCGGGCAGGGTGCGCGATTGTTCGAGAAAGCGCCCGGTGACCGGATACACCGACACCATTTCCGGGCCGCTGGCGGCGATGCGCACCAGGCGGGCGCCGTGGTCGTAGTCCTCGATTTCCTTGACGCCGAGCGGCTGCAGGGCGCGCCGGTTGTACTGCTGGGTGTGGTCGAAGGCGGCCCGCGTGCTGTCGTCGAGCGGGCGCAGGGTGGTGAATTTCCAGCTCGGCACGGCGGACAGGATGACGACGCCGTTCTCGTCGGCGACCAGCACCGGCGCTTCGACCGTGGTCCACGATTTTTCAAGCTGTTCGAGGCTGACCTTGATCACCGCCACGCCCAGCGTGCCGTTGTCGCCGGTCAGGGCCGACGCCAGGTAGTAGCCGGGCTCGCCGCGCGTCGTGCCGATGCCGAAGAAACGGCCGTTGCCGCCCTCCAGCGCTTCGCGGAAATAGGGGCGGAAGGACAGCTCTTCGCCGAGGAAGCTGTCCGGGCGCCGCCAGTTGCTGGTGGCCTGCACCTTGCCGCGGGTGTCCATGACGTAGATGGCCAGCGTGCCGGCGCGTTCGTTCAGCTTTTCGAGGTAGCCGTTGACCCGGGCGCTGGCGTAGTCGCTGGCGCCACCGGCGAGCAGGTCGAGGACTTCCGGCTCCAGGCTGAGCGTGCCGGGCAGGAAGGCATACTTGCTGATCTCGCGTTCCAGGCTGGTGGCGTACAGGTCGAGCCGGTGCAGGCCGGTCGCCTGCAGGTCGGCGATGCCCAGGCGCTGCGCGATGCGATAGGCCGAGAAGCCGCTGAGGGCGACCAGCAGCAGGCAGATCAGCAGCAGCGGCAGGGAGCGGAGTCGGGGCATCGGGTAGCGGACGGGGCAGGAGGACCTATGTTACCGCGCTCAGCCGAAGAGGTCGGCCAGTTGCTTGACGATGAGCACGACGACGACGCCGAGGAAGGCTTTGCGGATGAAGCCAGCGCCATGCTTGAGCGCCAGGTGGGTGCCCATCCACGAACCGGCCAGGTTGCACACGGCCATGATCAGGCCGATCTGCCACAGCACCGGCCCGTGGCTGGCGAAGAAGGCGATGGCCGACAGGTTGGTGGCGAAATTGATGACCTTGGCGCTGGCCGAGCCCTGCACGAAATCCATGCCGAACAGGCGGACGAAGCCGAAGATCAGGAAACTGCCGGTGCCCGGTCCGAAGAAACCGTCGTAGACGCCGATCAGGCCGCCGAACAGGGCGCCCTTCCAGCGGTCGCGGCCATCGATGACGCGCGTCACCTGCTGGCCGAGATCCTTTTTCATGAAGGTGTAGAGCGCCACGGCGATCATCATGACGACGACCAGCGGACGCATGGTTTCGCGCGGCAGCCAGGCAACCAGCGCGGCACCGCCCCAGGCGCCGAGCAGGGCGGCGACGGTGGCAGGGAGGACGACGATCCACGGGATGCGCACGCTGCGCGCGTAGCGCCACAGGGCGGCGCCGGTGCCGGCGATGCTCGACAGCTTGTTGGTACCGAACAGGGTGGGGATGGCCGTCTGCGGAAACTGCGAGAGGAGGACGGGAATCTGGATGAGGCCGCCGCCGCCGACCACGGCATCGACCATGCCGGCGAAGAAGGCTGCGGGAGCGAGGATGGTCCAGTCGATCATCATGGGCGGGTCACGGGGCAATCAGCAAAAAAGCCCGGCGCGGACGCCGGGCAAGCAAGGAGGATTCGGCGCCGAGGGCTGGGCCGAATCCGGGGAAGACAACAGGTCAGGCAGCCTGGGCGACAACGTCTTCAGGCACCGGCAGGGCTTCGTCGGCTTCGGCCAGGCTCGGATCGACCGGGTCGATGGCATTTTCCCACTTTGCGACCACCGAGGTGGCAATCGCGTTGCCCAGCACGTTGGTGACGGTACGGCCCATGTCGAGGAAGTGGTCGATGCCGAGCACCAGCAGCAGGCCGGCTTCCGGCAGGTTGAACATGGGCAGCACGGCGGCGACGACGACCAGCGAGGCACGCGGCACGCCGGCGATACCCTTGGACGAGACCATCAGCACCAGCAGCATGGTGATCTGCGTGGAGATACTCATCTCGATGCCATAGGCCTGGGCGACGAACAGCGCGGCGAAGGTGGTGTAGATCATCGAACCGTCGAGGTTAAACGAGTAGCCGAGCGGCAGCACGAAGCTGGTGACGCGGTTCTTGATGCCGAATTTTTCCAGCTGTTCCATCAGCTTCGGATAGACCGATTCGCTGGAGGCGGTCGAGAAGCCGACCAGCATCGGGCCGCGCACCAGCTTGAGCAGGCGGAAGATGTCCTTGCCGAGCACGAAGTAGCCAGCGGTGATGAGCACGACCCACAGCGCAGCCAGGGCGGCGTAGAAGCTGAGCATCAGCTTGCCGAAGACGAGCAGCATGCCGAGACCGTTGGTCGTGATGGCACCGGCGACGGCACCGAAGACGCCGACCGGAGCAAGACGCATCACGTAGTCGGTGACCTTCAACATGACATGCACCACTTCCTCCATGGTGCACACCAGGCTGCGCGCCGTCTGGTTGTGCAGGTGGCCGAGGGCCAGGCCGAAGAACACGGCGAAGACCAGGATCTGCAGGATTTCGTTGGCCGCCATCGCCTCGAAGATGTTCTTCGGGAAGACGTGGGTGATGAAATCCTTCAGGTTCAGGGCGCTGGTCTTCAGGTTCAGGCCGGCCGCCGATTCCGGCAGCGGTACGCTGAGGCCGGTGCCCGGCTGCAGCAGGTTGGCGAAGACCAGGCCGAGCAGCAGCGAGCAGAACGAGGCGCCGACAAACCAGCCGAGGGCCTTGCCGCCGATGCGGCCGACCGTCTTCGAGTCGCCCATGTTGGCCAGTCCGGCAACCAGGGTGGCGAAGACGAGCGGGGCGATGATCATCTTGATCATGCGCAGGAAAATGTCGGTCAGGATGCCGAAGTAGCCGGCAATTTCCTTGGCCGCGGCAGCATTCGGGGCCATCGTGTTGCAGGCGTAGCCGACGATGACGCCGAGAACCAGCGCACAGCCGATCCAGGTGGTCAGGCGATTCATTTTCATGATGTTTTCCTTGTGGTGCTAGGTGGAAAGACGCCTGGATCAGGCGGCGACAGACTGGGGAATCAATTGCGGGCGGGTCAGCACCTCGGGGCGCAGCACCTCGGCCAGCTGCTCGGGGCTCATCAGGCCGCGCTCGATGACCACTTCGGCGACGCCGCGCCCGCTGCGGAAGGCTTCGGCGGCGACTTCGGTGGCGTTGGCGTAACCGATGTACGGGTTGAGGGCGGTGACGATGCCGATCGAGCGCTCGACCGATTCGCGCAGCAGGTCGCGGTTGGCGGTGATGCCGTTGACGCAGTGGTCGGCCAGCACCTTGCAGCCGTTGGTCAGGTGCAGGGCGCTCTTGAACAGGCTGTGGGCGATGATCGGCTCGAAGGCGTTGAGCTGGAGCTGGCCGGCTTCGGCGGCGAAGGTGACGGTGGAATCGTTGCCGATCACTTCGAAGGCGATCTGGTTGACCACTTCCGGGATCACCGGATTGACCTTGCCCGGCATGATCGACGAGCCGGCCTGGCGCGGCGGCAGGTTGATTTCGTTGAAGCCGGCACGCGGGCCGGAGGAGAGCAGGCGCAGGTCGTTACAGACCTTGGACAGCTTGACCGCGACACGCTTCAGCACGCCGGACAGCTGCACGAAGCTGCCGCAATCCTGCGTCGCCTCGATCAGGTTGGGGGCGGTGACCACCGGCACGCCGCTGACTTCGGCCAGCTTGCGGCAGACCAGCGGGGCGTAGTCGGGGTGGGCGTTGATGCCGGTGCCGATGGCGGTGGCGCCGAGGTTCATTTCGCGGATGAGCAGGGCGGCTTCCTTCAGGCGCTCCTCGTCTTCGCCGAGCATCACGGCGTAGGTCGAGAACTCCTGGCCCAGTGTCATCGGCACGGCGTCCTGCAACTGGGTGCGGCCCATCTTCAGCACGTCGGCGAATTCGTCGGCCTTGCGCTCGAAAGCCTTGCGCAGATAGGCCATGGCATCGACCAGGCGGAAGATGCCGACATAGGTGGCGAGCTTGAGCGCCGTCGGATAGACGTCGTTGGTCGACTGGCTCATGTTGACGTGCTCGTTCGGGTGCAGCGTCTTGTAGTCGCCGCGCTCGCAGCCGAGGATTTCGAGGGCGCGGTTGGCGATCACCTCGTTGGCGTTCATGTTGGTCGAGGTGCCGGCGCCACCCTGGATGACGTCGACGACAAACTGGTCGTGCCACTGGCCGTCGATCACTTCACGGCAGGCGGCGACGATGGCGTCGGCGCGCTTCGCATCGAGCAGGCCGAGCTTCTGGTTGGCCTGGGCGGCGGCCTTCTTGATCTGGGCCAGGGCGCGGATCAGGTCGGGATAGACGGCAATCGAAATGCCGGTGATCGGGAAATTTTCCAGGGCGCGCAGGGTATGCACGCCGTAATAGGCGGCGGTCGGAACTTCGCGGTCGCCGAGCAGATCGTGCTCGAGGCGGGTAGTGGATTTAGGCATCGGTTGTCTCCTGTGGTTGTGCGTGGCCGCAAGCCGGGGCTGCGGATGGCTTTATCTATTGCATGGGGCGTGCCAGGGTTGGTGTTTGTCGTAAGTTATTGATTTTGTGTTGATGGATACGGGGCGTGTGGTTTGGCGGGATCGGGAATCCGGATTTGGCGGGGGTCGGGCGTTCGGATTTCCGAACGCGATCCGGGTTGGCCGGGAAATGGGAACGAAAAAGGGGAACGAAAAAAGGGAATGAAAAAGGCCGGCAAACGCCGGCCCGGGTTTTTGCTGCAGGGGCTTGCCGGGTTAGAGCAGGAAGCGGCCAACCAGTGCGTTAAGTCGCTGTGACAAGGCGCTTAGCTGGTTCACGGTCCGCGTCGCCGACTGCACAGCCTCGTCGGTATCCATCGACATGCGGTTGGCGAGTTCGGCGGCGCGGGCCATGTCGGTGGTGGCGGCCGACTGCTCGCGGGTGGCATCGGCAATGTCGCGGATCGACTCGATGAGGCTGGCGACATCGGTCTGGATGCTGCCGATCTGGCTGGCCACGGCATGCGAAGACTCGACCCCGGCATGAACCGAGCGTTGGGTCTGGCTCATGCCGGAAAGCGCCGACTGGATTTCGCCATGGGTCGATTCGATCAGACTGCCGATTTCCACCGTTGCCTTGGCTGTCCGCTCGGCCAGCTTGCGTACCTCATCGGCGACCACGGCAAAGCCGCGTCCGGCTTCACCCGCGCGCGCCGCCTCGATCGCGGCATTGAGGGCAAGCAGGTTGGTCTGGTCGGCAATGTCGCGAATGACGCCGATGATGGCATTCATTTCAGTCGAGCGCCGGCCCAGCCCGCCGAGCGTCGACGACAGTTGCTCGACTTCGCTGGCGATATGCCGGATACCGGTGGCGAGTGCGGTGACGGCCTCGGCGGATTGTCGGGAAACCCGGCCGGTCTGCACGGCGATCGCCTCGCCCGAGCTGGCATTGTCGGCGATGTGGTTGATACTGACGGTGATCTGTTCGATGGTCGCCGCCGTCGAACTCGATGCTTCGGCCTGGCGTTCCGAATCGGCCGAAACCTTGCGCGTCAGGTCGTTGAGCGAAGACAGTTCGGCGTGCAGGGTGTCGGCATTTTCGCGGACTTCAATGAACATCTTGCGCAGGCTATCGATGAAACGATTGAAAGCCTCGGCGGTTTGGCCGATTTCGTCGCTGCTGTCGACATTGAGGCGGCGGGTCAGATCGCCTTGGCCGGTAGAGATTTCGAGCAAGGCGTCGCGCAGTCGGGTGACGCCACCGAGCAGACGGTTCAGCGCGTAGCTGGCGAACAGCACGCCGCCAAGACCGATGGCCAGCCCGGCGATGCTCAGCGTGGCGATCAGCGAATTGAGCGGCGAGAGTATGGTCTCCTTGTCGATGACGCTGCCCAGTACCCAGTCGGAACCGGGGACTGGCGAGAGATCGACATAGGCCGTCCGGCCATCGATCTGCATCTCCTGCAGGCGGGTATTGTCACTGGCCAGGGCCAGTTGGGCGGTGTCGAAGCCGGGCATGATTTCGCCGACCGGCTTCAGCACGGCATCCGCTTTCGGATGCGCGACGATCTTGCCGTCGCGAGTGGCCAGGAAGGCAAGGCCATTGCCGCGCAGGCGGATGCCGGCCACGACGGAGCTCACTTCTTCGAGCACGACATCGCCACCGGCCACGCCGATCTGCTGCCCCTGGCGCAGGATCGGGCTGGCCACGGTAATGCCCAGTTTCTTCGTGCTGGCAAAGACATAGGGGGCGGTAACCACGGTTGCCCGGGCCTCGCCGGCCAGTTTGTACCATGGGCGGGCCGTCGGGTCATACCCTTCCGGCGGGCGTTTGTCGGTCAGGTGGTAGAGCATGCGTTTGTCGGCGTAGCCGGCGAAGGTTTGCTCGAAGCGGCCGGCCTCCTTGCCTTGTATCAGCGCTGGTCGCGGCTCGTCGACTTCGCCGGCGCGGGCAGCTGCAGCGGCAATGACGTCGCGACGCTGGGTCAGCCACTGGGCGATGGCGTGCCGATTGCCGCTGATCGCGGCATTCAGCTCGTCTTCAACGCCGGCCAGAATCTCGCTGCGCATCCGTTGGTAGGATAGGCTGGCGAGCAGCCCGATGGTAATGGCGATGAGGACGCTGACAAAAACGAGCAGACGTTTCTTGAGTGACATGTAATGAACTTTCTCTGCGGGCGTCCGGTGGCGGACACTGGGGAAAGGTTTAACGCAAGCGCTGTGCCAAGTTTGTTGTTTTCGTCAAATAAATGAATTTATTGGTGTTTGTGGTGACTCATGGCTGGGAAGTCTGCCGGGTTTCCGGCATTCAGGCCTGCTCGGCTGTTCGGGAAACCGAATGGAGGAGCCGACTTGGTCGGGCCAGGGCGTCGGCGCCGGCAAACCTGCTAAACTTTCCCCCTCCGCTGCAATGCAACAAAACCAAACAAAAATGTCCCCCCCCACTGATCGCATGAGCCCCGAGGAACGCCGCGCCGGCGCTTCGCTGGCTTCCATCTTCGCCTTGCGCATGCTCGGCCTGTTCCTGATCCTGCCGGTCTTTTCGGTGTATGCGAAAACCCTCCCCGGGGGCGACAACCTGGCGCTGGTCGGTTTCGCGCTGGGCGCCTATGGCCTGACCCAGGCCGTGTTCCAGATTCCCTACGGCATCGCTTCGGACATCTTCGGCCGCAAGCAGGTCATCGTCGTCGGCCTGCTCATCTTCGCGCTGGGCAGCTTTGTCGCCGCCTGGGCGCCGGACATGAACTGGATCATCGCCGGCCGCGTGCTGCAGGGCATGGGCGCCATTTCGGCGGCGGTGACGGCGCTGGCCGCCGACCTGACGCGCGAGGAACATCGCACCAAGGTGATGGCGATGATCGGTTCGTCGATCGGCCTGGTCTTCGCACTGTCGCTGGTCGGCGCGCCCATCCTTTACGGCTGGATCGGCATGTCCGGGCTGTTCGTCATGACCGGCGGGCTCGCCCTGGCGGCCATCGGCCTGCTGCTCAAGGCGGTGCCGGCGGCGCCGGCGCCAGCCGGCCATGAAAAGCTGCCGCTGCGCCGGGTGGTTTTCGATCCCGATCTGCTGCGCCTGAATCTCGGTATCTTCGTGCTGCACATGGTGCAGATGGCCATGTTCGTCGTGCTGCCGCACGCCCTGGTCGATCATGGCGGGCTGGCCGCGGCCTCGCACTGGAAGGTCTATCTGCCGGCCGTGCTGGTCTCCTTCGCCATCATGGTGCCGGCGATCATCGCCGCCGAGCGCAAGGACAAGATGCGCCCGGTCTTCATCGCCGCCGTCGGCCTGCTGGTCGTCGTCCAGGCTGGCCTGTATGTGTTGCACGAAAGCCTGTGGTCGCTCGCCTTCTGGCTGCTGCTTTTCTTCGTCGCCTTCAATGTGCTGGAAGCCACGTTGCCATCGCTGGTCTCGCGTACCGCGCCGCCGGCGGCCAAAGGCGCTGCCCTGGGCGTTTACAACACGACCCAGGCGATGGGGCTTTTCATCGGCGGCGCGTTGGGCGGATATATTGCGCAGCATTTCGGCGATAATGCTGTTTTTGCTGCGTGTACCGGTCTGGTCCTGATCTGGCTGGCGGTGGCGAATACCATGAATTTTCCGCAACGGCGCCAACCGGCCGGGGCGGCACAAACTGTTTAGGAGACATAGGCAATGGCATCGGTAAACAAGGTCATTCTCGTCGGCAACCTGGGCCGCGACCCGGAAGTACGCTACACCGCCAGCGGTGACGCGATGTGCAACCTGAGCGTGGCGACGACCGACAACTGGCGCGACAAGGCCACCGGCGAACGCAAGGAAGTGACCGAGTGGCATCGCGTCTCCTTCTTCGGCAAGACCGCCGAAGTGTGCGGCCAGTACCTGAAGAAGGGCTCGCAGATCTACGTCGAAGGCAGCCTGCGCACCCGCAAGTGGACCGACAAGGACGGCCAGGAAAAATACACCACCGAAATCCGCGGCGACGCCATGCAGATGCTGGGCGGCCGTCAAGGCATGGGCGCCCCGGCCGGCGGCGGTGGTGGCGGTGGCGGCTACGACGAGCCGACCGACTACTCCCCGGCGCCGCCGAAGAACAAGCCGAAGCCCTCGTTCGACGATCTGGGCGACGATATCCCGTTCTGATCGCGCCGGTGACCGGGAACGGCGTCGTTCCCGGTGGCATTCGCCTTACTGCCCAAGGGTACAAGCATGACCAACGCCGTTACCTTCAAGATACTCGAAGACATCGCCCGCGATCTGTCGAGCGACGAGATCACTTTCCCGACCTTTCTCGACATCACCTTCCAGGTCCGTTCGGCCCTGAAGGACCCCAATCTCAGCGTCGAGCAACTGGCCAAGCTGGTCGGCGCCGAGCCGCTGATGAGTGCTAAGATCATCCGCATGTCGAATTCGGTGGCCTTGAATCCGAGCGGGCGCGAGATCGCCGACGTGAAGAGCGCCATCGTCCGGGTCGGTATGGAAGCGGTGCGCACCGTTTCCTTCGCGGTGGCCATGGAGCAACTGCTCAAGTCGAAGCAGATGCAGCCCTTCGAGAACCTGTCGCAGCGCCTGTGGGAGCACACCTCGCACGTCGCCGCGCTGTGCCGCGTATTGGCCCGCAAGCTGGCCAAGATCAATGGCGACGAAGCGATGTTCAGCGGCCTGGTGCATGACCTCGGCGTCTTCTACCTGATGTCGCGGGCGGCCAATTTCCCCGAACTGGTCAATGACAAGGCCGAATTGCACGCCCTGCTCGTTGGCTGGCACGACAATATCGGCCACGCGCTGCTGTCGGCCCTCGGTTCGCCGGAGTCGGTACTGGAAGCGGTGCGCGACCACGAAACCGATCGCGAGATCAGCACCGTCAGCAATCTGTCGGATGTGCTCTACGTCGCCAACAAGATCGCCAACCGCAGTTCGTGCTGGCGCGATCCGGAACTCGACGGCGCGGTCGATACCTCGGTGCTCGATACCTTGTTCGACGCCGAAACGCTGGCCGAAATCATCGACGAGTCGGAAGAGGAAGTGCAGTCGCTGAAGGCCGCGTTGGGCGGCTGAACGCCGGAGCGGCAAACATGCCGATAGCCGGCCACGAAACGCAACGCGGGGGCGTGCGTTTGGAGTATGTGGCCGGTGCCCCGGCAGGGCGTCCAGCCGGCGCCTTAAAACCGGCATTGGGAGCGGCTCAAACAGAAAGCCGCCCGTTGAGGGTACAGTCATGAGCAGTCAACACTCTTCCGCAGAGGTCACCGGCCAGCGCTTCGCTGCGCTGGCGCTGGCGGCACTCGGGGTCGTCTACGGCGATATCGGGACCAGCCCGCTCTACGCGGTGAAGGAGGTCTTTGCCGGCAATCACCCGATTCCGGTCACCGTCGCCAATATCTACGGCAGCCTGTCGCTGTTCTTCTGGGCGCTGGTCATCGTCGTTTCGGTCAAATACGTCACCTTCATCATGCGCGCTGACAACCGCGGCGAAGGCGGCATCATGGCGCTGATCGCCCTGGCCCTGCATACGGTGCAGGACAAGCCGCACCACGCCCGGTGGATCATGATCGTCGGCGTGCTCGGCGCCGCGATGTTCTACGGCGACGGCATGGTGACGCCGGCCATTTCCGTGCTGTCGGCGGTCGAGGGGCTGGAGGTCGGGGCGCCGGCACTGCACGCCTTCGTGATCCCGATCACCATCGTCGTGTTGTTCATCCTGTTCTTCGTCCAGAAAAGCGGCACGGCCGTGGTCGGCGCCTTCTTCGGGCCGGTCATGCTGCTGTGGTTCACCACCCTGGCCACGCTGGGCGCGATCAATATCGTCGATCACCCGGCCATCCTGAGTGCGCTCAACCCGCTGTACGGCCTCGAGTTCCTGCTCGCCAACAAGGCCATGTCGCTGATGGCCATGGGCAACGTCGTGCTGGCGGTGACCGGGGCCGAAGCGTTGTATGCCGACATGGGACATTTCGGCCGCAAGCCGATTTCGCGCACCTGGTTCCTGTTCGTGCTGCCGGCGCTGGTCCTCAATTACTTCGGCCAGGGGGCGCTGATCCTGGGCGACCCGGAAGCAGCCAAGAACCCCTTCTTCCTGTCTGCGCCGGAATGGGCGCTCTATCCGCTCATCGGGCTGGCCACTCTGGCCACCGTCATCGCTTCGCAGGCGGTCATTTCCGGCGCCTTCTCGGTGACCCGCCAAGCCATGCAGCTCGGTTTCGTGCCGCGCATGGAAGTGCAGCACACCTCCGAGAAGGAACAGGGGCAGATCTACCTGCCGGCGGTCAATTGGGGCCTGATGGTCGCCGTGATGATCCTCGTGCTCGGCTTCAAGTCGTCGAACAACCTGGCTGCCGCCTACGGCATCGCGGTGACCGGCGACATGGTGATCACCTCGGTGCTGGCCACCGTCGTCGTCGCCAAGGTGTGGAAATGGGGCTGGATCAGGGCCGGCCTGATCTTCGCCTGCTTCCTATCGGTCGAACTGGTTTTCCTCACCGCCAATATTCTGAAAATCCCCGATGGCGGCTGGTTCCCGCTCGTCGCCGGGATGGCCATCTTCGTCCTGATGACGACCTGGAAGCGCGGCCGCCAACTGCTGGCCGACCGCCTGAAGGGCGAGCGCCTGGAGCTGATGATGTTCCTCGATTCGCTGGCCTCGTCGATGCCGACGCGGGTGGCTGGCACCGCCGTCTTCCTCAACGCCGACCCCAAGGGCGTGCCGCATGCCCTGTTGCACAACCTGATGCACAACAAGGTGCTGCACGAGCGGGTGGTGCTCGTTTCGGTGCAGATTTTCGACGTTCCTTATGTGCCGGACATCGACCGCGTCGAAGTGCGCCAATTGAAGGAGAACTTCTGGAGCGTCATCGTCCAGTACGGTTTCAAGGACGAGCCGGACATACCGGAGGCCATGGCGCTGTGTGCGGATGCCGGGCTGGAGTTCAGCCAGCTCGAGACCTCCTACTTCATCGGACGGGAAACGCTGATTCCGCGCCTCGGTTCGGAAATGGCATTCTGGCGGGAAAAGATTTTCGTCGCCATGTTTCGCAATGGCGGCTCGGCGACGGCCTTCTTCAATATCCCGAGCAACCGCGTCGTCGAACTCGGCACTCAGGTCGTGCTTTAGGGCGGCTTCGCCGTCCTTCCTCCTGTAGCTGCCGCCCTAACCCGAGCACGCGGCGTAGTTCAGGGCGACGCCGACGTAGGCCCACTGGTCGTAGGTGCGCAGATAGGCGTTCTGGGCGCGATAGGCCTGCGCCTCGGTGCGCAGGGTGGCCTTGCAGTCGGCGTACATCCCGTTGCCGAACTGCCGATGCTGCAGGACATGGACGATTTCGTGCAGCAGGAAGGAATGGTCGAGCGGCTGTTCGAGATCCAGCGTGTCGCGATACAGAATGCGGTAGTGCAGCGCGTCGAAATAGGCGGCGATGCCGCGGCAGCCATTGCCGCCGTCCGGGCACACCTGGCGTTCGAGTTCGCTGGGCGCCAACGCAACGAAAGACGGCAGTTCCTCAACCGCCACCGGCGGCAGGCCGGTGATGCGGGCGGCAGCGACAAGCAGGAAAGCGATCAGCGTGGTGTCCATGGCGAACTCCCATCCCGGCAGTCCGCAGACTGCCCATGACGGGTAGATCGCCGGGGCCGCGGTTCGTTCCGCGCCTAGTTCCTTTGGCGCACGGTTACAGGCGGCGGATCTTGTCGAGCAGCGCCGTCGTCGATTTCTGGTGGATGAAGGGGATCGAATGTACCGTACCGCCCCAGCCGCGCACCTCGCTGCAGCCGACGATCTTGTCCACCGGCCAGTCGCCGCCCTTGACCAGGATTTCCGGCCGGCAGTCGAGGATGCGCTGGAGCGGCGTGTCTTCGTCGAACCAGGTGACCAGCGCCACGCAGCCGAGCGAAGCCATGACGGCGAGGCGGTCTTCCAGCGTATTGACCGGGCGGTCGTCGCCCTTGCCCAGGCGCTTGACCGAAGCGTCGCTGTTCAGGGCGACCACCATGCTGGTGCCCAGCGCGGCGGCCTGGGCCAGATAGGTGACATGGCCGCGGTGCAGGATGTCGAAGCAGCCGTTGGTGAACACCAGCGGGCGGGCCAGCTGGGCGGCGCGGGCGGCGAGCTGGTCCGGCGGGCAGATTTTGGTTTCGAAGTCGGGCAGGGCGTAGGACATGGCTGGCAGATGAGTGGCAACAACCCGACATTTTAGTGCCTGTTCGCCGCGTCGGCACGAAAACGCGCGCCGGGCTGCGCCGACCGGCCATCAGGCCGCGCTGCGAGCGATCAGGGCGTGGAGTTCCGGGTAGAAGGCGGGGCGGTTCCATTCGATCCGCCGCCCCATGCGCAGGGCCTCGTCCACCTCGCGCGCGGCCGGCGAATGCTCGAGCAGTATCGGAAAGTCGCGGCCGGCGTCGCACACCTTGAAAATCTGCACCAGCACATGACTGCAGGCCCGGTAGTAATCGGCGTCGAGGCGGACGTTGCAGGCGCCGGCATCGCAGTCGTCAAGATAGGCGGCGGCCCGGCTGGCGGTGGCGGCAAGTGATTCGAGATCCAGTTGGCTGCAGTAGGTCATGGCGAAACTCCTTGGTGCGGAGAGCGGGAAATTCGCCGCTCCCGAGTCTAATAACGTCATTCCGTTGCAAAGGTTGAGCCTGGGGCGGCAATGAAACAAACAGATACAAAGCCGCTACCGGGCGTCAGGCCGGTTCGGTGCGGCGTGGGGCGAAACGAGGCCGACCGGCCGGTGGCAGGAGCGCTCGGTGGCAGGGCGGCTCGGTGAAGCTTTGGGTCGGTCCGTGAAACTTTTTCAAGGGCGGGCGAACGACACGGCGTCAGGACGGTCCATCGTTTGGGGCGGGCATGGCTGGCCCGTTGTCTGGAATACCATTGGAGAGTCGGCTATGAACGCCATTCTGAAACGCTGGTTTTGCATTGCCGGCCTGATTGTGGCCAGCGTGCCGCCCGTCGCCGCGACGGCTGCCTGCCCGCCGCTGCTCGAACACACCTTCACCGGCCTGCAGGACGGCCAGCCATTGCCGCTCTGCCAATACGCCGGCAAGGTGATTCTGGTCGTCAATACCGCCAGCTATTGCGGCTTCACCTCGCAGTACGACGGCCTGGAAAAGCTGTATGCCCGGCTCAAGGACAAAGGGCTGGTGGTTCTCGGTTTTCCGTCCAACGACTTCGGCGAGCAGGAGCCGGGCAACAACAAGGAAATCGCCGATTTCTGCCGCCTGACCTATGGCGTCGAGTTTCCGATGGTCGGCAAGACGGTGGTCAAGGGTAAATTGGCCAACCCGTTCTATCTGCGGCTGGCCGAAATCACCGGCAGCCGACCGAAGTGGAATTTCCACAAATACCTGATCAACCGCGATGCGACGCAGGTGGTGGCCTACACCAGCCTGACCAAGCCCGATGACCCGGACCTGCTGAAGAAAATCGACGAATTCCTCCGCTAGCGGCGGGGATTTGCCGTTCCCGCGACAGCGGGAACCTGGAAAAACCGTGGCATCTGGATTCCCCCTTGCGCGGGAATGACACATAACGGAATGGAATTGCTGCTGGTTGCTGTCGGCCGGGCAAGCGGCTTAGCGGGCGCCCAGCAGCTTGCCGAGCAGGCTGCCCGAATTCTCGTGCCCGGTCAGCACGTAGTCGAGTTCGTTGGCGTTGCGCAGGGTCAGTTCGAGGTCGCGCTGCGTCGCCAGCGGGCTGGCGAACAGCAGCTGGTCCCCGGCGTGCAGGCGGAAATCGTCGGCCGGCAAAAGATGGTAGTCGCTCCCCCGTTCGACGAGTAGCGGCACCACCGGCAGCCGAAGTTCGCGGTCGGCGCCGTCGAGCAGGATGTCGCCGAGCCGTATCGTCTGCTCTTGCAGCAGGGCGCGCCACAAGGCCGGTGCTTCGGTGGCGTTCAAGCGGTTGTCCCAGACCACCGGCGTCAGGCCGGCGCAATCGGCGTGCAGGCGTTCGACCAGTTGCCGGCAGCGTTCCTCGTCGATTTGCTTGATCCGGTCGAGGAAACGGGCGAGCAGGGGGGCAGTCAGCAGGGCGATGCATTCCTGGGCGATGATGCGGCTGGGCAGCACCGTGAAATCGGCGTCATAGGCGGCGAACAGGGCGCTGTTGGCAGCATGGTTCTGGCGGGCGACGACGAACAGCTGCGGATTGAGTGCGGCCGCCGTCACAGCGATCGACAGGTTGCTGATGTCGTTGTCGCTGCCGGCGACGATGCCGCTGGCCTTGACGACGCCGACCTGGCGCAATGTCTCCGCTTCGCTGCCGTCGCCGCTGATGCCGTGGTCGGCATCCTGGGCGACCGGATCGATGATGGTCAGCGTGATGCCGGTGTCGCGCAGGCGATTGGCCACGGCATGACCGAAGTGGCCGTAGCCGCACAGGATCCAGTGGCCGCGCGGCGGGCGGTGCGGTTCGGGGATGGCCGTTTCGGGCAGGCTGGTCAGCAGTTCGATCAGGCGGAAACGTTCGGGGGCGGCGACGGCCAGGGCCAGGCTCTCGGCGAAGCGTTCATAGGGATTGATGATGTGGTCGGTGCCGAACGAAGCCATGTTGGCGGCGACGGCAGCCTGCTCGGCGCGGGCGATGACCGGGATGTCGGGATTGAGCAGGCGGACGGCGATGGCGATGGCGAGGTTGGCCTGCTCGTCGTTGGTGATGGCCAGCACACCGCGGCAGCGCGGGTGGTTCAGGCCGGCCAGGCGCAGGTTCTCCGGCAGGCGGGCATCGGCGGCGAGGGCCGGGGTGTCGGTCTTGAAATCGAGGAGGTCGAGTTCCTCGACGCGCAGTTCTTCCTTCTCGATGACCACGAAGGCCTGGCCGATATGGTCGAAGCTGTGGGCGATCAGGCTGCCCGTCTCGCCGCAGCCGCAGATCAGGTAGAAGTCCTGGCTGGTCTGGCGGACGCGGCGGGCGAAGCGGTTGGTGGTCAGGGTGTTCTGGAAGCCCTTGCTCTGCAGCAGGGCGATCAGGGTAACCACGGAATACGACCAGCCGATGACGGTCAGGTAGATGCAGAAGGTGACCCACAGGCGCTGGGCATCGGAGAAGGCAGCGGGAATTTCGCCGAAGCCGATGGTCGTCGCCGTGTAGCTGATGAAATAGAAGGCGTGGAAGAAGGAGAGCGGGGCGCCGGCCTTGCCGTCGGCATCGACGCCGGGCACCAGGGTCAGACCGAAGATCGAGATCGCATAGATGACGATGAGCACAATGATCGGCGCCCGCATGCGGCGCAGGACCAGGAAGAAGGTGCTGTTCATGCCGTGCGGCCTAGCGGCGCAGCATCACGGTTTCGATGATCAGGATGATGACCGACACGATGTTGGCGAAGAGCGCCCCACCGGACAGCGACACCACGCTGGAGGTGATATGCGGCGTCATGCCAACGCCGGTGACATGCACGGCCACGGTCCAGGTGATGGCGGCGGCGATCAGCTGCAGGTCGGCGACCAGGCTGGTGGACAAATGGATAGCGCCGATCTGGGTGCGGTCGCCAAATTTGAGGGCGGTGGCGATCAGGCTGACGATCAGCGCAGCGGCCAGTTCATAGACGCTGTGCAGTTCGGGGGTGGCGATGTCGCCGATGAAGAAACCGAAGTTGAGCGTCGCCGCCAACAGGATGAAGAAACCGAAAATGACCTTTTCGAGATTCATGGAGTTTCCCCTCGCCAAAACGAACAGGGCGTCCCGCTTTGGCCGGGACGCCCTGTCAGCTTACTCCTGTTCGGCGGCGGAGAATTCGCGAATCAGCGATTCTCGACCGGGGCGCTCTGCGCCGGCGGGGTACGGGCGCCGAGGACCTGGTTGTCGAGGCGGCGGGTTTCCTCCTCGCTGACCACTTCCAGTACATTGACCACCTTGACGACGCCGGCCGTGGTGCGGGCAACGGCGATGGCGACCTTGGCCTCGCGTTCGTTGACGATGCCCATCAGATAGACGATGCCGCGCTCGGTCAGCACCTTGATGTGGTTGGCCGACAGCTGGTTGGTATCGACCAGGCGGGCCTTGACCTTGGAAGTAATGAAGCTGTCGTTGCTGCGGCTGGCGAGCGGTGTGGCCGGGCCAATGCCCAGTTCGTTGTACACCTCCTTGACGCCTTCGATCTTGCGGATCTCGCTTTCGATCATCGACTTCGCTTCGTCGCTCGGCACTTCGCCGGTGATCAGGATGCGGCGGTTGAAGGCGGTGAAGTTGGCGTGCGACAGGTTCTTGTACTGGGCCGGAACGTGGTTATTGGCTTTCCATTCCATCGTTTCGTCATCGGTCTGCGTGCCGGTCGACCGCCGGTCGTGCGCCGACATCACGCTGGCCGCGGCGGCAGTGCCGAGCAGGGCGGCTTCGACGCAGCCCTGCAGGGCGGGCAGTGCAATAACCAGGGCCAGCGCGGCCAGGCTCAGTTTGGCTTTTTGCATCATTCGACTCCGAGAAGAAGGGCATCGATGCCATCGCACAGGCAGTGGATGGTGAGCAGATGGGTTTCCTGGATGCGCGCCGTGCGGTCGGCCGGGACGCAGAGATGGATGTCGTCGTCGAGCAGCATCTCGCCGATCTGGCCGCCGCCCTTGCCGGTCAGCGCAATGACGCGCATGTCGGCTTCGTGGGCGGCCTTGATCGCCTCGATGACGTTGCTCGAATTGCCGGAGGTCGAGATGGCGAGCAGCACATCGCCGGCGTGGCCGAGGCCGCGCACCTGCTTCGAGAAAATCTGGTTGAACGAATAGTCGTTGGCGATGGCGGTCAGGATCGAGCTGTCGGTGGTCAGCGCGATGGCGGCCAGTTCCTGGCGCTCGGCTTCGAAGCGGCCGATCAGTTCGGCGGCGAAGTGCTGCGCGTCGCCGGCCGAGCCGCCGTTGCCGCACGCGAGAATCTTGCCGCCGTTGATCAGGCTGTTGGTCATCGTCTCGATGGCGGCGGCAATTGGAGCGGCCATCATTTCAACGGCATTGAGCTTGGTGTGGGCGCTGTCTTCGAAATTCTTGGCAACGCGGGCGATCAGATCCATATCGTTCGTGGTTTTGTGTCTATAGATCAAGGCATTCTACCTCACAGCTCGACGAAGACTTCGAAGGCCACCCGTTGCCACGGATTTTTGTTGTCGTTTATGGACGACACGCGGGCGCTCAAGCGTTCGCCGGCATCCATCGCGGCGGCGATAGCGCGGTTTTCGGCGCGCGGCAGGTAGCCCAGCTTCCGGCCGCGCCATTCGACGCGGATGGCATTGCGATCATGGCGGTTATCGGCCTCGCGAACCAGGGTCAGCGTATCGCCGGCTTTGATCTCCTGCCACACCGCGCTCAGGGCGTAGTATTGGCTGCCGGCCAGCGGCGAGCTCTGGATCAGGGCACGCACGCTCTCGGCGTGGGCGGAGCCTAGCCAGGTGAGCAGGCTAAGCGTCAGCAGAAAACGCATCTTTGAGCCATTCCAGCCGCTCCCCGTCGAGCAGCACGCAGTCGAAGCGGCAGTCGCATTCGGGCTGGCCGGCCAGGTAATGCTGCGCAGCGAGCACGATACGCCGCCGCTTGCCGACGGTGATGCTGGCCCCGGCGCCGCCGAAGTCGCTGCGGCTGCGCTGGCGCACCTCGACAAAGACCAGCGCCTTGCCATCGCGGCAGATCAGGTCGATTTCGCCGCCGCGGACACGGAAATTGCGCGCCACGACGCGCAGGCCATGGCGTTCGAGATAGCGTGCCGCGTGTTCCTCGGCTTCGCGGCCGCGGGCGGTGGTGGTATCGTCGGCTTTTGTCTGCATGTCCGAGAATATGACGGAAGAATCCGCTGCATTGTATGTCGTCCCGACGCCACTCGGGAACCTCGCCGATCTGACCCGCCGTGCCGAGGAAATCCTGCGCACGGTGCCCTGGGTGGCGGCCGAGGACACCCGGCACAGCGGCCCGCTGCTCAAGCAACTCGGCGCCCGGGCGCGCACCCTGCCGGCCCACCAGCACAACGAACACGAAGCGGCGGCGCGCATCGTCGAACGCCTGCAGGCCGGCGAGTCGGTGGCGCTGATTTCCGATGCCGGCACACCCGGCATTTCCGACCCCGGCGCCCGCATCGTCGCTGCCGTGCGCGCTGCCGGCGGCAGGGTCGTGCCGCTGCCCGGCCCGTGCGCCGCGACGACTGCGCTATCGGCTTCCGGTCTGCTCGACGAGCATTTTCTGTTCTACGGCTTTCTGCCCTCCAAGGGCGGTCAGCGCCGGCAGGCGCTGGGAGAACTGCGCGACTATCCCTGCGCCCTGGTTTTCTACGAAGCGCCGCATCGCGTGCTGGAAACCGTGGCCGACATGGCGACAGTGTTCGGCGAACGTACCCTGGTCATCGCCCGCGAACTGACCAAACTGTTCGAAACCGTGCATTCCCTGCCGTTGGCCGAAGCGCTGGCCTGGCTGCAGGAAGACACCAACCGCCAGCGCGGCGAGTTCGTGCTGATGCTATCTGGCGCACCAGCCGGAGGCGATGATGGCGAAGGTAAGCGCGTCCTAAAACTGCTGCTCGCCGACGGCCTGCCGACCAAGCAGGCGGCCAAGCTCGCCGCGGCCATCACCGGGGCGGCGAAAAACGCGCTTTACGACCTCGCCTTGACGCTGAAACGTTAAAATTGCGCAAATTGTTCCGGAAATCATCATGCAACTGACCATCACCCGCCCCGACGACTGGCATCTCCACCTGCGCGACGGCGAAGCGCTCGCCGCCGTGCTGCCGCATACCGCCCGCCAGTTCGGCCGCGCCATCGTCATGCCCAACCTGAAGCCGCCGGTGACCACCGTCGACCAGGCCGCCGCCTATCGCGACCGCATCGTTGCCGCGCTGCCGGCCGGCGCCTGCTTCGAACCGCTGATGACGCTGTACCTGACCGACAACACGCCGCCGAGCGAAGTGGCCAAGGCCGCGGCCTCCGGTTTCGTCAAGGCGGTCAAGCTGTACCCGGCCGGGGCGACGACCAATTCCGACGCTGGCCTGACCGACATCGCCAAGGCCTACGCCACGCTGGCCGAGATGGAGCGCGTCGGCCTGCCGCTGCTGGTGCATGGCGAAGTGACCGACCCGGCGATCGACCTGTTCGACCGCGAGAAGGTGTTCATCGACACCGTACTGGCACCGCTGACCCAGCGTTTCCCGCAGCTCAAGGTGGTCATGGAGCACATCACGACCCAGGACGCGGCGGAGTTCGTCGCTTCCACCCCGGCCAACGTGGCGGCCACCATCACCGCGCACCACCTGCTGTACAACCGCAACGCCATCTTCCAGGGCGGCGTTCGCCCCCACTGGTACTGCCTGCCGGTACTGAAGCGCGAAACGCATCGCCAGGCGCTGGTCGCCGCGGCCATTTCCGGCAATCCGAAGTTCTTCCTCGGCACCGATTCGGCGCCGCACGCCAAGGGCGCCAAGGAAGCGGCCTGCGGCTGCGCCGGCTGCTACACCGCCTACGCCGCCATCGAGCTGTACGCCGAAGCCTTCGAACAGGCCGGCGCGCTGGGCAAGCTGGAAGGCTTCGCCAGCCATTTCGGCCCGGACTGGTACGGCCTGCCGCGCAACACCGATCGCATCACGCTGGCCAAGGAAAACTGGACAGTGCCGGCCGACTACCCGTATCTGGCCACCGACACCATCGTTCCGCTGCGCGCCGGCGAAACCCTGTCCTGGAAAATGCTCTGAGGAAAACCATCATGCGTCTGCGCCATCTACTCCTGCCGCTGTTTGCCCTGCCGCTGCTGACGGCCTGCGTGAACGACGGCGCGACGTATGAAATCGACAACACCCGCGAGCATGTGCTGTCGCTGATCCGCGAGCAGCCGTATTTCTGGGACGGCAAGGTCAATCTCTTCCTCGTCGTGTCGCGCATGCCGTCCTGCATGCGTCGGCACAGCATGGGCGCCTTCACCGAGAAAACCCGGGTCGAGGTGTACCAGGTGCCGTCCGGCGCCTTCATCATCAAGGCAGGCAAGAAGATGTTCGCCACCGAGACGCAGACCTGCGAGAGCTTCGCCAAGATGGATGCCGAGCCGCCCGAAGGCATGGGCACCTTGATGGGCACCTTCCGCGTCAAGAAGGGCGTGCTCGTCTTCGTCAAGGAAGGCGATACCGACAAATCCGCCGGCGAAGAGTGAGCGCCGGCTCGCACTTTACTTCCTTCCTGTTCGAACCGCTGCGGTGCTGGCTCGATTGCTTGCCGCCGCGGCCCGATAGCGCGGCACTCGCTGACCTGGCCGAGCAGCATCCCATCCATACCGAGAACGGCCAGCGCGTCCGTTTCGTGCCGCCGCAGCCGGATGGCCTGGTCTACGAATGCCGGATCTGGGAGAGCGGCGAAGTCGAGACGCGCCCGGACAACTGGCACGATTTCTTCAATGCCCTGGTCTGGCTGAGCTTTCCGCAGACCAAGATCGCCGTCAGCGCCGCCCACATGCGCGCCATGCAGCAGCCGGGCGAGGCGCGGGGCAGGGTGCGCGACGCACTGACACATTTCGACGAATGCGGCATCGTCGTGCTGTCGGCACAGCCCGAACTGCTTGAGCTGTTGCGCAGCTTCCACTGGCGGGAGCTGTTTGCAGCCCGGCGGGCCGCCGTGCTGCGCAGCATGCGCTTCGTCATTTTCGGCCACGCGACCTACGAACAACTGCTGTCACCGTTTCGCGGCCTGACCGCCAAGGCCGTGCTCTACGAGGTGGATGAGGCCTGGTTGCAGATGCCGGCTACTGAATTGGTCGCCGCGGTAGATAACAGACTGGCGGCCGATGTCGCCGCCGGTAGCTTCGTCCGGCCACGCGACTTGCAGCCCTTGCCGCTACTGGGCATTCCTGGAGTGACGCCGGACAACGAAGATCCGGCGTATTACGACGATACCTGGCAGTTCCGGCCCGGCCGGCGGGCTGCCTAGCGCTACTCCAACTGGCCCCGGTTACCCGGGGCCGTGCTGTGACTCAGGCCGCCTGGTCGACCCGGCCGGCTACGTCGAGGCGGTTGATGCCGCTGACGATGGCCTTGATCGACGCTGACACGATATTGGTGTCGATGCCCACCCCGAAGGTTTCCCCCTTGCCGGTCGCCGCCATTTCGACAAAGGCGCAGGCTCGGGCGTTGCCGTCCTCGCCCATCGGCACCATCGAGCGTTCCTCGTAGCTGCGCACCTGGACCTTGATGCCGGCGCTTTCGAGGGCGTGCATGGCGGCGTTGATCGGGCCGTTGCCTTCGCCGGTCAGGATATGCGGCGTGCCGTCGATGTCGAGCGAAAGGCGGATGCCCTGGGCGCTGCCGTGCTCGTACAGATGGTGCTCGCGGTAGCGCACCGTGCTGCCGCCTTCGAGGTAGGTCTGGTTGAAGATGTTCCAGATGTCGTCGGCGCTCACTTCGCCGCCATGCTGGTCGGTGTAGCGCTGGACGACGCCGGAGAACTCGACCTGGAGGCGGCGCGGCATGACCACGCCGTACTCGGTCTCCATGAGATAGGCGATGCCGCCCTTGCCCGACTGGCTGTTCACCCGGATGACCGAATCGTAGCTGCGGCCGACGTCGGCCGGGTCGATCGGGAGGTAAGGCACTGCCCATTGCTCGTCCGCCTTTTGAGCAGAGAACCCCTTCTTGATGGCGTCCTGGTGGGAGCCGGAGAAGGCCGTGAAAACGAGATCCCCGACGTACGGGTGGCGCGGATGGATCGGGAGCTGGCTACAGTGTTCGAAGGTGCGCGCAACGGCGTTGATGTCCGAGAAATCGAGGCCCGGATGGACGCCTTGCGTGTACATGTTGAGGGCGAGGGTGACGAGATCGACGTTGCCGGTGCGCTCGCCGTTGCCGAAGAGGCAGCCCTCGACGCGGTCGGCGCCGGCCATGAGGCCGAGTTCGGCGGCGGCGACGGCGGTGCCGCGGTCGTTGTGCGGGTGGAGGCTGATGATCACGCTGTCGCGGCGGGCGAGGTTGCGGTGCATCCACTCGATCTGGTCGGCATAGATGTTGGGCGTGGCGATCTCGACCGTGGTCGGGAGGTTGAGGATGACCTTGCGCTGCGGCGTGGCGCCCCACACTTCGGTGACGGCGTCGCAGACTTCCTTGGCGAAATCGAGTTCGGTGGCGGTGAAGAGCTCCGGGCTGTATTCGAGGGTGATCTCGGTTTCCGGCATTTCATCGGCGAGGCTGCGGATGAGGCGGACGGCGTCGGTGGCCATGGCGACGACTTCGGCCTTGCTCATGTTGAATACCGTTTCGCGAAAGGTCGGGCAGGTGGCGTTATAGACGTGCACGATGGCCTTCCGGGCGCCCTTGAGCGATTCGAAGGTGCGGCGGATGAGGTGTTCGCGGGCCTGGGTGAGGACCTCGATGGTCACGTCGTCCGGAATATGGCCGTCTTCGATGAGGCTGCGCACGAAGCCGAATTCGGTTTCCGAGGCCGACGGGAAGGCGACCTCGATTTGCTTGAAGCCGATGTCGCAGAGCATCTTGAACATGCGCATCTTCTTGTCGACATTCATCGGTTCGAAGAGGGCCTGGTTGCCGTCGCGGAGGTCAGTGCTCATCCATACCGGCGGCTTGTCGATGGTGCGGCCCGGCCATTGGCGGTCGGTGATCTGGACCGGCGGGAAGGCGGTGTATTTGGTGTGCGGGGTAGTGATCATGGCGGCTCCTGAATGCTTTATCGATGGCGAAAGTTTAGGCCAAAGATGCCGGCAGGTGCTTGCGTATTGGTGTGTTATTCGGCGTATTATTGGCAGAAAATTGCCCATAAATGATATTGAAAGAAATTAAATGGAACTCGATCGCTACGACCGGCAAATTCTCGCCATCCTGCAGGCCGACGGCCGCATCAGCAACCAGGATCTGGCCGACCGCATCGGCCTGTCGCCGTCGCCCTGCCTGCGCCGGGTGCGTGCCCTCGAGGAGTCAGGCCTGATCACCGGCTACCGTGCCCTGCTCGACGCCAAAAAGCTCGGCCTGAGCCTGATGGCGCTGATCGGCATTTCCATGGACCAGCACACGCCGGAGCGCTTCGCCAATCTCGAAGCGACCATCGCCGACATTCCCGAGGTGCTCGAATGCCTGCTCATCACCGGCCAGCAGTCGGACTACCAGTTGAAAGTGGTGGTCAAGGACATGGACGCCTATCAGGACCTGCTGCTCAACAAGGTCACCCGCATCCAGGGAGTGACCGGGGTGCACACCAGTTTCGTGCTGCGCCGGGTGGTCGACCGTACCGGTTTGCCGGTATTTGCCGCGGGTTGACCCCGAATCTGCATGAAGCGGACGGAAAGTCGGCTTGGGTTGACCAGCGGGATTGACCCACCTAGGCTTTTGCTTCAGGATGAAGCAAGGGGTAGTGCTTTAGTGCTGGTCGGACGCTTGCCGTCTTGCGCATCGGGACGGAGATAATGAAGCAGGGGGAAATCAGGGGGGATGCCGCGAGCCAGGCGCCGGCGATGGCGCCGGTCATGGCTGGGGCAGGGGGGTCCGCGGCGCCGGCCGCCCGGCGGGCGCGTCCGGTGCTCAACCTGCTGCTGCGCCTTCTACTCTGGGCCTTGTTGCCCGGGATGCTCGGGGCGATGGTCATTCTCTATCTGGCCTATCGTGACGACCGCGTGCAGCACGAGGTGGAAACCATCCAGATGGCCCGCGCCCTGATGCAGTCGGTCGACAGCGAAATGATCAAGACCCGGGCAGTCGCCCAGGCGCTGTCGAAATCTCCTTATCTGGCGAGCGGCGACCTGGCCGCTTTTTACCGGCAGGCGACGGGCGTTATCCTGTTGACCGGGGGCGGCAATAACCTCGTGCTGACCGATCAGAGCGGCCAGCAGATACTCAATACGGCGCGTCCTTTCGGTACCGCGCTGCCGCGCCATGGCAGCCCGGAGACGGTGGAGCGCGTGTTCGCTAACAGCCAGCCGGTGATCTCGAATATCTTCATGGGTTCGGTCCTGCAGCGCGCGTTGATGACGGTCGATGTACCGGTCGTTATCGACGGCAAGGTGAAATACAGCCTGAGCATTTCGATGTTGCCCGAGCATTTCACCGACTTGCTGCGTTCGGTTGGCTTGCCGCCCGACTGGGTGCTGGCGGTCTTCGATGCGCAGGGCGTGGTCGCGGCACGCACGCACGGGCCGGAAAAATTCGTCGGCAAGAAGGCCGTGCCGGCCGTCGTCAAGGCGATCGGCGAGCGGGCCGACGGGATGGTCGAGACTCGGACCCTGGAGGGCACGCCGGCCATTGTCGTATTCAGTCGTTCGCCCCTGTCGCAGTGGAGCGTCGGCATCGGCATGCCGCTGGAGATGTTCGAGGGGCCGCTGCGCGACCGCTTCCTGTTCCTGCTCGGCATCGTGCTGGTGCTGGCCCTGGTCGGCCTGCTGGCGGCGGCGTTGCTGGCGACACGCATCGCCGCGTCGATCCGCGCCCTGATCAAGCCGGCGCTGGCGATCGGCGAGGGCGAGCGCTTCGTCAAGCCACAACTGGACATCAGCGAGGCGGCGGAAGTGGCGACCGCCATGGAAACGGCGGCCCAACTGCTGGCCCAGCGCACGGCGGAATTGGACAGAGCCCGCCTCGATGCCGAAGTGGCGAATGTGGCGAAAAGCGCCTTTATCGCCAACATGAGCCACGAAATCCGCACACCGCTCAATGCCATCACCGGCATGGGGCATCTGATCCGCCGCGCCGGGATTTCGCCGGAACAGGCCGTGCGGCTGGACAAGATCGACATGGCCGGCCGGCACCTGCTGCAGATCATCAACGACATCCTCGACCTGTCGAAAATCGAAGCCGGCAAATTCACGCTTGAAGAGACCGAAGTCAATGTCGAAGCGGTCATGGCCAATGTGCTGTCGATGCTCGGTGAACGTGCCCAGGCCAAGCGCCTGGCGTTCCGCAGCGAGGCGCCGGCCATTCCCTGCCGCCTGCTCGGGGACAACACCCGCCTGCAACAGGCGCTGCTCAACTTCGCCGGCAATGCCATCAAGTTCACCGAGCACGGCAGCGTGACCTTGCGCGCCGAAGTCGAGGAACTGACCGCAACCAGCGCCCTGCTGCGCTTTTCCGTCATCGATACCGGCATCGGCATCGAGCCGGCCGCGCAGCAAAAGCTCTTTTCGGTCTTCGAGCAGGCGGACAATTCGATCAGCCGCCAGTTCGGCGGTACCGGCCTGGGCCTGTCGATCAGCAAGAAACTGGCCGAACTGATGGGCGGCACGGTCGGCATGGTCAGTACGCCCGGCGTCGGCAGTACCTTCTGGTTCACGGCGCGCCTGAAAATCGGCGGCCCGGCCGGTCGACCGCTGCCGGCTACCGGGGAGTCGGCGGAAAGCGTGCTCCTGCGTGACTACCACGGTCGCCGCATTCTTCTGGTCGAGGACGAGGCGGTCAATCGCGAAGTCGCCCTCGCGCTGCTGGGCGATGTCGGGATGGTCGTCGATGTCGCGGTCGATGGCGTCGAAGCGGTCGACAAGGCGGCCGCGCAGACCTACGACGTCATCCTGATGGACATGCAAATGCCGCGCATGGACGGCCTCGAGGCGGCGCGGCGGATCCGCCGGCTGCCGGGCTGCGCCAGCCTGCCCATCCTGGCCATGACGGCCAACGTCTTCGTCGAGGACAAGGTGCGCTGCCACGACGCGGGGATGAACGACTTCATCGCCAAGCCGGTCGATCCGGATCTTCTCTTCGCCATCCTGCTGCAATGGCTGGCCGATCCCCTGCACGCGGAGCAGGCGGGCTAGCCGCCGTCTCACATATGGCCGGACACTGGAGCGTTTCGCTGCACGCCGACGGCGTTGAACTCCGGGCTCTCCGGAAAGTCTATTAGCGACAGTGAAGACCCCGGCGCGCTAGATCGAGGCGGGGTCTTCCGTAACGCTGATACAAGGAGTCATCATGGCTGTCCGCCGTACCACCAAGTCGCTGGCCACCAAATCCGTCGAACTGGCTATCGCCGCCCCGCAGGTCGTGGCGCATCGCGTTGCCCGCATGGCGGCGGCAGGAGCAATGCCATCGGTGCGAGACCGCCGGGAATTCGAGCGGATGGGTGCCGAGAAAGTAGCGGCCTTTTCCGAATCGATGACTGCCATGGCGCAGCAAGCCTTCCGGGCCAATCAAACGCTGGCGGCGTCGATGTTCCGGACTTTCTGGTCGCCGTGGACGGCGAACAGCGCGGCGCGCCTCGGCCGGGACGTGCACGAGGCGGTGCTCGACGTGCTGGACAAAGGCATGGCGCCGGTCCATGGCCGGGCCACGGCCAATGCCAAACGCCTGGCCCGGAGCAAGCGGCGCTAGCTGGGCGGCGTTTTCTCAGCCCAGCCATCCCCCGGCGGCTTCGCCAGCCGCGTATAATCCGCCCCGGAAAGTCGGCCAGGCAATCGCTGGATACTTCGGTATCGGGAGGAAAGTCCGGGCTCCATTGGGCAGGATGCCAGCTAACGGCTGGGCGCTATAAGCCGCAAGGCGAAGGCGACGGAAAGTGCAACAGAGAATAGACCGCCGATGGCGTCGCAAGACGTACAGGTAAGGGTGAAACGGCGAGGTAAGAGCTCACCGCGTCCACGGTAACGGCGGACGGCACGGCAAACCCCATCCGGAGCAAGACCAAATAGGGAAGCTGAGGCGTGGCCCGCGCTGCTTCCGGGTAGGTTGCTTGAGCCTGTCGGTAACGGCAGGCCTAGAGGAATGATTGCCGAACCCCGCAAGGGGGGAACAGAACCCGGCTTATCGGCCGGCTTTCCATTTTCTTCAGTGCTATTCAGTCCTGCATTTCGCGGGCAATTTTCCAGCCGCCGTCGGTGCGGCTGACCAACAGAGTCTTGGCACGCCCGGCTTCGCGATAGCTGCCCGCCGCGTAGTCCTGACGGAAACTGACCTTGAACAGATCAGGTGTCTTGCGCGTGATGGTGACGTCCCGGATCTGCACGTCGATCGCTGCCGTGCCGGTGAGTTTCTTGGTGCGGGCAGCCACCCAACTGCTGTGGCTGCTGCCGTCGGCCGGCATGAAATCGCTGCCGTAAGCGCCCAGGTAAGCCGCGATGTCACGGTCGCGCCAGGCCTGCAGCCAGGATTCCAGCATGTTCTCGATTTGCATTTCGTCGGCAACGACCACCGCCGGCTCGGCGCGGACTTGCGTGGGGTTTGCCGCCGCAACGGCCGGGGCCGCGAGGGCGGCGAGAGGGGCCATGGACGGCTCGGCGCGCGAGTCACTCGCGCTCATGGCAAACCACATGGTGCTCGCTCCGAGGGCCGCCGAGGCCAGGCTGGCGAGCAGGATGGAGGCGGTGCCGAAGCGGCGGCTGGCGGGGGCGTCTGCGGCGTGCGCCCGGGTATTGACCGGAGTGTTTGCCGCCTCGTCGCCCAGCGCTGTCTGCAGTTGATGCAGCCGTTGCGTCATGGCCTGCTGGTGGCCGCCGGCGAGGCGAAGTTCCGGACGGGCAGCGGGGCGCGGACGGGTGAGGAAGGCCGCGTCGATCAGGTGTCCGGTGTGCAGGGTATTTACGGTAGCCACGATATTTCCTCGGTGCGCATCAGGTTTTCTGACGGGATGGAAATATTGTCGGCGCGGCGATTCCCGACGGAAATCGATTACTTCACGGTTTTGATGATTTTGACGAAACGGGTGTCGTGGCGGCCTATTTTGACAGGCTGCGCATGGCCTGCTCCAGGCCGTCCAGGGTCAGCGGGAACATGCGGTCGTTGCCGACGATGTCGCGGATCATGGCGATCGACGGCGTATAGCCCCAGTAATTTTCGGCCAGCGGGTTGAGCCAGGCGGCGCGCGGCCAGGTGTCGACCAGACGCTGCAGCCAGACGGCGCCGGCTTCCTCGTTCCAGTGTTCGACGCTACCGCCGGGGCGACCGACTTCATAGGGGCTCATGCTGGCATCGCCGACGAAGATCAGCTTGTAGTCCGGGCCGTAGGTGTGGATGACGTCCCAGGTCGCCAGCTTTTCGCCGTGCCGCCGGCGATTGTCCTTCCACACCCCTTCATAGACGCAGTTGTGGAAGTAGAAGTGCTCGAGGTGCTTGAACTCGGCGCGGGCGGCGGAGAATAGCTCCTCGCAGGCCTGGATGTGGTCGTCCATCGAGCCGCCGACGTCGAGAAAGAGCAGCACCTTGATGGCGTTGTGGCGTTCCGGGCGCAGGTGCAGGTCGAGCCAGCCGCCATTGCGGGCAGTGCCTGCGATGGTGCCGTCGAGGTCGAGTTCGGTCGCCGCGCCCTTGCGGGCGAAGCGGCGCAGGCGGCGCAGCGCGACCTTGATGTTGCGCACACCGAGTTCGACGGTGTCATCGAGATTGCGGAACTCGCGCTGGTCCCACACCTTGATGGCGGTGCGGTTGCCGACCGATTCGCCGCCGATGCGCACGCCTTCCGGGTTGTAGCCGCCGTGACCGTAGGGCGAGGTGCCGGCGGTGCCGATCCACTTGTTGCCGCCGGCGTGGCGCTCCTTCTGCTCGGCCAGCCGTTCCTTCAGTTGTTCGAGCACCTTCTCGTAACCGAGCTTCTGCAGGCGGGCGCGGTCGGCTTCCGACAGATGGCGGCGGGCGGCCAGTTCCAGCCATTCCTCGGGCACCATGGCGTCGAAGCCGGGCAGCGCCTCGATGCCCTTGAAGTATTCGCCGAAAGCGCGGTCGAAGCGGTCGTAGAGGGCTTCGTCCTTGACCAGCAGGGTGCGCGACAGCAGGTAGAAGTCGTCCAGACTGCCGGTGACCAGCCGCGCCTCCAGCGCTTCGAGCAGGGCCAGCAGTTCCTTGGTCGACACCGGCAACTGGCGCGACTTCAGGTGCAGGAAGAAGTCGACGAGCATGGGTTACGGCTTGCGGCGGCTCATGAAGGCCAGGCGCTCGAACAGATGCACGTCCTGTTCGTTCTTGAGCAGCGCGCCGTGCAGCGGCGGGATGGCGTCCTTGGCATCCTTGGCGCGCAGGGCTTCCGGCGGGATGTCCTCGGCCAGCAGCAGCTTCAGCCAGTCGATCAGTTCGCTGGTCGACGGCTTCTTCTTCAGGCCGGGGATCTCGCGCAGGTCGAAGAAGACCTCCAGCGCTTCCTTGAGCAACTCGTGTTTGAGCGCCGGGAAATGCACATCGACGATGCGCTGCATGGTCTCCTTGTCCGGGAACTTGATGTAGTGGAAGAAGCAGCGGCGCAGGAAGGCGTCGGGCAGCTCCTTCTCGTTGTTCGAGGTGATGATGATCAGCGGCCGGTGCTTGGCCTTGATGGTCCGGTGCAGCTCGTAGCAGTGGAATTCCATGCGGTCGAGTTCGCGCAGCAGGTCGTTAGGGAACTCGATGTCGGCCTTGTCGATCTCGTCGATCAGCACCACCGACGGCTCATCGCATTCAAAGGCCTGCCACAGCACGCCATGCACGATGTAATGCGAGATGTCCTCGACGCGCGGATCGCCGAGTTGCGAGTCGCGCAGCCGCGACACCGCGTCGTACTCGTAGAGGCCCTGCTGCGCCTTGGTCGTCGATTTGACATGCCACTGGAACAGCGGCATGTTCAGCGCCCGCGCCACCTCCTCGGCGAGCAGCGTCTTGCCGGTGCCCGGCTCGCCCTTGATGAGCAGCGGGCGTTGCAGGGCGACGGCGGCATTGACCGCCAGGGTCAAGTCGCGCGTCGCGACGTAGCTATCGGTACCTTCGAATTTCATGCTTGGTCTTGTCGGCTGGGGGATGCGGGGCATTGTATGACTAAAGGGCGTGCCGGAAGTGCCCTACAATGCGGCATGCAATCGACTCAATTTCCCCCCATTCGCTGGCAGGAAGCCAATCAGGAGCATGTGGCCCGCTGGCGTTCGGAAGCCGGCATCGCGCCGCATGCCGACATCCGCATCGCCGACGACCGGACGGCGGCCGACGATGCCTACCGCCTGCTCGAAGCCGGCACGGCGCTGCTCTGGCGCGGCGACTGGGTCAATGCCCGGCACCTAATGCAGGCGTTGACCAAGCGTGCCGACCGCCGTTTCGGGGCGCCACGCGGCAAGGCGCCGAAGACGCCGGCTGAGGCCTTTGCCCGTCACCGTGAGACGCAGGGCAAGCGGGCCGCCCTGCTCAATCGCCTGCTCGTGCCGCTCAATGCCGACTACACCGTGCCGCTGCGCCGGGCGCAGGAGGTGGCCGAAGCCTGCCGTGCCGCCTACGGCGAAGCCGGCGGTGAGGATTCGCTGGTCGCCCTGCGCGAACTGCTCGCCGTGATCAGCGCCCACGAGTGGCGCAAGAAGGGCGTACCGGTGCCCGCCGTGCAGGGGCGGATTTACCCGCATTACGGCGTCTTCTCGCCGGTACGCGGCGAGTATGTCGATCTGCTCGCGTCGGCCCCGATCCCGGCCGGTTGTGAGCGGGCCTTCGACATCGGCACCGGCTCCGGCATCATCGCCGCCGTGCTCGCCCGACGTGGCGTGCCGCGCATCGTCGCCACCGACCAGGACGAACGGGCGCTGGCCTGCGCGACCGAAAACATCGAAAAGCTGGGCTTGGCGACCAACGTGCAGATCATCAAGGCCGACCTGTTCCCGGAAGGCCAGGCACCGCTGGTCGTCTGCAATCCGCCGTGGTTGCCGGCGCAGCCGACTTCGCCGGTCGAATACGCCGTGTACGATCCGGATTCGCGCATGCTGCGTGGCTTCCTGGCCGATCTGGCGGCCCATCTGGCCGATGGCGGCGAGGGCTGGCTGATCATTTCCGACATCGCCGAACTGCTCGGCCTGCGCTCGCGCGAGCAGTTGCTGGCGTGGATCGCCGATGCCGGCCTGCAGGTGATCGGCCGGCTCGATACCCGGCCCAAGCACCCCAAGGCGCAGGATGCCAGCGACCCGCTGCATGTGGCGCGGGCGGCTGAAGTCACCTCCTTGTGGCGCCTCGGAAAAAATTAGGGAATAAAACGATGGCCGCTTCCGTTTACGAAGGTGTAGCACCCCATAACCAACGGAGGCCATCATGAAAAAAACCAAACTGATTTCCGCCCTGCTGCTGTCGCTGACCCTGGCTGCCTGTGCCGGCGGCGGTATGTATAGCGCCGCCCCGGCGAAGATGTCGGACGGCGTGCTGACCGGCGCCAACGGCATGACCCTGTACGTTTTCGACAAGGACACGGCCGGCAGCGGCAAGAGCATGTGCAACGGCCCATGCGCCACCAACTGGCCGCCGCTGATGGCGATGGATGGCGACACGGCGAGCGGCGACTACAGCATCGTCATGCGCGACGACGCCAAGAAACAGTGGGCCTTCAAGGGCAAGCCGCTGTACTACTGGTCCAAGGACCAGAAGCCGGGCGACAAGACCGGCGACGGTTTCAACAACGTCTGGCATATCGCCAAGCCGTAACCCGGAAACGTGGATAGCCGCGCCATCCTCGCCGAATTGCCCCGCCTGCGCCGCTATGCGCGGGCGATGCTCGGCGACCGCGCGGCGGCGGACGACCTCGTGCAAGACACCCTGGAACGCGCCTGGAGCCGGCTTGCCCAGTGGCGGCCGGGCAGCGATCTGCGCGCCTGGCTGTTCGGCATCATGCACAACCTACGCATCGACCAGTTGCGCCGCGGTGGCCTAGCGACCACCTCGCTCGACGACGATGAAGCCGCCGAGGTGCCCGTCCGGCCCACGCAGAGCGACCTGCTCGAAGTGATGGACCTCGAATCCGCCCTCCGCCAGGTGCCCGAGGAGCAGCGCCAGATCCTGCTTCTCGTCGCCCTGGAGGAAATGAGCTACGCCGACATCGCCGCCTTGCTCGGCATTCCCGTCGGCACCGTGATGTCCCGCCTGTCGCGCGGACGCGAACGGCTGCGCCAGGTCATGGAAGGCCGCCAGCCGACTGCCAATCTGAGAGTCGTCCGATGACCTCGCACCCGATCACCGAAGAAGAACTGCACGCCTACGTCGATGATGCCCTGACCGATGAGCATCGGGCGGCGGTGGAGGAACACCTGGCCCGCCATCCGGCCGATGCCGAGCGGGTCGCCGCCTATCGCGCCCAGAAGCTGGCGCTCAAAGCCCTGTTCCAGCCCGTGCTCGATGAGCCACTGCCGGAACGCCTGCATGCCTTGACCGTGCAACCGTTGCGCGCGCCAGCCGGTGGTGGCTGGCCGGGCGGCGGCCTGTGGCAGCGCATCGCGGCCGGCCTGCTGGTGGCCACCTTGGGCGGTGTCGGCGGCTGGCTGGCGCACGGTCAGTACGGGCCGGACCGCGTGGCCCGCCTGGTTCCTCTCTCGCATCAGGCGGCAGTGGCACACGTGGTCTATAGCCCGGATGTGCGTCGTCCGGTCGAGGTAGGGGCCGATCAGGAAGAAGCCCTGGTCAAATGGCTGAGCAAGCGGCTCGGCACCTCGGTCCGGCCGCCCAAGCTGGGCGGGCTCGGCTACGAACTGGTCGGCGGCCGCCTGCTGCCCGGCAACAGCGGCCCGGTCGCCCAGTTCATGTATCACGACGCCAGCGGCCAGCGCATGACGCTGTACGTGACCACCGAAGGCACCGAGAAGCGCGACACCGGCTTCCGCTTCGCCCGCGAAGGCCCGGTCAACGTCTTCTACTGGGTGGACGGCAAGTTCGGCTACGCCCTGTCGGCCGGCATCGACAAGGGCGAACTGGCCAAGGTGGCGACCGCTGTCTACGACCAGCTGGAACAAAAATAAACTTAACCCCGAGGAGTACCCCATGCAGAAAACCAGTCTTGCCACGCCCATGCTCGCCCTGGCGGCGCTGATTATTTCCCCGCCGCTGCTGGCCGATAATGCCCAGCCCGGCGCCGATCTGGTGGTCGGCGCCATCGAAGGCGTGTTCGGCGTCACCCCCGGCGAGCGGCGCAACCACATCAAAGGCACCTGTGCGGCTGGCGAATTCGTCGGCACGCGCAAGGCGGCCCGCCTAAGCAAATCGCCGCTGTTCTCCGGCAAGCCGGTTCCGGTCGTCGCTCGCTTCTCGGTGTCCGGCGGCAACACGAAAGTGCCGGACGTGGCCAAGAGCGGGCGCGGCATGGCGCTCGAATTCCAGTTGCCGAAAGGCAAGTTGCACCACATCACCATGCTCAACACGCCGATGTTCGGTGCCGCGCAGCCGCAGACCTTCCTCGACCTGATGCTGGCCTTGAAACCCGATCCGGCGACCGGCAAACCCGACCCGGAAAAGATGAAGGCCTTCAAGGCCAGCCATCCGGACAACCTGGCGCAGGCCGATTACCTGGCCAGCAACAATCCGCCGGCCAGCTACGCCAGCAGCAGCTACTGGGGCATCCACACCTTCAAGTTCATCGACAAGAAGGGCACGGCGACGCTGGTGCGCTGGCAATTCGTGCCGCAGGACGGCGAAAAGCGCCTGAGTGACGACGAACTGAAGACGGCCGGCGCCAATTTCCTGGAGTCGGCGCTGATCGAGCGGACCAAGCAGGGGCCGGCGCGCTGGGACATGCTGGTCAGCATCGGCCAGCCGGGCGACAGCGAGACCGATCCGACCGTCCTGTGGCCGGCCGAGCGCCCGCGCATCAAGGCCGGCACGCTGACCATCAGCCGTGCCGAGGCGCAGAAGGGCGCGCCGTGCGAGCCGATCAATTTCGATCCGCTGGTCATGGCCCCCGGAATCCAGCCGACCGACGACCCGATCCTGCGCTTCCGCTCGCCGACCTATGCGGTTTCCTTCGGCAAGCGGCTGAGCGAACGCTGATTCTCGGCGGTCGCTGAAACGAAAAAGTCCGGCTCCAGCCGGGCTTTTTGATGATTGGGTCTCACTTCCTCAATACGATAGCCGGTTAAAGTTGGTGCTTACTTGATTGCTTGGGCATCGGTGGCATTGATTGACGATATATCGGTTGTCTTGACCCTCCTGAACAGCGGCTGTGTCGTGGCCATTTAGCGGTCCATAATCAGTACAGACTCACCTATCGCCTCAACTAACCGCCAGTTTTCATTGGTGGCGGGTGTGGTTAGACGAACTGCTGGCAATGTGGCCTCCAGAGAGGCGAGGTGGTATTTGGCCCTCGCCGTCCCTATCTGTGATGGCATCCAATACAAGCCGATAAAGACAGCTAAATAAATTGAATATGCGTGCGATGCCGTCCACCGCAACTCGTTGTCCTTCAAGCGAATTACCACTTCACCTAACGTAGCTCCAGAAGCAACGGCAATGCAAAGGCCCGCAAAATTGGACAGTCCCCAAGCGACCTTTGGTGAGACCAAGGTCGGAGGCAGCAAGTGCGCATTTATGCCTGATAGCATAGCGAGTGCAAAAGCGATCCACGACCATCGACGAAGGCCTTTCAGTCCTATCTCGCCAGAAACAACGGAATTCATAGCGAGGAACGCGCATACAAGAATTCCAGCAACAAACTCGCCGCTTAAATAGAGAAGGCGGCTCGCGGGAAGTAGCGAAACTACCCAGGGCGCTCCTAGGGCAGTGAAATAAGCGTTGGCATCGCGCCACCCGGCGAAATATGCAAGAAACGAAATTCCTACAGCAACGCTAGCCGCACATGGGAGCAGCGCCCCAACAGCGCCAGCCGCCTTAAGTAAATCCTCTTCGCGCAATTTAATGGTCATTCGATAATCAACAGGTATTTAGCTGGAATCCTGGATTATGAACTATTTATACAAATGGCATCGATTGGTGGTTGTGGCACGCCCTGGCGGCATGCTTGCCCCTGCTGCGTAGCGGCGGGGGCGGTTTTCCATAGGGCATGCCATGCAACGGACGTAAAAAAAGCCGCAATGGCGGCCGTCCGCCTCTGATTTCCGAGTCGCCAAACCCGGCTGCTAAATTTAAGCAGTTTTTTCAGGCTAAATTGGATTGATTGATTTGTCAAGCTTTTGGCCACCTATCGTCTCCTCAAAACCAGGAGTAGGCGGGTAGGCGAATAAGTACTGCGTACTCAGTCCAATGAACTAATCCAAGGTCAATAATTCATCGGAGCCAAGGTGTCGTCCTATGGAGGCGAATAACCGCTGCGCCGTCAACGCGTTGTTAGCCGCTCAGCTACCGTGGCGGATAAGCATTGCCGCACGATTGGTGAGGCGGTATGCATTGGCTGAGTAGTGGCAGTTTTCCCATCAAGCCTGGGTGGGAATTCGGGTCTGACTTTAACCAGACTGTAGATCGGAGCGTCAGAAAGAAAAATCGGCTGTCCGGATTTGCCGGATCAGCCGAAATTGCCTTAGTATTCAAGGCGGTGTTTGGTGGGCCCGCACGGACTTGAACCGTGGACCAAAGGATTATGAGTCCTCTGCTCTAACCAACTGAGCTACAGGCCCGGAAACCTTAGTTGTTGTTGGTGTCGATGAAGCTGCGCAGTTTGTCCGAGCGGGTCGGGTGGCGCAGCTTGCGCAGGGCCTTTGCTTCGATCTGGCGGATGCGTTCGCGGGTGACGTCGAATTGCTTGCCGACTTCCTCGAGGGTGTGGTCGGTGTTCATTTCGATGCCGAAGCGCATGCGCAGGACCTTGGCTTCCCTCGTGGTGAGGGTGTCGAGGATTTCCTTGGTCACGCCGCGCAGGCTGGAGTACATCGCCGCATCGGCCGGGGCCAGCGTGGCGGAGTCCTCGATGAAGTCGCCCAGATGCGAATCGTCGTCGTCGCCGATCGGGGTTTCCATGGAGATCGGCTCCTTGGAAATCTTCATGATCTTGCGGATCTTGTCTTCCGGCATGTCCATCTTCTTGGCCAGCGTGGCCGGATCCGGCTCGACGCCGGTTTCCTGCAGAATCTGGCGGCTGATCCGGTTCATCTTGTTGATCGTTTCGATCATGTGCACCGGAATACGGATGGTCCGCGCCTGGTCGGCGATGGAGCGGGTGATGGCCTGGCGGATCCACCACGTGGCGTAGGTGGAGAACTTGTAGCCGCGACGGTATTCGAACTTGTCCACCGCCTTCATCAGGCCGATGTTGCCTTCCTGGATCAGGTCGAGGAACTGCAGGCCGCGGTTGGTGTACTTCTTGGCGATCGAGATGACCAGACGCAGGTTGGCCTCGGTCATTTCGCGCTTGGCGCGGCGGGCCTTGGCTTCGCCGGTGGACATCTGCTTGTTGATGTCCTTCAGTTCCTTCAGCGAAATGCCGATGCGGTCTTGCAGGGCGAGCAGCTTCTTCTGCTCTTCCTTGATGTCCGGGGCGTTGCGGGTCAGGATTGCGACGTAGGTCTTCGGGGCGGCGGCCACTTCGGCGTCGGCCCAGTCGAGGTTGATTTCGTTGCCCGGGAAGGACTGGATGAAGTGCGGGCGCGGCATCTTGACGCGGTCCACGCAGATTTGCTGGATCTTGCGCTCGCAGCCGCGGACCTGCTCGACCATGCCGCGCACGCTGTCGCACAGGCGCTCGATGGAGCGCGAGGTGAAGCGGATGTTCATCAGCTCGTCGGACAGTTGCTGCAGCAGCTTGAGGTAGGCCTTGTCCTGCGAACCCTTGCTCGACAGCGCCTTCTGCATCTTCGCGTGGATGCCCTTGATAGTCTTGAAGCGCTCAAGGGCGTCGGTCTTCAGTTGCAGCAGGGAAGCCGCAGCGGCACCGCCGCCACCGCCTTCGCCGTCTTCGTCGCCTTCATCGTCCTCTTCTTCTTCGTCGGCTTCCGGCATTTCGGCGGCCGGAGCTTCCTCGACGGCGTTCGGGTCGATCAGGCCATCGACCAGTTCGTCGATGCGCATTTCGTCGGTTTCGACCTTGGCGGCCATGTCGAGGATGTCGACGATGGTGGTCGGGCAGGCGGAAATCGCCTGGATCATGTGCTTGAGGCCTTCCTCGATGCGCTTGGCGATCTCGATTTCGCCTTCGCGGGTGAGGAGTTCGACCGAGCCCATTTCACGCATGTACATGCGGACCGGGTCGGTGGTGCGGCCGAATTCGGAATCGACGGTGGACAGCGCCTGTTCGGCCTGCGCTTCGACTTCCTCGTCGTCAGCGGCGGCCACGGCGTTGTCGGACATCAGCAGGTCTTCGGCAGCCGGGGCTTCGTCGAAGACCTGGATGCTCATTTCGCTGAAGGTCGAGATGATCGCTTCGATGGATTCGGCGTCGACCACGTCGTCCGGCAGGTGGTCGTTGATTTCGGCGTAGGTCAGGTAACCGCGTTCCTTGCCCAGCTTGATCAGGGCCTTGAGGCGCATCTTGCGCGCTTCGGCATCGAGCGGTTCCGGAGTTTCAGCCATCTGGCCCTGCAACAGCGCCTTTTCGGCGGCCTTTTCCTTGGCCTTGCTGGTGCGAGCCTTCGGGGCTTCCTTAGCGGTGTCTTTTGCCTTAGCCATGAACGCGATCCATAGAATTCGAGAAAACCGTAGATTTTACCACAACTTAGCTGCGATTAGCCTTGGTGGTGAGGAACTGGATGTAGGCCTGTTTTTCCGCGGCGCTCAGGCCGGCCACGCCGAACTGCTGGGCCTTCATCTGCAGTTCGTTGAAAGCACGCTTTTCACCGCCTTCCTGGAGCTTTCCCAGGGTGTCTTGGAATTCGGTGTCCGCGCCTTCTTCGTCAAACGGCAGGCCAAGAAGTTCCGACGCGGCGTGTTCGATGATGCTTTCTTCCGGCAGGCCGCGCAGTTGTTCGCGCAGAACGGCGTAACTGGCCGTCTCGTGGCTGGCCGAAACCAGTTGGTGCAGACGGGCCAGGGCCGGCCGTTCCGGGGTGTCGGGGAGGAGGGCTACCGGGATGCGCCGGGCCAGCTGCGGCTTGTGCAGCACGATGCGTAGCAGGTTGCGGGTCAGCGACGGGGCGGTGCGTTTGGCCCGGGCGGGCGGCGCTGGCGTGTAGGACTTCAGCTCGCACAGGCGCTCGACTTCGGGCTGGGCGAAACCGCTGGCCTCGGCCAGGCGTTTGACCAGTTGCAGGCGGAGCAGCGGCGTTGGCAGCTTGAGGAGCAGCGGCTTGGCTTCGTAGATCAGCCGGGCCTTCCCTTCGGAACTGGTCAGGTCGCAGCGCTGGGCCAGTTCGCGCAGCAGGAAATCGGACAGCGGCATGGCCTGGGCGACCAGGCGGTCGAATTCCGGTTTGCCGAATTCACGGATGAAGCTGTCCGGGTCGTGTTCGGCCGGCAGGAAGACGAAGCCGATCTGCTTGTTGTCGGCCAGTGCTTCGAGGGCGTTTTCCAGGGCGCGCCAGGCGGCCTTGCGCCCGGCGTTGTCGCCGTCGAAGGAGAAGACGATGCGGTCGACCTGGCGCAGCAGTTTCTGCACATGGGTCGGCGTGGTGGCTGTGCCCAGCGTGGCGACGGCGTTGCCGACGCCGTTCTGCGACAGGGCGATGACGTCCATGTAGCCTTCGGTGACGATGGCGGTATTGGTCTCGCGCAGCGCCTGGCGGGCTTGCGGCAGGCCGAATAGCTCGCGGCCCTTTTCGAAGAGCGGCGTTTCCGGCGAGTTCAGGTATTTCGGCTCGCCCTGGTCGATGATGCGGCCGCCAAAGGCGATGATCTCGCCCTTGGGGGTGACGATGGGGATCATCAGCCGGTCGCGGAAGCGGTCGTAGCGGCGGCCGGCCTCGTTCTCGATGATCAGGCCGGCAACCTTCAACTCGTCGGCGTTGTAGTCGGCGAAGACGGCTTCCAGATTCTGCCAGCCATCCGGGGCGTAGCCGATACCGAAGCGGGCGGCCACTTCGCCGCTCAGGCCGCGCTTCTTGCAGTATTCAATGGCGCGCGGCGAAGCCTTGAGCTGCGCCTTGTAGTAGGCGGCGGCGCGCGCCATGACTTCGATCAGCGTGCGGGTCTGCCCCGGTTTCTCGTCTTGGAAGCTGCGCCCTTCGCTTTCCGGGACCACCATGCCGGCGCGCCCGGCCAGATCCTTGATGGCATCGACGAAGCCCATGCCCTGGTATTCCATGACGAAGCCGATGGCCGTGCCGTGGGCGCCGCAGCCGAAGCAGTGGTAGAACTGCTTGGTCGGGCTGACCGTGAAGGATGGCGATTTCTCGTTGTGGAAGGGGCAGCAGGCGGCGTAGTTGGCGCCGGCCTTCTTGAGCGGCACGTAGCTGTCCACCAGGTCGACGATGTCGACCCGGGCCAGCAAATCCTGGATGAACGACTCCGGGATCATTTTCCTGCTTTAGCCGGCGAGGGCGGCTTTCACCAGCTTCGACACCTCGGCCATGTCGGCCTTGCCGGCCAGTTGCGGCTTGAGGACGCCCATCAGCTTGCCCATGTCGGCCGGGCCCTTGGCGCCGGTCTGCGCGACGGCGGCGGCGACGGCGGCAGCGACTTCCTCGCTGCTCATCTTTTCCGGCAAGTAGGCGGAGAGGATTTCGATCTCGGCCTTTTCGATGTCGGCCAGGTCCTGGCGATTGGCGGCTTCGTACTGGGTGACGCTGTCCTTGCGCTGCTTGACCAACTTCTCGATCACCGCAGCCACGGCGGCGTCGTCGAGTTCGATGCGCTCGTCGACTTCCTTCTGCTTGATGGCAGCGTTGAGCAGGCGGATGGCGGACAGCTTGGCCGCTTCCTTGGCCTTCATGGCCGACTTCATGTCTTCGGTGATGCGTGCTTTGAGGCTCATGGTGTGCTTTTTGGGAAAAACAAAGAAAAAAGCCGCCGGCGGTTGAAGGCGGGCGGCTCTTTTTACGGCGATGCGTACTCGATTAGTACAGCTTCGGCGGCAGGGTCATGCTGCGGATACGCTTGTGGTGGCGTTTAACGGCAGCGGCCAACTTGCGCTTGCGCTCGGCGGTGGGCTTTTCGTAAAACTCACGGGCGCGCAGCTCTGTCAGGAGACCAGTCTTTTCGACGGTGCGCTTGAAGCGGCGGATGGCCACTTCGAACGGCTCGTTTTCCTTGACACGAATGTTCGGCATCTAAATCACCCCCTTCCGTTAGGCGCCTGCCAGGTCAAGTAAACGGCAGTGCGCGCAAAATTGTTTCCGCTGGTTTGCGGAGAGCCGAACATTCTAAGCGAGAAAACCCTTTTGCATCAAGTGGTAAAATAAGCGCCATGTTGATCCTCGGCGTCGAATCCTCCTGTGACGAAACCGGCATCGCGCTCTACGACAGCGAAGCCGGTCTCCTTTCCCATGCTTTGCATTCGCAGGTGGCGATGCACGCCGAGTACGGCGGCGTCGTGCCCGAGCTCGCCTCGCGCGACCACATCCGCCGCGTCGTGCCCTTGTTGCGCGAAGCGCTGGGGCAGGCCGGCAAGTCGTTGAACGACATCGATGCCGTGGCCTACACCCGCGGGCCGGGGCTGGCCGGCGCCCTGCTCGTCGGCTGTGCCTTCGCCGAAGCGCTCGCCCTGGCTATCGACAAGCCGACCATCCCGGTGCACCACCTCGAAGGCCATCTGCTGTCGCCGCTGCTGTCGCGCGATCCGCCGACCTTCCCCTTCGTCGCCCTGCTCGTTTCCGGCGGCCATACGCAGTTGATGCGGGTGAGCGGCGTCGGCCAGTACGAACTGCTCGGCGAAACGCTCGACGACGCGGCCGGCGAGGCCTTCGACAAGAGCGCCAAGCTGCTCGGCCTGCCTTATCCGGGCGGCGCGCTGTTGTCGAAACTGGCCGAAACGGGGACGCCCGGCGTCCACGAACTGCCGCGCCCGATGCTGCATTCCGGCGATCTCAATTTCAGCTTTTCCGGCCTGAAGACGGCGGTGCTGACCCTGGTCCGCGAACAGGGCGAGGATTTGACCGACACCTTCAAGGCCGATGCGGCACGCGCTTTCCAGGAAGCCATCGTCGAGGTGTTGGTCAAGAAGTCGCTGAAGGCCATGAAGCAGACCGGCCTGAAGCAACTGGTGGTGGCCGGCGGTGTCGGCGCCAACAAGCAGCTGCGGGCAACGCTGAACGACGAGGCGAAGCGCAAGCGTTTCCGCGTCTATTACCCGGAACTGGAGTTCTGTACCGACAACGGCGCCATGATCGCCCTGGCCGGCTGCCTGCGCCTGCAGGCCGGAACGCCGGCCAAGGAAGCCGGCGATTTCGCCGTCCAGCCGCGTTGGCCGTTGATGGAGATGTCGTCGGAGACTACACGCTAAGAACCGCCGGGGCGGCCATAGCGGGGTGGCTGGCGCCGACCTACTTGCGCTTGCGCAGCGGGCAGTTTTTGCACCGGGGCTTGTGATGGCAGCATTTCTTGGCCATAACTCACTTCGCTAATTGCGGCGCGCCACCCAATAGCTGGCGCCGGCGCTACCGTAGCGTTCGGCATGCAGCTCATCACGGGCCAGGGTGAATTCGTCGCCGGGCTGGAGGTGGCGGGTGTCCGGGCCGACCGTCAGCCACATTTCGCCGCGCACCACCCGTGCCTTGACGGCGAACGGGTGGGTGTGCGACTCGACGATGGCGTCGGGCGGCCAGGTGCGTTCCAGGACTTCGTCGAAGCCTTCGGCGAGCGCCTGGCCTTCGAAGGTCTTGAAGTCGAGGTCAGCCATGGCGAAGGACTCAGAGCACGGCCAGCGCGGCGGCGTAGTCCGGCTCGTTCTTGATTTCCGGAACCAGTTCGCTGTGGATCACGGTGCCGTTTTCATCGACGACGACCACGGCGCGGGCGGCGACGCCGGCGAGCGGGCCGTTGGTGATGGCGACGCCGTAGGCTTCGAGGAAGTCACGGCCGCGCATGGTGGATAGCGTAACGACGTTGTCCAGGCCTTCGGCGCCGCAGAAACGGGCTTGGGCGAAGGGCAGGTCGGCCGAAATGCACAGTACCGCGGTGTTGGGCAGGCTGTTGGCCTTGGCGTTGAACTGGCGGACCGACATGGCGCAGGTCGGCGTGTCGATGCTCGGGAAGATGTTCAGGATTTTGCGCTTGCCGGCGAAGCTGGCAAGTGTAACGTCGGACAGGTCCTTGGCGACCAGGGAGAAGGCGGGGGCGGTGTCGCCCTTTTTCGGGAGTTGACCAGCGACGTTGATGGCGTTGCCGCCGAGAGTGACAGTTTGCGACATGGGTTTTCCTTATTGGTGTTGAAGTCGGAGGCCCCGTTTGACGGGGGCGCTCCACTTTGGTTCAGCGATCAAGCGGCGAGGCCGAGTGCCTGGGCGACCCCGGCGCCGTAGGCTGGGTCGGCCTTGGCGCAGTTGCCGATGTGGCGGCGCTTGATCTCCTCCGGCGCATCGCCCATGGCACGGGCGGTGTTGTCGAACAGGATCTGCTGCTGGGCCGGCGTCATCAGGCGGAAGAGCGCACCGGGCTGCGAATAATAGTCAGTGTCTTCGCGGTGATTCCAGTGGTCGGCGGCGCCTTCGATCGACAGCGGCGGCTCGCGGAAATCGGGCTGTTCCTGCCACTGGCCGTAGCTGTTCGGCTCATAGCCCAGCGTCGCGCCGTGGTTGCCGTCAGTGCGCATCTGGCCGTCGCGGTGGTAGCTGTGCACCGGGCAGCGCGGCGCATTGACCGGGATCTGGTGATGATTGACGCCGAGCCGGTAGCGTTGCGCGTCGCCGTAGGAGAAGAGCCGCGCCTGCAGCATCTTGTCCGGCGAGAAACCGATGCCGGGGACGACGGCGGCCGGGTTGAAGGCCGATTGCTCGACTTCGGCGAAGAAGTTTTCCGGATTGCGATTGAGTTCCATGACGCCGACCTCGATCAGCGGATAGTCCTTGTGCGGCCACACCTTGGTCAGGTCGAAGGGGTTGTACGGCACGGCCGAGGCTTCACGCTCCGGCATGATCTGGACGTACATGGTCCATTTCGGGAAGTCGCGGTTGTCGATGCTGTTGAGCAGGTCGCGCTGGTGCGACTCGCGGTCGCGGCCGATGATTTCGGTCGCCTCGGCATCACTCAGGTTCTTGATGCCCTGCTGCGACTTGAGGTGGAACTTGACCCAGTAGCGCTCGTTCTGCGCATTGATGAAGCTGAAAGTGTGCGAGCCGAAGCCGTGCATATGGCGGTAGGTGGCCGGGATGCCGCGGTCGGACATGACGATGGTGATCTGGTGCAGGGCTTCCGGCAGCGAGGTCCAGAAGTCCCAGTTGTTGGTCGCCGAACGCATGTTGGTGCGCGGGTCGCGTTTGACGGCATGGTTGAGGTCGGGGAACTTGAGCGGATCGCGCAGGAAGAAGACCGGCGTGTTGTTGCCGACCAGGTCCCAGTTGCCTTCCTCGGTGTAGAACTTGACCGCAAAGCCGCGGATGTCGCGCTCGGCATCGGCCGCGCCGCGTTCGCCGGCGACGGTGGTGAAGCGGGCGAACAACTCGGTTTTCTTGCCGATCTGGCTGAAGATCTTGGCGCGGGTGTATTTCGTGATGTCGTGGGTGACGGTGAAGGTGCCGTAGGCGCCGGAACCCTTGGCGTGCATGCGGCGCTCGGGGATCACTTCGCGGTCGAAGTGGGCCAGCTTTTCAAGCAGCCAGACGTCTTGGAGCAAGACCGGGCCGCGCGGGCCGGCGGTCATGGTGTTCTGGTTGTCGACCACCGGGCAGCCGGCGGCAGTGGTGAGTTTATTGCCGTTCATGGTGTCTCTCCTGCTTGGTGTGTGGGATGGCGCGGGTCAAAAGTTGTCCGGCAGATTGGCCAGGACATCGATACAGGAATCCCAGGCCACCAGTTCGTCGAACCAGCGATCGATGAAACGGGAAATCATGGCTTCCTCCTGGGTTGAACAAGGTCGAGCCGACCTGATGGACTCAGTGTAGGAGGGTGCGTTCGATTGATCTAATTGATTGAGTCAATCGGATTGATAGCTTTTGGTTGCTGATTCAAATGGCATTAACTGGACCGGTGCGGTGCCCCGCCCCGTGCAAACTAAAATGGCGCATCGGATCGATGCGCCATTTGTTCCTGCTCCGTGCCGCATTTCTGCGGAGAGCCGCTCCGGTGAGCGGAGGGATTTATTTGCTGGGCGTTTGCGGCCGCAGCCAGCCGAGCGTCCAGGCAAGGGCCTTGCCGGCGCTGGTGATGATCAGGTTGCGGGTTTCCTTGCGGAAGTGGAAGAGGGTCTGGACGAGGACCATGGCGAGAACCACGGCGGAGACATAGAGGTTCAGATCGCTGTTCATGTGCTGTTCCATATATTTTGTGTTGGACGGCCGCCACTGTAGGGCAGCATGCTGCGTTGCAACAAACTATGATTTGTCAGTCGATACGTGAGAAAATCTCAGCTGTATGCCGTATCGACTGCCCCCCCTGAATGCCTTGCGCGCCTTCGAGGCCGCTGCCCGCCACCTCAGCTTCAAACTGGCCGGCGAAGAACTGTCGGTGACGCCGACCGCCATCAGCCACCAGATCCGCGGCCTTGAGGACTACCTCGGCTTTCCCCTGTTCCACCGGCTGACGCGCGCCATCGAGCTGACCGCCAAGGGGCGGGCCATGCTGCCCAAGGTGCGCGAGGGGCTGGATGCCTTCGCCGCCGCCATCGACAGCACGCGCCGCCATGACGAAGGCGGCCGCCTGCTCGTCTCGTCGCCGCCGACCTTCCTGGCCCGCTGGCTGATCCGCCATCTGCCCGGCTTCGCGGCGCGCCATCCGGAAATCCAGTTGCACATGACGGCCTCGCTGGCCATGATCGACCCGCCCGATGCCGAGGGGGCGCCGGCCGTCGAGGATGCGGCCGGCGCGACGGAAGAGGCCGAGGTGTTCATCCGCTTCGGGCGCGGCCAGTATCCCGGCTGCCAGGTCGAGCGCCTGTTTTCGCCGGTGTATACGGCGGTGTGCAGCCCGCGTCTGCTGTCCGGCACGCAGCCCCTGAAGGTGCCGGCCGATCTGGCCCAGCACGCCCTGTTGCATGACGACACCATCCCCGAACTGATGGTGCGGCCGACCTGGGACGAATGGCTGAACCTGGCCGGCGTCAGCGGCATCGACAGCAATGCCGGTATGCATTTCAGCGACTCCGGGCTGGTGCTGTCGGCGGCCATCGACGGCGTCGGTATCGCCCTCGCGTCGAAGCCGCTGATCGAGGCCGAGGTGGCGGCCGGGCGGCTGGTTGAGCTGTTCGATATCGTGATCCGCCGGCCGCAGGCCTACTTCCTCGTCATTCCCGAGGCGGTGGCGGGGCAGCCGGTGGTGCGCGCCTTCCGCGACTGGCTGCTCGACGAGGCGGCACGCATGGCCGACCTGCCGGCCTCGGGTTGAGCCCTGGCCGGTGCGGCCGGCCGGGTACAGTCAGCTTTACGGGTGCAGGCGTTTGTGCAGCCGGCGGATGCCCAGCCAGGTGGCGCCGGCGATCAGCGGCAGGAGCAGGCCGCTGACCTGATCGACCGGGATGGCGAAACCCCAGCCCTTGAGCGCCTTCAGCGCATAGCCGGCGAGGCCGATGCCGTAATAGGAAATGGCCACCACCGACAGCCCTTCGACCGCCTGCTGCAATTGCAACTGGCGCTGGGCGCTGCGGTTCAAGCTTTCCAGCACGCCCTGGGTCTGCCTTTCCTGGGCCAGATTGACCCGGGTGCGCAGCATGTCGTTCGAGCGGCTGATGCGGGCGGCGAGTGCCTCCTGGCGGGCGGCGACCGACAGGCAGGTGTCCATCGCCGGGGCGAGGCGCCGTTCCATGAATTCGCCTATGGTCGGCACGCCTTCGATGCGCTTTTCGCGCAATTCACCGATGCGGGCGCCGACAATGCGGTAGTAAGCCTGCGCCGCGCTGAACCGGTAGCCGGTGCGGAAGGACTGGGCGCGAACTTGCGCGTCGAGGCGGGCGATATCGCGGAGCAGCCCTTCGGCATCGCCGTCGATGTCCAGGCTGCTCATCCGGCTGCCCAGTTCGGTCAGGTCCTCCTCGATGCGGCCGAGCAGCACGGCGCTTTCACGGGCCAGCGGCAGGGCGAGCAGGGCCATCATCAGGTAGGTCTCGATTTCGCACAGGCGCTGGACCAGTCGGCCCATCTGCGATTCGCGCAGATCGGTGTCGCGGATCAGGAATTTCGAAAAGCCGTCCGGCCCGACCTGAAAATCGGTCCACATTTCACCGCCCGACAGCACTTGGCTGCCGACCAGGGGCGGCAGCGGGAACAGCCGCTTGAGCCGCCAATCGGCGATGGCGAGCGGGGCGCCGCGTTCGGTGATGATGTGCGAGGCGACGATCACCGAGCCGTGCAGCGTTGCCAGCCAGTCGGCCGGCACGTGGCGCAGGGCGGTGAACGCAAAGTCGCCGCCTTCCTCGCCGGCCTCGACGAAACTGAAGGTCGAGAACTCGCTATGACGCTCCCACTTGAGGCGGAAATGGCCGAAGTCGTGGAAGAAATACTGCGCCCCGGCGGCCGGCGGGGCGACGCCGAAGCGGGCACACAGCGTGGCGAGCAGTTGGTCGTGCGCGGCCTCGCCGCCGTCGGTGTGGATGGCCAGGTGCGAAATGCGGGCCGGCGCTTCGAGCACCATGAAGGGCCGGGCGTGGATCTCGCTGGCCAGCGCCAGGCGCAGCGGGTGGTTGAGCGGGGCTGCCAGGCACAGCATGGCCGTAGGCTCAGTTGTAGCCGAGGATGGCGGCCGGACTGTCGTCCGTCTGGGCGGGGTTGCGCTCGACGCTTGCCGGCACGGCCGGGCTTTGCCGCTCGTCGCGATAGACCGGTGTCGGCTGGCCGCTGGGCGGGGCGGCGTGCTGACTGGCAGTCGAAGCGGTGGATGGATTCATGATTGGTCTCCTTTGGTGGGGGTGAATTGTTTTTCGCGCCAGGCCAGGTAATGGCGGCAGAGCAGCGGGGCGCAGACGGTGAGCAGCACGACACGCAGCACGTGGGTGGCGGTGACCAGCGGCACGCTGAGGTGCATTTCGCGGGCGGTGATGCTCATTTCCGCCATGCCGCCGGGGGAAGAGGCGAGCAGCAGCGAGGGCACCGGAATGGCGATCAGTTGGCCGAGCCCGGCGACGAACAGCGCGCAGAGGAGCAGGGTCAGCCCGGTGGCCAGGGCCGACACGCCGAGAAAGCGCGGCGCGGCGCGGAAGAAGGCCGGCGAGAAGCGGGTGCCGAGCGCGGTGCCGAGCAGCAACTGGCCGCTATTGACCAGCCAGCCGGGCAGGCTGCTCAATGGCAGGCTGGCGGCGGTCAAGCCGCCGACGATGAGCAGCGGGCCGAGCACCCAGGCATTGGCGATGCGCAGTTTGGCAAACAGCAAGACGCCGGCCAGCGAGGCGGCGACCAGCAGCGGGAAGCGCAGCCAATCGACGCTGCCGGCCAGGGCGCGGAACGACTCGTGGCCGTTGCTGGCGCCGTGATGCAGGGCGAAGGGAATCAGGCTGACGACGAGCATGACGCGCAAGGCATGGGCGGCGGCGACGCGGTCGAGGGCGCCGCCCTGGCGTTCGGCCAGGACGACCATTTCCGAGGCGCCGCCGGGCAGCCCGGCAAAGAAGGCGGTGGCGGCGGAAACCTGCCCCCAGCGTTCGATCAGACGGGCGGCGATGAGGCCGAAGACGACGGCGCTGCCGGCCATGAGCAGAATGGCGACGACGTGGCGGCCGAGTTCGCCGAGCACGGCCGGCGTGAAATAGAGGCCGAGCGCGGTGCCGATCGCCCATTGCCCGGCCTGGCGGCCACCGGGCAGCGCGTCGAGGCGGGCGCCGGCGGTGCGTAGGATGGCGATGGCGAACAGCGGGCCGAGCATCCAGGGCAGCGGCAAATGGAGGTGGCTGGCGGCGGCGCCGGCCAGTCCCGCAATGAGCAGGGCGGCGACGATGCGCAGGACGCGGCGGATAGGGGTGGGCATGGCCGGAAGATTTACGGGCTAGCGGGCAAAGCGCAGGTCAAAAAAAGCGTCCTGCCAGCGGCAGGCAGGACGCCAAGCTTGCGGCCACAGGGGACGCTGGCCGCAGGGAGAAATCAGAAAATCCAGACGCTGTCGCGCGGAAATTCCAGCCAGCGCTTGCCGGCATCCTCGTGGCGCTTGCCCCAGGCGCGCAGCAGGTCGCTGCCGGCGTGGAAGACGTACTCGAAGCGGTCGCCGAGGAACATCGAGGTGGCCAGTTCGACTTCGGCCCGGTTGTCGCCGGCGGCGTCGGCCAGGTGCACCTGCTCGACGCGGATGACGGCTTTCGCTTCGTGGCCGATGGCGGCGTTGGTCCGGCGCAGGCCCCAGACCGAAATGCCGTTGTCGAGGTCGATGCGCGCCTCGCCGCCGCGGATGTCGCCGATGCGGCCGGTCATGATGTTGTTGCTGCCCATGAAGTCGGCGACGAAATAGGTCTGCGGCTGGCCGTACATCTCGGTCGGCGTCCCCTGCTGCTCGATGACCCCGCCGTTCAACAGCAGGATGCGGTCGGACATGGCCATCGCTTCCGACTGGTCGTGGGTGACGACCAGTGCCGACAGCTGCATTTCGACGATCAGGTTGCGCAGCCAGGCGCGGGCTTCCTCGCGCATCTTGGCGTCGAGGTTGGACAGCGGCTCGTCGAGCAGGATGACCGGTGGGTTGTAGACCAGTGCCCGGGCAATCGACACGCGCTGCTGCTGGCCGCCTGACAACTGGTGCGGGTAGCGTTCGGCGAGATGGTCGAGGCCGAGGTTCTTCAGTGCCGCATGGACGCGCTGGACGATGTCGTTCTTGGCCACCTTGCGCAGGACCAGCGGGTAGGCGACGTTGTCGAACACCGTCTTGTGCGGCCACAGCGCGTAGGACTGGAAGACCAGGCCGAGGTCGCGCTTTTCGGCCGGGATGTCGATGCTGGCGGCGGCGTCGTAGATGGCGCGGCCGGCGATGCAGACGCTGCCGGCATGCGGCTGTTCCAGGCCGGCGACGGCACGGAGCAGGGTGGTCTTGCCGCTGCCCGAGGGGCCGAGCAGGGAGACCACTTCGCCGCGGCGCAGCTGCATGGAGACGTCCTTCAGGATGGGGTTGCTGCCGTAGGACAGGGCGAGGTTGTCGACGGCGAGGATGGTCTTGTCAGTCATGAAGTTTTACTCCGAGGCGCAGGGCGATGGCCAGGCCGATGCCGACCAGGGCCATGTTGATCAGGGACAGGGCTGCGACCACATCGACGGCGCCGGAGGCCCACAGGGAAACGATTTGCGCACCGATCACCTCGGTGCCCGGGGAGAGCAGGTAGACGCCGGTCGAGTACTCGCGCTCGAAGATCATGAAGACGAGCAGCCAGGCGCCGAGCAGGCCGTTGCGGATGAGTGGCACGGTGATGTCGCGGGCGACGCGGGCATTCGAGGCGCCGACCAGGCGGCCAGCTTCTTCCAGTTCCGGGCCGACCTGCATCAGCGCGCTCTGGATCAGGCGCATGCCGTAGGCCAGCCAGACCACGGCGTAGGCGAACCACACCGAGAACAGCGTCGAGCGCAGCGGGGTCAGGAAAGGCACGAACAGGAAGACCCAGAACACGGCCAGACCGGCCATCAGGCCCGGCACGGCGCGCGGCGTCAGCACGATGTAATCGACGAAGCGCGAGATGGCGTCGTTCTTGCGATGCGTGACCAGGCCGATGGCGAGGTAGCCGCCGACCGCCAGGGCGCCGCCCAGGGTGCCGATGAGGAGCGAATTGATGATGGAGCGGATCATCGTCGATTCGTCGAACACGGCACGGAAGTGGTCGAGGGTCAGCACGTCGAGCAGGTTGATGCCCTGGCCCCAGCTGCTCACCACCGAGCGCAGCGCGATGCCGACCACCGGCACGACGACGCTGAAGAACAGCCAGGCGAGGATCAGGGCGAAGGCCACCCACTTCCACGGGCCGAGCATCAGCGGGCGCTGGCGGGCCGACTTGCCCTTCATCGCCACGAAGCGCTGCGCCGACTTGAGCAGGAAGCGCTGCAGCAGGACCAGCGGGAAGGTCACCGCGATGATGCAGGTCGCCACCGCCGCCATCAGGTGGTAGGACGGGGTGCCCAGCTTGTTGGTCAGCTTGTACAGGTAGGTGGTGAGCACCAGGTGGCCTTCCGGGTCGCCGAGGATCAGCGGCAGGCCGAAGATCTCGAAGCCGAGGAAGAAGACCAGCACGCCCACGTAGAGCAGGGCCGGCGAGACCATCGGGATGGACACGTCGCGGGCGACGCGGAAGGGGCTGGCGCCGGTCAGGCGGGCCGCTTCCTCGACGTCGGAGCCGAGGTTGCGCAGGGCCGACGAGGAGTACAGATAGACGTGCGGCACATGCGTCAGGCCGGCGATGACGATGATCGAGGCCAGCGAGTAGATGTTCCACGGCACGCTGCCGAAGATCGACTCGAACCACACCGAGAAGAAACCGACCGGGCCGAGCGACACGACGTAGCCGAAGCCGAGGACGACCGGCGAGACGAAGATCGGGATCATGATCGGCGTCTCCAGCCACTTGCGGCCGGGCAGGTCGGTGCGGACCATGATGAAGGCCAGGATGGCGCCGAGCGGGATGGCGATGGCGCTCATGCCGACGGCGATGGCCAGCGTGTTTTTGGTCGCCGACCAGAAATCGGGGTCGTCGAAGATGAAGGCGTAGGACTCCAGGCTGAGCCCGGCCGTCGGCATGAAGAAGGGGCCGGACAGGATGCTCTGGTAGAGCACCAGCCCGATGGGGAAGAAGACGGAGAGGGCGAGCAGGGCCACCACTACCCGTCGGGGCAATGTTTGCAACATGGGAGTACCTCGGAAGAAAGGGGGAGGCGGTTGGTCGCAAGTTCCCCGTCATTCCCGGGTTAAGGGGAATCCAGGCGGGGGTTCCTGGGCTCCCGCGGGGGATGGGAGCGACGGGGGCTTGCCGGTCGGCCGGGGCTTACTTGCCCTTGACCGTGCTATTCCACTGCTTGAGGAATTCGAGACGCTTGGCCTGGTCGAGATAGGTAAGCAGGCCGGTGTTGATGGCGACCGGGCGCAGCGCGTCGCCGAGCTGCTTCTTCAGGCCGCTGGCCGTGGTATCGCCTTCGACGTCGGGGCGGATGGCGTAGAGGTCGGACTTGCTGGCGATGATCTCCTGGCCCTTCTTGGACAGGATGAAATCGAGCCACAGCTTGGCGGCATTCGGATTCTTCGCCTTCTTGGCGATGAACATCACGCGGCTGAGCACCAGCGTGTAGTCCTTGGGCAGCACGATGCCGATCGACGGGTCCTTCTGGGCGCGGGTCAGCGCGTAGGCGGCGTTCAGGTTGTAACCGATCAGGTTCTCGCCGGAGGCGATGCGTTCCATCATCGTGCCGGTAGAGGCCTGGACGCGGACCTGCACGGCACCGAGCGCCTTCTGCAGTTCGGCGAAACCGGCGGCATTGACCTGCTTGTCCTGGGTGACCAGCATGAAGCCGACGCCGGATTTTTCCGGATCGTAGGTATTGACCTTGCCCTTGAACTTGTCGGTCTGCGTGGTCAGCAGCTTGATGAAGTCGGCGTGGCTTTGCGGCACGTCGGCGGCCGGGATCAGCCGCTTGTTGTAGACGATGCCGATCGGCTCGTAGGTGGTGCCGAAGGCCTCGTTCTTCCAGTTGGCCCATTCCGGCAGCTTGGCGGTTTCGGCCGACTTGTGCGGCTGGGCGTAGCCGTCGTTGACCAGCTTGATCTGCAGGTCCATGGCCGACGACCAGGTGACGTCTGCGGAGCTGCCGGCCGCTGATTCCGAAATGAAGCGGTTGTACAGCTCGGTGGTGCTCATGTTGCTGTACTCGACGTTGATCGCCGGGTACTGGGTGCGGAATTCGCGGATCAGATGGTTGGTCTGCTCGTTGTCGGTGACGCCGTAGATGACCAGCTTGCCTTCCTTCTGGGCGGCGGCGACGAGGTCGGCGGCCGACTGGGCGTAGGCCGGGGCGCCCAGGCCGACGGTGCCGGCGATCAGGCCGGCGAGCAGGGCGCGCTGGAAAGTGCGACGAGTGATTTTCATGATTGTCTCCTGTCTGTTCATTTTTACATTCGGCCCGCTCGTTGGCGAACCTTGTGGAAGTGATGCTAGCGGGCCGACCTTTCGAATTCCTTTCGATGCCGGCCCGTGAGCTATCTTTTTAGTTGGTCAGAAGCGGTAGCGGCCGCCGAGCATCAGCGAGGTCGGCGAGAAGTTCGGCGGCAGGCCGGAATCCTTGTCGTAGCCCTGGCAGGTGCCGCCGGCGCACAGCGAGTTCTGGCCGCCGTTCTTGTTGGTCACCTTGGCGTAGTAGGCGTAGACGTCGGTCTGCTTGTCGAGGGCGAACTCGTAGCCGACGCCGTAGTGGTCGGAGTCGCGGTCGGTGCTCAGGCGGTCGTCGAGGTGGCCATAGACGGCGCGCACGGTATGGCGCTCCATGAAGGGCACGGCGGCGCCCACCCACCAGATGTTGCGGTCCAGGCTCTTGTAGACGGCGGCGCCTTCCTGGGTGTCCTCGCCATGCAGGAACTGGCCGTACAGCTTGGCGAATTTCAGGTCGTAGGTGGCGGCCAGGTTCCACGCCTTGCGGTGGGCGTTCTCGGTGGCCGGCGCGGTCACGGTGCCCATCTTGGCGTAGTCGAGGTAGCCGGCGCCGACGAACAGCGGGCCGTTGGCGTAGGTCAGGCTGGCGCTGACCCCCTTGCCTTCGCCCTCGGGGCCGGTATTGCTGTTGCCGGGGGCGCCACCGGTCACGCCGACGTCGGCTCGGCTGTTGTTCTCCATACCGGCCGAGTAGGCGATGTTGCCCTGGAAGCCGGCAAGACGCGGCGTCGCGTAGAACACGGCATTGTCGAAGCGGCTGGCGGCCGCCGACGACCACAGGCGGAAGGCGGTGGCGCCACCGATGGTGAACGGGTCGGAGATGCTGGTGATCGAGTAGATCGGCGCATAGTCCCGACCGAAGCGCAGATCGCCGAAGGTCTTGCTGTTCAGGCCGAGGAAGGTGTTGCGCGAGAAGATGGCGACGCCGGTCGAGTTGACCGAGGCCGACGAGGCGTTGCCCTGGCCCGGGTTGCTCACGTTGGAGGAGTGGCCGGTGTTCTGGCCGTTATCGACGGAGACGCCGGCTTCGAGCTGGAAGTAGGCGGTGAGGTCGTCGCCGAAATCACGCGCCCCCTTGAAGCCGAGGCGGCTGGCCGAACCGAGGCCGCTCTGGATGCGTGCCCGGGAACCCTGGCCGTAGTTGCCGTATTCGACGCCGGCATCGATGATGCCGTAGATGGTCAGGCCGTCCGGCATGGACAGGCCCTTGCTCTTGGCCGGCTCGGCGGCAGCCGCGGCTTGGGCTGTCTTGCTCGCTTCGTCGGCCTTCTTGGTCGCCTCTTCGGCTTTCTTGGTGGCCGCGCTGCTGGTGGCTGCCGTGGCGGTCAGCAGTTCTTCGAGTTTCTCCAGGCGGGCTTTCTGGGCGGCGATTTCGGCGCGCAGGTCGTCGAGCGGCGCGGCGTGGACGGTGCCGGCGACGGCCAGCGGGGCGAAGCAGGCCAGGACGGCCCGGTACAGGGATTGATGATGCATTGTCTCCTCCGAGAGGTTGTTGTCGATGTGCAATCGAACCGGTGGGTGCCGGCTGGGATCGCATTTAAGGCGGACAAGCTTTCGATTTGCTTTCGCTGCATCAACGCGGAACAATGCGTCGCAAAGTCGGGGATAACCGGCAAAACGGAGACAAGACATGAAAATCCTGCTGGTCGAAGACCATCCGGAACTGTGCGAATGGGTGGCCAAATCCCTGCGCCAGTCCGGCTATGCGGTCGATATTGCCGACCGTGGCGACCATGCCGAGCACTACCTGCTGACCGGCGAATACGACGGCGTGCTGCTCGACCTGTCGCTACCCGGCAAGGACGGGCTGGATGTGCTCAAGAGCCTGCGCGCAAGGGGTTCGCGGGTGCCGGTGCTGATTTTCACGGCGCGCGGTTCGGTCGACGAGCGGATCAGCGGCCTCAATGCCGGCGCCGACGACTACCTGCCCAAGCCCTTCGAACTGGGCGAACTGGAAGCCCGGCTGAAAGCACTGCTTCGCCGGTCGAGCGGGCAGACGCCCGTGGTTCGCCTCGGCCGCCTGGCTTTCGATACGGTCAGCCGCCTGCCCACCGTCGACGGCCAGGCCCTGTCCCTGACGCCGCGCGAACTGGCGGTGCTCGAAGCGCTGCTCGGCCGCATCGGCCGGCCGGTGTCGCGCGATGCGCTGTTCGAAAAGGTTTTCTGCATGGAGCAGGACGCCCGGCCCGAGGCCATCGAAATCTACGTGTCGCGCCTGCGCAAGAAGCTCGAAGGCAGCGGCGTTGCGGTGACCACCGTGCGCGGCCTGGGCTACCTGGTCGACGCTGCCGGCGAGGCGGCCGCCTGATGCAAGGCAGCGAAGCCGAACCGGCCAGCCTGCCGCGCAAGAGCCTGAAGCGCGGGCTGGTCGTCTGGCTGGTCGGCGTGCTGTCGGCGCTGCTGCTGGTCGATGCCTGGTACAGCTACCGCGACGCGCTGGCCGCCGCCAACCAGGCCTACGACCGCTCGCTGTCGGCCTCGCTGAAGGGCATCGCCGAGCGTATCTACGCCACGGAAAGCGAAGTGGTGGTCGATATTCCGTACTCGGCGCTCGAACTGTTCGAAGCCGGCAGTTCCGACCGCGTCTTTTACGGCGTCACCTACCAGGGGGGCGAGCAGATCACCGGCTACGAGGGGCTGCCCCTGCCGCCCACGCTGCAGCCCAATGTCGCGGTCTTCTACGATGGCGTGTACAACGGGCAGGCCCTGCGTCTGGGGGCCATGCTCAAGCCGCTCTACCGCACCGAATTCCCGCGGCCGGTCATCGTCATCCTCGGCGAGACGACCAATTCCCGGCAGGAGGTGGTGCAGAGCCTGTTCTTCGGCGAAGTCGGCCGCAAGGCCGTCCTCGTCGTCGTTGCCCTGGCCGTTGCCCTGCTCGCCACCCGGCGCGCCTTCAAGCCCATCGAACGCCTGGGCGGGGCCATCCGCAGCCGACTGGACGACGATCTGACGCCGATCGAGGCGAGCGAGGTGCCGCGCGAGGTGGCGCCGCTGGTCTATGCCATCAACCAGCATATGGGGCGCATCAACAAGATGGTCGAGGCCCGCCGCCGCTTCATCGCCGACGCCGCGCACCAGTTGCGCACGCCGCTCGCCGTGCTCAACACCCAGGCCGAATACGCCCTGCGCCAGCACGATGAGGCGGCCATGCGGCCGGCGGTCGAGGCCTTCCACAAGAGCCTGGGCAGCGCCATCCGGCTGACCAACCAGCTGCTGTCGCTGTCGCGGGCCGAGCCGGTCAACGGCTTGGCCCTGGCGCCGCAACCGGTGGACATGGCGGCGCTGGCCGGCGACATGGTGGTCGAGTTGCTGCCGCTGGCGGCGCGCAAGCACATCGACCTCGGCGTCGAAGGCATGGCCGCCGGTTGCGGCGCGGCGACGGTGTCCGGGCAGGCGGTGCTGCTGCGCGAACTGATCGCCAACCTGATCGACAATGCCATCCGCTACACGCCAGAAGGCGGGCTGGTGACGGTCGGCGTGGCCTGCGAGGACAGTGGGGAGGGGGCGGCCACGGTGGTGCTGACGGTGACTGATAACGGCCCGGGTATTCCGGCGAGCGAGCGCGAAAGGGTCTTCCTGCGCTTTTTCCGGCTCGATGCCGGCGATCATCAGGGCAGCGGCCTGGGGCTGTCCATCGTGCGTGAAATCGTCCATGGCCACGCCGGCGAAATTGCGCTGGACGACGCCCCGGACGGGCGCGGCTTGCGCGTGGTGGTGCGCTTGCCGGCGGCCTGAGCCGCTACTTCTGGCTACTTCTTCTTGCTGCCGATCTTCGATTCCTGGCCGGCCATCAGGCGCTGGATGTTCTGCCAATGCTTGCCGATCAGCGCCATGCCGAGGACGCCAACGACAAGGGTCTGGTTGGTGGCGCCGTGCATCAGCACGGCGATGACCGGCGCGGCGGCGGCGGCGACCAGGGCGGCGAGCGAGGAATAGCGCGAGACGTAGGCGACGAGCAGCCAGGTGCCGGCGACGGCGAGGCCTAGCACCGGGTCGAGGGCGAGCAGCACGCCGGCGGCGGTGGCGACGCCCTTGCCGCCCTTGAACTTGAGGAAAATCGGGTAGAGGTGGCCGACGAAGACGGCCAGCGCGACGAGGCCGATCATCGTGTCGCTGAACCCCATCTGCCGGGCGACGATGACGGCGACCGCGCCTTTCAGCGCATCGCCGATCAGGGTCATCAGCGCCGCCTTCTTGTTGCCGCTGCGCAACACATTGGTCGCCCCCGGGTTGCCCGAGCCGTAAGTGCGCGGGTCGGCCAGTCCGAAGACCTTCGACGAAATCATCGCAAAGGGAACAGAACCGAGCAGGTAGGCGGCAATCAGGGCGAGGGCGTTTTGCATGGGGGGAATTTGAACTCTAGGGGTACAATCGCGGCGAATTTTACACCTCAGCAGCGGTCGACCGCCCCATGGACATCATTTTCATCGAAGAACTGCGCGCCGAAACGTGGATAGGCATCTATCCGCGCGAAAAGGCCATGGCCCAGACGGTCGAAATATCGCTGCAGATCGGGGTGTCCACCACGTCGGCCGGGGCCAGCGACGACATCCGCGATACCGTCGACTATGCTGTGGTCGTCGAGCGCCTGCGCAAGGATCTGGCGGCCAGCCATTTCAATCTGCTGGAAAAGCTGACCGAGCACATCGCGACCTTCCTGCTCGAGAATTTTGCCGCCCAGTGGGTGCGCGTCTCGGTCGCCAAGCTGGGCATGATGCCGGGCGTCAAGCGCGTCGGCGTGATCATCGAACGCTCGATCTGAGGGCAACAAAAAAGCCGGACTGATCCGGCTTTGCAGGCATGTAGTTGGTAACGGAACGGGTCAGAGAATGACCGCCAACTCCTCGCGATGTTCCAGTTCCTGGCGGAAGTCGCACATTTCCAGGCCGAGCGCGTCGCGCGCCGACACTACGCCGATCGGGCGACCGTCTTCGAGCACGACGGGCAGATGGCGGAATCCCCCTTCGTACATCAGGTGTAGAGCGTGGCTGAATAGCTTGTCGGGACCGGTCGTCTGCGGATTGGCAGTCATCACCGAATGAATCGGCGTACTGTCGGCATCAAGGCCGGCGGCCAGCACCTTGAATGCCAGGTCGCGTTCCGTGCAGATGCCGAGCAGGGTTCCGTCGTCCGGCGAAACGATGAGCACGGCACCATCGCTGTTGTCGCGCATGTGGGCGGCCACCGCCCGGACGCTCTTCTCCGGTGTGGTGGTCAGGAATTGACGATTCTGAATAACCGTGATTACGGCACGATGCGGCATGGTTCGTCTCCTTGGTTGGGGTAGGGCCGAAGTGAGAGACAAACGCTGTTTGACAAAGTTCGCGCCAATGAACGCGCATTTGACCGCGCTCGGCAGCCAGGCTGCTAGCGCAGCGCGGCCTCGACGACCTTGGGCTGCAGCACGCGCAGGATGTCGTGCGGGTGGATGCCGACCAGGAAGCCACGCCGACCGCCGTTGATGTAGATCAGCGGCAGGTCGAGGATGGTCTTTTCGACATGCACCGGCATCGCTTTCTTGGTGCCGAACGGGCTGGTGCCGCCGACCAGGAAGCCGGTGTGGCGGTTGGCGACCTCCGGCTTGCACGGCTCGATTTTCTTGCAGCCGACCTGGCGCGCCAGTTCCTTGGTCGATACCTTGCAGTCGCCGTGCATCAGCACGATCAGCGGCTTGGCGTTCTCGTCCTCGAAAACCAGCGTCTTGACCACGGCGTGCTCGTCGACATTCAGTTCGCGGGCCGAAACCTTGGTTCCGCCATGTTCCTCGTAGGCGTACAGATGGGTCGAGAAAGGGACTTTGTGAGCCTTGAGGAATTTGGTGGCCTGGGTTTCGGGGGCGTGTTCTGTTTTGCTCATGGGGGCGGTCAGGCTTGGGGAACGGTCAGCCACTTCAGCAGCATGGCATAGACGTGTTCGGGGGCGAAAGGTTTGGTGATGAAGTCGTTCATGCCGGCCGCGGTGCAGCGCAGGCGGTCCTCGGCGAAAGCATTGGCGGTCATCGCGATGATCGGCCGCGTGGCACCGGCCGGTTGCTGGCGTATTTTCTGCGTCGCCTCGAGGCCGTCCATGATCGGCATTTGCATGTCCATCAGGATCAGGGCGTAGTCGTTCCGGGCGGCCAAGGCGACGGCCTCGGCCCCGTCGCCGGCCATGTCGACCGCCAAGCCGACGTCGGTGAGCAGGATTTCGGTGATTTCGCGATTGATCGCTTCGTCCTCGGCGAGCAGGATGCGGGCGCCGGCGAAGTGGCTGCGCAAGCTGGCGCCGGCCGAGATGCCGGGGGCCAGGGTGGAGGCGACGGCAGCCTGCGTGTCCTTGGCCAACCGGGCGGTGAACCAGAAGGTGCTGCCGGCCCCCGGGCGGCTGTCGACGCCGGCTTCGCCGCCCATCTGCTCGGCGATCTTGCGGGTGATGGCCAGGCCCAGGCCGGTCCCGCCATATTTGCGCGTGGTGCTGCTGTCGGCCTGTTCGAATGCATTGAACAGCTTGTCCTGGGCGTCGACCGCGATGCCGATGCCGGTGTCCATGACGGCGAAACGCAGCAGCGCGTCGTCAGCCCCGTCTTCCAGCGTCTCGACGCGCAGGGTCACCCCGCCGTGCTCGGTGAATTTGATGGCGTTGGTGGCGAAGTTGAGCAAGGCCTGCTGCAGCCGGGTCGGATCGCCGCGCAGCCGGGCCGCAATGCCTGCCGGCTCGACGCTCAGGCTCAGGTGCTTGGCCGTGGCGCGGTCGCGCAGCATGGCGACGACGTTATCGAGCAGCGTGTCGATCTCCAACGGCGCGTCTTCCAGCGCGAAATGGCCGGCCTCGATTTTCGACAGGTCGAGAATGGCGTTGATCACCTCGAGCAGGTGGTAGCCGGCGCCTTCCAGCTTGTCGAGGTGGCGGCGCTGCTCGGCCGACAGTTCGCTGCGTCGTATCAGGTGCGCCATGCCGGTAATGGCATTGAGCGGCGTGCGAATCTCATGGCTCATGTTGGCCAGGAACGAGGCCTTGGCGCGGTTGGCACTTTCGGCAGCCGCCTTCGCTTGCTGCAGGTCGCGGGTCCGTTCCTCGACCAGGTCTTCGAGGTTTTTCCGGTGCCGCTTCAATTCGTTCTCGATGAGTATGCGCTCGGTCACATCGCGCGACACACCGAAGGTGCCGATGACCCGCCCGTTGCCGTCGTGCAGCGCCCCCTTGGTCGACGAGAAAACCGTTCTTCCCTTGACGGTATCGACGTGCTCGTACAGGTTTTCTACGGTATTGGCCGCAATGAGACGGCTGTTGGTGGCCAGCAGTTTTTCGGCCTGGTCGGGCGGGAAAATGGCGTAGTCGTCGTGGCCGATGACCTCCTCGGCGGATTTGCCGGTAAATTGGCTCGCCGCCTTGTTGAAGATTAGATAACGACCTTCCAGATCCTTGGCGAAGATGGCGTCGGTCGAGCTGTTGGCGATCGTTTCGATCAGGCGTAGCGTGTCCATGCGCTCGGACAGGGCGGCCGCATATTGCTGCCAGTAGCGCTGGAGCAGCACGAAGAGCAGCAGCGAGGTGACGGCGACGAACAGCCAGCCCTTGATGGTGCTGATCATGACCAGTTCTTCCGGGTCGGCCGTTATCAGCAGGACAGCCTTGTCGGAAAGCAGGATCCATGCAGACGCGAAGGCGGCGTAGATCAGCACGATCTTGACGACGGCGTGCCAGCGGCCGGAATCGGAGCGGGGCTCGGACATGGAACGAGGGGCGGAATGAGGGGCGGTCAACGGTAACGGGAATCAATCTGGATATTGAAGGCTACCGAAGAACGGCCGTCGTGCCAACGGCCGCGTTGCGGCGCTGCCGCGCGATTATGCCGAGTCCTGGCGGGCGGAGCCGGTGAGCGCGACAAGCAGGCAGAAACAGCCGAAGACCATGCCGCCGATGCCGATCTGCAGAACGGTGACGATCTCGAAACCAGCGAACCAGTGCATGCCGGCCAGCCGCGCCAAGCCGGCGACGAGGCACAGCAGGAAGCCGATGAACCCGGCCAGGCGGCCGAGCGGGAGCAGAGTGGCATTCATGATGGCGTTACTCCGTCAGGGGGGGCGGTGGCCCGGGTTTCAGGGGCTGGCTCGGTTGTGTTCGGGCGGATCGATCGGGCGTCTTACGGGCGGGGCGGACGCGGCACCCGCGGTCCCGGCCGCAGCGGCCCGCGTGGCCCACGCGGCGGATTGTAATGGCGGCCGCTGCGCTGCGGGCGATAGTAACCCGGCGGCGCCGGCGGGGCCGGCACGTAACCGGGGCCGGGGACGTGTCCCGGGCCGGGCACACGTCCTGGACCGGGCAGGGCCTGGGCGGCGCCGGCGGCGAGGAGAAGCAGGGCGGAAACGACGAGGGAAAGGCTTTTGAATTTCATGTCGTCACCCTTTCGTGGGAGGGACTGAACAAACAGCCGGGAATCCACAGAATACGCCTTTGCGGCGGTACGGGAAATACGTCGGGATTTCCGCGTCGGCGGCCGGTTTTCAGCCGCGCGGGTGATGCTCGGCGTGCAGCGTCTTCAGGCGTTCGCGCGCGACATGGGTGTAAATCTGGGTCGTCGAAATATCGGCGTGGCCGAGCAGCAACTGCACCACGCGCAGGTCGGCGCCGTGGTTGAGCAGGTGGGTGGCGAAGGCGTGGCGCAGCACGTGCGGCGACAATTTGGCCGGATCGATGCTGGCCAACAGGGCATAACGCTTGATCAGCTGCCAGAAGGCCTGGCGGGTCATGGCGCCGCCGCGGGCGGTGACGAACAGAGCGTCGCTGTGCTGGCCATTCAGGATGTCCGCACGGGCTTCGTCCAGATAGCGTTTGATCCAGTCGATGGCCAGCTGGCCGAGCGGTACCAGGCGTTCCTTGCTGCCCTTGCCGAGGGCGCGCAGCACGCCGTCGGCGAGTGCCACCTCATGCTGCTTCAGATTGACCAGCTCGGAAACGCGCAGGCCAGTGGCGTACAGCGTTTCCAGCATGGCGCGGTCGCGCAGGCCGAGCGGGGTATCGAGATCAGGGGCGTCGAGCAGCGCTTCGACCTGCTTTTCCGACATCACCTTGGGCAGGCGCGACGGCAGGCCGGGGTTGGCCAGTTTCAGCGTCGGGTCGGCGACCAGGCGGCCGCGGCCGACCTGCCAGCGGTAGAAGCGGCGCAGCGTGGACAGGTAGCGGGCCTGCGAACTGGCCTTGGTGCGCCGCGCCAGGTGGGCGATGAACAGGGTCAGTGTCTGGTACTGGGCGTCGAGCAGAGGCTCGTGGCTGGCTTCGGCCAGCCAGCCGGCTAGCCGGCCGAGGTCGGAGCGATAGCTGTCCAGCGTCGCCTTGGCCAGGCCGTCTTCCAGCCACAAGGCGTCGCAGAAATTGTCGATTTCGGCGAGGTCAGCCGGCCGCACCGATACCTTCGTGCTTGAGCAGCCAGCGTTTGACGTCGAGCAGGAAGCCGCCGCGCTCGCGGGCGAAGCCGCCCAGACCGCCACCAGTGGCGACCACGCGATGGCACGGTACGACGATAGGATAGGGATTGGAGCCGCAGGCCTGGCCGACGGCGCGCGGGGCGTTTTTCAGGTTCTTCGCCACCTCGCCGTAGGTGTTGGTTTGCCCGGTCGGGATGGCTGAAATCTGTTCCCAGACACGGCGCTGGAAAGTCGTTCCGGCCGGACGCAGCGGCAGGCCGAAGGCAAAGCCCGGGTCGGCGATGTAAGCCTTGAGCTGGCGCACGGCTTCGGCAGCGAGCGGCGTCGCGGCAGCAACTTCCGGCCGTGGCTCGAGGAAATCGATGCCGGTGATTTCGTCGCTGTCGCACTGCACACCCAGGCAGAAACCGGGGGCGGCGACGATGGCCTGATAGGTCTGGTTCGGGCGAGCTTGCATGGCGAAAACCTCCGCAGTGGGGTTCTTCAGAAGGCCGAAATCCCGGTTTGGGCCCGGCCGAGAATCAGGGCGTGCACGTCATGCGTGCCTTCGTAGGTATTGACCACTTCCAGGTTCACTAAGTGCCGTATGACGCCGAAATCGTCCGAGATGCCGTTGCCGCCCAGCATGTCGCGGGCAGTGCGGGCGATGTCGAGGGCCTTGCCGCAGGAGTTGCGCTTCATCATCGAGACGATTTCCGGCGTCGCGCTGCCGTCGTCCATCATGCGGCCGAGGCGCAGCGCGCCCTGGATGCCGAGGGTGATTTCAGTCTGCATGTCGGCGAGCTTTTTCTGCACCAGCTGGTTGGCGGCGAGCGGCTTGTCGAACTGCGTGCGGTCCAGCGTATATTGGCGGGCGGTGTGCCAGCAGGCCTCGGCGGCACCGAGCGCCCCCCAGGCGATGCCGTAGCGCGCCGAGTTCAGGCAGGTGAACGGGCCTTTCAGGCCGCTGACGCCGGGCAGCAGGTTCTCGCTCGGCACGAAGACCTCGTCCATGACGATCTCGCCGGTGACTGCGGCGCGCAGGCCGACCTTGCCGTGGATGACCGGCGCCGACAGGCCGGGCATGCCCTTGTCGAGGATGAAGCCGCGGATCGCGTTGTCGTCGTCCTTGGCCCAGACGATGAAGACATCGGCTAGCGGGGCGCTGGAAATCCAGTTCTTGCTGCCGGACAGCTTCCAGCCACCGGGCACGCTGCGGGCGCGGGTGGCCAGGCTGCCGGGGTCGGAGCCAGAATTCGGTTCGGTCAGCCCGAAGCAGCCAATCAGCTCGCCCTTGCCCAGGCGCGGCAGGTATTTCTGCTTCTGTTCTTCGGAGCCGAAGGCGTAGATGGGCAGCATGACCAGCGAGGACTGCACGCTGAGCAGCGTCCGGTAGGCCGAATCGACGCGCTCGATTTCGCGGGCGATCAGGCCGTAGGAAACGTAGTTGAGGCCGGCGCCGCCGTATTGCGGCGGCAGCGTCGGGCCGAGCAGGCCCATGTCGCCCATTTCGCGGAAGATAGCCGGGTCGGTGGTTTCATTGCGGAAAGCGTCGCGGATGCGCGGTGCCAGCGCCTTCTGGGCGAAAGTCCGGGCGGCGTTGCGCACCTGGCGCTCGTCGGCGGCCAGCTGGCTGTCGAGGAGCAGCGGGTCTTCCCAGTTGAAACTTGCCTTGGCCATGCGATTCCTCCGAAAAAGCGCATCCCCGCCGCAGCGGGGATGTGGGTTTGAAGCAAACGGGTATTTAGCCGCGCACGTGTCCGTCGCCGAGCACCACCCACTTCTGGCTGGTCAGCCCTTCCAGGCCGACCGGGCCGCGGGCGTGGATCTTGTCGGTCGAGATGCCGATCTCGGCGCCAAGTCCATATTCGAAGCCATCGGCGAAGCGGGTCGAGGCATTGATCATGACCGAGGCCGAATCGACTTCGCGCAGGAAGCGCATGGCCTTCGGGTGGTTGTCGGTGACGATGGCCTCGCTGTGGTGCGACGAGTAATGGTTGATGTGGGCGATCGCTTCGTCGATGCCGGCCACCACCTTGACCGAGATGATCGGCGCCAGGTATTCGGTGTGGTAATCCTCTTCCGTGGCGGCGACGGCGTTCGGCACAAGGGCCTGCGTTTCGGCGCAGCCGCGGATTTCGACGCCCTTGCCGGTCAGCATGGCGGCGATGGCCGGCAGCTGGGCGGCAGCGACGGAACGGGCGACGACCAGCGACTCGGCGGTGTTGCAGGTGCCGTAGCGCTGGGTCTTGGCGTTCTCGACGATCTTTAGGGCCTTGGCCGGATCGGCGTCGTCGTCGATATAGACGTGGCAGTTGCCGTCCAGGTGCTGGATCATCGGTACGCGCGATTCGGCGAGCAGGCGGGCGATCAGGCCCTTGCCGCCGCGCGGCACGATGACGTCGACGAATTCGCGCATGGTGATCAGCTCGCCGACTGCAGCGCGGTCGGTGGTGTCGATGACCTGCACCGATTCGGCGGGCAAGCCGGCGGCTTTCAGGCCTTCCTGGACAAGTGCGGCGATGGCGCGGTTGGAGCGGATGGCTTCGGAGCCGCCGCGCAGGATGGCGGCATTGCCGGACTTCAGGCACAGCGCCGCGGCGTCGGCGGTGACGTTCGGGCGGGCCTCGTAGATGATGCCGATGACGCCGAGCGGAACGCGCATCTTGCCGACCTGGATGCCGGAGGGGCGGTACTTGATGTCGGTCATTTCGCCGATCGGGTCGGCCAGCGTGGCGACCTGTTCGACGCCCTCGGCCATGCTGTCGACGCCCTTCTCGGACAGCGTCAGGCGGTCGAGTAGGGCGGTGTCGAGTCCGGCGGCGCGGGCGGCGGCGAGGTCTTCCTGGTTGGCAGCGACTAGCGCAGCTTTTTCTCGGCGAATGGCGGCGGCGATGTGCAGCAGCGCGGCGTTTTTCTCTGCGGTCGTCGCTCCGGCCAGGCGGCGCGAGGCGGCGCGGGCCTGGCGGCCGACGGTCTGCATGTATTCCTTGATATCCATCGTAGTCATCGTGCTCGGTAAAGGAACATTATAGCCAGACAAATTACAGGGAACTTCCGGAACCGGGTAAACTCTTACCCGCAACGATAACAGGGCTTTCCATCGAGGACATGATGGCCGAGAAATTGATATTGCCGACCGAGGTCAAGGTCTGCGCTACGTGCAGCTACTGGGACGGCGAGCGCCACGTAGATTCCGAAATGAAGCTGGTGGTGGTTTCCGAAGAGTGCAAGGGGCAATGCCTGGTCCAGGAAATGACGAAACCTGGCCTGCACGATGTACGTCAGGAGTGTTCCTGCATCTGGGAAGACCTCGAGCCGGATGCGCCGGCCGACAAAGATAAGGACGCTTGATCGCGCTTTAGACGGCGCGCTGGCGCTTCGGGCGTTTCAATTGGCCAGTCGGTGCCAGACAACCCGGTTCCGGCCTTTGGCTTTGGCCGTGTAGAGCGCCGTATCCGCATTCAGGAAGAATTCCGGATCGACGTGCCCGTCCGTCGGGGGGGTCGTCATGCCGCCCAGGCTGATGGTGACATAGGGGCTGACCGGAGAATCCGGGTGGGGGAGGCGAAGAGCTTCCACCGCGCTGCGGATCTCGTTGGCCAGCAAGGCCGCCGCTTCGGCATCGACTTGCGGCATGAGAAAGATGAATTCCTCGCCGCCGTAGCGCGCGGCCAGGTCGCCTGGTCGGCGCATGAAACCGGTCAGGGTCGTCGCGATGTTGCGCAGGATGCCGTCGCCGGCGGCGTGTCCCAGGCGATCGTTGTAGGCCTTGAAGTGATCGACGTCCATGATCGCCAGCGATAGCGGGCTGCCGCTGCGGGCGCAGCGCCGCCATTCGTTTTCCAGTGCTTCGTTGTAGCGCCGCCGGTTGGCGATTTCGGTCAGGCTGTCGATCATCGCCAGGTTTTCCAGCAGGTGGCGATGGTGCACTGACTGCAGGTGGTTGCGCACCCGTTTGCGGACGATGGACGGATGGAAGGGCTTGGTGATGTAATCGACGGCCCCGAGGTCGAGCCCGCGTTCCTCATCCTCCGGGGCGTCGAGCGCCGAAATGAAAATGACCGGGATGTGCCGTGTCGCATCGTCGTGCTTCAGGGTCTGGATGACCTGGTAGCCGCTCATGTCGGCCATCAGCACGTCGAGCAGGATCAGGTCGGGTTGCATCTCGTGGGCGCGGTCGAGGGCCTGGCTTCCGTTCTTGGCCAGGATGACCCGGCAGTCGTGCTTGAGCAGCTCGACCAGGAGGTCGCGGTTCGGCTTCTCGTCGTCGACGACGAGGACCGTGGGGAGAGGGGTCAGGCCGGCCGGTTTGTCCATTGATGATGGAGGATGCGCAGTTTTTCCAGTGCAGCTTCGTATTCGACGTCGGCGATCAGGGCACCTGTTTCGATCATTATCTTCTCATATTCAGGCGGAATTGTTCCAGCGGCCATGAACGCCCGTTTCAGGCGGGCGAAATGCGCTTCGCTGGAGGCGTTGGCCGAGACCAGATCGGACTCGAGCAAGTTGAATAATGTTTCGATGCCGCCGCCGACATCTGGCAGCGGCTCGCTCGGCGGGGCGGCCGGCCGTGGCAGGGCGGCCAGGCCCTCGACCAGCCGGCCCAGCGTGGCGGCGAACTCATCGAGCAGTTGCTGCGGTTCGCCGGCGTCGTGCAGCCGGTTTTCCAGCGCCCGCGCCTGGTCGGCCAGCTCGCTGGCGCCCAGCGCGGCGGCGACCGATTTGATCGAATGGGCGAGGCGTATGGCATCGGCGCGTCGGTCGTCGGCCAGGCATTGCCGGATGCTGACCGCGGCCCCGGCAAAATCCTGACGGAAGGCATGGGCCGATTTGAGGAACATATCGGGCTGGTGCATGTGCAGGGCCAGCCCGCGGCGCAGGTCAACGCCGTCGATTGCCGGCCAGTCGGCGCCGGTTTCCGGCGCCGGCGCGGGGAAAAACTCAAGCTGGCCGGCGCTCGGCGGCAGCCATTGGGCGATGGCCTCGTACAGCACGGCGGCCATGATCGGCTTGGTGACGTGGCCGTTCATGCCGGCTTCCCGCGATTGCCGGCGGTCTTCCGCCGTGGCGTGGGCGGTCATCGCAATGATCGGCAGGTCGTGCAGGCGCGGGTCGGCGCGGATGATGCGGCAGGCCGTCAGCCCGTCCATCACCGGCATCTGGATGTCCATCAGGACCAGCCGGAAGGCTTCCTCGTGCAGCAGATCAATGGCTTCCTGGCCGTTGGCAGCGACGCGGACGTCGAGGCCGGCCTTGTTGAGCAGCGCGATGGCGATGGTCTGGTTGATCGCGATGTCCTCGGCAAGCAGTACGCGTTCGCCCGACCAGCGCGGCTGCGGGCCGCGCGCCGCGCTGCTCGGTGCCGCCGGGGCGGTTTCGGGCTGGGTGTCGCTCTCGGTCGGCAGGTCGAAAACGCCGGTAAAGCGGAAGGTGGTGCCTTGCCCCGGAATGCTGCTGACCGTGATTTCGCCATCCATCATTTCGACCAACTGGCGGCAAATGGACAGGCCTAGGCCGGTCCCGCCGAAGCGCCGGGTGATGCTGCTGTCGGCCTGGGTAAAGGGCGAGAACAGGTGTTCCTGCTGCTCCGGCGCAATGCCGATGCCGGTGTCGCTGACCGTGAAGGCCAGGCGGAGGCGGCCGTGGTCGCAGTCGCTGTCGAGCACGCCGACGCCGATGTCGATATGGCCGTGCTCGGTGAATTTCAGGGCATTGCCGACCAGATTGATCAGGATCTGGCCGAGACGCAGCGCATCGCCGACCAGTCGCGGCGGCAGGGCGTCGGCATCGGGCAGGTTCAGTGACAGGCCCTGGCTGCCGGCCTGCGGTGCGAACAGGCCGGCCAGCGAGCGAAACAGCTTGGCCGGTTCGAACGGCGCCCGTTCCAGAACCAGGCCGCCGGCTTCGATCTTCGAGTAATCGAGCACGTCGTTGATGATGCCGAGCAGGGTCTCCGACGATTGCACCACCTGTTCCAGGTGTTCGCGCTGTTGCGGCAGTAGCGTGGTATCGAGCACCAGGTGGCTGAGGCCGACGATGGCGTTCATCGGGGTGCGGATCTCGTGGCTCATGCGGGCCAGGAAGTCGGACTTGGCCCGGTTGGCGCGGCGGGCGTCGGCGATGGCTTCCTGCAGCGCCCGGGTGCGATCTTCGACCATCTGCTCGAGCGAATCGCGATAGCTGCCCAGTTCGCGGTCGCGCGTCTGCAGCGAGTCGAGCATGCGATCGAAGCTTTGCCCGAGACTGCCGATTTCGTCCTGGCGCTGCAGATTGACCCGCTCGGCCAGGCGGGCGTCCTGCGAAAACCGGTTGGCGAGCTGGTCGAGCCGTTCGAGCGGGGCGGTGAGCCGGCCGACGACAAAACGGGTGAGGAGCAGAGCGACAGCCAGCGCCCCGAGCAGCAGCAACGAGGTGTCGCGCGCCGTGCGCCGCATATGGCTGTGGTATTGCTCGAGCGAGACGAGCATTTCGATCCAGCCGGCCGGCGGGCTCCATTCGGTGAGCAGGATGGGCTCGCGCACCAGCAGGTAGTCGTCGGTCAGCGAAACGGTAGCCGTATTCTCCGGGAAAACGAGCGGCGGGGTGCCGGCCCGCCGGTATTCGGCCAGGACATGGCCGTCGGGCAACAGGGTGCGGCTGGCCAGGATGGCCGGGTTGATGGCCAGCGAACGGAGCAGCCGCTCCGCTTCGTGGGAATCACCAAAAGCCAGGGCGGCCTGCGAATTGCTGGCCAGCAGGCGAGCCTGGGCGGTCATCGATTCGGACCATTCGGTCTGCAGCAGGTGGCGTTGCTGGGTGTACACCAGCCAGAAAACGAGACCGACGACGATCAGCAGAAAGGAAAAGGACAGTGCCACCAGCTTGTTGCGGATGGTCGGCCGCGGCAGCAGCCGGGCGAGCAGCGACTTGAGCGGCGGCGTCACGGCTCGATTACCCGGGCCAGGCGCAGCAACTGCGCATTGAACTCGAAACCGTTGCGGCGGGCGCTGCGCCGGTTGATGACGATATTGACCCGTTCGCCTTCGAGGGGCAATTCGATCATGCCGCCGGCCCGGGCGAAGCCGGGAATGTCCGAGACGGTGACCAGGCGGCGGTTCTCGGTGCGGCTCAGCCATGCCTCGAGATTGCCCGCCTCGCTGCGCGGAATGAACAGCAGCTGGCAGCTGCCTAGGTCGCTCGGGCTCTGCCGCGCTTCAATGGTGGCGACGCTCTGGTCGATCTGGGTGAGGGCGCTGCCGAAGGGATTCCTGCCGACCACGCACAGGGTCAGCGGCGTCGGCGGCTTGTTGTCGGCGGGCCAATAGACGAATTGGGAGAGCCGATAGAACAGGATGGCCTTCACGCCGTACTCCGAGACGTCCTGCGCCTGCGCCGGCCGCAGGGGCAGCAGGCACAGGAGGAGCGCGGCGATGAGCGCTCGGCGGAACACGGCAGGAAGGGTGGAGAACGGCACGCCGGAGGTCAGAAACGGTATTCGGCCGTTCCCATGAAGGTGCGCGGTTGCTGCGGTACCTGCAGCAGCGTGTCGCTCGATGTACCGTGGGCGGCGTAATAGCGCGCATCGAACAGGTTATAGATGTCGAAATAGAGCGACAGGCGTTCGCCGGCCAGCTTGTGGGCACCGATATGCAGGCTGGCGACGGTATAGGCATCGGTTTTCAGACGCTCGCCGGGTGGCTTCGTGGTGTCCGGCATGCCCGTCGTCGTTTCGCCTATCCACTGCACGCGCGGCGTGATGGTCAGCCAGTCCTGGTAACGGAAGGTAACGCCGAGCTTGACCTTGTGGGCGGCGATATTGGTCTGCTCCCAATCGACCTGGTCGGCCGGATTGCGCGTCGTTCCCCGGATGTAGCTGTAGCTGCCCCACAGGTCGCCGGTCCATGGGCCGGCGAGGTGGAATTGCCATTGCGGAATGATGTCGATGCCGTAGTAGCGGTCTTCCCCGGCATTCTGCTTCGAATTGGTCTTGGACAGCACGGCGCCGGGGATGTACTGGATCGGCGTCGGGTCGTTCAAGGTGACGACCACGTCGCTGACCTTGGTGTAGTAGGTATTGGTGACCAGGTTCAGGTTGTGGCGCGGCCGCCAGTCCCAGGTCAGCGACCAGGTTTTCGATTTCTCGGGCTGGAGTTTCTCGTTGGGGGCGCGGAAGCGTGCGGAGGCGGTGTAGTTGCCGTTGATGTCCTGGGCGCCCGTGAAGGAACCGAAGGCGCTGTAGACCTCTTCCGGCGACGGGGCGCGGAAGGCCTCGCCGTAGAGCAGTTTCAGGAAGTTGCCGGGGGCGACCTTCCAGACCGCGCCGACACGCGGATTGACGCTGTTGCCGTAAGTCGAATACCAGTCGTCGCGGAAACCGAGCATGGTCGACAAGGCCGGCGTCCACTGCGCCTGCCATTGCAGGTAGCCGAACCAGCTGTAGTAGTCGGCGTCGAAGATGCGCAACGGGAGGTTGGTGTTCGGGTAGATCATGCCCTGGTTTTGCGGCCCCTTGTTCGTATCGTAGGGGTGCGGCAGGTCGGGGGTTTCGATGGCCTTGTAGTCGCGATAGCCGACGCCACCCTGCAGGACGTGCTGCTCGGTGGCGCGCCAGTTCAGGTTCTGTTCGATACTGCGCCGCCGGGCCATCGAGTAGTCGTAGCCGTGATCGGCAAAGCCGGTGAAGACGTTGACGTAGCGGGTCTGGGGGGAGACTTCGTAATTGGAGTAATCGACGATGGTTTCGCTGCTCAAGGTCGGCGTCAGGTCGGCTCGGAACTTGCCGTACCAGGTGTCGATGGTCGCGTCCCAGTAGGCATTCGACAGGTAGTAGCTGGTCACCGTCTTGTCGCCGTTGCTGGTCAGGCTGCGGAAGTTGTTGCGATAGAAGCCGACAGTCAGGCGGTCTTCGTAATCGAGGCGGAAATACTGGCTCTGGCTGCTGATGTTGCCGACGTAGTCCTCACGCTGGCTGGCGCTCAGGCCGCCGGCCGCCACCTTGGGGTAGGAGTCCGGGTAATACTTGTCGAGCGGGGCGCGGTCGCTTTTCTGGTAATGGGCGCCGGCGGTCAGCGAGAAACCCGCGCCGAGCGGCGCCCCGGCCAGGAAATTGCCCTCCAGCGAACCGTAGCTGCCGAAGCCGGCCGAAATCTTGCCGCCGGCTTCGCTCGGCTTGTCGGTGATGATGTTGATCACCCCGGCCAGCGCGTCGGCGCCGTACAGTGCTGCAGCCGGACCGTAGAGCACCTCGACCTGCTTGGCGAAATAGAGCGAGAAGTTTTCGGCGATCGGAATCTTGCCGCCGGCCGGATGGTCGATGCGCACGCCGTCGAGCAGGATGAGCAGCTTGTTGTTGCTGATGTGGCCCTGGAAGACGAAATTGTTGTATTGCCCGGAGCGCGTGCCGCGCTGGAAATCGACGCCGGGCAGGTCTTCGAGCAGGTCGGCGAGGTTCTTGTAGCGCCGGTCGCGCATCTGCTCGCGAGTGATGACCATGATGTGGGCCGGCGTCTGTTCGCGGCCTTCCTGGCGGCGCGACGCGGTGACGACCGGGGTGGCGATCAGTTCCTCGAGCGACAGGGGGAGCAGGGCGTCGATGCTGCCGACGGCCTGCGCGGCGGCCGGGAGGCTGCCGAGCGCAGCCGCCAGCGCGAGCGTCGTCAGGCTCGGACGAAAAGATTGCATGAATACCCTCCCCCAGGTTCGTGCTTTTATGAATTTATGTCAGTGCATGCTGCTAGTCCGCATCGGCTTGGTTGGGCACAGCCGCAGACCGAGGCGTAGAAATTCTTCCCAGATATTACCTTGTCCAATGCCTTTCGCCAGCCGGTCTATTTGTCCGGCATGCTGCAGGGCGGCTTCCAGGCTGGTAGTCGACAGGCGCTGCAGCGCCTTCTTGACCGGCACGGCGCGCGGCCCCCACACCTTGGCATCCTTGAGCAGTTGATCGACCGACCGCCCGGCATCCATGCCGGTGCGGATGGCGGTCAGGGCACGGATTTCCTCGCTCATCGCCCACAGCACCAGCGGCGGCGCCTCGCCTTCCTGCATCAGGCCGTCCAGCGTCCGGCTCAGGCGGCCGAGATCGCCGGCGAGCAGCGCTTCGCGCAGGCCGTCGATGTCATAGCGGGCGACGTTGAGCACCGCCTCGCGCACCTGAGCCATGCTCAGTTGCCCGGTCGGGTAGAGCAGGCCGAGTTTCTGGATTTCCTGATGGGCGGCGAGCAGGTTGCCTTCGACCCGTTCGGCGATGAATTTCAGGCTGTCCACGTCGGCGCCCTGTTGCTGGCGGCGCAGCCGGCCGGCGATCCAGCCGGGCAGTTCGGCCAGCGGCGGGGCGTTGAGCTTGAGCGCGACGCCGGCATTGACCAGGGCGGTGAACCAGGCGGCCTTTTCCTCGCGCCAGTCGAGTTCGGGCAGCGTGATGAGCAGCATGTTGTCCGGCGACAACGACTGGCACCACTGTTGCAGCGCCGCGCTGCCTTCCTTGCCCGGCTTGCCGGTCGGGATGCGCAGGTCGATCAGTTTCTTGTCGCCGAACAGAGACATGTTGCCGCCGGCGGCCAGCAAAGTTCCCCAGTCGAACTGCGGCAGCACGGTCAGCACTTCGCGTTCGCTGTAGCCCTGCTGGCGGGCGCGGGCACGGATGGCGTCGGCCGCTTCGAGGACGAGCAGCGGCTCGTCACCGTACAGCACGTAGAGCGGACGTAATTCGCGTTCGAGGTGCGCCGCGAGTTGTTCGCCCTTGAGCAGCATTACTCGTCGTCCGCGACGTCGGGGTTCTTCGGCTTGATGATGCTCAGGCGGCGCATGATCTGGTTGACCAGGTCGTTGTTCATGTCGCGCCAGAGCAGGCCTTCTTCCAGATCCTTGGCCAGCACGTTCGAGTCGTCGAAGGTGATGTCGCGGGTCAGGTTGATTTCGTTGGCCGGAACCAGAATCTGGCCCTTCTGGTTGACGATGCGGAAACGGTAGTCGAGCTGCAGGCGGTATTCGCGCACGCGGCCCTGGGCATTGACGCTGAGAATGGTCTTTTGCCGCGAGTCGCTCAGTTGCTGGAAGATGGCATCGGCCGCCTTGGCCTCGTCGACGATTTCCGTGCTGCCGCTGGCCTTGATGTAGCGCTGCAGCCAGATGTTCACTTCGGCCGTATCCGGCAGCGAGATGAACATCGTCTTGTATGGCAGGTTGCCGCTGCCCACGCCGCGCAGATGGAAGCCGCAGCCGGCGAGGGCGACGGCGAGGATCAGGGCGACGAGTGGACGCAAGAGCGGGCGCAGCAGCGGCATGTTGCTTCCTTAGACGACGATATTGACCAGGCGGCCGGGGACGACGACGACCTTCTTCGGCGCCTTGCCTTCCATGAACTTCTGCGCATCCTCGTTGGCCAGCGCGGCGGCTTCAATGCTCGCCTTGTCGGCCTCGGCCGGCACGCGGATGGAACCGCGCAGCTTGCCGTTGACCTGGATGACCAGCTCGATCTCGTCCTGCTTGAGCGCCGCCGGGTCGGCCTTGGGGAAGGCGGCGAGGCCGGCATCGGCACCCGGCTTCAGCTCGGCGTAGAGCGCCTGGCCGATGTGCGGGACGATGGGGAAGAGCAGCAGCGCGATGCTTTCCAGGGTTTCCTGGGCTAGCGCGCGGCCGGCGGCATCCTTGAGGTCGGCCTTGTCGAAGGCGTTCAGGAGCTCCATGACCGCGGCGATCGCCGTGTTGAACTGCTTGCGGCGGCCGTAGTCGTCGGCGACCTTGCCCATGGTCTGGTGCAGCTTGCGGCGCAGGTCGGCCTGGGCGGAAGAGAGGCCGTCGTTGCCGATGCAGGCGGCGACCAGGCCGGCCTGGGCGTGATCGTAGGTCGTCTTCCACAGGCGGCGCAGGAAGCGGAAAGCACCTTCGACGCCAGCATCCGACCATTCCAGCGACTGGTCGGGCGGCGAAGCGAACATGATGAACAGGCGGGCCGTGTCGGCGCCGTACTGGTCGATCAGGGCCTGCGGATCGACGCCGTTGTTCTTCGACTTCGACATCTTCTCGGTGCCGCCGATGACCACCGGCAGGCCGTCGGCCTTCAGCGTGGCACCGGTCGGGCGGCCGCGCTCGTCGGTGACGACATCGACATCGGCCGGGTTGATCCACTGCTTCTTGCCCCCGTCGAGATCGCGGTAGAAGGTCGGGGCGACGACCATGCCCTGGGTCAGCAGGTTGGCGAAAGGCTCGCCGAGGTCGCCGATCAGGCCGACATCGCGCATCAGCTTGGTGAAGAAGCGCGCGTACAGCAAATGCAGGATGGCGTGCTCGATGCCGCCGATGTACTGGTCGATACCGCCCTTGCACCAGTAGGCGACGCGCTCGTCGACCATGGCGTTGGCGTTATCCGGGCAGGCGTAGCGCAGGAAGTACCAGGACGACTCGAAGAAGGTGTCCATGGTGTCGGTTTCGCGCTTGGCGTCGCCGCCGCACTTCGGGCACTTGCACTCGTAGAACTCGGGCATCTTGGCCAGAGGCGAGCCGGCACCGGTGATCTCGACGTTCTCGGGCAGCACGACGGGCAGTTGCTCGTCGGGGACCGGCACGTCGCCGCAGGTGGCGCAATGGATGATGGGGATCGGGCAGCCCCAGTAGCGCTGGCGGGAAATGCCCCAGTCGCGCAGGCGGAACTGCACCTTCTTGTCGCCGATGTTCTTGGCGGCGAGGTCGGCGGCGATGGCGTCGACGGCGGCTGCATAGGGCAGGCCGTCGTACTTGCCGGAATTGATGCAGACGCCCTTGCTCTTGTCGCCGTACCACTCCTGCCAGCCGTGGAGGCTGAAGGTCTCGCCGTCGGCGGCGATGACCTGCTTGATCGGCAGATCGTATTTCTTGGCGAAGGCGAAATCGCGCTCGTCGTGGGCCGGTACGGCCATCACGGCACCGTCGCCGTAGCTCATCAGCACGTAGTTGCCGACCCAGACTTCGACTTGATCGCCGGTCAGCGGGTGGGTGACGTAGATGCCGGTGGGCAGGCCCTTCTTTTCCATCGTCGCGATGTCGGCCTCGGCGACGCCGCCCTTCTTGCATTCCTCGATGAAGGCGGCGAGTTCCGGGTTGTTGGCGGCGGCTTTGGTGGCCAGCGGGTGCTCGGCAGCGACGGCGACGAAGGTGACGCCCATGATGGTGTCGGCGCGGGTGGTGAATACCCACAGCTTTTCGTCGGCGTTGTCGGCCAGCGGGAAGGCGAAGCGCACGCCGGTGCTCTTGCCGATCCAGTTCTTCTGCATCAGCCGCACCTGCTCGGGCCAGCCCGGCAGGTTGTCGAGTTCGGTCAGCAGTTCGTCGGCGTAGGCGGTGATCTTCATGTAGTACATGGGGATCTCGCGCTTCTCGATCAGCGCGCCGGAGCGCCAGCCGCGGCCATCGATGACCTGCTCGTTGGCGAGCACGGTGTGGTCGACCGGGTCCCAGTTGACGGTGCCGAGCTTCTTGTAGACCAGGCCCTTTTCGTAGAGGCGGGTGAACAGCCACTGCTCCCAGCGGTAGTACTCGGGCGTGCAGGTCGCCAGTTCGCGGCTCCAGTCGATGGCGAAACCGAGCGACTTGAGTTGGGTCTTCATGTATTCGATATTGGAGTAGGTCCACCCGGCCGGTGCCACGTTATTGGCCAGCGCGGCGTTCTCGGCCGGCATGCCGAAGGCGTCCCAGCCCATCGGTTGCAGCACGTTGTAGCCCTGCATCTTGTGGAAGCGAGACAGTACGTCGCCGATGGTGTAGTTGCGCACATGCCCCATGTGCAGTTTCCCGGATGGGTACGGGAACATCGACAGGCAGTAGTACTTGGGTTTGGTGGTGTCTTCGACGGCGCGGGCGGCGCCGGTCTGGTCCCAGTGTTGCTGGGCGGCGCGCTCGATGTCGGCCGGGGAGTATTTGTCCTGCATGGGCATGGCGGAATTCTTCGCTGGAAATCAGAGATTAACCGCGAATTATACCGTCTGCAGCGCATGCCTGTCGGTGCCGTCAAAACTAGGCTCCGGCATCGACTGTTTGCTGTTTTTCGGGGATAAAAGATGCTGGCCCGTCGCCGACGGGCACTACGTTGCGCTTCCGGCAACGGCCAACCGGGAACGACCCGGAGAAAACCATTGCGGCGCCTGCACGCGCCGCAACAGCCGTACTACACCGCGGTGGCTAGCTTAGGCAGCCTTTTTTTGCGGGTGGCACATGTTGTCCCAGGTGTTCTGCCAAATGCGATAGGCGTTCTGGGTGGCAAGCAGGGAAAGCATGGACATGCGGGTCTGGTGACGCCACATCCACGACATTTGCGGTGCCGGGGTCAGGTTGTAGGACGGAACATTGCCGACTTCGTCCTCGACGATGGCCAGGAAGCGTTCGACGCTCAAACCCCAGAATTCGGAGCCTTCGGCCTTGCCGGTGAGGTATTCTGCTTCGCTGACCGCGCGACGCCACAGTTTGAGGGCTAGCTCGTCGCTGATGCCTGCCTTGCGGGCGACCCACGGCAGGATCTTGGGTGGGTTCATGCTGTTCATTGCTGTTCTCCTTCGCGGGGGTGACCGCTTATCGAATAAGAGCGCCTTGTGGGCTAAAAGTTTTGTGCACTGCAATATTTTTTTGTTGACCGAAGTATACGGGTGCGCCGGGCGGCTGTCTGTGAAAAAATGTTTAACTTTTGGTGCTGACGTTGCGCAAACGCAACGAATTGGTCAGACCTCTTGCCAATGGCATGCATCTTTTTGATTTATATGAAATTTTGGTGTCTTTATGTCCGATCTGCTGGCTAATCTGAACCCCCCGCAACTCCAGGCCGTGACCCTGCCGCCGGTGCATGGTTTGATCCTGGCCGGAGCGGGAAGCGGCAAGACGCGGGTGCTGACCACCCGTATCGCCTGGCTGATTTCGACCGGCCAGGTCGGACCGCACGGCATCCTGGCCGTGACCTTCACCAACAAGGCGGCCAAGGAGATGACGGCGCGCCTGTCGTCGCTGGTGCCGATCAACGTGCGCGGCATGTGGATAGGCACTTTCCACGGCCTGTGCAACCGCCTGTTGCGCGCCCATTACCGCGAGGCCGGGCTGCCGCAGACCTTCCAGATTCTCGACTCGGCCGACCAGTTGGCCATGGTCAAGCGCCTGCTGAAAAACCTGAATATCGACGACGAGAAATACCCGCCGCGCGAGCTGTGCCATTTCATCAATGCCCACAAGGAACAGGGTGTGCGCGCCGGGCAGGCCGAGGTGTACGACAACTACACCCAAAAGCGCGTCGAAATCTATGCTGAGTACGAGGCGCAGTGCAATCGCGAGGGGGTGGTGGACTTCGCCGAACTGCTCCTGCGCTGCTATGAATTGCTGCAGCGCAACGAGCCTTTGCGCGCCCATTACCAGCAGCGCTTCCGGCACATCCTGGTCGACGAATTCCAGGATACCAACGTGCTGCAGTACGCATGGCTGAAGCTGTTGGCCGGTGGTGGGGCGAATGTCTTCGCCGTGGGCGACGACGACCAGTCGATCTACCGCTTCCGCGGCGCCGAAGTCGGCAACATGCGCGATTTCGAGCGCGACTACGCGGCCCAGAACATCATCCGGCTGGAACAGAACTACCGTTCGCAAGGCAACATCCTGGCCGCCGCCAACGCCATCATCAAGAACAACCGCGAACGTCTGGGCAAGAACCTGTGGACCGACGCCGGCGAAGGCGAGCCGATCCGCGCCTTCGAGGCCTATTCCGACCTCGACGAAGCGCGTTTCGTGGTCGAGGAAATCCGCGAACTGGTGCGCGACGGCGTGGTGCCGACCCAGATTGCGCTGCTCTACCGCTCCAACGCCCAGTCGCGGGTGCTCGAAAACGAGTTGTTCACCAAGAACGTGCCGTACAAGGTTTATGGCGGCCTGCGCTTCTTCGAACGCCAGGAAATCAAGCATGCCCTGGCCTACCTGCGCCTGTTGGGCAATCCGGACGACGATACCGCCTTCCTGCGCGTCGTCAATTTCCCGACCCGCGGCATCGGCGCTCGCTCGCTGGAAAACCTGCAGGCCACCGCGCACCAGATGAATTCCAGCCTGTACAACGCCGCTGCCTCGCTGACCGGCAAGGCCGGCCAGACGGTCGGCGCCTTCATCCGGCTGATCGAAAGCCTGCGCCAGGAGACCGAGGGCCTGCCGTTGCCCGAGATGGTCGAGCACGTCATCGAGAAGAGTGGCCTGGCCCAGCATTACCGCACCGAGAAGGAAGGCCAGGACCGGCTGGAGAACTTGGACGAACTGATCAACGCCGCCGCCACCTTCATCGACGACGAAGGCGCCATCGGCGAGGGCGGTGCGCTGGTCTCCTTCCTGACCCTGGCCTCGCTGGAGGCCGGCGAGCACCAAGCCGGCGAAGGGCAGGAGGCGGTGCAGCTGATGTCGGTGCATGCCGCCAAGGGTCTGGAATTCGACGTGGTCTTCATTACCGGCCTTGAGCAGGGCCTGTTCCCGCACGAAAACTCGGTCAACGAGGGCAAAGACGGCCTGGAGGAAGAGCGCCGGCTGATGTACGTGGCGGTGACCCGGGCGCGCCAGCGGCTCTACGTGTCCTGCGCGCAGACCCGCATGCTGCATGGCCAGACGCGCTATTGCATGCCGTCGAGCTTCCTCGACGAAATCCCGGAAAACCTGATGCGCAAGCTGAACAAGAAGGCCGAAGCGACCTCGGCGGTGCCCTCGTTCAGCGCCTTCGGCGGCGGTTACGCCGAGCCGCCGGCCAGCGGTGGCCTGCGTATCGGGCAGACCGTCGAGCACGCCAAATTCGGTATCGGCGTCATCGTGTCCACCGAAGGGCGCGGTGCCGATGCTCGGGTGCAGGTCAATTTCGGCGGCAGCGGCATGAAGTGGCTGGCCCTCGAATACGCCAAGCTGACGCCGGTGTGAGCGTCACGCCCCGGCCGTAGCCTTGCGGCTGGTGGCCGGCAGCGGTTAAAGCCTGGAGGGCGCGTTGATTGGCGGAACCGGCAGTCTCAGGCCTCGCGCAGCCAGCCCTTGTCGCCGGCCGTGGCGATGAAGGCGTGGGTGTCGGCGGCGATGGCCTCGGCGTGGCCGGGGAAAGCGGCGTCGAGTTCGGCGATGATGGCCGCCGTGGTGCGCACGCCGTCGCAGCGGCTGATAATTTCCGCCGCTTCCAGACTCAATTTGATCAGCCCTTCCGGGTAGAGCAGGATGTGGGCGTTCTGGCTGGGCTCCCAGCGGAAGACGAAGTGCGGATTCAGGCGAGGGCGTTCGGGGATGGTCGGCATGGTCGGCTCGGCAGGTGAGGTGCATCGGCAGGGCGGCGGCATGGCCGTCACCCCGCGTTCGTCTTAGCGCACGTAAACGTAGGCGGTGACTTCAAAGCCGAGGCGGATTTCGCAGTAAGCCGGTGTATTCCACATGATGTGTCTCCTAAGTTTGATGGGCGGCAACATGCCGCGCCACTACCGATTATTCGGGGGCGGCACGGCTCCGGCACCGTGCTGTTCGCCAAAAAGCGCTCCAGAAATTCATGACAAAGCCATCAGGCAGGCGGCGCCGTGCGCCACGAACAGGCGATGCACCTGCACGCCATCCGCGCCGGCGGAGTGGGCGGCCCGGCGTTCGTCGGCGCTGGCTATGCCGCCGACGGCCACCCGCCACAGGCCGTGGCGGCCGGCCAGCGGGGCGAGAGCCTGTGCCGGCGGCACGCCGTCAGGCAGCACGACGGTAACTTGGGCCAGGCCGGCGGCGCGCAGCTCATCCCACAGGGCTGCTGCGGCAGCGACCGACAGCTTGGCGGCGAGCAGCGGCAGGTGCCGGCCGGCCTGACTCTGCCGGAATTCGGCCACCGCGGCGAGGGCTTCGGCCAACTGCGGATAGAGCGTCGGTTCGACAAAGCGCCGGTTGGCGGCGGCACTCAGGTTGAAGCTCAGGTAGTCGGCCACCGCCGGCCTGGCGGCGAGCAGGTGCAGGCCGGACAGCCATTGCTCGGCCAGTTGCCCGGCCGGCAGGTCGGGAGGCAAGCCGAGGCCGATGCCGATGGCGGCGCGCGGGGTTTTGACTGCCGCCAGCCGTGCGAGCAGCGCGGCCAGGCCGCAGGAAATCCCGGGCAGCGGCAGCGTGGTCACCGAGCCGAATTCGACGCTGGCGAAGCCGGCCGCCAGCAGTTCGCCGGCCCGTTCGCCGGTCTTGTCGATGCCGCCGGCCAGGCCGACGCCGCCGAGCCAAGGCGGGCGGTGCATCAGCCGAAGCGCCGCTGGAAGTCGGCCATGAACTCGGCCAAGGCGGCGACCCCGGCTTCCGGCATGGCGTTGTACAGGCAGGCCCGGATACCGCCCCGCCGGGGATGGCCGGCCAGGTGGTGCAGGCCGGCGGCCACCGCTTCGGCGACGAAACGTTCCTCCAGCCCGGCTTCAGGCAAGTGCCAGCACACCGTCACCGGCGAGCGCCAGGGCGGGCTGGCCGGGCAGCGGTAGAAACCGTGGCTGCGCTCGATGGCGGCGTAGAGCAGGGCCGCCTTGCGCCGGTTGGCGGCGGCCATGGCCGGCAGGCCGCCCTGTTCGGCCACCCAGTCGAAGACCAGGGCGGCGAGTTGCAGGGCGAGGACGGGCGGGGTGTTGACGCAGCTGTCCGCCTCGGCCTGTCGGGCATAGGACCACAGCGCCGGCAGGCTGGCCGGGCTACGCGCCAGCAGGTCCTGGCGGACGATGACGACGGTCAGTCCGGCGACGCCGATGTTCTTTTGCGCGCTGGCGTAGAGCAGGCCGAAGCGGCTGATGTCGAGCGGCCGGCACAGGAAATCGGCGGTAGCGTCGGCGACCAGCGGCACGCCCGGCGGCGGGGCCGGCAGTTCCGGCCAGGCCAGGCCGTCTGCCGTTTCGTTGGTGGTCAGGTGGCAGTAGGCAAGGTCGTCCGGCACGGCGAGCGGCGCGTCGCCGGGCGGCGGCAGGGTGTGCACCGGGCGGTGCAGGGTGGCCTCGAGCGCGGCGCGCGCCGCCCAGTAACCGGTGTCGACGTAGCCGACGCGCTGCCCGGGCGCCGCCAGGTTGAGCGGGAGCAGCGAAAACTGCTGCATCGCGCCGCCGGCCAGGAATAGGATGCGGTAATCCGCCGGCAGATCGATCAGCGCCGCCAGTTGCCGGCTGGCATGGGCGCGCAGGGCGCGGCAGGCGGCGCCGGAAAAGGGCTGCTCGCTGACGCAGGCGCCGCTGGCGTCGCGGGCGAAGAGGCTGCGTTCGGCCAGGGCCAGCACGGCATCGGGCAGGCGGGCCGGGCCGGCGGCGAAATTCCAGGCGCTCATCCGGCGAACAGATGGCCGCCGTGGCTGCCGGCGGCCATGAAGAAGAGCAGCGGCACCGACAGCATGGTGTTGGTGCGCGACGACAGGTGGGTGATGCGCGAGCAGCGCAGGCGTTCGGCTATGCTCGCCGGCTTCAGGCCGAGTACCTTTTGCTGGTGCGGCCAGAGGACCAGCCACAAGTTGGCCAACATCAGCGTACCGATCCAGGCACCCAAACCGAGCGGTGCCAGCGTGCCCTGTAGCGTGAAGGCCGGCAGCAGCCAGCCGCGCTGGGCGAGCATGGCGATGCCGGCACCCCAGGCGACGACGGCGGCCCAGCGGAAGGTGCCGTGCTCGCGGTTGATGACGGCACGCAGGCGCGGGCTGTCCGGATCGCGCAGGTCGGCGGCGGTGAGCGGCTGCCAGGTCGGGCGCTGGACGACGCTGGAGTAGTTGTGCCCGACCCAGACGATGCCGGCGATGAAATGCAGCCAGCGGGCGAGCAGGTCGAAAGTGGCGCCGTCCATGGCCTTAGCCCATCCAGACGCGAAGCAACTGGTTCAGTGCTGCCGTCAGCAGCAGGCCGAGGGCGAGGGTGGTGAGCGCCGAATCGAAGGGATGGCGCATGGTTTAGGCGTCCATGAAATCGGTGATCACCGCCTGCGCCGAGCGCTTGATCAGCGGCTTCTGGAAGCGCACTGCCTGTTCGCGCACGGCGACCGCCTGCTGCACCACACCGTGGTGCGGCGAGCGGCTGCAGGCCGGGTCGGCGTGGCCGGCGTCGCCGGTGAGCAGGAAGGTCTGGCAGCGGCAGCCGCCGAAATCCTTGTCCTTTTCCGAGCACGAACTGCACGGCTCGGGCAGCCAGTCCACGCCGCGGTATTTGCGGAACAGCGGCGATTCGTGCCAGATCCAGCCCAGCGACTTGTCGCGCACCGACTCGAACTGCAGGCCGGGAATCACCCGCGCCTCCTGGCAGGGCATGGCCACGCCGTCCGGCGCCACGGTCAGGTGGATGGCGCCCCAGCCGTTCATGCAGGCCTTGGGGCGGCCCTCGTAATAGTCGGGGATGACGAAGTAGATGGTCGTCTTGTTGCCTAGCTTGTCGCGCCAGCGATTGACCACGGCTTCCGCCTCGCGCACCTGAGCCAGCGTCGGCATCAACTCGTCGCGGTTCATCAGCGCCCAGTTGTAATACTGGATATTGGCGAATTCGATGTATTCGATGCCGAGGTCGGCCGCCCAGGCGATCATCGCATCGACCTCGCCGATGTTCTGCTTGAAGACCGGCACGTTGAGCACCATCGGGAAACCGTGCTTCTTGATCAGGCGGGCGGCTTCCATCTTGCCGGCGTGGGCGCGGGCGCCGACCAGGGCGTCGGTCAGCCCGGGCTGCGACGACTGGACCGACAGCTGGATGTGCTTGAGGCCGGCCGCCTTGAGTGCCAGCAGGCGTTCTTCGCTCAGGCCGATACCGGAGGTGATCAGGTTGCTATAGAGGCCGATGCGCTCGGCGTGGGCGACCAGTTCCTCGAGGTCGTCGCGGAGCAGCGGCTCGCCGCCGGTGAAGCCGAGCTGCAGGGCGCCGAGCGCCCGGGCGTCGTCGAGTACCTGTTTCCACTCGGCGGTGCTCAGTTCCTGGCTGCCGTAGTCGGCGAAATCAAGCGGATTGTTGCACCACGAGCATTTCAGTGGGCAGCGGTAGGTCAATTCCAGCGACAGCCACAGCGGCTTGCCTTGGCCGTCTAGGCTCAGGCCCTGATTTTCGTTCGGCATCTTGTTTTCCTCCCGGTGGCGACGATGCGATGGCTTATTGTTGGCCGGCGTACCGGGCGCAACGACCGGGGGATCGCCATTCCTGCATCATGATTTTCAGGAGTCCGGCCTGGCCCGTCATGCGGCGTGGGTGATAACCTTGGGGCAGGATGATGACGAGCAAAGACGATCATGCACGACGCAACGCGCAGGCCTGGCAAGCGCCGCCCGGCAACAGCCCGGCGATGAAGCTGTGACGCTCGCCTTCGTGCTCAAGAGCCTGCTGGTGGCGATCCTGCTGCCGCCCGGCAACGGCCTCAGTCTGCTAGCTCTGGCCGCCTGGCGGCGCAAGCGGCGTTGGGCTTACGGCGTGGCGCTGCTCGGCGGCGGCCTGCTGTTCGCGCAGTCGCTGCCGCCGGTCGGCACGGCGCTGATGGGCACGCTGGAAAGCCGGGCCGGGGCGTGGGCGCCGGATACTGCCGGGGCGCAGGCCATCGTCGTGCTGGGTAGCGGCCTGATCCGGCCGCCGGCCGAGTTCGGCGGCGAAACGGCCTCTGACCGCACCCTGATCCGCATCCGGCGCGGTGCGCAACTGGCGCGCGACACCCATCTGCCGGTGCTGGTCAGCGGAGGGCGCCCACCGCATGCCGAGCAGTCCGAGGCGGCGGTGATGGCCGAGATCCTGGAACGCGAATTCGGCGTCGCCGTGCGCTGGCAGGAGGACGACAGCCAGGATACGGCCGGCAATGCCCGGCAGTCGGCCAAGCTGCTCAGCCAGGACGGCGTGCGGCGCATTCTGCTCGTCACCCAGGCTTTCCACATGCCGCGGGCCCGCCTGCTGTTCGAGGCGCAGGGTTTCACCGTCATTCCGGCGCCGGCGCATTTCGTCGCCCGGGGCGGCAGCGATTTCGAGATGCACAGCCTGCTGCCGAGCGCCGCGGCCCTGCACCATTCCTACTATGCCCTGCACGAATGGCTGGGCATCGCCTGGGCCGAGCTGTCGGGCGGCTGAGAGATTGCCACCGGCCTGGCACACGGTGGAAGGAAGCGCAGCACGGTGATAACCTCGTAATCTCGCCCATAAGATCAACGGAGACTGCTATGCCCCACGCCATCCGCATAAACCAAACCGGCGGCCCGGAAGTGCTCGCCTGGGAAGAAGTCGATCTGCCGGCCCCGGCCCCCGGCGAAGCGACGGTACGCCACCATGCTGTCGGCCTCAATTACATCGACACCTATCATCGCACCGGGCTCTACCCGGTACCGCTGCCTTCCGGCATCGGCCTTGAAGGCGCCGGCATCGTTGAAGCGGTCGGCGCCGGCGTCAGCGAAGTCAAGGTCGGCGACCGCGTGGCCTATGCCGGCGGCCCGCTCGGCGCTTATGCCGAAGTGCGCAACATCCCGGCCCATCGTCTGCTCGTCCTGCCGGACAGCATCGCTTTCGAAACCGGCGCGGCGATGATGCTGCAGGGGCTGACGGCCGCCTACCTGCTGCGCAAGACCTATCGCGTGCAGGCCGGCGATGCCGTGCTGATCCACGCCGCGGCCGGCGGCGTCGGCCTGCTTGCCTGCCAGTGGGCCAAGGCGCTGGGGGCGACGGTGATCGGCACCGTCGGTTCGCCGACCAAGGCCGAACTGGCCAGGGCGCACGGCTGCGACCACGTGATCAACTACAGCACCGAGAATTTCACGCAGCGGGTGCGCGACATCACCGGCGGCGAAGGCGTCGCGGTGGTCTATGACGGCGTCGGCAAGGACACCTTCATGGGTTCGCTGGACAGCCTGCGGCCGATGGGCATGATGGTTTCCTACGGCAACGCGTCCGGGCCGGTGCCGCCGGTCGATCTGATTCTGCTCTCGCAGAAGGGTTCCTTGTTCCTCACCCGGCCGACCCTGATGAACTACACCGCCAAGCGGGCCGATCTGGTCGAACTGGGTGACGAGCTGTTCGCAGCGGTGACCTCCGGCCGGGTCCCGGTCGAGGTCAATCAACGCTACGCGTTGAAGGACGCTGCCCAGGCCCATCGCGATCTCGAGGCGCGCAAGACCACCGGTTCCACCATCCTGCTTCCATGATGGCCCGGATCAGAGCCGGACTGCTGTCGCTGCGCGACCTGTTTGCCACCGCCTGGTGGATTTTCCTGATCGTCGGCATCGGCTTCGTCATTGCCTTCCAGTTCGTCCAGCCGGCGCCGCCGACGCGCATCGTCATCACCACCGGCGGCCAGGCTGGTGCCTACTACCAGTTCGCCCAGCGCTACGCGGCCATCCTGGCCAAGAACGACATCACCCTCGTGGTCAAGGACTCGGCCGGCTCGCTGGAGAACATCGAACGTCTGAAAAAGGACGAGGCGCAGGTCGGCTTCGTCCAGGGCGGCGTCGTCCCGCCCAAGGACGACCCGGATGCCGAGGACGACTCCGGCCTGCTGTCACTGGGCAGCCTGTTCTACGAGCCGGTGTGGGTGTTCTACCGCGGCGACCATGACCTGACCCGGCTGACCGACCTGCGCGGCAAGCGCATTGCCATCGGCCAGGAAGGGTCGGGCGTGCGCCAGCTGGCGCAGCAGCTGCTGCAGGCCAACGAAATCCCGGCCGGCGACAAGCTGGTACCGCTGTCCGGCCTGAAGGCGGCCGAGGAATTGCAGCAGGGGCGCATCGACGCCGCTTTCGTCATCGCCGCCGAGAACGCGCCGGTAGTCCAGGTGCTGTTGCGCTCGCCGGGCATCAAGCTGATGAGCTTCGAGCAGTCCGGCGCCTACCAGCGGCGCTTCCCCTTCCTGACCAAGCTGACTTTCCCGCACGGCGTGGCCGATCTGGTCCGCGATTTCCCACCGCAGGACATCAAGGTGCTGGCCCCGACCGCCAACCTGATCATCCGCGACGACCTGCATCCGGCCTTGCAGATGCTGCTCCTGCAGGCGGCTGCGGAGGTGCATGGGAAGACCGGCTTCTTCCAGGACGCCGGCGAGTTTCCGGCCTACAAGGACCAGATGCTGCCGCTGTCGGCCGAAGCTGCGCGCTACTACAAGTCCGGGCCGCCCTTCCTGCAGCGCTATCTGCCCTTCTGGCTGGCCGTGCTGGTCGACCGGCTGATCGTGTTGCTGGTGCCCATCGTCGCCCTGCTCATTCCGCTGCTCAAGGTGGCGCCGGCGATCTACACCTGGCGGGTTCGCTCCAAGGTGTTCCGCTGCTATGGCGAACTGAAATTCCTCGAAGACGACCTGACCCATCATTTCGACCCGGCCCGCCTGGACGATTACCGCAACCGGCTCGATGCGCTCGACGCGGAGGCGGTGGCCCTGCGGGTGCCGCTCGGCTTTACCGATCTCGTCTACACCCTGCGCGAACACGTCAATCTGGTGCGCGGCATTCTCGACAAAAGGGAAGCACAGAAATGAAAGCCTTTCTCGTGGCCAACCCCAAGGGTGGGTCCGGCAAGAGTACGCTGGCCACCAATCTGGCCGGCTATTTCGCCAACCGCGGCAACGAGGTCATGCTCGGCGACATCGACCGCCAACAGTCGTCGCGCGAATGGCTGGGCATCCGGCCGTTCGAATTGCCGACCATCGACACCTGGGAAATCGGCCACGACAACATCGCCCGGCCGCCCAAGGGGACCAGCCACGTCGTGCTCGACACCCCGGCCGGCCTGCACGGCAAGATGCTGGAACGGGTGTTGAAACTGTCCTCGCGGGTCATCGTGCCGGTGCAGCCGTCGCTGTTCGACATGCTGGCGACCCGCCATTTCCTCAGCGAACTGCTTTCCGAGAAGGCCGTGCGCAAGGGCAAGGCCGATGTCGCGGTGATCGGCATGCGGGTCGATGCCCGGACTCGCGCCGCCGGCGAGCTGGAGCGCTTTTTCGCCACCTTCGAGCTGCCAGTGCTCGCCTACCTGCGCGACACCCAGGTCTATGTCCAGGCCACCGCCGCCGGCATGACCCTGTTCGATCTGCCGCGCTCGCGGGCCGAACGCGACCTGGAACAGTGGCAGGCCATCATCGACTGGGCGGAGGTGGGGCACGCCTGACCTTCCGGGCGGGCTGTGCCGCCGGTTTCAGGCTTGAGGCGCTGCGCTCAGCCAGTGCGCCAGCTTGGTGAAGAGCAGCCGAGGGGCGACCGGCTTGGCAATGAAATCCGACATGCCGGCCTCGATGCAGCGCGCCCGGTCGTCGGCGAAGGCATTGGCGGTCATCGCCACGATCGGCGTCCGGGCATGGCCGGGCAACAGGCGGATGGCGCGGGTGGCGGACAGGCCGTCGAGGACCGGCATCTGCATGTCCATCAGGATCAGGTCGTAGGGGCCGGCGCCGGCCAGTTCGAGGGCCTGCGCGCCATTCTCGGCAACGTCCACCTTCAGCTCCGGATAATCGGACAGCAGGTCGAGGGCGACCTCGCGGTTGATCGGGTCGTCTTCGGCGACCAGCAGGCGTTTGTTGCCGAGCGGGAAGGTCGGGGCGGTCCACGCTACATCCGGCGCGCTGTACGCGTCTTGCTGGTCGGCGGCGAGCTTGTCCAGGCGAACGGTCAGCGTGAAGGTGCTGCCGGTTCCCGGCGTGCCGCTGATCTGGATGTCGCCCTGCATCATCTGCGTCAGCTGGCGGACGATGGCGAGGCCGAGGCCGGTACCGCCGTGCTCGCGGGTGGTCGAGCCGTCGGCTTGCTCGAAGGGTGAAAAGATGCGCTGCTGCGCTTCCGGCGGGATACCCCGGCCGGTGTCCTGAATGGCGATGCTGAGCGTGATAGCGGTCGGTGTTTCGGCGATGACGCCGGCGCGCAGCGAGATGCTGCCGTGGTCGGTGAATTTCAGCGCATTGTCGACCAGGTTGAGCAGGATCTGGCGCAGGCGCAGCGGGTCGCCAAGCAGCCGCATCTGGCTCAGCTGCGGGCTGATGTCCTTGCGCAGGGTCAGCCCCTTGGCCTGTATGCGCTCGCCGATCAGCGATTCGACATTGGCGACGACGTCGTCGATGCGCAGCGGAACGTGTTCCAGGGTCAGGCGGTCGGCTTCGATCTTGGACAGGTCGAGGATGTTGTTGAGCAGCCGCAGCAGGTGGTCGGCAGCGCGATCGACCTTGATCAGCTTGTCGCGTTGCCAGGGATCATTGCTGCGCTGGGTCAGCAGATAGGTCATGCCGATGATGGCATTCATCGGCGTGCGCAACTCGTGGCTCATATTGGCCAGGAAGGTCGTCTTGGCCCGATTGGCCGCCTCGGCCGCCTCCTTGGCCAGCAGCAGGTCGGCGGTGCGGGCGGCGACTTCCTCTTCGAGGTGCTCGCGGTGGCGCTTGAGTTCGGCTTCGGCGCGCTTGCGCTCGGAAATGTCGAGGATGATGCCGATGACCGCCGGTTTGTCCTCGTAATCGACGCCGGTGCCGAAAACTTCGACCTCGATCGGCCGGCCGTCGCGGCGCAGTCCGGTAAAGCCGTAGTGCATGGATTCGACCAACCCTTCGGCCCGGCGCCGAATGTTGTCGGCCACCCGTTCGCGGTCGGTCAGGGCGACGAGTTCGAAGACGGCGACCTGGTCGATGATGTCCTCGGGGGCGGCGTAGCCGAAAATCCGGGCGAATTGCGGATTGACGTAGCGGAAAAGGCCGTGCTGGATGATGTATACCCCAGCCAGCGACTGCTCGACCAGGCCGCGGAACTTGTGTTCGGCGGCGCGCAGCGCCTTTTCGGTGGCGACCCGTTCGGTGATGTCGCGGCCGACCATGACCAGCGCCTGGCGCCGGCCGTCCGGGGCGAACAGCGGCACCTTGGCGATTTCGAAAACCCGCTCGCTGTCGTCCGGGTGGCGCACGATCAGCTCGTCGTGCAGGCGTTCGCCCTGCTCCCAGACGTCGTTGTCCGAATTCTCGATGTCGGCCAGCCTGGCGTAATCGAGGCCGGCGGCGGCCGCCAGTTCCGGCCCGTTCTTGCCGCGATAGTTGACGCCGCTCAGGCCCAGCTCGCGCAGGAAGACGCTGTTGGCCTCGATCAGGCGGTTCTCGCTGTCTTTCAGGCAGACCATGTCGGGCATCGTGTTGATCAGGGTGCGCAAGCGTTCCTCGTTGTCGGCGAGGCGATCGGCGTAGGCCGACAGGCGCAGCCCGAAGCGCTGGTTGCGGATTTGCCAAAGATAGGCAATCAGGGCCATCAGCACGCCACTGGTCGCAATGCTGTCCGGCAGTCCGGTGGCAGTGACGGTTTCCAGTTCGGGGCGGCTGCTGAAACGGGCGATCCACTGGTGGCCGCCGAAATCGATCGGTAGTTCGGCCTGGTAGCGGCCACCGTGCTTTTCGTGGCCGGGGTGTGAGTCGAAAATCAGGTTCTCGGGTGTGGCGGCACCATCGTAGAGGCGCAGTTCGACGTCCTTGTTGTCGGCGGTGATGACGCTGCGCAACAGGTCATGGGTGCGGAAGGCGCTGAAGGCGAAGCCGAGCAATGCCGCCCGGCGTTGCGTGAAATTGTCGCGCGGCATGCCGCTGCGGTAGATCGGGACATAGATCAGGAAGCCGGGCTGGACGTCGTGCTCGGTTTCCTGAACCAGGGTGATTTTGGCGGTGAGCGAAGTTTCGCCGCTGTCGCGGGCGCGTTCGATAGCCAGGCGGCGTATCGGTTCGGCATAGCCGTCGTAGCCGAAAGCCGTGCTGTTGCGGCCGGTCGGCGGCTCCAGGTAGGTCACGCTGGCGTACTGGTCGCGCTGGCCTTCCGGATAAATGGTGTAGCCGGCCAGGCCCTGCGCGCGCATCGCCTTTTCGTGCGCCGCCTTGTCCCCTGCTCCCACCATCCGGATGAACCCGGTCGCCTGGATACCGGGCAGGGTCCGCTCCAGGTGCAGGTTGCTGACGTAGTTCTGCCATTCGGCGCGGCTGACCTCGTCGCTCGCCTCGACGAAGGCGGCGGCGCCGCGCAGGACCTGGGCATGTGCGTCCATGCGGGACAGGATGCGCGACCTTTCCTGGTCGGCCCGGTACAGGAAGCGCTGCTGGGCCTGCTGTGCGGTGTTCTGATAAACGATAGCGCACAGCACCGCCGTTGCCAGCAGGATGGCGACACAGAGCAGCCAGGCACCGTTTTTTTGCAGGAAGCTGCGGCCCGGTCCTCGGCTGGCCTGCGGTTCACCGGAAATTGCGCTTATCCCCATTTTTCACTGTTGTGCTTTTTCTTGGTGACGAGCGAACCTTAGCACCGAAATGGGGCGTTGTGGTTGTCGCTGTCATTGTTTTACAGGCCGTCCATCAGAGCCTGGATGACCGTCCGCTCGGCCAGCCGCTCAAGGAACCAGCTAAGCGCCTGCCCGACGTGGCGGCTGCGCCAGGCGATATTGATCGGGAATTCCTGGCGTGGCTCGGTCAGCGTTTTTTCGACCAGCCGGCCGGCGGCGATTTCCGGGTCGGCCAGCCAGCGGGGCAGGTGGCCGATGCCCAGGCCGGCGACCTGGGCGCTCGCCTTGGCCCGGATGTCGGGGACGCGCAGGATGTCCTGGCCTTCGATCAGGCCGACGGTGCGGGCGGCAAGCTCCTGTGAGGTGTCGGCGACGACGATGGCGCGGTGGCGCATCAGTTCGCTGCCCGGAATGGGGCCGGGCCAGGCGGCGAGCGGGTGGTCGGGGGCGATGGCGAAGACGAAATCGCTGCGCGTGCCCAGCGGCCGGCTGGCGATGCCGCTGCGCGCCGGCACGTCGCCGGGGGCGCCGATGGCAAGGTCGGCGCGGCCGGTGGCCAGGGCATCCCAGGTGCCGCCGAGCACTTCGCCGGCAATCCGGATCTGCGTCGGGTGGCCGGCAGCGTAGAAGTCCTGCAGCAGGGGAAACAGCCGTTCGGCCGGAATGATGGCGTCGAGCGCGATGCGCAGTTCGGCCTCCCAGCCGTCGGCGATACGCTGCACGCGGCGCTCGAGATCGCTGGCGGCGCGCAGCAGGTGGCGGCCGTCCTCGAGCAGGGTCAGGCCGGCGACATTGAGCGTGGCGCGCCGTCCCTCGCGCTGGAACAGTGTGACGCCGAGGTCGTCCTCCAGCTTGGCGACGGCGTGCGACAGGGCCGACGGGACGCGGTGCAGGGCGGCCGCTGCCGCGGTGAAGCTGCCGTGGCGCTCGATGGCATCGAGTATCTGTAGCAATTCAAAGGAAATTTTCATGTGAAATTTATTGAACGATATGTCTAAAACTATTCGTCATTTAGACACGAACTCTAGGCCTATTATTGAAACAAAGCTATACGATTAATTCACAAAGGAAATACGATGATTACCGTGCGGCCTTCCGGGCAACGTGGCTACGCCGACCATGGCTGGCTGCGGGCCAAGCACAGCTTTTCCTTCGCCGACTATTACGACCCGGCCGAGATGGGCTGGGGCGCGCTGCGTGTCATCAACGAGGACCGCGTCGCGCCGGGCACCGGCTTCGGCCGGCATGGTCATCGCGACATGGAAATCGTTACCTACATCTTGTCCGGCGCGCTGGAGCACCAGGACAGCCTGGGTAACGGCGGCGTCATCCGGCGCGGCGAAGTGCAGCGCATGACGGCCGGCAAGGGAATCCTGCATAGCGAGTTCAATCCATCGGCGGACGAGGAAGTCCATCTGTTGCAGATCTGGATCGAACCGGCGGTGCATGGCACGCCGGCCAGCTACGAGCAGCAGGCGCTGCCGGTCGACGCCATGCGCGGCCGCTGGCGGCTGGTCGCCTCGCCGGATGGCGCCGACGGCAGCGCCACCATCGGCCAGGATGCACGCCTGTCGGCCACCGTCCTGTCGCCCGGCGAGGCGCTCGGCTATGCGCTGGCCGCGGGCCGCCTGGGCTATGTGCATGTCGTGCGCGGCCATCTGGCGTTGAACGGCATCGCGCTGGCCGCCGGCGACGGCGCCAAGATCGGCGAGGAAACTGAGCTGCACTTCGCCGCCGACGACGAGGCCGAGATTCTGCTTTTCGATTTGCCCCCGACTCACTAAGAAATTTTAATTCCCGAAAGGAAAACAGCATGAGCAAGACAGTCGTCGTTTATCACTCCGGTTATGGCCACACCGAGCGCGTCGCCCAGCACGTGGCCGACGGTGCCGAAGCCGAACTCGTCGCCATCGACGCCGAAGGCAATCTGCCGGAAGGCGGCTGGGACAAGCTGAATGCCGCTGACGCCATCATTTTCGGCACGCCGACCTACATGGGCGGCCCGAGCTGGCAGTTCAAGAAATTCGCCGATGCCTCGTCCAAGAACTGGTATGGCCGCGCCTGGCAGGACAAGGTGTTCGGCGGTTTCACCAACAGCGCCAGCCCGGTCGGCGACAAGGGCACGGCGATGATCCAGTTGCAGACCCTGGCCTCGCAGCACGGCGGCATCTGGGTCAGCCTCGGCATGCTGCCGGCCAACACCAAGGCCGCCACGCATAACGACAGCAACCATCTCGGCGGCTCGGTCGGCCTGCTGGTCCGTTCGCCGTCCGACGCCGGCGTCGAGGAAATCCCGCAGGGCGATCTCGATACCGCCAAGGCCTACGGTCAGCGCGTCGCTCGCCTGGCCGCCCGCCTGCGCGGCTGACCACCCGCTGCGCCGGTGCTTTCAAAGCGCCGGCGCACTGCTATAGTGCAATCATTCCCCTTCGTTTCGGAGTGATGCATGTCCCTGACTACCTCCCTGGCCGACCTGTCGGTTTTGCTGGTCGAACCGTCGTCCATGCAGGCGCATCTGGTACAGCGCATGCTGGAACATCAGGGGGTAGGGAAGGTGACCGTGGTCGATACGGCGAAAGCGGCGCTGGCGGCGCTACGGGCTCAGTACGACAACATGGTGGTGATCAGCAGCCTGTATCTGCCCGATCTGCCTGGTACCGAGTTGGTGGCCGCCATGCGCGCTGAAGCGGAACTGGAATCCGTGCCATTCATTCTGGTCTCCAGCGAAACCCGGCCGCAGGTGCTCGAACCGGTGCGCCAATCCGGCGCCTGCAGCATCGTCGCCAAGCCGTTCAACGAGCAACAGCTGTCGCGCGCCCTCTATGCTGCTGCCGATTACCTGAATCCGCCGCAGGACATCGATGTTGCCGAAATCGAGAACCTGCGCGTGCTGATTGTCGATGACAGCCTGGCCTCGCGCCGCCACCTGCACCGCCTGCTTACCGAACTCGGTATCGAGCGCATTACCGAGGCGGCCGACGGCAAGGAGGCGGTCAGCCTGCTTGAACAGGCCATGGTCGATCTGGTCATCACCGATTACAACATGCCGGAAATGGATGGCCGCGAGCTGGTCGAATACATCCGCACCCAGAGCTGGCAGGCAGACGTGCCGATCCTGATGGTGACCAGCGAACAGAACATGGGGCGCCTCGCCGCCGTCGAGCGGGCCGGCGTTTCCGCCATCTGCGACAAACCGTTCGAGGCTGGCAGCATCCGCCGCCTGATCACCGATTCCTTGACGCGATAAAGCGGACGGCCCCCTGGCGCAGCACGACGGCCAGGGCGAGCAGGACCAGCAGCGGATCGAGCAGCGCCTGCCACAGGTTGGCGAACAGGCCGCCGGCATAGGCCAGCAGGGCTATGGCGAGGATCAGCAGCCAGGTCGTCTGGTTTTTCCAGCACAGGGCTACTCCGATGGCCAGCAACGCAGCCAGCAAGGGCCAGGGCTGGTAGCCAAGGGCGTACATGTCGCCGGGCAGCCAGCCGGCCGCGGACAGATAGAGGCCGACTGCCGTACCCGGTACGGCGGCGGCCGGCCAGCGACTCAGCGGCGATATTGGCGCTCCGCTCAACTGCAGCACGGCCAGGCAGAGCAGCGTCGTCGACGGCGGTCCGAAGAAGGCCAGCATGAGCGGGGCGATGCCGATCATCAGCGACAGCGCCGTGGCGGCCAGTGCGACGCGGGCGCGGAACATCCCGAACGGCAGCAGCGCGGTCAGCGCGCCGAAGACCAGGGCATGCGCGAGCAGGCCGTAGGCGGCTTCGATGCTCATGGCCGGGCCGCTTCCGGCGGCGCTGCCGCCATCGGCAACTGCAGTTTTTCAATGACCTGCCCGGTCGCCGCCAAGCGCAGCCAGGAGCCTTCCGGAGCCAGGGGCAGCAGCAGGCCGCCATCAGCCAGCGGTTTCGGTACTAGACCGAGGTTAGGGCCGAAGCCGCCGAAGGGGCCGCTTTCCAGGCGTTCGGTCCGGCTCCAGTTGCGCCCGCCGTCGGTCGACATACTGTGCATGATCGACGCTCCCGTCCCGCGACGCAGTGGATAGGCCTCGTACCACAGGTGCAGCCAGCCGCCCTCGGCCCACAGGATGGGGTGGCCCACCCCTTGGGCGTGCATGAAGGCGGCCGCCGCCGTGCTCTCCCGGCTGGCGATGCGGCCGATTTCGCGCCAGCCCTTGCCGTCGCGGATGGCGAGCCAGATGGCGGCGCTTTCGGCGTCGCCATTGCCCAGCCAGGCCACGGCCGGCCGACCATCGGCCAGGCGGGTCAGGCTGGCGCGGTGCGGCGAATTGCGGGCGGCCGGCGGCAATTCGTCGGCAGCCAACTGTAGGGGGGGAACGGCTTCCGGCACCGGGGGCGGTGCGGCGGGAATGCGCCAGCCGGCCGCGACCAGCCCGCCTGCAAAGAGGGCGATGGCTAGCCAGCGGGGGGGGGCGACGAAGCGCTCAAGCATCGTGGCGAGCGAATCCGGGGCGAGAAAAAGGCCGCGTGGCGCGGCCTTTTCGGGGATGCTTCAAGGTCGTTCAGCGAACGATCTGGTTCAGTTCGCCCTTGGCGTAACGCTCGGCCATCTTGTCGAGGGCGACGGCCTTGATCTTGCTGGCCTGGCCGGCGGTACCGAAGGCTTCGAAGCGGGCCAGGCAGATTTTCTTGGCGGCTTCGCGGGCCGGCTTCAGGTAGTCGCGCGGGTCGAACTTGTCCGGATGCTCGGCCAGGTAGCGGCGGACGGCGCCGGTCATGGCGAGACGGATGTCGGTGTCGATATTGACCTTGCGCACGCCGTGCTTGATGCCCTTGACGATTTCCTCGACCGGTACGCCGTAGGTTTCCTTCATGTCGCCGCCGAATTCGCGGATTTCGGCCAGCAGTTCCTGCGGCACCGACGACGAGCCGTGCATGACCAGGTGGGTGTTCGGGATGCGGGCGTGGATTTCGGCGATGCGGTCGATGGCCAGGATGTCGCCGGTCGGCTTCTTGGTGAACTTGTAGGCGCCGTGGCTGGTGCCGATGGCGATGGCCAGCGCGTCGCAGTTGGTCTGCTTGACGAAATCGGCGGCCTGCTCGACGTCGGTGAGCAGGTCTTCGCGGGTCATGTGGCCTTCGGCGCCGTGGCCGTCTTCCTTGTCGGCCTTCATCGTTTCCAGCGAGCCGAGCACACCCAGTTCGCCTTCGACCGAAACGCCGATAGCGTGGGCGAATTCGACCACCTTGCGGGTCACTTCGACGTTGTATTCGTAGCTGGCGACGCTCTTGCCGTCGGCCTGCAGCGAGCCGTCCATCATCACCGAGGTGAAGCCGGAACGGATGGCGGCCATGCACACCGCCGGGCTCTGGCCGTGGTCCTGGTGCATGACGATGGGGATGTTGGGGTAGGCTTCGAGGGCGGCCAGGATCTGGTGGCGCAGGAAGGGCTCGCCGGCGTATTTGCGGGCGCCGGCCGAGGCCTGCATGATGACCGGAGCGTCGACCTGGCTGGCCGCTTCCATGATGGCCCAGACCTGTTCCATGTTGTTGACGTTGAAAGCGGGCAGACCGTAGCCGTTTTCGGCGGCGTGGTCGAGCAGTTGGCGCATGGAGACGAGCGGCATGGGGAACTCCTGTTCGGTAACGTGTTTAGCTGATTATTCTATTTTAAAGGATTTGGTGCTCGCCGACCCGGACGATCTTCAGCGTGTTGGTGCCGCCGGCAGTGCCGATCGGCTCGCCGATGGTGAGCACGATCAGGTCGCCCTTTTCGACGACGCCGCGGTCGATCAGCAGCTGTTCCGCCTCTGCCAGCAGCCGGTCGCGGTCGCTGTGCTGCTGCGTCATCTGCAGCGGGTAGACCTCGCGATAGAGGGCCATGCGCGCTACCGCATCGGCATCCGGAGTCAGCGCGTAGATCGGCACGCCGCAATTGATGCGGCTCATCCACAGCGCGGTCGACCCGGACTGGGTCAGGGCGGCGATAGCCTTGACCTTGAGGTGGTGTGCCGTCCAGATCGCCGCCATGGCGATCGACTGGTCGATGCGGGTGAACACCCGGTCGAGGAATTCGCGGTCGAGGGTGACTTCGGCCGAGCGCTCGGCCTCGACGCAGATACGTGCCATCGATTCGACGACCTCGACCGGGTACTTGCCGGCCGCCGTTTCGGCCGACAGCATGACCGCATCGGTGCCGTCGAGCACGGCATTGGCGACGTCGGAGACTTCGGCGCGGGTGGGGACCGGGGAATGGATCATGGACTCCATCATCTGCGTCGCGGTGATGGTTAGTTTGTTGCGGTCACGGGCCAGACGGATCATCTTCTTCTGCAGGGCCGGCACCGACGCGTCGCCGACTTCGACGGCGAGGTCGCCGCGGGCGACCATCACGCCGTCCGAGGCGTCGAGGATTTCCTCTAGGTTGGCTACGGCCTCGACGCGCTCGATCTTGGCGATCAGCACGGCATTGCTGCCGGCGGCACGCAACAGCTGGCGCGCCATGTACATGTCGGCGGCGCTCTTCGGGAAGGACACGGCAACGAAATCGACGCCGATCTGCGCCGCCGTCTTGATGTCGTCCATGTCCTTGGCGGTCAGCGCCGGTGCGGTCAGGCCGCCACCCTGGCGGTTGATGCCCTTGTTGTTTGACAGCTCGCCACCGACCAGTACCCGGGTGTGGATTTCCTGGCCACGAACACTCAACACTTCCAGCTTCAGGCGACCGTCGTCGAGAAGCAGGATGTCACCAGTGACGACGTCCTTGGGCAAGTCCTTGTAGTCGAGGCCGACGCGTTCCTGGTTGCCGAGCATGCAGGCAGCGTCGAGGATGAAGTTGTCGCCGACGGCCAGCGTGATCTTGTTGCCGTCGAACTTGCCGACGCGGATCTTCGGCCCCTGCAGGTCGCCGAGAATGCCAACGGTGCGCCCGAATTTGGTGGCGGCAGCGCGGATGCCGTCGGCGCGCGCCTTGTGGTCCTCGGCCGTGCCGTGCGAGAAATTCATGCGCACGACGTCGATGCCGGCCTGCACCATGCGTTCGAGGACTTCCGGCGCCGACGAGGCGGGGCCCAGCGTGGCGACGATTTTGGTATGGCGGGACATGTCTCTTCCTGTATGTTTTGTGGGTGCAGCACCGTCGGTCTCGGGGCGAGACCGACGGCAGGGTATTGCTTACTTGGCGGCTCGCTCTTCGAGTACGGCGATGGCCGGCAGGGTCTTGCCTTCGAGGAATTCCAGGAAGGCGCCGCCGCCGGTCGAGATGTAGCCGACATCTTCGGCGATGTGGAACTTGGCGATGGCGGCCAAGGTGTCGCCGCCGCCGGCGATGGAGAAGGCCTCGGAGTGGGCGATGGCGGAGGCCATCATCTTGGTGCCGCCGGCGAACTGGGGCAGTTCGAAAACGCCGACCGGGCCGTTCCAGACGATGGTGCCGGCGTTGGCGATGATTTCGGCCAGCTTGGCAGCGGTCTTCGGGCCGACGTCGAGGATGCGGTCGTTGGCATGCACGTCATCGACCGAGATCTTGTTGGCGCGGGCCAGGGCCGACACTTCGTCGGCGACGACGACGTCGGTCGGCAGCGGCACGTCGGCGCCGCGCTGCTTCATGATGTCCATGATGGTGTGGGCTTCCTTGACCAGATCTGGCTCGGCCAGCGACTGGCCGATGCGCTTGCCGTCGGCAAGCAGGAAGGTGTTGGCGATGCCGCCGCCGACGATCAGCTGGTCGACCTTGTCGGCCAGCGACTTGAGGATGGTCAGCTTGCTGGACACCTTGGAGCCGCCGACGATGGCGACTAGCGGCCGCTTCGGGTTGTGCAGGGCCTTGCCCAGCGCGTCGATTTCGGCGCCCATCAGGATGCCGGCGCAGGCGACCGGGGCGTACTTGGCGATGCCGTGGGTGGTGGCTTCGGCGCGGTGGGCGGTGCCGAAGGCGTCGTTGACGTAGACGTCGCACAGCTTGGCCATCTTCTGGGCCAGGTCGTCGTTGTTCTTCTTTTCGCCCTTGTTGACGCGGCAGTTCTCGAGCAGGACGACTTCGCCCGGCTTGACCTCGAAACCGCCATCGACCCAGTCGGCGATCAGCCGCACCGAGGTGTGCAGCATCTGGCCCAGGCGCACGGCGACCGGCATCAGCGAATCTTCCGGCGTCATCTCGCCTTCGGTCGGACGGCCGAGGTGGGAGGTAACCATCACGGCGGCGCCTTTTTCCAGGCAGTACTTGATCGAGGCCAGCGAGGCGCGGATGCGGGTGTCCTCGGTGATGTTGCCGGCTTCGTCCTGCGGCACGTTGAGGTCGGCGCGGATGAAGACGCGCTTGCCGGAAACATCGAGGTCGGTCAGCTTGATGACGTTCATGGGTTATCTCCTGAGTTTTGGTTAGGTTGGATTCGTGGGCCAGTGGTGCGACCAGTGGTCGGCCACTTCGAGCATGCGGTTGGCGAAGCCCCATTCGTTGTCGAACCAGACGAAGAGGTTGACCAGGTGGGTGCCGGCGGTGCGCGTCTGGCTGCCGTCGACGATGGCCGAATGCGGGTCGTGGTTGAAATCGATCGAAGCGTGCGCCGCCTCCGAATAGGCGACGAACTGCTTGAGCGGGCCGCGCGCCGCGTTGGCGAGCAGGGCGTTGATGCTGTGCGCCGAGACCGGGCGCTGGGTGCTGAGGGTCAGGTCGATGGCCGAGACATTGGTGGTCGGTACGCGGATGGCCTTGGCCTGTACCCGGCCGGCCAGTTGTGGCAGCAGGCGCTCGACGCCGCGGGCCAGCCCGGTCGACACCGGGATGATGGACTGCATGGCGGAGCGGGTGCGGCGCAGGTCGTCGTGGTGGTAACCGTCGATCAGCGGCTGATCGTTCATCACCGAATGCAGGGTGCTGAGCAGGGCCTGCTCGATGCCGACCTCGCGGTCGAGCAGGTCGAGCAGCGGGACGATGGCGTTGGTCGTACAGGAAGCGGCGGAGACCAGACGCTCGTTGCCGTTCAGGCTGTCCTGGTTGATGCCGGCGATGATGGTGGCGTCCACGTCGTCGGCGCTGGCGCCGGGGTGTGACAGCAGCAGGCGCGGGCAGCCGGCGTCGAGAAAGCGGCTCAGTTCGCTGCGCCGGCCATAGGCGCCGGAACACTCAACGATCAGGTCGATGTCGCCCCAGCGCACCTCTTCCGGCGTGCGCGCATGGCTGACCCGGATGGCGCGGTTGTCGATCAACAGCTGGCCGTCCACCGCTTCGACCAGGCCGGGGAAGCGGCCGTGCGTCGAATCGTAGCGGGTCAGGTAGGCCATGCTTTCCAGATTGGCCGGCTCGTTGATGGCAACGACCTGCAGGTTGTGCGCGACCGGGGATTCGAGCAGCGCGCGCAGGAAACAGCGGCCGATGCGGCCGTATCCGTTGATGGCAAGTCGTTTGGGCTTCAGCAACTGACGTGGCGGCCGGGGCCGGCTCCTTCTGGGCGGCTTCGCTCCCGGCGGCAACGGCGCGGCGGGCGAAACTGCGGTTGATCTCGAACTCCCGCTGGGCAGTGGGCTACTTTGAATTTCTCCAGCTTGAAACGACTCGCCCCGCAAGTGCGGGGCGAGGGGTACTGCTTATTTTTGCTTACTTGGTGGCCATCCAGGCGCGAGCGGCGTCCAGCATGCGGCAGGAGTAGCCCCACTCGTTGTCGTACCAAGCCAGCACCTTGACCAGCACGGAACCGTCGGCGCCCTTGATGACGCGGGTTTGCGTCGCGTCGAAGGTGGAGGACACGGTGGTGTGGTTGAAGTCGGAGGAGACCAGCGGCTCGTTGTTGACGGCCATCACACCCTTCAGCGGGCCGTTGGCAGCGGCGGTCATCAAGGCGTTGATTTCTTCCTTGCTGGTTTCGCGCTCGGCGGTAAAGGTCAGGTCGACCAGCGAGACGTTGATGGTCGGCACGCGCAGCGAGAAGCCGTCGAACTTGCCGGCCAGTTGCGGCAGCACCAGGCCGACGGCCTTGGCGGCACCGGTCTTGGTCGGGATGATGTTGGCGGCAGCGGCGCGGGCGCGGCGCAGGTCCTTGTGGCGGACGTCGACGGTGACCTGGTCGTTGGTGTAGGCGTGGATGGTGGTCATCAGCGCCTGCTTGATGCCGACGCTCTCGGCCAGCACCTTGGCGACCGGGGCCAGGCAGTTGGTGGTGCACGAAGCGTTGGAAACGACGGTCATGTCGGCCTTCAGGGCGCCTTCGTTGACGCCGACGACGATGGTGGTGTCGACGTCGTCGCCGCCCGGGGCGGAGATCAGCACGCGCTTGGCGCCTTGTTCGAGCAGGGCCTGGGCCTTGGCTTTGGTGGTGTAGGCGCCGGTGCATTCGAGCAGCAGGTCGACGCCGTGCTTGGACCAGTCGATGTCCTTCGGGTTCTTGGTCGAGTAGAAGGGGATCTTCTTGCCGTCGATGATGATGACGTTCTCGCCTTCGGTTTCAACCGAGGTGCCGAAGCGGCCGTGCGTGGTGTCGTACTTCAGCAGGTGGGCGTTGGTGGCCAGATCGCCGGAGGCGTTGATCGCCACGACGTCGAACTCGTTCTGCAGACCTTGCTCGTAGATGGCGCGCAGCGTGCAGCGACCGATACGACCAAAACCGTTGATAGCAACCTTGATAGCCATGAATGTATTTCCTCTCTGCGTTTGAAGTATTGAATCAGGACAGCAGCGCCTTGGCCGTGGACACGACGTTGGCGACGGTGAAACCGAACAGTTCGAACAGCTGGCCGGCCGGGGCAGACTCGCCGAAGCGGTCGATGCCGACCACGGCGCCGTGCAGGCCGACGTACTTGCGCCAGAAGTCGGAATGGGCGGCTTCGATGGCGATGCGCTTCTTGCAGCCGCCGAGCACGGCGGCCTTGTAGTCGGCGCTCTGGCGGTCGAAGACGTTGGTGCAGGGCATCGACACGACGCGCGCCTTGATGCCTTCGCCGGCCAGTGCGGCCTGGGCGTCGAGCGCCAGCTTGACTTCGGAGCCGGTGGCGATCAGCGTGACCTGGGCTTCGCCGTCCGCTTCGGACAGCACATAGCCGCCCTTGGCGATGTCGGCGTCGGCGATCTTCTGGGTAACGGTCGGCAGATTCTGGCGGGACAGGGCGAGCACGCTCGGGCCGTCGCTGCGCTCGACCGCCGAAATCCAGGCGATGGCGGTTTCGGTGGCGTCGGCCGGGCGCCAGACGTCGAGGTTCGGGATGATGCGCAGGCTGGGGATGTGCTCGACCGGCTGGTGGGTCGGGCCGTCTTCGCCGAGGCCGATGGAGTCATGGGTGTAGACCATGATCTGGCGCTGTTTCATCAGCGCCGCCATGCGGATGCCGTTGCGGGCGTAGTCGGAGAAGACCAGGAAAGTCGCGGTGTAGGGCAGCAGGCCGCCGTGCAGCGCGATGCCGTTGGCGATGGCGGTCATGCCGAATTCGCGCACGCCGTAGTAGCAGTAGTTGCCGCCCTCGGTCCGGGTGACGCCCTTGCTGCCCTTGACGAAGGTCAGGTTGGAGCCGGCCAGGTCGGCCGAACCGCCGAAGATTTCCGGCACGGCCGGGACCAGCGCGGCGATGGCGTTCTGCGAAGCCTTGCGGGTGGCGATGTTTTCGGCCTTTTCGCGGCAGGCGCCGACGTAGGCGGCCTTGGTCGCTTCCCAGTTGGCCGGCAGCTTGCCGTTGATGACGCGGCGCTCGAACTCCGCGGCTTCGGCCGGGAAGGCGGCGCGGTAGGCGGCGAAACGGGTATTCCAGTCGCCTTCGGCCGCGGCGCCGTCGGCCTTGCGGTCCCAGGCGGCGTAGACGTCGGCCGGGATTTCGAACGGGGCGTGTTCCCAGCCGATGTATTCGCGGGCGGCGGCGATTTCGTCCTTGCCGAGCGGGGCGCCGTGGCAGTCGTGCGAGCCCTGCTTGTTCGGGGCGCCGGCGCCGATGGTCGTCTTGCAGCAGATCAGGCTCGGCTTGTCGGTCACCGCCTTGGCGGCGAGCAGGGCCTGTTCGACGGCTTCGGCGTCATGGCCGTCGACGTTGGCGATGACGTGCCAGCCGTAGGATTCGAAACGACCCGGGGTGTGGTCGGTGAACCAGCCTTCGACGTGGCCGTCGATGGAGATGCGGTTGTCGTCCCAGAAGGCGATCAGCTTGCCCAGGCCGAGGGTGCCGGCCAGCGAGCAGGCTTCGTGCGAGACGCCTTCCATCAGGCAGCCGTCGCCGAGGAAGACGTAGGTGTTGTGGTCGACGATGGTGTGGCCCGGCTTGTTGAACTCGGCGGCCAGCACCTTCTCGGCCAGCGCGAAGCCGACGGCGTTCGTAATGCCTTGGCCAAGCGGACCGGTGGTCGTTTCGATGCCCGGGGTGTAGCCGTATTCCGGGTGGCCCGGGGTCTTGGCGTGTAACTGACGGAAATTCTTCAGGTCGGCGATGCTGACGTCGTAGCCGGTGAGGTGGAGCAGGGAGTAGATCAGCATCGAGCCGTGGCCGTTGGACAGCACGAAGCGGTCGCGGTCGGCCCATTCCGGGTTGGCCGGATTGTGGCGCAGATGGCGGCGCCATAGCACTTCGGCGATTTCGGCCATGCCCATCGGGGCGCCGGGGTGCCCGGAATTGGCCTGCTGGACGGCGTCCATGGCGAGGGCGCGGATGGCGCCGGTCAGGGGTGAAAACTTGGGGAGGGTGCTGACGCTCATGATCCGGAAATCCAGCCTGCTGAAAAGCCTAAATTATCCGGGAAAACCCTCCTTTTGGGTAGGGCAAGGGGGCAATAAGGCAGGCTTTTCAGGCCTGCCTTTGATCAGTTTTACTGAATCTTGGGATCAAAATTAATCATCATCAGGATGCCCTGACCGCCGCCGAAGCTGCCCCCGGTGTAGGCGACGCTGCCCTGGCCGGCATAGACCGCTTCGTAGCGGTGGCTGTCGCCGCCGAAGTAGAAGGGAATCCAGGCCTTGGCCGTGACGTAGGCGCGAATGTTCGACGTCACGCCGAGGATGCGCTCGACTTCGGATTGATGCATGCCGATCTGCAGGCGCGCCCACTTGCTGCCGGCCGGAATCGTGCCGTAGACCTCGCCTTCAAAGGTGCCATCCTTGGACTTCATGGCGCACGGGTTGCAGGTCTTGCCGACGGTGCTGTTGGTGGCGGCGGCCGGTGCCGGTTCCGGTTTGGCAGCCGGCTTGGCCGGCTCGGCAGCCTTGGTGGCGGCCGTCTTTGGCTTGGCCGGTTCACAGTCCTCGGGAGGCGTATCGGCCTTGTCGGTCTTCTTCGCCGTCTTTGACTTGCTGGTCTTCTTCTTGGCCGGTTCCGGCGGGCATTCCGGCTTGGCCGGCGCCGCTGCCGGCGCCTGCTGGGCGGCTGCAGCCGGGGCAGCAGCCGTCGTTTCTTCCGGCTTAGCTTCGTTGCTCTTGCAGCCGGCGATCAGCGTGCCGGCGGCCAAGAGCAGGGCAAGGGTGAGTTTGGTCATCGCGGTCGTTCCATGACGTTGTCGAGTGGACAAATGTAGCAGGTCAGACGGCGTGATAGCCAGTGACGCGCTCGACTTCGTTCATCGAGCCGAGGATCACCGGCACGCGCTGGTGCAGGTTGCTCGGCTCGATGTCGAGGATACGCTGGCGGCCGGTGGTGGCGGCGCCACCGGCCTGCTCGACCAGGAAGGCCATCGGGTTGGCTTCATACATCAGGCGCAGCTTGCCGCCCTTGTCCTTGAGCTTGCTGTCCATGGGGTACATGAAGATGCCGCCACGGGTCATGATGCGATGTACGTCGGCCACCATCGATGCCACCCAGCGCATGTTGTAGTCCTTGCCGAGGGGCCCTTCCTTGCCCGCCTGCATTTCGGCGACGTAGCGCTGGACCGGGGCTTCCCAGAAGCGCTGGTTGGACATGTTGATGGCGAATTCCTTGGTGTCGGCCGGAATCTGCACGCCTTCCTGGGTCAGGATGAACTGGCCCTGTTCGCGATCCAGCGTGAATACGACGACACCGTCGCCGACAGTCAGCACGAGCAGGGTGGTCGGGCCGTAGACGGCATAGCCGGCCGCGACCTGCGCGGTGCCCGGCTGCAGGAAGGCCTGTTCGGCGGCTTCCGGGGTGCTCAGGTCGGCGCCTTCCGGACACTTGAGGACCGAGAAGATGGTGCCGATCGAGACATTGACGTCGATGTTGGACGAGCCGTCGAGCGGGTCGAAGGTGAGCAGGTATTCGCCTTTCGGGAAGCGGTGCGGCACCAGGTGCGGCAGGTCCATTTCCTCGGAGGCCATGGCGGCGAGGTGGCCGCCCCATTCGTTGGCGTCGAGCAGGATGTCGTTGGACAGCACGTCGAGCTTCTTCTGCGCTTCGCCCTGCACGTTGTCGCTGCCGGCCTCGCCGAGCACGCCGCCGAGTCCGCCCTTGCCGATGGCGATGGAAATGGCCTGGCAGGCGCGGGAAACGATTTCGATCAGGAACTTCAGGTCGCCGGTGAGGACGCCCTTGTTGCGTTGTTCTTCGGTGAGGTAGCGCGCCAGCGTGCGTTGCTGTGCCATGGGAACTCCTGCGTCAATGACAAAGGCGCGATTTTACTCCGCGCGTTGCTTGGCGTGCAGGAAGGCGAAGGCGGCAGCACTGTTGAGCGGCTTGCTGAACAGGTAGCCCTGGACTTCGTCGCAGGCGTTCGAGCGCAGCAGTTCGAGCTGGTCCTCGGTTTCCACCCCTTCGGCGATGACGCGCAGGCCGAGGGAGTGGGCCAGCGCGATGGTGCCGAAGGCGATGGCCCGGTCGTTCAGGTCGTGCTCGATGTCGGCGACAAAGGAGCGGTCGATTTTCAGGTGGTCGATGGGGAACAGCTTGAGGTAGGCGAGCGACGAATAACCGGTGCCGAAGTCGTCGATGGCGAGCGTGACGCCCATGCGGCCGAGGCGTTCGAGGATCAGGATGGCCTCCTGTGGGTTCTCCATCACCGAGCTTTCGGTAATTTCCAGCTCGAGCAATTCGGGCTGCAGCCCGGAGGTGATCAGCGCATTGGCCACCGTTTCGCAGAAATCGCGGCGCCGCAGCTGGCGGGCGGAGACGTTGACCGCCATGCGCATCGGCTTGAGGCCGGCCTTGATCCAGCGAGCCATTTCCTGGCAGGCGGTGCTCAGCACCCAGTCGCCGATGTCGACGATCAGGCCGGTTTCCTCGGCGATCGGGATGAAGCGGGCGGGGGAGATCAGGCCGTCGGTCGGATGGTGCCAGCGGAGCAGGGCTTCGACCCCCGTCGGCTCGACGCCGGGGGCGCTGAACTGGGGTTGGAAGACCAGGCTCAGTTCGTTGCGGGCGATGGCATGGCGCAGCTTGCCCTCGATGTTCAGGCGCTCGGCGGCGGACTGGTTCATTTCCGCGGCGAAGAACTGGTAATTGTTCCGGCCGGCCGCCTTGGCGTGGTACATCGCCGTGTCGGCGTTCTTCAGGATGACATCGCCGTCGGGGCCGTCGTCCGGGAAGATGCTGATCCCGATCGACGGGCTGGTGTGCAGGTCGTGGCCGTTGGCCTCGATCGGGGTGGACAGCGCGGCCGTGATCTTGGCGGCGACGGTGGCCGCGTCGGCCGGCGTGACGATGCCGGGCAGGATGACGACGAACTCGTCGCCGCCGAGGCGGGCGACGAAATCGGTTTCGCGCAGCAGGTTGGACAGGCGACAGGCCACCTCGCGCAGCATTTCGTCGCCGACCTGGTGGCCGAGCGTGTCGTTGATGATCTTGAAACGGTCGAGGTCGAGGAACATCAGCGCCACTTTCCAGTTGTGGCGGCGGGCTTCCGGCAGCAACTGGGCGAGGCGCATGAGCAGGGACAGGCGGTTGGGCAGGCCGGTCAGCGCGTCATGCTGGGCGATATGGCGCATTCGGTCCTCGGCCTGCTTGCGCTCGGTGATGTCGGCCAGAATCCAGACATAGTGCGCCGGCATGCCGCTCTGCGGATCGTCCACCCGGTTGATCCGGGCGCCAGCCGGGAAATCCTCGCCGGACTTCTGGGTGACGGCCAGTTCGCCGTTCCATGAGCCGCGCTGGGCCAGCTGGCTGGCCATTTCCTCGGGGGTGTGGCCTTCGTCGAGGTCGATCAGCCCGAAGACGGTCTGGCCGATCAGTTCGAACGGTTCGTAGCCGGTCATCTCGGTGGTGGCCGGGTTGATCGACAGGATGCGGTGGGCATCGTCGGTGAAGATGATGCCGGCCGGCGTGTGGGTATAGACCTTCTGCGCCAGTTGCTCGCGCTCGGCGCTGTGGCGGCGTTCGGTGACGTCAGTGTACACCGTGACGAAACCGCCCTCGGCCAGCGGCACGCCCCTGACTTCGAGGATCTTGCCGTTGGGTCGGGTGCGCTCGAAGCGATGATTGATCGCATGGGTCGAGCGCGAGACCAGACTCTGCACGATTTGATCGGAGTCGCCTGGGCCATACTCGCCGCGCTCGGCATTGAAGCGAAACAGCGCTTCGAGGTGGGTGCCCGGCGTGGCCAGGTCGGCCGGGAAGTCGAGCAGCCGGGCGAATTCGGAATTGCACAGTTCGAGCACCGAGTCGCGATTGAACAGGCTGACCGCACTGGGGATGCTCTCGAGGACGGTGTGCAACTGCTCGTGCTGCTTGTGCAGCGCCATTTCGGCCGCCTTGCGCTCGGTGATGTCGGTATAGGTGGTGATGAAACCGACCAGTTCGTCGCCGATATGCAGCGGTTCGCCCTGCACCAGGTGGGTGTGCCCGTTCGGGCGCGTGCGCTCGAAGCAATGCGCCTCGAATTTGCGGGCCAGTTCGGTGATGCGCCGGACATGGGTGTCGACGTCGCCGGGGCCGTATTCGCCCCGCGTGGCGGGAATGCGGATCAGATCCGAGAACTCGACGCCTTCGTACACCGCATTGGCCGGCAGGTTCAGGACGTCGATGAAGCCCTGGTTCCACACGCGCAGGCGCAGCTGTTCGTCGAAGACGCTGATGCCTTGCGGCATGTTCGATACGACGGCCTGCAGGTAAGCCAGCTGGCGCTGGATGTCGCCTGCGGGGGGCGAGGAGGCGTCCGGTGACATCAAATTCGGGGATTTAGTGGGTCAATCGTGAATGATAGCGTAGGGGGTGGGAGCGGGGTAACAAAAACGATATGTTTTGTTAAATATCGCAAATGTTGTCATGTCTGCCATTTAATCGAGCAGCCGATGGAAGCGATTTGCTCGGCCGGTCCACGGCCGCTGGCGGCGATTTGCTGCAGGGCGGCGAACATCTCACGCTTGGCATCGGGCGGCGCCGGGTTGCGTCCCGAGGCATCAAGACGGCCGCGATATTGCAGTTCGAGGCGGGCGTTGTAGCCGAAGAAGTCCGGCGTGCACACGGCGCCGTAGGCGCGGGCAACGGCCTGGGTTTCGTCATATAAGTAAGGGAAAGGGAAGGCGAGTTCAGCCGCCCAGCGTTTCATGTTCTCCGGGGCGTCTTCCGGATAGGCGGCGATGTCGTTGCTCATGATCGCCACGCAGCCGATGCCGAGGCCGGCCAGTTCGCGGCAGTCGCGGATCAGGCGGTCGATGACCGCCTTGACGTAAGGGCAGTGGTTGCAGATGAACATGACCAGCAGGCCGTTCGGGCCGCGGCAACTGGCCAGCGTATGACGTTGTCCATCCGTGCCGGGCAGGTCGAAATCGACAGCCGGGCGGCCGAAATCGCAGACAGGCGGGTTAAGGGCGACCATGATTCACCACTCCAAAACGCATTTCGCCCATAATAGCACCGATGAATTCTCCCCGTTTTTACTGCCGTGAAGCGCTCTCGCCGGGGGCGCACGTTGAACTTCCCGAACCCGTGGCCCGCCACGCGGTGCGCGTGCTGCGCCTGCCGCCAGGAGCGGCGATGGTGCTGTTCGACGGCCGTGGCGGCCAGTATCCAGCGACCATCGAGCGCATCGAGCGCGACCGGGTATACGCCGAACTGGGCGCCTGGGAGGAAGTCGAGTGCGAGTCGCCGCTGGCCATCACGCTGGTCCAGGCGCTGCAGGCCGGCGACAAGATGGATTTCACCATCCAGAAAGCGGTAGAACTCGGCGTGCGCGACATCGTGCCGGTCGAAAGCCGGCGCAGCGTGCTGAAATTGAGTGGCGAGCGGGCCGCCAAGCGCGTCGCGCACTGGCAGGGGGTCGCCGCCTCAGCCTGCGAGCAGTGCGGGCGCAACCAGGTGCCGCTGGTGGCGCCGCTGGAGAAGCTGGAAAGCTGGCTGGCCCGGCCGACGCAGGCGCCGCTGCGCCTGATGCTGGCGCCGGATGCCGAGGACACCTTGTTGTCCATTCCGCCGGCGAAAGAGGTTCAACTGCTGATTGGGGCCGAAGGGGGGCTCGATCCGCAGGAGATGATTGCGGCCAGGCAGTCCGGCTTCCGGGCTGTGCGCATGGGACCGCGCGTGCTGCGCACCGAAACGGCCGGTCTGGCCGCTTTGGCCGTGCTGCAGGCGCTTTGGGGCGATCTCAGGGAGGGGTAAGTCATGTTCGAATCAGCCGAGTTGGGGCACAAGGTCGACAAGAAGACGTTCAAGACCGAGGTTCCGAAACTGCGTGCCGAATTGCTCGATGTGCAGTACGACATGCTGCAGAAAAAGGAATTTCCGGTCGTCATCCTGATTTCCGGCGTCGACGGCAGCGGCAAGGGCGAGACGATCAACCTGTTGTATTCGTGGATGGACCCGCGCCACATCTCGACGCTGGCCTTCGCGGCGCCCTCCGACGAGGAGCGCTCGCGTCCCTACATGTGGCGCTACTGGCGTGCCCTGCCGCCCAAGGGCAAGGTGGGTATCTTTGCCGGCTCCTGGTATTCGCAGCCGATCACCGACCGCATCACCGGCCAGATGCGCCGTTCCGAGCTGGACGAGCGGCTCGACGACATCAACCGCTTTGAGGCCATGCTGGTCAATGAAGGGGCGCTGGTCCTCAAATTCTGGTTCCACTTGTCCAAGGACGGCCAGAAGAAGCGGCTCAAGGCGCTGGAAAAGAATCCGAACACCGCCTGGCGCGTTACCAAGGAAAGCTACGACCGCCTGAAGACCTACAACAAGCTGCAGTCCGTGGCCGGCCATGTGCTGCGCATTTCCAATACCGCTCATGCGCCTTGGATCATCGTCGAAGGCACCGACGACGAATACCGCTCGCTGACCGTTGGCCGCATCGTGCTCGACGCCATGAAGCGCCGCCTGCAGCAGGAAGGCCGCCGGCAGGTGCCGGTGGCGCCGCCCATCCTGCACGCCATCGATAGCAAGAACGTGCTCAGTTCGCTGGACCTCAAGCAGAAGCTGCTCAAGAAAGATTACGAAAGCCAGCTGGCCAAGTACCAGTCGCGACTGGCGGAACTGGTGCGCGATCCACGCTTTGCCAAGCGTTCGCTGGTGCTGGTCTTCGAGGGTTCGGACGCAGCCGGCAAGGGGGGCACCATCCGCCGCATTGGCGCTGCGCTCGACGCCCGGCAGTACCAGATCGTGCCGATTGCCGCGCCAACCGAGGAGGAGCGCGCCCAGCCGTATCTGTGGCGCTTCTGGCGGCATCTGCCGCGCACCGGGCGGGCGACGATTTTCGACCGCTCGTGGTACGGCCGCGTGCTGGTCGAGCGGGTCGAGGGCTTCTGCACCGAAGCCGACTGGCTGCGCGCCTATGCCGAGATCAACGATTTTGAGCACCAGATGGTCGAGTCCGGCGCCATCGTCGTCAAATTCTGGCTGCAGATCAGTGCCGACGAGCAGTTGCGCCGCTTCAAGGAGCGCCAGGACACCGAATTCAAGCGCTTCAAAATCACCGACGAGGACTGGCGCAACCGCGAGAAGTGGGACGACTACGTGTCCGCCGTGTGCGACATGGTCGACCGGACGTCAACCGGCCTCGCGCCCTGGACGTTGGTTGAGGCCAACGACAAGAACTTTGCCCGGGTCAAGGTGCTACGAACGGTATGCGAGCGCCTTGAAGAAGCCCTGAAAGACGACGACGGAAAATACGGCGACAAATGAGCGATACCCCTTACGACGAGCATTTCGTCTCCTGGTTCCGGGCGGTCACGCCCTATATCAACGCCTTCCGAGGCAAGACCTTCGTCATCGCCTTCGGCGGCGCGGCGGTCGAGAGCGAATTTGCCAAGACCCTGGCCTACGACGTCAACCTGCTGGTCAGCCTGGGCATCCGCCTGGTCCTGGTGCATGGCGCGCGGCCGCAGATCGAGGAAGAGCTGCGCGAAAAGAACCTGGACTCGGTCTATCACCGCGGTTACCGGGTGACCGATGCCGAGGCGCTCGATTGCGTGCTCGACGCGGTGGGCAGCGTCTATCTGGAAATCGAGGCCATGCTGTCGCAGGGTCTGCCCAATACGCCGATGGCCAACAGCCGCATCCGCGTCATCGGCGGCAATTTCATCACCGGCCAGCCGATTGGCGTGCTCGACGGCATCGACATGCAGTACGCCGGCAAGGTGCGCAAGGTCGATAGCGAAGGTATCAACGCCCAGTTGGGCCTGGGCAACATCGTGCTGCTCAACTGCGAAGGGCCGTCGCCGACCGGCGAAATCTTCAACCTGCAGATGGAAGAGGCGGCCGAGGCGGTCGCCGTGGCGATCAAGGCCGACAAACTGGTGTACCTGACCGACAGCCGCGGGGTGACCGACAAGGACGGCGAACTGCTCGACGCGATGACGGCCGACGAGGTCGACGACCTGCTGAAGAAGGCCGAATGGCTGTCGCCCGACATCCGCCGCTACCTGCCGTGCAGCATGCGCTCGACGCGGGCTGGTGTCGGCCGGGTGCACCTGATCAGCTACGAGCAGGACGGCGCCTTGCTGCGCGAGTTGTTCACCCATGACGGCGTCGGCACCGTGGTCACCCGGGAATCGCTGGAAAACATCCGCGAAGCCAAGCCGGACGACATCGCCGCGCTGATCGCCCTGATCGAGCCGATGGAGGAAGAGGGCATCCTGGTGCATAGGCCGCGCGAACTGCTCGAGCGCGAAATCGACCGTTTCTCCATCATGCTCCACGACAACATCATCGTCGGCTGCGCGGCGCTCTATTCGCACTCGGAGGAGGAGGCCGAACTAGCCTGCCTCGCCGTGGCGCCCGATCAACGCGAATGGGGATATGGCGAGCAGTTGATGAAGCGCATCGAAAAGCGCGCCCGCAAGGCTGGCGTCAAGCGCCTGTTCGTGCTGACCACGCGCACCGAGCACTGGTTCGTCGAACGCGGCTTCAAGCTCGGCACGGTCGATGACCTGCCGGCCGCCAAACGAGATATGTACAACTATCAGCGGAGGTCCAAGGTCCTATTCAAGACCTTATAATCCCGCCCATCAACCCCACGGAGTTTCACATGGCACGTACCGTCAATTGCATCAAGCTCGGCCGCGAGGCCGAAGGTCTGGATTTCCCCCCGTACCCGGGCGCCCTCGGTCAGCGCATTTTCGACAGCGTGTCGAAAGAAGCCTGGCAGCAGTGGATCAAGCTGCAAACCATGATCATCAACGAAAATCGCCTGAACCTGGTCGATGCCAAGCATCGCAAGTACCTGATGGAACAGGTCGAGAAGCACTTCTTCGGCGAAGGTGCCGACCAGATCCAGGGCTATGTCGCGCCGAAGGCCTGACCGGAGTTTCTGGTACAAACAAAAAACCCGCCGCGGCGGGTTTTTTGTTGTCCGATTTTGCCGGTCGGCATTTGTCCGCGGCCTCCGGTGACGGTGCTAGGCGTAGGCCCTGCTGCTGAGGTCCATGCCGTTGGTCGACACCACGCCTTTTCGGCTGTCGATGAATTGTTGGAGGCTGCCGGTCGGCAAGCCTTGCAACTCGGCTTCGACCATCCGGCCGAGTATCGCCAGGTGTTCGCGCTCCCACTCGCACAGGCGCTTGGGCTGCGGATCGATCAGGCACAGCGTCCCGACATGCTGGCCATTCTCCATGGTCAGCGGATAGCCGGCATAAAAGCGGATGAAGGGTGCGCTGGTCACCAGCGGGCTGTCGAAGACTCTGGCGTCGTTCCGGGCGTCGAAAATCTCCAGGATGTCGTCCTGCAGAATGGCGTGCGAGCAAAAGCCGACTTCGCGCGGCACTTCCTGAACTCCGATGCCATGATGCGACTTGAACCATTGACGATGGGTGTCGACCAGCGTCACCAGGCAAATGCGGACGTTGAATAAGGAAGCGGCGTAGGCCGTGACTACATCGAAACGTTTCTCGGGTGCAGTGTCGAGAATCAGCAAGTCGCGCAGCGTCGCAATCCGTTCGTTTTCGGTCAGGTGTAGTGATGGTTTCAGCATGAGCGGAGTTACGGGCGAGGAGCCGCGAAGGCGGGTTAGCGGAGGGGGTTAAAAACCCCTATGCAATATGAGGGTATTGCATTATGACGTAGGTCACGTCCGGAATGGAAATAGATTTCGATGCTAATCGAAGTCTGCGAACGGTGCCAAGCGGCGTCTCGCTGCCATTGAAGCCTGGCAGGTCGCGATTGCGGCCAGGCAAGCCTGCGGTTCGCTTCGATGGCGATATGACCAGGCGAAGGTTCGCCTGCGGCGTCGGCAAATGACCGTGCGATCGCCGTTTTTACCCCAAGACGACCGCTGGGTGGGCGAATTCATTTGTCCTAGGTCAACGGATGTGCCGATTCGTACTTATCCCAAAGTAATAGCTGTTACATTCCATCGGCGTAATCATTGTCGTGATTGCCATTTAATTAATAACCGACTTTCCTTGGGAGGAAATCATGAGTCGTGCGTTGTTGAAGCTTGCCGCAGTAGCCATTGCCGGATCGCTCAGTTTTTCGGCTTTTGCGCAATCGTCCGCTCCCACCGGCAGTGGTCCCAACCCGTTCTCCGATTGCGGTATCGGGGCTGCCTTGTTCCCGGATACAGCCTGGGCTGCCGTAACCTCCAACGTGATCTGGGACGTCGGCACCACTGCGGTGACTTCGGCCACCATGAGCCCGCAAACCTGCTCGGCCCAGAAGGTCAAGACCGCACTGTTCATTCGCGACACCTACGAACAGCTGGCGGAAGACGTGGCGCGGGGAGAAGGAAAGCACCTGGTGACGGCGCTGGAAATGTTCCAGTGCGGCGAGAATCAACATGGCGCCGCCATCGGTCAAATTCGTGCCGACATGGGCAAGGCCGTGGCCGCGCCCGGCTATAGCGAACAGCAGCATCTCGAACATGCCGGTCAGCTGTACAACATCATCGAAAAGGCTGCCAGCCGTTCCTGTAGCGCTTGATGGCCGCTTTCGGGCTGCCTGGGGGTAATGGCCCGCAATGCTACGAATCCCCGGTCTTGGCCGGGGATTCGCATCTGTCGATACGGCCTGTCTGTCGTCCGCTGTGGCGGACATTCCGCTTCCTGTTCCTTATCCCTTTCGTATGCCTGACCAATGCATACGCTGGCGATCTTTCGCTATTGGCTGCCAGCGCTTCGTGGCACAGGTTGGTGCATTACGAAGCCGAGCGCGGCAGTCCGAGCGGCTTCAGAAGTGCGATCCACAGCCCGGAGTTCTTCCTGGCCGAATACGGCGCCGTCCAACCGGCGGCGGAACTCGAGGCCAGTCTGGCCGCCATGCTGTTGCCGCTTACGGACAATGCGGACCAACATGCCAAATGCCGATTCCCGGCCCGCCTGATCTGGCTCCGGCAGCAATTCCCCGATAAGCGCGACCAGCTCGCCGACATCCATTGCCCCGAATTTGCCGAATGGGGCGACCCCGCAGGCATCGAATCGGTCAGCCTGGTCTTCGCCAATGGCTATCTTGGCAACCCGGCGTCGTATTACGGCCATACCTTTCTGAAGTTCAACCAGCGGAAAAGCGCCAAAAAATCGCGGCTGCTCGATCTGACCGTCAATTACGGCGCGATTCTTGATGGGCACGACGATCCGGTCAGTTACATCATCAAGGGGGTGACCGGCGGCTATGACGGCGGCTTCAGCCCGATCGAGTTCTACTTCCACGATACGACGTATGGCGAAAATGAGCTGCGCGATCTGTGGGAGTACCGGCTCGACCTTCCCGAGGCGGCGACCCGCCTGATTGTCGCCCATGCCTGGGAGGTGATGAAGAAACGCTACGTCTATTATTTCTTCCGGCATAACTGCTCGTTTCGGGCGGCCGAATTGCTGGAAATCGTCGATGGCCTGCAAGTCATTCCGCGCAATCGTCCATGGTTGATTCCGCAAGCGCTGGTCCAGGAGGTGGCGGCCAGCCGTTTCGATGGCCATCCGCTGGTGGCCGAAACGATATTCCATCCATCGCGCCAGTCGCGCCTGTACGCCAAGTACGAAGCACTGGATGGAGAGGCACGGCAGTGGGTCACCCGGATCGCCGGCAAGGCCTTGATGCCGGCCGACCTGACGGAGCAGGAACTGCCCTTGGCCCAGCAACAGGCGGTGCTCGACACCCTGCTCGACTATTACCAGTTCAGTCTCGACCGCGGCAAAAAGGAGGGCAGCTACAAGTCTTCGCCGGAATACACCGCCGCCCTGGCCGCCCGCCTGCAACTGCCGCCCGGTGGCAGCGAGGTAGTGCCGACACGGGCGACATCCCCGGACCAGGGGCGCGCGCCCAGCTGGCTGCAACTCGGGGTCAGCCATTCCCGCGTCGCCGGAACGGCCGCCTTGCTGCGCCTGCGTCCGGCGTATTACGACATCCTCGATGCCGGCAGCGCCCAGGTGAAAAACGGCACACTGAGCATGGGCGAGTTGCAATTGCAGCTTGCCGACGAGCAATTGCGCATACGCCAGTTCGACCTGCTCGCCATCAATAGCATGAATCCGGCGGTAACCGGGTTGCGGGGCGACCGCGGCTTTGGCTGGAAACTCAAGGTCGGCGCCGAACAGGAGAGCGTTTCCTGTAGGGCCTGCTTGGTCGCGCGCGCCCAGGGCGACGTCGGAATCGGGCGCCAATTCAATAGCCAGCTGTTTGCCGCCGTCCATGTCGGTGGCGCGCTCCAGCAATACGGCGATGTCTATGGCCTCGGTTTTGTTCGGGCCAGCGGAACTGTGGTTTTCCGACCTTCGGCACAACTCGGGTTCCAGTTACTGCATGAAGAACGTATGCCCTTGCGTCCTGATCGCCAAATCCACCGGCTCAATTCGCTCGAGGGGCGTTTGGCCATGGGCCATGACGCCGATCTTCGCCTGCTATGGGAAAGCGATGGCCGGTCGAGACTGACGGTGGGCTTGGGACTGTACTGGTAAGGCGGGTTTCGCCTGGCCCGCCCCTACCTCTCTAGCGTGGCGCCCAGCCGCCACAGACGGGAAAAGCCTGCCCGACGAAGCAGTCGGCATGCTCGCTGCACAGATAGGCGGCAAACTCGGTATCCTCGGCAGCGCTGACCAGGCGCCCCAAGGGAACTTCCCGCTTCAGACGCTCCTGGAATTTCGGGTTGGCCTGCACCTCGGGCGGGAAGTAGGTCGGGTTGTCGACGAAATTCTGGGCGATGGCGTTGATCTGGATGTTGCTCGGCGCGAGTTCGACGCCGGCGGCCTGGACGAAAGCCAATTGAGCGCCGCGCGCCGCGCTGTAGGTGGCGCACAGGCGTATGCCGCGTAAGGCGGCGGCGCTGCCCATGACCAGGATCTTGCCGCGCCGGCGCTCCTGCATTTGGGGCAGTACCGCCTTGACCAGACGCGGTAGCGGATCGACCAGGCTGCGGAAGACGCGCTGCCATTCGTCGTCGTCGATGGCGGTGAGCGGTGTGCTGGGGGCGGCCATGGCCAGATTGACCACCAGGACGTCGATCTGGCCGGCGGCAGCGACGATCTGCGCTGGTTCGTCCGGATTCAGCAAGGGAGCGCCGTCGGCCACCACGTGGGCGCCGTGGCGCCGGAAGGTTTCGCACAGGGCCGGACCCATGAAGGCATCGGCATGGGTGATCAGGACCCGTTTTCCGTTCAGCAACTGGACTGTCATGAAAGGCCTCCGGTGATGGTCTGGGCTGGCGATCATCTTACCCTCGGCTTGGCAATGAGCGATGTCGGGCGCGCGCTATTGGCAGCGGGCGGTGCAAAGGCCAATAATCTCCCCATGACCGAAAAATCCGTTCTCCGCGAAATTTACGTCAGCACCGATATCGAAACCGACGGCCCGGTTGCCGGGCGGCATTCGATGCTGAGCCTCGGCTCGGCGGCCTTTGCGGCGGACAAAACGCTGCTCGGGACTTTTGCGGCCAATCTGGAGACGGTGCCCGGGCTGGTTGCAGACGAGCGCACCACCCAGTGGTGGGCGACGCAGCCGGCGGCGTGGACGGCCTGTCGGCAGAACCAGGAAACGCCGGCGGCGGCCATGCGGCGCTACGTGGCGTGGCTGCGGGGCTTGCCGGGCCGGCCGGTATTCGTGGCCTATCCGGCGGCCTTCGATTTTCCCTTCGTCCAGTGGTACCTGGCGCGCTATGCCGACGACAATCCGTTCGGCTATGCGGTGATCGATATCAAGACCTACGCCATGGCCGTGCTGCGCCAGCCGTACCGGGTCTGCGGCAAGCAGACGATGCCGGCCGCCTGGTTCGATCCGGCGCCGCATACCCATGTCGCGCTGGACGATGCGCTGGAGCAGGGCGCGCTGTTCTGCAACATGCTGGCGGCCAATCTGGCGCGCCCGTGAGCGGCGCTCAGAACAGCCTGTGCAGCGTGTAGTGGATGAACAGTGTGGTCGGTACGGCAAGGGCCAGGGCCAGGATGGCACTGGTTCGCTTGAGGCCGGCGGCCTGTTCCTCGATGAACTGTTCCATGCCCTCGAACAGCTCGGGAAAGACGGCGATGTCGTTGCGCTTTTCCATGAATTCTCCTTCTTTTGGGCTGACGGATTGGCCGTCACGCGGGGTTATGACAATGGCGGTTGGCGTAGGCAAGGCGTCGCTGTTTTTAATGGCTAGAACCGGCACAGCATCAGGTGTTTGCCGTCGATGCGGCCGTTGCGCAGTTCGCGGAAACCGAGATCGCGGAAACGCCGGGTCTTGGTGGCTGAAACCAATATGCGGCCGGACTTGAAGGTGCTCTGCAGCCAGTCGAGGCGGGCCTTGATCAGCGCCCGGCCGACACCCTTGCCGCGTTTGGCGGCGGAAACCGCCGACAGGTAAAGGATGTGCGTCCGCGACGCCCAGTCGGCCGCCTTGACGCCGCCGACGCCGACAATCTCGCCGTCCTCGATGGCGATGAAGAAACGCCGGTAGAACAGCGGGTCGTCGCAGCACAGCTCGCGCCGGACGCGATCCAGGTTGTAGCGTTCGGGATCGGCGAAGGCATTGACGATCAGCTTGGCGCAGGTGTCGAGCAGGGCTTCGCTGCTGGTGTCCAAGGTGTCGATGCGGAATTTGCCCATGCCGGTTCAGGCGCTTCCCGGGATACTGTGCCGCAGGCGCCGCGCGAATTCGGCGGTCCGGCTGGCGGCATCGCGGTTGATGACGGTCTGTTGCTGGCCGAAGGCATCGCGCTCCGGCCGGCTGCGCACCGCCGCTTCGATACTGCGCACGCAGCGCCAGCGATGGCCCTGGCGGGTCGGGAATAGACGCATCTGGTCGAGCGGATGGTGCACACGACAGCAATAGCAGAATTTCATTTCCGGCATCGCAAGCTCCTCGGGGAGTGGTTCAGGGACCACGGATTCAGGATGCGGCCGTTTTGTTACGCCAGCATGACTTGGCCGGCGCGCCTGTCACGGTGCTGAAATCTGGGCTGCCTAAACTGGATGATCGGTTTCACAGGGAAAGACAAGAACGATCATGTGTGTTGCGTTGGATGACGAGTTCGCAGAACTGCAGCAGATACTCGATGAGGGGCGGCTGTACCCGGTTTTCCAGCCCATCCTGGATTTTCGCGTACGGGCCATACTGGGCTACGAAGCCCTGATCCGCGGCCCGGAGGGCAGCAGCCTGGCCCGCCCGGACCAGCTGTTCGCCGCCGCGGCGCGCTACCAGATGTCGCTGCAACTCGAACATGCCTGCCGGGAGGCCAGTTTGCGGGCTTTCGCCGGCCAGCGCCTGGCCGGACGGCTGTTCCTCAACGTCACGCCGGGCTGCCTGCTGGACACGCGGCTGATGAACGGCCATACCCGCGAACTGCTCAACGAACTGGGCATCGCCGCCAACCGCATCGTGCTCGAACTGACCGAGAACGAGCAGATCACCGACATGCCGGGAATACTGGAGGCCCTGCTGCACTACCGCGGGCGCGGTTTCCAGATCGCCATCGACGATCTCGGCGAGGGCTTCGCCAACCTGCGCCTGTGGTCGGAACTGCGCCCGGAGTTCGTCAAGATCGACAAGCATTTCATTAATGGCATCGCCGACGACCGGATCAAGTTCCATTTCGTCCGCGCCATGCAGGACCTGGCCGAGATCGGCAATGCCTCGCTGGTTGCCGAGGGCATCGAGCGCGAGGAGGATTTCGTCTGCATCCGCGACATGGGCATCGCCTGCGGCCAGGGCTACTTCATCGCCTACCCGGAGGCCTATCCGGTTCGCCTGCTGCCGCGGCGCACGGTGTCGGCGCTGGACCAGCAATCGCTGGCGCTGTCGCCGATGACCGGCGGGCCGGGCAAGCTGCCGACGGCGCGCACCCTGCTCAAGATGATCGAACCGGTGCATATGCACGCCAGCAATGCCGAGGTGATCGACCGCTTCGAAGCCGATCCGTCGCTCGACGTGCTGCCCGTCGTGCAGGGCACCCAGCCGGTCGGCATGATCAACCGGCACAGCATGATCGACCGTTTTGCCCGGCCCTTCCGGCGCGAGCTGTTCGGCCGCAAGAGCTGCGAGCTGTTCATGGACCACGCGCCGCTGATCGTCGACCAGCATGCCACTATCCAGGAACTGGCCATGATGCTGTCGCTGGCGCCCAAGCACTACCTGCTCGACGGTTTCATCGTCACCGGCGAGGGGCAGTACATGGGGGTGGGCAGCAGCCACGACCTGATGGGGACGATTACCGAAATGCAGATCAGCGCTGCGCGTTACGCCAATCCGCTGACCCAGTTGCCGGGCAACGTGCCGATCAACGAGCACGTCGACCGCATGCTGGCGGCGGGCAGCCCCTTCGTCGCCGTCTATGTCGATATCGACGATTTCAAGCCCTTTAACGACACCTTCGGCTACCGGCGCGGCGACGACGTGATCCAGACCCTGGCCCGCCTGCTGTGCGAGCAGGTCGATGAGCGGCTGGATTTCGTCGGCCATATCGGCGGCGACGATTTCTTCATCATCTTCCGCAGTGCCGACTGGGAGATGCGCTGCTGGGAGACCATTTCCCGCTTTGCCGAGGCGGTCGCCAACCTGCTCGGTATCGACGAACGCCTGCGCGGTGGCTACATGGCCGAGAATCGGCGTGGGGAGCTGAGCTTCCAGCCGGCGCCCACCCTGTCGCTGGGCGCCGTGCGGGTCGGCCCGGGCGAATGCGAATCGCATCGCGAGGTGGCCGCCGCTGCGTCGGCTGCGAAGAAACAGGCCAAGAAGCGCGCCCGGACGGCAGGAACCGAGCCGGCGGGCGGCAGCCTGTTCATCGAGCGGCGGCGGATCGGCGCCGGTGAACTGGCGGTTTGCCGGTCGAGCCTGAATTGAGACAGCGGCTCGCGGCGCTTCGAGCGGAATCGGGATGCTCGAAATCGACGTTCCGATTTAAGCGAAGTATTGCTCCCGGTTTGGGCGATTCGCTTTCGGGTGAACTCGGCTACGATGTCCTCACCTTCTGCTCACAGGAAAGATCGGGACATGAAAGTGAAGTCTTCCATCGAACGCGGTGCCAACTATCTTTGCGTCAAGCTGGGTGAGGTCGTTACGGCCATTGAACAGATCGGAGTCGTCAAGGGCTTGCCCATGTGGGAAGTGGAACGCCGTATCAGCGAAGGAAGCCGAAAGCGCATCATCGTTTCGGCCCGCACCTTGACCCCCCTTAAGACCTGATTACACCCTAGCCATTGGCTACCCGGCTGGCCGGGAAGCGCGCCGCGAAGCGGCTGCCGACGCCCAGTTCGCTCTTGATGTCGAGCTGGGCCTGGTGGCGGTTCAGCGAATGCTTGACGATGGCCAGACCGAGGCCGGTGCCGCCCGAGTCGCGCGAACGGCCGCGATCGACGCGGTAGAAACGTTCGGTGAGCCGCGGGATGTGCTTGGGATCGATGCCCGGGCCGGTGTCCTGCACGGCGAATTCGGCGCCCTGCGGCGAGGTCTGCCAGTGCAGGGTGATCTTGCCGCCGGCCGGCGTATAGCGCACGGCATTGGTGACCAGGTTGGCCAGGGCGCTGATCAGTTCCGGCTCGGAACCGCGCAGGTCGCCGCGGCCGTCGCTTTCGACGACGATGTTGTGGCGGCCGCCGGACAGGGCTTCGGCATCGCGGCGCAGCTTGTCGATCAGGCTGGCCATGTCGACCACGTCGTTGTCGGGCGGCGGTGCCGATTCGATCGACGACAGGGTCAACAGGTCCTGCACGATGGACTGCATGCGGCGCGACTGGTCGGCCATCATGCCCAGGTAGCGCCGTCGCTCGTCGTCGTCGAGGTCGATTTCCTGCATCGTCTCCAGAAAGCCGGCCAGCACGGTGAGCGGCGTGCGCAATTCGTGCGAAACGTTGGCGACGAAATCGCGGCGCGTCTGGTCGAGGCGGTCGGCCTGCGTGACGTCCTTGATCTGCATGAGCCGGCGGTTACCGGCGTAGGGAATGACGTGGATGGCGTAGACGCGATCCTTGTAGCGTTCGGGGCGTAGCGTGAGCGGCCGCGAGAAGTCGCCGGCTTCAAGATAGGCGACGAATTCCGGCTGGCGAACCAGGTTGACGATGGACTGCCCGCGGTCGGTCGCCACCTTCAGGCCGAGCTGGGTTTCCGCCGTGGTGTTGCAGAACATGATGTGGTTCTGGGTGTCGAGCAGCACGACGCCGTCGGTCAGCGCCTGGCCGGCGGCGATCAGCATGGCGATTTCCTGGTCGCGGCGGGCGATCTGGTCGCGCAGGTCCTTCTCGTGCCGGTACAGGCGGCCGAAGATGTTGTCCCATTCCCCTTCGCCTTCCAGGCTGGCGTCGACCAGCGGTTGCCGCGACCAGCGGTCGAGGCGGGCGAAGTTGCGGAAATGGAAGATCATCTGCAGGGCGAGGCCGAGACAGAAGGTCGACCAGCCGGCCCAGTGGGCGACGAAATGGCCGACCGGGACGGCCACGGCGGCCGCCAGCAGGGCCAGCAGGACGGCCCTGATCACTTGAGAAGTCACCCTGGTCAGGCTCCCCGGAAGCGGTAACCGGTACCGCGCACGGTTTCCACCCGTTCGTGGTGACCGGATGTTTCCAGCGCGGCGCGCAGGCGGCGGATATGCACATCCACCGTCCGTTCCTCGATGAAGACATGGTCTCCCCAGACCTCGTCGAGCAACTGGGCGCGAGTGTATACCCGCTCGGCGTGGGTCATGAAGAAGAACAGCAGACGGAATTCGGTCGGCCCCAGCTCGATCGGCTGGCCGGCGGCCAGTACGCGATGGGTCGCCGGATTGAGCGACAGGTTGCCGACCTCGACCGCTTCGCCAGCCAGGTGCGGGGCGCGGCGGCGCAGCACGGCGCGGACGCGGGCGACCATTTCCTTGGGCGAGAACGGCTTGGTGATGTAGTCGTCGGCCCCGGCTTCCAGTCCCTGCACCTTGTCCTCTTCATGGACGCGGGCGGTGAGCATGATGATCGGCAGTTCGCGCGTCCGTTCGTCGGCACGGATCTTCTTGGCCAGCGCGACGCCGGACTGGCCGGGCAGCATCCAGTCGAGGATGACCAGGTCGGGCAGGGCGGCGCGAATGGCCGATTCGGCCTCTTCGGCGCTGCCGGCGCGGACGACCAGGAAGCCGGCGTGCTTGAGGTTGATGGCCACCAGTTCCTGGATGGCCGGTTCGTCCTCAACGACCAGTATCGTCGGTGTCACTTGGTCGGCTCCTTGATGTGGCGGATGTCGCGGCCTTCGACGACGAAGACCACCTGCTCGGCGACGTTCTTCGCATGGTCGCCGATGCGCTCGATGGCCCGGGCGATGTTGATGATCTCGATCGAGGTCGTGATGGTGCGCGGATCTTCCATCATGTGGGTGATCAACTGGCGGATGATCGACTTGAATTCGGTATCGACATCGCTGTCGGCCTTGATCACGGCCTGGGCCAGTGCGACATCGAGGCGGGCGAAGGCGTCGAGCGACTGGCGCACCAGGTTGAGCGCCGCTTCGGCCAGGTGGCGGATGCCGATGCCGTACTGGGAAGGCATGTGGCCGGCCTCGTAGATGCGGCGCACGCCCTTGGCGATTTTCTTGGCTTCGTCGCCGGCGCGTTCCAGGTCGGTGACGATCTTGCTGATGCCGAGCACCAGGCGCAGGTCGGAGGCAGTCGGCTGGCGCTTGGCGATGATATGCGCGCAGTCGTCGTCGATGGCCTTTTCCAGGTCGTTGATCTTGCGGTCGGCCTCGACGATGCTCTTGACGCTGGCCACTTCGCCCGAACTGTAGGCTTCGATGCCGGCGGAAACCTGGGTTTCCACCATGCCGCCCATCTGCAGCACGTGGGTGCGCAGGCGGCTCAGTTCCTCGTCGAACTGGCTGGAGAGGTGTTGGCTTTCGTTCATGTCGGTCTCCCTTAGCCCATACGGCCGGTGATGTAGTCTTCGGTGCGCTTGTCGTTCGGCTTGATGAAGATCTCGTCGGTCTTGCCGAATTCGATCATCTCGCCCAGGTACATGTAGGCGGTGTAATCCGAGACGCGGGCCGCCTGCTGCATGTTGTGGGTAACGATCAGGATGGTGACGCGCTTTTTCAGTTCATGCACCAGCTCCTCGATGGCGCCGGTGGCGATCGGGTCGAGCGCCGAGGTCGGCTCGTCGAAAAGCAACAGTTCGGGATCGGTGGCCAGGGCGCGGGCGATGCACAGACGCTGCTGCTGGCCGCCGGACAGGTTGGAAGCGAGGTCTTGCAGGCGATCCTTCACTTCGTCCCACAGGGCGCCGCCCTTCAAGGCGTGCTCGACCTTGTCGTCGAGGACGCGCTTGTTGTTCTCGCCACGCACGCGCAGGCCGTAGGCGACGTTTTCGTAAATCGACTTGGGGAAGGGGTTGGGCTTCTGGAAGACCATGCCGACGCGCATGCGCACTTCGATCGGATCGACTTCCGGCGACAGCAGGTTGGTGTTGTCCGGGTAGAAGCGGATCTCGCCCTCGTAGCGGTTGCCCGGGTAGAGGTCGTGCATGCGGTTGAAGCTGCGCAGGTAGGTCGATTTGCCGCAACCGGAAGGACCGATCAGGGCGGTGACCTTCTTGTCGTAGATCGGCATGTTGATGTTCTTGAGGGCCTTCGCTTCGCCGTAGAAGAAGTTCAGGTTGCGGGCTTCGGCCTTCAGGCTGGGATGGTCATGAATCTGCATGGTGACTCCAGGTCGGTATTCGGTTCGGGCAAGCGCAGGGCTTACCACTTGATGTTCTTGCGCATCTTGTAGCGCAGCCAGATGGCGATGCCGTTCATGGTCAGCACCATGACCATCAGCACGAAGCCGGCGGCGGCGGCATTGATCTCAAAGGCCGGGTCGGGGCGCGAGGTCCAGTTGAAGATCTGGATCGGCATGACGGTAAAGGGCGAGGTCAGCCAGTCGAACAGGCCGGCGGTGACGCCCGGGCTGACCTCGGTGAAGGGCACCGGCGGTAGGAAGGCGATGAAGGTCAGGGCGCCGATGGTGATGATCGGCGCCGTTTCGCCGATGGCGCGGGCGAGGCCGATGATGACGCCGGTCAGGATGCCGGGCATGGCGTAGGGGATGATGTGGTAGCGGCAGGTCTGCCAGCGCGTCGCGCCGACCGCCATCGAGCCCTCGCGGATCATCGCCGGGATGGCGCGGATCGCTTCGCGGGTGGAGACGATGACGATGGGCAGGATGAGCAGCGCGAGGGTCAGGCCGGCGGTCAGGATGCTCTGGCCGAAGCCGAAGGCATAGACGAAGATGCCGAGCGACAGCAGGCCATAGACGATGGACGGCACGGCGGCCAGGTTGGTGATGTTGATCTCGATGACTTCGGTGATCCAGTTGCGCTTGGCGTATTCCTCGAGATAGACGCCGGCGGCGACGCCGAGCGGCACGGCGGCGAAGGCGGTGACCAGCATGACCAGCAGCGAGCCGACCCAGGCCGACAGGATGCCGGCCTGCGTGGCGCGCCGCGAGGCGAAGTTCATGAAGAAGTCGAGGTTCAGGCGCTCGGCGCCGCGCATCACCATGTCGGAAACGAGCAGGAAGATGACCAGCAGGCCGATGCCCAGGAAGAGGATGCCGATGGCCTGGAACAGCGTGTCGCGGAACTTGCCGCGGGCGATCAGGGCGCGGACCTGTTCGGTCGTCAAAGTGGGATGTTGCATGTCAGTAGTTCTCCCGGAACTTCTTGCGCAGCCATTGGCCGAGGATGTTGAAGCAGAGGGTGATCAGGATCAGGGTCAGGCCGGCGGCGAAGATGGTCTGGTAGCCGATCGAGCCGTGCGGTAGGTCGCCCAGCGCCACCTGCACGATGTAGGAAGTGATGGTGGCGGCCGGTTCGGCCGGGTTCCAGGTCAGGTTCGGCTGCATGCCGGCGGCCACGGCGAGGATCATCGTTTCGCCGACGGCGCGCGAGATGGCCAGGATGTACGAGGCGGCGAGGCCGGAGAACGCGGCCGGGACGACGACGTGGATGGCGGTGTACAGCTTGGTTCCGCCCATGGCGTAGGAGCCTTCGCGCAGCGACATCGGCACGGCGCGCATGGCGTCCTCGGACAGCGAGGCGATGTAGGGCACGATCATGATGCCCATGACCAGGCCGGCGGAGAGCAGCGAGAAGCCCGGCAGCTCCGGGAAAACCTTCTGCAGCAGCGGGGTGACCATGAGTAGCGCGAAGTAGCCGAAGACGATGGTCGGGATGCCGCCGAGCAATTCGAGAACCGGCTTGGCGACTTCACGGACCTTGGGAACGGCAAATTCGGACAGGTAGATGGCGATCACGGTGCCCATCGGAATGGCGACGGCGAGCGCGACGGCGGAGGACACGACGGTGCCGGAGACGAGGACCATGATGCCGAAGTGGGCATCGTCGAACAGCGGGGTCCACTGGGTGTCGGTCAGAAAGTCGACGATGCTGACGTTCTGGAAGAAATGGATGGACTCGGAAACGAGCACATAGACGATGCCGATGGTGGTCAGCACCGAGACGGCCGCGGCGCCAAACAGCAGGGCCTCGATCAGGCGCTCGCTGGCGTGGCGCATGGCGTTTTTCGCCAGGCGGTCGCTGACCGTGGGCAGGTCAGTGGTTTTATCTAGGGACATGGTGGTGGTATTCACTCGGATATCGTCCTGTGAAAAAGCCCGACCCCGGCCGGGGTCGGGCTTCTGGTTCGCTCGGGCGCTCAGGACTTGGATTCGCGCTTCATCAATTCTTCGATGGTAATGCCGATTTCATTCTGGCCGCCGAACACCGTACCGAATTTCTTCTTCTTCATGTGCTCGACGTTGCCGGTGTAGGCGGAGGCCGGCAGCGGCACGTACTTCACTTCCTTGGTCAGCTGGGCGCCGTTTTTCATGTAGAACTCGACGAATTCCTTGACCTCAGGCTTGTCGAGGGACTTGGCCTTGACGTAGATGAAGATCGGGCGGGACAGCGGCTGGTAGGTGGCCTTGATCACCGACTCCTCGGCCGGCTCGACGGCGGCGTTGGTCTTCGGATTGACGATGGGCAGCGCCTTCAGGCGGCCCTTGTTCTCGGCATAGTAGGCGTAGCCGAAGTAGCCGATGGCATTGACGTCGCGCGAGACGCCCTGGACCAGCACGTTGTCGTCTTCGGAAGCGGTGTAGTCGCCGCGCGAGGACTTGGCCTTGCCGACAATGGCTTCGGTGAAGTACTCGAAGGTGCCGGAGTCGGCGCCGGCGCCGAACAGCTTGATCGGCGCGTCAGGCCAGGTCGGGTTGACCTGGTTCCACTTGGTGATCTTGCCCTGGGCGGCGGGTTCCCAGATGGCCTTCAGTTCGGCGACGGTGGCCTGCTTCAGGAAGCTGTTCTTCGGGTTGATGACGACGGTCAGTGCATCGAAGGCGACCGGCATTTCGACGTAATCGACACCGGCGGCCTTGCAGGCTTCCATCTCGCTCTTGGTGATCGGGCGGGAAGCGTTGGAAATGTCGGTCTCGTCGCGGCAGAACTTCTTGAAGCCGCCGCCGGTGCCGGAGATGCCGACGGTGACCTTGACGACGTTCTTCTTGGCCTTCTGGAATTCCTCGGCGACGGCTTCGGTGATCGGATAGACGGTGGAAGAACCGTCGATCTTGATGACCTGGGCGTGGGCGGCCTGGGCGCCGAGCATGGCGACACCGGCAACGGCCAGGGCGGAAACGAGCTTGGAATACTGCATGGGGTAACTCCTGCACGGTTGGGTTTTGTGATGTGTGCAGGTTATCCGCCGTTTGTTACAGCCGGATGACAGGCTGTAACAAACGGGATTTATAGGCTTACTTGTTCGGGCGCCCCGTCTTGATGCGCTCGACGCGGCCCATCACGGCCTTCAGTTCGCTGTCGTTGAGCGCGGCGAGCAGGGCGATGCCGCAGCGCAGCAGTTCGCTCTTCTTGACCTCGCTGCCCAGCGCGGTGAGGCGCTTCTTCAATTCGCCGATGCGGGCGTATTCGGATTCCGGCATGGCGTAGCTGTCGCGCACCAACTTGACCTTCTTCGCCTTGGGGGCCTTTTCCGGCTTGGCGGCTTTTGCGGCCTTCGCGGACTTCGGTGTTTCCTGCTTCATCACCTTGGGCTGGTCGTACTTGATCGCCTGCGCCTTGGCCAGCGCATCGGCCAGCACTTTCTGGTGCTTGGCCACGGTCTGTTCGACTTCACTCGGCTGGCGCGGAGCGCGCGGTTTTTTAGGGGCGCTGGCGGCGCTGGTCTTGGCCTGGTTCGGTGCGGGGGGCGTGGCCGCTGGCGCCGGGGTCCGGGTGGCGGGCTTGGTTGTGGCTTCGGCGGCTGCCGCCTTGGCGGCAGGCTTCGGCGCGGTACGCGGCACCAGTTTTTTCGGCGTGCGCGTGGTGCTGGCCGGCTTGGCGGCCAACTTTTGCGTCTTGTCGGTCATACGGTGTTCTCCCTGAAAAACAGTATGGCTAGTTTAGCGATTCGCTATCTGCCGAAAGTTAAACTTTTATGACCATTTGGCGCGCCGCCGACGGAGTAAAATGCGCGCAAAACTCATCAGGAGCAACAGCATGACCCAGGACGAACTCAAGCAGGCCGTCGCCCAGGCCGCCGCCGATTACGTGGCGCAGACCGCACCGGCCGGCAGCATCATTGGCGTCGGCACCGGCTCGACGGCCAACTTCTTCATCGACGCGCTGGCCGCCATCAAGGACCGCTACCAGGGCGCCGTGGCCAGTTCGGAAGCCACCCGCAAGCGTCTCGAAGGCCACGGCATCACCGTCTTCGATCTCAACGACGTGAGCGACATCCCGGTCTATGTCGATGGTGCCGACGAAATCGACGGCGGGCTGAATATGATCAAGGGCGGCGGCGGGGCGCTGACCCGCGAGAAGATCGTCGCCGCCGTGGCGCGCGAATTCGTCTGCATCTGCGACGCCTCCAAGCTGGTCGAGGTGATGGGCAAGTTTCCGCTGCCGGTCGAGGTCATCCCGATGGCGCGCGCCCATGTCGCCCGCGAGTTGGCCAAGCTGGGCGGTACCCCGGTGCTGCGCGAAGGCTTCGTCACCGACAACGGCAACGTCATCCTCGACGTCAAGGGCCTGGCCATTACCGATCCCAAGGGGCTGGAGGCGCAGGTCAACCAGATCACCGGCGTCGTCACCAACGGCCTGTTCGCTGTGCGTCCGGCCAATCTGCTGCTGCTCGGCACGGCCGATGGCGTCAAGTCCATCCGCTAGTCATTTTGCCGTCATCGCCCTGCATTAGATTGCGTGCCCCGCAACCCAACCGGAGAAGGCCATGTTCCTGTCTGCCCATGAAATCGCGCTGAGCCGAGAACGCGCCCTGAACAACATGCTGGGTCTGGCCGACGCCTGCCTCGATGCGGCGCATTGCCTGTCGGCGGCCGTCGCGGCGGCAGGGCGCGCCAGCATCGAACAGGGCGCGCGGCAATGGGCGTCGTTCGGTGCCGCGCGGCCGGACAGCGCGGCGCAGCTGCCGGCGGCGCTGTGGCTGGACCATGTGGCCCGGGCCGGGCGCTTGTTCGACGAGGCGCTGTCCATCTTCGGCGCCACGCACAAGGCGATCATCCGCAGTGCCGAAATCCAGGTGCGCATCCTCGATTCCATGGCGATAGCGGCCATCGACCGGGCCAGCAAGAGCAGCCCGTGGGAGACGGAACTGGCCCTGGCAGCGGTGAAAAGCTCGCTGCAATCGGCCGAGCACGCTTTGCATGAAATGAGCGAAGCGGCCATCGAGACGGTAGCCCGGGCCGAAAGCGAAGGCCATCAGGCGCTCGTTGTGAAGGCCGCCACCAAGCCGGCCGTTGCCAAGCCAGCGACCGTCAAGTCGGCTACTGCCAAGCCGGCAAAAGGGAAGCGCCTGCCGGCCGGCAAGGCGACGGCCTGACCGCCGCGCCGAGCCGTCACCCTCTCCGCGCCTGATCTAAACCGGGTTTTTCAGCGTTTGATCGGGCGCACCTTGCCGGCCGCCAGCTTGGCGCGTTGGCGGGCCTGGTCGGTGTCGTCGCCGTTGGCCACGGCGACCCCCATGCGGCGCTTGGTGAAGGATTCCGGCTTGCCGAACAGGCGCAGGTCGCTGCGCGGGACGGCCAGCGCGTCGGCCAGGCCTTCGAAAGCGATGCCCTTTTCTTCCATGCCGCCGTAGATGACGGCCGAGGCGCCCGGTTCGCGCAGGGCGGTATCGACTGGCAGGCCGAGGATGGCGCGGGCGTGCAGTTCGAATTCGGAGAAGCGTTGCGAACAGAGGGTGACCAGCCCGGTGTCGTGCGGCCGTGGGCTGACTTCGGAGAACCACACCTGGTCGCCCTTGACGAACAGTTCGACGCCGAACAGGCCGCGCCCGCCCAAGTTGCCGGTGACGGCGGCGGCGATTTCCTGCGCCCGCTGCAGCGCGGCCGGGGTCATTGCCTGCGGCTGCCACGATTCGACGTAGTCGCCGGAAACCTGCACGTGGCCGATCGGCTCGCAGAAGTGGGTCGCCACGTCACCGGCCGCATTGCGGGCGCGGACGGTGAGCAGGGTGATTTCGTAATCGAAGTCGATGAAGCCCTCGACGATGACCCGGCCCTGGTTCACCCGGCCGCCGCTCGCCGCATAGCCCCAGGCCTTCTGCACGTCGTCCGGGCCGCGCAGCAGCGACTGGCCCTTGCCCGACGACGACATGGTCGGCTTGACGATGCACGGGTAGCCGATGCCGCCGTCGATGGCGGCCTGCAGTTCGGCCAGAGAATCGGCGAATTGATAAGGCGAGGTGGGCAGGCCGAGTTCCTCGGCCGCCAGGCGGCGGATTCCTTCGCGGTTCATGGTCAGCTTGGCAGCGCGGGCGGTGGGGATCACTTCGGCCAGCCCGGCGGCCTCGATGGCGACCAGCATGTCGGTGGCGATGGCTTCGATTTCCGGCACGATCAGGTGCGGCTTCTCCAGTTCGACCAGGCGGCGCAGGGCGGCGCCGTCGGTCATCGAAATGACGTGGGCGCGGTGGGCGACCTGGTGGCCGGGGGCGTTTTCGTAGCGGTCGACGGCGATGACTTCGACGCCCAGGCGCTGCAGGGCGATGATCACTTCCTTGCCGAGTTCGCCGGCGCCGAGCAGCATGACGCGCAGGGCCGAAGGGGAGAGCGGAGTGCCGATGTTCATGGGGAATCCTTGGGGCGCAGTGGGCGGAAAGCGGCGAATTTAGGCGCCCGCCATGGCAACGTCAAGCGGCGGCGGGGCGGCCCACGCGCTGCCTTATAATGCCGGCCATGCGAGCCCGTGACCTCCCTTCCGCCATCGAGCGTTTCCTGCTGTCGCCGTTCAGCCTGCTGCTGGCCGTGGCGATCGCCTTCGTGCTGAATGCCTACAGCCTGCCGCTGACCGACGTGGACGAGGGCGCCTTCTCGGAAGCGACGCGCGAAATGATGGCGCGCGGCAACCTGGTGTCGCCCACCCTGAACGACGCGCCGCGCCACGACAAGCCGATCCTGATCTACTGGGCGCAGGCCGTGTCGGTCAGCGCGCTCGGCGTCAGCGAAATCGGCTTCCGCCTGCCGTCCATCGTCTTCGCCGTGCTGTGGATGCTCGCCCTCTACCGTTTCTGCGCCCGCCATGCCGACCGGCGGACGGCGCAGGTCGCGGCGCTGGTCATGGCCCTGTCGCTGGCCGTCGGCTTCGTCGCCAAGGCGGCGATTTCCGATGCCCTGCTCAACCTGTTCATCGCCCTGTCGATGTTCGGCATCTACGATTATTTCTGCGCCGAACGCGACGGCAAGCCGGCCGGGCAAACGCGGCGCCTGCTGTTCTACACCTACGGCATGCTCGGCCTCGGCTTCCTGACCAAGGGGCCGGTCGCCGTCTTCTTCCCGCTGCTGGTCAGCGGCCTGTTCTTCGTATCGGCCGGCGCCTGGCGGGCCTGGCTGCGCGCCATCTTCTTCTGGCCGGGCTGGCTGGTCTTCCTGGCCATCGTCGTGCCCTGGCATGTGGCGGTCTATCTCGACCAGGGTGATGCCTTCTTCCGCGGCTTCTACCTCAAGCACAACGTCAATCGCTACTCGAACACCTTCGAGGGGCACGGCGGCAAGTGGTACTACTACCTGGTCGTGCTGCCCTTCGTGCTGATGCCCTTCTTTGGCTGGCTGCTGGCCATCGTCGGCAAATTGGCCGGCCGGCTACGCCGGGCGCCGCTGGGTACGATGCGTGGCGAAGGCCTGTTCGAGCGCTTCCTGCTCATCTGGTTCGTCGTCGTCTTCGCCTTCTTTTCGTTTTCCGGCACGCAGCTGCCGCACTACCTGCTCTACGGCTGCACGCCGGTGTTCATTCTGCTGGCCAAGTATCGGCCAGACTTCGAACGGCGCTGGCTGGCCTACATGCCGCTGATCCTGTTCGCGGTGGTCCTCGCGGCCCTGCCGGAAATCCTGACTTTTGCCGCCGGCAAGGCGGGCAAGCCGTTCGAGAAAACCCTGCTCGACGGTCTGGTCGTGGCCTTCTCCGACCAGGCGCGCTGGCTGTTGCCGCTGCTCGCCGTCGCTGCCATCGGCCTCGCACTGTGGCGCAGCCTGCCGGTGTGGCAGGGCCTGCTGCTGGCCGGCCTGCTGCAGGCGGTGATGATCTCGGCGATCATCGCGCCGCGCGTCATCGGCGTCACCCAGGGGCCGATCCGCGAGGCGGCACAGGTGGCTCGGGATGCCGGCGGCACGGTCGTCGCCTGGCGCATCATCATGCCCAGCTTCAGCGTTTATCGGCAGGCCGCGACGCCGACCCGCGTGCCGGTCGAGGGCGAACTGGTCCTCACCCGCACCGACCGCCAGTCCGAAGTCCAGGCGTTGCTGGCCCCGGGGCTGCGCATGAACAACCTCTACCAGAAGAGCTTTGTCACCCTGGCCCGCGTCGAGCGCGAGGGGCAGCCGTGAAGGACGACGCGCTGTACGCCCGGCATCCGTGGTTCGATGCCGGGGTGCTGATCAGCTGCCTGCTGCTCGCCGTGGCGCTGCTCGGGGTGTGGCTGAGTGATAGCTGGCAAGGCGGCTTTCTCGCCGGCCAGGCAGTCGGCAGCCATTTGCCGCCGATATTGTGGGAGTCGCTGACTACGCTCGGCGACGCCCGCGTCCAACTGGCCCTGATGCTGCCCTTCTGCCTGCGCTATCCGCGCGTGTTCTGGGCGCTCTTCCTCGGCGCGCTGATCGCCGGTGCGGTCAGCCGCGGCTTCAAGATGGCGGTTCCCTTGCCGCGTCCGGCGGCCGTATTCGATGCGGCGCAGATCACCATCATCGGTGCCAAGCTGACAGCACACAGCTTTCCCTCCGGCCACACGGTATCGGCCTTCTCCTTCGTCGTCGCGTGGATGGCGCTGCTTGGCTGGCGCGCCGCGCTGCTGGTCGCGCTCGCCGCACTGGCCGGCTTCTCCCGAGTCGCGGTCGGCGCCCACTGGCCGGTCGACGTGCTGGCCGGTGCCATGGTCGGCCTGCTCGGCGGCTGGCTCGGCCTGCGCCTGAGCCAGCACTTCCGCTGGGGCCTGGGCGTACGCGCCCACTGGTTCCTGATCGCCATTTCCGTGGTTGCCGTGGCGACGTTGCCTTTCGACGGCCAAGGCTACCCCGGTTCGCTGCCGTGGCGTATTGCCGCTTGCTTGTGGGGACTGGGTGGATTTGCTGCGGTTTATCTGCTGCCCTTGTTCAAGGACGGCTGGGGCGGCGTGAATCGCGATCTAGCCTGTGTGGTGGCAGCGAATAGCGATGCCTCTGGCAAGCTCGCCCGCTAGATGACCTACTCAATACCATCGCGGCTCATGATCGTGAATGGAGCGACTTGATAACTCAGTCGCGATTCATTGCCGAGGCGAAATTGACGCTTGAGATAGCCTAGAGATGTTCTTTGGATAGAAAAACAAGGCCACCTCACCGAGCTGGCCGCTTGGGTGAGCGTAGCGAATTTTATTAAGGCCGGCTTGGGCGCTGACGTCTCGTTGCCAGGCCAATAAGACCTAATCCGAGAAGAGCGAGGGTAGTCGGCTCCGGCACGTTGTTGTTGGCGTCAGGCCGCGGATTATCCGGTGTCGCTGCAACTGCAATTCTGAAAACGAGCCATTCACCGGCATCGCATCCGCCGTTCGTCGGATTCGTGGCGTCGCAGTTGCCACCTGCGTACCATACCCATTTGGCAGCAGCATCAATACCGGACATGAGGCCCCAAGGACCAGCTCCGTTGTTGGCTCCGGCAGTGAAATCAGCCCAGCCATTGGAGGCATTTCCTCCGGAATTCGCATCCAATAATTCCTGACTTAGAAGAGCGATGTCTGCTGGCGTGCCTGCATAGGGAGCATTTCCTCCCAGACCGGTCGCCATTACCTGCCATTGCGGGTCTTGGCTGTAGAATTTGTAGCCTTGCGTTAGGTTCTCAAACTGAGCGAGAAATCCTTGTGCAACTGATTTGTCGGATGATGTCACGACATAAATATAGCTGCCGCCCGTGAGGTTGAAGTTGTAGGTTTCAACGCTTGGCCAGTTGCCGTCAGTGCCGATAAACGTGGTGGCGCTCGTCAGAGTGCCGGTGTAAAGAGCGTAGGAGTTATCGACAGTCATGCTGACCTTGATTTGGTCAGCGGAAGCTGAACTCACGAATAAGGCTGCGATTGTGCTGGCGACGAGCATTTTGCTGAAGAAATTCATTTCAGGCCCCTGGCAAACAAGACGTGGTCATTCTCTGCAATGGTCGTGCCATTGGTGCATGTTGCTGATTTTTAATGTGTTTTTATTTTTGTACATGCTTTTGTGTAAAGAATGCCGACAAAAGCTCCTACCGTGCACTGACCCTCTTCTGACATATATCCATTTTGAGATGAAGCTTTCCTTGAAGCTGAAGGTGGACGCCGGAGCAGGGGGGCTGTAGAAGCTGTTGCCGCCCCTAAGGGAAAATCGCACTGTCTAGCGGGCGGCAAATTGGACAGAGCCCTCCAACCATTTCTCTTGCAGTGACCAAACGATATGACGCTGAACGAAGCCCTTCTCGTCGCGCTCGGCGCCTTCCTGGCTGGAGGCATGAACGCCATCGCCGGCGGTGGAACCTTCTTTTCCTTCCCGGCCATGCTTGCTGCAGGCGTGCCGCCCGTTACGGCCAACGCCAGCAATACGGTCGCGCTATGGCCGGCCAGCCTGTCCAGCGCCTGGGCCTATCGCGAGGAGGCCATGCGCCATGGGCGCTGGGCCATCCTGTTGATCATCGTTTCCGTCATCGGCGGCCTGACCGGCGGTTTGCTGCTGCTGGCCACTTCGAATGCTGCTTTTTCGGCGCTCATCCCGTGGCTGCTGCTGGTCGCCACCAGCTTGTTCGCCTTCAGTGCCCAGGTCAGCCGGCTTGTCGCCTGGGGCAAACGGCGCTTTGGCGCCGTGCCCACCGGCGAACCTGGTGGTGGCGTCGGGGGCGCCCTGTTTCAACTCGTTGTCGCCATCTACGGTGGTTTCTTTGGTGCCGGCATGGGTATCCTGACCCTGGCTGCGCTGTCCATCCAAGGGTATGAGGACATGCAGGAACTCAATGCCTTGAAGAACCTGACCTCGGCGGTGAATTACACCATCGCGGCGGCCACCTTCCTGATCGCCGGCGCCATCAGCTGGCCGCATACCCTGGTCGCCTTGGGCACGGCCGCCATCGGTGGCATGGTCGGCGCTGCCGTCGCCAAACGTATGCCCGCGATCTGGCTGCGGCGTCTGGTGATCGCCGTCGGCGCAACGCTGACCGTCGTTTACTTCTTCAAGACCTACTGAGCGACATCGAAGCGTAATGCGGCCGTAACAGGCCGGTCACGGGCGGGTCGTATCGTGGGGCCATGCCCAAGGTCAGATCCGTCTTCTTATCCGACATCCACCTCGGCACGCGGGCGTGCCAGGCGGAGCGTCTTCTTGAATTTCTCCGCGAGCACCCGGCCGAGCAGACCTACCTGATTGGCGACATCATCGATTTCTGGGCGATGAGCCGCAGCATCTGCTGGTCGCAGGCGCAGAACACGGTGGTACAGAAGCTGCTGCGCCGGGCGCGGCATGGCGAGCGGGTGGTCTTTATTCCCGGCAACCACGACGAGGCCTTGCGCGACTACTGCGGCATCGTCTTCGGCGATGTCGAGGTGGTCGATGAACTGGTGCACGAGACGGCCGACGGCCGGCGCTTCCTGCTCATCCATGGCGACCAGTTCGACCAGGTGACGCGCCACCACCGCTGGGTGGCCATACTCGGCGACAAGGCCTACGACCTGCTGGTGCGCGTCAACACCTGGCTGTCCTGGGGGCGGCGCAAGCTGGGCATTTCCGGCTACTGGTCGCTGGCCGGCTACGCCAAGCGCAAGGTCAAGACGGCGCTCAATTTCATTTTCGACTTCGAGGAATCGGCCATCCACCATGCCCGCGAGCGCGGCCTGGATGGCGTGATCTGCGGTCATATCCACTGGGCGACCATCCGCGACCTCGGCGGCCTGACCTACGTCAATTGCGGCGACTGGGTCGATTCGTGTACGGCCATCGTCGAGCATTTCGACGGTCGCCTGGAGCTGGTGACCTGGGGCGAGCCGGCGCCGCAACGCCTGCTGGCCGCGCCGCCGGCCTCAATGCAGACGGCAGTTCCCGCCCGGCTTGAAGAAACATTGGAGGTTTGACATGCGGATACTGATGGTTTCCGATGTGTATTTCCCGCGCGTCAATGGCGTCTCGACATCCATCGAGACTTTCCGGCGCACGCTGGCGGCGCAGGGCGTCGAGGTCCGGCTGGTCGTGCCGCGCTACGGCGACGAGCCCGACGAGGACGGTATCGTCCGCGTCGCCGGCCGGCCGGTGCCCGGCGACCGCGAGGATCGCCTGGTCGGCTGGCGGGCGATGCAGCAGGCCGTGCTGGTCGAAGCCCGGGCCTGCGACCTGATCCATGTCCAGACCCCGTTCATCGCCCATTACGCCGGGCTGAAGGCCGGGCGGACGCTGGGCATCCCGGTCATCGCCACCTATCACACCCTGTTCGAGGAGTACCTGCAGCACTACGCCCGCCTGGTGCCGGCCGGCTGGCTGCGCGGGCTGGCGCGGCGCTTCTCGCGGCGCCAGTGCAACGATCTTGATGCGGTGGTCGTGCCGTCGACGGCCATGCGCCAGCGGCTCGAAAGCTACGGCGTCACCGCACCCCTGCATGTGCTGCCGACCGGCATTCCGATCGCCCAGTTCGCGGGCGGTGAGGGCATGGCCTTCCGGCTCAAGCACGGCATTGCCGAGGATAGGCCGATGGCCCTGTTCGTCGGCCGGGTGGCGCACGAAAAGAATATCGCCTTCCTGCTCGAAGCCTTGCTCGATGCCCGCAAGCTGTGCCCCGACGTGCTGCTGGTCATCGCCGGCGAAGGGCCGGCCATGGGCGACCTGCAGGCCAAGGTCGGCGAACTGGGCTTGTCGCGCAGCGTGTCCTTCATCGGCTATCTCGACCGCCGGCAGGACTTGCCCGATTGCTACGCCGCCGCCGACGTCTTCGTCTTTGCGTCGCGTACCGAAACCCAGGGCCTGGTTCTGCTCGAAGCGATGGCGGCCGGCGTGCCGGTCATCGCCGTGGCCGAGATGGGGACGGTCGATATCCTGGCCCCCGGGCGAGGTGCCTTTTCGCCGCCGGCCGAACCGCGCGCCTTCGGCGAGGCGCTGGGGCATTTGCTGAGCCGACCGACCGCCTGGCGGTATCTGGCCGACGAGGCGCCGCTCTATGCCCGTGAGTGGAGCGATGTGGCGATGGCCGAGCGCCTTGCTGCCTTGTATCGCAATCTGCGGGCGCCGCAGTTCGTTCCGGAAAATCCGCTCGGCGCGGCGATCTGAGGAAGGCCCCCATGCCGTCATTCCCGCCTTTGCGGGAATGACGCACCGGACAGTCGGCGCTTCCTTAAAAGAGGATTGTATTTTCGGGTTGAATTCCTACTGTGCGCCGCAGTAGTCGAGGGATCATGCCCTGGTTCGGCCAGAAGCGGCCTGGCAATATGCGATATGATTGAATGGCGACTAATGATATTTTCTTAAGACCTTCAATGGAAATTCTCGTAAACGACAGGAAAAGGAGGGGCTTAAATGCGAAATGGGCAATCTTGGTTATTGTCGCTATAGGTTTGTTTGCCTCGGTGATGCAACGGGATATTCCTCGTGTTGCAGAAATCCCGTTGACCCCTCTCAAGGGCACTTTGGATGACCCCTTCAAAGCTTATGCCCGCAAGCGTTTGGCACTGCTCGATGACAAGAGGGAGGTTATCTCATCTTGTCATCGTGATTATTGCGGTTACCCTGAAATGGGAAGCGACAAAGGGAAAAGCGCAGTTTTCTGGATTCAAGACAACCAAGTTTTCAAGATAGAAGTGGATGGCATTGTAAGAGTGGATGAGGCGACAATTATTGCTAGGCGCGATGGGCAGAGGCTTTTGCCTATTTTTATCGTTGCGATTGGAAGCATTCTCGCAATCGCAACTAGCGTTTTCATGTAATGGCATTGCTCGAAATGGACGAGCATCAAGTGGCTGCTTAGGGGGGCGGATTCAACCGTTTCCCGTGATGCAACCGTTAACTTGATGCGATGCAATACGCTTTTGTCGCATCAACCATCAAATACGGATACCCCTAAAACTCGGTGTGCAGCCTGAGCGACAGCACGTTGGCCGGGCCGCGGTCGGCGTTGTAGGCCGGGTTCTCGATGTGCTGGTAATCGGCGGTCAGCCACAGGCTGCGCATGGCTTTCCAGCTGTAGTAGGTCTCGAAGATGTGTTCCGGGCTGTAGCCCAGCTTGCCGTCGCCGATGAAGAAGGAAATGCCGCCCTTGGCCAGGTAGTCGCGCCGCTCGTTGGAGATGGTGTTGCGTATCCAGGCGATGCCGAAGGTGTCGTCTGGCCGGTTCCAGCGGCCGCCCTTGAGCGACAGGCCGGTGGCGAAGGAGCCGTCGGCCTCGGTGAAGGCGTAGGTTTCGGTACGGCCGTCGGCGTGCATGGTGCGCAGGAACCAGCCGAGATCGTCGGCGATTTCCTGTTCCAGGTTGAGGCCGAAGCCGTACTTGATCCGCTCGCCGTTGCGGACGTTGTTGATGGCTTGCGGATCGGCACCCGGATTGGCGTCCAGCCAGGCGCTGGCGTCGCTGTAGGCGGCGGTCCGGGCGCGGTTGCGGAAGGCGAGCAGGCGGACCTTGCCGGGACGTTCGGCGATGCGGTGGGCGTGCTCGATTTCCAGTTGGTCGCCGTAATGGCGGACGATGTGGTAGTCGACATCCTTGCCGTTCGGCGTCGTCGGGCCGGTCATCCGCCCGAAGCGCAGCACCCAGTCGCCCTGGTACCACTCGGCGGCAAAGCCCCAGCCGAAGCCGCGGGCGTCTGCCGCGTAGTCGAAGGCGGTATGCGCCATGTTGCTCCAGTTCTGGAACTGGGTGCGCGGGTCCTTGGCGTAGGCGTTGTCGTCGAAGATGTCGAGGGTCGAGAAATTGCCGACGGTCAGCACGACGCGATCCTTGGCAACGCGGCCGGCCATCTGGTTGAACTCGGATTCCTGGTATTCGGTTTCGTCGCCCAGGCCCCAGGTCTGGCGCAGGAACAGGCGCTGCCGATAGGCGCGGATGCTGTTGCCCGAAACGCGGGTCGCCTCGCCGTTGGTGAAGCCGCCCAGGCCGGTCAGCCCGGACATCGGGTCGCCCTGGCCGGCCTCGACGTTCAGATAGACCTCGCCACCCTTCCACAGGCGGGCGCCGAGAAAGGCGGTGGACGTGAAGGTGTAGCTGCTCTCGCCGCCGGACAACAGGCTATTGGTGCCGCTGTAGGCGGCATGAAAGCTCTTCGACTTCTGCGAAACGTAGGTGGCCTGGCCCTTGAGTTGCCAGTCTTCCCGCACTTCTTCGGCGGCATGGACAGCCATCGCGGCGGTCAGGGCGAGGAGGAGGGCGGAGCGCTGGAACATGGGACGGGCGGGCTGGCGGGAAACGGCGAATTATAGGCGGCCGACGTGACAGCCGGGTGACAAAAGCTGTCATCAGCGCGTAGCGATGGCCGGCTAGTCTGGCGGCAAACAGGAGCCGCCATGCACGCATCGAATCCGCTCACGAATTCACTCGCGAATTCCCTCGATATCGCCGTCGTGACCGAGACCTTTCCTCCCGAAATCAACGGTGTCGCCATGACCATCGGCCGTCTGGTCGGCGGCCTGCGCGAACGCGGCCACCGGGTTCGTGTCATCCGCCCGCGCCAGGGGCAGGCCGATGCCGACAGCGAACACGAGCTGGCCCTGCCCGGTTTTCCGCTGCCCGGCTATCCCGGCCTGCGCTTCGGCTTGCCGGCCGGCCGCCGGCTGCGCAAGGAATGGCACCCGCGCCGGCCCGACCTGGTGCATGTGGTGACCGAGGGGCCGCTCGGCTGGTCGGCCGTCAATGCGGCGCGCCAGCTGGGGATACCGGTCACCTCCGGTTTCCACACCAATTTCGACCGCTACAGCGTGCATTACGGCCTGGGCTGGATGCGACCGGCGGTGGCCGCCTATCTGCGCACCCTGCATCGGCGGACGCGGGCGACCATGGTGCCGACCGCCGCCCTGGCCGCCGATCTCGCCGGCGAGGGGCTGAGCGGCGTGCGCGTCGTTGGCCGCGGCGTCGATACTCAGCTGTTCGATCCGCAGCGGCGCAGCAGTGAATTGCGTGCCAGCTGGGCGGCGCCCGACGCGGCGCCGGTCTGTCTGTACGTCGGCCGCATGGCGCCGGAGAAGAATCTGCAACTGGTCGAGCGGGCTTTTGAAGCGATCATCCGGCAGCATCCGCTGGCCACCATGGTCTGGGTCGGCGACGGGCCGGCGGCGAAGCAGCTGGCCAGCGATCATCCGGATCATCGTTTCGCCGGCATGCGCACCGGCACCGATCTCGCGGCGCATTACGCCAGCGCCGACCTGTTCCTCTTCCCCAGCCTGACCGAAACCTATGGCAACGTGGTGGCCGAGGCGATGGCCAGCGGCCTGCCCGTGCTCGCCTATCGCAGTGCGGCGGCGGCCGAATTGATCGTTGATGGCGAGAATGGCCGGCTGGTGCCGCCGGGCGACGAGGTTGGCTATGTCGAGCTTGCCGTCGGCATGGTGGCGGCCACCCTGAACCGGGAGCGCCTGGGCGTCGCGGCCCGGCAATCGATGCTGGCCCACCGCTGGTCGGTGGTGGTCGAGCGTTTCGAGGCGGTGGTGCGTGAAGCGCTGGGCAAGGGCTAGGGCGGATTCACCCTGGCAGCCGGACCTAGGGGAACATGCTTTCCAGGCGCTGCTGCAGGGCGAGCGGGGTGAAGGGCTTGACGATATAGCCGGCGGCGCCGCATTGCATGGCGTCGAGCACGTTGGCGCGCTGTCCTTCGGCGGTGATCATCAGAAACGGAATGTGCGCCAGCTGCTCGTCGGCCTTGACCGCCTGCAGCAGTGAGATGCCGTCCATTTCCGGCATGTACCAGTCGGAAATGATGAGCCCGATCTTCTTGTATTCCTTCAGCTTGGCCAGCGCCAGCAGACCGTTGCCGGCTTGATGGATTTCGGTGAACCCGGCGCGCTTGAGGACTTCGACCACGACGCTGCGCATGGAGGCGTAATCGTCGACGACTAGTGCTGCGGGTTTTGCCATGTCTGAATCTGTTGGGGAATGTGCTATTGGCATTGTCGCGGTCTGGCTGCAGATGTCAATCGGTTTGGGCGTCAGAAGGCCGGTGGTGGCGGATTTCCACCAGTTCCCTGCCGTCGCCGTAGCCGGTCAGGATGCGGCGCACCCGATCCTGCCACAGTTGGCCGAACAGTTTGATGCTCTCCTGACCGGCTATGCCGTGCAGAATCTGCGGCAGCAGTTCGCCCATGCGCGGATCGCCGGCGACGCTCTGCAGGCGGACGATGCTGTCCACGCTGGCACCGGTATCGCGCCGGGTCAGGCGGATGCCGGCGACGCCGGCCACGCCGAAGGCGAGCAGGTTGCGCCGCCCGTAGCGGCCGCCCAATCCCTTGAATCCACCGGCGCCGGCGGCCCCGGTGAGCAGGGTGGCGATGCTGGCGATGACGCCGGCGACGCCGTCGTCGACCGTCTCGGCCAGCGCCACGGCAATCTCCCCGCGCACCGGCGTTGCGTCGCCATACAGGGCGCGCAGGCCATGCACGGTCGCCAGCCAGGCGCCAGCGACGGTCGGGCAGGAATGGCCGGCCAGTTTGACCGCATCGGCGAAGTGATAGTCGATCAGGCCGCCTTGCGCGGCGCCGAGCAATTCGGCCAGCGGGTCGTACAGCGTGATGGCGGGAGCCTGGGAAAAAAATTCGGGCAGTTGCATGGCGATCTCCTTTGCGCGGGATTGTGCCCGGAGGGTAGTTCCCGCGCCTTGATCTTCATCGCCCGACGAGTGAATTCAGTTTGTCCCAAGTCGACCGGCGGGAATGTCAAAATGGCAGGACTGTCCTATTCACAAAACCATAAAGGAATCCCCCGATGAAATACCTGCATACGATGGTGCGCGTGCGCGACCTGGAAGCATCGCTGCGTTTTTACGAAGCCCTCGGGCTGCGCGAAGTCCGGCGCACCGAACACCAGCAAGGACGCTTCACCCTGGTCTTCCTGGCCGCCCCGGGCGACGAAAGCGCGCAACTGGAACTGACCTACAACTGGGACCCGGAAGATTACGGCAGTGCCCGTAACTTTGGCCACGTCGCCTATGCGGTCGACGACATCTACGCGATGTGCGAGCGCCTGCAACAGGCCGGCATCGTCATCAATCGCCCGCCGCGCGACGGGCGCATGGCTTTCGTGCGTTCCCCGGACCTGATTTCCATCGAGTTGCTGCAGCGCGGCGAGGCCTTGCCGCCGTGCGAGCCGTGGGTATCGATGCCCAACGTCGGCGTCTGGTAGCCGCCGGCCGCTGATCCGTAAAGCGCTTGCGCCCGTTCGCCCCGCCGTTACAGGCGGGCGAGGGGCGGTTTGTCCTTGGGCGCCATGCCGGCCGGCGCTGTCGCGTCTCGGCCGAGCGCGATCCGGATGTCCGAGCGCGGACGGGGCTTGATCGCCGCGACGACCCGCGCCGCCAAGCCGAGGCGGGCGTTCAGGGCACGCGCGGCCGGCTCGTGGCCGGGCTGGTATTCGACCACGCTTTCCTGCAGCCGGAAGGAGCCGAGATTGGTGACGCGGCTCACCGGGATGCCGTCGGCTTTCAACTGCGCGCGAAAGTTCCGGGCGAAGCGGGGAATGCCGTTGCCGTTCGAGACCTCGATGTGCAGCGCCGAAAAATCCACGGGACTTGCCGCGGCACTCGCCGATTCGCTTGTTTCCGGCTGCGCGACAACAGGAGCCGCTTCCGTCGCCGGGCTGGGCGGGATGGCGGCCGGCTCGCCAACGGCTGCGTTGTCACTGCTGCCCGCGGCCAGCGCCGGAACTGACGGCAGGGTGGCGACGGCCACCCTGATCGTTTCGCTGTCGCCAGGCGAAGCCGGCAGCGCAACAGCCTGCGCGCCGGGCAGGGTCTCCGGCAGCTGGTCGAACTGGCGGGCGGCGATGGTGGCGGTCAATGCCGGGTCGGGACGCAGGCTGGCCAGCTGCTGCAGATTGCGCCAGGCGCGTTCGTATCCGGGGTCGCGGCGCAGGGCCTGGTACAGCTCGGCGTAGGCGGCGACCGGGCGGCCTTGCAAATGGTAGGCGTAGCCGAGGTTGCTGTGCAGGTAGGCAGCATCGGGGGCCAGGGCGACGGCCTGGGCGAAGCTGGCGGCGGCGCGCTCCAGTTCGCCACGTTCGGCATACAGGCTGCCCAGCGCATTGAGCGCGTCGATGTGCCCGGCGTCGAGCGCCGTCGCCCGCTGGTAGGCTTCTTCGGCCAGCGCCAGCCGGTTCTGGCCGTGGAAGTAGCGGCCGAGTTGGTAGTAGGATGCCGCGCTTTCCGCGCTGTGGCGCACCGACAGAGTGGGCCGGACATCGAGCTTGGCGCGGGAGTTGTCGGTGGTGGTGCATGCCGTAGCGAGCGCGGCGCTCAGGGCGACAACGGATAGGCGCAGTTTCATGGCGACTCCTTTAATGGCTGCCGGGTCAATTGCCGCCGCTCATGGTCGGCAGCAGCACGCGGTAGATCTGGATGAAGGCCGGGCCGAGCAGGACCAGCATCAGGGCCGGGAAGATGCAGAAAATCAGTGGGAAGAGCAGCTTCAGCGCGATCTTTGCCGCCGCTTCCTCGGCACGTTGCCGGCGCTTGGTGCGCAGCATCTCGGAATGGACGCGCAGCGCGGCGGCGATGCTGGTGCCGAAGCGTTCGGCCTGGATCATGATCGCCACCCAGGTTTCCACCTCCTCGACGCCGGCTCGCGCCGCCAGGTTGCGCAGGGCGCGCTCGCGGTCGTTGCCGGCGCGCAGTTCTAGCCCGACCAGGCCGAGTTCCTCGCTGAGCACTTCGCTCTTGTGCGCGATGTCGCCGGCCACCCGGTTCAGCGCCGCCTCGATGCCGAGGCCGGCCTCGACGCAGACGGTCATCAGGTCCAGGGCGTCGGGAAAGGTCTCGAAAATTTCGCGCTGGCGGACCATGACCATGCGCGACAGGATGAAATTGGGCAGGTAGTAGCCGAATGCGGCGACGACGATCAGGATCAGCAGCGTGCCGTTGAGGCCGGGCATGGCCTCCGTCACGAACAGGCCGAGGTAGGCGCCGAGCGGCAGGCCAATGGCGAGCAGCGACTTGGCGCCGAAGTAGATGAGTGGCGCCGAGGCGCTGCGCTGGCCGGCATTCATGAAACGGATGCGCAGCCCGGATTTTTCCCAGCCTTCCTCCGGTGTCGACAATTTGCCGAAGCGGGCGGTCACGCCGCTTGCCCGTCCGAACCACGAACGGCCGGCCGTGCTGCGCCCGCCGGCTGCCGGCACGATGTTGTGCAGGCGTTCGCGGGTGGCGTTGGGGGCCAGGAAGGCCATGCCCACCGCGGCAAGCCCGAAGGCGGACAGGAAGACGAGAATCAGGAAAGCGATCTGCATGGAATTCATTTGGCGAGACTCCTGCAAGGGTGGAAGGGCGGCGGGTCAGACCCGGATCTTGACGATGCGGGTCATCCACCAGATGCCGAAAGCCATGGTGAACAAGGCGCCGTAGATCAATTTGAGGCCGGTCGCGTCGGTCCATAGCACGGTCATGAAGCCGGGATTGACCAGGTTGATGACCAGCGCGGCGCCGAAGGGCAGCAGCGAGAGCACCCACGCCGACAGCTTGCCCTCGGCCGACAGGGTGCGGATTTCGCCCTGCAGCTTGATGCGCGAACGAATGATGGCGCTGATGTTGTCGAGCAGCTCGGCCAGGTTGCCGCCGGTTTCGCGCTGGATGAGCAGGGCGACGACGAAATACTGCAGGTCGGTGCTCGGTACCCGCGTCAGGAGGTTGCGCAGGGCATTCTCCAGCGCCACGCCGTAGTTGATCTCGTCGAAGATGGTGCGGAATTCGCCGCCCACCGGGTCGGCCATTTCGTCGCCGACCATGCTCAGCGCCGTCGGGAAGGCGTGGCCGGCGCGCAGGGCGCGGCCCATCAGGTCGATGGCGTCGGGCAGCTGATTTTCGATGCGTTGCAGGCGTTTGGTCCGGGCACGCAGCACGTACAGCACGGGCAGGGTGCCGAGGATGGCGGCTAGGGCGAGGCCGACCAGCACGCCGCGTCCGAGCAGGATGGGGAGCAACAGGCCAGCCGCCGCCAGCCCCAGCGTCAGGCCGAGTAGCTGGCTGACCGACAGCGTCAGCCCGGACTGCATCAGGATGCGGTCCAAGGTATGCACCCGCGGCAGGCTGAGCAGCAGGCGGTGCAGCCCGGCCGACTTGCTCAGCGAGCGCTGCTTGAGGATGGTCAGGTGCTCGGCGGCATGGCCGCCGGCCGACGCCGCGCGCAGGCGCCGTTCGAGACGCCGCGCCTCGGGGCCGCGGCGGTCCGTCCACCAGATGAAACCGCCCTCGAGGCCGAGGACCACCGCCACGAACACGGTGACGGCGAAGAGCAGGAAGATCGAGTCGTACATGGCCTGGGCTCCCGTCTCACTCGAAATGGCGTTGCGGATCGAACAGGCTGTCCGGCAACTGCACGCCGTAAGCCCGCAGGCGCTCGGAGAAGCGGGGGCGGATGCCGGTCGCTGCGAAGCTGCCTTGCACCTTGCCGCCCTCGTCGATGCCGGTCTGCCGGAAGTGGAAAATTTCCTGCATGGTGATGATGTCGCCCTCCATGCCGGTGATTTCCTGCAGGCTGACCACCTTGCGCTTGCCATCGCTCAGCCGCATGACCTGGACCACGACGTGGATGGCCGAGGCGATCTGCGAGCGCATGACCTTGGGCGGCGAGCTGACGCCGGCCATGCCCAGCATGTTCTCCAGCCGGGTCAGCGCCTCGCGCGGCGTGTTGGCGTGGATGGTGCCCATCGAGCCCTCGTGGCCGGTGTTCATCGCCTGCAGCATGTCGAAGGCCTCGGCGTCGCGCACCTCGCCGAGGATGATGCGGTCCGGGCGCATGCGCAGCGCGTTGCGGACCAGCGCCCGCTGGCCGACTTCGCCGCGCCCCTCGATGTTGGCCGGGCGGGTCTCCAGGCGCACGACGTGCGGTTGCTGCAGTTGCAGCTCGGCGGCATCCTCGATGGTGATGATGCGTTCGTGCGACGGGATGCAGCCCGACAGGATGTTGAGCAGCGTCGTCTTGCCGCTGCCGGTGCCGCCGGAAATCAGGATGTTGGCCTTGGCCTTGCACAGGCCGGCGAGCAGTTCGGCCATTTCGGGGACCAGGGTGCGGAATTCGATCAGCTTGTCCATGGTCAGCGGGATGGCGGCGAAGCGGCGGATGGAGAGCACCGGCCCGTCGAGCGCCAGCGGCGGCACGATGGCATTGACCCGTGAGCCGTCGGGCAGGCGGGCGTCCACCATCGGGCTCGATTCGTCGATGCGCCGGCCGACCCGCGACACGATCTTGTCGATGATTTTCATCAGGTGGGCGTCGTCGACGAAAGTGACCTCGCTGAGCTCGATGCGCCCGCCGCGCTCGACATAGACCTGCTGCGCGTTATTGACCAGGATGTCGGAAATGGCCGGATCGGCGAGCAGCGGTTCGAGCGGCCCGAGGCCGAGCATTTCGTACTGAATGTCGCGCACCAGGCTGCGCCGCTCCAGTTCGTTGACCACCACGTTCTCTTCCTGCAGCAAGGTCTCGACCAGGCCGCGCAATTCCTCGCGCAGGCGCTCCGGGCTAAGGCTTTCCATGGCCTCGAGGTCGATGCGTTCGAGCAGCACCGTGTGCAGGTGGCTCTTCAGCTCCTGGTAGGCTTGCCCGCTGCGCGCCACCGGCCGCGTCGACACCGCTTCGCGCGGCTGGGTCAGGCCAATGCCGCTGACCGCTTCCAGTCTTTCTCTCAGTGACATGCTCGTTCTCCTGTCGATACGTGAAGATCAGTGCCGGGCCTGGCGGGCCAGGATGCGTGTCCACCAGCCGCCGCCCGGGGCCGGGGCGGGGGCGTAGCGACGGCACATCTCGGTCACCACCTTGCTGATCGGGTTGGCGGGGCTGGCCTGGACGATGGGCACCCCAAGATTGACCGCCGCCGCGGCCGCCGCGTAGCTGTTGGGCACGACATGGGCGACCTTGTGCTCGAGCGCCTGCTCGAGGTCCTGTAGCGACAGCTCGCCGCCCTTTTCGTGGCGATTGACCACCAGCTCGATCTTGGCGCGGTCGTAGTCGAGCGAGCGGAAGACGGCAAGCAGGCGCTTGCCGTCGCGCACGTAGGGCAGGGTCAGCTGCAGCACCGGGAAGATGGTGTCGGCCAGGTCGAGCGCCTTCAGGCTGACGGCGTCGAGCGAGCGGGAAACGTCGAGGACGACGAAATCGTAGTGCTGGCGGGCGAGCCGGATGATGGCCTCGACGTGCTCGCGCTTGACGTCGCCGGCATGCGCCGGGTCCTCCGGAGCGGCCAGCACGAAGAAATTGGGCGCCGCTTCGAGCATCGACGCAGCGAGCAGCGAGGCGTCCAGGCGGTGGATCTGCTGCGCCAGTTCGGCCACGTTGCTCGGCGGCCGGCTTTCCGACACGAAAATGGCGGCGTCGCCGAACTGCAGGTTGAGGTCGATCAGCGCCACCCGCCGGCCGCAGGCGCGGGCCGCGGCATAGGCGAAATTGGCGGCGAGGAAGGTGGCGCCGCTGCCCCCCTTGCAGGACAGGAAGGCGAACACCCGGCCGTCGCCGGCACCTTCCGCCCGGCCCCGCTTGTGGCGCAGGCGGGCCATGGCGGCCTGCAGAAGCTCGAGCCCGGCGGTGGCCGGAATCACCTCGCGGACGCCGACCCGCATGGCGCGCATCAGAAAATCGGCCGTCGCATCGTCCGAAATGAGCAGGGTCTCGATGCCCGGCGAACGCAGGTTCAGCGCCTCGATGGCATCGAGCGAGGCCGGCGTGGCGCCGTCGATGATCAGGGCGTCCGGCGGCGAACCGTTGACGAAGGCCGGCAGGTCGCCATCGGGGCAGGCGCCGCCCGAGATGTCGTGGCCCGTGGTGTCTTTGTCGGCCACGGCGTGGCGCAGGAACTCGTAGCGTCCGGGGTCATTGCACAGAAGTTTGATTTTCATGGCTGGATGGACTCAGTTGCAGACAGGATTGCCGGTGCTTTCCATGAACTCGCGCGGCAGCGTGGTCTGGAAGGGCGGCAGCGGGACGGAAAGCGGTACGAAGGGAATGAAGCTCTGGTGCGTGTAGCCGCTCAGGCGCACGCTGACCTCCTTGCAGGTCGCCGTCGTGCAGGTGTTCGGGGCGTTCGGCGGGTCCAGGTAGTCGATGCTGATGTTCGAATTGGCCAGTGCCGGCAGCATTTCGCGCATGTGGGTCTTGATGTTGGCGTCGTTCATCGAACAGACCACGGCCAGGCGGGCGCCGCGCCGCGTCGCCTCGGCCGCCGCGTTCCAGGTCCACATCAGGCGACCCATTTCGGCGATGCCGATGAGCAGGGTGAAGAAGACGGCGGCGACGACGGCGAATTCGACGGCCGCCGCGCCCTGCTGGTCCTGCGGGCGCCGGCCCGCTGTGCTGGTCGTGGTCGTCATGGCGCTCACCTCATGTACACGGCGATGTTGTTGAAGGTCATGTCGGGCATCACCCACTCGACGACCGAGTCGTACGGATAGCCGACGATGCGCACGGCGACCAGGTTGATCGTGCCGGTGCCGGTGGTGACCGAGGTGGTGACGCCCGGGCAGGTCAATACCGCGTCGCAGGTCTGCACCATGGCCTGGGTCAGCCCGGGGGCGAGCGGCGTGCCGGTGCAGTCCGCATTGCCGAAGGCCGCCATGCACTGGGCGTCGGCATGGGCCTGCGGGTCGCCCGGCGTGTGCGAGGTCAGGTAGCGCGCCGCGTCGCGCACCGACTTGGCCAGCGTGTTGTACGAATAGATCGCCCGGCCGTATTCGGTGATCCCGAAGGCCAGCGTGACCAGCGGAATCATCAGGATGCCCAGTTCGACGGCGATCGCCCCTGTCATGTGCTTGCGCATGGCCAACCTCCTTATTGCACCAGGGCCGGAACCATCGGCCCGACCGACGTTGAATTGCCCACCGCCCCGGACGTGGCGCAGGGACTGCCCGGCAGGTCGGAACGGCCGAGGTACTCGGCGGTGACCGTCACGTTCGAACCGCTCTTCTTGTATGGATGCAACAGCAGGACGCAGGCGTAGCCGCGGATCGGCGCATGCTGGCTGCCGGTGAAGCTGGCGCAGTCGACCAGCGGCACGGTAACCAGCCGGCGGTCGGCGCCGTGCGTGGCCAGTTGCCCCGAGGTCGCCGCACTGGCGCCGTTGGGCACCAGCGAGGCCTGGACGGCGTCGTTGGTGGTGCGCGCGGTCAGGAAATTGTGGGTCGCGCCCGAGGTGCCGTTATAGGCGTCGTGCCCCGGCGGCCAGCTGGTGGCATCATAGCCGAAGCCGGCGAAATCGGGCGGAGCGCCGGTCAGGTCGCTGTTCGAAACGCCGCCGCCCTGGTAGATGCCAAACCGGGTGTTGAAGGCACTGCCCAACGAGTTGATATTCCCGGTCTGGCCTACGCACCCGGGCACCGGCGAGGAATTGCCGGAACTCGAGCAGGTAGCCGGCCCGACCGGCGGCAGCGTGCATTGGCCGACTCCCTTGAGCAGGCAGGCTAGCTCCTGGGCGCCGCCGCCGGAGCAGCCTGGTGTACCCGCCGAGGGATCGAAATCGAGCCAGCGGAAGTTGCCGCTCAGGTTAGACAGGCTGCCGCCGCTTTCGTCGAAATTCATCGAATACCACTGGCCGCGGACATAGCCGTAGTCGGGCGGTGTGCCCGAGGTACACAAGCCCATCGGGATGGCGCAATTGCTCTGCGCCGGCGACAGCGCCGCGGTGGCCGCCGCGCTGACGCTCTGTGCGGCAAAGCCGCGCACCGGCATGAACCACATCGGGATGCCGGTGCGCGAAACGGTGCACCGCACGTAGCGGGCGGTGCCCGCCGGGCCCCCCGCCGCCGTCGTCCAGCTCGAACCGGCGAGCGAGGTGCCGAATTCGACCTGCACATCGCCGGCCGAAATTGGTGCCCCTTGGAAGCCGACGCGGTTGGCGACCGCAACGGCGACGCCGGCGTTTTCGGCGAGGGTGAAATTGGCGGCCGGGATCGGCGTCCCGGTCAGCAGGTAGGAGGCCGACAGGGCGCAGGCATCGGCCGCATTCTGCTGCTCGGTCTTGGAAACGTAGAGCTGCCCGCCGTCCAGGGCCAGGCCGGCGAAGCCGATCAGGACGGCCAGGGTGAGCGCGACGATGATCGCCACCGCGCCCGCCTGGCGTTTCCGGTCATGCAGTGTCTGACGCATTTTTGCCTCCTCTGGTTGCCGCTCAGCGGGTGCCGCCGACGGTGCCGATGCTGAGGAAATTGGCCGTTTCGGCCGGCGGCTGGCGGAAGCTGTCGCGGTAGTTGTCGAGCGCTCCCTTGGCCGCCTTGCCGTCCAGCCCGACCACCGGCTCGGCATTGCGCGAGGCCTCCGGGTTCAGGGTCTGCTGGGCGCGCATGAGCAGCATCGCTTCGCCCATGCGAGCATCGCTTTTCGGCGTGGTGGTGGCGGTGCACCCGGCGAGGGCAAGGATGCCGGCCATGGCGCAAAGTGCTGCGGTGGTCCTGTTCATGTCGTTCTCCTCTTATTTCACTTCGAAGCCGTCGCGGCTGGCGGTGCCCGGTTGCGACCCGGCCGGGATTTCCGACAGGCTTGACGCCGTGCCGCTGCCTTCCAGCCGGCCATTGACGATCACGTCGGTGCGCGACGGCGGGACGAAGCCGTCGGTCGGCAACGCGTAGTTGGGCGGCAGCGGGCGGACCAGCCGCGGCGTGATGACGAAGACCAGCTCGGAGCGGTCGTTCTGGTAGCTGGTGCTGCGGAACAGCGCGCCGAGCACCGGCAGTTCGCCGAGGAAGGGGAAGGCGGTCAGGTTGGCCGTGACGTTGTTCTTCATCAAGCCGCCAATGGCGAAGCTCTGGCCGTCCATCAGTTGCACGGTGGTCGATGCCCGCCGCGTGGTGAATGACGGCAGGATGGCCGTCCCTGCCACGTTGGTGGCGGTGATCGCCACGCCCTGGGAGTTCAGTTCAGACACCTCGGGATTGACCTTCAGGTTGATCCGCCCGTCGCCGAGCACGGTCGGCGTGAACTTCAGGCTGACGCCGAATTCCTTTTCCTCCAGTGTGATCGCCGTGCCGCCGGTGCCACTGTTGCTGGCGACCGGGATGAAAATCTTGCCGCCGGCGAGGAAGCTGCCTTCCTGGCCGCTGATCGCCATGACCGTCGGTTCGGCGAGGACCTTCAGCAGGCCGTCCTGCTTCTGGGCATCGCTGCTGAAACTCGTCGCGTTCTTGCCGGCGATGATCGGCCACTGGGTGACGTTGCCATTGACCGCCCGGACGTCGCCGACCGGCGCCGAAATGCTCGCCGTCGCCGAGCCGCCCGACAGCGTCGAGGCGACGCCGCTGCCGACCATGGCGCCGGTGGTGCCGCTGACCTGCTGGGCGATGATGCCCTTGCCGCCGAACAGGCCGGACAGGAAGCGGATCATCGACCCGTCGGCCGGCGAATAGGCGCGGGCGAAGTTGATACCGAACTGGTCGAGCAGGGATTTCGACACTTCGGCCACCTTGACTTCGAGCATGACCTGCTGCGGCGCCGCGATGGACAGCATGTTGATGATGCGGTCGTGGGCGGCGGCGCGGCCGGTGCCGACCGTCCCGCCGCCGGTGGTCCGCCGCACGTAGGCGCCGGCGATATCGACGGCGCGGTCGGCGGCCAGCGCATCGCTGACCGTGCCGGCCAGGACCACCGAATCGGCGGCCGACGAGATGCGGATCTGCTCCTCGCCCGGCATCAGTTCCTTGAGCGAAGCGGCGAGCGCCGCGGTGTCCATGCCGACCGTCACGTCGACCACGATGCAGCGGCCGCTGCGGTCGAGCATGGCGATGTTGGTCGAGCCCACCGTCTTGCCGAGCAGGTAGATTTCGCGCGGGCTGAGCAGCAGGGCATCGACATCGGCGACGCCGGGCCGCCGCACGTTCTGCTGGCCGCCGCCGGCGTCCGCCCGGCCAGCCGGGTTCGCATTGGCGGCGCCTTCGCCGGGCCGCGCTGCCGCGGCGTTTTCGGGGTTGCCGAGCAGGATGCGGCTGACCGGCGTCTCCAGCTTGAGCAGGCTGGCCTTGCCGACCGCCAGCTTGACCATTGGACCGATTTCGACCCGGCCGCAGGGTGACGCGCCGGTGGCCGACGCGGCCGGCGGGGCATGCGGGGCCGGCGCGGCGTGCGCCGCTCCCTGGGCGAAGGCCGTGGCAAGCAGGGCCGCCGTCAGGCAGTGCGGGAAAATTACTGATTTCATGTTGTGCTCCCGGAAAGTGCAGACGTTCGATTCAGAAACAGGCGGTGGACTTGCTCAGACCACGGATGACCTCGACGCAATCGCTGCCGCGGCTGACCGGTGCGGCAGCGACCGGGCGCCGGGCCGGCGCGGCCAGCTTGACCGGGAGCGGGGCGGCAGCGACGGCGAGCAGGGAATCCTTGGTCGCCCCGGCCGTCTTCGCCAGATCGGGGTCGATCTGGTTGCGCAGGACCAGCGACAGCGTGCCGACCGAGCGCGCCAGGTCGATGCGCTCGGCCTGTTCGGGCGTGACTTCCAGGGTCACGGCATTGACCACCTTGGGCCGCGTCTCGTCGCGCCCGGCCTCCTGCGCTACGGCGAGGACCAGGATGTGCTCGAGGACGATCTTCGAGATGGTGCGGTCCTTGTTGTTGGTCTTGACGCCTTCGGCCTGGGTATTGACCATGATGTCGACATAGTTGCCGGGCAGCGCGAAGCCGGCGACGCCGATCACGTCATTGACGCGCACGGTGATCGCGCGCTTGCCCTCGCCGACCACCGCGGACAGCCCGCCGCGGCTGCCGACCGGCGCCAGCTTGCTTTCGAGCAGTGGTTCGCCGCGCGTCAGCGTCGTCTTGGCGACCCGGCCGTCGAGGGCGGCGGGGTCGGAGAAGGCGCCGGCCGGGATGCTGCCGGCCGGCCAGGCGACCATCTGGATCATTTCCGGCGAAATCCGGCTGCCGAGCTGGAGGTCGAGCATGGCGACGGCGATGCGTCCCCCCTCGTTCCGGCCCTGCTGCTGGATCCACTTGCCCGCCAGTGCGACAGCCGCCAGACCCGCCAGCAGTGCCATGACCAGCATCACGATGCCGCGTGTATTTTTCATGGTGTCCCTCGATTCGTCATGGTTGAAGGTGGTAAATGTTCGTTACTGCGCGTTGATTGCTGCGTGTTCATTGCTGCGCGAAGTAGCCGTGCCACGCCCATTCGATGAGCTGCGGCGTCAGGTCGATCGGCCATTCGCGGTAGGTCGCGTAGTCGCGGACCTGGGCGATCAGGTCGCGCGGGTAGCAGGCGAAGGTCATGCGGTTCATGCGCCGGTGCAGGGTGAGCAGGAACTGGAAAGTGGCGGCGCTGAAGGCGATGCCGAATTCGGCGCACACCTGGCGGAAGATCTGTTCGTATTCGCCTTCGCCGAGCGGCCCGACGTAGATCTTGTAGCCCAGCCGGCGCAGGAAGGCCTCGTCGGCGATGGCCTCCGGCGTCAGGTTGGTCGAGAACACCAGCTTCACGTCGAAAGGAATCTCGAAGCTGCTGCCGGTATGCAGGGCGAGGTAGTCGCGCCGGCGGTCCATGGGCACGATCCAGCGGTTCATCAGCTGTTCCGGGCTGACCTGCTGGCGACCGAGGTCGTCGATGATGTACAGGCCGTTGTTGGCCTTGACATGGGCCGGCGCCTGGTAGAGCCCGGCGACGCGGTCGTACTGCAGGTTGAGCCGGTCGAGGGTCAGTTCGCCGCCGCTGATCGCTACCGGGCGGGCACAGGCCACCCAGCGCTCGTCGATCCGCGCCCGGTTGTCGAGGCCGGCGGTCGCCGCTTCGGCCGGCAGCGGCCGATGGATCAGCGGGTCGAAGACCTGGATGATTTCGCCATCGACGGCCAGGGCGTACGGCACATAGACTGTGCCGCGGATCAGGCGGACCAGGCTTTCCGCAAGGTAGGTCTTGCCGCTGCCCGACGGGCCGTAGAAGAACATCGGCCGCCCGGAATTCATCGCCGTGCCGATCAGGTCGCGCAATTCGCCGCGCACCACGGTGTCGCGGTAAGCATCGGCGATTTCGGCCCGTGTGACGCGCATGTCGGCGACCGACTGGCGGCGTACCTGGGCCGCGTAGTCGCCCAGCGTGACCGGTGCCGGGCCGGCGTAGCGGCACTTGCGCAGGGCGTCGGCGGCGCGGCCGCGGCCACGCTCGGTTAGGCCGTAATCGGCGTCGCCGGCCGCTGCGCCGCGGCGCAGCAGTTCGACCAGGCGTTCGGCGCGCATGAAATCGAGCAGTTCCTCGACGATGCCGGCCGGCAGGCGCAGGTGTTGCGCCAGGTCGATCAGGCGCTGGTTGCCGCGCAGGATGAGCAGCTTGCCGATTAGTCCGAGCAGCAGCTGGGTTTCGAGCCCGGTATCGGCCAGGCGGCGCGGCGCCGGCGGGGCTACGGAGGGCGCGGGCGATGCTGCCGGCAGGTCGCTGCCGGCAGCGCCATACGTTTCGTTGAGGGTATCGATGGCCATGTCTCCGAGCTCCAGTGGTTTGTGAGTGGGGGTCATGCGAAAACCCAGCCTTCCTGCGTCGCCAGCCACAGCTGGAGCGCGGTGCCGATGGCGATGGCGAAGGCATAGGGCAGGCGGCCGGTGGTCTGCACGTCGCTCAGTGCGACGCCGGCCGAGCGGCCGGAGATGAGGACCAGTCCGAGCAGGCGGAGATTGCCCAGGACGCGGCCGAGCGAACCGGACCACAGCGCGGCGCCCAGCGCCAGCACGCCGCCGGCGGCGAAGGTGAGCAGGGCGGCCCCGAGGATGGGCAGCGGGCCGAGGAAGCTGCCGACGGCCGCCATCAGCTTGGCGTCGCCGGCGCCCATGGTGCGCAGCGCATAGAGCGGCAGCATGATGATGAGGCCGAGCAGCGCGCCGAGCAGCGCGGCGAGCGGCGCGGGTTCGCCGGGAGCGGCCCACAGGCTGCAGGCGAGGCCGGCGGTGAGGCCAGCCAGGACGAGCCAGTTGGGAATGCGCCGTTGCGCCGTGTCGCAGGCCAGCGCCGCGGCGAGCAGGGCGCCGAGCAGCGTCAGGGTGGGCAGGGAGGGGGACATGGGCGTCTCGCTTTTCAACTGGTGTGAAATCGGGTGTCGGGAGCGCCGCGCAAAGCAGGTAACGGCAAGCGTCGATGCGATGCGCAGCGCATCGATCAAAGCTTGCTGGCGATGGTCGTGCCGAACAGCGTGTTCAGCTTGGTGCCAACGGTGGTTACCCCGGTGATGATGACGACGGCGATCAGCGAGGCGATCAGGCCGTACTCGATGGCGGTTACTCCCTCTTCGTTCTGCAGGAAGTGCTTCAGTTGGTTCAGCTTGCTCATGGTGTTTCTCCAGGTTGGTCAAAAAGCCCGCCGGCTGGCGGTTGTTACATCAGGCAAAGCCGTCGGCCCGCCTGATATCCGATGGGGGGCGCCTGTTTCGGCGTCCTCCGCAATTGCTTGGCAATCCCTGCGCATCGCCATCACATCGCCGCGACCACGGCGTTGGCGACTACCGCCCACAGTGCCTGGACGTGGTTGCCCAGGGTGCCGACGCCCGCCGCAGCCACCGCGGCGATCAGCGAACCGAGCAGGGCGTACTCAAGGGCCGTCACCGCCGCCTGGTCCCGGATAAAGGCCTCGGCTGTGTGGCAGGCGAAGGCGATAGGGCTGGGTGCTGCATGTGGTGTCGGGGTCATGGCGTTTCTCTCCGTCCGTTGTGATCACTTTAGGCAGCGGGCTTTTTCCCCGAATCGGAGGCTTCAACCGATTTGTCTGGGCGGGCGCTCCCGGCCCGGCATGACAAAACTCCTACCGGCACCTGCGGGGCAACGGCGAGTACCGCGCCGACCAGCTCGCCGGCCGGCGCAAACTTGTGGATGAAGGCCACGGCGCCGGCGTCGAGGGCACGGACCTTTTCCTGCGGGTCGTCGGAAGAACTGAGGATGATGACCTTGACGCCCGGATGGCGGCCGATGGCCGGCAGCAGGTCGAGGCCGCGCTCGCCGCCGAGATCGAGGTCGAGGACGACGATGCCGGGCGCCGCCTCGGCGAGCAGCCGGAGCGCCGCCGGGCCGTCGCTGGCGGTGCCGACCACGTCGATGCGCGGATATTCCGCCTGCAGCAGCGCCGCGACGGCAGCGAGGGTGCGGCCGTGGTCGTCGACGACCAGCACCCGCCGCGGGCTGGCGGCGGTGACGGCGTGATCGTGAGGGGGGGGCGGATCGAAGCTCATGTACAGAGCAGTGTCGGCCGCTGCAGGCGGCATGCACAAAGGAGGTGCAGCGGGGTTTGCGGCGTCGTTTTGTCCTGCCGCGACCATGACAAAACTCCTGGTCGGCGGCGTGGGGGGGCGCTACCCGGCGGCGAGTCCGTGTTCCACCGCGTAGGCGAACAGGTCGATGCGGTTGCGGGCGCCGAGCTTGTCGTAGATGGTGGTCAGGTGGTTGCGCAGGGTGTGCTCGCTGATGTGCAGCGCATGGGCGATGGCCAGGCTCTTGGCGCCGCGGTTGTGCACCACGGCGCGGACGATTTCGCGTTCGCGCGCCGTCAGGCTGGCGATGCGCACGGCTTCGGCATCGGCGCCGGGCGTTCGGCCGCCGGCCGACAGGGTACCGATGACCTTGGCCATCATCATGCGGTTGATCCACACTTCGCCGGCATGGACGCATTCGATGGCATGGAGCAGCAGTTCGGCGCTTTCGTCCTTGCCGATGACGCCGCGCGCGCCCTTCAGAATGGCTTCGTGCTGGACCTGCGGATCGCGGCCGCCAGTCAGGATCAGTACCTGCGCCTGGCTCAGGCGCTGCAGATCGGGCAGGGCGTCGCCGGCGTTCTGGCCGTTCAGGTCGAGGTCGAGCAGGATGATGTCCGGTTGCGCGGCGCCGACGCCGGCCAGCATGTCGGCGCAGGAATTGGCCGTGCCGACCACCGTCATGCGCGCCCCGGCGCTTTCGACCAGGCGTTCGAGACCCCAGACTACCGATTTGTGGTCGTCGACGATCATGACGCGGATGGGGGGGCGGCCGGTGGGGGCGCTCATGTTCGTCCTTTCGCCCGCCCGACCGGGATCGGTACGCGGACGGTAACGGTGGTGCCGGCCGCGTCGCAGTCCAGTTCGAGCGAGCCGCCGAGCGCGGCGGCTCGCTCGCTGAGCGAGATCGGCGTGAAGCGGGGAGCGGCCGCCTTGCCGGCATCGTTCGGATTGCGGATGCCGAGCACCAGCATGCCGCCGGCCGCATTCAGGGAAATCCACGCCCGGCGGGCCTGGGTATGGCGCCGGATATTGCTCAGCCCTTCCGCCACGATGTGGAACACCTCGCCGGCGATGCGCCGGCTGACCGGCATTTCGCCGGCGACCTCGACTTCGACGGCGATGCCGAACAGCTGCCCGAAGCGCTGCGCCTGGCGCCGCACGGCGCTCGACAGCAGGGCGCCGCCCTTGCCTGGCGCGCCGCGCAGGCCGCTGATCACTTCGCGCATCGAGGCCAGTTCCTCGCTGGCCATCGCCACCAGGCGCTCGAGATCGGCCGCCAGCGGTGTGTCCCGTCCGGCCCGGCGCTGCACGGCCTCGATGGCGAACTTCAGCCCGATGTAGGGCTGGATCGCGCTGTCGTGCAGGTCGCGGCCGATGCGTGCCCGTTCGGTGTCGGCCGCCTCGGTCGCCAGGCGCTCGCGCAGGTAGGCGTTTTCAACCGACGGGCCGACCTGGTCGACGATGTGGGCGAGCATTTCCAGCCAGCGGACGCTGACCGGCAGCATGTCGCCGGCCAGGATCAGGCGCACGCGGCCGATGCCGGACGGCGACAGCGGTACCGACAGCAGGCGGTTGCGCCCGGTGAGGCCGGCCAGCGCCACGGCGATGGCGCGGTCGGTGGCGCCCGGCGCCAGCGGCAGGCGCGCCGGCCCGAAGCCAAGCAGGCGGTCATGCTCCCACCAGCGCTGGGCGCCGGACCAGCCGAGGGCGAGGTCGGGCGTCAGCGACAGCACCTGTTCAGCCACCGCCTGGGCGGCCAGCGCCGACAGCTCGGCGGGACCGCTTTCCGTCTCCCAGCAGAAGATGCGGCTGCGCCCCTCAAAGGTATGCACCGCCAGCAGGGCGGCAGAGGCGCCGAGCGGGCGGGCGATGCGGGCGATCAGCTCGGGAATCAGGGCGTCGAAACCGCGCCGGGAATCCAGTCCTTCCACCACGCTGGCGGCGAAGGCCTGCTCTTCGCGGATGGCCGCCTCGCCGCGGGCCAGCGCCGCCGAGATCGGTCCGACCAGGAGCAGCGACAGCGGCAGCGCGAGCAGCCGCTCCCACGAAATGCCCGGCGCCTGCAGCGCGAAGACGACGATGGACGACAGCCCGGCAAAGGCGGCGATGGCGACGCTTTCGCGATAGCCGCTGCGCCAGGCGGCGAAATACACCGGGAAGAGCAGGAACTGGAAATACGGCACGCCGCGTTCGCCGGCCAGGCCGAGCAGGAGCAGGAACCAGGCAGCGTCGAGCCAGCAGAAAACACGGTGGCGGGCGCCCGTCGCGCCGTTGGCCGCCAGCCACAGGATGACCGCCGCGTAGATGCTGAAGGCGAGGACGCCGATCGCCAGCGGCAGGCGGTTTTCCGGCGGCACGTCGAACATCAGCAGGCCGGCGATGATGGCGAGCATGACGCGCAGGCTTTCGATCAGGCGGCGCGACTCGGGCGGGCGCAACAGCGCCCGGCCTGCCGGCGCGATCTGCGGCAGATTGCCGGCCGCCAGGCCCGGCGAGGCTGCCAGCTGGCCGCCGTTGCTAGTCATGGGCCGGCACCAGCGAGAAGCCGATGCGGCCGTCCCGGTCGAACAGCCGCACGCGGCCCAACTGCCGGTCGCACTGCATGTCGAGCAGGCGCTTCTTCAACTGCGGCACGCTGTCGATGGCCTGCGCCGAGAGGCCGGCCAGGTCGTGGAGCAACTGCGTCGCCACGTAGTCGGCGCTATTGGCGATATGAGCGGTATGGGCGACGGCTCCCCCGTTGTCATGCACGATCATCGTGATTCCCCGTATCGTCTGTTATGCGATGCTGACGGTCACGGCGACATTCCGCCGCCTCCACAACGCAGTGTAGAGATTCGGGGGGCTATGCAAATCGGAAGAGACGCCGATCGTTGTCGGCAATCGGCGAAGCTGGGGTAAGGATTGGACGACAGTTGCTAGTAACTAGTTTTTAGTAGTTAATGGTTAGCGATTTTTGGGGGCGCCACGGTGCCCCTTGCATTGACTAATGACTAATAACCAGCAACAGTCTTTCCCCATTGCCGCAATTCCAGGCGCAGTGCGCGCCAGTCGGGGCACAGTTGTTCGACCACCGCCCAGAAACGCGGGCTGTGGTTCATTTCCTTGAGGTGGGCCAACTCGTGGCAGACGACGTAGTCCACCACCGGCAGCGGCATGAAGATCAAGCGCCAGTTCAGCGAAATGCCGCCGTGGTGGCTGCAACTGCCCCAGCGTGTGCGGGCCGAGGACAGGCGTAGCGGCGGCACGGCGACGCCGAGGCGCGGGGCATGCAGCGCCAGGCGTTCGGCGAAGACCGTGCGGGCCTTGTCGCGCAGGGCTTTTTCCATCAATTGCCGGGCGCTGGCCGTGGCGCTCGGATGCAGGTAGAGGGTTTGCGGGCCGAATTGCCAGCCACTGCGGCCGAGCGGCGTGATGGCGATGACCCGTTGCTCGCCGAGCAGCGGAATGACCGTGCCGTCGGTGATGTCCAGCGCTTGCGGGGCGGGGCGCTCGCGCCAGGCAGCGAGCTTGTCAAGCACCCATTGGCCGTGCTGGCGGATCAGGGCTTCGATGTCGCCGACCCGGGCGCGGTTCGGGGCGCCGACGCGCAGGCCGCGATGGTCGATGGCCAGGCCTATGGTCCGCCGCTGGCTGCGGCGCAGCTGATAGGCGACCGTCTGGTCGCCGATGACGATGCTGCGGACGGCTTCAGGTGCTGCTGACGGCATCCGGGTAGCGGTGCGGCGAGAGGCGGCGCATTTCGGTCTCGATCCACTCCTCGGCCTTCTTGTTGACCTCGATCTCGCTCATGCCGGTGGCGTCGAAAGCCGGGCCGATGCTGATGGTGACGGTGCCCGGCTTCTTCAGGAAGGCCTGGCGCGGCCACAGTTCGCCGGCGTCGTGGGCGATCGGCACCACCTTGCAGCCGACGTGGGTCGCCAGGTAGGCACCGCCCGGCTTGTAGCGCTTGGTCTGCCCCGGGGCGACGCGAGTGCCTTCCGGGAAGAGGATGACGTAGAAGCCCTGCTTGAGGCGCTCGCGGCCCTGGCTGACGACCTGGTCGAGGGCATCCTTGCCGGCGGCGCGGTCGATCGAGATCATCTTCATAGCGGCCAGGCCCCAGCCGATGAAGGGCACCTTGAGCAGTTCCTTCTTCAGCACGAAGACGCAATAGGCGCCGTCCGGCACGCAGTCCTGCAGGGTCATCGTTTCCCAGGCCGACTGGTGCTTGGACAGGATGACGCAGGCTTCCTTCGGCATGTTTTCGCGGCCGATGACCTTGGGCCGGATGCCGAGGATGTTCTCGACGCCGAACTGGGTGCCCAGGCGCCACAGCTTGCCGAAGCGATAGGCCCAGTTGCCTGGTAGCAGCGGGCCGGCGATGACGACCAGCGGCGCGCTGAGCACCGACCAGAGGATGGCGTAGGCCATGAACAGGGTCGAGCGGATGGCGTTCATTTCTTCGCCTTGCCGAGGATGTGCTCGACGGCAGCTGCCAGGTCGGCGAATTCCAGCGTGCCGTCCGGCAGGTTGCCGTCGGCCTTGGTCTTCTCGCCCTTGCCGGTCCGCACCAGCATCGGCTGGCAACCCAGCACGACGCAGGCCTGCAGGTCGCGCAGCGAGTCGCCGATGGCCGGAACGCCATTCAATTCGACGTTGAGCGTTTCCGAAATGCGCTTGAACATGCCCGGCTTGGGCTTGCGGCAATCGCACTTCGAGTCCGCGGCATGCGGGCAGTAGAAAATGGCGTCGATCTGGCCGCCGCCATCGACCACCGTCTTGTGCATCTTGGCGTGGATCTTGTTCAGCGTGTCCATGTCGAACAGGCCGCGCCCGACGCCCGACTGGTTGGTCGCCACGACCACGCGGTAGCCGTTCTGCTTCAGCTTGGCGATAGCCTCCACGCTGCCGGGAATCGGCTTCCATTCATCCGGGCTCTTGATGAACTGGGCGGAATCGAAATTGATCACGCCGTCGCGGTCGAGAATGACGATCTTGTGGGCCATGGCGACGTTCCTGACTTAGGCGGAGAGCTTCGACAGGTCGGCGACCTGGTTCATCGCGGCATGCAGCTTGGCGAGCAGGCCGAGCCGGTTGGCGCGCAGGGCCGGGTCGTCGGCATTGACCATCACGCCGTCGAAGAAGGCATCGACCGGGCTGCGCAGCGCGGCGAGCGCGGTCAGCGATTCGGTGTAGTCGCCGGTGACGAAGGCGGCATCGGCTTGCGGCACGACTTCGACCAGCGCGTCATGGAGGGCGACTTCGGCGCTTTCCTTGAGCAGGGCGTTGTCGACCACCGCCTCGACGGCGTTCTCGACCTTCTTCAGGATGTTGCCGACCCGCTTGTTGGCGGCGGCCAGCGCGGCGGCTTCGGGTAGGGCCGAGAAGGCGCGCACGGCGGCCAGACGCTTGGGGATATCGCCCAGGCGCTGCGGCCGTTGCGACACCACGGCATCGACTTCCTGCGCCGTGTAGCCCTGCTCGCGCAGGTTGCCGGCCAGACGGTCGTAGATGAAGTCGGCCAGCGCGGCCTCGGCCGGCTTGAAGCCTTCCACCGCGGCGAACGGCACGGCGGCCGAAGCGAGCAGCACGTCGAGCGGCAGGCCGAGATCGCCCTCGGCCAGCATGCGGATGACGCCCAGCGCATGGCGGCGCAGGGCGAACGGGTCGCGGTCGCCAGTCGGAATCTGGCCGATGCCGAACATGCCGACCAGGGTTTCCAGCTTGTCGGCCAGCGCGACGACGGTGCCGACCAGGCCGCGCGGCAGCGAGTCGCCGGCAAAGCGCGGCTTGTAGTGATCCTCGACGGCATCGGCGACGTCGGCGTTGAGGCCGTCGTGCTGGGCGTAGTAGCGGCCCATGATGCCCTGCAGTTCGGGGAATTCGCCGACCATGTCGGTCAGCAGGTCGGCCTTGGCCAGCACGGCAGCCTGTTCTGCATGCTGGGTCAGGGTGCCGCCGCCCAGTTGCTCGGCGATGGCGCGGGCGATCGCGGCAACGCGCTGCATGCGCTCGCCCTGGGTGCCCAGCTTGTTGTGATAAACGACCTTGGACAGGCCGATGACGCGGCTTTCCAGCGATTTCTTGCGATCCTGGTCGAAGAAGAACTTGGCGTCGGCCAGGCGCGGGCGCACCACGCGCTCGTTGCCGCCGATGACGGCGGAAGCGTCGTCCGGGCTAATGTTGCTGACGACCAGGAACTTGTTGGTCAGCTTGCCGGCAGCGTCGAGCAGCGGGAAATACTTCTGGTTGGCCTTCATGGTCAGGATCAGGCATTCCTGCGGCACGGCCAGGAATTCGGCCTCGAACTGGCCGATCAATACATTCGGGCGTTCGACCAGGGCGGTCACTTCGTCGAGCAGGGCATCGTCGTCGATCGGCTTGCCACCGGCCTTGGCGGCGGCCGCTTCGAGCTGGCGGGCGATCTCGGCCTTGCGCTCGGCGAAGGAGGCGATCACCGAACCATCCTTGAGCAGCGTGGCGGCATAGCTGTCGGCGTCGGCGATGACGACCGGATCGATGGCCGCTTCGAAGCGATGGCCCTTGGTGGCGCGGCCGGATTCCAGGCCGAGCACGGCAACCGGCACGATGTCGGCGCCATGCAGGGCGACCAGGGCGTGCGCCGGGCGCACGAAATTGACCGTGCTCCAGCCGTCGGCCAGCTGGTAGGTCATGACCTTGGGGATGGGCAGCGCAGCGAGGGCGGTCTCGACGGCCTTCTGCAGGCCTTCGGCCAGCGTGGCACCCTTGGCCAGGCTGTCGTAGAACAGGATGTCGGCCTTGCCGTCATTCTCGCGGCGCAGGCTGGCGACGGCGGAGGCGTCGGCACCGAGAGCGGACAGCTTCTTGAGCAGGGCCGGCGTGGCGTTGCCGGCGGCGTCGAGACCGACGGCGACCGGCATCAGCTTCTGGACGACCGGCTTGTCGGCGGCGACGGCCTGCACGCCCGTAATGTGCGCGGCCAGACGGCGCGGCGAAGCGTAGGCAGTGACGGCGGCATTGTCTCCGGCCAGGCCATCTTTCTTGAGGGAGTTGGCCAGTGCGGACGAAAAGGCTTCGCCCAGCTTCTTCAGTGCCTTGGGCGGCAGTTCTTCAACGAACAGTTCAACGAGGAGGTTCTTGGCGGTCATCTCAAGCGGCTTTCTTGGCGTTCTGTTCTTCGAGCTTGGCCAGCACTTCGGCGGCCCATTCCTTCGGCGCCATCGGGAAGCCGAGGCGGGCGCGGGAATCGAGATAGGCTTGCGCCACGGCGCGGGCCAGGTTGCGGATGCGGCCGATGTAGGCGGCGCGCTCGGTCACCGAGATGGCGCCGCGGGCGTCGAGCAGGTTGAAGGTGTGGGCGGCCTTGAGCACCTGTTCGTAGGCGGGTAGCGCCAGTTGGGCGCCCATCAGGTGCTGCGCCTGCTTTTCGTGCGCGCCGAAGGCGTGGAACAGGAAGTCCACGTCGGAATGCTCGAAGTTGTAGGTCGATTGCTCGACCTCGTTCTGGTGATAGACGTCGCCATAGGTCAGGCCGTCGGTCCACACCAGGTCGTACACGTTCTCGACGCCCTGCAGGTACATGGCCAGACGCTCGATGCCGTAGGTGATTTCGCCGGTGATCGGCTTGCAGTCGATGCCGCCGACCTGCTGGAAGTAGGTGAATTGCGTCACTTCCATGCCGTTCATCCACACTTCCCAGCCCAGGCCCCAGGCGCCCAGGGTCGGGTTTTCCCAGTCGTCCTCGACGAAACGCACGTCGTTCTTCTTCAGGTCGAAGCCGAGGGCTTCCAGCGAACCGAGATACAACTCCAGAATATTGTCCGGCGCCGGTTTCAAGACCACCTGAAACTGGTAGTAGTGCTGCATGCGGTTCGGGTTTTCGCCGTAGCGGCCATCCTTGGGGCGGCGCGACGGCTGGACATAGGCGGCTTTCCACGGCTCCGGGCCGATGGCGCGCAGAAAGGTCGCGGTATGGCTGGTGCCGGCGCCGACTTCCATGTCGTAAGGCTGGAGCAGGGCACAGCCCTTGTCGCTCCAGTATTGCTGCAGACGCAGGATGATTTCTTGAAATGTCGGTTTCTGGCTGGTCGTCATCGGACGCACTCGATCTTGATTCGAAACGCTCGATTTTACTTGCTTTTCCCGGCGATGTTCAGCGCTTCGCCTATGCTTGCAAAATTGTGAACGACGTTCAATAATTTACGTCGTTATCGAATTTGTGGCGACGGTGAAAAAAGCTGTCGTCGCGTCGGGGCTGCCTCGCATGGCCCGATTGGGCAGGAAAGGAATCGTCAGCATGACCGAACAAGCAAGCGCTACCGTCAATTCTCCGGCCGAAGCCGGCCGCCGCGAACGCAAGCGGCAGCAACAGCTGGATCACCTCGCCGACACCGCCTGGCGCCTGTTCGAGGCCGATGGCTTCGAGGCGGTGACCATGGAGCGCATCGCCGAGGTGGCCGATGTGTCCAAGGTCACGCTGTACCGGCATTTCCCGGCCAAGGAGGCCTTGCTGCGCCATGTCTTCCATAGCGAACTGCGCGCCGCCTGGCCGGACATCCAGCCGGAACTGGCGCGGGTGGGCGCGGGACGGGCGCGGCTGGCCCGCTTTCTCGAATTGCAGGCGGCGTGGTGCGAGAGCCGGCGCACCTTTCTGTTGCCCTACGTCCGCTACCGGCTGGCTGACCATCGCCTGCCGAGCGAAGGGCGCGAACGCAGCGGCATGGACCTGATCTTTGCTGAACTGATCGCGCAGGGGCAGGCGACGGGCGAATTCCGCGCCGATCTGCCGGCGCCTTTGCTCGCCATGCATTTCCAGTTTGCGCACCTGGCGACCCTGCTGCGCTGCCTGAGCGACGAGCGGCTGTCGCTAGCCGCCGAGTTCGCCACCATGCTCGACCTCATCTGCAATGGTTTGGGAGCCAGGCCATGAGCGGCAACTTGTCCCTGATTTCCGCGGCACAAGCGGCGTCGGCCGTCACTGAGCAGGTCGGCGGTAAAGGCAGACAGCTCGGGCAATTGCAGCGCTACGGCCTGCCGGTACCCGATTTCTTCGTCATCCCCGCAGGGTGGAGCCGGCAACGCAGCGGCGGTGTGTCGCCCGACCTGCAACAGTTGCTACACGCCGAACTGGTCGCCCGCGGCTGGCAGGGAACAGCGCTCGCCGTGCGCTCGTCGGCGGTCGGCGAGGATGCCGCCGCCGCATCCTTCGCCGGCATCTATCGCTCCTGCCTGAACGTGGTCGGCGCCCAGGCGCTGGTCGGGGCGGTGGCCGAGGTGTGGGCCTCCCTGGATACACCGACGGCGACGGCCTACCGGCAGCGTCTGCAGATCGACGGCGAGCCGGCCATGGCGGTGGTCGTCATGCCGCTGCTCGCCGCCGAAGCCTCGGGCATCGCCTTCACCTGCGACCCGGCCAATGGGCGCGACGACCGCATGGTCGTCCATGCCCACTGGGGGCTGGGCGAGACGCTGGTCGGCGGCGAAGCGGCCGGCGACGAATATGTCTTTGCCGAAGATACGACCGATGTCTGGCGTCTGCTCGAATCGCGGCCGGGCAGCAAGGAGACGATGTCCGTCCCGGCGCCGGACGGCGGCACGCAGCGCCAGCCGGTACCGCTCGCCCGGGCGCAGGTGCGGGTGCTCGACGACGCGCAGGCCGAAGCGCTGGCGGCGCTGCTGCGCGATGCGGCGCTGGCCTGCGATTTCGTCGCGCCTTTCTACGATCTCGAATGGGTTTGGGACGGCGGGCAGTTCTGGCTGACCCAGGCGCGGCCGGTGACCCGGCGCCCGCACCACACCTATCCGGCCTTGGCAGCCCAGCCGGCGATCTGGACGCGCGGCAATACCTGCGAGGTGATGCCCGTAGCGCTGCAGGCGATGGACTGGAATTTCTCGCGCCGCGGCTGCAACGATCTGCTCGAACAGGGGTGGAAGCTGGCCGGCTACCCAGTGCTGCCCGGGGTGCAGCGCGCCGGGCTGTTCGACGGCCGTCTCTACCTCGAAGCGTCGATCATGCAATGGGAAGCCTGGGACTGCATCGGCCTGCTGCCCGAGCGCTTCAACGCCCTGATGGGCGGCCACCAGTCGGTCATCGCCACGACACCACCGACCTGGCGTCAACGCCTGACCCGGGGCGGCAACACACTGCGCTACCTGCGCCACGCCCCGGCCATGGGGCGGCGCGGCGATGCTGAAGTGGCACAGGCGCTGGCCATCGCCCGCGAGCTACGCGATGCCCCCTTGCCGGACAACAACGCCGACATCACGGCACTGCTCTTTCGTGTGCTCAAGCCGGCCCGTGAGTTCGTCGGCATGTTCTTCCTGCAGGGATCGGGCGGCGGCAGCCTGAGCCTGCTGCTCGACACGCTGGAGCGCGCTTTCCCCGGCGAGAGCGAAGCCATCGGCTCGGCGCTGCTCGCCGGCGGCGAACCGAGCGTGACCGCGCAGCAGGGTTACGCTCTGCTCGACCTGGCCCGGTTGGCCAAAGCAGTCGCGCCCGGCCGGCTGCCGCAGGACGCCCCGGAATTCGCTCGCGCCTTCGCCACTTTCCTCGACCGCTACGGGCATCGCGGCCATTACGAAACGTATTTGCGCAGCCCGCGCTGGAGCGAGCAGCCCGAGCGTCTGCTCGAACAGTTGCCAGCACTGGCTGAGGTCGACGCGGTGGCAATGCGCGCCCGGCAGCAGGCGGCGGCCGACGCGGCGTGGGAGCGCATCCGCCGCGAGTTGCCGTTCTGGTATCGGCCCCTGCTGCGCGCCCAGGTCAAGGCCGCCAATCGCGACAGCAACCGGCGCGAGGCGGCCCGCAGCGCGATCATTTCGCTGCTCGCCGCCAGTAGGCGCCTGTGGCTGTTGATCGGCGAGCGGCTGGTCGGCGAAGGGGCGCTCGACAGGCCCGACGACATCTTTCACCTGCTGCCCAGCGAGGTCGAACGTTACGCTATCGGCTTGCTGCCGCTGGCCGGGCTGCGCGCCCGGCTGGCCGAACGCCGCGCGCTGTTCGCCCGCTGGCAGGCGACCACGCCGCATGAATGGCTGACCCTGGCACCGACCGGGCAAACGGCGCCGCAGCCGCCGGCGGAGACAGCTCCGATCAAGCCTGCTGACGGGCGGCGTTTCCGTGGTGTCGCCACCGGCACCGGGGTGGCACGCGGCAAGGTGCGCCGCCTGCGCCATCCGTCCGAAGGACTGGCCCTGCAACCCGGCGAAATTCTCGTTGCACCATCGACCGATCCCGGGTGGACGCCCCTGTTCCTGAAGGCCGGCGGGCTGGTGGTTGAAACCGGCGGCTACCTGTCGCACGGCGCCATCGTGGCGCGGGAATTCGGTCTGCCGGCGGTGGTCAATCTGCCGGGCATCCTGGCGGCACTTCACGACGGCGACGAGGTCGAAGTGGACGGCTGGAAAGGGGTAGTGCGTTTGTACTAGTGTTGTCGCGACGCAACATCGAACCCGTTTCTTGACGGCTGTTTAGTTGACCTAGATCAATCAAATCAATAAACTGGATTTGTGTTGCGGTGCAACATCGGTTTTTGCGGCGCTCTTCTTCTACCTGCCGCGCTTTGAAGCGATTTCCCTTCACACGCTTCCCGCCGATGTCGTACCCCCCTGTAACCGTTCGCTGCGCGGTCGTTTTGCGCAGTGGCAACAGTCAAGGAGGTCGCATGAACGCTACGACCCTTAGTTCGCCTTCCATGCAGCGCGTTTCCGCGTTGATGGTGGAGGTTTTTCAAAAATTGCTGATGGCCGCCGGCCTGGTTTTCATTATCAGCGTGATCGGCGTCCAGAGCGGACTCATCAGCCTCGATATGCCCTTCATCCAGAAGGTCTTGCCGGCTGAAGAGGTTGAGGAAGAAGCCGACGCCGAGGCCATCGAAACTGACACCCCGGCCGTTGAGGTCCTGGCGCCGCGTCTGCGTGGTGCGATGGACTACGTGACCCGCCGCTACAAGGTCTCGATCGAGGCGGTGCAGCCTATTTTCGCCACGGCGCAGAGCGTCGGCAAGGAACTGCATATCGATCCGCTGCTGATCATCGCCGTCATCGGCGTCGAGTCGGGATTCAACCCGTTCTCGCAGAGTGTGGTCGGTGCCCAGGGCCTGATGCAGGTGGTGCCGCGCTACCATCAGGACAAGCTGCCCGAGGACAGCACGTCTTTCCTCGATCCGGTGACCAATGTCCAGGTCGGCGCCCGTGTGCTGAAGGAATCCATTCGCCGCCAGGGCGGCCTGGAGGAAGGTCTGCAGCAGTTCGGCGGCGCCATCGGCGACGCCGGCCGGCGCTATGCCGGCAAGGTGCTGGCCGAGCGCCAGCGTCTGGAGCAGGCGGCCCAGCGCTTGCGCGCCGCCTGACCGTTCGCCGCCAGCCGGCCGGGAACTCACGGCCGGCGGCAAGGTCCGACCGGTATCGTCATGCGACCTATAACAACGATGCCCCAACCCAAACTTGCTGTGGCGACCCTGGCCGGGGGCTGCTTCTGGTGTCTTGAAGCGGCCTTCGAGCAACTCGATGGCGTGATTTCCGTTCTCCCTGGCTATATGGGCGGGCAGTTGCCACGGCCGAATTACGAGGCAGTTTGCCGCGGCGACAGCGGCCACGCCGAGGTCGTGCAGATTCGCTTCGACCCGGCGATTATCGACTACGACACGCTGCTCACCGCCTTCTTCACCATTCATGATCCGACGACGCTGAACCGGCAAGGGCATGATGTGGGCAGCCAGTACCGGTCGGCGATTTTTTACCATAACGACGCCCAGAAGGCCGCCGCCGAGGCCATGGTCGCCCGCCTCAACGCCGAGGGACTGTGGGCCGACCCCATCGTCACCGAAGTGACGCCGGCCACCACCTTCTTCGAGGCCGAGGAATACCACCACCAGTATTTCCGCCGTAACCCCTATCAGGGCTATTGCATGGCGGTCGTCGGACCCAAGGCGGCCAAGCTCCGTCACGCCTTCGCCGATCGTCTGAAGGCGGAGTGAACGGCCGGCTTGGGCTTGCCCGGCGCTGCCGGGAACAATCCCGGTGCGCGCCTTAATCGGTATGACTCGTTTTGGTGCGGCGCAGCATTTCCCAGCTGGCAATCAATGCGAGGGGTGAAAAGGCGCCAACCGTGACGCCGATAAGGATTTCAGCCAGTCCGCCATCCATGATGCTTCTCCTGCAAGGGTTTGATGACCCTTTCATTGCATGGAGCGTGCCAAGCGCCGAAACGGCGGTGAGCGATCAGCGTTTGCGCGCCAGGCCGAGGAGCAGCATCAGCATAATGAGCGCTATGGCCGGCCAGTCGCCCAGGCGGCCGTAAGGCGTGGCGCCGGTGTGGGCCTGCACATTGCCGGTCAGGACGCCGGTGGTAAACGGCGGCAGCGCGGCGCGCACCGTGCCGTCCGGCCCGACGATGGCGGTCATGCCGGTGTTGGTGGCGCGCAGCATGGGGCGGCCGGTCTCCAGTGCGCGCATCTGGGCGATCTGCAGGTGCTGCGGCTGGGCCAGCGAACGGCCGAACCAGGCCGTGTTGGACAGGTTGGCCAGGATGCCGGCCTCCGGCAGGGCGCGGACGATCTCGTTGCCGAAAACGTCTTCGTAGCAGATGTTGGCCGCCACCTGCTGGCCGGCGACGGCCAGCGGCGCCTGCCGCTCCGGGCCGCGCGAGAAGGACGAGGCCGGGATGTTGGCGTAGGCCATGAACCAGGCGAAGCCGGGCGGGATGAATTCGCCGTAGGGCACCAGATGGCTCTTGCTATAGACCTGCAGCGGCGAGGTGCCGAGACTGACGGCGCTGTTGTAGTAGGCCTCACCCTCGCCGGTCAGGGTGCCAAAGACGATGTCGCCATTCTGGCGGCTGGCCAGCGCTTTCAGGGCGTTGAGATAGTCTTCGGGCAGCTGGTCGAGGAAAACCGGGAAGGCGGTTTCCGGCAGCAGCGTCAGTTGCGCCGGGTTGGCCTCGATCAGTTCGCGGTAGAGGTTCAGGGTGCGGACGAAGGCTTCCGGCCGGAACTTCATTTCCTGCGGGATGTTGCCCTGGATCAGCGCGACGCTGATCGGGGCGCCCAGCGGAGCCGTCCATGCGACCTGGCACAGGCCGAATCCGGACACGGCGAGCACGGCCAGCACCGTGGCGCCGACTCGCCAGCGCAGCAGCAAGGCGCCGCTCAGCGCGACCAGCGCGGATAGGCCGAAGACGCCGAGCAGCGGCGCAAAGCCGGCCAGCGGGCTGGGTGGCGTCTGCGAATAGCCGATGGCTAGCCATGGAAAGCCAGTGAACAACCAGCTGCGCACCCAGTCGCCGGCGGCGAGCAGGGCGGCGAAGAGCAGGGCTTGCTGCCAGAAACCGGCCGGCTGCCAGCACTTGAAAACCCAGCCGGCGGCCATCGGGAACAAGGCCATCACCGTGCAGAACAGGAAGGCGGCCGGCCCGGCCAGCCACCACGGCATGCCGCCGAAAACCGACAGGCTGACATAGACCCACGACACGCCGCACAGGAAGAAGCCGAGGCCGAAGGCGAGGCCGGTCAGCAGGCCCTCGCGGGGCGATTCGGCGCGCAGCAGCAGCGCGAAAAAGCCGGCCCATACGGCGGGCGCCAGCCAGAATAGCTCGAACGGGGCGAAGCACAGCACCCCCGTCGCGCCGATCAGCGCAGCCAGGGCGAGACGTGCCGGCGACCGCTCAGGCAGTCTGGTCAGCACTGGTCTGTTGTTTGGGTGGGTCGACGAGCAGGGTGTACAGGCGGCGGCTGTCGGCGCGCAGCACCTGGAAGCGCATGCCGTCGATATCGACGACTTCGTTGCGCTTGGGGACGCGGCCGAGGTGGCGCAGGATCAGGCCACCGACGGTGTCGAATTCCTCATCGGAGAATTCGGAGGCAAAGGCTTCGTTGAAGTCCTCGATCTCGGTACGCGCCTTGACCCGATAGCGGCCGGTGGAGTCCTGGCGGATGTTGTCGTGCGCCTCGTCGAAGTCGTATTCGTCCTCGATGTCGCCGACGATCTGCTCGAGCACGTCCTCGATGGTGACCAGGCCGGCGACGCCGCCGTATTCGTTGACCACGATGGCCATGTGGTTGCGCGAGACGCGGAATTCGCGGAGCAGCACGTTGAGGCGCTTCGATTCCGGGATGAAGACGGCCGGGCGCAGCCAGTCGCGCAGGTCGAAACTCTCTTCGGTGTGGATGCGCAGCAGGTCCTTGGCGAGCAGGATGCCGAGCACGTTGTCGCGGTCGCCGTCGACCACCGGAAAGCGCGAGTGGGCGGCGTCGATGACGATGGGAACGATCTCGTCCATCGCGTCGTCGACGTCGATGACGTCCATCTGGGCCCGCGGGATCATTACGTCGGTGACGCGGGTGTCGGAGGCGGCCAGCGCTCCTTCGATGATGGTCAGCGCATCGGCGTCCATCAGGTTGCGCTCGTAGGCCGAGTGCAGGATTTCAAGCAGCTGCTCGCGATCTTCGGGTTCGCGCAGCAGCAGGGAAGTCAGTCGTTCGATGAAACTCGGTTTACTGTCACTGTCCATATTTTTCAGGCGGCGTACGGGTCGGGATAGCCCAGCGCGGCAAGTATTTCCTTTTCTTCGTTTTCCATGGCGTCGGCATCATCGTCATTGTCATGATCCCAGCCCTGCAAATGCAGCATACCATGCACCGTCAGGTGTGCGTAATGCGCCGCCAGTGGCTTGTTCTGCTCCGCCGCCTCGCGCGCCACCACGCTCGGACAGATGACCAGGTCTCCTGTCACCACTGGCTCGGTGTCGTACGGAAAGGACAGCACGTTGGTCGCGTAGTCCTTGCCGCGGTACTCGTTGTTCAGCGTCTGGCCTTCGTCGGCATCGACCAGGCGGATGGTCACTTCGCCGCCGCCGACTAACGCGGCGCGGGCCCAGCGCACGAAATCCGTCCGCAAGGGTAGGCCCTCGCGGTTACAGACATATTGCACGGACAGATTAAGCCGATTGCTGGCGTTTTTCATAGGCGTCGACGATGCGGGCAACCAGCGGGTGGCGCACCACGTCTTCCTTCTTGAAATGGGTGAAAGCGATGCCGCGCACGTCGCGCAGCACGTCGATGGCTTCCTTGAGGCCGCTCTTGTGGCCCTTGGGCAGGTCGATCTGGGTGATGTCGCCGGTGACCACCGCCTTGGCGCCGATGCCGATGCGGGTCAGGAACATCTTCATCTGCTCCGGCGTGGTGTTCTGCGCTTCGTCGAGGATGATGAAGGCGTGGTTCAGCGTGCGGCCGCGCATGAAGGCGAGGGGGGCGATTTCGATGGCGCGCTTCTCGTACAGCTTGGCGACGCGGTCGGCACCCATCAGGTCGTACAGCGCGTCGTACAACGGGCGCAAGTAGGGGTCGATCTTCTGTGTCAGGTCGCCGGGCAGGAAGCCGAGGCGCTCGCCGGCCTCGACCGCCGGCCGGGTCAGGATGATGCGTTCGACCAGGTCGCGCTCGAAAGCATCGACGGCCGAGGCGACGGCCAGATAGGTCTTGCCGGTGCCGGCCGGACCGATGCCGAAGGTGATGTCGTGTTCCTGGATGTGCTTCAGGTATTCGACCTGGCGCGGCGTGCGGCCGTGCAGCTCGGTCTTGCGGGTGACCAGTTGCGGGCCATCCACCGGGCCTTCGGCGGCGCGCGAAATGCGGCGTACCGGGGCATTGAGGAATTCGATCAGGCCGAGCTGGATTTCATCGACCGACAGCGGTTCGCGTGCCATGGCGTAGAAGTGGCGCAGGGCATCGGCCGTCAGCTGCGCCTTCTCGCCGGTGATCGACAGGCGCTCGTTGCGGCGGCGGATGAGCACGTCGAAACCGGTCTCGATCTGCCGGATGTTCTCGTCGAGCGGCCCGCACAGATTGGCCAGCAGCGCGTTGTCGACCGGTGCGAGGGCGAACTCGACTGGTCGCGACTTGGGCGCCGGCTTAGTCTTCGCGGATGACAATTTCGCCTCGCAGACTGTGCGGCAGGGCCGAGGTGATGCGGACATCGACGAAGGTGTTGATCAGGCGCGGATTGCCGGCGAAATTGACGATCCGGTTGTTGTCGGTGCGGCCGGCCAGTTCGTGGGCGTCCTTCTTCGAGGTGCCCTCGATCAGCACGCGCTGCACGCTGCCAACCATGGACTGGCTGACGGCCTGCGCCAGTTCGTCGATGCGCTTCTGCAGGCGCGACAGGCGGGCCGACTTGACCTCGGCCGGCGTGCTGTCGTCGAGGTCCAGCGCCGGCGTGCCGGGGCGCGGGCTGTAGATGAAGGAGAACGAGGCGTCGAACTGGACGTCGTCGATCAGCTTCATGGTTTTCTCGAAATCCTCGTCCGTTTCGCCCGGGAAACCGACGATGAAGTCGGTGGACATCGAAATGTCCGGCCGCGCGGCGCGCAGCTTGCGGATGATGGACTTGTACTCGAGCGTCGTGTAGCCGCGCTTCATCGCCGCCAGTACGCGGTCGGAACCGGCCTGCACCGGCAGATGCAGGTGCGACACCAGCTTCGGCACCTTGGCGTAGGTATCGATCAGGCGCTGCGACATCTCGCGCGGGTGCGAGGTGGTGTAGCGGATGCGCTCGATGCCCGGCACTTCGGCGATGTACTCGATGAGCATCGCCAGGTCGGCCTTCTCGTCGGTGCCTTCCATGTCGCCGCGGTAGGCATTGACGTTCTGGCCGAGCAGGGTCACCTCGCCGACGCCGTGGGCGGCCAGGTCGGCCACTTCGGTCAGCACGTCGGTAAACGGCCGCGACACTTCGCCGCCGCGGGTGTAGGGCACGATGCAGAAGGTGCAGAACTTGGAGCAGCCTTCCATGATCGACACGAAAGCGGTGGCACCCTTGATCTCGGATGGCGGCATGGCGTCGAACTTCTCGATTTCCGGGAAGGACACATCGACCGCCGCCTTGCCCTTGCTCTTGCGCTCGGCGATCAGCTGCGGCAGGCGGTGCAGGGTCTGCGGGCCGAACACGATATCGACGTAGGGCGCGCGCGACACGATGGCCTCGCCCTCCTGGCTGGCCACGCAGCCGCCGACGCCGATCACCAGGTTCGGGTTCTGCTGTTTCAGGTGCTTGACCCGGCCCAGGTCGTGGAAAACCTTCTCCTGCGCCTTTTCGCGCACCGAGCAGGTGTTGAACAGGATGATGTCGGCTTCTTCGGGGTTGTCGGTCTTGACGATACCTTCGGAGGCGTTGAGCACGTCGGCCATCTTGTCCGAATCGTACTCGTTCATCTGGCACCCGAAAGTGCGGATGAAAAGCTTTTTGGTCATGGAAATGCTTTGAAAATCAGTGGGTGCCGCTTCGGCAAGCGGGCGGCAGGAAAGTTGCGCATTATAACGCGGTTGACCATCCGTCCGCCGCCCAACTATAATTCGCGCCCTCTAAGCGTGGTGATGTAGCTCAGACGGTTAGAGCGATGGATTCATAACCCATAGGTCGGCAGTTCGATTCTGCCCATCACCACCACAAGATTCAAAGACAAAGCCCCGGACAACCTCCGGGGCTTTGTCGTTTACGCCTCATGTTGTTGCTCCATTGGCTGGCGGAAAGATGGCGAAGAAAGGAAGCGGGGGCTGGCTGTTGAGATTTTCCTGCTAGCGACGGACAAAAGATAAACCTAAGGAACGTGATCGATAGTGTGGTTTATCATGGCGGCCTTCGAATTGATGACAATTGGCTCCCATGGTTGAACTTGTATTGAATTTGGTTTTCATCGGTGCAAGCCTGCTGGCCGATATCAAGCTCTACAACACGATGGATACTAAGTTTCCGCAGCAGCTCGGGCAGATAATCCCCATCATGTTCCGTGAAGAGGGTTATAACCTCTTCACACTCAGTACCCCGCCCTATGAGGATGGCAAATGCAAATACACAGGCTTTGCTGTGCCCTATGAACGCACGTGGGAAGAGGTGACGGAATCTGGAGGTGTTCGGGTAGTCAATCCACCAGAGCCCGGTAAGATCACCGGTTACGCTATGGTCATCAATAAGAAGACATGCCCTGGTAAGGAGCCTGAACCGATGTTCCGGGTAGACACGCGGGACGAGCGCGGAATATTGTTTAACAAAGGGCAGATGCAAAAAGGCTACTTTATCGTTTCGCGCAATTACGCTTCGCTCAAGGAAGAAGACCGTCCAAAGTGGATAGAGCAGGCTCTGGTTGTATTGGATAAAGCATCGGCCACGAACCTCGAAGCAAAAGCTTTTATGGACTATACCCGTGAGGCCGCCACTAAGGCTGCTCCAAAGCAGTCGGCAGTCGCGCCCAATGGCACCAAATTAGAGTAAGCCTCCTTTCTGAATTCTATGGCATAGCTAAAGTGGTGCAGTTCAATTTGCCGATTCAAGTGCGGCTTACATCGATAGGAATGGTTTTTAGTTCATTGTTCTTATTATTGTAGTGAACGAACCACTAGTCTCTACCATTCCATTCATGTAATACCGAAGCCCGCTGATCCGTCAGCGGGCTTTGTCGTTTACGTTCCCGAATTAGCCAGGGGTGCCGGCCTGCAGTTGCTTTTGCCGTGTTTCGAATTCCTTGCGCAGTTCGCGGCGTAGCTGGGCACCCTGGTAGCGGCGTATTTCTTCGGGGGTCTTGGGTTCGAGCGGCGGAACCGGGGTGGTTTGTCCGTTGTCGCCTACCGCCACCATGGTGAAGAAGCAGCTGTTGGCGTGGCGGACGACCTGGTCGCGGATGCTTTCGGCCAGAACCTTGACGCCGATTTCCATCGACGTGTTGCCGGTGTAGTTCACCGAGGCGAGGAAGGTGACCAGTTCGCCGACGTGGATGGGCTGGCGGAACATGACCTGGTCGACGGACAGGGTGACGACGTACTGGCTGGCGTACCGGCTGGCGCAAGCGTAGGCGACCTGGTCGAGCAGCTTGAGGATGGTGCCGCCGTGAACATTGCCGGAGAAGTTGGCCATGTCGGGCGTCATCAGGACGGTCATGGCGAGTTGGTGTTTGGGCAGGTGCATGGCTGGCTCCGGGCATGGGCGGTCGGGCCAGTATAGCCCGCCAACAAGAAAGCCCGGCAAGGCTCAGGGGCCTTGCCGGGCTGGATGGGTGGGAGCTGATTACGAGCGGATCAGGTGGTCGAAGGCGCTGAGCGATGCCGTTGCGCCGGCGCCCATGGCGATGACGATCTGCTTGTAGGGCACGGTCGTGCAGTCGCCGGCGGCGAAAACACCGGGCACCGAGGTGTGGCCCTTGGCATCGATCTCGATTTCACCAAAGCGGCTCAGGTCCACCGTGCCTTTCAGCCAGTCGGTGTTGGGCAGCAGGCCGATCTGGACGAAGATGCCTTCCAGTTCGACGAACTTGACCTCCTCGCTGACCCGGTCCTTGTAGACAATGCCGTTCACCTTTTGGCCGTCGCCGGTCACTTCGGTCGTTTGGGCCGACTTGATGACCGTGATGTTGGGTAGGCTGTACAGCTTTTTCTGCAGGACGGCGTCGGCGCGCAGGGTGTCGGCGAACTCGAGCAGGGTGACGTGGGCGACGATGCCGGCGAGGTCGATTGCCGCCTCGACGCCCGAGTTGCCGCCGCCGACGACCGCAACGCGCTTGCCTTTGAACAGCGGGCCGTCGCAATGCGGGCAGAAGCAGACGCCCTTGGCCTTGTATTCCTTTTCGCCGGGCACGTTCATTTCGCGCCAGCGGGCGCCGGTGGCGAGGATGACCGACTTGCTCTTCAGCGTGGCGCCGTTTTCGAGTTCGACTTCGATCAGTTCACCCGGCGTCAGCTTGGCGGCGCGCTGTAGGTTCATGACGTCGACTTCATAGTCCTTGACGTGCTGTTCCAGCGCGGCGACCAGCTTGGGGCCTTCGGTGTGGCTGACCGAGATGAAATTTTCGATGCCCAGCGTGTCCATGACCTGGCCGCCGAAACGCTCGGCGACGACGCCAGTGCGGATGCCCTTGCGCGCGGCGTAGATGGCCGCGGCCGCGCCGGCCGGGCCGCCGCCGACGACGAGAACGTCGAAGGCGTCCTTTTTGCCGAGTTCTTCGGCGGCGCGCGCGGCGGCGCCAGTGTCGACCTTGGCGAGGATTTCCTCGATGAGCATGCGGCCCGCGCCGAATTCGGCACCGTTCAGGTAGGTGGTCGGCACGGCCATGATCTGGCGGGCGTTCACTTCGTCCTGGAACATGGCGCCGTCGATCATCGTGCTGGTCACGCCGGGGTTGAGCACGGCCATCAGGTTGAGCGCCTGCACGACGTCCGGGCAGTTGTGGCAGGACAGCGAGATGTAGGTTTCGAAGTCGAAGCTGCCGGGCAGCGCCTTGATCTGGTCGATGACCGACTGCTCGACCTTGGGCGGATGGCCGCCGGTCTGCAGCAGGGCGAGGACGAGCGAGGTGAATTCGTGCCCCATCGGGATGCCGGCAAAGTGGATGCGCGGCGCTTCGCCGGGCAGGCCGATGGCGAAGGAGGGGCGGCGGGCGGCGTTGCCGTTTTCGCGCAGGCTGACCTTGGCAGAGAGGCTGGCGATATCGACCAGCAGGTCGCGCATTTCGCGGGCCTTGGCGCTGTCGTCGAAGGAGGCGACGAGTTCGATCGGGCGTTGAAGTTTTTCGAGGTAGGCCGACAACTGGGCCTTGATATTGGCGTCAAGCATGGTTTCTCTCCCGTTGCTGAATTTCACTGCAATGGCCCGCAGACCGGGGCATTGCGCTGAAATCCCGCCGCCGGGATGGCGGCGGGTTTCTCTTTTTTATGTATCTCTGTTGGCAGTTGGGGGCTTAGATCTTGCCGACCAGGTCCAGCGACGGAGCCAGGGTCTTTTCGCCTTCCTTCCACTTGGCCGGGCAGACTTCGTTCGGGTGGCTGGCGGTGTATTGAGCGGCCTTCAGCTTGCGCAGGGTCTCGGACACGTCACGGGCGATTTCGTTGGAGTGGATTTCAACGGTCTTGATGACGCCGTCCGGGTTGATCACGAAGGTGCCGCGCAGGGCCAGGCCTTCTTCAGGGATGTGTACACCGAAGGCATTGGTCAGGGCGTGCGTCGGGTCGCCAACCAGGGGGAACTGGGCTTTGCCGACGGCCGGGGAGGTTTCGTGCCAAACCTTGTGCGAGAAATGGGTGTCGGTGGTGACGATGTACACCTCGGCGCCAGCCTTCTGGAACTCGGCGTAGTTGTTGGCGGCATCTTCGATTTCGGTCGGGCAGTTGAAGGTGAAGGCGGCCGGCATGAAGATCATGACGGACCACTTGCCCTTCAGGCTGGCGTCGGTGACTTCGATGAACTTGCCGTTGTGGAAAGCCTGGGCCTTGAACGGTTGAATCTGGGTGTTGATGAGCGACATTTGTTTTCTCCTGAACGGTTGGGTGTTGAACACGAATTGAATCTTAGGGAAGGTAGTGCTATTGATCTAATTGATTACTTCAATACCGACGATAGCTATGGGAAATATCAGCGCAAACTTCTGTGCGTCAGTGACTTAGTTCAAAAGAACTAACGATTTCCGTGCGTTGGTACTACATTGAATTATCCGTCCGGGCGAAATTGACTCAAATCAATTGAATAACCCTACTATTCGGAGAGATTACGCCCCGTGGTAGCGCTTGCTGCCGTCTGCGTTTCAGGAGGTTGTCGCCCATGAATATTTCCAGTGCCATTTTGCACATTGCACCCACCCGTTTGGCGGAGGCGCGCGATGCTCTGCTGGCGCTTTCCGGTGTGGAAATTCATGCCGAAACCCCGGAAGGAAAAATGGTTGTCGTGCTTGAAGACGACGATCTCGAATCGGCTGCCAATAAATATGTAGCCCTGCATGGTGTTCCCGGCGTCGCAACGGTGGCCATGGTTTATCAGTACAGCGACGACGAATCAGTAGAAACCGAGGAGGTACAGGCGTGAAACTCAATCGACGCGATTTCATCAAGGCCAATGCGGCCGCGGCCGCCATGTCGGCAGCCGGGATGGCAGCTCCGGGGACGGCGCTGGCGCAGGGCGGCAAGGACGACATCCGCTGGGACAAGGCAGCTTGCCGCTTCTGCGGCACTGGCTGCGGCGTGCTGGTCGGCACCCAGGAAGGCCGTGTGGTGGCCACCCAGGGCGACCCGGATGCCCCGGTCAATCGCGGCCTGAACTGCATCAAGGGTTATTTCCTGTCCAAGATCATGTACGGCCAGGATCGCCTGAAGACGCCGATGCTGCGCATGAAGGATGGCAAGTTCGACAAGAATGGCGAGTTCAAGCCGATCTCCTGGAAACAGGCTTTCGACATCATGGAAGAGAAGTGCAAGGCGACGCTGAAGGCCAAGGGCCAGAACGGCATCGCCATGTTCGGCTCGGGCCAATGGACCATCTGGGAAGGCTATGCCGCCTCCAAACTATGGAAGGCCGGTTTCCGCTCCAACAACCTCGACCCCAATGCCCGCCACTGCATGGCTTCCGCCGTGGCCGGCTTCATGCGCACCTTCGGCATCGACGAGCCGATGGGCTGCTATGACGACATCGAGCATGCCGACGCCTTCTTCCTGTGGGGCTCGAACATGGCCGAGATGCATCCGATCCTCTGGACGCGCATCACCGACCGCAAGCTGTCGAACAAGAACGTCAAGGTTGGCGTGCTGTCGACCTTCGAGCATCGTTCCTTCGAACTGGCCGACATCCCGATGGTGTTCAAGCCGAACACCGACCTGGCCATCCTGAACTTCATCTGCCACCACATCATCTCGACCGGCAAGGTGAATCAGGACTTCGTCAGCAAGCACGTCAATTTCAAGAAGGGGGTCACGGATATTGGCTACGGTCTGCGTCCGACCCACGAACTGGAAAAGAAGGCAACCAGCAACGGCTATCCGGGTGAAGACGGCAAACCGAAGGGGGACACCGGCAAGTCCGAGCCAATCACCTTCGACGACTTCAAGAAGTTCGTCTCCGACTACACCGCCGACAAGGTGTCGAAGATTTCCGGCGTGCCGTCCAAGGACCTGATCGCGATGGCCGAGCTGTACGCCGATCCGAAGGTCAAGTGTATTTCCTTCTGGACCATGGGCTTCAACCAGCACACGCGCGGCACGTGGGTCAATAACATGATCTACAACGTGCATCTGCTGGTCGGCAAGATTTCCGAGCCGGGCAATAGTCCGTTCTCGCTGACCGGCCAGCCGTCTGCCTGCGGTACGGCGCGCGAAGTCGGTACCTTTGCGCATCGCCTGCCGGCCGACATGGTCGTCACCAACCCGGATCACCGCAAGCACACCGAGGAAATCTGGCAACTGCCGGAAGGTACGATCAACGACAAGGTCGGTCTGCACGCCGTAGCCATGGCCCGTGCCCTGAAGGACGGCAAGGTCAATTTCTACTGGAACATGTGCAACAACAACATGCAGGCCGGTCCGAACATCAACCAGGAGCTGTACCCGGGTTGGCGCAATCCGGACAACTTCATCGTTGTGTCCGATCCGTACCCGACCGTTTCGGCCATGGCCGCCGACCTCATCCTGCCGACCGCCATGTGGGTCGAGAAGGAAGGCGCCTACGGCAATGCCGAGCGCCGCACCCAGATGTGGCGCCAGCAGGTCAAGGCGCCGGGCGAGGCCCGCTCCGACCTGTGGCAGATCATGGAATTTTCCAAGCGCTTCAAGATGGAAGAAGTCTGGCCGGCCGATCTGCTTGCCAAGGCCCCGAAGTACAAGGGCAAGACGATGTTCGACGTGCTGTACGCCAACGGCGTGGTCAATAAGTACAAGCTGACCGAAACCCAGCCTGGCTTCGACAACGACGATTCCAAGCTGATCGGCTTCTACATCCAGAAGGGTCTGTTCGAGGAATACGCCCACTTCGGTCGCGGCCACGGCCACGATCTGGCGCCGTTCGACATGTACCACCAGGCACGCGGCCTGCGCTGGCCGGTTGTCGAGGGCAAGGAAACCCTGTGGCGCTTCCGCGAAGGCTACGATCCGTACGTCAAGAAGGGCGAAGGCGTCAAATTCTACGGCCACAAGGATGGCAAGGCGGTCATCTTCGCCCTGCCGTACCAGGATCCGCCGGAAATGCCGGATACCGAGTACAACCTGTGGCTGTGTACCGGCCGTGTGCTGGAGCACTGGCATACCGGTTCGATGACCCGCCGCGTACCGGAGTTGTACAAGTCCTTCCCGGACGCCGTTGTCTTTATGCACCCGGACGATGCGCGCGATCGCGGCCTGCAGCGCGGCATGGAGGTCAAGATCGCCTCCCGTCGCGGCGAGGTGACCATGCGCGTCGAAACGCGCGGGCGCAACAAGCCGCCGCGTGGCCTGGTCTTCATTCCGTTCTTCGATGCCGGTCGCCTGGTCAATAAGCTGACGCTGGATGCGACCTGCCCGATTTCCAAGGAAACGGACTACAAGAAGTGCGCGGTCAAGGTGACCAAGGCCTGATACCCGAAACGACAATAACGAACAGCGACCGGCGGCATCTGCCGGTCGCCACTCGGAGGTGAAAAGATGAAATTGATTACCACTCTGGCCTTGGCCGCCGGCATCGCCTTGGGCGGCATCGGCATGGCCAGCGCGCAGGAACTGGTCAACGAAATTGGGGGCGTGACGATCGAGGGTAACTCCAAGGTCAACATGTTCAAGCCCGAGAAGGATCAGTCCAATATCCAGCGCAACTTCCAGAAGCAGCCGCCGCTGATCCCGCACAGTATCAAGGGCTACAACATCACGCAGAACTTCAACAAGTGCATGGACTGCCACTCCCGCGATCGCGCCGAGGAAACCGGCGCCACCAAGGTGGCCAAGTCGCACTACCTCGACCGCGAGGACAACAAGCTGAAGAATATCTCGCCGCGCCGTTACTTCTGCATGCAGTGCCACGTGCCGCAGTTCGATGCCAAGCCGCTGGTCGAGAACACCTATAAACCGGCTACCAAGAAGGGGGAATGATGAGTCTCGAAAAATACACGCCCGCCTGGGTCAAGCGCATCGGCCTGGTCACGGTCCTGCTGATTTTCGTCGGCGGCATCGTTTTCTGGGGCGGCTTCAACTGGGCTCTGGAAGCGACCAACAAGGAATCCTTCTGTATCTCCTGCCACGAAATGGAAGAGAATGTGTTCCGCGAATACCAGAACACGGTGCACTACACCAACCGGACCGGCGTCCGCGCTACCTGCCCGGATTGCCACGTGCCGAAGGAATGGGGCCCGAAGATGATCCGCAAGATGCAGGCTTCCAACGAAGTCCTGCACAAGATACTGGGCAGCGTGAATACGCCGGAGAAGTTCAACAAGAAGCGTCATGAGCTGGCGCAGCATGAGTGGGATCGCATGAAGAAGGCCGATTCCCGCGAGTGCCGCAATTGCCATAACTATTCGTTCATGGACTACACCGAGCAAGGCGACCGTCCGGCCCGCATGCACCCGAAGGCATTTGATGAAGGCAAGACCTGTATCGACTGCCACAAGGGTATCGCCCACCAGTTGCCGCAGATTGACCAGCATATCGGCAAGCAGAACGAGGGCGCGCTGGAGATTTCGCACGGTGACAAGCCGAAGCCGGCCGAGGACGCTGCCGAGAAAAAGTAAGCTTCATCCGTGAGGCATGAAATGGAACCCCGGTCTCGTACCGGGGTTCTTGTTTCAAGGGGGTGAAAACGCGTGTGGTTATTACAAAAAATCGTGTAGAACCCGCTATAAAGCCCCACTGGGCCAACACCTATCCAAAAAGGTATGCTACTTTTACCGTGCTGCCGTCAAGACGGCCAGTTTTCTTAAACGTTAGTAGGTAACAGGAGGCACTTAGATGAATAAATCCGAGCTGGTCGAAGTTGCTGCAAAAGAAGCTGGTATCACCAAGGCTGCTGCCGACAAGGCGTTGTCTGCCATCATCGGCGCGGTGGTCAAGACCGTAACCAAGGGCGAATCCGTTACGCTCGTGGGTTTCGGAACCTTCAAGTCCGCAAAGCGCGCAGCGCGCACCGGCAAGAATCCGAAGACCGGCGCCACGCTCAAAATTCCCGCTACCACGGTACCGAAGTTCTCCGCCGGTACGGCTTTCAAGGCGGCTGTCGCTGCCAAAAAGGCTGCTGCCAAGAAAAAGTGATTTCGGCGCTTTTTAAATGCGGGGTTCGCCTTTGGCGGGCTCCGCTTTTTAGTTTCCAATGAACGATTCCAATCCTGAAAATCCCCCTGAAGACACTCCCGAGAATCAGCCGGTCGTAACGCCGCAGATTGATACTCGCCGTCGTCTGCGCGAATTGCTGTCCGTTCCCGAGCGTGATCGCACCGACGAACAATGGGACGAAATCATCGAGCTGGAAATCCAGCTCGCACCGGGCAATCGCATCTCCGGCAACGAACAGCATGGCGGTGGCGGCAACCAGGGCCGTGGCAACATGCAGCACGGCAAGCAGGGTGGCGGCGGTGGTGGCGGTGGTGGGCAGCAGCAGAAGAAGCATCGCCCGCGCACCAACAACAATCGTCGGCCGCGCCAGAACAAGCCGCAGTCCGGCGGTGGCGGCAACCCGTCCTGATCTGTTTGTATCTGTCCCCTGAACCGGCATAATTGCCGACATGCAGCAGTTTGATCTGATCATTGTGGGCGGTGGCTTGGCCGGCGCCAGTTTGGCGCTTGCGTTGCGGGATGCACGGCTGCGTATCGCGCTGGTGGAAAGTCAGCCGCCGCGCCGCCCTGACGGCTGGGATGCGCGTATTTACGCGATCAGTCCGGCCAACAAGGACTTTCTCGACGCCATCGGCGCCTGGCGCCATCTCGACGAAACCCGCATCGCCCCGATCCGGGCCATGCAGATATTCGGCGACCAGGGCGGCAAGCTGGGTTTTTCCGCGTATGAAACCGGTGTTCCGGAGCTGGGTTGCATCCTCGAATCCTCGTTGATGGCCTGCGAGTTCTGGGAGAGCGTCAAGCGGCAAAGCAATCTGACGCTGTTTTGCCCGGCGCGCCCGGCTTCCCTGGAATGCCGCCACGATGCGGCAGTCCTGCAGCTGACTAACGGCACCGTCTTGGCTGCCCCACTGCTAGTCGGTGCCGACGGTCGCGATTCATGGGTGCGCCAGTCGGCCGGGTTGGCGGCGATCAACACCTCGTACGGCGAGAAGGGCGTGGTGGCCAACTTCAGCACCGGCCAGCCGCATCGCCATTGCGCCTTCCAGTGGTTCCGCGACGATGGCGTGCTGGCCTACCTGCCGCTGCCGGGGAACCGCATTTCCATCGTCTGGTCCACGAATGATGCTCATGCCGACGAATTGTGCACTTTATCCCCGCAGGCTTTCTGCGACCGCGTTGCCGCAGCCGGCGAGCAGGTTCTCGGCGACTTGGAGTTGCTGACCCCGCCGGCCGCTTTCCCGTTGCGCCTGATGCGCGTGCCGCAAACCGTGGCGCCGCGTCTGGCGCTGGTCGGCGATGCGGCGCACGGCATCCACCCGCTGTCCGGTCACGGCATCAATCTCGGTTTTCAGGATGCGCGGGAATTGGCCGGCCTGCTGGCGGCCGCGCAGCCCTGGCAGGACATTGGCGAACAGCGTTTCCTGCAGCGCTATCAACGCGCCCGCCGTGAAGAGACGGTGTTGATGCAGACGACGACCGACAGCTTGCGCCGGCTGTTCAAGGAGTCGTCCCCCGGTTTGCGGCCGTTGCGCAATCTGGGCCTGAATGTGACCAATGGCCTGCCGTTCATCAAGAATGCCCTGGTGCGCTATGCACTCGGTGCGCTTTAGGAGAATTCCATGTTGAAAAAGATGTTGTCCCTGACGTTGGCCATGGCCTGCGCTTCACTGGCCGTCGCCGACGAGGCCGATATCCGCAAGGCCATGGAAGCCAAGCTGGGCACCAAGGTGGAGAGCGTTACCAAGTCGGGCTATCTCGGCTTGTACGAGGTTTTTGCCGACGGCAACATCGTTTATACCGACGAGAAGGCAACGGCGATCATCGTTGGCCCGCTGATCGACGGCAAGACGATGAAAAACGTCACCGAAGAGCGCATGAGGAAACTGACGGCGATCCGATTCAACGAATTGCCGCTGGACCGCGCCATCAAGCAGGTGCGCGGCGACGGCAAGCGGGTGCTGGCGACTTTCGAAGATCCCAATTGCGGCTACTGCAAGCGCCTGGCCAAGGAAATGCTGAAGCTCGACAACGTGACGATCTATACCTTCCTGCTGCCCATCCTGTCCGAGGATTCGGTGCGCAAGTCACGCCAGATCTGGTGTACGGCGGATCGCGCCAAAACCTGGAACGACTGGATGCTCGACGGCAAGGCGCCGGCTGGGCGCGAGGATTGCGACACGTCGGCCATCACGAAGAACCAGGAATTCGGGCGCAAATTGAATATTTCCGGTACGCCGACCCTGTTTTTCGGCGACGGCGAACGCATCCCGGGAGCTGTTCCCCTGGCTCGCATCGAACAAAAGCTGAACCAAGTCAAATGATGGACTGCCGCCACACCGTCGATTGCGGGTGTGGCGGTTCCCGGCAGGGCTGCCCGAAGGGCGGTTCTTGATGAAAAAAGAGGTATTCGGCCAAGCGGTGGGGCGGGCTTTTCGCTCGTCGCAAGTGCGGTTGGTGCTCTTTTTTGTCTTGACGTGGCTGGGGGTTGCGTTCCTGGTGGCCTTTCTGCTGCAGGAAGGGCGTCGCCAGGTCGAGCGCAATGCCGAGGCGGAAGTGGTGGCCGTGTCTGCCTTGCTGGAGACGCGCCTGTCCGGCGCCATCCAGCGTATCCAGGCGGCACTCGAGCATCTGGCGGTGGGTTTGCCGGCTGATGCGTGCAGCCATGCCACGGCGGCAAATTTTCGTGGCAGCGTGGTCCGCGAGTTGGGTTTTCACGCGCGGCAGTTCCCTGAGGTCGATAGCTTCCGCATACTCGATGCACAGGGCGTGCTTCTCTATGCCTCGAAAGGCCGTGCCGAAGGTGTCGACTTCAGCGATCGCAGTTATTTCAAGGCCTTTGCGCACGGAGCGGGGAATGGTCTTTTCTTTTCCGAGGTGCAGACCGACCGCCTGACCAACCGGCCGGTGCTTAACGTGGCGGTTCCGGTTCGCGACGAGGCCGGTGGTTTGCGCGCGCTGATCGTTGCCCAACTCGATCTGGCCTATCTGTCGTCCTGGTTCGAGAGTGTCGGCGTCGGGGTCAATGGCGCGGTCTCGTTGCGGCGCACGGAGGACGGCGGGGTGGTCTTGCGCCGGCCCTTCGTGTCAGCCGCGGCCAACAAGCCCGTGCTCCATAATGCACTGCAGGAGCAGATCGAAGCCGGGGTCCGCTCGGGAACGATACGCCTGTGGGCGGCGGTTGACGGTGTCGAGCGCATCTATGGCTTTCGCCGCCTGGGCGACTATCCGTTTTACGTGACCGCCGGGCGGGCCAGCGTGGATTATCTGGCCGACTGGCGGCATACCGCCTGGCTGGCCGCGGTGGCGGGTTTGCTGCTCTTCCTGGCCTTGTCGCTGGTTCTCATCCGCGTCTTGCGCGCCGGCGGGCGGGAGGCGGCGACGGCGGGGCGTTTGCGCGAAAGCGAGGCGCGTTACCGCATGCTGGCCGACAACAGCCACGACGTGATCTGGACCATCGATATTCCGACCCGTTGTTATACCTATGTCAGTCCGTCGGTCGGCGAAATGACTGGCTATACGCCAGAAGAAGTCGTCGGGCAGCCATTCGACGCCCGGCTGACGCCGGATTCGGCCACCCGGCTGGCGCGCGAAATCGACCTCGGCCTGCGCCGCATTGCGTCTGGCGACCGTGCGGGGAGTGTACTGGTCAGCGAATTCGAGCAGATTTGCAAGGACGGGACGCAGATATCGACCGAGGTGGTGTCCAGTTACCTGCTCGACGCCGACGGCGTGGCGCGCACCATCCTCGGCATCACCCGCAATATCAGCGAGCGCAAGGCGGCCGAGCGCGCCTTGAAGGAAAGCAATCGGCAGCTGCATGCGCGGATCGAGGAAATCGGGCGCCTGCAGGTGGCGTTGCAGGAACTGGCCGTGCGCGACAGCCTGACCGGCCTGTACAACCGGCGCTATCTCGACGAGACGCTGGATCGTGAAGTGTCGCGCGCCCGGCGCGAAGGCAATCCCTTGTCGCTGGTCATGCTCGATATCGATTATTTCAAGCGGGTCAACGACACCTACGGCCACCAGGTCGGCGACGAGGTGCTGCGCACGCTGGCGGCGACGCTGTCGGCCGACATTCGGGCCGAGGACGTGGCGTGCCGCTATGGCGGCGAGGAGTTCCTGATCCTGCTGCCGAACATGCCGCTCGACGTTGCCATGCTGCGGGCCGAGGCGTGGCGGGCGGCGGTCGAGCGGCTGTCAATCGCCCACGGCAATTTCCAACTGACCTTCACCATTTCCCTTGGCGTTTCCGCCTATCCCGATCACGGCAAGACGCCCGACGATCTGACCCGCTGCGCCGACCAGGCGCTCTACCAGGCCAAGCACGAAGGTCGTAACCGGGTCTCAATTCACTGCGACTGAGCGGCGGCCGGATTCTCCGGTGCTCCGCCAAATTTTCCCCGCCTAGCCTCCACTTTTTACCACGCCGGCATGCTGGCGTCGTGCTGACTTTTGACTTCGATCAACTCCTGATAAGTCACTTTAAGTGTTGATTTTCGTGCCTTGATTTTTAAGGAAAAATTTTCAATAAAATGACTATTGAAAGTGCGCGTAAGTCCTTGTTGCGTAAGAAAAAATTCGCGATTCCACTATTGACGGAGGGGGTTTGTTGTTTTAAAGTGGGTAAACGTGTTGAAAAGTGGGTAAACGGGGAGCGAGACGAGGGATGTTCGAAGGGGCTGCGGCACTTAATCTGGATGCGAAAGGGCGGCTTGCCATTCCGGCAAGACATCGCGAAGCCCTGCTCGCCGCCAGCGAGGGCTCGCTCGTCCTGACGGCGCATCCGCATCGCTGCCTGCTGCTTTACCCGTCGCCGGCCTGGGCGCCGATTCGCGACCAGATTCTCAAGGCGTCCAGCCTCGATCCGCGTGCCGCATCGATCAAGCGGGTGCTGGTCGGTAATGCGCGTACCGAGGAGCCGGATTCGGCCGGCCGCATTCTGGTTGCGCCGGAGCTGCGCGAATACGCACAGCTCGAAAAGACCGTCTACCTGGTCGGCATGGGTTCGCACTTCGAAATCTGGAGCGAGGCCGGCTGGAAGCAGCAGAACGACCTGGCGGCGGAGGCCCTGTCGGGCGACATGCCGCCCGGCTTCGGAGACCTGGTGCTGTGACGAAGGGCGGCGCCCACGTCACGGTGCTGCTCGATGAGGCGGTAGAGTCCCTGGCGATCAAGGCTGACGGCGTTTACGTCGATGCTACGTTCGGCCGCGGCGGCCACAGTCGCCGCATCCTTTCTGTTCTGAATGAGCGGGGGCGCCTGGTGGCGCTCGACCGCGACCCGCAGGCGATTGCCGCGGGCGAGGCGATTGACGATTCCCGTTTCCTGTTGGTGCATCGCGCCTTTGGCGAATTGGCCGAGGCGGCGCAAGAGGCCGGGATTTCGGGGGTCGATGGGGTTTTGTTTGATGTGGGGGTGTCGTCGCCGCAAATCGACGACGGGGAACGCGGCTTCAGCTTTCGCTACGACGCGCCGCTCGACATGCGTATGGATACCACGCAGGGCGAGACGGCGGCCGAGTGGCTGGCGCGGGCCGAGGTGAGAGACATAACGGAGGTCATTAGAAACTATGGCGAAGAACGGTTTGCTTTCCAGATTGCAAAGAAGGTTGTGGCTGCTCGGGTCGAACAACCTATTGTCACAACAGGTCAGTTCGCGGCCCTCGTACGCGAGGCCGTGCGCACCCGTGAACCAGGGCAGGACCCGGCGACGCGCAGCTTTCAAGCTCTACGGATTCATATCAACCAAGAGCTCCGCCAGCTGGAGATAGCCCTGCCGCAGGCGCTCGACCTGCTCAAGCCGGGTGGCCGTCTGGCCGTGATTTCCTTCCACTCGCTCGAGGACCGCATCGTCAAGAATTTCATGCGCGCGCAAGCGACGCCGGATGCCCTGCCCAAGAACCTGCCCTTGCGTGCCGATCAATTGCCGAAACCCAAGCTCCGCCTGGTCGGCAAGGCGATCAAGCCGAGTGCGGCTGAGATCGAGGCCAATCCGCGGGCACGCAGTGCAGTGATGCGCGTGGCCGAGAAGCTGTGATGCTGCGTTTCAATATGATCCTTCTCCTGATCGTCGTCGTTTGTGCGCTGGGTGCGGTGACCTCCCAGCACCGGGCGCGCAAGCTGTTCCAGGCGTTGGAGGCGGAGCAGGAGCGGGCGCGTCAGCTCGATATCGAGTACGGCCAGCTGCAGCTTGAAATGTCGACCTGGGCGAACCATCCGCGTATCGAAAAAATTGCCCGCGACCGGCTGCGCATGGTCGCTCCGGATGCCTTGGGCCGTGTCGTGCAGGCACCGGTCGTGGCCAAGAAGGGGGGGCGCTGATGGTGGTTCGGCGTCGTCCGCAGCGCGGTCACCGCTTCACCGAGAGTCCGGTCTTGCAGCTGGCCCTGCAGGGCTGGCGTTCGCGCATGGTCGGCCTGCTGCTGATGGGGGCTTTCCTCGCCCTGGTGGCGCGCGGCTTCTACCTGCAGGTGATCAATAACGATTTCCTGCAGCAGAAGGGCGATTCGCGCTATCTGCGCGACATCGAGATTTCCGCCTCGCGTGGCAAGGTCATCGACCGCAATGGCGACCTGCTGGCCGTGTCCACGCCGATGAAGACCATCTGGGCGATTCCGGGCGATGCGCGGACCATGACCGCGCCGCAGAAGGGTCAGCTGGCCGAGTTGCTCGGCATCAGCGTGCGCGAGCTGGATGGCAAGATCGCCACCGAGAAGACCTTCACCTTCATCAAGCGCCAGGTGTCGCCGGAAACGGCCGATCGCATCGCCGCGCTGAAATTCCCCGGCGTGCATCAGGAGCGCGAATACCGCCGCTTCTATCCGACCGGCGACATGACGGCGCATATCGTCGGTTTCACCGGCGTCGACGACAAGGGGCTGGAGGGCGTTGAACTGGCCTTCCAGAACAGCCTGCTCGGCCGCTCGGGCAGCCGCACGGTGATCCGCGATCGGCGCGGCAATATCGTTGAGGACGTCGGGGCCACCAAGCCGCCGCAGGATGGCAAGGATGTCCGTCTGGCGCTCGATTCCAAGATCCAGTACCTGGCCTACAGCCAGTTGAAGGAAGCGATCGAGAAACACAGCGCCAAGGCAGGCGGGGCGGTGGTCATCGATGCGCGTAATGGCGAAATCCTGGCTTTGGCCAACTGGCCGACCTACAACCCGAACAACCGGGAAAAGCTGTCCGGCGCCCAGTTGCGCAACCGGGCGATCACCGACACCTACGAGCCGGGTTCGGTGATGAAGCCGTTTACGGCCGCCCTGGCGCTGGAAAAGGGTAAGGTCCGCTTCGACACCATCATCAATTGCGCCCCGGGCAAGATGAGTATCGGCCCGGCCACTATTTCGGATGCCCACCCCCACGGCGCGTTGACCGTGGCGCAGGTCATTCAAAAGTCGTCGAACGTCGGCACCGCCAAGATCGCCTTGGGTTTTTCGCCCAAGGAAATGTGGGACCTGTTCGACAGCGTTGGCTTCGGCCAGGCGCCGAATCTCGGCTTCCCGGGCGAAGTGAATGGCCGCCTGCGGCCGTGGAAGAACTGGCGCCCGATCGAGCAGGCGACCATGTCCTACGGCCACGGCATCGCCGTCAGCCTGATCCAGATGGCACGGGCCTATACGGTATTTGCCCGCGACGGCGAATTGATGCCTTTGTCGCTGGTCAAAATTGAAGACGCACCGCCGCACGGCACCCGTGTCTTTTCGCCGCAGACCGCCCGCGAACTGCGCGCCATGCTGGAAATGGCGGCCGGCCCGGAGGGCACTGCCCCGAAGGCGCGCGTCCCGGGTTACCGCGTCGGCGGCAAGACCGGTACGGCGTACAAGATCGAGGGCGGCGTCTATGCCCGGAAATACGTGGCGTCCTTCGTCGGCATCGCGCCGATCAGCGAGCCGCGCCTGGTGGTGGCGGTGATGATTGACGAACCCACCGCCGGCGGTCACTTCGGCGGCGACGTGGCCGGCCCGGTCTTCTCGCAGATCATGGGCGGCGCCCTGCGCACCCTGGGCATCGCGCCGGATGCGCCGATCCAGGTGGCGGCGAGCGACGCCGAGAAAGGCAAGCTATGAGCACGCCGCGCGAAATTCTCGACCGCCTGGAAGCGCTTGGCGTCGTGGTGAGCGGCGTGGCCGACGACAGCCGCCAAGTGCGGCCGGGCGACCTGTTCCTGGCCTACCCCGGCGATCTGGCCGACGGCCGTCGCTACATCGCCGATGCCCTGGCCAAGGGCGCTGTCGCCCTGCTCTGGCAGCCGGGCGGCGATTTCGTCTGGAATGCCGAGTGGGCCGTCCCCAACCTGTCGCATGCCGCGCTGCGCCCGCTGGCCGGGCCGCTGGCTCATGCCGTCTATGGCCATCCCAGCGAGGCCCTGTCGCTGATCGCCATCACCGGCACCAACGGCAAGACCACCATCAGCCAGTGCCTGGCCCGCGCCTACCCCAAGCCCTGCGCCATCATCGGCACGCTGGGCGCCGGCTTCCCGGACGCGATGGCGGAAACCGGCTTCACGACGCCGGAAGCGACGACGCTGATGCGCTACCTGGCCGAATTCCGCAGCCAGCACGCGGCCGCCTGCGCCCTGGAAGCCAGCTCGATCGGCATCGAGGAGGGGCGCATGAACGGCGCCCGCGTCGATGTCGCGGTATTCACCAATTTCACCCGCGACCATCTTGACTACCACGGCACGATGGAAGCCTATGCCGCGGCCAAGGAAAAGCTGTTCCACTGGCCGCGCCTGCGCACCGCCATCGTCAATGTGGACGACGAGTTCGGCTGCCAGTTGATGCGCAGCACCTCGGCCATGCGCGTCCTCGGCTACAGCATCGGCGAGGCGCGCCGCGATTTCCATGCCGTCGTGCGCGCCGAGGAACTGGTCGACACTCCCTTCGGTCAACGTTTCAACCTGGTTCTGCCCAATGGCCGGGCTGTGGTCGATACGGCGCTGGTCGGCCGCTACAACGTGTCCAACCTGCTGGCGATTGCCGCCGTGCTGTTCGATGCCGGCCTGCCGGCGGCCGACGTGGCGCTGCGCCTGTCGGAACTGACGCCGCCACCGGGACGCATGGAGCGGGTGGGCGGCAACGGCGAGCCGCTGGTCGTCATCGACTACGCGCACACGCCGGATGCCCTGGAAAACGCCCTGCTTGCCCTGCGCGACGTGGCGACGCCGCGCGGCGGCCGCCTCAGCGTGGTCTTCGGCTGCGGCGGCGACCGCGACCGCGGCAAGCGTCCGCAGATGGGCGGCGTCGCCGAGCGTTGCGCCGACCGCGTGCTGGTGACCAGCGACAACCCGCGCAGTGAGGAGCCGCAGGCCATCATCGACGAAATTGTCGCCGGCATGACGCATGCCGAAACCGTGGTCGACCGCGCCGCGGCTATCCGCCAGGCGGTGCTCGAGGCTGATGCGCAGGACGTGATCCTGCTCGCCGGCAAGGGACACGAACCGTATCAGGACATGGGCGGCGTCCGTCTGCCCTTCTCCGATGTCGAACAGGCCGCAGCGGCATTGACCCTGCGCCGCAACAGAGTGGAGGACGCGGCATGAACTGGCTGCTGTCGCAAGTCGCAAACGCCGTACAGGGGCGTCTGGTGGGCGCCGATGTAGCGCTCGCCGGCATCACGACCGATACCCGGGCGATTACTCCGGGGGCCTTGTTCATCGCCCTGGCCGGCGAGCGTTTCGATGCGCACGATTTCCTGACCCAGGCCCTGGCCAGTGGCGCCGCCGCCGTGCTGGTGTCGGATGAAGCCAAGGTGCCGGCCGGCGCTTCGGCGGTGGTGGTAGCCGATACCCGCCTGGCCCTGGGCCGTCTGGCCGCCGCCTGGCGCGCCCAGTTCGACCTGCCGGTCATTGCCGTCACCGGCTCCAACGGCAAGACGACGACCAAGGAAATGATCGCCGCCATCCTCAAGGCAGCCTTCGGCGCGGCCGTGCTGTCCACCCGCGGCAACCTGAACAACGACATCGGCCTGCCGCTGACCCTGCTCGGCCTGAGTGCTTCGCATCGCGCCGCGGTGATCGAGATGGGCATGAACCATCCGGGCGAAATCGGCTATCTGGCCCCCATCGGCGCGCCGACCGTGGCGCTGCTCACCAATGCCCAGCGCGCCCACCTCGAAGGGATGGGCGATCTGGACGAAGTGGCACGCGAGAAGGGTTCCATCTTCAACGGCCTGCCGGCCGACGGCGTAGCGGTGATCAACGCCGACGACGCTTATGCCGCCGCCTGGCGCGGCATGGCCGGCGGACGTCCGGTGCGCACCTTCGCCGTCGACGGCGCCGCCGATGTGGTCGGTGTCGTGCACCAGCACGGCCTGGAAACCGAACTCGAACTGCAGGCGCCGGAAGGCGTCGCCACCGTGAAGCTGCGCATCCCCGGCCGGCACAACGCGCGCAATGCCGTGGCCGCCGCTGCCGCCTGCCTGGCGGCCGGTGTCGGGCTGGCCGCCGTGGTCGAAGGCCTGGCGGCCTTCTCCGGCGTCAAGGGCCGCCTGCAGCGCCGCGCCGGCAAGCAGGGCGCCGAGATACTCGACGATACCTACAACGCCAACCCGGATTCGGTGCGCGCCGGCATCGACGTGCTGGCCTCGACCATTGGCCGCAAGCTGCTGGTGCTCGGTGATATGGGCGAAATCGGCGAAGCCAGCGGGCAGTACCACGACGAGATCGGCGGCTACGCCAAGAGCCAGGGCATCGATCGCCTGTTCGCGCTGGGCGACACGTCGCAGTTGGCCGTGCGCAACTTCGGCGAGGGGGCACGGCACTTCTGCAATGTCGACAAGCTGATCGCCGCCGTCGACAAGGAATTGGGCCCCGACACCACCGTGCTGGTCAAGGGCTCGCGCTTCATGAAAATGGAACGGGTGGCCGATGCACTGGCAGCACCCGTCGCTCCCGAGGAGAAAAACTGATGCTGCTGGCTCTTGCCCAATGGCTCGCCCAGGACGTTCGCTTCTTCAACGTCTTCAACTACATCACGCTGCGCGCCGTGCTGGCGGCGATGACGGCGCTGCTCATTTCGCTGGCCGCCGGGCCGCGCGTCATCCGCTGGCTGGCCGCCAAGAAGATCGGGCAGGCGGTGCGCACCGACGGGCCGCAGACCCACCTCGTCAAGTCCGGGACGCCGACCATGGGCGGCGTGCTCATCCTCATCGCCATCGGCATCACCACGCTGCTGTGGGGCGACCTGACCAACAAGTACGTGTGGACCGTGCTGGTCGTCACGCTGGGTTACGGCATCGTCGGCTGGTACGACGACTGGAAGAAGGTGGTCTACCGTGACCCGAACGGCCTGGCCAGCCGCTGGAAGTTCTTCTGGCAGTCGGTGCTCGGCATCGGCGCCGCGCTGTTCATCGCCTTCTCGGCCAAGAGCCCGGCGCAGACCGAACTGATCATCCCCTTCATCAAGACCATCAGCTACCCGCTCGGTGTCGTCGGCTTCATCACCCTGACTTACTTTGTGATTGTCGGCACCAGCAATGCGGTCAACCTGACCGATGGCCTGGACGGCCTGGCGATCATGCCGACCGTCATGATCGCCTCGGCCTTCGCGCTGATCGCCTACGTCACCGGCCACGCGGTGTATGCCAAGTACCTGCTCATTCCCTACGTGCCGGGGGCCGGCGAACTGTGCATCCTGCTCGGCGCCATCGCCGGGGCGGGTCTCGGCTTCCTGTGGTTCAACGCCTACCCGGCCGAAGTGTTCATGGGCGACGTCGGCGCGCTGGCGCTCGGCGCGGCGCTCGGCACCATCGCCGTCATCGTCCGCCAGGAAATCGTGCTGCTCATCATGGGCGGCGTCTTCGTCATCGAAACCCTGTCGGTGATGCTGCAGGTCAGCTACTTCAAATACACCAAGAAGAAGTACGGCGAGGGGCGGCGCATCCTGCGCATGGCGCCGCTGCACCACCACTTCGAACAGACCGGCTGGAAGGAGACGCAGGTCGTCGTCCGCTTCTGGATCATCACCATCATGCTCGTGCTGATCGGGCTGTCTACCCTGAAGCTGCGCTGAACACATGGAACTGAAAGGCAAACGCGTACTAGTTGTCGGACTCGGCGAGTCCGGACTGGCGATGGCCAAGTGGCTGCATCGCCAGGGAGCCGTCGTGCGCGTCGCCGATTCGCGAGTGAATCCGCCCAACGTCGAGGCGCTGCAGCGCGTGGCGCCGGGGGCTGAACTGCTGGCCGGGCCGTTCGCCGCTGAAACCTTCGTGTGGCCCGAACTGGTCGCCCTGTCACCGGGCGTGCCCAAGGCGACGCCGGAAATCGCCGCCGTCGCCGACAAGCTGGTGTCCGAAATTGAACTGTTCGCCGCCGGCGTGCGCGAGCAGGTGCCCGGCTCGCTGATCGTCGCCATCACTGGCAGCAACGGCAAGACGACGACCACGGCGCTGACCGCCCACCTGCTCAACGGCGCCGGCGTGCCGGCCGTCGCCTGCGGCAACATCTCGCCGTCGGCGCTCGATGCCTTGATGGATGCGCAGGATGCTGGGTTCCTGCCGGAGGTGTGGGTGGTCGAGCTGTCCAGCTTCCAGCTCGAAACGACGCATCACCTGAAGGCCGCCGCCGCCACGGTGCTCAACGTCTCGGAAGATCATCTCGATCGTTATGAAGGCAGCCTGGCCAACTACGCCGCCGCCAAGTCGCGCGTCTTCCAGGGCAAGGGCGCGATGATCCTCAACCGTGACGACGACTGGTCGATGGGCAACGGCCGCTGCGGCCGAAAGATGATCACCTTCGGCCTCAACCCGGCGCCGCGCGGCGTCGATTACGGTTTTGCCGACGGCGCCATCGTGCGCGGCAAGGAAGCGCTGGTCGCGCTGGCTGACCTGCAACTGTCTGGCCTGCACAATGCCGCCAACGCCATGGCCGCCCTGGCCCTGTGCGAGGCGGTCGGCGTTGCGCCGCAACGTCTGGTCGCGCCGCTGAAGGGGTTCAAGGGCCTGCCGCATCGCGTCGAAACCGTGGCCGAAATCGGCGGCGTCCTCTATGTCGACGATTCCAAAGGCACCAATGTCGGCGCCACGCTCGCTGCTATCGAGGGCATGGGCCGCAAGGTCGCCATCGTCCTTGGTGGCGACGGCAAGGGGCAGGATTTTTCACCGCTCAAGCCGGCGCTGGAAAAGCATGGCCGCGCCATCGCCCTGATTGGCCGCGACGCCGCCGCCATCGGCATGGCCCTCGAAGGCAGCGGTGTGCCGACTCGCATCGTCGGCGACATGGAAGCCGCCGTGCGCTGGCTGGCCGCCCAGGCCGAAGCCGGCGATTGCGTGCTGTTGTCGCCGGCCTGCGCCAGCCTCGACATGTACAAGAACTACGCCCATCGGGCGCAGGCCTTCATTGACGCGGTGGAGGGCCTGAAGTCATGATGATCGGCGCTCTCGACGCCCCGCGCCGCCAGGTGGCCGAAATCGACTACGCGCTGCTGTGGAGCGTGTTGCTGCTGCTCTTCGCCGGCCTGGTCTTCGTCTATTCGGCGTCCATCGCCATTGCCGAAGGCGGGCGCAGCACCGGCCACCAGCCGGCCTATTACCTGATCCGCCAGGGCGTCTTCCTGTGCATCGGCATGGTCGCCGCGGCGGTGACCTTCCAGATTCCGCTCAAGCTGTGGCAGCGCTACGCCCCCTACCTGTTCATGGCCGGTGTCGTGCTGCTCGCCCTGGTGCTGGTTCCCGGCATCGGCCGCGACGTCAATGGCGCCCGCCGCTGGATCTCGCTCGGCTTCGCCAACCTGCAGCCGTCCGAGCTGATGAAGCTGTTCGCCGTGCTCTACGCTGCCGACTACACGGTGCGCAAGATCAACGTCATGCATGACCTGAAGCAGGCCTTCCTGCCCATGTTCGGCGCCATGGCCATTGTCGGCATGCTGCTCCTCAAGGAGCCGGACTTCGGCGCCTTCGTGGTGATCATCTCCATCGCCATGGGCATCCTCTTCCTCGGCGGCCTCAAGGCCCGCCTGTTCGCCATGCTGATCGTCGGCCTGCTCATCGCCTTCACGATCATGATCATCGTCTCGCCTTACCGGCGCGACCGCGTGTTCGGCTTCATGGACCCGTGGGCCGATGCCTTCGGCCGCGGCTATCAGCTGTCGCATTCGCTGATCGCCTTCGGGCGCGGCGAACTGTTCGGCGTCGGGCTGGGCGCCAGTGTCGAAAAACTGTTCTACCTGCCGGAAGCTCATACCGACTTCCTGCTCGCCGTCATCGCCGAGGAACTCGGTTTCTTCGGCGTGCTGGCGATCATCGCCCTGTTCGCCATCCTCGTGCAGCGCGCCTTCGCCATCGGCCGCCAGTGCGTGCAGCTGGACCGCCTCTACCCGGCGCTGGTCGCCATGGGCATGGGTATCTGGTTCGGCGTGCAGTCCTTCATCAACATGGGCGTGAATATGGGCCTGCTGCCGACCAAGGGCCTGACCCTGCCGCTGATGAGCTTCGGCGGCTCCGGCGTGCTGGCCAACTGCGTGGCGCTGGCCATCCTTCTTCGCGTTGACTGGGAAAATCGCCAATTGATGCGCGGGGGCAAGCTATGAGCAAGACCATCCTCGTCATGGCCGGCGGCACCGGCGGCCACATTTTTCCGGCCCTCGCCGTCGCCCACCAGTTGCGCGACGCCGGCTGGCGCGTCGTCTGGCTGGGCAATCCGGACGGCATGGAAGCCCGGCTGGTGCCGCAGCACGGTTTCGACATGGTCTGGATCAAGTTCTCGGCGCTGCGCGGCAAGGGCATCGTGCGCAAGCTGCTGCTGCCGCTCAATCTGCTGCGCGGCTTCTGGCAAGGCTTGCAGGCCATCCGCCAGGTCAAGCCTGACGTCGTGCTCGGCATGGGCGGCTACATCACTTTTCCGGGCGGCATGATGGCCGCGCTGACCGGCGTGCCGTTGGTCCTGCACGAACAGAATTCGGTGGCCGGACTGGCCAATCGCGTGCTGGCCGGCGTCGCCGACCGCATCGCGACCGGCTTCCCCGAGGTGCTGAACAAGGGAGCCTGGGTGGGCAATCCGGTGCGTCCCGAAATCGCCAAGATCGCCCCGCCGGCCGAGCGCTTCGCCGAACGTAGCGGCGCCCTGCGCATCCTGGTTATCGGCGGCAGCCTGGGCGCCCAGGCGCTCAACGAGATGGTACCCAAGGGCATGGCCCTGCTCGGCGAGGCCGAATTGCCGCAAATCGTCCATCAGGCCGGCGAAAAGCACCTCGAGGCCCTCAAAGCCAATTACGCCGCCGCGGGCGTGGCGGCCCACTGCGTGTCCTTCATCGACGACATGGCTGGCGCCTACGAGTGGGCCGATCTGGTCATCTGCCGGGCCGGCGCGCTGACCATCGCCGAACTGACGGCTGCCGGCGTGGCCAGCATCCTGGTGCCCTTCCCGCATGCGGTGGACGACCACCAGACCGGCAACGCCAAGTTCCTGGTCAAGGTCGGCGGCGCCTTCCTGCTGCCGCAAAGCGAATTGACGCCGGAAGCCGTGGCCCTGATCCGCAATTATTCCCGCGGCCAGTTGCTGGAGATGGCCGAAAAGGCCCGCAGCCTGGCCAAACCCGACGCCACCGGAGATGTGGCCCAACTTTGTTCGGATATTGCCAAATGAAACACAAGGTCAAGAACATCCACTTCGTCGGCGTCGGTGGTTCGGGCATGAGCGGCATTGCCGAAGTGCTCGCCCACCTCGACTTCACGGTCAGCGGCTCCGACATCGCGGCCAGCGCGACGACCCGCCGCCTCGAAGCGGAGGGGGTCAAGGTGATGGTCGGCCACGCCGCCGAGAACATCGTCGGTGCCGACGCACTGGTGGTGTCCACCGCCGTCAAGGCCGACAACCCGGAAGTGGTCGCCGCTCGCGAGAAGAAAATCCCGGTCGTACCGCGCGCCCAGATGCTGGCCGAATTGATGCGCCTGAAGAGCGGCATCGCCATCGCCGGCACGCACGGCAAGACGACAACCACCAGCCTGGTGACCAGCATCCTGGCTGAAGGTGGCATCGATCCGACCTTCGTCATCGGCGGTCGCTTGAACGCCGCCGGCGCCAACGCCCGCCTGGGCAGTGGCGATTTTCTGGTGGCCGAGGCCGACGAGTCGGACGCCTCCTTCCTGTTCCTGTCGCCGGTCATCTCGGTGGTCACCAACATCGACGCCGACCACATGGAAACCTACGGCCACGACTTTGAGCGCCTGAAGACGGCCTTCGTTGATTTCCTGAACCGTCTGCCCTTCTACGGCGTTGCCGTTGTCTGCGGCGACGATGCCAACGTGCGCGACATCATGCGGCGTGTGCCGAAGCAGATCATCACCTACGGTCTGTCGCCGGAAAACAATTTCTACGCCGAGAACATCGTCGCCGAGGATGGCCGCATGCGTTTCGACTGCGTCCGCGTCAATGGCACGACGACGCGCCTGCCCATCGTGCTCAACACGCCGGGCATGCACAACGTGCTCAACGCCCTGGCCGCCATCGCCGTGGCCACCGAAGTGCAGGTGGCCGATGCCGCCATCGTCAAGGCGCTGGCCGAGTTCAAGGGCGTCGGCCGCCGCTTCCAGCGCTACGGCGAAGTAGCCCTGCCGGCCGGCGGCAGCTTCACGCTGGTCGATGACTACGGACACCACCCGGTCGAGATGGCCGCGACGCTGGCCGCTGCCCGTGGCGCCTTCCCGGGGCGCCGGCTGGTGCTGGCTTTCCAGCCGCACCGCTACACGCGCACCCGCGACTGTTTCGAGGATTTCGTCAAGGTGCTGAACACCGTCGATGCGCTGTGTCTGGCTGAAATCTACGCCGCCGGCGAAGCGCCCATCGTCGCCGCCGACGGCCGCTCGCTGGCCCGCGCCCTTCGCGTCACCGGCAAGGTGGAGCCGGTGTTCGTCGAGGATATCGCGGCCATGCCGCAAACGATCATGGATGTCGCCCGTGACGGCGACGTGGTGTTGACCATGGGTGCCGGCTCGATCGGTGCGGTGCCCGGCAAGTTGGTGGAAGGCAAATGAGCAGCAGTTTCGGCAAAGTCGCAGTCCTCTTCGGCGGTACGTCCGCCGAGCGCGAGGTTTCCCTCAATAGCGGTTCGCGCGTGCTGGCCGCCTTGCAAGGGCAGGGCATCGACGTCCATCCCTTCGATCCGGCCACCCAGACCCTGGACGACCTGAAGGGCTACGACCGCGCCTTCATCGCGCTGCACGGCCGCCACGGCGAGGACGGCACCATCCAGGGGGCCCTGGAGGTCATGCACATCCCCTACACCGGCTCCGGCGTGCTGGCCTCCGCGCTGGCCATGGACAAGTTCCGCACCAAGCTGATGTGGCAGGCGGCCGGCCTGCCGGTGCCCGAATACGCGCTGCTCAACGCCGATTCCGATTTTGCGGAAATCGAGGAACAGCTCGGCCTGCCGCTCTTCGTCAAGCCGGCCCGCGAAGGCTCGTCGATCGGCGTCACCAAGGTCAAGGCGCGTGGCGAACTGAAGGCTGCCTATGAAGAGGCTGCCAAGCACGATCCGCTGGTTATCGCCGAAAAGGGCGTGATGGGCGGCGAATACACGGTCGGCATCGTCGGCGACGAGGTGCTGCCCATCATCAAGATCGAGCCGGCTACCGAGTGGTACGACTACGAGGCCAAGTACAACCGTGACGACACCCAATACCTGTGCCCCTGCGGCCTGCCGGAAGCCAAGGAAATGGAAATCCGCAAGGGCGCGCTGGAAGCCTTCCGCATCCTGGGCGGCCGCGGTTGGGGGCGGGTCGATTTCCTGATGGACGAAGAAGGCAATCACTACTACCTGGAAGTGAATACCGCGCCGGGCATGACCGACCATTCGCTGGTGCCGATGGGCGCCCGGGTCGCCGGCATGGAATACCCGGCGCTGGTCCGCCGTGTCCTCGAACTGGCTGCCAACGACTGAGAACGATGCATGTGGAACAAACCGCACCTGCTCAACGCCATCGCCGACCTGCTGATGCTGGTCGCCGCGGCGGCGTTGCTGGCCGCCGCCGCGGTCTGGTTGGTGCGCGTGCCATCCTTGCCGGTGCGCCATGTGGTGTTTGCCGACGCCTTGCCGCATACCAAGCGCGGCGAGGTGGAGCAGGTGCTGCCGGCGGCACTGAAGGGCAATTTCTTCAGCATCAACCTGGAAACGGTGCGCGGCGCGCTGGAGAAGCTGCCCTGGGTGCGCAAGGTGGATATCCGCCGCCTGTGGCCGGACCGGCTGGAAATCAGCGTCGAGGAACACAAGCCGGTGGCGCGCTGGGGCGAGGGGCGGGGCGAGCTGGTGAACAGCTACGGCGAGGTCTTCGCGGCCAGCCTGCCGGAAAGCGAGGCGAGCGCCATGCCGCTGCTCTACGGTCCGCAGGGCACGGCGTCCGAAGTGCTGAAGGAATTCGGCGAACTGGTCGGCACCTTCAAGACGGTCGGCGAGGTGCCGGTGCAGTTGACGCTGTCGCCGCGCCTGGCCTGGGCACTGAAGTTGCAGAACGGCATGTTGGTCGATATCGGCCGCGAACAGCCCAAGTCGCCGGTCGGCGTGCGGCTGGCGCGCTTTATCGAGGTTTATCCGGAAATGGTCGCCAAACGGGCGGTCAGGCCGGCAGTGGTGGATTTGCGGTATCCGAACGGTTTCGCCATGCGAGTGGCGGGCGAGGGGAAGGGAAAGTAAGCATATGAGCAGGGATAACAAGGATCTGGTCGTCGGTCTCGACATCGGCACGTCGAAGATCGTCGCGCTGGTCGCCGAGATCAACAACGAAGGCGCGCTGAACGTCATCGGTATGGGCTCGCAGGATTCGCGCGGCCTGAAGAAGGGCGTCGTGGTGAACATCGAGGAAACGGTGCACACCATCAGCCGCGTCATCCAGGAAGTCGAGCTGATGGCCGACTGCAAGGTGAGCAACGTCTATACGGGCATCGCCGGCAGCCACATCAAGAGCTTCAACTCGAACGGCATGGTGGCGATCAAGGACAAGGAAGTAACGCAAAGCGATGTCGAGCGCGTCATCGAAACCGCCCGCGCCATGCCGATTCCGGCCGACCAGGAAATCCTGCACATCCTCACCCAGGAATTCGTCATCGACGGCCAGGACGGCATTCGCGAGCCGATCGGCATGAGCGGCATGCGACTGGAGGTGAAGACACACATCGTCACCGGCGCCGTGTCGGCCGCCCAGAACATCGTCAAGTGCGTACGCCGCTGCGGCCTGGAAGTGAATGATCTCGTGCTGCAGCCGCTGGCTTCCAGCTACGCGGTGCTGTCCGAGGACGAGAAGGATCTCGGCGTCTGCCTGATTGACATCGGCGGCGGCACCACCGACATCGCGGTGTGGACCCAGGGCGCCATCCGCCACACCTCGGTCATCCCCATCGCCGGCGACCAGGTGACCAACGACATCGCCATGGCCCTGCGCACGCCGACCCGCGAAGCCGAGGACATCAAGTGCAAGTACGGCTGCGCCCTGTCGCAACTGGCCGACGTCAACGAAAGCCTCGACGTGGCCGGCGTCGACGACCGGCCGAGCCGCAGCCTGAGCCGCCGCGCGCTGGCCGACGTGATCCAGCCGCGCGTCGAGGAACTGTACGAACTGATCCAGAACGAGCTGCGCCGCGCCGGCTTCGAGGAAGTGCTGTCCTCCGGCATCGTGCTGACCGGCGGCGCCAGCGTCATGCCGGGCATGGTCGAGTTGGGCGAGGAAATCTTCCACATGCCGGTTCGCCTCGGCAACCCGAAATACCAGGGCAGCCTGGCCGACGTCGTGCAAAGCCCGCGCTTCTCGACGGCTTTCGGCCTGCTGCTCGAAGCGCAGGCCCAGCGCAAGCGCGGCCAGAAGATTCAGGAAAAGCAGGGCATCAAGGATGTCTTTTCCAGTATGAAAGATTGGTTCGTCAAGAACTTTTGATATTTGAATTTAAACGGTTTTTTCAGAGGAGGTAGTCATGTTTGAGATCATCGAGAAGGACGAGGAAGTGGGCACCATCATCAAAGTGTTCGGCGTCGGCGGTGCCGGCGGCAATGCTATCGAACACATGATCAACGAAGGCGTGAACGGCGTTGAATTCATCGCCGCCAACACCGATGCGCAGGCCCTGAGCCGCAATGCTGCATCGAGCAAGCTGTCGCTCGGCAAGAGCGGCCTCGGTGCCGGCGCCAAGCCGGAAAAGGGCCAGGAAGCCGCCCAGGCGCACCGCGACGAAATCCGCGCTTCGCTGGAAGGCGCCCACATGGCCTTCATCACCGCCGGCATGGGCGGTGGCACGGGTACCGGCGCTGCCCCGGTAGTCGCCGAAATCGCCCGTGAAATGGGCATCCTGACCGTCGGCGTGGTCACCAAGCCGTTCAGCTTCGAAGGCGGCAAGCGCCTGAAGGCGGCCGAAGCCGGTATCGCCGAATTTTCCAAGCACGTCGATTCGCTGATCGTCATCCTCAACGACAAGCTGATGGAAGTCATGGGCGACGATGCCGATGTCGACGATTGCTTCAAGGCAGCCGATGACGTGCTGAAGAACGCCGTCGGTGGCATTGCCGAAATCATCACCTACCCGGGCCTGGTCAACGTCGACTTCGAAGACGTGCGCACGGTCATGGGTGAAATGGGCCGCGCCATGATGGGCTCCGCCGCCGCTGCCGGCGTCGATCGCGCCCGCATCGCCGCCGAACAGGCCGTCGCCTCGCCGCTGCTCGAAGGCGTCAATCTGTCCGGTGCCAAGGGCGTCCTGGTGAATATCACCGCCGCCAAGGGCAACCTGAAGATGAAGGAAGTCAACGAAGTGATGAATACCGTCAAGGCCTTCGCTGCCGAAGACGCCCACATCATCTTCGGTGCGGTTTACGACGAACTGATGGGCGACGCCCTGCGTGTCACCGTGGTCGCCACCGGCCTCGGCCAGGCAGCCGCCGCCGTACGCAGCAAGCCGGAAGTATTCACCCAGCCGGTGCTGGTCCAGGCCCAGGCTACCGGTACGCATGATGCCGTGGCGTTCGGCTCGACGCCGGACTATTCGCATCTGGATGTGCCGGCTGTACTGCGCGGCCGTGGCCAACGCGGTGGCAACAGCGCTACCGTCGAAGCCCTGGCCAACAGTGGCGTTGACCGTTACGACATCCCGGCTTTCCTGCGCAAACAGGCGGATTAAAGCGTAACAAAAGCTTTCTCTGAAAAAGGGCGGTGACGGCTTGTGTTACAATCCGTCACCTTCCCCAATCATTCAAGTACTTAGCATGCTCAAGCAACGCACGCTCAAGACGGTTATTCGCGCCTCAGGTGTCGGCCTGCATGGCGGCGTCAAGGTCAATATGACCCTGCGCCCGGCAGCTCCGGATACCGGCATCGTCTTCCGTCGCGTCGATCTGCCCGAGCCGCTCGACATTCCGGCCAAGGCCTTCATGGTCGGCGATACGCGCATGTGCTCCTGTCTGGAAAAGGACGGGGTGAAGGTAGGTACCATCGAACACCTGATGTCGGCCCTTGCCGGGCTGGGCATCGACAACGCCTGGATCGACCTGGATGCGCCGGAAGTGCCCATTCTCGACGGTTCGGCCGCGCCTTTCGTTTTCCTGATCCAGTCCGCTGGCATCGAGGAGCAGGAGGCCGCCAAGAAGTTCATACGCGTCACCCGGCCCATCGAGGTCAGGGATGGCGACAAGTGGGCGCGTTTCGTGCCCTACGACGGCTACAAGCTGGCCTTTTCCATCGTCTTCAATCACCCGGCCATCGACAAATCGGCGCAGAAGGCCGAAATCGACTTCGCCGAGCAGTCCTATGTCCGCGAAGTGTCGCGCGCCCGTACCTTCGGCTTCATGCAGGAAGTCGAATACCTGCGCGAAAACGGCCTGGCGCTGGGCGGCGGCCTGGAAAACGCCATCGTCCTCGACGAATTCCGCGTCCTGAACCAGGATGGCCTGCGCTACGGCGACGAGTTCGTGAAGCACAAGATTCTCGATGCCGTCGGCGACCTCTATCTGCTCGGTCATCCGCTACTCGCCGCCTATTCGTCCCACAAGGGCGGCCATGCGCTGAACAACCAGCTGGCGCGCGCCCTGCTCGAGCAGCAGGAGGCTTGGGAATTCGCTACCTTCGACGTCGCGGAGCAGGCGCCGAGCGGCGTCACCCGCTGGCTGGCCCAGGCCGCCTAAGCATCCATGTGGCTGCTGCGTCTGCTGGCAGTCATGGTCGTGATCGCCATCGGCACCGGCCTGGTGGTCTACGCCTTCACCGGTAATCGCAACTATCTGGCCTTCAGCTGGCGGCTGTTCCGCTACGCGGTCGTCTTCGCCCTGCTGATTTTTGCGCTGATGTTCGTCGAGCGCCTGGCCATCATTCCGTTCTAGCCGCCCGTTCCAGCAGCCTGTCGAGGGCATCGCGCAGCGGCCCTTTGGGCAAACTTTCCGCGGTCGACTGCAACATGCCAAAAGCCTTGACGGAGAGTGGTTTCAAAGTTGAAGTCGTTGATTGGTAAGTAATTTGTCTGGGTTGCACTTTGACTTCCATGTCGCTACACTGCGTCCCTCCTTTGGATAACTCGTCGCACAAACGCTGACTCATCTGGCGAATTTTGGCGGCGACCGCGCCGTTATCGGTGTGGATAACGATTTTCCCCGACTTGTAGTTGGCAACGCGTGCGGCGTGGCGCAGCCCGGCTGGGGCTATTGCTTCGAAGCGGCGTGAGAGCTTTTGCAGCAGGCGCGCGTGAGCCATGACCCGGCTCGCTGCCGCGTCGCTGTTGAGGTATTGCTCTGGCCCTTTGTACATGGAGGTTCCGTGCAGATTATTCTGGTTTCGCGCCATCTGAAGGCGGCGCGCACTATCACCATTATGCCTCGCCACGTGGCGGCGACGCTGTTCGTCTTGCTCGCCGTGGTGCTGTCTACCTCGGCGCTGTTGTCCTGGCTGTCGGTGCACCTGCGCCTGCCGCTGATCGAGGATCTGCTGGTTACCCGGCAACTGCAGGAAATGCGGAAAACGCGCGACCATCTCGACAACAATCTGCAGTTGATGGCCACCCGCCTCGGCGAGCTGCAGGCCCAGGTGCTGCAGCTCGACGTCCTCGGCGATCGCCTTTCCGGCGCTGCCGGCATCAAGCGTGAGCATCCGGCCGATACGCTCAAGGCGGCGCAGGGCGGTCCGTATGTGCCGGCGCCGATGAACGCCACCGAGTTGCAGCGGGAAATAGAACGTCTGGCGACCGCGCTCGATCAGCGCAGCGACGATCTGGCCTATCTCGAAATCAAGCTGCTCGAAAAACGCGTCAAGGATCGTCTGTTGCCGACCACGCTGCCGGTCAAGGACGCCTATCTCGGCTCGCCGTTCGGCCATCGCGAAGATCCGATCGCCGGCCTGCGCGCCATGCACGAGGGCATCGATTTCAATGCCGAAACCGGCACCCCGGTCGTCGCCGCGGCCGACGGCGTGGTGCTCTCGGCCAGCTACCATCCCGATTTCGGCAACGTCATCGATATCGACCACGGCGACGGCCTGACTTCCCGCTATGCCCATCTGTCGCGCATGGACATCAGGCCGGCCGCGCTGGTCAAGCGCGGCGAGCGCATCGGCGCCGTGGGGACGACCGGTCGGTCGACCGGTGCGCATCTGCATTTCGAGGTGCGCATGCAGGGCGTCGCCCAGAATCCGGCATTTTTCCTGAAGCAAGGGAGCGAATACGCCCAGGTCAAGCGCCGCTAGCCTGATCCGTATGGTCTTGATTTAGGTCGTCATCATCGGGGGGGAGGGGCGTGCTAGAATCGACGCTTTGCCGCCACCCGCGCAACCACCTACCATCGCGATGATATCCGGCCTACTCAAGAAGATTTTCGGCAGCCGCAACGACCGGCTGATCAAGCAATATTCCCAGACCGTCAAGCGCATCAATGCGTTCGAGTCGGCCCTGCAGGCGCTCTCCGACGAGCAATTGCAGGCCAAGACCGACGAGTTCCGCCAGCGCCACGCCAACGGCGAGTCGCTCGACGACCTGCTGCCGGAAGCCTTTGCCGTCGTCCGCGAGGCCGGCAAGCGCGTCCTCGGCATGCGCCACTTCGACGTCCAGATGATCGGCGGCATGGTCCTGCACTACGGCAAGATCGCCGAAATGCGGACCGGCGAAGGCAAGACCCTGGTCGGCACGCTGCCCGCCTACCTGAATGCCATTTCCGGCCAGGGCGTCCATGTCATCACGGTCAACGACTACCTGGCGACCCGTGACTCCGAGTGGATGGGGCGCTTGCACCGCTTCCTAGGCCTGACCGTCGGCGTCAACCTGTCGCAGATGGATCACGAGGCCAAGCAGGCCGCCTACGCCGCCGACATCACCTACGGCACCAATAACGAATTCGGCTTCGACTACCTGCGCGACAACATGGTCTATGCCGCCGACCAGCGCGTGCAGCGCGGCCTGAATTTCGCCATCGTTGACGAAGTGGACTCCATCCTGATCGACGAAGCGCGGACGCCGCTGATCATCTCCGGCCAGGCCGACGACCATACCGACCTCTACCTGCAGATGAAGTCGGTGGTGCCGCAACTGACCCGCGCCATGGAAGAGAATGGCGAAGGCGACTACTGGGTGGACGAGAAGGGCCATCAGGTCCATCTGTCGGAGGCCGGCTACGAACACGCCGAGCAACTGCTCGCCGAGCATGGACTGCTCAAGGAAGGCTCCAGCCTCTACGACGCCGCCAACATTTCGCTGATGCACCACCTGAACGCCGCCCTGCGCGCGCTGTCGCTGTTCCACAAGGACCAGCACTACGTCGTGCAGAACGGCGAAGTGGTCATCGTCGACGAATTCACCGGCCGCCTGATGGCCGGTCGCCGCTGGTCGGACGGCCTGCACCAGGCCGTCGAAGCCAAGGAAGGCGTGGAAATCCAGGCCGAGAACCAGACCCTGGCCTCGATCACCTTCCAGAACTATTTTCGGATGTACGCCCGCCTGTCCGGCATGACCGGCACGGCCGACACCGAAGCCTACGAATTCCAGCAGATTTACGGCCTGGAAACCGTCGTCATCCCGACCCATCGGCCGATGGTGCGCAAGGACATGAACGACCTGGTGTACAAGACGGCCGACGAAAAGCACGCGGCGATCATCGCCGACATCAAGGATTGCTCGAAGCGCGGCCAGCCGGTGCTGGTCGGCACCACGTCGATCGAGAATTCCGAATTGCTGTCGCACCTGCTCGACCAGGAAAAGCTGGCGCACCAGGTGCTCAACGCCAAGCAGCACGCCCGGGAAGCCGAAATCGTCGCCGAAGCCGGTCGTCCGGGAATGATCACCATCGCCACCAACATGGCCGGTCGTGGTACCGACATCGTGCTCGGCGGCAATATCCAGAAGCAGATCGACGCCGTCGCCAACGACGAGGCGCTGGCAGCCGCCGATAAGGACGCCCAGATCGCCGCGCTGCGCGCCGACTGGCAGAAGGTGCATGAGCAGGTCCTGGCTTCCGGCGGCCTGCACATCATCGGTTCCGAACGCCACGAGTCGCGCCGTATCGACAATCAGCTGCGCGGTCGCGCCGGCCGCCAGGGCGATGCCGGTTCCTCGCGCTTCTACCTGTCGCTCGACGACCAACTGCTGCGCATCTTCGCTGGCGAGCGCCTGCGCGCCATCATGGACAAGCTGAAGATGCCGGAAGGCGAGGCCATCGAGCATCCGCTCGTTACCCGCTCGCTGGAATCGGCGCAGCGCAAGGTCGAGGCCCGCAACTTCGACATTCGCAAGCAATTGCTGGAATACGACGACGTCTCCAACGACCAGCGCAAGGTGATCTACCACCAGCGCAACGAATTGCTGGAAACCGACGATATTTCCGAAACCATCACCGCCATGCGCCAGAGCGTCATCGTCGAAACCTTCCGCGCCTATGTGCCGGAAGAGTCGGTCGAAGAGCAATGGGACATGGAGGGCCTGGAGCGGGCCCTGGCTTCCGAACTGCAGATCACCGCCCCGGTTGCCGAATGGTTCAAGAACGAGCCGACGCTGTCCGACGAGGAAATCCTCGAGCGCATCATCAAGGGTGCCGACGAGGTTTACCAGGCCAAGGTCGAACTGGTCGGTGCGCCGAACTTCCATCAGTTCGAACGCAATGTCATGCTGCAGAGCCTGGACAGCCACTGGCGCGAGCACCTGGCGGCGCTCGATCATCTGCGCCAGGGCATCCACCTGCGCGGCTATGCTCAGAAGAACCCGAAGCAGGAATACAAGCGTGAAGCCTTCGAACTGTTCGAAGGACTGCTCGACCTGGTTCGCCGTGAAGTGACCCGTATCGTCTATACCGTGCAGATTCGTTCGCAGGAAGACGTCGAGGAAACCGCGCCGCACGCCGAAGTCCAGAACGTGCAGTACCAGCACGCCGGTTACGACGAAGCGCTGGGCGAGGGTGAGGCGCAGCCGCAGGCTGTGCCGCCGGGTGATGCCGGGCCGAAGATCGGCCGCAACGATCCCTGCCCCTGCGGTTCGGGCAAGAAATACAAGCACTGCCACGGAAAGCTGTCCTGATCTGACCCCCAAGGCACCCCAGGGTGCCTTGATGCTTTTGGAGCCAAGAGAATGCCTGTCAATTACGCCACGCCTGCTGCCGATCAACTGTTTCCGGTCGCCGGTGTCCGTCTCGGTGTCGCCGAAGCCGAAATCCGCAAGAAAAATCGCCGCGACCTGACCCTGGTCGCCCTCGATGATGGCTGCACGGTGGCCGGCGTATTTACGCAGAACCGCTTCTGCGCGGCGCCGGTACAGCTGTGCCGCAACCATCTGGCCGCCGGCAAGGCCATCCGCGCCCTGGTCATCAATACCGGCATCGCCAACGCCGGCACCGGCGAACCGGGCCGCCAGACGGCCCAGGCTTCCTGCAACGCCGTGGCCGAACTGCTCGGCGTCAACGCCGACCAAGTGCTGCCCTTCTCGACCGGCGTCATTCTCGAACCGCTGCCGGTCGATCGCCTGAAAGCCGGCCTGCCGGCCGCCCAGGCCGATCTGAAGGCCGACAACTGGCATGCCGCCGCGCACGCCATCATGACCACCGACACCATCGCCAAGGCGGCGTCGCGTCGCGTCACGGTCGGCGGCAAGACGATCAGTATCTCCGGCGTCTCCAAGGGCGCCGGCATGATCAAGCCGAACATGGCGACCATGCTCGGCTTCGTCGCCACCGATGCCGGCATCGCCCAGGGCATGCTCGACAAGCTGGTCAAGGAAGCGGCCGACGCCTCCTTCAACTGCATTACCGTCGATGGCGATACCTCGACCAACGACTCCTTCGTGATGATCGCCACCGGCCAGTCCGGTGCCGCCTTCGCGTCTGAAAGTGATGCCGGCTGGGCCGAGGTCAAGGCCGCCATCGTCGCCGTGGCCGTCGAACTGGCGCAGGCCATCGTCCGCGACGGCGAGGGCGCAACCAAGTTCATCACCGTCGCCGTGCAGGGCGGCAAGAGCGTCGAGGAATGCCGCCAGGTCGGCTACGCCATCGGCCACTCGCCGCTGGTCAAGACCGCTTTCTTCGCCTCCGATCCCAACCTTGGCCGCATCTTGGCCGCCGTCGGCTACGCCGGCATCAGCGATCTCGACGTCGATGGCGTCAAGGTCTGGCTCGACGATGTGCTGGTCGCCGAGAACGGCGGCCGCGCTGCCGCCTATCGCGAGGAAGACGGTGCCCGTGTCATGGCCCAGGCCGAAATCACTGTGCGTGTCGATCTCGGCCGCGGTGCCGTGCAAGCCAATGTTTACACTTGCGATTTCTCGTACGACTACGTCAAGATCAACGCCGACTACCGCTCCTGATCTCCTTTCTGTAGGCATGGCCCGGTTGCCCAAACAAGGCCCGCAACTGCGCGGGCCTTTTGTTGTCTATTTGTGCAATGCATAGCAAAGTTGAGGTCCGCTCCATGAGTGCGTGTAGCAGCCGCGCTCCGGTCGATCTCCGGAGTACCCGTGTGAAATGACTGATGCCAAGCCTTTACTTGCGTTCCTGCTGGAAAGCGAATTCCACGACAAGTATCCGCATCAATTGGTGGCGCGCTTTCCCCATGTTGCCCGGAAGCTTGAGGCGATATGGAATAACCCCGAGGCAGCGGCAGATTATTTCACCGAGCTGATGATTCCCAGCCGGCCAAATCGCCAGGGCTTTCCGCCTGACGTGGCGGCCGAAATCATCTCGTTGAGCATGGCTTTTGACCGGATCGGCCATCTGGTCGCCGCGGAAGAGGTAAGCGCCCCGGAGCCGCCAGCGGCCTTCTATCAGTGGGACCGTGAGCGTCTGGTCAAGGAAATTGAAAGTCAAGGTTTCGCGTTTAACCGGGACGGTTTTGCCAAGGCAGCCGAAGCGGGCAATCACGAGGTCTGCGCGATGTTCGTGCGGGCCGGCTTTGATGTCGATACACGCGATGCCCGGGAATGGACTCCGTTGATGATCGCCGCTTTCCATGGTCGCGAACAATTGGCGCTGATGCTGCTCGAATTCGGTGCCGATGTCTTCGCCACAGACCGGGGTGGTTACAGTCCGCTGCACTGGGCGGCTTTCAGCGGTTATCAGGTGGTCGTGAAACTGCTGCTGGAGCGGGGTGTTTCGGCCAATGTGCTGAGCAACGCCGGGATCAGTCCCCTTCTGCAGGCGGCGGCGCGCGGGCATGAGGCAGTTGTCGGTCTGCTGCTCGAAAGCCAGGCAAATCCGAATCTCACTGCCAGGGACGGGGCCAGTCCCTTGCTCAAGGCGGTTGCCAACGGGCATGCTGAAGTGGCTGAACGGCTGCTCAATGCCGGTGCGTATCGTCATGTGACCCTGGCGGATGGCACGACGCTCGACGACATTGTCGCCAAAGCAAAGGATTGGCGAATCCGCGCTATATTCTGCTGAGTCTCGTTTCAGCTTCCATTTTTATGACTGATATTCGCCGTGACCTGGCCAGGAATACCCTGGCCATCCTGTGCATACTCGGGCTGATCGGCCTCAGCCTGTGGGTATTGCGGCCGTTTCTGGCCGCTGCGGTGTGGGCGGCGATGCTGGTGGTTGCCACCTGGCCGCTCTTTACGGCACTCGAGACGCGTCTCGGCCAGCGGCGGGGTCTGGCGGTGGCGATCATGAGTCTGGGCATGCTGCTCCTGCTGGTGCTGCCGCTGTGGCTGGCGGTCGATACCATCTTCGAGCATTCGGAACAGCTCACCGCCGCCGGCAAGGCGGTGGCGGCCAATGGTCTGCCCCTGCCGCCGGAATGGGTGAAGACCTTGCCGCTGGTCGGCGAGCGGCTGGCGGCGGGCTGGACGCAACTGGCTGCAGGCGGGACGGCCGATATCGTCGCCAAGGCAACGCCCTATGCGGCCGATGCCGGCAAGTGGGTACTCGCCCAGGTCGGCGGTTTCGGCGGCATGCTGATCCAGTTTCTGCTGGTGGTGACTATCTCGGCTATTTTCTATTCGGGGGGCGAAGCCGGCGCTCGCATGGCGCGTCGTTTCGGCCGCCGTCTGGCCGGTGAGCGGGGTGAGAATTCGATCATCCTGGCCGGGCAGGCCATCCGCGGCGTGGCGCTCGGGGTCGGTGTCACGGCCATCGTTCAGACTGTCCTCGGCGGCATCGGCCTGGCCGTGGCCGGCGTGCCGCTGGCCTCGCTGCTGTCGGCCGTGATGCTGATGCTGTGCATCGCCCAGGTCGGGCCGATCCCGGTCCTGCTGCCGGCTGTCGGCTGGATGTACTGGACCGGCGATACCGGCTGGGCGACTTTCCTGCTGGTATGGAGCCTGATCGTCGCCAGCCTCGACAACTTCCTGCGCCCGATGCTGATCAAGCGCGGCGCCGACCTGCCGCTGCTCCTCATCTTCGCCGGCGTCATCGGCGGCATGCTCGGTTTCGGACTGATCGGTATTTTCGTCGGGCCGGTCGTGCTGGCGGTGACTTACACGCTGATGCAGGCCTGGGTCGAGGATGCCTTGGGCAGGGACGAGCCGGAAGCGCTGGCCGTCGAGCCGTCAGAGCCGGCGCAGGCGGATAGTCCGGAACCAACCGCCGGCTAGGGCTGGTTGGTCGTATTCGAGCGCCAGTTCTGGCACATCGCGCAATAAATCCTCGAACACCACATCGAGCCGGGTCGCGATGCGGCGCATGAGTGGATTGGCCAAGCGGCGCAACAAAGCGGGCTGGCCGTGGCGTAGGAATTTGTCGAAAACCAGCACGCTGCCGCCGGGTTTGACCACCCGGGCGATTTCACCCAGACAGCGGGCTGGCTCCGGCACCACGGCTAGAATCAGGTGCAGCACGGCGCTGTCGAAGCTGTCATCAGCGAAGGGCAGGCATTGCGCATCGCCCTGGACCGGGGCGAAATCGACCGAACCGGCGCGCGGCAAGGCGCGGCGCAGCATGGCGTGGGTCAGGTCGAGGCCGACGTAATGGTGGCGGCCGGGGAGCAACGGCAGGTCGAGCCCGGTGCCGACACCGGCCAGCAGCACCCGGCCCGGTTCGGCGGGCAAGGCGGCCAGGCTGCGTTGGCGGGCGGACTCGGTGGCCCGGGCGATGGCCGCGTCGTAGAACGGCGCGATCAGCGTATAGGTGTGCCTCAGGCTCAATGCAGGGCGCGCGGGATGGCGAGCACGAATTCAGGGATTTCGGCCTCGAAATGGGTGCCGTCCTCGGCCACCATCTGGTAAGTCCCCTTCATCGTGCCGATCGGCGTCGTCAGAGACGAGCCGCTGGTGTATTCGAAGCTCTCGCCGGGCTGGAGCAGGGGCTGTTTGCCGACCACGCCCAGGCCACGTACTTCCTGCACCTCGTTGTTGGCGTCGGTGATGATCCAGTGCCGGGAAATCAGCTGGGCAGGCACTTCGCCGATGTTCCTGATGGCGATTGTGTAGGCAAAGATGTAGCGGTCATTTTCCGGGTCGGATTGATCCGGGATGAATTGCGGCTGGGGACTGACTTCGATTCGGTACTTGTTGTCGGGCATGGGATAATTTCGTTCGTTATTGTTCAGGAAAGCATCATGTCAGCCAAAGATTACGTCATTGCACCGAGCATTCTGTCCGCCAACTTCGCCAAACTGGGCGAGGAGGTGGCCAACGTCATCGCCTCGGGGGCCGACTGGATTCACTTTGACGTGATGGACAACCATTATGTTCCCAACCTGACCATCGGCCCGCTGGTTTGTGAAGCCATCCGGCCGTGCACCGCGGCGCCGATCGACGTGCACCTGATGGTCAAGCCGGTGGACCGCATCATCCCCGATTTCATCAAGGCCGGGGCCAACATCATCACCTTCCACCCGGAAGCCTCCGAACACATCGACCGCAGCCTGTCGCTGATCCGCGACGGCGGCTGTCAGGGCGGCCTGGTCTTCAATCCCGCCACCCCGCTCGATTACCTGGACTACGTCTTGGATAAGATCGATGTCGTGCTGCTGATGAGCGTCAACCCCGGTTTCGGCGGCCAGAAGTTCATTCCCGGCACGCTGGCCAAGGCACGCCAGGCCCGCGCCAAGCTCGACGCCTATGAGCAGCAGAGCGGCCGGCGCATCCGCCTCGAAATCGACGGTGGCGTGAACACCGCCAACATCGCCGAGATCGCCCGCGCCGGGGTCGATGCTTTCGTCGCCGGGTCGGCCGTCTATGGCGCCGGCAAGGACAGCGATCCGCATCGCTACGATTCCATCGTCGGCGCCTTGCGCGCCGAGTTGGCCAAGGTCTGAGGTCGGCAACGGGCAGGGCGCCACGCCCCGCCTAGATCAATGTCATAATTCGCGGCCAGGCTTTTGCCTGAAGAGTCTTCTTTCCTTTCATCCATGAGGGGCCGTCGATGTCGTTTCCATCCCTGCGACTGAATTTCCGGGTTGTCGCCCTGCTGCTGGTGGCGCTCGCCGCCATCGCCGCCGTCCTGCACTTTGTCTCGCCGCTGACCGGCGACGGTGCGAATCCGGCGGATAGCGGCCCCTTCCAGATCGCCGATGTCGCCAACCGCGATTTCGAAGGCTCGCCGGCCCTGGCCATCAGCTTCACCCATCCGATGAGCAGCCGGGGTGGCTACGACGAGCAGATCCAGGTCTTCGAAATGCCGGCGCGCGCCGGGGATGGCGCAAAACAGCGTGACGAGGCAGACGAGGAAGAGGGCTACGGTGACAGCTCGACCCCGGTTGCCAATCCGCAGGTCAGCACCAAGCCGGAAGACGTCAGGACCGAGGGCGGCAAGCTGGTCAAGGGCGCCTGGGTGGTCGGCGACAATCCGCGCCTCCTGTACTTCCCGCACATCAAGCCACAAACCCGCTACGTGCTGCGCATCGCGGCCGGCCTGCCGTCGGCCGGTGGCCAGAAACTGAACGAGGAAGGGCGCTATTCCGTCCTCACTGCCACCGTGTCGCCGGCCTACTATTTCGCCAGCCGCGGCATGGTCCTGCCCGCCAAGCAGAACGGCGGGCTGCCCGTGGTCACTGTCAATGTGCCGGAAGTCGACATCCAGTTCCTGCGCGTCAAGCCCGACCAGTTGCCGCGTTTCCTCGACAAGGTGATCAGCGGGCCGCGCAAGCCGCCGAACCGCCGCCAGGACGACGACGGCGAATACGATTACGAAGAAGGCTACGACTGGCGCGCCACCGACCTCAAGGGCGCCGTCAACAACTGGTCGCTCGATGCCCTGCACAAGCTGACCGACAGCGTTTTCGTCGGCCGCTTCCTGACCGAGCAGAAGGCGAACAAGCGCAACGTCACCTTCATTCCGGTCGAGGACATCAAGGAATTGCGCGAGCCCGGCATCTACATCGCGGTGATGAGCCAGCCAAACCGCTTCCGCTACGATTACCAGGTAACCTATTTCTACGTCAGCGACCTCGGTCTCGCTACCCGGCTGTTCACCAAGGGCGCCGACGCCTACGTCAGTTCGCTGAGCAGCGGCAAGGCCGTTTCCGGCGTCGAGGTCAGCTGGCTGGATGAGAATGCCAAGGTCGTCGCCCGTGCCGAGACCGATAGCACCGGCCGTGCGGCATTTGTCGAACGCCCGGCCAGCGCCCGCGTCGTGGTTGCTCGCCAGGGGCAGCAGGTGTCGATGATCACCCTCAAGGAACCGGCGCTCGACCTGTCCGAATATGACGTGGCCGGCCTGCCCGGCCGCCCGGTGCGCTTGTTCGCTTATTCCGGGCGCAATCTCTACCGGCCGGGCGAGAAATTCGCGCTGTCGGTCCACGCCCGCGATGCCGACGGACGGCCGGTGGCGCCGCAGCCCATCCAGGCCATCCTGCGCCGGCCGGATGGTAAAAGCCAGTTCACGGCCACCTGGCAGCCCGACCCCAAGCTCCCCGGCTACTACCAGAGCACTATCGACTTGCCGGTCGATGCGCCGACCGGTTTCTGGACGCTGGAATTGCGCGCCGACCCGGCCGACAAGCAGGCGACGACCAGCTACCGCTTCGGCGTCGAGGAATTCCTGCCCGAGCGCATGAAGCTCGACCTGTCCAGCCAGCAGGCCTCCGTGGCGCCGGACGACACGCTGAACATCGCCGTCAAGGGCGCCTACCTGTACGGCGCGCCGGCGGCCGGCAACCAGTTGCTTGGTGTTGCGGTGTTCGAGCGCCAGAAGAATCCGCTGGCCCAGAAGCTGCCCGGTTTCGAGTTCGGCGATGCCAACGAGGACAGCCAGCGCGAACGCGTCGAGCTGGAGCAGAACGTCCTCGACGAAAACGGCAATCTGGAGCTGGGTGTCGATCTGTCGCCGGCCCAGGGCAAGCGTTCGCCCTATACGGTACGCACCACGCTGAGCCTGCTGGAGAGCGGCGGCCGCCCGGTGGTACGCAATTTCGAACGGGTCATCTGGCCGGCGCCGGTCCTGGTCGGCGTACGGCCGCTGTTCACCGGCGACTATGCCCGCGAAGGCAGCGTCGCCCAGTTCGAGGTGATCCGCGCCAACGCCGACGGCAAGCTGCACGGCGGCAAGGGCTTGCCGGTTCGCCTGTTCCGCGAGAACCGCGATTACTACTGGCGTTTCGACGATCAGCGCGGCTGGCATTCCGGCTTTACCGAAACCGACGAGCTGGTCGATACCGCCAGCGTGAGCGTTCCCGACGGCGGCCGTGGCAAGCTCGGCCTGCCGGTGAAGTACGGCCGCTACCGGCTGGAAATCACCGATCCCGAAACCCGCCAGACGAGCAAGTATCGTTTCTATGCGGGCTGGAGCGCGCGCAGCGACGAAACCCAGGGCGTCCGTCCGGACCGCGTGGCGCTGAAATTCGACAAGCCCGCCTACCGCGACGGCGATACGGCCAGGCTGACCATCACGCCGCCGCATGCCGGCGAGGCGCTGGTCACGGTCGATGGCGACAAGACGCTGTGGGTCAAGCGCACCTCGGTGTCGGCCGACGGCACCACTCTCGACATTCCGGTCGACAAGGAATGGAAGCGGCATGACCTGTACGTCTCGGTCAGCGTGCTGCGGCCAGGCGGTTCCGGCGAGAAGGTCACGCCGGCCCGGGCGCTCGGCCTCGCTCACCTGCCGCTCGACCGGGCCGACCGCAAGCTGGCGGTCAGCGTCGAGGCGCCGAAGAAAATGCTGCCCGAGACCAAGCTCAAGGTGAAGGTCAAGGCTGCCGGCGCGGCCGGCCAGAAAGCCATGGTCACGCTGTCGGCGGTCGATGTCGGCATCCTCAACATCACCCGCTTCACGACGCCCGATCCGCACGGCCATTTCTTCGGCAAGCAGCGCTACGGCGCCGATCAGTACGATGTCTACGGCCGCCTGATCGAGAAGATGGCCGGCCAGAAGGGCAAGCTGAAGTTTGGCGGCGACGCCGCGCCCAAGGCGACCAAGAGCCTGCCCAAGAAGGTCAGGCTGGTCGACCTGTTCTCCGGGCCGGTGCAGATGAACGAGCAGGGCGAAGCGGAAGTCGCGCTCGATGTGCCGGATTTCAACGGCACGCTGCGCCTGATGGCCGTTGTCGCCGCACCCGACCGCTTCGGCAGCGCCGAGGCGGAAACCGTGGTCGCCGCGCCGCTGGTCGCCGAGCTGATGACGCCGCGTTTCCTGACGGTCGGCGACAATGCCACCATCGCGCTCGATCTGCACAACCTGTCGGGCGAAGCGCAAAAGCTCAAGGTCCGCGTCATCAACGGCGATGGGCTGAAGATCCAGAATGCCGAGCGCGAAATCGATCTCAAGGACCAGCAGAAGCAGACTTTGCGCTTCGGCGTCGAGGCCGGAAACGCCTTCGGCCTGGCCGATGTGCGCGTCGCCGTGAGCAGCGCCGCCGGCCTCAAGCTGGAGCGCAGCTTCGGCCTGCAGGTCCAGGCCGCCACGCCGCAGCAACAGATCCTGAAGCTGCTGGCGGTCGGCCCCGGCGAAAGCGTCGACATCAAGGAAGTGGAACTCGGCGGCTTCGTCCGCAGCACCGTCCAGGCGCATCTGCTCATTTCCGACAAGGCGCCGATCGATGTGCGTGGTGCCATCCAGGGACTGCTGACCTACCCCTACGGCTGCGCCGAGCAGACGACGTCGACCGCCTATCCGCATGTCTTCGTCGATGAGGAAGGCGCCCGCCTGTTCGGCCTCAAGCCCTACAGCCGCGAGCAACGCGCCGACATGCTCGACAAGGTCATCGCCCGCCTCGGTGCCATGCAGGCGCCCAACGGCGGCTTCAGCTTGTGGGGCAACGTTTCCGAATACCAGTACTGGCTGTCGGCCTACGTCTCCAACTTCCTGCTCGATGCCCGCGAGCAGGGCTTCTCGGTGCCCGAGGCCATGCAGAAGAACGCCATGGATTTCCTGCTCAAGAACCTGCAGGAAGGGGCGGCCGGCTTGCCCAGCGGCAAAGTGACGTACCGCGACAATGGCTGGCAGGACTACCGCTTTGCCGGTTCCGGCCGTTTCGGGGTGCTCGCCTACGGCGGCTATGTGCTGGCCCGCGAGTCGAAGGCGCCGCTGTCCACCCTGCGCCAGATGTTCGAATTGCGCGAACAGGCCCACTCCGGGCTGGCCCTGGTCCATCTCGGCCTTGCCCTCAAGCTGATGGGCGACGAGACGCGGGCGCAGACGGCGCTGGCCGAAGGGGTGAAGAAGAGCCGCGATACCGGCTACTGGTGGGGCGATTACGGCAGTCCGCTGCGCGATGCGGCACTGTCCTTCGCGCTGCTCGAACGCCACAAGCTCAAGGTGGAGGGCAAGGACAATCTGGTGGCCGTGGCCGCTGCCGAGCTGGGCAAGAACCGCTACACCAGCACGCAGGAGAAGCTGGCGCTCTTCCTGCTCGGCCGCCAGTTCGCCGGCCAGCGTGAAGGCGACACCGCCTGGACCGCCGAGTTGGCGGGCAAGGAGCGTCCGGAAAACCTGAGCGCCACCGGCAGCGTGATCCGGTCGCTGAGTGCGGAGGCGCTGCAGGGCGGCTGGCGCGTCAAGAATACGCACAAGGAAAAGCTCTATCTGCAACTGAGCCTGAGCGGCAACCCGGCCAAGATGCCGGCCAATCGCGACGACGCCATTGCCTTGTCGCGCGACCTGTTCGAGGCCGACGGCAAGCCGATGAAGCCGCGCGTGCTGCGCGTCGGCGAATCGGTCATCGTCCGCATCAATGTCAATCCGCGCAGCTGGGTCAATACCGGCATGGTGGTCGACCGCATTCCGGCCGGCCTGGAGATCGAGAACCTGAACCTGGCGCAGGGCGAGGGCATCGCCAGCACGCTGATCGACAACGTCAATCCGGCCGAAGCGATGCGCGATCCGCGCATCCAGCATGTCGAGTTCCGCGACGACCGTTTTGTCGTCGCCGCCCGTTTGCAGGGCAAGCTCGCCCTGTTCTACCGGGCGCGCGTGGTCACCCCCGGCAAGTTCGTCTTCCCGCCGATCTACGCCGAGGACATGTATCGCCCCGACGTCTATGGCCTGGCCACCGGCGAAGCCACGCTGACGGTCAGCGATGGCAAGGAGGGCAAGGCGGGGGTGGCCAAGCCGTGATGCGGTTGTGCCGCGCTTGAGCTGGCCGCACATCCGGCGCCAGCGCCTGCATGGCCTGTTGCGCCGGCGCCGGGCCTGGCTGATTGGGCTGGCTTTGCTGCTCGCGCTGGTCGTTCTCGATGCGGTTTTCCCGCCGCCGGTGCCCGGGCGCGATGCGCCGCATGCCTTGCTCATCGTCGCCCGCGACGGCACGCCGTTGCGGGCCTTTCCCGATCGCGACCATGTCTGGCGCCATCCGGTCGCGCTCAGTGATGTCTCGCCGCTCTATCTCGCCGCGCTGGAAGGCTATGAAGACCGCTGGTTCCGCTGGCATCCCGGGGTCAATCCGCTGGCCCTGGCCCGTGCCGGCTGGCAATGGTTGCGCCATGGCGAGATCGTCTCCGGCGGCTCGACGCTGACCATGCAGGTGGCGCGCATCCTCGAACCGATACCGCGTACGCTGCCCGGCAAGCTGCGGCAGATCGTGCGCGCCGTGCAGCTCGAAGCGCATTACTCCAAGGACGAAATTCTCGGCATCTACGTCAATTACGCGCCGATGGGCGGCGTCCTCGAAGGCGTCGAGGCGGCCAGCCGGGCCTATCTCGGCAAGCCGGCCCGGCGCTTGAGCCATGCCGATGCCGCGTTGCTCGCCGTGCTGCCGCAGGCGCCGTCCCGCCTGCGCCCGGACCGCCAGCCGGCGCGCGCTCGCCAGGCGCGCGACAAGGTGCTGCAGCGCATGGCCGGCGTGTGGTCGGCCGCCGACATCGGCGATGCGCTGCAGGAGCCAGTGGTCGCCCAGACCGTGCGCGATCCGCTGCTGGCGCCGCTGCTGGCTGAACGGCTGCGCAAGGAGGCGGCTGGGCGCCAGCGCATCGATACCACGCTCGATGCCCAGGCCCAGCAGACGGTCGAATTGCTGCTCGCCAACCGCCTGGCCGGCTTGCCGCCCCGCGTCTCGATGGCCGTCCTGGTCGTCGACAACGAGACGCTGGAAGTGCGGGCCTACGCCGGTTCGGCCGATTTTTCCGATGCCGACCGCTTCGCCCATGTCGACATGGTGCGCGCCTCGCGCTCGCCGGGTTCCACGCTCAAGCCCTTCCTCTACGGCCTGGCCATCGACGAGGGGCTGATCCACTCCGAATCCCTGCTCGGCGACGTGCCGCAATCCTTCGGCGGCTACCAGCCGGGCAATTTCCAGCAAAGCTTCCACGGGCCGGTCAGCGTTTCCGAAGCGCTGACCAAGTCGCTCAACGTGCCGGCCGTCGAAGTACTCGACCGCCTCGACCCGAACCGCTTCGTCGCCGCCTTGCGCCGGGGCGGCCTGAAGCTCGATTTCCCCAAGGGCGAGTCGCCTAACCTGGCGGTCATCCTCGGCGGTGCGGGGACGACCCTCGAACAGCTGGTCGGCGCCTACACCGCCTTTGCCCGCCAAGGGGTTTCCGGCAAGCCGCGCTATACGCCGGAGGCACCCAGGGTCGAGCAGCGCATGCTGTCGGCGGGGGCGGCCTTCATCATCCGCGACATACTCGAATCCGGCGGTCCGGTCGGCCGCGCCGTCGAGGCCGGCAGCGGCATTCGGCGCGGCATCGCGTGGAAGACCGGGACCAGCTTCGGTTTTCGCGATGCCTGGTCGATCGGCGTGTCCGACCGCCTGACCGTCGGCGTGTGGATCGGCCGCCCGGACGGCACGCCCAATCCTGGCTTCTTCGGAGCCAATATCGCGGCCCCGCTGCTGGTCGATATCTTCAGCGCCCTCGATCAGCAGGCGCCGGCCCAGCGGACGCCTCCGCTGTCGGTGCGCCAGGAGAAAATCTGCTGGCCACTCGGTACCCGCTACGATCCGGCCGAGGAAGGGCTGTGTCAGCGGCAGGCCCTGGCTTGGCTGCTCAACGACACCGCGCCGCCGACTTTTGCCGACCGCTTGCGCAGCGGCGAGGCGCGCTACAGCTACGAAGTCGATGCTCGCAGCGGCTTGCGCACCACGGCAGAATGCACCGACCGACCGCGCCGGAAGATCGACGCTGTGCGCTGGCCGGCGGCGCTTGAGCCATGGCTGGGCGGTGATTTGGCGCGCAAGGCCCTGCCGCCGGCCTGGGACCCCGCCTGCCGGCGACAGTCCGACCCGGAAGCCGGCTTGCGCATTTCCGGCGTTACCTCTGGCGAAGTGATCAAGCGCGTTCGCCCCGATCAGGACCCTGTCCTGCGCCTGGAAGTCCGTGGCCAGCGCGGGCCGGTGTATTGGCTGATCAATGGTCGGTTGGCCGGCCATCGCCCGGCGCACCTGCCCTTCATCCATCGCCTGAGCGAGTCGGGGCGGGTTGATATCACGGTCATGGACGAGCAGGGGCGCTTCGACCGGGTCAGCTTCAGCGTTCGTTAACTGTCCGCCACGGTGCCCGCTATATACTCGCGGCTGACCCCTTAGCCCTCCGGATGACTGCCATGCATTTCCAATCCGTCACCTTCGATCTCGACGGCACCTTGCTCGATACCATTGCCGATCTCGCCGAGGCCTGCCGTCTGATGCTCGACGAAGTCGGCGCCCCGCAACGCACCCAGGCCGAGGTGCACAGTTTCGTCGGCAAGGGCATGGCCGTGCTCGTCGAACGCTGCCTGACGCACGACAAGGCGCCGACCGCCGAGGCGCTGCACGCCGCCATCGAATCGTTCAAGCGCCATTACACCGAGGTCAATGGCCGTTTCACCCAGGTCTACCCGGGTGTCATCGAGGGCCTCCAAGCGTGGAAAGCCGGCGGCCTGAAAATGGGCGTGGTGACCAACAAGCCGGGCATGTTCACCGAGGCGCTGCTCGAACGCATGGGGATGGCCGACTATTTTGACGTCGTCGTCTCCGGCGACACTACGGCGCACAAGAAGCCGCACCCGGAGCCCATCCTGCATGCCTGCCGCCTGTTCGGCGTGCGCCCGGATCGCAATCTGCATATCGGCGATTCGGAAAACGACATCCACGCCGCCCGCGCCGCCGGCTGCCCAACCTACTGCGTGCCGTACGGCTACAACGAGGGCAAGCCGGTGGACAGTGCCGATTGCGATGCGCTAGTATCCGACCTGTTTGCCGCCCACCGGCAGGCGCTCACTTTCAAGACCTCCTGACGAAATGACGACCTTGCATCACTGGAACATCGAGCTTCGTTGGCGCCGCTGGCGTCCCTGACCGCTCGTCCGTCTGGCGCTACTCCGGCGCACCCAGTTTTGCAACACCCTGTCATTTTCGAGGCTTCCCATGACTGAAACCGAATTCAACGCGCTGGCCGCGCAAGGTTACAACCGTATCCCCGTTTCGCTGGAGACGTTTGCCGATCTCGACACCCCGCTGTCGATCTACATGAAGCTGGCCAACGGTCCTTATACTTACCTGCTCGAATCGGTGCAGGGCGGCGAGCGCTTCGGCCGCTACTCGATCATCGGCCTGGCCGCCTCGACCCGCATCGTGGTCAATGGCCACCAGGTGCTGGTGCTGACCGGCAACCGCATTGCCGAGCGCGAGGACGACACCAATCCGCTCGACTTCATCGGCAAGTACATGCAGCGCTTCCGCGCCCCGCCGGCGAGCGGCCTGCCGCGCTTCTGCGGCGGCCTGGTCGGCTGTTTCGGCTACGACACCGTGCGCTATGTCGAAACCCGCCTGACCCGTACCCACAAGCCGGATGAAATCGGCACGCCGGACATCGGCTTGTTGCTCTCCGAGGAACTGGCCGTCGTCGACAACCTGTCCGGCAAGCTGACCCTGATCGTCTATGCCGAGCCCGGCTTCCCTGGCGCCTACCAGAAGGCGCGCAGCCGCTTGAAGGAACTGCTCGGCAAGCTGCGCACCCCGGTCACTCTGCCCTGCGAACAGCCGGTGCATTCCGAGCCGGCGGTGTCCACCTTCGGCGAAGCCGCCTTCAAGCAGGCCGTGCTCAAGGCCAAGAGCTACATCACCGAGGGCGACATCATGCAGGTGGTGCTGTCGCAGCGCATGACCAAGCCCTTCCAGGCCAGCCCGCTGGCACTCTACCGCACCCTGCGCAGCCTGAATCCGTCGCCCTACATGTTCTATTTCGACTTCGAGGACTACCACGTGGTCGGCGCTTCGCCGGAAATCCTCGTCCGCCTCGAAGGCGAGCGGGTCACGGTGCGGCCGATTGCCGGCACGCGCAAGCGCGGGGCCTCGCCGGAAGAGGATGCCGCACTCGCCACCGAACTGCTGGCCGACGAGAAGGAGCGCGCCGAGCACACCCAGTTGCTCGACCTCGGCCGCAACGACTGCGGCCGTGTCGCCCGCGTCGGTTCGGTGAAGCTGACCGAGAACATGATTGTCGAGCGTTACTCGCACGTGATGCATATCGTGTCCAACGTCGAAGGTAAGCTGCAGCCGGGCCTCGACGCCCTTGACGTGCTGCGCGCCACCTTCCCGGCGGGCACCGTGTCCGGTGCCCCCAAGGTGCGGGCCATGGAAATCATCGACGAACTGGAACCGGTCAAGCGCGGTATCTATGCCGGTTCGGTCGGCTACCTCAGCTTCAACGGCGACATGGACGTCGCCATCGCCATCCGCACCGGCGTCATCAAGGACCACAAGCTCCACGTCCAGGCCGGCGCCGGCATCGTCGCCGATTCGAATCCCGAATCGGAATGGCAGGAAACCCAGAACAAGGCCCGCGCCGTGCTGCGCGCCGCCGAACTGGCCGAGCAGGGGCTCGATACCCGCTTCAACTGAAGCCTGCACTGCCAGTCGAAAAAGCCGCCCACGGGCGGCTTTTTTCATGGTCCTGGCCTGTTGGCTGTCGGGAAACCGATGGCTGTAGGAGCGCGCTGTCGGAAAACCGACGGTTGGCTTCGTTTTTTGCCATTAAATCTTTTTAAAAACAGCTGCTTATGACGACTTTCGTTTCCGTTGTTCTTGGCATGGCATGTGCGTATGATGAAGCAACGTAGCCGAGGGCGGCTTCGCATTTGAGGAGACCTATAAAATGAAACGCATCGTTATCGCCGCTGCCGTATTGGCAGCCTGCTCCGCCTCCGCCATGGCGCAGGAGTCCCAGACCCTGAAGAAGATCAAGGACGCCGGCAGCATCACGCTGGGCCATCGCGAATCCTCGATTCCCTTTTCCTACTATGACGACAAGCAGCAGGTCATCGGCTATTCGCAGGAGTTGATGCTGAAGGTGGTCGATGCGATCAAGAGCGAGCTCAAGCTGGCCAAGCTCGACACCAAGCTGATGCCGGTCACCTCCGCCAATCGCATCACGCTGGTGCAGAACGGCACTGTCGATATCGAGTGCGGCTCGACGACCAACAACACCGAACGCCAGAAGCAAGTCGCCTTCTCGACCAGCATTTTCGTCATCGGCACCAAGCTGATGACCAAGAAGGATTCCGGCATCAAGGACTTCCCCGATCTGGCCGGCAAGAACGTCGTGACCACCGCCGGTACGACGTCGGAGCGCCTGATCCGCAAGATGAACGAAGACAAGCAGATGAAGATGAACGTGATTTCCGCCAAGGATCACGGCGAATCCTTCCTGACGCTGGAAACCGGCCGTGCGGTCGCCTTCATGATGGACGATGCGCTGCTCTACGGCGAAATGGCCAAGGCCAAGAAGCCGGGCGACTGGGCGGTGGTCGGTGCGGCCCAGTCGAAAGAAGCCTATGGCTGCATGCTGCGCAAGGACGATCCGGGTTTCAAGAAGGTGGTCGATGCCGCGCTGACCAAGGCGCTGACTTCCGGCGACGCCGAAAAGATCTACGCCAAGTGGTTTCTCAATCCGATCCCGCCCAAGGGCCTGAACCTCAACATGCCGCTCTCCGACGACATGAAGGCCTTGATGAAGGCTCCGAACGACAAGGCTTTCGAGTAATTCCGGCGCATTCCGGGGTGCCCGGCACCCCGGGGTGAAACTTCGGGAAAGGGGGTAAGCATGAGCTACCAATGGAATTGGGGCGTCTTCCTGCAGCCGTCGGCTTCGGGTGACGACACCTATCTGGGCTGGATGTTCGCCGGCTTCAAAATGACCATCGCGCTGTCCTTGACCGCCTGGGTCCTGGCGCTGCTGCTCGGCGCGCTGGTCGGCGTCCTGCGCACGGTGCCGAACAAGACGCTGGCCGGCATCGCCACGGCGTATGTCGAGCTGTTCCGCAACGTGCCGCTGCTGGTGCAACTGTTCATCTGGTATTTCGTGCTGCCCGAACTGTTGCCGGCCAGTATCGGCAATGCCTTCAAGCAGGCCAACCCGGTGTTGCAGCAGTTCCTCGCCTCGGTGGTCTGCCTCGGTCTGTTCACCAGCGCCCGGGTCGCCGAACAGGTACGCGCCGGCATCAACTCGCTGCCCAGGGGGCAGAAGAATGCCGGTCTGGCGCTTGGCTTCACGCTGCCGCAGACCTACCGCTTCGTGATGCTGCCGATGGCCTTCCGCCTGGTCGTCCCGCCGCTGACTTCGGAATTTCTCAATATCTTCAAGAATTCCGCCGTCTGCTCGACCATCGGCCTGCTCGAACTGGCCGCCCAGGGCCGTCAGCTGGTCGATTACACCGCCCAGCCCTACGAATCCTTCATTGCCGTGACGCTGTCCTACATCATCATCAACGTCACCGTGATGACTCTGATGCACCGCTTCGAGAAGCGCATCGCGGTGCCTGGCTATATCGGAGGGAAGTGAAATGTACGAATTCGACTGGTCCTCCATCCCTGGCGCCTTGCCCTTCCTGTGGGACGGCATGAAGATTTCGCTGGCCATCACCATCCAGGCGGTGGTTGTCGGCATCGTCTGGGGCACCCTGCTGGCCATGATGCGCCTGTCGTCGGTCAAGCCGCTGTCGTGGTTCGCCGCCGGCTATGTCAACCTGTTCCGCGCCGTGCCCTTGGTCATGGTGTTGCTCTGGTTCTTCCTGATCGTGCCGCGCTTCATCGAGACCCTGCTCGACTTCCCGCCGGGCAGCGACCTGCGCCTCAGTTCGGCGATGATGGGCTTTGCGCTGTTCGAGTCGGCCTATTACTCGGAAATCATCCGCGCCGGCATCCAGAGCGTGCCGAAGGGACAGGTCGCCGCCGCCTCGGCGCTGGGCATGACCTACGCCCAGGCCATGCGCCTGGTCGTTCTGCCGCAGGCCTTCCGCAACATGGTGCCGCTGCTCCTGACCCAGGCCATCATCCTGTTCCAGGACACCTCGCTGGTCTATGTCTCGGCCCTCGCCGACTTCTTCGGCGCCGCCTACAAGGTCGGCGACCGCGACGGCCGGCTGGTCGAACTGCTGCTCTTCGCCGGCGCCGTCTATTTCGTCATCTGCTTCGCCGCATCGCAGATCGTCAAGCGTCTGCAGAAAAAATACACCCCGGCCTGAGCGCCGCCCAAGGAGACATCCCATGATCCAGATCGCCAACGTCAGCAAGCATTACGGTAGTTTCCAGGTGCTCAAGGAATGCACCACTTCGGTCGCCAAGGGCGAGGTCATCGTCGTCTGCGGTCCGTCCGGCTCCGGCAAGTCGACGCTGATCAAGTGCGTCAATGGCCTGGAACCCTTCCAGTCCGGCGAAATCATTGTCGACGGCACCTCGGTCGGCGACCCCAAGACCAACCTGTCCAAGCTGCGCGCCCGCGTCGGCATGGTGTTCCAGAACTTCGAGTTGTTCCCGCACATGAGCATCACCCAGAACCTGGCCATCGCCCAAGTCAAGGTGCTCGGCCGCAGCCAGGATGAAGCCATGGACAAGGGGCTCAAGCTGCTCGACCGGGTCGGCCTCAAGGCGCACGCCGCCAAATACCCCGGCCAGCTGTCGGGCGGCCAGCAGCAGCGCGTGGCGATTGCGCGGGCGCTGGCCATGGACCCGATCTGCATGCTGTTCGACGAGCCGACTTCGGCCCTGGACCCGGAAATGGTCAACGAAGTGCTCGACGTGATGACCGAACTGGCCCACGAAGGCATGACCATGATGTGCGTGACGCATGAAATGGGCTTCGCCAAGCGGGTGGCCGACCGCGTCATCTTCATGGACCAGGGCGCCATCGTCGAGGACGACAGCAAGGAGACGTTCTTCGCCAATCCGCGTTCGCAGCGGGCGCAGCACTTCCTCGCCAAGATCCTGCACCACTGAGCGCGCCCGGGGCATAGTCGAACATGGTAGATAGCCTGAACCGGCTGGCGATCAGCTTTTTTCTCGGCGGGCTGATCAGCCTGCTGACGATCACCAATCCGTTGTCGAAGATTCCGGTCTTCCTGTCGCTGGCGGCCGACCTCGAGGTCGGCGCCACGTCGCGGGAAGCGCGGCGCGCCTGTTTTTACGGGTTTTTGCTGCTGACCGTAGGCTTGTTCGCCGGCGTCTTCATTCTCGAGGCCTTCGGCATTTCTTTCGGCGCCCTGCGCATCGCCGGCGGCCTGACCGTGGCGCTCATCGGCTACCGCATGCTGTTCGGCACCAGTGACGCCGCGCCGGCCGGCGGCAACGGCAGCTTCGCCTTCTTCCCGCTGGCCATGCCGGGCATCGCCGGGCCGGGGGCGCTGGCGACGGTGATCGGTATTTCGTCGGAGATCGCCGAACTGTCCGGCGGCATGCGCCGCGTCACCGCCTATGCCGCGACCGTGGCCAGCATTGCCATCACCTGCCTGGTGATCTGGCTGGTCCTCCATTCGGCGCGCTGGGTGTCGCGCCATCTCGGTGCCGAGGGCCTCAACGTCGTGGCCCGCCTGACCGGCTTCCTGCTGGTCTGCATCGGCGTCCAGTTCGTCGGCTCCGGGGTGCGCACTTTCATGGCTGGCGCTTAGCGGCCCCGCCGTGCAGCACCGAGCATGAACCGTCCCAAAGCCTTATTACCGACCACCCTGCCGCAACCGCATCGGGCGCTCGGCCTGGCCGTGCTGCTGGTCGTCCTGTTGCTGCTCGGCCTTTTCTCCTATCGCCTGTCGGAGCATTTCGGAATCGAGCGGATGCGCGATGCCGCCAGCCACCAGCTGGACATCCTGGCCTCGGCGATCGATAGCGAAGTCACCCGCCACGCCTCGATTCCCAGTGCTGTCGAGCTGAATCCGGACATTCTCACCCTGCTGCGGGCGCCGGCCGAAGAGCAGGATGTCCATCAGGCGGCGGCCAACCATTTCCTGCAGAAACTGAATGACCACCTGGGCGGCCCGGCCATTTTCGTGCTCGACACCAGCGGTCGCGTCGTCGCCTCCAGCGACTGGATATTTTCCGACAACCTGCTGGGCGCCGATCTGTCCTACATGCCGTTTTTCCGCAACGCAGTGCAGGGCACGCCGGCCCGCCATTACGCGGTCGATTCGGTGCGCCAGGAGCCCGGCTATTACTTCGCCCTGCCGGTGCGCGACGAAAAGCAGGATTGGCGGGTGATCGGCGTCGCCGTCGTCAAGTCCGGCCTGCACGAGCTGGAACGGCGCTGGCTGGCCCAGGAGGCCCCGGCCCTGATCGTCGATAGCAACGACGTGGTCCTCCTCGCCTCGCCGCCCGAGTGGCGCTATGCGACGCTGCAGCCGAAGGAACATGCGGCCCTGGACCAGATCGGGCGCCAGCAGTTTGCCGGCCACCCGCTCGGCGAACTCAGCCTCGATATCGACCTGAGCGGGGCCGGAGACGGCGTGCTGGTCCGCCTGCCCAAGCACCTGCGCGGCGACTTGCAGGGGGTCAAGGGCGAGCGCCAGTATCTGGCCCTGTCGCGCAACCTGCCGGGAACGGCGTGGCGCATCGTGGTCTTTTCCGACCTGCGCCCGGTCGGTGTGCAGGCCGCCACCCATGCCGCCCTCAGCGTCGCCGCCTTCGGCTGCCTGTTGCTCGGTGTCCTCTACGCCCGTCAGCGCCGGCGTCTGGCGCGCGGCCGGGAAGAGGCGCGGGCCTTGCTCGAACGGGCCAACCAGGAACTCGAACGCAAGGTCGAGGAACGTACGGCCGATCTGTCGGACGCCGTCGCCGGCCTGCAGCGCGAGGTGGGCGAACGCCAGCGCGCCGAACAGATCCTGCGCGCCGCCCAGGACGAGCTGGTGCAGGCGGCCAAGCTGGCAGTGCTCGGGCAGATGGCCACCGGCATCACCCATGAGCTGAGCCAGCCGCTCGGGGCGATCCGCGCCCTGGCCGCCAACGCCGTCGAATTCATGCGGCGCGGCGACATGGCGACCACCGAGAAGAACATGGCCATCGTCGAACAGTTGATCGAGCAGATGGGCAACATCATCGGCCAGTTGAAGACCTTCGCCCGCAAGTCGCCGGCCGTCAATTCGGCGGTCGACGTGGCGCAGGCCGTGGATGGGGCGCTCTTCCTGTTCGATGCCCGCCTGCGCCGGGAGGGCGTCACGGTAGACCGCAATTTGGCATCCGGCGCCTGGATCGCCTGGTGCGACCGCAATCGCCTTCAGCAGGTGCTGGTCAACCTGATTGGCAACGCGCTCGACGCCATGCAGGGCGAGGCGGTGCGCCGACTTTCCTTCTCGGTCGATCGGGCCAGTTCCGGGCAACTGGCGCTGGCGGTTGCCGATAGCGGCTTCGGATTTACGGAAGAGGCACTGACCCGCCTGTTCGAGCCTTTCTTTACGACCAAGCAGCCGGGCGAGGGCCTGGGGCTTGGCTTGACCATTTCGCGCGACATCCTGCGCGATTTCGGGGGCGACCTGCTGGCCGGCCCCGCGCCGGGCGGCGGGGCGCGCTTCGTCGTGCTGTTGCCGCCCTTTACCGGCGAAGACCAGGAAAAACCATCATGAAAATGCCCCTGCAAGTCCTGCTCGTCGAGGACGACCCGAATGTCCGCCTCGGCTGCGAGCAGGCGCTGCAACTGGCCGGCATCCCGGTCGTCGCCACCGCCTCGGCCGAAGAAGCCGAGCGCCGCCTGACCCCGGATTTCCCCGGCATCATCGTCACCGACATGCGCCTGCCGGGCATGAGCGGCATGGATCTGCTGTGCCGGGTGCGCGACAAGGACGCCGACCTGCCGGTGATCATCATCACCGGGCACGGCGATGTCACCCTCGCCGTCGAGGCCATGCGCAACGGCGCCTACGACTTCATGCAGAAGCCGTTTTCCATCGACGACCTGGTCGACGTCGTGCGGCGGGCGCTGGAGAAGCGCGAACTGGTCCTCGAGGTCGAGTCCCTGCGCCGCCGCCTGGATTACCGCGACGACCTGGAAGCGCGCCTGATCGGCCGTTCGCCGCAGATGCAGAAGGTGCGCCGCCTGATTCTCGATGTTGCCACTGCGGCGGTCGATGTGCTGATCGTCGGTGAAACGGGGACCGGCAAGGAAATGGTCGCCCGCTGCCTGCACGACCTGGCGCGCCCCGGCCAGGAAAACTACGTCGCCATCAACTGCGGCGGCATGGCCGACAACCTGCTCGACAGCGAGCTGTTCGGCCATGAGCAGGGTGCCTTCACCGGTGCGCAGAAGCGGCGCATCGGCAAGATCGAGTACGCCAGCGGCGGCACGCTGTTCCTCGACGAGCTGGAAAGCATGCCGATGAACATGCAGATCAAGCTGTTGCGCGTACTACAGGAACGGGTGATCGAGCGCCTGGGCTCGAACCAGCTGATTCCGGTGAACTGCCGCGTCGTCGCGGCCAGCAAGGAAGACCTGAAAGTTTGGTCGGAGCAGGGCAAGTTCCGCGCCGACCTGTATTACCGGCTCAATGTGGTGCGCATCGAACTGCCGCCGCTGCGCGAACGGCGCGAGGACATTCCGGCGCTCTACGACAGCTTCCTGCTCCAGGCGGCCAAACGCTACAACCGGCCGCCGCCACCCCTGACCCCGGAAACCCTGCGCCGTCTGATGGCTCAGGACTGGCCAGGCAATATCCGCGAATTGCGCAACGCCGCCGACTGCCATGTGCTCGGCATCGGCGGCCAGGTCATCGGCGCCAGCGAAGCGCCATCGCTGACCGAGGCGGTCGAGAACTACGAGCGTTTGCTGATCGACGACGAGTTTTCGCGCCAGCAGGGCAATATCCAGCGTACGGCCGATGCGCTGCGCATCGCCCGTACCACGCTGCACGACAAGCTGAAGAAATACGGCTTGATTTGAACGATGGCTTGGCGGGGGTAGGTCTCTTCGCCGCCAGCGGGCGTTGCCATGCCGATCAAGTCAGCACGGCAACCACCGTTTCGTTTAGGCGACGCGCTTAGAAGGCGTACTGATAGCCCAGCGCCAAGCCGTAGGCCGAGTCGCCAGGATTGACCACGTAGTTGCCGGCGGAGCTGGTGCCCATCGGAACCAGGGCCGAGCCGGCGGCGTTCTTGTGCGCCGAGACGATGCCATAGACGCGCGACTGGGCACTGATGCTTTCCACCCAGCCGGCGGTGGCGACGCGTCCCTTGTCGTTCGGGCTCGCATCCGCGGTGCGCCCCTCGGCGTAGGCGAGCAGCAACTGGCCGGTGGGGGTGGCGGCGGTGCGGCTGCCGACCATCCATTCCCGGCGAGCGGTGTTGATCCCGTTGTCGTTGTCGGTCGTCGCCCGGCCGAAACCGGCCAGCAGCTTGGTGTTGCGGACCTGGTAGCTGGCGCCGACAAAGGCGTTCTTGACCACCGCCGTTGCCGTGCCGTTGTGGTCGTCGCGCTGGTAGGCGCAGGTCAGGCCGAGCGGGCCGTTTTCGTAATTGACCGCCAGCGCGGCGGCGTCCGAGCTCTTGCCGGTTTCGCCGCCCAAGGCCAGCATGGCGGTGGCGCTCAGACCGGCCCAGGTTGGCGTGGCGTAAACGAGGGCGCTGTCGAAGCGAGTGCCGCCGGTGCTGACGTTGCCGTCGGTGGTCGGCGAGCCGTAGCCCTGTTCGAAGGCGTCGTAGGCGATGACGCTGTTGTACATCGGCGAATACTGGCGCCCGGCGGTCAGGCGGCCCCAGGTCGTGCTTTCGACGCCGGCGTAGGCCTGGCGGCCGAAGAAGCGGCCGCCCTGGGCGAGGGTGCCCTTGTTGGCGAAGAAGCCGGCTTCCAACTGGTAGATGGCACGCAGGCCGTCCTTGATGTCGGCGCCGCCCTTGACCCCCAGGCGGCTGCCGTTGAGGCCGCCGGATTCGAGGGCGAGGCGGTCGCCCTTGTTGCCGCCGGAGTTGTATTCGGTGAACAGGTCGAGCTTGCCGTAGAGCGTGGCGCTCGGGTTGCCGCCCAGCGCCGTGCCGGAGAGCAGGGGAACGCTGTTCGCCGCCGGGCGCGGCTCTTCCTTCTTGGCCTCGAGTTGGGCGATCCGGTCCTGTAGTTTCTGCAGGGCCTGTTTCATGTCGTCCAGTTCGCTGGCCTGAGCGGTGAGCGGGGACAGGCTGGCGATCAGGCCGGCACCGGCCAGGGCAATAACGATTTTCTTCATGTGCTTGATCCTTATTCTCGGAATGAATGCCTCCCTGCCGGCAGCGAAGCGCTGCAGCATGTGCGGTCGGGCAGGGGAGCTTGCGCTCAGGCCGGCATCACGGCCGGCCCGGGCGATCTAGTGTTTGCTAGTGGGGTGAGGCAGGGGCGGGAACTCAGTATTCCCAGAAAATGCGCTGCAGTTCCTTGCTGTCGCTGGTCTTGGTCAGCGCTACAGCGGCCAGGATGCGTGCCTTCTGCGGGTTCAGGTCGTGGGCGACGATCCAGTCGTACTTGTCGTCCGGCTGTTCGGCATTGCGCACGACGAAGCCGCCGGCATTGACGTGCGATGAGCGGATGATCTGCACGCCCTTGCCGCGCAGTTCGCGCAGGGCGGGGACGACGCGGTTGCTCACCGAGCCGTTGCCGGTGCCGGCGTGGATGATGGCCTTGGCGCCCTTGTCGGCAAAGGCGCGATAGGCGGTGTCGTTGGCATTGCCCTGGCCGTAGGCGATTTCGACCAGCGGCAGGCTGGCGATCTTGTCGATGTCGAATTCGGAATTGACCGTATGGCGCTTGGCCGGCAGGCGGAACCAGTAGTTCTTGCCTTCGACCACCATGCCGAGCGGGCCCCACGGGCTCTTGAAGGCTTCGGTCTTGATGTTGATCATCTTGGCAACGTCGCGGCCGCTGTTCAGTTCGTCGTTCATGGCGACCAGTACGCCCTTGCCGCGGGCATCCTGGCTGGCGGCCACGCTCACCGCGTTGAACAGGTTGAGCATGCCGTCGGCCGACATGGCGGTGCCCGGGCGCATCGAGCCGACGACCACGATGGGCTTGTCGCTATGCACGACCAGGTTCAGGAAGTAGGCGGTTTCCTCGAGGGTATCGGTGCCGTGGGTGACGACGATGCCGTCCACGTCGCCTTGCTTGGAGAGGGCGGCAACGCGCTTGGCGAGGGCGAGCAACTGCTCGTTGGCCAAGCTTTCGGAAGCGATCTGAAAAACCTGCTCGCCGCGTACGCTGGCCACCTTGGCCAATTCGGGGACGCCGGCAATCAGTTTGTCGACCGGCACCTTGGCGGCCTGGTAGGTGGCGCTGTTGGTCGCTTCGGCGCCGGCGCCGGCAATGGTGCCGCCGGTGGCCAGGATGACGACGTTGGGCAGCCCGGCCCAGGCGGCGACGGATGCGAGCAGGCCGGCGGCGACGAGCAGGCAACGGGAAAGCTTGCGGTTCAGGTTCATTGAGTCTCCTTGTTGATCTGAGTGGAAACCGGAGGTCGGTTCCGTGCCATCTGCATTGCACGTGGCGTGCCAGCCGAGGCGGGCAGATCGGAGACGCGTCAAGTCATTGATTTGACGGGGCAGGGTGGCCGAGCCTTCGGCCATGCTCCGGTGATGAGCTGTCGGTGTGCCGTGGGAGCGCTGCCCCACGGCCTCGGGTTTCCGATATCACCAGATTGGTTGGGGCACGTTGAGCGTACCCCCCGAGGATCAATCCGGCTTGTGCCAGGCCTCGTCGATAGCCAGCGCCGGGGTCTGGCGGGCGGAATAGGACAGCACGGTGCCCGATTCGAAATAGATGCGGGCGAGCAGTTCGGACAGCACGCCGGTGGTGATGAAGTGCACGCCGGCGATCAGGGTGCCGATGCCGACGATGAGCAGCGGGCGGCCGCCGATCGATTCGCCGAGGCCGAACTTGACCCAGCCCAGCCAGCCGAGGACCAGTCCGGAGAGGGCGGTCAGCGCCAGGCCGATGCTGCCGAAGAAATGGCCGGGGCGGGCGCGGAAGCGCATGAAGAAATAGACGGCGATCAGGTCGAGGATGACGCGGAAGGTGCGCGAAATGCCGTATTTCGACACGCCGGCCGTGCGCGGGTGATGCGTCGTCGCTTCCTCGGCGATGCGGCGCGGCGTGGTGACGGTGGCCATCCAGGCCGGGATGAAGCGGTGCATCTCGCCATACAGGCGGACGCGCTTGATCACATCGCCGCGATAGGCCTTCAGGCTGCAGCCATAGTCGCGCAGCTTGACGCCGGTCATGCGGGCGATCAGGCGGTTGGCGATCTTGGACGGGATTTTGCGCAGGAAGAGGCCGTCCTGGCGGTTCTGGCGCCAGCCGGCGACCAGGTCGAGATCCTCGTTGAGCAGGCGAGCGACCATGCGCGGGATGTCGATCGGATCGTTCTGCAGGTCGCCGTCCATGGTCACGATCACGTCGCCGCGCGCCGCATCGAGGCCGGCCTGCATGGCCGCCGTCTGCTTGAAATTGCGGGTTAGTTCGACGATGCGGACGTGCGGGCCGTATTCGCGGGCGCTCTGCAAGGCGCGCTCGACCGTCGCATCGCTGCTGCCGTCATCGACCAGGACCAGTTCCCACGGATGCTCGTAACCGACTAGCGCCTCATGCACCCGCTTGACCAGCGGCGCAATATTGTCTTCCTCGTTGTAGAACGGGACGACGATGGACAGGCTGTGCGGAGGGATGGCAAGGGCGGCGGTCATGGGCGAATCCGGCTGGAAAGGGCGCATTTTAACCCGAACGGGATCGCCGGCCATGGTTTGCCGTCGTTCTGGCGTGTTCGGGGCACGTCGAACGGTAGTCCATAAGGTAGAATTTAGAGCTTACGAAACAGGCAAGGAATCAACAGCATGCTGCTGATGATCGACAACTACGATAGCTTCACCTACAACATCGTCCAGTACTTCGGCGAGCTGGGCCAGGATGTGAAGGTTTTCCGCAACGATGCAATCACGCTGGCCGAGATCGCCCGCTTGAAGCCCGAATACCTGGTGATTTCCCCCGGCCCCTGCGCCCCGGCCCAGGCCGGCGTTTCGCTGGCGGCCATCAAGGAATTCGCCGGCAAGATACCGTTGCTCGGCGTCTGCCTCGGCCATCAGGCCATCGGTGAAGCCTTCGGCGGCAAGATCGTGCATGCCAAGCAACTGATGCACGGCAAGGTGTCGCCGGTGCACCACAAGGATATCGGCGTCTTCCGCGGCCTGCCCAACCCGCTGACCTGCACCCGCTATCACTCGCTGGCCATCGAGCGCGAATCGCTGCCCGATTGCCTGGAAATCACCGCGTGGACCGATGACGACGAAATCATGGGCGTGCGCCACAAGACGCTGGCCGTCGAGGGGGTCCAGTTTCACCCCGAATCGATCCTGACCGAGCGCGGCCATGATCTGCTCAAGAACTTCCTCGAGGAACACAAGCAATGACCCCGCAAGCCGCCCTGCAGCGCGTCATCGAACACCGCGAAATCTTCCATGACGAAATGGTTTCCCTGATGCGCCAGATCATGAGCGGCGAAGTCACGCCGGTCATGATCGCCGCCATCATCACTGGCCTGCGCGTCAAGAAGGAGACCATCGGCGAGATCGCTGCTGCCGCATCCGTGATGCGCGAGTTGGCGACGCCGGTCAAGGTGCCCTACGACAAGCATTTCGTCGATATCGTCGGCACTGGCGGCGATGCAGCGCACAGTTTCAACATTTCCTCGACCTCGGCCTTCGTCGTCGCTGCCGCCGGTGGCAAGGTGGCCAAGCACGGCGGGCGCAGCGTGTCGTCCAGTTCCGGCAGCGCCGACGTGCTGGAAGCGATCGGCGCCAACATCATGCTGTCGCCCGAGCAGGTTGCCGCCTGTATCGCCGAAACCGGCTTCGGCTTCATGTTTGCGCCGAACCACCATAGCGCGATGAAGCACGTCGCTCCGGTGCGCCGCGAAATGGGGGTGCGTACCCTGTTCAATATCCTCGGTCCGCTGACCAATCCGGCTGGCGCCCCCAATACCCTGATGGGCGTCTTCCATCCCGACTTGGTCGGCATCCTCGTGCGCGTCATGCAGCGCCTCGGCGCCGAACGCGTGCTGGTGGTGCATGGCAAGGATTGTCTCGACGAAATTTCGCTGGGGGCCGCCACCATGGTCGGCGAATTGAAGGACGGCGAAATCCGCGAATACGAGATTCACCCTGAAGATTACGGTGTGCAGATGCAGTCCTTGCGCAACCTGCGCGTCGGCAGCGCCGGCGAATCCCGCGAAATGCTGCTCGGCGTTCTCGCCAACAAGCCTGGGCCGGCGCGCGAGATCGTCTGCCTGAATGCCGGCGCCGCACTTTATGTCGCCAATGTCGCCGACAGCATCGGCGATGGCATCACCCGGGCTCGGGAAGCCATCGCCAGCGGCGCGGCACGCGCCAAGCTCGATCAGTTCGTGCAATGCACACAACGTCTGGGCACTAAGTCATGAGCGATATCCTCAACAAGATCATCGCCACCAAACGCGAAGAAGTCGCCACTGCGCTCGCCGTCAAGCCGCTCGCCGTTGTCGAGGCCGAGGCGGCTGCGCAATCGGCCACCCGGGATTTTGTCGGTGCCATCCGCAACAAGATTGCCGCTGGCCGTCCGGCTGTCATAGCCGAAATCAAGAAGGCCAGTCCCTCGAAAGGAGTAATCCGTCCGGATTTCCGGCCGGCGGAAATCGCCCGCAGCTATGAACAGCATGGCGCGGCCTGTCTGTCCGTGCTGACCGATCGCCACTACTTCCAGGGCTGCCCGGAATATCTGCAGGCTGCCCGCGCCGCCTGTGCCTTGCCGGTGTTGCGCAAGGACTTCATGGTCGACGCCTATCAGGTCGCCGAAGCGCGGGCGATGGGGGCGGACTGCATCCTGCTCATCGCCGCTGCCTTGAACCTGGCCGAAATGCAGGCCCTCGAAGCGCAGGCCATGGGCTACGGCATGGCCGTACTGGTCGAAGTGCACAACGGTGAAGAGCTGGATGTCGCGCTGCAACTGAAGACACCGCTGCTCGGCATCAACAACCGCAACCTGCGCACCTTCGAGGTTACGCTCGATACAACGCTCGGCTTGCTATCGCGGATTCCCGACGATCGCATCGTCGTCACCGAAAGCGGCATCCTGAAGCCCGAAGATGTTGCCCTGATGCGTGCCAACCAGGTCGAAACTTTCCTGGTCGGCGAGGCTTTCATGCGTGCCCCGGAGCCGGGTGTCGAACTGGCTCGTCTATTCGTTTGAGCGTGTTGCGCTAAAACAACAAAACCTGCCAAAAGCGTCGCAGCAACGCAAAGACCGATTGCTTGGTCATATGGCCCTTGCGACAATCGTTGCAACTTCTCGATCCGAGAGGTAAAGCTTGGTCTGGCCTACAGGTCAAACCAAAAACTAACCACTAAGGAGATTTTTCTGATGCAAAAGAAGATTATTGCCCTGGCCATCGCTGGCCTGGCTTCTACCGCTGCTTTCGCTCAATCCAACGTCACCATCTACGGTGTTGCTGACGTGGCCTACTTGCACGCTTCTGGTAGCGGCGCTAAGGGTGTTAACTCTATTGAATCCGGTGGCCTGGCTGGTTCCCGTATCGGTTTCAAGGGTGTCGAGGATCTGGGCAACGGCCTGAAGGCGCTGTTCACCCTGGAATACGCTCTGGCCATGGATGACAACGCTGCTCTCGGTTCTGCCGACGCTCCGTGGTCCAGCACCGTTGCTCGCCAGCAATTTGTTGGCCTGACCAGCAACTACGGCACCCTGGTTGGTGGTCGTCTGCAGACCGCCGGTTATGACTGGGCTTGCTCGGTCAACCCGCTGGCTGGCGGTGCTTTCGCCACCAACGACAAGCTGAACGGTCGCACTCTGCTGTCCTGCGGTTCCACCGGCCGCGCTAACAACGCTGTTGCTTACATCTCGCCGACCTTCGCCGGCGTGACCGTTGCCCTGAATACCGCTCGCCTGACCGAATCCCGTAATAACACCGCTACCAATCCGAACGGTCGTGATAGCAATGCTTATCTGGGCAGCGTCAATTACAAGGTCGCTGGCCTGAATGCAACCGCCATCTATACCCGTGTTAACGCTAACGCATCCGTTGCCGAAGACGACGTTCGCGAATGGGGCCTGGGCGGTTCTTATGACTTCCAAGTCGCCAAGCTGTTCGCTTCCTATCAAAACCAGAAGGCCGAAGCTGCTGCAACTGGCAAGTCTGACAAGACCTGGCAAGTTGGCGTTTCTGTTCCGACCACCGCTACCGGCGCTGTCCATGCTACTTACGCTCGCCTGAAGTATGCTAGCACCACTGCTGACGATAACCAGTCTTCGTTCTCGCTGGCTTACACCCATGGTCTGTCCAAGCGCACCAAGCTGTACGCTGGTTACAACCGCGTCAGCAACGGCGATACTGGTTCGCGTAGCGTTACCAATAATGCTGTTGCTCCGGCCGCTCCGACCTATGCCGATGGTAACTTCGTTATCCCGTCCTCTGGTGGTCACGCTTCCATTTGGGGTGTTGGTATCAACCACGCTTTCTAATCTGGTTTAACCAGTTTGGAAATGAAACGGGAGCTTCGGCTCCCGTTTTTGTTTGTATGTTGTGATTTACTCACCGGGTTGTATAGAAGCCATGCTAGAAGTGTGGTTGTTGACATAGGTCAAAATAACTAGTTACTACGGATGTAGCATCCCCTTTTCTAACAAAAAGGGAGTGGTGTATGTCTAAGAAGATTCTGGTTGCTGCACTGGTTGCTACCGGCGTTCTGTCGGCGCCTGTCGTCAAGGCTGACGAAGGCTCGTTCATGGTCCGGGCGCGTGCCGTCTATATCGACTTCAAGAACGGCCAGAAGGATGGTCTGGATCGGACGGTGGGGGCCAAGGTTGAGGCTGACAACCTGTGGATTCCGGAAATCGATCTGTCGTATTTCTTTACCAAGAATCTGGCGGCTGAACTGGTTCTGACCTATCCGCAGGAAGTTGATATCAAGATCGCCGGCGTCAAGCAAGGCACCATCAAGGCGCTGCCGCCCTCCCTGTTGCTGCAGTACCACTTTACCGAACTGGGTGCCTTCAAGCCCTACGTTGGTGCCGGGGTGAACTACACCTTCTTCTACAACACCAACAATATCCTGGGCGGCGTCGCGTCCGTCGAGCGCAGCAGCTGGGGCCTGGCTGGTCAAGTCGGCTTCGACTACATGTTCACCAAGAACATCGGCCTGAACGTCGACGTCAAGTACATCAAGATGGATACCGACGTGTATGCCGGTGGCTCCAAGCTCGGTAACCTGAACCTGAGCCCGGTTACGGCAGGCGTCGGTGTGACCTACCGCTTCTGATCGATTCCCTTTCGACAGGAATCTACGGGCGCTTCGGCGCCCGTTTTGTTGCGTAGCCCATGAAAAGCCCCGGAATTCCGGGGCTTTATTTTGGGTGTCAGGACAGGATCAGGTTGTCCCGATGAATGATTTCCGGTTCGTCGACATAACCGAGAATACTCTCGATGTCGGCCGTCGTCTTGCGGGCGATGAGGCGGGCTTCGCCGCTGCCATAGTTGCTCAGGCCACGGGCGATTTCGCGGCCTTCCGGGCTGATGCAGGCGACTGCTGCGCCGCGCTCGAACTCGCCGTCGACTGCCGTGACGCCGATCGGGAGCAGACTTTTGCCGGCGCGCAGGGCTTCGACGGCGCCAGCGTCCAGCATTAGGCGACCGGCCAGTTGTAGGTGATCGGCCAGCCATTGCTTGCGGGCGGTTAGCGGCGGGGTTTGCGAAATCAACAGGGTGCCGACCAGTTCGCCGGTCGCGAGACGGGCGATCGGATCGGTTTCGTGACCGCTGGCGATGGCGGTGTGGGCGCCGCTGCGGGCGGCACGTTTGGCTGCGATCACCTTGGTGATCATGCCGCCGGTGCCGACACGGCTACCGGCGCCGCCGGCCATGGCTTCCAGCGATTCGTCGCCGGCGACGGCCTCCTGGATCAGCGTGGCATTCGCATCCTTGCGCGGGTCGGCTGTGTACAGGCCTTTCTGGTCGGTCAGGATGATCAACGCGTCGGCCTCGAGCAGGTTGGCAACTAGGGCGCCGAGCGTATCGTTGTCGCCGAACTTGATTTCGTCGGTAACGACGGTGTCGTTCTCGTTGATGATCGGTACGACACCGAGTTCGAGCAGGGTGGTCAGTGTCGAGCGGGCGTTCAGGTAGCGTTTGCGGTCGGCCAGGTCGTCATGGGTGAGTAGGATTTGCGCGGTGTGCATGCCGTGCTTGTTGAAGGCTGCTTCGTAGGCCTCGACCAGCCCGGCCTGGCCGACGGCGGCGGCGGCCTGCTTTTCGTGCACCGTCTTTGGGCGGCGGTCCCAGCCCAGGCGCTGCACGCCGCAAGCGACGGCGCCCGAGGAGACAAGGACGATTTCCCGCTTCTGGTCGCGTAGCTGGGCAATTTGCCGCGCCCAGTCGTTAATTGCGGCGAGGTCAAGGCCGGTGCCGTTATTGGTGACCAATGCCGAGCCGACCTTGACGACCAGGCGTTTGGCGTTGGCGAGGCGGGTCTGGCTCATGCTTCTTCCGCCGTCCCTTCTTCGTCCTCATCGTCGGCGATCTCCGGAACGGCCATCTGTTCGAGGGCTTCCTGGATGGCGTAGATCAGCGGCTTGGTGCCTTCGCCGTTGATGGCGGTAATCGGGAAAACCGGACCGTCGTACTTGGTGGCTTTCTTGTAGGCCTTCAGGAAGTCCTTGATCGCCTTTTCGCGGTCTTCTTCCGGGATCAGGTCGAGTTTGTTGAGGATCAGCCAGCGCGGTTTTTCAACCAGTTCCGGGTCGTGTTTGGCGAGTTCGCCGACGATGGCCTTGGCATCGCGCACCGGGTTGGCGCCCGGATCGATCGGGGCGATATCGACGAGGTGGAGCAGGATGCGAGTGCGCTGCAGATGCTTGAGGAAGCGGATGCCGAGGCCGGCGCCGTCGGCTGCGCCTTCGATCAGGCCGGGTACGTCGGCAACAACGAAGCTCTTTTCGGCGCCGACGCGGACGACGCCAAGATTGGGGTGCAGCGTGGTGAAGGGGTAGTCGGCCACCTTCGGGCGGGCGGCGGAAATGGCGCGGATCAGCGTGCTCTTGCCGGCGTTGGGCAGGCCGAGCAGGCCGACGTCGGCCAGCACGCGCAGTTCGAGACCGAGTTCGTGTTCCTCGCCTTGTTCACCCTTGGTGCATTGGCGCGGCGCGCGGTTGGTCGAGGACTTGAAGTGGATGTTGCCGAGGCCGCCCTTGCCGCCCTTGGCGATCAGGACCTTCTGGTCGTGTTCGGCGAGATCGGCCAGGATGTCGCCGGTGTTGAGGTCGGTGACGACCGTGCCGACCGGCATGCGCAGCACGATGTCCTCGCCGCCGGCGCCGTAGCAGTCGGCGCTGCCACCGTTCTCGCCGCGCTGGCCGAGGAACTTGCGGGTGTAGCGGTAATCGACCAGGGTGTTGATGTTGCGGTCGGCGACGACATAGACGCTGCCGCCCTTGCCGCCGTCGCCACCATTGGGGCCGCCCATCGGGATGTATTTTTCGCGGCGGAACGTGGCGATGCCGTTGCCACCGTCGCCGGCTTTTACGTAAATCTTGGCTTCGTCGATAAATTTCATGCTGTTTCTCTCTTGCCCCGCCGGGGCGTTGGGTTCTTTATTGGCTTGGACTCTCGGCGAAAGTTCAGGCCAATAAAGAAAAAAGCCCTATCCGTGGCGGATAGGGCTTCTTCGATTTCCGCCGGGCCGATTTATTCGGCGGCCGGAACGATCGAGACCGTGCGGCGCTTCTTTTCGCCCTTGATGGTGAACTGGATCACGCCGTCCTTCAGTGCGAACAGGGTGTGATCCTTGCCGCAGCCGACGTTTTCGCCCGGGTGGAACTCAGTGCCGCGCTGGCGAACGATGATGTTGCCAGCCAGGACGAATTGACCGCCGTAGCGCTTGACGCCCAGTCGTTGAGCTTGTGAGTCGCGGCCGTTACGTGAACTACCGCCTGCCTTTTTGTGTGCCATGTTTTAGCTCCTTGTCTGAACTTAGGCAGCGATCGTGTCGATGCGCAGTTCGGTGTAGTTCTGACGATGGCCTTGACGCTTCTGGTAGTGCTTACGACGACGCATCTTGAAGATCTTGACCTTGTCGTGGCGGCCGTGGGAAACCACGGTGCACTTGACGGTGGCGCCAGCAAGGAAGGGGGCGCCGATCTTCACGGACTCGCCTTCGCCTACCATGAGGATCTGGTCGAGAGTGACTTCTGCGCCAACGTCTGCCGGTATCTGTTCTACTTTAAGTTTTTGACCAGCGGAAACGCGATACTGCTTGCCGCCGGTTTTTATGACCGCATACATGGGTTGGACTCCGAAATTAATACAAAGGGTGCTACAAAGAACCGCGCATTATACGGAGAAATACTGATAAGTCAAAGGCTTTTCAATGGCTTATGGTAGACTTCCCGCCTTTCGCAAAGGAGCTTCTCATGGCTGAAATCACCACGGCCTCCGGCCTGATCTACGAAGATACCGTCGAAGGCAACGGCGCTGAGGCCAAGGCCGGTCATTTCGTGACGGTGCACTACACCGGCTGGCTAACCAACGGCAGCAAGTTCGATTCGAGCAAAGATCGCAACGATCCCTTCCAGTTCCCGCTCGGCCAGCGCCATGTGATCGCCGGCTGGGACGAAGGCGTGCAGGGCATGAAGGTTGGCGGTACGCGCAAGCTGACCATTCCGCCGCAACTCGGTTACGGCGCGCGCGGCGCGGGCGGCGTCATTCCGCCGAACGCCACGCTGGTTTTCGAGGTCGAACTGCTCGATCTGCAATGAGCGTTGCCGACGATCCCTGGGCGAAGTGGCGCAAGCCTGATGCCCCGGCTGAGGCTCCTGCGGCAGCGAAGCCTGCTGCCGAGCCGCAGCCTGCTGCTACGGAAAAGCCGGTAAACTGTCCGGCTCCCGTTGATGCCGATGTGCCGGTTAAGGCTGACGGTACCCTTCGCATCAACAAGGCTGCAATTGACCGCGAAGCCGGCGACAAGCCTGCACGCAAGCCGTTGCGCGGCGGTCCGCCGCGTGTTCGCCAGACCTTGCAGGAAAAACAGGAAGCCGAGGCGAAAGCCAAGGCTGTTCGCGCGCCGCGCAGCGAAAAAGCGCGTGACGATGCGCGCTCGAAGCCTCCGGGCAAGCCGCATCGCGGCGCCCGTACGGCGTCGAGGGATGGGGCTAAAGCATCCGGGCGTTCACCTGAGCGCACGAACGAAAATCCCTGGGGCAAGGCGGCGGAGCGCAAACCCGCTGCAGCCCGGCCGATGTCACGTCCGGCGGCTGAAGACCCGTGGAAGTCGCATCGGGCCGCAGCGGTCGATGCGCCTAAAGTGGCTGAGCAGCCCAAGGGGCCGCCGCCGGCAGGCGTTCGTCTGTCCAAGGTGATGTCCGAGCGCGGCCTGTGTTCGCGCCGCGAGGCCGACCTGTGGATCGAGCGCGGTTGGGTCTTCGTCAATGGCGAGCCGGTCAGCGAGCTGGGTTCGCGCATCGATCCGTCGGCCGAGATTTCGATTTCGAAGGAAGCGCAGAAGGATCAGGCCAAGCAGGTCACCATCCTGCTCCACAAGCCGGTCGGCTATGTCTCCGGACAACCGGAACCGGGCTGCATCCCGGCGGTGACCTTGATTACGCCGGAGGCCCAGGTCGTGCAGTCGGGCGATCCGGAATTCAAACCGTGGATGTTGCGCGGACTGGCGCCGGCTGGACGACTCGATATCGATTCGACCGGCCTGCTGGTGCTGACCAGCGATGGCCGGGTGGCGAAAAGGCTGATTGGCGAGGATAGCGAGGCCGAGAAGGAATACCTGGTTCGCGTTTCCGGCGAGATGATCGAGGGCGGGCTCGACCTGCTGCGCCACGGCCTGGAACTCGACGGCAAGCCGTTGAAACAGGCCTGGGTCAAGCAATTGAACGAGGATCAGCTGCACTTCATCCTGAAGGAAGGCAAGAAGCGCCAGATCCGCCGCATGTGCGAGCTGGTCGGTCTCAAGGTGATAGGCCTGAAACGGGTGCGCATCGGACGCATCCGTCTGGGCGACCTGCCGCTGGGGCAGTGGCGCTTCCTGCGCGCTGACGAGGCTTTTTGACACTGGCCGGGGTTTCCGGCGGTGTTCAGAAAACAAAAAAACGCCGGCTTGAAGCCGGCGTTTTGCATTGAGTGCTTGCCTAGCGAGCGAATCAAACCGTGCCGGTGGGCTTGGCGGCGCGGACCGGCGGCATCATCAGGCATTCGCCGTCGATGACCGTCTTGCCGCCAACGGTGCACACCGTGTCGAGGATCACGCGGTTCTTTTCGAGACTGACTTCGCGTACGGTAACGGTGGCGGTGACGGTGTCGCCCGGCTTGACCGGGGCCTTGAATTTCAGCGTCTGCGACAGATAGATGGTGCCGGGGCCGGGCAGCTTGTTGGCCAGGGTGGCGGAGATGAAGCCAGCCGACAGCATGCCGTGGGCAATGCGGGTGCCGAACATCGTGCCCTTGCAGTATTCCTCGTCGAGGTGGGCTGGGTTGACGTCGGTCGAGATGCCGGCGAACAGGATGATGTCGGCTTCGGTGACAGTCTTGGAGGTGCTGGCGGACATGCCGGGATGCAGCTGATCGATGTGATAGGTCATGCTGGACTCCTTGCTCTTATCAGTTGGGAAAAATGCACTCTACCATACCGATGCGTATGGATGAATAGCCTATTATTCGGCACGCAATGCCTCGACCGGATCGAGCCGGGCAGCACGGCGAGCCGGCAGGACGCCCGCAGCAAGGCCGATGGCAATGGCCAGTCCTTCGGCGAGCAGGACAAAGGTGAGCGGCGTATGCACCGGAAGTGCCGGCAACAGCAGATGGATCAGCTGTGCCAGTCCGAAGCCGATGAGCAGGCCCATCAGGCCGCCAATGGCCGAGAGCGCGATGGCCTCGCCAAGAAAAAGCAGCAGGATGGTCCGCCGTGGTGCGCCGAGGGCGACCAGCAGGCCGATTTCACCGGTGCGTTCGCTGACGGCGATGGTCATGATGGTAACGATGCCGACCCCGCCGACGAGCAGGGAAATGCCGCCCAGCGCGCCGACGGCCATGGTCAGTACGTTGAGGATATTGGACAGCGTCGCCAGCATCTCTTCCTGCGTGACGATGGTGAAGTCCTCATGGCCGTGGCGGCTGATCATGCGCTCGCGCGCCGCATCGGCGACCACTTTCGACGAGATGCCTTCCTCGGTGGCCAGGTCGATTTCGTTCAGGCCGTCGCGATTGAAGATTTCCAGCGCCCGGGCGGCCGGAATGAAGGCAGTGTCGTCGAGATCGATGCCGAGGAACTGGCCCTTGGGTTCGAGGACGCCGATCACCCTAAACTGGTCGGGGCCGATGCGCAGCCGCGTGCCGAGGGCGTTTTCTGGGCCGTAGAGCTCTTCCTTCAGCTTCGGGCCGAGGACGACCAGGGCGCGCGCACTGTCCGCGTCGTCGCTGGGCAGGAACTGGCCGACGCGCACCTTGCCCTTGAACACTTCCAGCATCTGCGGCCCGACGCCATAGACCGAGGTCCGACGCAAACGGCCGTTGGCGCCAACTTCTGCATTGCCCCAGATGCTGGGCGTGGCGGAAACGACGTGCGGCAGGCCGGCCAGCGCCTTGGCGTCGTCGAGCGACAGCGGGCGGGCGCTGGTCGGCAGTCCGGACGGTGCGCCGCCGGTCTTGGTCTTGCCCGGGTGGATGCCGACGACGTTGGTGCCGAACTGGCTGAATTCGGCCAGCACGAAACGGTGTATGCCTTCGCCGATGGAGGTGAGCAGGATCACCGCGGCAATGCCGACGGCAATGCCGAGCAGGGTCAGGAAGCTGCGCAGGCGCTGGGCGGTGACGGCGCGCAGGGCAAGCTGAAAGGCATCGGACCAGAGCATGGGTATGCGATGGGGCGGAGGTGTCGTGGAGAGTTGCGGCCGGTTGGGATTGGGGATTAAATTTACCGGAGTGGTTCGGCAATGATATGCGCAACACGCTATCCGAGCGAACCAAGCAAAACGATGACAATCTAAATATCACGTCTATTTGCAGGGAGGTACTGCTCGTGCGCCTGCCTTTTGTCATGGCCTCCATTGCCTTGGGGGTGATGGTGTCTTTCGCGGCCCGGACCGAGCCTGTGGCCACGGTAAAAAAGCGGGCTGCGGTCAACATTCAGGTCGATAACCAGGGCTGGGGGGCGGTCGATACCGGTCAGATCGAACGCGTTCTGCATTCGGTGGCCGATCTGTTGCTCGATCAGCAGCCCGACCGGGCGCCGATCACGGTCCGCGTCAGCCATACCGATTCGAACCCCGTGGCGCTTTATGACCGGGGGCCGAACGGCGAATATATGATCCGGCTGCATGCCGACCAAGCGCGTTGGCATCTCTACGTTTACGAATTCGCCCACGAGTTCTGCCATGTGCTGTCCAACTATGGTCATGCGGGCGGCGAAGTCTCCCGGCAGAACCAGTGGTTCGAAGAAACGATATGCGAGACGGCTTCGCTCTATGCCCTCGAGACGCTGGCGACCGAATGGTCCGTGGCCCCGCCCGAGCCTGAGTTGGCCAGCCACGCCAAGGATTTACGGCGTTTCTTCAAATTCCTCATTGCCGAACGCCATCGCACGCTGCCGGAAAATACCGAGTTGCGCGAATGGCTGCAGGAGCGTCAGGCTCAGTTGCGGGCCGACCCCTACCGCCGGGATCAGAACGATCTGGTCGCCAAGTCGGTTCTGCCGCTGTTCTTCGCCGATTCCAAGAGCTGGGAGGCCATCAGCTATCTGAATCTGCATCCCGATGACCCGTCGGCCAGCTTGGATGACTTCATGCGCCACTGGCATGCCAATGCGCCGGAGCGGGACCGCCCGTTCATCGCCAAGCTGTCCGCAATGCTGCTGCACAAGGATGTGATATCGGCGCCACCCACGCAGGTGGCGGTTTCGCCGGTCGGCCCGGGCGGAACCTGAATGGTGGCGGCCCGCTGGAGCCTGCCTCGTGGCAGACAGTTGCTAATGCTTCATCAAGGCTTGTACGGGGTCAAGCCGCGCCGCCCGGCGCGCCGGCATGACGCCGAACAGCAGGCCGGTCGTGAGTGCGGTGCCTAGGCCGGCGATCACGGCCCAATCCGGCGGATAGGCCGGAAAGACCGGGAAGAACTGGCGCAGAGCGAAGGCGCCGAGTTGGCCGAGCAGGTAGCCGAGCAGGGCGCCGAGCGCCGACAGCATCGCCGCCTCGGTCAGGAAGGCCAGTCGGATGGTGCTCGCCGAGGCGCCGAGCGCCTTGAGCAGCCCGATTTCGCCGGTGCGCTGGGTGACGGCGACGAGCATGACGTTCATCACCAGGATGCCGGCGACGGCCAGGCTGATCGCGGCGATGCCGGCGACGCCGAGGGTCAGCGCGCCGAGCAGTTTGTCGAAGGTGGCGAGAACGGCGTCCTGGGTGATTACGGTGACGTCTTCTTCGCCGCGGTGGCGTTGTTTGAGCAGTTCCAGGGCTTGTGCCTTGGCGGCGGGGATGGCTTCCCGGCTGTTGGCTTCGATCAGGATGCGGAACAGGGTGTTGGAGTTGAACATCGCCTGCGCCAGCGATACCGGCACGATGACCAGTTCGTCAGTGTTCATGCCCAAGCCCTGGCCGACCGGCTTGAGGACGCCGATGACGCGCAGGCGGCGGTCGCCAACGCGGACCAGTTGGCCGACAGCGGGGCCGGTTCCGAATATTTCCTGGCGTAGCGTGGCACCGATGATGGCGACCGACGAGCCCCGGTTCCAGTCCTCGTCCGGCAGCGGGCTGCCCTGCACCAGTTCGAAATTGCGGATCGGGATGAACTCGGCGGTCGACCCGGCGACCATGGCTTCGCGCAGCTTGCCGCCATAGGCGATTTCCGAGGTGCCGACGGCGAGCGGGGCGACGCGCCGCACGCTGGGCAGGCGGCGCAGGCTGCCGGCGTCGTCGATGGTCAGGTCGCGCGGCGTGGTGGTGATGGCATTGGCCGGGTTGAAGCCGCCGGTGCCGGAACGGCCGGGCAGGACGATGACCAGATTGCTGCCGAGCGACGAAAACTGGCCGATGACATAGCGCCGCGCCCCGTCGCCCAGTGCGGTCAGGATGACGACGGCGGCGACGCCGATCGACATGGCCAACACCGACAAGGCCGTGCGTACCGGGTAGCCGGTAGCGGCATCGCGGGCGAAGCGCAGGGTATCAGCCAGGCGCATCGGCGTTCGGTGCCGGGTGGGCGCTGTCGTGCTTGAGGCGGCCATCCTCCATGACCAGCTGGCGGCCGGCGCGGGCGCCCAGCGCCGGGTCATGGGTGACGACGACCAGCGTGACGCCCTGGGTGTTCAGTGCTTCGAGCAGGCGCACCACCTCGTCGCCGGTCTGGCGGTCGAGGTTGCCGGTCGGCTCGTCGGCGAGGAGCAGGGCGGGTTGCATGATGGTGGCGCGGGCGATGGCGACGCGCTGGCGCTGGCCGCCGGAGAGCTGGTCCGGCTTGTGGTCGGCGCGGTTATCCAGGCCGAAGTCCTTGAGTGCCTGGGCAACGCGCCGCTTCCGCTCGGCCGGGGCGATGCCGGCCAGGGTCATCGGCAAGCCAATGTTTTCGGCCGCGGTGAGGCGCGGCACCAGGTGGAAACTCTGGAAGACGAAGCCGATGCGGGTGCTGCGCACGGTCGCCTGTTCTTCGGGCGACAGCGTGGTGACGTCGCGCCCCTCCAGGCGGTAGCTGCCGGCATTGGGGCGGTCGAGCAGGCCGAGCAGGTTGAGCAGGGTGGATTTGCCCGAACCGGACGGCCCCATCACGGCAACGTATTGCCCGGCATCTATCTGCAGGTTCAGGCCGCTCAGCGCATTGACCGTGGTGTCGCCGAGCTGGAAGCGCCGTTCAATGCCAGACAGTTCGATCAGCGCCATGCGCCTATTTCGCCTTGGTTTGTGTTTTTTCGTCCGGCGTCACCTTGGCGCCGGCCTTGATGCCTTCCTTGTCGAGCGAGGTGACGATGCGCTCGCCGGCCTGCACGCCCTCGACCACCTCGGTGTATTCCCAGTTGGCCAGCCCGGCCTTGATCCGGCGCTCCTCCAGCTTGCCGCTGTCGGCGTTGTAGACCAGCACACGGCCGCCTTCCTGGATGGCGGCGGTCGGCACGCGCAGGACCTTGTCGCGGCCGGCGAGGATGACTTCGACATCGGCGCTGTAGCCGACGAGCAGCTTGCCGGTGGCTTCTGGTTGCTCGAAATCGACTTCGATGTCCACCGTCCGCGCCTGCTTCTCGACGGCGGAAACATAGGGGGCGACGCGCCGCACCTTGCCGGGCAGGATCTTGCCGGGCAGGGCGTCGAGGGTGATGCGCACGGCTTGGTTGACCTGGATCTTCGGGGCGTCGACCTCGTCCATCGGCGCTTTGACGTAGAGGCAGGAGTCGTCGATCAGGTCGATGGCCGGCGGCGTCGGCACGCCGGGGGGCGACGGGGTGGAATATTCGCCCAGTTCGCCGACGATCTTGGCGACCGTGCCGTCGAAAGGTGCGTACAGTGCGACCCGGCCCTGTTCGACGCGGGTGGCGCGGAACTTGGCTTCGGCCTGGGCGACGTCCGCTTTAGCCGTATTGCAGGCGGCGCGGCGGACTTCGGCGTCGGTGCGGGCAGCTTCTTCCTTGCTGGTCGACACGAAACCCTTGGCGCGCAACTCGCTTTGGCGAACGGCCTCCTTCTCGGCATTGCTGGCGGCGATGCAGGCTTCGTCAACGCGCTTGGCACTGAGCGTGATCTGGGCCTGGGCCAGTGCCGCATTGGCCTGCTGGTCGTCGTTCCACAGCTTGAGCAGCAGTTGCCCCTTCTTGACCTTGTCGCCCTCCTTGACGCCGAGGTATTCGATACGGCCGCCGATGATGGTCGACAGCTTGGTGCGCAGGCAGGCTTCGACGGTCCCGGCGCGGGTGTTGGACAGGGTGGCTTCGACCTTGCCTTCCGCTACTTCCTTGAGCACGACGGGGACCGGTTTCGGCCGCGTCGCCCAGAACAAGCCGAGGCCGAGCACGGCAAGGACGGCGACAATGATGGCGATGCGACGCATGGCAAATCCTAGCGGAAACCCGGCAGCCAGCCGGATTGTTGGTGGCCCCAGACCGGCTTCAGCGTGCCTTGGTACAGCGCCTCGATGACCGGCGGCTCCTGCCACGGTTCGTTCATGAAGGTCAGGCCGACTTCCTCGACGGTCTTGCCGGACCAGTAGTAGTCGGCCACTTCGTCGAGGGCGCTGAGCGACAGGCTGTGCGGGAGGCGCAGATAGTCGAGCCAGCTGGCGTCGTGGAAGGAGCAGATGTAGGCGCCCTGGGTCTGGGCGCAGACGAGGTTCTTGCCAAAGACGCGCTGCGGATGCTTGAAGCGGAAGGTCATGGCGTCGGTGCGCGTGGCGAACTGCAGCATGGCGTGCAGGCGGCTCGGAAAGTGGTTGTAGCGGCGTTGCCGGAAATACTCGAGGTGGTATTCGGCAAAGTAGTTTTGCACCGACAGCAGCTGGTCGCCGGGCGTCGGTTCGCCGCCTTCCGGCGCGGCGAGCGTGGCGCCGAACGGGCTGCCTTTCAGGATGTCCCAGCCCGGCAGCTCGGCGCCGGGCTCGAGCCAGCAAAAAAGCTCCAGCGTTGCGGTGTCCTTGATGAGGTTGTCCATGGGGCCAGAGGAGAAGGGCGGATGCCGCTATTCTGAACGAACGGCCGGCTTAGGCCAATCATCCCGATGCGACGAGTTGATATCGCGCAATCATTTCGATATGTCATATGATTCGGTTTTCATGTTTCTTGCGGGGAGGCAGGATTGGGCTTAATCCGCAGTGATCGCCAGGAATCCAGTTTGCGTTCCGGGGGGCGTCACACTAGCCTGCGTAAGGCCTTGCTGCGCGTCCTGCTGGCCCTGGCCTGCATGCTGGGCATGATTGGCGGCGTGACTCTCGGTGCCTTGTCCGCCTACAACGAAGCCTACTCGGCGGCACGCCACCGCCAGGACTCGCTGGAACTGATCACCGAAATACGCCATGACGTCGAATTGCTCAGCCGCCTAGTTTCATCGTATGTGGCGACGGCCAATCCGCGTTTCCTGATCTATTACTACGACATCCTGGCCATCCGCGAAGGCACCAAGCCACCGCCTGCGGCAGCGTCGGCCACCTATTGGGAGCAGGTGATCAGCGGCATGCGGACTTACGTGCCGCCGAGCGAGGGGTTGGGGGTCGCCCTCGCCGAGCGGGGTAGCCGCCTTGGTTTCGATGCCGATGAACAGGTGCTGCTACTGCGTGTCTTCAAGGTCTCTGACGAAATGAAGGAGGTCGAGCAAATCGCATTTGCCGCGACGCAGGGGCTGTACGATCCGGTCAAGCACGAAATGGTTTCCGAGGCCGAGCCGGAGCGGGAATTTGCCGCAAAGCTGCTGCATGAAACGCGCTACCTGAAACACCGGGCTGATCTCGCCATTGCAGTCGATGAATTGTCCCGCCAGGTGGACCAGCGGACCAAGAATGCCCTGGTCGCCGCCGGCGACATGCTGCGCACCTGGATCGTGGCAGCCTTGCTTTTGCTGGTCGGCGCGCTGCTCGTCCTCTTTTTCGGCTACGGCTATCTGAAACGCCGGGTCCTGGCGCCGCTGACGGCCATGCACCGGACGGCCATCGCCTTGTCCGAGAAAATGTACAGCGAGCGCGTTGGCGATGTGGATGGCGTGGCGGAAGTGCACGCCCTGGCGTCGACGATGGACAGCATGGCGGCGGCTATCGAAGTCGACCTCGAACAGCGCGAGGTCGTGCAGCGTGCCTTGCGCCAGGCACGGGCGCGCGCCGAGGTTGCCGCCGAGGCCAAATCGATCTTTCTGGCCAACATGAGCCACGAGATACGCACGCCGATGAACGCCATCATCGGCATGGCCTATCTGGCGCTCAAGTCGGGCTTGCCGCCCCGCCAGCACGATTACGTCGCCAAGATCCATCTGGCCGCGCGCTCCTTGCTCGGCATCCTCAACGACATCCTCGACTATTCGAAGATCGAGGCCGGCAAGGTGGCGCTCGAAACGCTGCGCTTCGATCTCGAGGCGGTCGTCCAGAATGCCCTGTTCGTGGTCCAGGAGAAGGCCGAAGCGAAGGGGCTGGAACTGGTCCTCGATTTCCGGCCGTCGCCGGCCTTGCAGTTCCTGGTCGGCGACCCGCTACGCCTCGGGCAGGTGTTGATGAATCTGCTCAGCAACGCCGTCAAGTTCACCGAGCGCGGGCATGTCCTGCTCAGGGTCGCCGAGGTGTCCGGCGACGGCACGACAGCCACCGTTTCCTTCTGCATCGAAGATACAGGCATCGGCATGACGCCCGAACAGGTCAGCCGGCTGTTCAAGGAGTTTTCCCAGGCCGACGGCTCGACCACGCGCAAGTACGGTGGAACCGGGCTCGGCCTGGCCATTTCGAAGCGTCTGGTGGCCGCCATGAGCGGCGAACTGAACGTGAAGAGCGCTTTCGAAAAAGGCAGCACCTTCAGTTTCACCGTCCAGATGCCGGTCGTCGCCGATCCGCTGGCTGAGAATGGCGACGACTTGCCGGCGTTGCCGTGCCGGCGCGCCCTGGTGGTCGACGACTATGCCGTGGCCCGGGACAGCATGGTTGGCCTGCTGCGCAGCATGGGCTGCCCCGAGGTGGTTGGCGTGGCGAGCGGTGGCGAAGCCTTGGCCTGCCTGACTGCGGCCGGGCAAGCGGTGCCTTGCGATCTGCTCGTGCTCGACTGGAACTTGCTGGACATGACCGGCGGCGAGGTGATCGATGCGCTGCTCGCCCAGGGCGGCGAGTTGCCAGCGACGACCATCGTGGTGTCGGCCAGCGATGCCGCCTTGCTCCGCCAGGAGGCGATCCAGCCCGGGATTGCCGAAATCGTGCAAAAGCCGCTGTTGCCCGGCGTCCTGCGCCGCATCTGCGGCCAGCGTCAGTTGCCGCAGCTCGGGAAAAGCAGCGAGCGCCTGCGGGGCGATACCCATACGCGCGATCTCGAGGGCATGCGCATCTTGCTCGTTGAGGACAACGACATCAACCAGCAGGTGGCCAGCGAACTGTTGCGGGACTGGGGGGCGCAGGTCGATATCGCCGCCGACGGCCGGCAGGCGCTCGATATGCTGGCGGCCCACCCTCCGGAGCATTACGCGGTGGTGCTGATGGACATTGAAATGCCGGTCATGGATGGGCGCGAAGCCACCCGCCGTCTGCGCGAGCAAGCCTGTTTCAGCGACCTGCCGATCATTGCCATGACGGCCCATGTGGTCGGCTACGGCATGCAGGAGAGCCTCGCCCAGGGCGTCAATGCCTACGTTGCCAAGCCATTCGAGCCGGATTTCCTGCTTGATCAATTAATGCAGTTCGGCCGGCGCTCGCCGGCGGCAATACCAACCACTGCGGACGCGGCGCCGGCGGAAGGAGAGGATGAGTTCGCCACTGCCCTGCTGGCGAGCCGGGAGGTCGATGCCGGATTACTGCTGCGCCGGTTTGTCGGACGGATGCCTTTTCTCCGGCGCGCCTTGCGTCGTTTTGCCGAAGACTGCCGCCAGTGGTGCGATATTTTCGAAGCGCGCGTGGTACAGGGCGATGGCGAGGCCGCACGGCGTCAGGTGCATACCCTGAAGGGGCTGGCCGGAACCTTTGCCATGACGCGGCTGCATGCGGCCTTGGTTGGCCTCGAGTCCGCCTTGGACGCGGTCGGCGGGGGCGGGCAGGCCGGCGGGGTGGCCACGGTGCGGGCGATTCTGGCGGACCTGCTGCCGGAACTCGACGCCTTGCCGGGCGACGTGTCGGCCGACGCCTTACCCGAACGCTACGAGCCGCTGGACGAAGTGCTGGAGCGCTTGTGCCAGCAACTGCGCCAGGGGGATGGTGAGGCCGAGGAACTCTGGCGTCAGAACAAGGAACGCTTTGCCGCGCTGTACTCGCCGCGGCAGATGGGGGCCATCGATTACGCGATCGGCCAGTGGAATTTCGATGAGGCGCTGGACGCCCTCACGCGCAACGGACAAGGTGGAGGTGCTCACCGTGAGTGAAGAACGGGCAAATGTACTGGTTATCGACGACACGCCGGGCAACCTCAGCCTGCTCAACCAGTTGCTGCGCACCCACTACCGCGTCAAACTGGCCAACAGCGGTGCCAAGGGGCTGGAACTGGCGGCGCTGTCGCCGCCCGATCTTGTGCTGCTCGACATCATGATGCCGGAGATGGACGGCTATGAAGTATTTCGGCGCCTGAAGGCCGATCCGGCGACGAGCCGTATCCCGATCATTTTCCTGACCGCCAAATCGGGCAACGACGACGAGGAGAAGGGATTGGCCATGGGAGCGGTCGATTTCATCCACAAGCCGATCGCTCCGTCGGTGGTGCTGGCTCGGGTGCGCACCCATTTGCAAATCAGGAACTGGCAAATTTTCCTCGAGGACAAGAGCGCCTGGCTGCAAAAAGAAGTTGAACTGCGGGTCAGCGAAGTCTTTCGCCTGCAGGAGGCGACGATACGAGTGATGGTTTCGCTGGCCGAGTTTCGGGACGAATGTACCGGTAACCACATTCGCCGGACCCAGGATTATGTCCGCCTGCTGGCAAAGCATATCAGCGGCCAGCCGCGGGACCGCGCCTTCCTGTTGGCCGAACAGATTGACCGCATCGCCAAGGCCGCTCCTTTGCATGATATTGGCAAGATTGCGATTCCCGATCACATCCTGCTCAAGCCGGGGCGGCATACTCCGGAAGAGTTTGAGATTATGAAGACCCATAGCGCCAAGGGGGAAAGCATGCTGCAACGCTCACTGCGGGAAATGGGCGGCGAGAACGAGATGCTGATGTTCGCCTGCCAGATCGCGCGCAGCCACCACGAGCGCTGGGATGGCAGTGGTTACCCGGACGGGCTGGCCGGTGAAGCCATTCCGCTGGCTGCCCGCCTGATGGCGGTGGCCGATGTTTACGATGCCTTGCGTTCGCGGCGCCCTTATAAGGAGCCATTTACTCATCAGGATGCCGTCAGGCTTTTGGTCGACGGGCGCGGCAGCCATTTCGACCCTGTACTGATCGACGCTTTTCTCGCTCAGGAAAAGGTTTTCGCGGAAATAGCGATTAAACTGGCAGACGAGTGAGTTGTCATGACAAGAGTAGTTGATGTGAATATGCCAAACAGACTTTGGGGCGCGGCGGGGGCCATTGCATTGATGGCTTGTCACCTTCCCGCACAGGCGTTCGATATGACCTGGTCGGGGTTCGGAACGATCGGTTACGCCCAGTCCGACCAGCCGGTGAATTACCAGCGCTTCATCGACGAGAAGGGTACCTTCAAGCGCGACAGCATCCTGGGCGCCCAACTCGATGCGCGGTTTTCGCAGCAATGGGGGGCGACCGTCCAGGCCAAGGTGGCGCCTTCCGATCACCGGGATACCCAGTGGCAGGCCTCGCTGGCGTGGGCTTTCGTGTCCTGGCGGCCGAGCGACGACTGGTTGATCCGCGTCGGGAAACTGCGCCTGCCCTTCATGCTCAATACCGAAAATGCCGATGTCGGGGCCACCTATGACTTCGTGCGCCTTCCCCAGGAAGTCTATTCCATCGCCCCGACCACCGACGTCATCGGGCTGAGCGCTAGCAAGACCTGGTTCGGCGAGACTTACGATTGGACGGCCGAGGCTTACTCCGGCAAGGCCAGCACGTACTGGCGCTATTACGGCCGTGATCGGAAATTCGACACTAATTCACCTGGCAGCTGGTTCTTGCCGATCGATATGAAGAGTACCGGCTTGGTACTGACGGCTCGTAGTTTCGAGCATGTCTTCCGGCTTGGCTACCATGAGGGAGAAGCGTCGCGGCCCGGAGAGAAAACCGGGGTTGGCTTCGAGATGGGGAACTGCCCAGGAGCGCCAGTCTTTGGCTGTTACAACCTTTCATCGACTACCGTCGAAAAGGTGCGGGTACCAATCATTACGCTTGGGGCGAGCGTTAGCTTGCCGGAAAACTTCAAGCTGACCGGAGAATACGGGAAGGCCAAGGTAGAAAGTGCCAGCCGTGGCTTGAGTCGCTGGGGTGGGTATGTCGCGCTGTCAAAACGTATCGGTGCATGGACGCCGTATGCCTACTATGCCAAAGTCAAATCGACTGGAGACGCACTTGATCTGTACCAGCGACTTAATGGCAATAGCGGGGCGGTCCCGCTCCCTTGGCAAGGCTATCAGCGCATGTTGGCGGATCTTGTCGTCCCCTATGATCAGTCGACGGTGGCCTTGGGAACCTCATACTGGATAACGACGAAAAGCGTGATCAAGGCAGAGTGGTCGCGGGTCGATACGCAAGTCGCTTCCAGCTTCGTCGATGCGCCGGTCGGGGGCGAAAGCGGAAATCGGCAAATCGATGTGTTCTCGCTCTCGTACAGTTTCACCTTCTGACATGAGCCGTGTTTCCAGCCTGCTCGCCGCGTGTCTGCTCCTCGCCGGGGCGGTGGGCGGCGCAACGGCGGAGGAAGTGCTGATCATCGGCCACCACGCCTTGCCGAAGGCGGACAAGGCGACCGTGCAGCGCATTTATACCGGCCGCTCCGTTTCGATTGGCCAGCACGCCGTGGCGCCGGCAAATCTGCCGGCGGGCTACGCGGCGCGCGACGAGTTTCTGCGGGCATACCTGGAGCAGACCGAGGAGCAATATACCGGTTACTGGCTGGTCCGCCGCTATGTCGGCAAGGGGGCGCCGCCCTTGGAATTGGGTAGCGTCGAGGAAGTGCTGAAATACGTCCAAGGCGTGCCGGGAGCCGTCGGCTACGTGCCGGTCTCGCAGTTGCCGCGTGGCGCGAATGTAATCTTCCGGCGCTGAGGCTTCGGCCCGGGCGCTGGATTTTTTTGCTGGGAGTGCTAAGCTGAAGGCGTGTCGGGTGTGCAGCAAATCCGGCATGAAGTGGCTGTATCAGCTGCGCTGCTGGAGAATCTATGGCAGTTATCGCAGGGAACGTTTCTTGAGATTACCGAGTAGTACTCCTTAACGGCGTCCAGCCGTAATGCCCCAGCCGAAAGAGCAGGGGCCGCAGTAACTGAAGCCCGTGCCTGAAACGCATGGGCTTCGCTTATTTGGAAAATACGAAATGCAGATACAGCGCAACGGCACGACCCGCCGCTATTCCGACAGCGTGGTGCATAACGGCACCGTTTATCTGGTCGAGGTGCCTTCTACCACTGATGGCGATATCGTCGCCCAGACCGAAAGCCTGCTTGCCGGCGTCGATCGTCTGCTCGCCCAGGCCGGGAGCGACAAGAGCAAGTTGCTGATGGTCACCGTCTACCTGCCCGACATGGCCGACTACGACGGCATGAACGCCGTGTGGGATGCCTGGGTGCCCGAGGGCTGCGCGCCGACCCGGGCCTGCGTGCAGGCCAGGCTGGCCAATCCGGGCTGGCGGGTTGAAATGGCGGTCACCGCCGCGCTATGACGCGCCATGCCGGGACTGATCCGCGGCTGGCGCTGATCGCCGACAGCTACGCCCGCCTGCTCGGCCGGCCGCTGGTCGATGCCGACGGCGGCATCGGGCCGGTGCTGTGGGAGGCGCCACGGGTGATCGTTGCCCATGGCACGGAGGCCGATCCGGTGTTCTTCTACGGCAACCGCTTGGCCCTGCGTGCTTTCGACATGGAGTGGGAGGACTTTGTCCAATTGCCGTCGCGCTATTCCGCCGAGCCGCTGGCCCGCGAGGAGCGGGCGCGCCTGCTGGAACGGGTGACGCGCGACGGCTATATCGACGATTACGCCGGGGTACGGATTTCGGCCAAGGGGCAGCGCTTCCGTATCGAAAACGCCATCGTCTGGAATCTGATCGACGCTGCCGGGCAAGTCCACGGCCAAGCGGCTACCTTCGAGAATTGGCTGGCGCTGCCCTGAGCGCAGGTCAGGGTTGAATGTCGGCAGCGCAATCGCAGCCTTGTCCGGCGGCGATCCAGCGACGCATCAGGCGGCGGATCAAGAGAACAGTGGCGGCAGGCAGCCAGGCCAGGTAGCGTTCGGGGTGGCCGAGCAGGCCGCAACGGTAGCAACCGTCGTCCGGCGACCATTCGAGCGCCGGGCAGGGGCCACGGGCCTGCAGGAAACGCAAGCGGGCGGCCGGGCAGGTTTCCAGCGCACAGCACACACCGCAACCGTTGCAGGCAGCACCGACTGCGGGCTTGGCCGGCGCTTCCCGATGCAGATGGACGATCTGCTCCACTACTTCACGGCCTGACCAGAAACAGTTCGGGATCGACCGGCGTGTTGTTGAGGATGACCGCCCAGTGCAGGTGCGGGCCGGTCACCCGGCCGGTCGAGCCGATGGCGCCAAGCGGGTCGCCACGCCTGACCGTCTGGCCGGGGCGGACGTCGATCCGCGACAGGTGCATGTAGGCGCTGATCAGGCCCTGACCATGGTCGAGGAAAACGGTGTTGCCGTTGAAGAAGTAATCGCCGGTATTGGCCACCACCGCATCGCTCGGCGCGCGTACCGGCGTACCGGTGCCGGCGGCCACGTCGAGGCCGGCGTGCGGATTACGCGGCAGGCCGTTGAAGATGCGGCGCAGGCCGAAGCGCGAGGAGAGCGGACCGGGCGCCGGCTGGTCGAGCACCGTATCCGGGATGCCGTCGGAGAAACGTTTTTTGACGGCCTCGGTGACCTTTTGCTCGCGTTCGATGCGAGCGAGATCTTCCGCTGACGGTTCGACCTTGCGCTTGTCCTTGATGGTCAGGCGTTGTTCCGGGTAATTCTTGATGCCGACGGCGACCGTTTTCGGTTCTGTGACGGTTCCCTTGGTTACCCGGATTTCCAGTTCGCCGGGCAGTGTGTCGAGTGGGATGCCGACCAGCGCGACCCAGCGCCCCTTGTCCCTGACCACGGCCAGCGCCTGGTCGCCCCAGCGGGCGGTCGGCGCCGCCTGTTCGGCCGGGCCGAGATCGACGAGGGCGACGCCGCCGGGGACCGGCGCGTTGCGGGGCAGGGCGAGTGCATGCAGGGAGCAGGTGAGAAGCAGAAGCGAGATCCAGCGTTTCATGTCGATATCGGTTAGGCCGGCTACGGATGTCGGCCGATTTCATGGGAGTGGCCGGTCATCACGGCGCACATGTCGCAACCCGGAACGATGGCGGGGCATACCGGCGCTGCAGGCAGCCGGGCGGCACCAGTGCTGCACTCGGTGTTTCGTTCAAACGGTACGGCTTACAGGTTGGAGGACTTGAAGGTATTGCACTGGTTCATATCGCCGCTTTCGAAGCCGCGCTTGAACCAGCGGACGCGCTGTTCGGATGTGCCGTGGGTGAAGCTTTCCGGCACGATGCGGCCCTGCGCCTGTTGCTGCAGGCGGTCGTCGCCGATGGCCGTGGCGGCGGTCAGGGCGGCTTCGAGATCGCCCGGTTCCAGCACCTTCTTCATGGTGTCGGTACGCTTGCCCCAGACGCCGGCCAGACAGTCGGCCTGCAATTCCATGCGCACCGAGAGGGCGTTGCCTTCGGCCTTGCTGGATTGCTGGCGGGCATGTTGCACCTTGTCGGCGATACCGAGCAGGTTCTGGATGTGGTGGCCGACCTCGTGGGCGACGACATAGGCCTGGGCGAACTCGCCGGGGGCGTGGAAGCGCTCTTTCAGCTCGCGGTAGAAAGCGAGGTCGATATAGACCTTGTGGTCGCCCGGGCAGTAGAACGGCCCCATGGCAGTCTGGCCGGTGCCGCAGGCGGTCGGCGTCGCGCCGGTGAACAGCACCAGCTTGGGCGCTTCGTACTGGCGGCCGTTCTGGCGGAAGGTATCGGTCCACACATCTTCGGTCGAGGCGAGCACCTTGGAGACGAAACGGGCCGATTCGTCATTGGCCGGTGGTTTGTGCGCGGCCGGCGCCTGTTGGTGGGCAATCGGCGTCTGCTCGATGAAGCCGAGCAGGGTCAGCGGATTGATGCCGGTGAAGTAGCTGATGACCAGTGCCAGGATGACCCCGCCGATGCCGACACCACCCACGCCAACGCCGCCGCCACCCCGGCGGTCCTCGATGTTGTCGCTCTCGCGGTAGTCGTCCATGCGCATGGCGGGCTCCTCTTAACGGTACTAGCGGTACTGATTGATCGCGTCGCGGGTTTCCTGGGCAGCCTTACGGGCAGCGTCGGCATAACCCTCGTCCTTGCCGGCGTACAGAATGGCACGCGAAGAGTTGATCATCAAGCCGGTGGCATCGGCCGTTCGACCGGCCTTGACGGTGGCCTCGATGTCGCCGCCCTGGGCGCCGATCCCCGGTACGAGCAGCGGCATGTCGCCGACGATGGCCCGCACGCGGGCGATTTCGGCCGGGAAGGTGGCGCCGACGACGAGACCGATCTGCCCCGTGCTGTTCCACTCTTTGGCTGCCAGACGGGCGACGCGTTCATACAATTTTTCGCCTTCGACCTCGAGGAACTGCAGGTCCGAGCCGCCGGGGTTGGAGGTGCGGCAGAGCAGGATGACGCCTTTGTCCGGATAGGCGAGGTAGGGTTCGACCGAGTCGCGGCCCATGTACGGGTTCACGGTGACGGCATCGGCCTTGTAACGCCCGAAGGCCTCGACGGCGTATTGCTCGGCGGTGGAGCCGATGTCGCCCCGCTTGGAGTCGAGGATGACCGGGATGCCCGGATGTTTGTCGTGAATGTGGGCGATCAGCGCTTCCAGCTGGTCTTCGGCGCGGCGGGCGGCGAAGTAGGCGATCTGCGGCTTGAAGGAGCAGACCAGATCGGCCGTGGCATCGACGATGGCGGCACAGAATTCGAAAATGGCATCGTCACGCCCCTTGAGGTGGGCCGGGAACTTGGCCGGGTCGGGATCAAGGCCGACGCAGAGCAGGGAATTGTTCTTCTGCCAGGCGGCGGCGAGTTGCTGGGTGAAGCTCATGGCTGATCCTTGGGCAAATAACGGGAAAACTTGTCGGGCAGCAGGCAGGTCTGCAGGCTGCGCTGGGTGAAGATGAAGCGGCCGTCGCAGACGAAACCGAGCTGCTGCCAGTCCACTTCCTTGTTCAGCATCATCGTGCACTCGATCAGGTCACGGCGCTGCATGCGGCGGTTGTTGGTGAACAGGGCCAGGATCGAGCCGTCGAAAGCATGACAGTCGTGCAGGAAAAATGGTTCCGAACGGCGCGTCCGGCCATTGACGTAGATGCGCGGCAATTCGTTGATCGGAAAATGGCGGCCCCACTGCCACCAGTTGCCTTCATCGAACTTGCGTACGCGGCGGGCGAGCAGTTCGGTCTTGTGCTTGTCGAGGTGGGGATGCTTGATGCCGTACAGCATGCGCCGGGTGTCGCCGGTCTCGCAGGTCTTCGAATAGACGAATTCCATGTTGCCCTTGGGATGGGCGAACAGGTGATCGGCCCCGGATACGGCGCCGACCTTGACGGTGAACACGTCGGCAAAGCGGATGCGGTGATCGTCGCGCAGGAACATCAACTGGCCGTCGACCTCAGTGAACACGCGGCCGTCGGCCATCTGCCTATCGAAGCGCCCCTTCTCGAAGCGGAAGATGGCGCAGTTGGGCGTCGCACCGTCGAAGACGCGGACGTCGCCGGTCTCGTAGAAGTGCGTGATGCTGCCTTGCTGGTAGAGCCAGGCGTTCAGCTTCTTGGCGGCGGTCAGCTTGATGAACTCGCGCGGCACGATGAAGACCAGTTCGCCGCCCGGCTTCAGGTGGCGGACGGCCTTCTCGATGAAGAACAGGAACAGGTTGCTGCGCGCATCGAACAGCTCAGACTTCAGGCGTTTCTTGGTGCCGGCGGCGACGTCCTGGTAGCGGACGTAGGGCGGGTTGCCGACGATGGTGTCGAACTGCTCGCCTAGCGGGTAGGCGAAGAAATCGCGTACCTCGGCGCCTTCCGGGGCGACCCGCGGGTCGATCTCGATGCCGACGCAATCGGTGCCGCGCTGGCGCAGGGTGCCGAAAAACGCGCCGTCGCCGGCAGAAGGCTCGAGAAAGCGCCCGCTGTTGCGGCACAGATCAAGCATGAATGCCACCACGTTGGGCGGCGTGAACACCTGGCCGAGTTGTTCGACGTCGCGGACGGTCATGCTGCTCAGAAGCCGGCGCCCGGTTGCGCCAGGTAGTCGGTTTCTTCCGCCGTCGAACTGCGGCCGAGCGCCGCGTTGCGGTGCGGGAAACGGCCGAAACGGGCGATCACCGCATGGTGACGCTGGGCATAATCGAGGAAGCCGTCATTGCCGGGGTGTTCGGCAGCCAGCGCCGCGAACAGCGAAAGTGAGCGTTCCTGGTCGACCAGCGCCTCGCTATGCTCGAAGGGAAGGTAGAGGAAGACCCGCTGGACGGCCGTCATGCCCCGGTCCCAGCCTTGGGCGACGGCCAGTTCGGCCAGGCGGCGGGCAGCCGCGTCACCAGCAAAGGCAAGGGCCTCGTTGCGAAACAGGTTGCGCGGAAACTGATCGAGCAGGATGAGCAGGGCCAGCGTGCCGTCGGCGTCGGCCGTCCAGGCATCGAGCCGGCCGGCCAGCGCTGCCTCGACGGCGGGCAGGAAGCGCTGGCGGATCGTCTCGTCGAAGCTGGCGTCCTTGCGGAACCACTCGCTGCGCGGCTGGCCATAGCCGGGCTCGTCCGGGCGGCCGAACCAGAAGGCGAGAACGTCAGCCGCCGTGCTGCCGTGCATTAGCCGGCCTTGCCCCACGAATCCTTGAGGGTCACGGCGCGGTTGAAGACCGGGGCGCCGGCCTTGGAATCGACGCGGTCGGCCGCGAAGTAGCCGTGGCGCTCGAACTGGAAGCGCTGCTCGGGCAGGGCGTCCTTCAGGCTGGGCTCGAGCTGGGCGGTGATGAGGGTCTTCGAGGCCGGGTTGAGGTCGTCGAGGAAATTGCGCTCCAGTTCCGGCGCATCGCCTTCGCGCCGGGCGCCAGGGGCGGGCACGCTGAACAGGCGGTCGTAGAGGCGGACTTCGGCCGGATAGGCGTGCGCCACCGAGACCCAGTGCAGGTTGCCCTTGACCTTGACGCTGTCGGCGCCCGGCGTACCGGACTTGGTGTCGGGCAGGTAGGTGCAGTGCACGGCGACGACCTTGCCGTTTTCGTCCTTGTCGCAGCCGGTGCATTCGACAATGTAGCCGTACTTCAGGCGCGCCTTGTTGCCCGGGAACAGGCGGCGGAAACCCTTCTCAGGCACTTCCTGGAAGTCCTCGGCCTCGATCCACAGTTCGCGGCCGAAAGGCATGGTGCGCGTGCCGAGTTCCGGGTGCAGCGGGTGGTTGGTCACCGCGCAGTCCTCGAACTGGCTTTCGGGGTAGTTGTCGATGATCAGCTTGAGCGGATCGAGTACGGCAACGCGGCGCTGGTCGGATTCGTTCATCACTTCGCGCATGGCGTCCTCGAACAGCACGTAGTCGATCAGCGAATCGTTCTTGGTGACACCGACGCGGTCCATGAACAGCCTGAAGCCATCCGCCGAATAGCCGCGACGACGGGCGCCGACCAGGGTCGGCAGGCGCGGGTCGTCCCAGCCTTCGACATGCTTTTCGTCGACCAGCTGGATCAGCTTGCGCTTGGAGAGCACAACGTAGGTCAGGTTGAGGCGCGAGAACTCGATCTGCTGTGGCAGCGGGCGCTGCAGCAGGCCGCCCTCGGCCAGGCGTTCGAGCAGCCAGTCGTAGAACGGGCGCTGGTCTTCGAATTCCAGGGTGCAAATCGAGTGCGTGATGTTCTCCAGCGCATCCTCGATGGGATGGGCGAAGGTGTACATCGGATAGACGCACCACTTGTCGCCGGTATTGTGGTGGGTGGCGTGGCGGATGCGGTAGATGGCCGGGTCGCGCAGGTTGATGTTGGGCGAAGCCATGTCGATCTTGGCGCGCAGGATGTGGGCGCCGTCCGGGAATTCGCCGGCCTGCATGCGCTTGAAGAGGTCCATGCTCTCGGCGGCGCTGCGGGTGCGGAAGGGCGAGTCCTTGCCCGGCTGGGTCAGCGTGCCGCGATTGGCGCGCATTTCGTCGGCGCTCTGGCTGTCGACGTAGGCATGCCCGGCCGAAATCAGGTACTCGGCGAACTGGGCCATCCAGTCGAAGTAGTTGGAAGCCTGGTAGAGGTTGGTTTCACCGGCTTGCTCCCACGAGCAGCCGAGCCACTTGACGGCGTCGATGATGGAATCGACATATTCCTGCTCTTCCTTCTCCGGGTTGGTGTCGTCGAAGCGCAGGTGGCAGCGGCCGCCGTAAGCTTGGGCGAGGCCGAAATTGAGCAGGATGGACTTGGCATGGCCGAAGTGCAGATAACCGTTCGGCTCGGGCGGGAAGCGGGTGCGGATCTTCGCGGCATCCAGCGGCGCGGCGGCGTGGTCGGCGGCCGTGCCCGGATGGCCAGCCCAGTGGCGCTGGGCGTGCTTGCCGGCGGCGAGATCCGCCTCGACGATGTTCTTGATGAAATTGGCGGCGGGGGCCGGGGTGTTGGCGGGCTGGTTGGGGCTGCTCACGGGAAAACCTCTTTGATTAAGCGCGTTATTTTACCCGCCCGAGGCGCTTCAGACAGTAGAATTCGGGGATGTCCTTCCTGCACCAGCTCTCCGCGCTTAATTTCCTGGCCGTCGGCTTCGGCGCCGCCCTTGGTGCGTGGACGCGCTGGCTGCTCGGGCTGACGCTCAATCCGTTGTTCATCGCCGTGCCGCTCGGTACGCTGGCGGCCAACCTGCTCGGCGGTTATCTGGTCGGCGTCGCGGTGGGCGTTTTTCACCTCAACACGCATTTTCCGCTGGCCTGGAAACTGTTCGCCATTACCGGTTTTCTGGGCGGCCTGACCACCTTTTCGACCTTTTCGGCGGAAGTCGTCGAGCGCCTGCTCGCTGCCCAGCCGGGCTGGGCCATCGGCCTGGCTGTGGTGCACCTGGCCGGCTCGCTGGTGGCTACTTATCTGGGTTTGCTGACGGTCGGCGCTACCCGCATCTGGGGCTGAGCCGCCAAGGCGCTGCCGGCGCAAACCCTGTTTCCCTCGCCGATTGAGCGTTTGCATTACCGGAGCACGGCGCTACGGGACTCCCTTTATCCGGGCAACAGAACACGTCGCTGGAGCAATACGCCGTGCGCTAGGGTAGGGGCAGAGTAAGGGCCGACTGCCGTCAGGCACCGGCGACGGCCGCCCCGAGGTAGTCCTCGAGCTGCCGGTCGTGCTCCTGAAAATGGGCGAACAGGGTTTCGCGAACCCGTTCGATGCCTTCGATGGCATGAATCCCGTTACCGTCCTTGGCAAACACCACGCGAATTTCCTTCAATTGCTCGGCGATCGCCATATGCGCCTGGTTGTGCGCGATGCGGTGCGCCGCCGGGACGATGCCTTCCATGAACATCAATTCGATCACGTTGTGTTTCAGCGTCGTTTCGACAAAGGCCCGGATCGTTTGTTCGATATTGCCGCTGCAAATACCGCGCTGGCTGGCATGGCAGTCATTGCAGTTATCCAGCCGATCGCGCTGGTCGCACATGGACTGGATGCGGTCGATCAATTGCAGCAGGTGTTCGTGATCCCGGCGCATGGTCTCGATGGCCTGTTCCCTGATCGATGGCATACCTTGATCCTCTTCGGAAAAGCCGCGCTGTAGCGGTATTGCCCGGAAAAATCACACCAAACCGGCGGCTCAGGGCAGCTTTCGTGCCGCATGTCCGCCGGTCAGAACTTAGGCCGCCGCCAAGGTAAACAGTTCCGGCCGGGCTGCAACGAAACGGAAACATCCATGCAAGAAAATTCCGGCCTCACCTTAAACCATGCATCTGGAGACTCCATGCGCAACTTTCTCGCCACTGCCGCCGTCGCCCTTGGCCTCACCGCCTGTGCCAGCCAGGCGCCGACCCCCACCCAGCCGGCTGCCCCGGCACCCGCTGCTGCATCCGAGCCGAAAGCCCCACAGTGCTGGAACGGCGATGCCGGCAAGTTCATGGCTGTCGGAACCCAGACCGCCATTTCCGGCGTCGCCGTCGTCTGTGAAAAAACCGGCGATGGCAAGAACGCCCAGTGGATGGGCGCCAAGCACTAAGCCGCAGCAGCTCGGCCCCAGTAGGTTTCTACCAGCCCATTGCATTTACGCCGGCGCCGCCTACTTATAAAGGCATAATGAATTCGCTTGGCGAGCAGCGTGCCGAACCGCAGGGAGGTCGATATGGCGCAACCAGGGTGGCTGGTGTTGGCGGGTTTGGGATGGGCGATGGCCGGCAGCGCCGTGGCGGGGGATTGCGCCATGCTGCGCCCCAATGCCGATCTGTCCGGTTGCGATTACTCGCGCCAATCCCTGGCCGGCAAGGACTTGCGCGGCGTGCGTCTGGTCGGCGCCAAGCTGGAGAACACCGATCTGCAGCGCGCCGACCTCTCCGGTGCCGATCTATCCGGCGCCAACGCCAAGTGGGCACGCTTCCAGGGCGCCCGGCTGGTCAAAGCCAAACTGAAAAACGCCGATCTCTTCCACGCCATATTTGACCGGGCCGATCTGCAGGAGGCCGACCTGTCGGGAGCCTATCTGTTTGGCGCCAACCTGATCGATACCTCGGCGCGTGGCGCCGACTTCAGCCGTGCCTATCTGAAAGACATCCTGATGGAGGGCATCGACCTGTCAGGCGGTTCGATCAAGGACTGTTACGCTTTCCGCGGGGTCATGATCGGCGCCAAGTTGGTGGGGACGGATCTGTCGGGGGCCGACCTGACTGGGGCGGCGGCCGACAACGCCGACTTGTCCGGGGCCCGGCTCAAAGGAACCCGTCTGGCGGGCGCTACGCTGCGTTTCGCCGATTTCTCCCGTGCGGACCTGCAGGGCGCGGACTTCGCCCATGCCGACGTGTGGAATGCCAGTTTCGACAAGACGTTCAACCGCCCGGCTTCGCTGACCGAGGCCCTGGCCGAGGTCTTTACCGGTTCGGCCAAGCCCTGACTCCCTTGAGGCGCTAACGCAGGCTTTGGGCGAAGGCGGCTGACCAGTTGCCCAGGTGGCGTTCCACTTCGGCCGTGTAGGCTGCGTCGTCGCCGAGTTGCGCGTTGATTTCGGCATGCGTCTTGTCCAGCGGCAGCACGGTGGCCCGGGTGCCCAGCCCCTGTGCCTTGGCGACAAAGTTCCCGGCTTGCGGGCAGGCGTTGGCGCGGCGGCTTGAGCAGACAGCCAGGATGGGAGCGCTGATTGCGCGCAGTTGTTGGTAGGGCGAAGCGGCCAGCCAGTCGGCCGGGTTGCTGCCAAAGGCGCGGTCGTAGAGCGGCAGGTGGCGAGCATTCATGATGGCAGGTACGTCGAGGGCGCCGCTGTCGAGCAGTACCGTGCCGCGCCACGGCCTGGCGCCGGCTTCGTTCACCAGGTCCGGGCGGGCGGCGAGCAGGGCGATCAGGTGGGCGCCGGCCGAATGTCCCATCAATACGATGTTGTCGCGGTCGATGCCGAGTTTGCCGCCATCCCGTTGCACTGCGGCCAGGGCGCGTGCCACGTCGCGGGCCTGTTCGAGCGGGGCGGCCGTCGGTTGCATGCGGTAATTGATGCTGGCGAAGGCAATGCCGCGCGGCAGCCAGCGGGCCACCTTGTTGTCTACGACGCGCCCCATTTCCTTGTCGCCGCGGCGCCAGCCGCCACCATGCACCATCACGATCAGCGGCGCATCCCCGTTCTGCGGGGCGTACAGGTCGAAACGCTGTTCCGGCGCCGGGCCGTAGGGCACATTGCCCAGCGTCGGCGGCATGTCGGCATTCGCCGCGGTGAATGCTCCGAGCAGGAGGAGGGTGACGCTCAGGCGGGGCAGGGACATGGATCTTTCTCGGGGTACTTTAGGCGATGGCCAGTGCCGAGCGCAGGGCACGGACGCCGGTCGGGTTCAGGAGCAGACCCAGCGCACCGCAGTTGAGCAGTGCGGTGGCCCAGAAGGCGATCTGGAACGACAGTTTGGCCGACTTGTGGCGCAAGCGCCGTTGGGCCAGCAGGGCGCCCGGCCAGCCGCCGATCAGGGAGAGCAGGTGCAATGTGCTTTCCGGGGTGCGCCAGCGGCCGGCGCGCGCCGCGCTCTTGTCCATCCAGTAGGCGATGAAGGCGACCCCGCTGGCGCCGGCATACAGCCCGAGTACGGGCAGCGGCAGCTTGCCGGCCAGCGCGGCGGCGATCAGGAAGGCGATGAACAGGCCGCTGGCGAGCGTAGGCCACGAACTCGGGCCGTCGGCAGGCCTGGCGTTTCGTCTGCCCGTGCCGCGCACGAATTCGACGGCTGCTGCTTGGAGCCGCCCTTTCGGATCGCGGGCCAGCTCGTAGGTGACGATCTCGTCGCCGACGGGGCGTTCCCGGCGGCCCCGGAAAGCCTTGATATGCAGGAAAACGCCTTCACCGCCACCGTTAGGGGTGATGAAGCCGTAGCCCTGCTCATCCTTCCATTGGGTGATTCGTCCCTGGTGGCGCATCGATGTCCTTGCCGGCGTAGTCGGCTGGCATTTTCGCCGATTCAGACAACGTAGAACAGGATGGCGATGAAATGGGCCAGGCTGCCGGCAATCACGAACAGGTGCCAGATGCCGTGCCAGTGGCGGAATTTCCCGTCGAAGGCGAAGAAAACGATCCCCGCGGTGTAGGCGATGCCGCCCGCTGCCAGCCACCAGAAGCCCGCCAGCCCGAGACTGGCGAGCAGGGGGTTGATCGCCACCAGGACGATCCAGCCCATGATCGCGTAAATGACCAGCGACAGGACGCGCGCCTCGGAGCGAGGCTTGATCTCCTGCAGCATGCCGATGGCCGCCAGCGACCAGACGATGCCGAACAGCCACCAGCCCCATGCGCCGCGCAGGCTGATCAGGCAAAAGGGCGTATAGCTGCCGGCAATCAGCAGGTAGATCGACAGGTGGTCCAGCTTGCGCAATACCCGTTTGATCCTCCCGCGCACGCTGTGATAGATCGTCGAGATGCTGTAGAGGAGGACCAGCGTCGCGCCATACACCGACATGCTGAATACTTTCCAGCCATCGCCGCTGGCCGCCGCCAGTGTCACCAGCCAGACTGCACCGGTCAGCGCGAACAGGGCGCCGACCAGATGTGTCCAGGCATTGAAGCGTTCTCCGTAATACATGGCTGGATTCCCGAGGTTTGGATCGCAACGGTTTACGAACCGTTTCGACCATGCCGGGCGAGCCGCGTTCGCCTGTCGTGGTTTAGCCTGCAAGCCCGCGGTGCCGACGGCAAACCGGACCCGGAATGCGATAATCCCGGCCCATGACCCAGGCAAGACAGCACGGCGCCCAATCGCGGCGCGACGATACCCTTCTCGACACCCTGACTTCCGATGCCCGCAAGCTCCGGGCGCTGGCCCGCGACCTGCGCCAGGCGGCCGGAGACAAGCGCGAACGGGCGCAGACCGAATTCGCCGCCCTGCGTGAACGCTCGAAAGCGGCCGTTGCCGAGCGGCGCGGCAAGCTGCCCAAGCCGGAATTTCAGGGCGATCTGCCGGTCAATGAACGGCGGGCCGACATTGCCGAGTTGATCGCGAAAAACCAGGTGGTCATCGTCTGCGGCGAGACTGGCTCGGGCAAGACGACACAGTTGCCGAAAATCTGCCTCGATCTCGGCATCGGTGCCCGCGGCCTGATCGGCCACACCCAGCCGCGCCGGCTGGCCGCCCGCTCGGTGGCGACGCGCCTGGCGCATGAACTGAAGACCCAGGTCGGCGCCGGGGTCGGCGTCAAGATTCGCTTCCACGACAAGAGCACGCCGGAAAGCTGGGTCAAGCTGATGACTGACGGCATCCTGCTCGCCGAGTCGCAGTCTGATCCCTATCTGAACGCCTACGAGGCGATCATTATCGACGAGGCGCACGAGCGCAGCCTGAACATCGACTTTCTGCTCGGCTACCTGAAGCAGTTGCTGCCCAAGCGGCCGGACCTCAAGCTGATCATCACCTCGGCGACCATCGATGCCGAGCGCTTCGCGCAGCATTTCGCCATGGGCGAAAAGCCGGCGCCGGTGATCGAGGTGTCCGGCCGGCTCTACCCGGTCGAAGTGCGTTATCGGCCGGTCGCGGACCTCGACAAGAAGGACGACGAACGCGACCTCTACGACGCCATTGTGGACGCCGCTGACGAACTGTCGCGCCTCGGTGCCGGCGACATCCTGGTCTTCCTGCCCGGCGAGCGGGAAATCCGCGAGGCGGCGGAGGCGCTGAGGAAGCACGCGCTAGCCCGGCCGGGGCTGAGCACCGCCCACGCCCCGGAAATCCTGCCGCTGTTCTCCCGCCTGTCGGCTTCTGATCAGGACCGCATCTTCAAGCCCTCGGGCGGCCAGCGGCGCATCGTGCTGGCCACCAACGTCGCCGAAACCTCGCTGACCGTCCCGGGCATCCGCTACGTGATAGACACCGGACTGGCCCGGGTCAAGCGCTATTCCTACCGCAACAAGGTCGAGCAGTTGCAGGTCGAGCCGATTTCGCAGGCGGCGGCACGCCAGCGCGCCGGTCGCTGCGGCCGGGTGGCGGCCGGCGTCTGCGTGCGCCTTTACGACGAAGCCGATTTCAACGCCCGGGCGCCGTTCACCGATCCGGAAATCCTGCGTTCCTCACTGGCCGGCGTCATCCTGCGCATGAAGTCGCTGCGCCTGACCGATGTCGAGACTTTCCCCTTCATCGAGCCGCCGCCGGGGAAGGCGATCAATGACGGCTACGCGCTGCTGCAGGAACTTGGTGCGTTGGATGACGAGAATCGCCTGACCAAGGTTGGCGATGCGCTGGCCAGGCTGCCGCTCGACCCGCGCATCGGCCGCATGCTGGTTGCAGCCCGCGATTTGGGCTGCCTCTCTGAAGTGCTGGTCATCGCCGCCGGGCTGTCCACGCAAGACCCGCGCGAACGTCCGCAGGAGCGCCAGCAGGCCGCTGACGAGAAGCACAAGCAATTTGCCGACGAGAAATCGGAATTCCTCGGCTGGGTCAAACTGTGGGCCTGGTTCAGGAATGCCGTCGACCACAAGAAATCGAACAAATCACTGGTCGATACCTGCCACGCCCATTTCCTCTCCTACCTGCGCCTGCGCGAATGGCGCGAGGTGCATGGCCAGGTGCACGCCATGGTCACCGAGCTGGGCTGGAAGGAAAACGACATCCCCGGCACCTACGAGGCCATCCACCAAGCCCTGCTGTCGGGGCTGCTCGGCAACATCGGCTGCAAGTCGGATGAATCGGGCTACTACCTCGGCGCGCGCGGCATCCGCTACCTGATCCACCCCTCGTCGCCGCTGCAGAAGAAGGCCGGCAAGTGGATCATGGCGGCCGAGATCACCGAGACGACGCGCCTGTTCGGCCGCTGCGTGGCGCGCATCGAAGATGGCTGGATCGAGAAAGTGGGTGCTCACCTTATCAAGCGCCAGTACTTCGATCCGCACTGGGAAAAGAAGGCCATGCAGGTCGCCGGCTGGGAGCGCACGACGCTCTACGGCATCGTGATCAACCCGAAGCGGCGCATCCACTACGGCCCGCTGGCGCCGGCCGAAGCGCGCGAGATTTTCATCCGCCAGGGCCTGGTCGCCGAGGAAATCGACGAGAGTTTCGCCAAACGCTGGCCCTTCTTCCAGCACAACCAGAAGCAGATCCGCGACATCGAGAAGATCGAGCATAAACAGCGCCGGCAGGACGTGCTGGTCGATGACGAGCTGATCTACGCCTTCTATGACCACCTGATCCCGGCCGACATTCACAACGGCGCCACCTTCGACCATTGGCGCAAGAGCGCCGAGCAGGAAAATCCCAAGCTGCTGTTCCTCGCCAAGGACGACCTGATGCGCCACTCGGCGGCCGGCGTGACGACCGAGGCCTTCCCGCATCACCTCAAGGTCGGCGGCGTGGATTACGCGCTGAGCTACCACTTCGAGCCCGGCTCGCCGAAGGACGGCGTGACGCTGACCCTGCCGCTGGCTCAGCTCAACCAGATTCCGGCAGCGCGCATGGAATGGCTGGTACCCGGCCTGTTGAAGGAAAAACTGGTCCAGCTGATCAAGACACTGCCGCAGAAGATCCGCGCCAAGCTGGTGCCAGTGCCGGAATTCGTCGACGAGTTCATCGCCGCCACGGCCGGCAACGACAAGAAGATGAACGCCGGGCTGATCCCGCCGCTGATCGACTACATCCTCGAAGCGCGCGGCCTGAATGCTCGCGGCTGGGCAGTGACGCCAGATGCCTTCCGCCCCGACGCGCTACCGCCGCATTTCTCGATGAACTACAAGCTGATCGACGAGCACGGCCGGCAACTCGATATGAACCGCAGTCTGGTTGCCTTGCGCGGCGAATGGGGCAAGGAGGCCAAGGAGGAATTCGCCGAGCTGCACGAAACACCGTCCGAATATACGCAACTGACCGACTGGACCTTCGGCGAGCTGCCGGAGTTGATGGAAGTCCCGGTTGGCAAGCAAACGGTGATCGGCTACCCGGCGCTGGTCGACGACGGCGAAACGGTCAGCCTGAAAGTCTTCGACTCGGCCGAGGAAGCCGCCGAGACGCACCTCAAGGGCCTGGCCCGGCTGTTCATGCTGCAGTTCAAGGAGCAGGTGAAGTACTTCGACAAGAACGTCCCCGGCCTGACCCAGATGGGCATGCAGTACATGGCGCTGGGCACCACCGACGAATTGAAGCGGCAGATCGTGGCCCTGACGTTCGAGCGCGCCTGCCTGACCGAACCGCTGCCGACCACGCCGGAAGCATTCAAGGCCCGCTGCGCTGAGGCCAAGGCGCGGCTCGGGCTGATCATGCAGGAGGTTTGCCGCCTGGTCGGCACCGTGCTGACCGAGTGGCAGGCGGTCAGCAAGAAGCTGCCGGCTTTCAAGGCGCAGGCAGCGGTGGTTGCCGACATCGAGGCGCAACTGAAGCGCCTGCTCGGCAAGAACTTCGTGGTCGATACGCCGTTCGAGCGCCTGCAGCACTACCCGCGCTACCTCAAAGCCATTGTCGTTCGCCTCGACAAGCTGAAGGCCAATCCGGGCCGCGATGCGTCCCTGATGGCCGAATACGGCCCGCTGTGGACCAATTACGAACGGCGCGCCATCCAACTGGCCAAGATGGGGACGGTCGATCCGCAGATTGAGCAATTCCGCTGGCTGCTGGAAGAACTACGCGTCGGTCTGTATGCGCAGGAACTGCGTACGCCGGTGCCGGTGTCTACCAAGCGCCTGCAGAAGCAATGGGAAGGGATCAAGAATGGCTGACGTGATGCTCGCCTTGGCGCGGACCTTCGCCAACCTGAAGGACGGCAAGGTCTGGCTCTACGTCCTGACGCCGGCCCTGTTCTCGCTGCTGCTTAGCATCGGCCTGGCGATCTGGGTGCTCGGCGCCGTCGTCCAGCACCTGATGGACTATCCGCCGATGACCCTGCTTGTCGGCTGGGGGCTGGTCTGGCTGGCTCACCTCCTGGCTTATATGGGCGGCTGGCTGGCGATATTCGCGGTGGCCTACATGACTGCCTCGCTGCTCGCCGCCATCGTCATCATGCCGCTGATGTTGAATCACCTAGCGACTATCGAATATCGCGACGTGGCGGCGATGGGCAAGGACAGTTTTGTCGCGGCAGCGCTCAATAGCCTGCTGGCCGCGGCGATTTTCGTCATCGGCTGGGTCGCCACCATTCCGCTCTGGCTCATTCCCGGCTTTTCGCTGCTCGTGCCTCTGTTGCTGATGGGCTGGCTGAATCGTCGGACGTTCGCCTACGACGCCTTGTCGATGCACGCCACCGCGGCTGAATGGGCGGAAATTCGCCAGCAGAATAAGACGCCCCTGTTCATGCTCGGCCTGACCATGGCCTTGCTCGCCCATGTGCCGCTTGTCGGCCTGCTGGTGCCGGCGTTAGCCGCACTGGCCTTCGTCCATTACGGGCTGGAAGCGCTGCGCCGCTCGCGTGGCGGCGCCGTCGTCACCATCGAGGGAGAACGCATATGAGTCGCACCTTTGGCGCCGTGATCATCGGCGATGAAATCCTGTCGGGGAAACGCCAGGACAAGCACTTCGCAAAGATCGCCGAACTGCTCGCCGCCCGCGGCCTGCGCCTCAGTTGGGTCGAATACCTGGGCGACGATCGCCAGCGCCTGGCTGAAACCTTCAAGCGGACGATGGCGGACGGCGACGTGGTGTTTTCCTGCGGTGGCATCGGCAACACGCCGGACGACCACACCCGGCAGGCGGTGGCAGCGGCGCTTGGCGTTGGGTTGGAACTGCACCCCGAGGCCTTCGAGGAACTGAAGATCCGCTTCGCCGGCGAGGAAATCAGCGACCAGCGCAAGCTGCTGGTCACCTTCCCGGCCGGCGTGCGGATGGTTCCCAATCCGTTCAACCGGATTGCCGGCTTCATGGCCAAGGACCATTACTTCGTGCCCGGTTTTCCGCAAATGGCGCACCCGATGATCGAATGGGCGCTCGATACCTTCTACCGGGACGAATTTCAGCCGGTGGCGGACAGCGTTGAAAAGGCTTTTCTGCTCACTGGGCCGAACGCCTACGAAAGTGCATTGCTCGACCTGATGGAGCGCATCGTCGCCGACTATCCGAGCCTGCGTCTGTTCTCGCTGCCCTCGCTGGTCGGCAAGGAGCGCCGGCATCTGGAACTCGGCGTCGAAGGTGCCCCCGAACTGGTCGATCGGGCGATGGAGGAAATCCGCGTCGAGATCGACAGGCGCGACATCCACTGGGAGTGGCGGCCGTAGTCGGAGCGAAATGAGGACGTAAAAAAACCCGCGAAAGTCGCGGGTTTTTTATGGGCCGGGATCGCCGGATTACTTGGCGACTTTCTTGGCGGCAGCGGCGGTCGCGCTCTTCTTGGCCGGAGCGGCAACGGCGGTGCTGGCTGCTTGCAGGTTGGCTTCGGTGATGTCGGACAGCTGCTTGGCCATCGAGGTCATCTGGTCGAAAGCCTTGGTCGAGGCGCCGAGCATGGACTGCATCGTGGCGGCGAAAACGTCGCCACCGACCGGTGCGGAGGCCTTGGCCTTGGCAACAGCGGATTCGGCGTTCTTGGCGAAGGTGCTGTACTGGGCTTCCATGACCGAGGTGATTTCCTTCTGCATTTCGGAAACCAGGTCATAGACGCTGCGCGAGTAGCTGACCATCTTGTCGATGTTCGGCTGGGCCAGTTCGGAGTTCAGCTTGGCGACGGCGTTGACGTCCTTGGCCGACAGCAGTTGCTGTGCATTGGCAACCGTGTTGTTGAAGAACTCACGGGAAGCGGCCATGTTGAGGGCGGTCAGACGCTCGACGCCGTCGAAGGCGGTACGCATCAGGGCCATCATGACTTCGGCGTTGGCCTTTTGGGCGGCGGTCAGTTGTTCGAAATTCGGGTTGCTCATCATCTTCTCCAGTTTTAGTTTGGTGGTGCGGATGAAACGACAAACCCCCGCCGAAGCGGGGGCTTTACTTTAAAACCTGATTACTTCTTGCCCTTGGCAGCAGCGCCGACGGCCTTGACGGTGGCGTTGGTGGCGGCAGCGACGTTGGCTTCGGTGATTTCGGCAACTTGCTTGGCAGCCTTGTTCATGTTGTCGAAGGCGGAGTTGGCGGCGGCGATGGCGCTCTTGACCGCAGCGACGGCAACGTCGGAACCGGCCGGAGCGGACTTGGCAGCCTTGTCCAGCAGGCCGGCAACGGTCTTCTGGAAGTCGCCGAACTGGACTTCAGCCATCTTGGCCAGTTCTTCCTGGGTCTGGGCGGAGATTTCGTAGACGCTGCGCGAGTAGGCAACGGCCTTTTCGACATTCGGCTGGGCCAGCGAAGCCTGGATGGACAGGGCTTCCTGAACGTCCTTGGCGGCCATCAGGGCCTTGGCGCCAGAGACGGAGTCTTCGATCACGGAACGGGCGGTGTTCAGGTTCAGGGCGGCGATGCGCTCGGCGGAAGCCAGGGCGGTGTTGGCCAGGGACAGCAGGGAGTCGACGGTGGCCTTGTTGGCGGCGGCGAATTGCTCGGGGGTCGTGAACATGGGGTTTCTCCTAATAAAAAGTCATGCCGAATTACGAGTTCCTGGCAGCCCTTCCATCGTGATGATGTTGCGCTGCAGCATGGACTTTATTATAGGGATGATTGTTCGCTTGTCAACAATCTTTTGTGCAGTGCACAAAAATTTAATTATCAATAAAAATCAGTAACTTGTTGTATTTTCGCTGGGGCGGTAAGATATTTTTCGTCAGGCTGCCCCAGCGCGATGCACTACGGTTGTGCGGGTTGGGTCGAGATGCCGCCAGAACCCTTGAGCTGCAGGCGTTCGCCACGGGTAGCCGGACGCTCTGGCTCGGTTTCCTTGTTCTTTGGCTGGATGACGGCGCGAACGCGTGGCGGTGCGGCATTCGGATCGCGGGATTCGCCGGCGGTGACCAGGTATTTTTCATTGACCGCGTCGTACCAGATGTAGTCGCCCTTGACCTGGTCGTCGCCGCTCTTGACCCAGGCGCGGTGGAACAGTTCGGCAATCTCGGTATTGGTGTTGTATTCGATGCGCTCGGCTTCGCCGTCGACGTATTCGTCCTTGCCTTCGCGTTTCTGACGGAAGCGGGCGAGGCCGTTCTTGCCGCTGAAGGCCGTACCTTTCTGAAAGCCATAGCGGTCTTCGGTGATGATGACGCGGTCGGCCTTGAGGATCATGGTGCCCTTGGTGATGACGACGTCGCCTTCGAGAATCTGGATTTTCTTGGCGTCGTCGATGGAAACCTTGGCTGCCTCGAGCAGCATGGGTTTGTCTCTGTCAGCTTTTTCAGCGTAGACGGGAAGCGAGGCCAGCAGGCAGAGGGTGAGCGTGACAAGGCGAACGGTCATGGCGTTGTTTTCGATCGAATGTATTGCCCTTTGACCTGCGATTGCAGAACGAAGGTCGATTTGTTGTTGTCAATCTCGGCACCCACACCGGTGATCCAGGATTGACCTTGCGTGATTTCCACCGGGCTGTTGGTGAAGGCGAAGCCGGCATCGGTCTGTACCGTCAGGTCCGGCGTGCGGGCCAGCAGCTCGGGGTGGTCGACAGTGGCTGCCCGGGTGATGCGGACATCGTCCCACAGGTAGGCGACTTCGCCTTTGGACGTGATCTTGGCGAAATTGGACGTGACGCGGATTTGCGGCGCGTCCGGGCGATAGCTGATCAGCACGGGCGACTTGAGTTCGGACGAGTCGTCGTCCGCGTAGTGGACCATGTAGGGGCCGGTCAGCCGATACTTGACGTGTCCGGTTTCATCAAAGCGGCGGACAATGAAGTTTTCGGCAATGCCGTCCGGATCGTGGCGGAACTTGCCGTCGTGCTTGTCATTACCCGGCTCGGTGGCGCTTTGCAGCCAGAAAGTCAGCGTGGCCAGCACGGACAGGATAATGATGGGGAAGAGTTGGCTGGGCCAGTGCTTCATTGCGGGTCGAGGTAGGGCGCGAAGGCTTCTTCGAGCTTGCCCTGAGCGGCGAGAATGAATTCGATGGCTTCGCGCACGGCCCCCTGGCCGCCGGCCGCTGCGGTGATGGTATGGACGCGTTCCTTGACGATGGGCCGGGCGTTGGCCGGCGCAATGGTGAGTCCGGCGTGCGCCATGGCTGGCAGATCGATCAGATCGTCGCCCATGAAGGCGAGTTCCGACCAGTCCAGGCCCAGCTTGTCGAGCAGCTTGGCGGCGACGTCCCGCTTGTTGCCGACGCCCTGATAGACGTGCGTGACGCCGAGATCGGCGGCGCGGTGGGAAACGACGCCGGAATTGCGCCCGGTGATGATGGCGACCTCGATGCCGACGCGTTTGAGCAGCACGATGCCAAGGCCGTCCTGGACGTTGAAGGTCTTGAATTCGTGGCCGTCGTCGGAATAGTGCAGGCCGCCGTCGGTCATCACCCCGTCGATGTCGAAGGCGATGAGCTTGATACGGGTGGCGCGGGTTTGGGCGTCCATCAGATGACCTTGGCGGTGAATAGATCGTGCATGTTGAGGGCGCCGATCAGGTGGTTGTCGGCATCGACGACGAGCAGGGCGTTGATGCGCAGGCGTTCCATCATTTCCACGGCTTCGACGGCGAGGCGGTCGGGACCGATAGTGCGCGGATTGGGGTGCATGACCGTGGCGATGTCGCCTTGCTGCAGGTCGATGCGCTTTTCGAAGGCACGGCGCAGGTCGCCGTCGGTGAAGATGCCGAGCACTGTGTTGGCCGGATCGGTGATCGCCACCAGGCCGAGGCCGCCGCGCGACATGGCGATGATGGCGTCGGTGATGCTGGCAGTCGGTGCCACGGCGGGTACGCGGTCGTCGGCGCGCATCACGTCGCGGACGTGGGTGAGCAGGCGGCGACCAAGCGAGCCGCCGGGGTGCGAGCGGGCGAAATCCTCGGGGCCGAAGCCGCGGGCGTCGAGCAGCGCAACGGCCAGGGCATCGCCCAGTGCTAGCGCGGCGGTAGTGCTGGCTGTCGGCGCCAGGTTGTGCGGGCAGGCTTCCTGAGCGACGCCGGCATCGAGATGGATGTCGGCTTCGCGCGCCAGCGTAGAGGTCGGCACGCCGGTCATCGCGATGATGCGGGCGCCCTGGCGCTTCAGTGCCGGCAGGATGCTGAGCAATTCGCCCGATTCGCCGGAATTGGACAGGGCGAGCAGCACGTCGTCGCGGGTGATCATGCCCAGGTCGCCATGGCTGGCTTCGGCCGGATGGACGAAATAGGCCGGGGTGCCGGTACTTGCCATGGTTGCCGCAATCTTGCGCGCGATGTGCCCGGATTTGCCCATGCCGCTGACGATCAGACGGCCGTGGCAATTGAGGATCAGCTCGACGGCGCGGGAGAAATCGCCATCGAGTCGCCCTTGCAGGGCCTCCACTGCGGCCGCTTCGATGTTCAGGGTCTGGCGACCGAGTTCCAGAGCGCGTTCCGGCGAAAAGCGATGAGCGTTAAGGCTTGGGTTCATGGCGGGGCTGCGGTTAAGATGCGGGAAGTATACCTGAATCGCGAAAACGGCCCTTGAGCGCACTTTCTCTCGTCCTGTTGCTGCTTGGCGCCTCGGTCCTGGCCGTGGTGATTTTCCGGCGCTTCAACCTGCCGCCGGTGCTCGGCTACCTGTTCGTCGGCAGCGTGATCGGGCCGCATGCCCTGAACCTGATGAATGACATGCACCGGGCGGAATCGCTGGCCGAGTTCGGCGTCGTTTTCCTGATGTTCTCGATCGGCCTGGAATTTTCACTGCCCAAGCTGTTTTCGATGAAGCGCATCGTCTTCGGCCTGGGCCTGCTGCAGGTGGGCATCACCATGGCGCTGATCGCCGGGCTGATCATGCTCTTCGGAGTCAGCTGGCAACTCGGCATCGCCCTCGGCGGCGTGTTCGCCATGTCGTCGACGGCGGTGATTACCAAGCTGCTCGCCGAGCGCATGCAGCTCGATTCGGCGCACGGCCGCGAAATCATGGGCGTGCTGCTGTTCCAGGACCTGGCAGTGGTGCCGTTGCTGGTCATCATCCCGTCGCTGACCCAGCCGCCGGAAAAACTGGCGGCGCTGCTGGCCGTCGCCCTGGTCAAGGCGGTGGTCGTGCTGGCGCTCATTCTGGTATTCGGCCAGCGCCTGATGCGCAAGTGGTTTCACTTCGTCGCCCGCGCCAAGTCGTCGGAGGTTTTCATCCTCAACGTGCTGCTGATCACGCTCAGCCTGGCTACCATCACCGAACTGGCCGGTTTGTCGCTGGCTCTGGGCGCATTCGTCGCCGGCATGCTGATTTCGGAAACGGAATACAAGTTTCAGGTCGAGGAGGACATCAAGCCCTTTCGCGACGTGCTGATGGGCCTATTCTTCGTGACCATCGGGGTGAAACTCGACCTGCACATCCTGGTCGGCCTGTGGTGGCAGGTATTGCTCGCCGTGGCTGCGCTGTTGCTGGTTAAGGCGCTGACGGTCGGGCTGCTGTCGTGGCGGCTCGGCGCCTCTCCCGGCAATGCCATCCGCTCTGCGCTGTGGCTGTGTGCCGGTGGCGAATTCGGCTTCGTGCTGCTCGGCGAAGTCATGCGCATGCCGCGGGAAATCCAGCAGGTCGCGCTGACATCTCTGGTCTTGTCGATGCTCATCGCGCCCTTCATCGTCCAGTACAGCGAGCGCATTGTCGTCCGCTTCGTGGCCAGCGAATGGCTGATGCGCTCGATGCAGCTGACCCGCATCGCCGCCCAGTCGATGGGTTCGGAAAAGCATGCGATCCTGTGCGGGTTCGGCCGCAACGGCCAATACCTGGCTCGCTTCCTGGGGCAGGAGGATATCAATTACGTGGCGCTAGACGTCGATCCGGACCGCGTACATGAAGCCTCGACCGGCGGCGAAAACGTCGTCTATGGCGATGCAGGACGTAAGGAGGCGCTGATGGCGGCCGGTCTGATGCGGGCCAGTGTGGTCATAGTCACCGTCAGCGATACCGCGCTCTCCGAAAAAATCCTGCACCACGTCCAGGAACTGCGCCATGACCTGCCGGTGATCGTGCGTACGGCAGACGAGCGCGACATGGACCGCCTGACCAAAGCCGGAGCGGCCGAAGTGGTGCCGGAAGCGCTGGAGGCCAGCCTGATGCTGGCATCACACGCGCTGGTGCTGGTCGGCGTGCCGATCAATCGCGTGCTCAAGCGTATCCGCCAGACCCGTTCTCAGCGCTACAGTCTGTTGCGCGGCTTCTATCGCGGCATCACCGACCGCGATCACGACGAGGAAGACGAACACCAGCCACGCATGCACTCGGTTCTGCTGGGCGCCGGAGCGGCAGCGGTGGGTCGGACGCTGGATGATCTGGACTTGGACAACCTGGGCTGCGAAGTCAGCGCTATACGCCGTCGTGGCATCCGGGCACTCGAGCCGGCGCCGGAGACACTGCTCGAGGAAGGCGATGTCGTCGTTGTGCTCGGTTTGCCGGAGGCGGTGAGCGCCGCCGAGGAGCGCTTGCTGCAGAAATGAAAAAGCCCGCTAAGGCGGGCTTTAGGGCTTAGAAGAAATATTAGAAGGCGAGACAAACGACATAGCTCTTGCCGTCAGTGTAGGTTTCACCATCTTTGGTGGAGTCCGTCGTATTCCCGGATTGGGCGCGTACGGTTCCCTTGTCGCCTGCGCCATCATCGAGAGTGGTATCTAACTGCTGGGCTAATTTGTTGTTGATACCCGATGAACAAATGTAGTAAGTCCCACTCATGCCTTTGATCGGTGTGCTCATTTGAATGCCAACAGTACCTCCTTCTGCGTTTGAAGGCAGGCTGGCAGTTGCGGCGCTTGTGAAATCGGTTGAGCCGGGAGCTAAACCGGCCAAGCGCACATGCTGCCAGAACAGTACATTTTCGCTGGTGACGTCGGTGGAATTCCAGGTGCCCTCGATGATTCCGTTACCTACTGTTTGCCCGGTAGCGCTTGCCTTTTTGCCACCAGTAAAGCGAGTGTCGGCATTGAGATCATCGCCAGGTAGGCGCTTGAATTTGTCCTGATAACCGTAAATAAACACGGGAATGGTACGGAAGTCGTTGGCCAGATTTTTAACCTTGGCGCTGTTGATCAACTCCTGACCCTTCAGGACTCCTCCCAGCAGCAGGCCGATAATCACCAGTACGATGGCGATTTCGACCAGGGTGAAGCCCTTTTGTTGATTTTTCATGGCATGCTCCGGCATATGGTTTTTGTCAACGTACAGCAATAAGTATGCCCATGATTTTTGGGCTGAATTTGATAATCTGAGGCGAGAAACTGGCTTGCAAGTGTCGAAATATGGACAGGGTGTCGGAAAGATGAACGCCGGGTTCGGTCGAACCTGGGGAAAGCGGCTGGCGAATTGGCCGCATTTATTGTTGACCAGTCATCTGTTGATGGTGCACGCATTGGCTTTCGGGGGCTGGCAGGTGCCGGCGGTTCGCCTCTTGTGGCTGGCCGCGCTCGGCCTGTTTCTGATCTGGCAGCCCTTCGTCGCCGGCGAGCAGCGGATCAACGGACGCCAGGCAAGCGTGCTGCTGGGCGCCGCGCTGTTGTCGACCGTGCTGCTTGGCCCCTGGTTGCTGCTGGTCTGGTGTGGCGTCCTGGCTGCAACCATTGGCGGCCGTGCCGTGGGGACCGAACAGCGCAGCGAGCGGGCGGGATACCTGCTGGCTTTCGGCTATCTGATCGGGCTTGCTGTCCTTGGCGTCGTGCCGGAAATTTCTCCTGCCGCCCAGATAGATTCCGCTCTGCGGCATTCCCTGGCTGTTTTCATGCCCATGGCCTTGCCGGCTTTGCTGCTCTTCCCGGCCAGGGCGCCGCGGAGGAAATCCGGTGAAGCCTTCGACCTGTTTTACGGAATGCTGGTCTTCCTGGTTATGTCGGTGCTGGTGCTGGGCGCGCTGGCCTATATGCCGATCGGCGGTGCCGGCTATGTCGAATCCCTGTTCAAAACGTCGATGAGCGTGGCCGGCGCCTTGCTGCTTGTGGCCTGGGCGTGGAATCCGCGGGCCGGCTTCTCGGGGATAGGCTCAGCGATTTCACACTATCTGCTGTCGTTGGGCATGCCGCTCGAGCAATGGCTGGTTCATCTGTCGGAAGAGAGCGAAAAGAATGCCGATCCGGCTCGTTTTCTCACGGCCGCAATGCAACGCCTGGCGGCCACGCCGTGGGTGCTCGGCATTTCTTGGCAGATGAGCGATGGTTACGGGGAGGTTGGCGAGTCGTCGCCGCACCGGCATGTTTGCGTGGCCGGTGAATTGACCTTGACGGTGCATTTTCGCCATGTGCCGTCGCCGGCGCTGCGCTGGCACGTCGAATGGCTGTTGCGCCTCGCCGTCGAGTTCTACCTGGTCAAGCGTCAGAGTCAGCAGTTGCAGCAACTGGGCTATGCCCAGGCCATCTACGAAACCGGGGCAAGGGTCACCCATGACGTGAAGAATCTGCTGCAATCCCTGCAGGTCCTATGTTACGCGGCTACTCAACCGGGCGATCCGGCCGAAGTGGCCGGGCTGCTGCGCCGCCAGTTGCCGCAGATTGCCGACCGGCTGAAATCAACCCTGGACAAGTTGCAGTCGCCGCAGGCCGACGATTCCGAAACGATCGAGGCCGAATTATGGTGGCGTCGCTTACAGGATCGCTATGCCCACGCCGGGATTGCGTGGCAAGGCACTCCGCAGGCCGGCCCGGCGGTGCCGCGGGCGCTTTTCGACAGCGTGGCCGAGAACCTGTTGCAGAATTCCCTGGCCAAGCGCCAGCGTGAACCCGGCTTGCCCATTGCGGTGATTTTTGACGGCGCCAGTCTGGCCGTCTCGGATAACGGCTCGGCAATTCCGCAAGCTTTGGCCAAGACCCTGCTTAGCGAACCGGTGCCCTCCAACGACGGCCTTGGCATCGGCCTTTACCATGCCGCCCGCCAGGCCGACAGCCTGGACTATCGGCTGGCGCTGGCCGAAAATCGCGCCGGTCTGGTGCGTTTCGTCCTGTCGCCGCTTAGGCCGCTGCCAGCGACTTGAGACCGTCCAGACGATAAACGTGGGTATTGCCCTTGCCCTTCAGATAAATCTCCACGGCCGGGGCGAATTCGAATTCACTGGCCAAGCGTCGATAGGTATTGGTGTCGACGTGGATCATGCCTGGCGTCCCTTCACTGGTGATCCGACTGGCCAGATTGACGGTGTCGCCCCACAGGTCGTAGATAAATTTCTTCTTGCCAACCACGCCGGCGACAACCGGGCCGGTGCCGATGCCGATTCGCACGTTCAACTGCATGGCGTTGACCGTGAAGTCGCGGTGCAGCAAGTCGCGCATGGCGATCGCCAGCTCGGCGATGGAACGGGTGAAGTTATCTGATCCGTCGTTCAGCCCGCCGGCGACCATGTAGGCATCGCCGATGGTCTTGATTTTTTCCATGCCGTACTGGTCGGCCAGTTCGTCGAAGGACGAGAAAATCCGGTTGAGCATGGCAAAGACCTGCTGTGGGGTCATGCCTTCGGCCAGGCGGGTGAAATTGACGATATCGACAAACATCACTGTGACCTCTGCAAAACCGTCAGCGATGGCCTGGCTATCGTGTTTCAGCCGTTCGGCGATGGGGCCGGGCAGGATGTTGAGGAGCAGGCGTTCCGAACGGTCCTGTTCGACCTGCAGCAAGCGGTGGGTTTCCTGCAGGCTGGCCTGCAGCTTGCCCTTTTCGACGATGGCGTAGTTCAGCAGCAGATAGACGATACTGGAAATCGCGGCGAAATTGAGCGCAAAGAAAAAGACGCTGGTTTCGGTCGAAACCTTGTGGGTATTGCTCGCCGGCGTCCCCGCCAGGTAATAGTCGAAGAAGCCCGACAGCGCGGTCAGGAAGATGTAGGCGATAAACCAGGCAATCGATTCCCGCGGCCCGCACAGCAGCACCGCCCCGATCGGCGCCAGCAAGCCCCACAGGCTCGTTCCGCTAGCGGTGATGAAGTTACCGATACTCCATTGCACGACGAAGGGGGCGAACAGGAAAATCGACAGCTGGGTGACGCGAAACCAGTCGAAATTGCCGCTGCGCATGAAATAGATCAGATTGGCGACGAGCAGCAATTGAAAGACAAACGGAGGCGTCGCCGAGAACTGGGGACCCATCTGACCGTACAGGAACAGCCACAGCATCGACCCGGTGCAGAACAGGCCGGTGGCGAAAACCAGCAGCGATTTCTTCAGGCGCATTTCGGCGTCATCTGTCGGCAGAATGCCGCCGCTGCGCAGGGAAACGATGGTGGAGTGCAGACTCACGAAATGACTAGCCGGTGTGGCTTATAAGGGCTGGATAAGCAGTTTGGCAGTCGTGGTGGCGCAGGTCAATAAGGCGCGGCGGAGCGCAATCAGGGCAGACGGCCGGCGGCAATCATGCGGTTGTAGAGGATGTTGGGGGAAAGCCAGATCACCAGATCGTCAAACTCGTTGGGGCCGGATGGGATGGGGGGGTGCGAGACAAAGGCGCGATCTGCATCGCCATTTGCAATTTCATCGCTGCTTGCAGGTGGAGATGCTCCGTTCCTGCCTCGGGAAAAAACGACTGCCACCGCGTTATTAGCCAATTCGCTGCCAGTCGCGCAACTGGCCGTAGCGCCTGTTCCGGTCATGCCTGTGGCCGTGTTGCAAATACGAAGATCCGGCGCGTTACCCAATGAAATGCCTCCGTTCCATACTGCCTTGATGCAGTTGGCTGTGGCAAATACGTGGCCGGGGCAATACGCACTGTTATTGTAGGTGGTAATGGCATAGCGGATTGGATTACCCCAGCCATCGAGCGCATAGCCATTGTCGTTGGTCGGGCCGATGCCGAGCGTGATCGCCGGCAGGAAGCCATCCCAGTTGTTGCTGCAGACGCCGCCACCTAGCGGTCCTTCGATACCGGTCGCTCCACCAACGGCGGGGCAGGGCAGGCGCCCATTGGCAGCGGCAAATCCGAGCAGGGCATCACGCGCTTCATCCAGGCGGCGTTGGGTATCCGATGTGGCGATCCGCTCCATCTGGGCGCTCACCGTCATCATCAATCCTCCGGAAAGCAGCGCGACGATGATTAGGACGATGGCCAGTTCGATTAGCGTGAAGCCACGGTTCGCTCGTCGAATCAGGGGCAGGGGGCGGCCGTGCACGGAATCACTTTCAGCGTTAGGGTGCCCAGGGTAAGTTGGGCGGTGGTCGGTGACGGAGTGGTGTAGCCGACCAGCGAAAACCACAGTCCGGGGTTGGCGGTCGGGGCGAGCCAGCTTCGTGTTGTGTTATCGAAATTCAGGTTGTCCAATGGCGTTCCGGCGGGCGGGAAGCTGCCGTTGTCATTGTAGTAGCGACGCAAACCGTTTTGGACGTCAAAGGCTCCGCGAATCTCGGCCAATACCCGGGAACTCAAGGCCTGGAGCAATTCCTGGGTGGTGATGGTGATGACTTGATCGTTGAAAGTAGCTGCGGGGCCGTTGTTGACGAAAGCTGGGCCGGTGGCATTGCCCAGGTCCAGATAATTGACGCTGGCCGGCGGCGAAGCGATGCTGGGTGGTGTGCGCGTTTGGCCGGGCAGTGGGGTACCGGGCGCGATGATCAGCGCAGCGATGCCGTTATAGGTGCCATCGAGCTGGAGTTGTCCGTTTGCAACACCGGCACTGCCCACCGGCGGAGTGCTACGGAAACCCGGGGAAAGAACATACCAGAGCTGTTCACCGGTGCCGTCGCGCGGCTCCGACAGGCCCAGGTCACGCCAAGCAATGCGGCCAATCAAGATGCTAGGACTGGTGCAGTTACTCAGAGCCTTGCCCTCGGTTGGTGTGCCGATGGTTGTAATGTCTTCGGGGCATGGTAGCCGGCCAGGAATGGATTTGTGAGTAACCGACCAGGCGATCAGAGCTTCCTTGGCCTGGCGCAGGGCGGCCTGCGTCCGGCTGTTCTGTTCCCGCTGCTGCTGCCCTGGAGAGAGCGACGACAACAACAGGGTGGTGCCGATCCCGACGATCAGGAAAAGCAGCATGAGCAGTGCGCTGCCGACTTGCGAACGCAGGGTGGTCGTCATGGTCAAGGCATCGGGCGCGCCGGCCGCACGACGATCCGTCCGCCGCCCAACAGACTAACGCTCTGCCCGCTTTCCGGATAGTACGTATTCCCCACCGGTACTCGAGGTGCCGGGCTGCCAGTGTTCCAGTCCGCTTCGCCGTTGATCCAGCGGGTGCGGCGGCCGCTGCTGCTGCGTACTTCGCCGTTGAAGGTCTGGCCGGTTTCGGTATTGTCGTTTTGCTGCCCGAACCACGGGTTGCGCTGGCGTTGCTGGTCGAGGATGGCGCGTTGGTCGGCATCGAAAAAGAGGCGGCCGAGCGGTGCACTGTCGGCTTGGGCGACAGCGTTGGAAAGAGTCAGCAGGAGGGTCAGGATGACGCGCCACACGGTCAGTTCCTTCCTATTGGCCGCCGGGCGGTCAGCCAGTCGAGTTCGCAATCGGCGCTCAGCCGAGCGGTCATTTCGCGACGCTCGGTCGAAGCTGGGAGCGGGAGCAACTTGCACGAGCGGACAATCACCAGCGCCTTGGCATCCTGCTGAATCCGGCCGAGGGTATTGAGCAGATCGCCTTCGTGCAGCAGCCGCAATTGCAGGCGTAGCGGGCTGTTGAACCAGGCGTAGCCGGCCGGGGTGTTTTTGTTGAGGGGTACCTGGGCGGAGAATTCGTATTTCATGCCTGGAATGCCCAGGTCGCGCTGCGTGTTGCGCAACTGCTCCATCCAGTCCAGCCGCCGTTCCTCTCCCAGCACGCCGGAGTCCTGGAGGCGCTGCAAGAGCTGACTGCGTTCCTGGAGATCACGTTCCTCGCTGTGAAACTGGCGCAGGCGCATTTCGATGCGGGATTTGGCTTCGGCCGCCCGGTTGCGTTCCTGGCCGGCCTGCTCGGCGTCGGTCTGCGTCCACCAGGCCAGAGCCCCTGCTGCGCCAAAAAGCATCAGGGTTGCGACGATGGGAACAAGCAGCTTCTGGAAATCGCGCCTGGTCAGCTTCATGGTGCTTGCCTCCGGGCGATTTCGACCACGAACTGACGCGGCTTTGCCGCCTCCTCCTGTCCGTCGCCGCCGCGCAGGGCGCTGCCCGATTCGATGTCGAACGGCCGTTGCTGCACATTGACCGACATATCGGGCTGGCTGCGCAGGATATCGACAAAGTTGTCGAAAACTCCGAGCACCTTGCGGGGTTCCGCCTGTGGCAGATTGATCGAACCCCGCACGATGGTGACTTCGCGCATGTCAGGCTCTTTCGCCGGGTCATAGGCGCCATCGTTCTTCCATTCGATCCCTTCGAGGTTGATCGCCGGAATGCGGTCGAGGGCCTGACTGACCCTCGCGAAAGCTGGGCCGGGCTGGCGCTGCTGGCGGCTCAGTTCGGTATAACGTGTCGTCAACTGGCGCAAGGTATCGTTATCGATATCGAGCTGCGGCAGCGTGCTGGCCGTTTCGCGGTAACGCCGGCTCAAGTCAGCATCGCTCATCGCCAGGACGCGGGCTTCTTCGCGCCGCTCGTGCGCGTCATAAGTCTGTTTGGCCGAATACAGCACACTGCCCAGCACGGCGATGAAGCCGGCGGCCAGGAGTCCGTTGCGCAACTGCGACAGGCGGAAATGACGGCGGTGGATTTCGCTGCCGAATTGCTGCGCCGGGGTGGCGATGGCCAGCAGATGCATGAACAGCAGGTCGCAGCGATTATCATCGGGGACCGTGTGCAGCGAGAGCTTGGCGGCGGCGGTATGGCTGTCGATGAGGCGGAAACTGAGCTGGCCGCGGTCGGGGCAGGCTTTTTCGATGGCCGGGAGCGTCAGCGGATGGGCGACAATGAAGACTGGCAAGGCTTCGTCGCGACCGATCAGGCGCTGGCCGATCAGGTATTGATGGAGTTTGCCGGACTCGGCCGCAAAGGTGCTGGCGATTCCCGCGATGCTGCTGTCGGTCAAGGGCGCCATGCGGGAAAAATGGGCTTGGCTGTCAACCAGGTAGCTCGAGCGAATCGAATGATCCTGCATGCTGAGCAGCAGGCAGCGGCCGCCGCCCAGCCCCAGTTTTTTCAATAATCGGCCGCCCAGCTGGGCCACGCTGTAGATGCCGGAGAGCGCTATCTCGGCGCTGCCCAGTCGTTGCAGCCACGGTTCGAAATGACCGGGGTTGGTGAGGGCGGCGAAAAGCAGTTTCTCGTTCTTGCGCTGGGTCTTTTCGTAGCCCAGCGAAATGGCGGTGGCCAGTGAGGTGCCCTGGAAATGCTGGCCGATTTTGCGGCTGATCAGCGCCTGGCGATCCGGCCCGTGCAGGAAGGGGATCGTTTCGTAGGCATGGCCTTCTTCGGCGACGTTAGCGAGCAGGGCGAAACGGTCGCTGTGGCGAGCATCGAGATATTGCGAAAACTCGCGCAGGCCTTCCTCGTCGTTGTCGAAAACGCCTTCCGCCAGCAAATTGCCCTGCTGCCAGGCATAGGCAAAGAGGCGGTGGGTATTGAGGTAGAGGAGGCGGGTTTTCACGTCTTGATTTTACTGATCACGTCGTAGATCGGGCCGATGACCGACAGCATGATCCAGCCGAGCAGGGCGCCCATGAACAGGGTCAGCATCGGTTCGATCAGGGCCTGGGCCTTGCCGACCGATTCCTTGACGTCGCGGTTGTAGAAGTAACTGACGTTGAGCAGCGCCTTGTCGAGGCCGCCGGTGCTTTCCCCGATGCGCAACATGCGGATGACGAGGGGCGGGAATAGGCCGACGTCGTGGAAGGCGCCCGCCACGTTGTGGCCCTCGCGGATCGATTGCTCGACGCGCTCTAGCCCGCGGCGAATGACGTGGTTGCCGACGATGTGCTGGGTGGTGCGGATCGATTCGAGGACCGGGATCCCCGACGCGTAGAGCATGGCGAAGGTGCTGGCGAAGCGCGACAGGATGATTTTTTTCAGGATCGGCCCGACGACTGGGAGGCGCAGCTTGATGCCGTCGAAACGCAGGCGGGCCAGCGGGTTGGTACGCACCAGTTGCAGCCCGACCAGGAAAGCGACGACCGGCGTGGCCAGGAACAGGTACCAGTAACCGACCAGCAGGTCGGAAACGAAAAACAGCAGCTGCGTATGCGGGGGCAGGGCCTGCCCCATGTTGCGCACAAAAATCTTCAGCTGCGGAACCATGTACACCATCAGGAAGAAGGTGGCGGTCAACACGATGCTGGCGACGAAAGCCGGGTAAATCAGCAGCTTCTTGGTATGCGACGCCAGCTCGTCCTCCCATTTCAGGGATTCGCTCAGGCTGGCCAGCACGTCAGGCAGCTGGCCGCTCGACTCCCCGGCGCGGATCAGGTTGCTGAAGACCTGGCTGAAGATATCCGGGTGCGCGGCCATGGCCTGCGATAGCGTCTGGCCGCCTTCGATGCTTTCGATCATGCCGGCCATCACCTCGCGAAAGCGCGGATGCTCGATGGAGTCGCGCAGGTCGGTCAGCCCCTCGAGTATGGGCACGCCGGCCCGGGTCAGCTGTTCGAGGTGAAAGCAGAAGTTGATCAGTTCCGGACGCGGTACGCCGCGCTGGCCGAACAGCGTGCGCTGCTGGATTGGATTGCCGGTGACCAGGTCGAGATTCATGCGCTTGAGGCGCATTTCGAGGTCGATCAGGTTGATCGCATCTAGCCGCCCGTAAGTCATTCGACCTTCCGCGCTGACCGCCTTGTAGTCGAAGAGCATGGCCTGCCTACATCCTGTCGGTCAGGTCGACGACGCGGGCCAGTTCCTCCAGCGAGGTCACGCCGTCGAGGACGCGCTGCATGCCGTCGTCAGCCAGCGTCTTGAAGCCTTGCAACACGGCACGGTTGCGGATTTCATGCGTGGTCGACCGGAGGGCGATCAATTCGTCGATGCCGCTATCGATACGCAACAGCTCCATGATGGCGACCCGGCCACGATAGCCCTGGAAATCGCACAGTTCGCAGCCGGTCGGGCGGAACAGCACCGGATGCGGACCTTCTCCGAGCGGGCCGAGCAGGCGGATCTCGTGCGGTTCGGCATGGTAGGGCGTCTTGCAATGCCCGCACAGGCGGCGGATCAGGCGCTGGGCGATGATGCCGATGATGTTGCCGGCGAGGATGTCGGGCAGCACGCCGATGTCGAGCAGGCGCGGCACGGCGCCGATGGCCGAGTTTGTGTGCAGGGTCGTATACACCTGGTGGCCGGTCATCGCGGCGCGGAAGGCCATCTCGGCGGTTTCGGCATCGCGCACCTCGCCGACCAGGATGACGTCGGGATCCTGGCGCATCATCGAGCGGATGCCGTTGGCGAAATCGAGTTTAGCCGCTTCGGCCACCGAGGTTTGGCGCACCATGGCCATCGGGTATTCGACCGGATCTTCGAGGGTCATGATGTGGATTCCCTCGGAATTGATATGGTTCAGCACCGAATACAGCGTCGTCGTCTTGCCGCTGCCGGTCGGGCCGGTAACCAGGATGATACCTTCCGGCCGGGAGATCATCAGTTTCAGCTGGTGCAGGTGCTCCTCGGTCAGGCCCAGTTCCTCGAGCGGCACGATGCCCTTCTGGCGGTCGAGGATGCGTAGCACGATGTTTTCGCCATGGATGGTCGGCTGGCTGGCGACGCGGAAGTCGATCGGCCGCCCCGACACCGTCAGGCCGATGCGGCCATCCTGCGGGGCACGCATTTCGGCGATGTTCATGCCGGACAGCACCTTGATGCGCACGGTCATCGCCGGCCAGTAGGATTTATGCAGGGCGCGGATCTGGCGCAACATGCCGTCGATGCGGTAGCGGATGCGGAGGAAGTTGGCTTCCGGCTCGAAGTGGATGTCCGACGCCTCGCGTTTCACGGCGTCGGTCAGGATCGAATCGATCAGGCGGACGACCGGCTGGCTGTATTCGTTGTCGGCGGCCGACAGACTGTGCCAGTCGATTTCGCCGGTCTCGATTTCGTGCAGGATGCCGTCGATCGACAGTTCGTGGCCGTAGTACTGGTCGATGGCGTGGTCGATTTCCGATTCGCCGGCGAGCAGGGTCTCGATCTCGGTGCCTTCCTCGAGTTGGGCACGTACCCGGTCGAGGCCGACGATGTCGTTGACGTCCGAAATGGCCAATGCCAGCCGCCGGTTATGGACGTCGTAGTCGAGCGGCAACAGGTGGTGGCGCTTGGCCAGCTCGCGCGGCACCCGTTTGAGCGCCAGCGGGTCAACGACAGCATTGCGCAGGTCGATGCTCTGCTTGCCCAGGCTTTCCGACAGTGCCTGACGCAGCGTTGCCTCAGTGACGAAGCCGAGCGACACCAGCAATTTGCCGATCGGCTGGTTCTGCTTCATCTGCTCGAGCAGCGCGATGCGCAACTGGTCTTCCGACAGGATGCCTTCGGAAATCAGGATCTGGCCGAGCGGCCGGCGCTGGAGGGCGGATGTGCTCATGCTCGGTTCAGCGTGCCGGCTCCGCCAGCAATTCGCTCAGGCGTTTCTCGACCCTGGCGCGATCGAACGCTGCCGGCCGGCGCGTGGCAGCTTCCAGCGCCATGCGGTAATGCTGGGCAGCCAGACGCGGCTGGCGCAGATGATCGAGGCTGACCGCCAGGTTGAACAGGTAGTCTGGATTATCGCTTTCGGTAGCGACCGCGTTGAAATAGACCTGTTGCGCTTCCGGCCAGCGGTTCTGCCGCGAATACAGGTTGCCCAGGGCGAAATTGAGGGCCGCCGATTCCGGTTGCGCCGAAAGCAGGCTCTTCAGGCGGCTCTCGGTGTTTTGCGGATCAGCCTCCGCCGCGCTGCCACTGAGGGCGGCCGCTTGGGTGGCCGGATCGCTTGGATTGGCGACCAGCGCGCGCTGGCGCAGCGCCTCGGCATCGGTTGCACGTCCCTGGCGCTGGGCGATGGCGGCCAGCGCCAGCAAGGCGTCGGTATTGTTCGGGGCGCGCTGGACGACCTGCTCGAAGTCGCGGCGCGCCACTTCGATGTCGCCGCGTTGCAGGCTGGTCTGCCCATGCGCCAGGCCGGGATCGACTTCGGGGCGGGTGCGGGTCAGCCGGATGGCGTTGGGGGCGTCGGCATCAGTCACGGCTGGGTGGGCGGGGGGAGGCTCCCGGCGCGGCGCGAAAAGTGCCGTCTCGTCCGGGCGTGCCGGCTGGGCGACGGGGGGCTGCGCAGACGCGGCAGGGGCTGGCGGCGCCGGCTGCGGCACGGGGGGCGGGGGAATATACGGTGTATTGGCCGCCAGCGTGCCGCGATTCATGGCGTTCAGTTGGTACCAGACGTAGCCGCCAATGCCGAGGCCGGCAATGCTGAGGGTGCCGATGGCCAGCCAGAGCGGCAGGCGGGACGGCCTGTTGGCTGCGGTCTGTTGCTTGGCGGCAAAGGCGTTGCGCACGGTCTCCCGTGCGCTTGGCTCGGCCGGCTGCAGGGTGAGGGTTTCTTTGGCCAGGGACGGGCTACTGGCCGGGGCGCCCGGTGAGAGCGGGGTGCCGGCCAGATCGGCGTCGACGGCATCGATATGGTTGGCGAGATCCGGCAAGGGATTTGCCGCGGCCCCCGGTGCGGCGCCGGTTCGCGGTTCCAGGCTGAGCACCGGTTCGGTCGGTGTTGCCGGCGCAATGCCGAACTGGGCGCGGGCCGCCTCCTGCTTGGCGGTTTCGGCCCGTTTCAGGGCATCCATCAACAGGCTCATGCGCGGCTCTCAGCGGCTCGGGACGATGTTGAAGGGCTGGGCTTCATTTGGCTGGACGAAGAAATTGTCACCCGGCAGGTAGCCCTTCAGCGGAGCATAGTCGCCGTCTAGGCTGGCATCCTTGATGACGACGGGGCGGAGGAAGACCACCAGTTCCGTTTTCCTGCCCAGATTGTTCCGGTTGTTGGCGACCTCGCCGAGAATGGGGATCTGGCTGACGACCGGTACCCGCTGGTTCTGATAGTCGATCTTGTCTTCCATGAGGCCGCCCAGGACGGCGGTATTGCCGCTGCTGACGCGCATGACCGACTCGATTTCGCGGGTCCGGATCTGCGGGACCTTGTTCAAGCCATTCAGGTCGGGATTGGGGTCCTGGATGAATGCCCCCAGCGCCGTGATGGTGGGGCGCACGTTCAGGGTGACGACATCGCTGTCGCTGATCTGCGGCGTAACGCTCATCACCAGGCCGACGCTGACGGTTTGCGGCGTCGTCGTGTAGGAGCGGATGGGCGTTCCGCCGACCAGATTGGTGTTGGCAATGGCCAATTCGGATTTGACGTTGAAGAAGACGATGTTCTCGACCACCTTGAGCAGCGCCGTCTGGTTGTTCATGACCGACAGCCGCGGACTGGACAGCACCTTGGTCGTGCCGAACTGGCTGAGCATGGTGATGGCGGCGGTCGGGTCGCCGCCGGTGTAACTCAGGTTCTTGGCCGTGGTCGTCAGCGTGTTGCCGAAGAACTGGAAAAGCCCGCCGCTGGTCATCTTGGTCCAGTCTATGCCTTGCTGGTAACCATCGTTCAGGGTCACTTCAACGATGGTCGTCTCGATCAGCACCTGCCGGCGGGCCGAGTTCATCACGCGGTCCACAAATTCCTGGATCCGGTCATGCTGGCGCTGGGTGGCGCGGACGGTGATGACGCCGGTTTCGGCATTCATGATGACGGATGCCGCTTCGCGGAAGGTGCTGTGGCGGACGACGGTGGTACCGGTTCCCTGGCTGGCCGAACTGGGCGCCGGGTTGGTCTGCAGGGCATTGGCGATGGACTGCGCGGCGCGGCGGCCGGTTTGCGGCAGGGCTGCGGCGCCGCTCGCCGACTGCTCGTTGTTCTGCTCGTAGCTGGTTTCGCTCGACCCTTCGGGCAGGACCTTGTCGGTTTCGCGCAGGATGTCCTTGATGTTCTTCTCGAGCGATTCCCAGAACTGGTTCTTGGAGACGTTTTCGATGCGGGTATTGGAAACGTTGCCGCCCGTCGTACCGACTGCCGGCGCGCCGCTGCCGCCGGTCGGCACGCCGGTGGCGATCTGCGTATTGGCCGATATCGCGCCCGTGACGTTGCGGGCCATATTGACGTAATCGACCTTGTAGTGCTTCAGAAAGGGCGAGTCGGGCATCACGGCGAGGTTCGGGCCGTCCAGTTCGAAGCGCATGTCGACCTGCTTGGCGATGCGGGTCAGCAGTTGCGGCAGGGTCTGGTCGATGGCGTTCAGCGTGACGTTGCCGCTGATGCCGGGGTGGATGTCAACATTGACCTTGGCGTCGCGGGCCAGCGCGAACAGCAGGTCGCGGACCGGCACGTTGTTGACCACCACGCTGTAGGTCTCGGCCTTGCGTGTCGGGCGCGGCTTGGGGAGGGCCAGGGTCTGCTGGACCGGGGCCGGGATGCTGCCGGCGGTGGCGGCCGGCGTGTTGTCGTTGTTCAGGTGCCCTTTCAGCGGCTCGCGCGGCATGGGCGCCGAGCAGGCGGCAATCAGGATGGCGGCGAGCGTGGTAACGGTAAATCCGATTTTCATCGGGTCATGCCTTGTCTGAACGGTGTAGTCGCATATCTGTAGTTATCGCACGATGCTAGCACGTTATCTGAAGCTTGCCAGGGATGCCCCTAATGCAGCTTGCTCACTTGTCGGGGGAAAGGTTGGATGGTCTTGATCGATTCGGGCAGGGCTTGCATGGCGGCCACCGCCTCTTCCCGGCTCGCGAAATCGCCATAAATCACGCCGATCCGGTCGCGGCCGGACAGGCTGGAGCGATAGACCCGGATGTGCGCCGGTTCGATGGCGTCGATGGCGCGGGCGAGGAAACCTTCGACTTCGCCGGTGTGCGATGCGTCGGTGGCCAGCAGTTGCAGGAAGTAATGATTGCGCGGCGCATCCTTGATCCACTCGTCGTATTGCCCGAGGTGCTGGCGGGTGAGCGGCCCGAAGCGCAGTTTCTCCGGCGTGCCAGCCGTTACTGCGGGCGGCGGGCTCTGCGGGATGCTGGTCGTCGGTGGGCTGGTCTGGGGCGGCTGCGGGGGGCGTGCCACGACGGCGTTGCCGGTCGGCATTGCTGGATGTTGGCCCAGGGTGACGGCCATCCCGATCAGCGCGGCGGCAATGCTGGCTCCGGCAATGCCCCACAGCAGCGGCTGGAGCTTGAAGGCGGTTTTTGTTTGCAGCGGGGAAAAACGGGCATCCTGCTCGGCTGTGCGCACTTCGGCTGCGTCCACCTGGTGGCTACCGCTTGAGTAGGCGGCCAGTAGGGCCTTGTCGGCGATGATGTTGATGCGCCGGGACAGACCCTCGGAAATCCGGGTGATCATCCGGACAGCTTCCTCGGTAAACGGATTGGGGCCGTGGTAGCCGGCGGTGCGTAGCCGGAATTCGATATAGGCGGCGACGTCGGCCTGTTTCAGGGGCGCCAGGTTGAAATGCTGGGTGATCCGTTCGCGCAGCTGGCGCATGTCGGTTGCCGCCAGTCGTTCGTCGAGTTCCGGTTGAGCGAACAGCGCAATCTGCAGCAGCTTGGTCGCTTTCGACTCGAGGTTCGATAGCAGGCGGATTTCTTCCAGCGATTCGGCCGGCATCGCGTGCGCCTCATCGATGAGCAGCACGACGCGCTTGCCCTCGGCGTAGCGTTCGATCAGCGCCTCCTGCAGGGCACGGGTCAGAGAATGGGTGGCCTTGCCGTCGGTCGGGATGCCCAGTTCGTCGGCGATGGCACCGAGGATTTCATGGCGCGACAGCGACGGGTTGGCCAGATACAGGGTTTCGACGTTGTGAGGCAGGCGTTCGAGCAGCATGCGGCAGAGCATGGTCTTCCCACTACCCACTTCGCCGGTGACCTTGACGATGCCTTCGTCCTGGGTGATGGCGTAGATCAGCGCGTCGAGCGTCGGGCCGCGGTTGGCACCGGTGAAGAAGAAGTCGGTGTGGGGTGTGATGCGGAACGGCGGTTCGCGCATGCCGAAATGCTCGAGGTAAAGGCTCATTGCCGGTTCCAGCCTTCCATGCGGTTGTACAGGGTGGTGCGGTTGATGCCGAGGCGGCGCGCCGCTTCGCTCATGTTGCCGCCGCTCAGTTCGATGGCGGCTTCGATGTAGCCCCGTTGCCACAGGTCGAGTGTGGCGTCGAGATTCAGGTGCGAGGCGCGTTCGAGATGCTGGCGGGCGGCCTGGCGCACATCTTCCGGTTGGGATGCATCGAGACCGGTGGTTGCCACAGGAGAAACGGCGCTATCCGGATAATCAAGCTCAGCGCTCAGTTGGCCGGCCGTCACGGCCTGGCCGGCGTAGCGCGCCGTCAGCCGAATGACGATGTTGCGCAGTTCACGGACGTTGCCGGGAAAGGGGTAGTCCAGCCACAGCGACTGGGCATCGGGGGCTAGCGCAAACGGTTCGGCGCGTACGGCGGCGGCGCAGCTCTTGCGGAAGTGTTCGAGCAGCAGCACGCGGTCGAGACCCGTTTCGCGCACAGGCGGCACGGTTACGGTAAACACTGACAGGCGATGGTAGAGGTCAGTGCGGAAGCGCCCCATCTTCATTTCCTGGCGCAGGTCGCGGTTGGTGGCGGTGATGATGCGGGCGGTCGAAATGCGGGTCTGGGTTTCGCCGACCCGCTGGTATTCGCCGTTTTCGAGGACGCGCAGCAATTTGGGCTGCAGGTCGAGCGGCAATTCGCCGATTTCGTCGAGGAACAGCGTGCCGCTGTCCGCATCCTCGAAATAGCCCGCCCTGGCGGTGTTGGCGCCGGTGAAGGCGCCCTTGGCGTAGCCGAACAGGGTCGGTTCGAGCAGGGTGGGCGATATGGCTGCGCAGTTCAGGGCGAGGAAAGGTTTGTCGTGCCGTTCGGTCTGGCGGTGCAGGTAATGGCTGGCGACGATGTCCTTGCCGCTGCCCGATTCACCTTCGATGAGCACCGGATAGGCAAGGTTGGCGTACTGGCCGAGTTGGAGGCGCAGGCGCTGCATGGGCAGGCTTTCGCCGATTAGGCCGTGGGCCGTTTCGCCGGATGGCGGGGCGTCGAAGCGCAGGACCTGCCGGAACAGTTCGGCCAGCCGGGCGGGGTCGCAAGGCTTGGCGACGAATTCGACGGCGCCAAGCGTGCGGGCGTGGCGGGCATTTTCGTTGTCGCTCTGGCCGGACAGGACGATGATTTTCAGGTCCGGATAGCGCGCCAGCAACTCGCCGATCAGGGCAAACCCTTCATCCGGGCGGTGTGGCAAGGGCGGCAGGCCGAGATCGACCAGGGCCAGGCGCGGCGGATTGCGCAGTTGCCGGAGCAGGTTGCCGGCATGCGAGCGGGAATGGCTGGTCAGTACGTCGTATTCCTGCGCGAAGGCAAAACTGAGCGATTCGCTGATCAGGGGATCGTCATCGACAATCAGCAGGAGCGGCTTGGCAACTGACAAAGGCGCAACATTCCATGTGAAATTTTTCCGATTATAGCCTTGTCGTTTCCGGGCGACGGCGGGGCATTCTGATAAAATCGACAAACTTTTGTTTTGGGAAAGCATCTTGTCCGACGACATCCTGGTCGATATCGAGGACCTTCACTTCGCTTATGACGGACGACCGGTGCTGCAGGGGATCAATATGAAGATCCCGCGCGGCAAGGTGGTGGCCATCATGGGCGGCTCGGGTTGCGGTAAAACGACGCTGCTGCGCTGCATCGGCGGCCAGCTGCGGCCGACCGGCGGGCGGGTTCGTCTGGAAAAGCACCAGGTGTGTGAGATGTCGCAGGCGGAGCTGTACAGCCTGCGCCGCCGCATGGGTATGCTGTTCCAGTTCGGCGCGCTGTTTACCGACATGTCGGTATTCGACAACGTGGCTTTTCCCATGCGCGAACATACCGATCTGTCGGAGGAAATGATCCGCGATTTGGTGCTGATGAAGCTTGAAGCCGTCGGATTGCGCGGTGCGCACAAATTAATGCCAGGGGAATTGTCCGGCGGCATGGCCCGCCGCGTCGCCCTGGCTCGCGCTTTGGCGCTCGATCCGATGCTGGTCATGTACGACGAGCCCTTCACCGGCCTCGACCCGATCGCGCTCGGGGTGATCGGCCAGTTGATCCGCAAGTTGAACGATGCGCTGGGGGCGACCTCGATCATGGTCACCCACGACATTCACGAGTCCCTGCTCATCGTCGACTACATCTATTTCATGAACGGCGGGCGCGTCGTGGCCGAGGGAACACCGGACGAAATCCGTGCCTCGAAGGATCCCTTCGTGCACCAGTTCGTCTATGCCGAGGTCGATGGGCCAGTGCATTTCGATTATCCGGCCGCTTCGGTGCGCGATGAATTCCTGGGCGGGGGGGCGCATGGCTAATCCCGTTGAATTATTGCGCAAGCTTGGTCATTCCACCGTCGATCGCATCTGGCGGCTGGGTTTCGCTGCGCGCTTCTTCTGGGTGGTGCTGATGTATTCCGGCGCTTCCTTTCGACGCCTGCACCTGACGCTGCGCGAGATTTATTTCAGCGGCGTCCTGTCGCTGCTGATTATTTTGGTTTCCGGCCTGTTCGTCGGCATGGTGCTCGGCTTGCAGGGCTACGAAATCCTGCAGCGCTTCGGTTCGACAGAGGCTCTGGGTACGCTGGTCGCCCTGTCGCTGACCCGCGAGCTGGGGCCGGTGTTGGCCGCCATCTTCTTCGCGTCGCGCGCCGGTTCGTCGGTGACCGCCGAGATCGGTCTGATGAAGACGACCGAGCAGCTCAAGGCGATGGACATGATGGCGGTCAATCCGATCGCCCGCGTTGTCGCCCCGCGTTTCTGGGGCGGGGTCATCTCGATGCCCCTGCTGGCGGCCATTTTCTCGGCCATGGGCGTTTTGGGCGGCTGGCTGATCGGCGTCGTTTTCATCGGCGTAGATGACGGTTCGTACTGGTCGCAGATGCAGTCCAGCGTCGATTTTCGTTTCGACGTCTGGAACGGCATCGTCAAAAGTTTTGTTTTCGGTGTTGCGGTCTCGCTGATCGCCGTTTTCGAAGGCTACGATTCAGTGCCGACTGCCGAGGGCGTATCGCGGGCGATTACGCGCACGGTGGTGACGTCGGTGCTGGCCGTGCTGGCCCTCGATTTCATTCTGACATCGTTCATGTTCCGGGGAACTTCATGAACCGTACCGTTCTCGACCTGTGGGTCGGATTTTTCGTCGCCGCCGGCATTGCCGCCATCATGTTTCTGGCGCTCAAGGTGGGCAACCTTTCGTCGGCGCACCTGTCCGAGACGTATGTGCTGCAAGCCAAGTTTGATAACATTGGTGGCCTCAAGGTACGGGGGCCGGTGAAAAGCGCCGGTGTGGTGGTCGGTCGGATTACCGATATCCAGTTCGATGCCAAGACCTACGAGGCCGTGGTCAGCATGTCGATCGACGGCCGTTATCGTTTCCCGAAAGACACGTTTGCCTCGATCTTCACGGCAGGTCTGCTCGGGGAGCAGTACGTCGGTTTCGATGCGGGTGGCGACGAGAAGATGCTGCAGGCTGGCGATACAGTCGCCAAGACGCAGTCGGCGGTTGTGCTGGAAAAGTTGATTAGTCAGTTTTTATTTAGCAAAGCAGCAGACGGACAGGACAAGAAATGACGAAAAGTCTCGGCTTATCTCCGATGCGCAAAGGATATCGCTGGGCCCTCCGCGGGCTCGTGGCTCTCGCTTGTGCCGGCCAAGTGCTGGCCGAAGAGAATTCGCAGGATCCCTACGAGGGTTTCAACCGCTCGATGTTCGCGGTCAATGAAGCCATCGACAAATATGCCGCCAAGCCGGTCGCGCAGGTTTATGACAATGCCGTGCCGCTGCCGGTCAAGGCCGGTGTCGGCAATTTCTTCGGCAACGTCGGCGACCTGTGGATAGGCGTCAATAGCGCGCTGCAGGGCAAGTTCAGCGATGCCGGCGTCGATATCGGCCGCCTGCTGATCAACTCGACCGTCGGCATTTTCGGCTTGTTCGATGTGGCTAGCGAACTGGGCCTCGAAAAGCATGACGAAGATTTCGGCCAGACCCTGGCGGTGTGGGGTGTCGGCAGTGGCGGCTACCTGTTCTGGCCGGTCATCGGGCCGCGCAACGTGCGCGATACGGCAGGCTTTGGTGTCGATTCCTTTGTCGATCCGGTGTGGCGGGTGGAGCGTGTTTCGGTACGCAATAGCATGGTCGCCCTGCGCTTCGTCGATGTTCGCGCCAGCCTGTTGCCGGCCGACAAGGTGGTCGAAGAGGCCGCGCTCGACAAGTATGCCTATATCCGCGACGCTTACCAGCAGCGCCGTCGCAACCAGATTTTCGATGGCCGCCCGCCGCGGCTGGATGATTGATCGTTTTTTCTGCCAACAATGAAAAAAATATTCGCCCTGTTTTTTGCCGGATTAGTCTCCACTGCCGTTTTGGCCGATGAAGCGCCGGATGCGCTGGTGCAGCGCGTGACCGAAGAAGTCCTGGATATCATTCGACACGACAAGGATATTCAGAATGGCAGCACCAACAAAGTCATCGATCTGGTCGACAAGAAAGTGCTGCCGCATTTCAACTTTCAGCACATGACCGCGCTGGCGCTGGGCAAGGAATGGCGCAAGGCCAACCCGCAACAGCAGCAGCAATTGACCGGTGAGTTCAAGACCCTGCTGGTGCGCACCTATTCCAACGCGCTGACCAGCTACAAGAATCAGAAGGTCGTCTATAAGCCGGTCAAGATGGCGCCGGCTGACCTCGACGTGCTGGTGCGTACCGAGGTCCATCAACCGGGCAACAAGCCGGTCCAGCTCGATTACAGCCTGGAAAAGCAGGATACGGGCTGGAAGGTTTACGACGTGGTGGTGGCCGGCATCAGTCTGGTGACCAATTACCGCGACCAGTTCGGCCAGGAAGTGCGCAACGGCGGCATCGACGGTCTGATTGGCTCCATCGCGGCCAAGAACAAGTCCCTGGAAGCGAACCAGAAGAAATGATCGAACGACAGGAAGGGCGCCTGCTGGTCAAGGCGCCCCTGACCATGGCCAATGCCGGCGGCCTGCTCGACGCAGGCCGTTCTGCTTTGCAGGCGGGCGAGGTGGTCTTCGATTTTTCGGCGGTGGACGAGGCCGACTCGTCGGCCATCGCGGTGATGCTCGGCTGGTTGCGGGCAGCCGGTGCAGCCGGCGCGCACGTCAAATTTGCCCATATTCCAGCCGGGGTGCGTTCGCTGGCCGAACTGTACGGTGTTGCCGATCTCCTGCCCCTGGCTTGAAGGGCAAATCAATGGTTGCTGCTGTATCCATCGTTGACGTCGTCAAGCATTTCGGTTCATTGCAGGCCTTGGCCGGGGTGTCGCTCGAGATCGGGCAAGGCGAGTTCTTCGGCTTGCTGGGGCCAAATGGAGCGGGCAAGACGACATTGATTTCATCGCTGGCCGGGCTGGTCCGTCCCGATTCGGGGGTGATCAGCGTCATGGGTCACGATGTGATCCGCGACTTTCGCGAGGCGCGCCGCTTGCTAGGCGTCGTGCCGCAGGAACTGGTGTTCGACCCCTTCTTCAACGTGCGGGAAACCCTGCGCATCCAGTCCGGCTACTTCGGCATCCGCAAGAACGACGACTGGATCGACGAAATCCTCGAGAACCTCGACCTGACCAGCAAGGCCGACGTCAATATGCGCCGCCTGTCGGGCGGCATGAAGCGTCGGGTGCTGGTCGCCCAGGCGCTGGTGCACAAGCCGCCGGTCATCGTACTCGACGAACCGACGGCCGGCGTCGACGTCGAATTGCGCCAAGGCTTGTGGCAGTTCATCCGCCGCCTGAACGGCGAGGGCCATACCATCATCCTGACCACGCATTACCTCGAAGAAGCCGAAGCACTGTGCAACCGCATCGCGCTGATGAAGCAGGGCCGGGTCGTGGCGCTGGATACGACGGCCAATCTGATGGCGGCCCATCCGGGCGCATCGCTGGAAGAGGTTTTCGTGCGGACACTGAAGTCATGATCGGTTTCCTGACCCTGCTCGAAAAGGAGTTCCTGCGCTTCTGGAAGGTGGCTTTCCAGACGGTCGCTGCGCCGGTGCTGACGGCGCTACTCTATCTTTTGATCTTCGGCCATGTCCTCGACGACCACGTCACGGTGCATGGCGTGCGCTACACCAGTTTCCTGATTCCTGGCCTGGTCATGATGCAGGTGTTGCAGAATGCCTTCGCCAATTCCTCGTCCAGCCTGATCCAGGCCAAGATCACCGGCTCCATCGTTTTCGTGCTGCTGCCGCCCATCCCGTACAGCGCCTTTTTTGCGGCCTATGTGCTGGCTGCCATGCTGCGCGGCCTGATGGTCGGGCTGGGGGTTCTGCTGGCCACCGTCTGGTTCGTCGAACTGAAAGTGGTGGCGCCGCTCTGGATCGTCGCGTTTTCCGTGCTCGGCGGCGCCTTGTTCGGTGCCCTCGGCATGATTGCCGGCATCTGGTCGGAAAAGTTCGACCAGTTGGCCTCCTTCCAGAATTTCCTGATCATGCCGCTGACCATGTTGTCCGGCGTTTTCTACTCCATTTACACCTTGCCCGCGTTTTGGCAGCGCGTGTCGCATTACAATCCTGTTTTTTACATGATCGACGGCTTCAGATATGGCTTTTTCGGCGTCTCCGACGTGGCGCCGGAAACCAGTCTGCTAGTCGTCGTCACCTGCTTCGCAGCAGTGTCCTGGGGGACGCTTGGCCTGCTGAAGCGGGGCTGGAAGCTAAGAGCCTGAACACGATGAATCCCGAACACATCAAGCAACTGATCCTGGCCGGCATGGCCTGCGATTTCCTCGAACTGGATGGCGACGGCCAGCACTTTCAGGCCATCATCGTGAGCAGCGAGTTTGTCGGCAAGAACCGCGTGCAGCGCCAGCAGCGTGTCTATCAGACCCTGCAGGAAAAACTGGCGACCGGGGAATTGCACGCCCTGTCGTTCAAGACCCTCACCCCGGAAGAATGGAGCGCGCAGCGTGGATAAGTTGTTGATTGAAGGGGGCAAGGCGCTCTCCGGCGAAGTCGCCATGTCCGGCGCCAAGAACGCGGCGCTGCCCATCCTCTGTGCCTCGCTGCTCACCGCCGAGCCGGTGCATTTCACCAATGTCCCGCACCTGAACGACATTTCGACCATGCTGCGCCTGCTTGGCGACATGGGCGTCGGCGTGACCATGGATGGCGTGGACGGCCTAGTCCTCAACGGCGGCGGCCTGAACAACCCGGTCGCCTCGTACGAAATGGTCAAGACCATGCGTGCCTCGATCCTGGTCCTCGGCCCGCTGGTTGCCCGCGGCGGCGAAGCCCGCGTTTCGTTGCCCGGCGGCTGCGCCATCGGCGCCCGGCCGGTGGATCAGCACATCAAGGGCCTGCAGGCCATGGGTGCCGAGGTCAAGGTCGAGCAGGGCTATGTGCACGCCAAGGCAACCCGTCTGAAGGGTGCCCGCATCTGTACCGACATGGTGACCGTGACCGGTACCGAGAACCTGATGATGGCGGCCTGCCTGGCTGAGGGCGAGACGATCATCGAGAACGCCGCGCGCGAGCCGGAAGTGGTCGATCTGGCCAACTGTCTGATTTCGATGGGGGCCCGCATTTCCGGGGCCGGCACCGACGTCATCCGCATCCAGGGCGTCGACAAGCTGCATGGTGCGACGCATGCCATCATGCCGGACCGCATCGAGACTGGCACCTATCTGTGTGCCGCAGCGGTCACCGGCGGTGATATCCGCCTACTGAAAACCTCGGCGGCCTATCTCGATACCGTGGTCGACAAGCTGATGGACGCCGGTTGCGACATCACCGTCGAGCGTGATGCCATCCGCCTGGTCGCGCCGAAGCGCCTGAAGGCGGTCAGCCTGCGCACGGCACCGTACCCGGCTTTCCCGACCGACATGCAGGCCCAGTTCATGGCTATCAATTGCATTGCCGACGGGGTAGCCACCATCCGCGAAACCATCTTCGAAAACCGCTTCATGCACGTCAACGAGTTGATGCGCCTGGGGGCCAACATCCAGATCGAAGGCAACAACGCCATCGTGCGCGGCGTCGAGCGGCTGGAAGGGGCGACCGTGATGGCCACCGACCTGCGCGCCTCGGCGTCGCTGGTCATCGCCGGCCTAGTGGCCGAAGGCGAGACGCTGATCGATCGCATCTATCACCTCGATCGCGGCTACGAGCGGATCGAGGAAAAGTTGGCGCGCCTTGGTGCCTCAGTAAAGCGAGTGCATTAACACGCCAACTTTCTGCGCAGGCTAATGCCGGCGTTACGCCGTAGCCAAAACTCACCAAACTGTGGGCTTCGGTCAAGCGGGTGCATTGATTTCTGGAGTGTGTTGGCTGTTGTTTCGTCGCTGAAATTTCGACTTCCGGACTGCGTGTCAACGGAAAGCGAAAAAAATGCTTGGCGTATTCGAAATGCTGCTACATACTCCGAACTTCGGGATTTCCAGGCAGTGTGTTGTTCCTGCACCGTAATCGGTTTGTCAGCTCCTCGGTCTTGGCTCTCGTAATTTTTTCAATCTTTTCCAAGGAAGCTACAAATGGCAACTGGTACCGTCAAGTGGTTCAACGACGCTAAGGGTTTTGGTTTCATCTCTCCGGACGGCGGCGGTGAAGACCTCTTCGCTCACTTCTCCGCAATTCAAGGCAACGGTTTCAAGACCCTGGTCGAAAACCAGAAGGTCACCTTCGACATCGTTACCGGCCCGAAGGGCAAGCAAGCCGCGAACATCCAGAAGGCCGACTAAGTCGTCCTGCTGATCGCGAAAAGCCCGGCTTGCCGGGCTTTTTTGCGTTTACACCATCGGTTGCACATGGCATGGGCTGCCTCCATAATCGACGCTTTACCCCATAAGAACGAGGAGATATCGATGTTGCGCAGAACCTTCATCGCCGCTGCCGTGGCCACCACCCTGTTTGGTGCGGCCAGCGCCCAGGCGCAGACCTATCGTGCCGAGTACCGCCTGTCGACCACGCTGGGTACGGCCTTTACCTGGGGGCAGGCCGGCGAACGCTGGATCGAGCTGGTCAAGGAAAAGACGCAAGGGCGCATCAACATCAAGCTCTACTCCGGCAATTCGCTGGTTGGCGGCGAACAGACGCGCGAATTCACCGCCATCCGCCAGGGCGTGATCGACATGTCGATCGGCTCGACCATCAACTGGTCGCCGCAGATCAAGGAGCTGAACCTCTTCTCGCTGCCCTTCCTGATGCCCGACTACAAGGCGATCGATGTGCTGACCCAGGGCGAAGTCGGCAAGGATTTGTTCGGCGTGCTGGAAAAGCGCGGCGACGTGATCCCGCTGGCCTGGGGCGAGAACGGCTTCCGCGAAATGTCCAACTCCAAGCGCCCGATTGCCTCGCCGGCTGACATGAAGGGCATGAAGTTCCGCGTCGTCGGTTCGCCGCTGTACAACGAGACCTTCTCGGCGCTCGGTGCCAATCCGACCCAGATGAGCTGGGCCGATGCCCAGCCGGCGCTGGCTTCCGGCGCCGTCGACGGCCAAGAGAACCCGCTGTCGGTCTTCGTCGCCGCCAAGCTGTCGACGGTCGGCCAGAAATACCTCACCCTGTGGCACTACGTCGCCGATCCGCTGATTTTTGTGGTGAACAAGCAGGTTTGGAACAGCTGGACGCCGGCCGACCGCGAGGCCGTACGCCAGGCGGCGCTGCAAGCCGGTCGCGAGAACGTCGAGAAAGCGCGCAAGGGGATTGCCGGCAACGACAACGCCGTCCTCAAGCAAATCGAGGCGGCCGGCGTGACCGTCACCCAGCCGACCGCAGCCCAGCGTGATGCCTTCGTGCAGGCCACCCGCCCGGTTTACGACAAGTGGTCGAAGACCATCGGGGCCGATCTGGTCAAGAAGGCCGAAGCGGCCATCGCCAAGCGCTGAGCCTGTCCCTATCTCGCCGCGCCGACGGAGGTCGGTGCGGCGTTTTTCTGCAAGTGATCCATGTCTGAATCCGACAAAGCCGCCCCGGGCGGCAAGCTGACGCTCGGCGCCGTCGAGCGTTTCCTGATGGCCGCCTCGATGGGCGTGTTGTGCCTGCTGACCATGGCCAACGTGCTGGTCCGTTATTTCACCGATATTTCCTTTGCCTTCACCGAGGAAATCTCCGTGGCGCTGCTGGTGGTGATGACGCTGGTCGGGGCGTCGCATGCCTTTGCCAGCAACCACCATATCGCTATCACCTTTTTCGTCGATCGCCGCCCGGCCTGGCAACCTGCGGTGCGCCGCTTTGCCGCCTTCTGCTCGCTCATCATGTTCGGCCTGCTTGCCTGGTACGGCGTGCTGATGGCGTGGGATGACTACAGTTTCGAGGTGACTTCGCCGTCGCTTGGTGTGCCGCAATGGTGGTACACCGTCTGGCTGCCGCTGCTCTCGGTGTTGATCGTGATGCGCCTGCTGGCCGTCTTGTGGCGAGGAGGCAAGTGATGGACTGGATACTCTTTGGCATCTTCATCGTCCTGATGCTGTCCGGCGTGCCGCTGGCGGTGGCCATGGGGCTTGCGGGTGTAACGGTGGTGGCGATTGCCGATTTCGGCATGCTGTCGCTGCCGACCAACGTCTATACCGGCATTGCCAAATATCCGTTGATGGCCATCCCGGTTTTCGTCATTGCCGGCCTGATATTCGAAAAGGCCGGCGTGGCGGCCACCATCGTCCGTTTCGCTTCGGCGCTGGTCGGCCAGCGCCGGGGCAGCCTAGCCATCGTCGCCATTCTGGTGGCGATGATCCTCGGCGGCATTTCCGGCTCCGGGCCAGCCGATTCGGCGGCGGTCGGTGCGGTGATGCTGCCGTCCATGCTCAAGGCTGGTTATCCGCGCTCCTTCACGGCCGGCGTCATTGCTGCCGCCGGGTCGACCGACATCCTGATCCCGCCATCCATCGCCTTCGTCATCTACAGCCTGCTCGTGCCGCAGGCCTCGGTGCCGGCGCTGTTCGCCGCCGGCATGATCCCCGGCATCCTGTCCGGCCTGACCCTGATCCTGGTCGCCTGGTGGCTGTCGGTGAAACACGGCTTCGAGGCCGATGTGCAGGAAAAGCGCCCGCCGTTCTGGAAAAGCCTGAAGGAGGCCGGCTGGGGCCTGGCGGCGCCGGTCATCATTCTCGGCGGCATGCGCAGCGGCCTGTTCACGCCGACCGAGGCGGCGGTGGTCGCTGTATTCTACGGCGTGCTGGTCGGCACGGTGATCTACCGGACGCTGAACTGGAAGGATATCTACAACGTGCTGGTCGAGTCGGCCGAGATTTCCTCGGTGATCCTGACCGTGGTCGCCCTGGCCAGCGTTTTCGCCTGGGCGAGCAATACGCTGGGCACCTTCGACCATCTGGCGGCCGCCTTGCTCGGCACTGGACTGTCGGAAATCCCGATGCTGCTCAGCATCCAGTTGCTGCTGCTGATCGCCGGCATGTTCCTCGACGCCATCTCGATCTACTTCATCTTCCTGCCGCTGCTGGTGCCTATCGCCATGCACTTCAACTGGGACCTGGTGTGGTTCGGCGTCATCATCACCATGAACATGGCGCTCGGCCAGTTCCATCCGCCGCTCGGCGTGAACCTGATGGTGACCTGCCGGATGGCCGGCGTGTCGATGGAATCGACCGTGCCCTGGGTGTTGTGGATGGTGGCGGCGATGGCCGGAACGATGTTCCTGGTTACTTTTGTGCCCGATCTGGCGCTCTGGTTGCCGCGTCACCTCGGGTATCTGTAAGGGGCTCTGCTAAAATGGCGCTTTCGCCTTTTTAGCAAGCCTGCCCGTGACGACCATCACCATCGCCCTGTCCAAGGGCCGCATTTTCGACGAAACCCTGCCGCTGCTGGCCGCCGCAGGGATCGTGCCGACCGAGAACCCGGAAACCTCCCGCAAGCTGATCATCGAGACCAATCAGCCGAACGTGCGGGTGGTCATCGTCCGCGCCACCGATGTGCCGACCTATGTCCAGTACGGTGCCGCCGACATCGGCGTGGCCGGCAAGGACGTGCTGATCGAGCACGGCGGCGAGGGCCTCTACGCGCCGCTCGACCTGAAGATCGCCAAGTGCCGGATGATGGTCGCCGTTCCGGAAGGCTTCGATTACGACAACGCCGTCCGCCAGGGCGCCCGCCTCAAGGTGGCATCCAAGTACACCAAGACGGCGCGCGAGCATTTCGCCGCCAAGGGCGTCCATATCGACCTGATCAAGCTCTACGGCTCGATGGAACTGGCGCCGCTGGCTGGCCTGGCCGACGCCATCGTCGACCTGGTGTCCACCGGCGGCACGCTGAAGGCCAACAAACTGGTCGCCTGCGAGCACATCATGGACATTTCGTCGCGCCTCGTCGTCAATCAGGCCTCGCTCAAGGTCAAGCGCGAAACCCTGCAACCGATTATCGACGCCTTTGCCCAGGCGGTGGAGAAGTAAGCCCATGATTGCCATCAAGCGCCTGTCTACGGTCGACGCCGACTTCAAGGCACAAATGGATGCGCTGCTCGCCTTCGAGGCGGCGGCCGATGAAGGCATCGAGCGCACGGTCGCCGGCATCCTGGCCGACGTCAAGGCGCGCGGCGATGTAGCCGTCGTCGAGTACACCAACAAGTTCGATCGCCTGACGGCGGGCTCGATGGCCGACCTCGAACTGTCCAAGGCCGAAATGCAGCAGGCCCTCGACGGCCTGCCGGCCGACCGCCGCGCCGCGCTGGAAGCCGCGGCTGCCCGCGTCAAGGCCTACCACGAGCGCCAGAAGCTCGACGGCTGGTCCTACACCGAAGCCGATGGCACCATGCTCGGCCAGATGATCACCCCGCTCGACCGCGTCGGCCTCTACGTGCCGGGCGGCAAGGCGGCCTACCCGTCGTCGGTGCTGATGAACGCCATTCCGGCCAAGGTCGCGGGCGTCAAGGAACTGATCATGGTTGTCCCGACGCCGGATGGCGAGCGCAACCAGCTGGTCCTGGCGGCGGCCTGTCTGGCCGGTGTCGACCGAGTGTTTGCCATGGGCGGCGCCCAGGCTGTCGGCGCGCTGGCCTACGGCACGCAGACCGTGCCGCAGGTGGACAAGATCGTCGGCCCGGGCAATGCCTACGTCGCCACTGCCAAGCGCCGGGTGTTCGGCATCGTCGGCATCGACATGGTCGCCGGGCCGTCGGAAATCCTGGTCGTGTCGGACGGTTCCGGCAATCCGGACTGGGTGGCGATGGACCTCTTCTCGCAGGCCGAACACGACGAGTTGGCGCAGTCCATCCTGATCTGCACCGACGCCGCTTTCATCGAGCAGGTGCAGGCCAGCATCGAGAAGCTGCTGCCGACCATGCCGCGCCGCGCCGTGATCGAAACCTCGTTGACCGACCGCGGTGCCTTCATCCTGGTGCGCGACATGGAAGAGGCGGTCGCCATCGCCAACCGCGTCGCCCCGGAACACCTCGAACTGGCGCTGGCCGATCCCGATCCGTGGGTCGCCAAGATTCACCACGCCGGCGCCATATTCATCGGCCACTACACCTCGGAATCGCTCGGCGACTACTGTGCCGGGCCGAACCACGTGCTGCCGACGTCCGGTTCCGCCCGTTTCTCGTCGCCGCTCGGCGTATACGACTTCCAGAAGCGGACCAGCCTGATCAATGTATCCAAGGCCGGCGCCCAGACCCTGGGCCGCATCGCCTCGACGCTGGCGCATGGCGAAGGCCTGCCGGCGCACGCCAAGTCGGCCGAATTCCGGCTGGAAGGCTGAGTCGGCAAGCGCCTTGAACGATACAAGCACTTCCAGAAGCCGCCCGGACCTCCGGGCGCTTTTTTTGGGTTTCTCCGCGGTCGGCCTGTCCGGTTTCGGCGGCGTGCTGCCTTTCGCCCGGCGCATGCTAGTGGAGGAGCGCCACTGGATGACCGGCGAGGAATTCAATGCCCAGTTGGGCCTCTGCCAGTTCCTGCCCGGCCCCAACGTGATCAACCTGGCGGTGGTGGTCGGCAAGCGCTATCAGGGTCTGCTGGGGGCCATCGTCGCACCGCTCGGACTGCTCGCCGGCCCGTTGGCTGTCGTTCTGCTGCTGGCGCTGATTTACGACCACTACGGTAGCCTGCCGCTGGCGCAGGGCATGCTGCGCGGCATTGCCGCCGTCGGTTGCGGCCTGCTTTTTGCGACGGCTTGGCGGATGGGAATGGCGATCAAGGATAAGCCGGCCTTCCTGCCCTTCACCATTCTGGTTGTCGCCGCCATCGCTTGGCTGCGCTGGCCGATGCCGGTGGTCATGCTCGGCGGCCTGCTGCTTTCCGGTGGTGTGGCCTATTGGAAACTGGGCCGCAAATGATTGCGCTCCAGCTTTTTCTCGAATTCGCGCTGCTGTCCGGCGTCGCTTTCGGCGGCGCGACGGCGCTGCTGCCCGAAATGCATCGTGTGGTGGTCGAAAACCACCACTGGCTGGACAACACGACCTTCACCAACCTCTACGCCATTGCCCAGGCTGCGCCGGGGCCGAATGTGCTGGTGGTGACGCTGATCGGCTGGGAAATCGCTGGCCTCGCCGGGGCCCTGGCGGCAACGGCGGCCATGTGCCTGCCGATGAGCATCCTGATCTACCTGTTGATCGATCGCTGGGAAAGCTTTGCCGGTAAGCGCTGGCAAAAAGCGATCAGTCTCGGCGTCTCGCCGCTGGCGGTCGGCCTCATTTTCTCGGGGGCGACGCTGATTGCGCAGGCCGCCGACTTTGGCTGGACGGCGTGGCTGCTGGTGGCGGCGACGCTCGCCGCCAACCTGCGCCTCAAGCTTCACCCGCTGTGGTTCATCGCCATCGGTGCCGGCTTGGGACTGCTCGGGCTGGTCTGAGCTCAGTCCTTGTTGTAGGGGTTTTCCAGCCCGGCGATCACTTCCTGGAAGACGGCGCGGATCTGGGCTTCGTCGCATTCCATCAACAGCGCGTCCTCGAAGGCGTCCTGCGCCATCTGGCGCAGTTCCTCGAGGTTTTCGCGCAGGACCTTGATCTTCTCGGTGCAGGCCACGATGCTGCCATCGGGGCGTTTCCAGACGGTTTCCATGAGGCTCAGCCCAAGATTTCGCGCAGCCCGTCGACCAGGGCCCGGCACTCGGCATCGGTGCCGACCGTGATGCGCAGGAACTGGTCGATGCGCGGCAGCTTGAAATGGCGGACGATGATGCTGCGCTCGCGCAGCGCCGTGGCCAGTTCGGCGGCATCGCGCTGCGGGTGGCGGGCGAAGATGAAATTGGCCGCCGACGGCAGCACTTCGAAGTCGAGCTTGGCCAGATCGGCCGACAGCGTGTCGCGCGTGGCGATGACGGCCTGGCAGCACTGCTCGAAATGGGCCGTGTCTTCCATGGCGGCGACGGCGCCGACGATGGCCAGGCGATCCAGCGGGTAGGAGTTGAAGCTGTTCTTGACCCGTTCCAGCCCTTCGATCAGGGCCGGATGGCCGACCGCGAAGCCGACGCGCAGGCCGGCCAGCGAGCGCGACTTGGACAGCGTGTGGACGACCAGCAGGTTGTCGTAGCGGTCGACCAGCTTGATCGCCGATTCGCCGCCGAAGTCGACATAGGCTTCATCGACGACGACGACCGAATCCGGATTGGCCTTGGCGATCTGTTCGATGGCGTCGACGGCGAGCAGGCGGCCGGTCGGCGCATTGGGATTGGGGAAAATTATGCCGCCGTTCGCCTTGCCAACGTAGCCGGCCGGATCGAGCGAAAAATCCTCGGCCAGCGGCACGGTCTGATAGTCGACCCCGTACAGCCCGCAATACACCGGGTAGAAGCTGTAGGTGATGTCAGGGAACAGGATGGGCGCTTCATGCTTGAGCAGGGCCATGAAAATGTGGGCCAGCACCTCGTCCGAACCGTTGCCGACGAAGACCTGCTGCGCCGACACGCCGTGCAGCCGGGCAACGGCCGCCTTGAGCAGATCGGAGTTGGGGTCCGGGTAGAGGCGCAGGCGCGCCGCGTCGCCGTCGAGTTCCGCCTGGACTGCCGCCAGCACCTTGGGCGAGGGCGGATAGGGGTTCTCGTTGGTGTTCAGCTTGATCAGATTGGCGATCTTGGGCTGCTCGCCCGGGACGTAGGGGGTGAGGTCGTTGACGACCTGGCTCCAGAAGCGGCTCATGGGGAATTCACGGAAAGCGGAAAGTCAGGGCGAAATGGTATCATGGCCTTCCGATTCAACGTTTTGCAGCCAACTGTCATGCGGCAAGCCGAAGTTACCCGTAATACCCTCGAGACGCAGATCACCGTGCGTCTCAATCTCGATGGCACCGGCCAGGGCAAATTCGCCACCGGCGTGCCTTTTCTCGATCACATGCTCGACCAGATCGCCCGTCACGGCCTGATCGACCTCGATGTCGATGCCCAGGGCGACCTGCACATCGACGCGCACCATACCGTCGAGGATATCGGCATCACCTTTGGTCAGGCGCTGGCCAAGGCCTGGGGCGACAAGAAGGGTCTGACCCGCTACGGTCACAGCTACGTGCCGCTCGACGAAGCCCTGTCGCGCGTCGTGATCGACCTGTCCGGCCGTCCCGGGCTGGAGCAGCATGTCGAATTCACCCGGGCGACCATCGGCCAGTTCGATGTCGACCTGATCGGCGAATTCTTCCACGGCCTGGTCAACCACGCCGGCATGACGCTGCACATCGACAACCTGCGCGGCAAGAACGCCCACCACCAGGCCGAGACCGTCTTCAAGGCCTTCGGTCGTGCCCTGCGCATGGCGGTGACGCCCGATCCGCGCATGGCCGGCGCCATGCCGTCGACGAAAGGCACGCTGTGAGCGCTGGCGGCAAGGTCGGCGGCGCCATCGCCGTCATCGACTACGGCATGGGCAATCTGCGTTCCGTGTCGAAGGCGCTGGAGCATGTTGCCGGCGGCAAGCCGGTCGTCGTCACGGCCGATCCGGCCGTCGTGGCGGCTGCTGAGCGCGTCGTCTTCCCGGGGCAGGGGGCGATGCCCGACTGCATGGCCGAACTCGACGCCCGTGGCCTGCGCGCTGCCGTCCTGCAGGCGGCCAGGGAAAAACCTTTTCTCGGCATCTGCGTCGGCGAACAGATGCTGTTCGAGCACAGCGATGAAGGCAACGTGCCAGCGCTCGGCGTCTTCCCCGGCAACGTCGTGCGTTTTCCCGATGAGAAAATGTTCCTGGCCACCGGCGAGCGCCTGAAGGTGCCGCACATGGGCTGGAACGAGGTGCGCCAGGTGCCGCATGCCTTGTGGAGCGGCATCGCCGATGGCGCCCGCTTCTATTTCGTGCACAGCTATTTCGTGCAGCCTGCCGATGCGGCGCTGGTGGCCGGCACCTGCGAATATGGCGTCCCCTTTACCTGTGCGGTAGGGCGGGATAATATCTTCGCGGTTCAATTCCACCCCGAGAAAAGCGCCCGCGACGGTTTGCAATTGCTGAAGAACTTTGTCGAGTGGCACCCCTGATTCGCTTTCGTCGAATTTATTCTCCTAGACTCCCATGCTGATTATTCCTGCGATTGACCTCAAGGACGGCCAGTGCGTCCGTTTGAAGCAGGGCCTGATGGAACAGGCCACCGTTTTTTCCGATAGTCCCGCCGAGCAGGCGCGACGCTGGCTCGACCAGGGCGCCCGGCGCCTGCATCTGGTCGACCTGAACGGCGCCTTCGCCGGCAAGCCGAAGAACGCGGCGGCGATCAAGGCCATCCTGGCCGAAGTCGGCGACGAAATCCCGGTCCAGCTCGGCGGCGGCATCCGCGACCTCGACACCATCGAGGCCTGCCTCGACGGCGGCCTGTCCTACGTCATCATCGGCACGGCGGCGGTCAAGAACCCCGGTTTCCTGCACGATGCCTGCGTCGCCTTCCCCGGCCACATCATCGTCGGCCTCGACGCCAAGGACGGCAAGGTGGCGACCGACGGCTGGTCCAAGCTGACCGGCCACGACGTGGTCGATCTCGGCAAGAAGTACGAGGACTACGGCGTCGAATCGATCATCTATACGGACATCGGCCGCGACGGCATGCTGTCCGGCATCAATATCGAAGCGACCGTCCGTCTGGCACAGGCGCTGACCATTCCGGTCATCGCTTCCGGCGGCCTGTCCAACCTCGACGACATCAAGGCGCTGTGCGCCGTGCAAGGCGAAGGCGTGGTCGGCACCATCGCCGGCCGTGCCGTGTACGACGGTTCGCTCGACTTCGCCGCGGCCCAGAAGCTCGCCGACGAGTTGCTGCCCAAAGCGGGCGCCTGATGCTCGCCAAGCGGATCATTCCCTGCCTCGACGTGACGGCCGGCCGGGTCGTCAAGGGCACCAATTTCGTCGGCCTGCGCGACGCCGGCGATCCGATCGAGATCGCCCGCCGCTACAACGAGCAGGGCGCCGACGAGGTGACCTTCCTCGACATCACGGCTTCGTCCGATCAGCGCGACATCATCCTGCACATCGTCGAAGCCTGCGCCGAGCAGGTCTTCATTCCGTTGACCGTCGGCGGTGGCGTGCGCAAGGTCGAGGATGTGCGTCGCCTGCTCAATGCCGGCGCCGACAAGGTGTCGATGAACACGGCGGCCGTGCAGAATCCCGATCTGGTTTTCGACGCCAGCAGCAAGGTCGGCTCACAGTGTATCGTCGTCGCCATCGACGCCAAGCAGGTGGCACCGGGCAAGTGGCACGTGTTTACCCATGGCGGCCGCAACGATACCGGGCTGGACGCCATCGAATGGGCAAAGAAGGTCGAGGCGCTGGGCGCCGGTGAAATCCTGCTCACCAGCATGGACCGCGACGGCACCAAGAACGGCTTCGACCTGCCCCTGACCCGTGGCGTGTCCGATGCGGTCAGGATTCCGGTCATCGCTTCCGGCGGCGTCGGCAACCTGCAGCACTTGGCCGACGGCGTTTCCGAAGGGCGCGCCGACGCCGTGCTGGCGGCTTCCATCTTCCACTTTGGCGAATACACCGTGCGCCAGGCCAAGGAATACATGGCCACCCGCGGTATCGAAGTCCGCCTGTGAGCGATCTGGACAATTCCCTCGACTGGCTGGCCGCCCTGAAGTGGGACGCCGACGGCATGATTCCCGCCATCGCGCAGGACCAGAACGGCCGCGTCGTGATGTTCGCCTACATGAACCGCGAGTCGCTGCAGGAAACGCTGGCCTGCGGCAACGCGGTATACTGGTCGCGCTCCAGGAAGCGGCTGTGGCGCAAGGGCGAGGAGTCGGGGCACTTTCAGAAAGTGAAGTCCATCCGCACCGATTGCGACGGCGACGTTTTGCTGCTGTCGATCGAACAGGTGGGCGGCATCGCCTGCCATACCGGCCGGGAAAGCTGCTTCTTCAATGAATTGCAAGGGGATCGCTGGGTTCCGGCCGATCCGGTTTTGAAAGACCCGAAGGAAATCTACAAATGAGCACGCATGACATCCTGCACCGTCTTTCCGAGACGCTGGCTACGCGCAAGCATGCCGACCCGGAAAAGTCGTATACCGCCAAGCTGTTCTCTGAGGGACCGGATTCGATCCTGAAGAAGATTGGCGAGGAATGTGCCGAACTGATCATGGCTGGCAAGGATGGCAAGCGCCTGAACATTGTTCGCGAATCGACGGACGTGATTTATCACATCCTGGTTCTCTTGGCGTTCTTCGACATGACCATCGAGGACGTGTCGCAGGAAATGCGCCGCCGCGAAGGGATTTCCGGCATCGACGAGAAGGCTGCGCGGGGGCAGAAGTGAGCGACTGTATTTTCTGCAAGATCGTGGCGGGACAAATCCCCTCGTCCAAGGTCTACGAAGATGAGGACATCCTCGCCTTCAACGACATCAATCCGGCCCGCCCGGTGCACGTGCTGGTCATTCCGAAGAAGCACGTCACGTCGCTGGCCTCGGTGACGGCGGAGGAGGCCCCCGTGCTCGGCAAAATCCTGGCCAAGGCCAACGAAATTGCGGTGGCTCAAGGAAGTCCGGACGGGTTCCGGGTCATCATTAACACAGGTCGTGTGGGGCAGCAGGAAGTGCAGCACCTGCACGCGCACATCGTGGGCGGTCCGGACCCGGTCGGCCCCATGCTGAAACGTATCTAGGAGACAAACCATGGGCAGTTTTTCCATTTGGCACTGGTTGATCGTTCTGGTCATCGTCATGCTCATTTTCGGTACCAAGAAGCTGCGCAACGTCGGCCAGGATCTGGGCGGCGCGGTGAAGGGCTTCAAGGACGGCATGAAGGAAGCCAGCGCCGACAAGCCGGCCGAGGAAGCCAAACCGACGCAGCAGGTCGGCGGCCAGACCATTGACGTCGAAGTCAAGGAAAAGACCAAGAGCTAGTCGCGAATCGCTAGTCGTTGGTTTTGGCTAAAGACTAGTGACTGGCAGCTAACTACTCACAGCTATGTTCGATATCGGCTTTTCCGAATTGATGGTGATCGGCATCGTGGCGCTGATCGTCATCGGCCCCGAGCGGCTGCCCAAGGTGGCGCGTACGCTCGGGCATCTGCTCGGCCGCGCCCAGCGCTATGTCAATGACGTCAAGTCGGATATCAATCGCGAGATTCAGCTCGACGAATTGAAGAAGCTGCAGACCCAGGTCGCCGATTCCGCCCGCGCCATGGAGGAGTCGGTACGCAAGGAAGTCGATGCGGCGCGTACCGTCGTTGAGGCGCCGGCACAGGAAGCGGTGGCTGAATTGCAATCGGCCGCCCAGTTGGCCGAAGGCCTGCCGCCGGCAGCCGCCGAAACGACGAGCAAGCCCAGCGCATGAGCGACGCCCAGGAAGAATCCTTCATTTCGCATCTGGTCGAGTTGCGTGACCGTTTGCTGCGCAGCCTGATCGCCATCGCCGTCGTGCTCGGCGTGCTGTGCATCTATCCGGGGCCGGGCGAAATCTACGACATCCTCGCCGCACCGTTGACCAAGGCCTTGCCGGAAGGGACCAAGATGGTGGCCATCGGCGTCATCACCCCCTTCATGGTGCCGCTCAAGGTGACGGCCATGGTGGCCTTCGTGCTGGCCCTGCCGTACATCCTCTACCAGGCCTGGGCCTTCATCGCGCCCGGTCTGTACGCCCACGAGAAGCGTCTCGGCATTCCGCTGATCATTTCCAGCACGCTGCTCTTCATCGCCGGCATGTCCTTCTGCTACTTCTTCGTCTTCGGCCAGGTGTTCAGCTTCATCGCCAGCTTCGCGCCGAAGAGCATCACGCCGGCGCCGGACATCGAGGCCTACCTGTCCTTCGTGATGACCATGTTCCTCGCTTTCGGCATTACCTTCGAAGTGCCGGTGGCGCTGGTGGTGCTGGTCAAGCTGGGCCTCGTGACCGTTGAGAAACTCAAGGAATGGCGTTCCTACTTTATCGTCGGCGCCTTTGTCGTCGCCGCGGTGGTGACGCCGCCGGACGTGGTGTCGCAGTTGGCGCTGGCCATTCCGATGTGCCTGCTCTACGAGCTGGGCATCCTTGCTTCACGTCTGGTTTCCGCCCCTAAGCCGGCAGCAGCGGTAGCTACGGACGCCGAGATGGACAAGGCGGAAGAGGAATTCCGCAAGCTGTCCTGACCGCCAGCCGCCAAAGCGCAGCGTGAGTAAACGACCGGCCCGCTCAGGCCGGTTTTTTTATGGGGCCGGGACGGGTGGGCAGGGTTTTCACCGCGGCGCCTTCCTCGAACCACCACAGGGTTCCCGGCGGCATGTCGGTCCAGGTTTCGTTGTCGGTCAGCGGCAGGGTGGCAATGACGGCGACGCGGTCGTTCGGCGAGGTGACGTCGCTGAAATCGACGGTAACGTCCTGGTCCTTCAGGTGGGCCCGGGCGAACGGCGCTTGGCGGACGATGTGGCTGAGCTTGGTCGAGGCGTGGGCGAACAGGCAGTCGCCATTGGAGAGCAGGAAATTGAATTCGCCGTGTTGGGTGACTTCCAGCGTCAGTTGATGCAGGGCGTCGAACAGGTCGGTGCGTTCCGGGGCCTGACCGCCGAAGCGATGGCGCAGTTCCTGCAATAGCCAGCAAAAGGCGCGTTCGCTGTCGGTCAGGCCGACCGGGATGAAACTGCCGTCGAGCGGCGGGGCGAAATCGAGCAGGTTGCCGTTATGGGCGAAAATCCAGTAGCGGCCCCACAGTTCACGCATGAACGGATGTGTGTTCTCCAGGCCGACCGCGCCCTGTGTCGCCTTGCGGATGTGGGCGATGACGTTTTTCGAGCGGATCGGGTAGTGGCGGACCAGTTCGGCCACCGGCGAAGTGGCCGAAGGCTGCGGATCGAGGAAAAGGCGAGTGCCCTTGCCCTCGAAGAAGGCGATGCCCCAGCCGTCGGAATGCACGTCGGTGCCGCCGCCGCGGGCCTGGAAGCCGCTGAAGGAAAAGCAGATGTCGGTCGGGACATTGCAGTTCATCCCCAATAATTGACACACTTTAAGTAGTCCCGGTTAGCCGACAGCATTAAGCGGATGCCGTTTTCCGCGTTCATCTGGCTTCAAGCCCTGAAACGTTATGCTACCGAAAATGGACGGCCGTCGTCACGCGTCTAGGCTGTCGCGGCTACCGGGTGGTTTTCGATGAAGTTTGCAACCCACATTGGAATTGCATCGGCCGTCAGCGGTCGGCTGAGCAGATAGCCCTGCACGCAATCGCAGCCGAGTTCGGCCAGTTTTTGCCGCTGTGTTTCGGTCTCGACGCCTTCGACGACGGTATGCATGCCCAGCGCCTCGGCCATGGTGACCACGGCGCTGACGATGGCGGCGTCGGCGTCGCTGCGGTCGATGTCGTGGACGAAGCATTTGTCGATTTTCAGGCAGTCGATCGGCAGGCGGTGCAACTGACCGAGTGACGAATAGCCGACACCGAAATCGTCAATGGCGATACTGATGCCGAGGCTGCGCAGCCGGGCGAGCAGGGCCAGGGTGTCGACCCCGTCCGAGGTGAGCGCCGATTCGGTGATTTCTAGTTCCAGGCGGTCGGGCGTCAGGCCGTGCCGGGCGAGCGCCGCTTCGACACTTTCGACGAAGCAGGGACGCAGTTCGTGCGCCGAAATGTTGACCGATATCCGGCTCACCGGCACCTGCGCCTGATCCCAGGCGGCGAGCTGAGCCAAGGCCCGGTTGAGCACTTGGCGGCCGATTTCGTGGATGAAGCCACGCGTCTCGGCCATCGGAATGAACCGGTCCGGACCGATGATGCCGAGGTGCGGGTGCTGCCAGCGGACCAAGGCTTCGACGCCGCACAGGCGGTCGCCGGTCAGGTTGGCCTGCGGCTGGTAATGGAGGACCAGTTCGTTGCGGTCGAGCGCCCGGCGCAGGTCGTTGGCAAGCGCGGCGGTGGCCTCGGCATGGTCGTCGAGGCGTTGCGAGAAGACGCTGATCCGGCCGCCGCCCCGTTGCTTGGCTTCGACCATGGCGAGGCCGGCGTGGCGCAACAAGGCGTCGGCGCCGTCGCCGTGCTCGGGGAAGACAGCGACGCCGATGCTGGCGTCGATGCGCAGGCGGTGTTCGCTGCTCCGCGTCGGCTCGTTGACCGCCTGCAGCAGTTTGTTGGCGACGAGGGCCGCTTCGTCGGTATCGGCCAGTTCGGGCAGGATGACGGCGAATTCGTCGCCGCCGAGTCGGGCCACCGTATCGGAGCCGCGCAGACTGCCGGACAGGCGCTCGCCAATGGTCTGCAAAGCGTCGTCGCCGACGGCATGGCCCAGCGTGTCGTTGATCTCCTTGAAGCGGTCGACATCGATGAGCAGCAAGCCGACTGGATTCTGCTGGCGCGAGGCCTGGCGAATCTGCTGTTCCAGGCGGTCGCGCAGCGTCACGCGGTTGACCAGGCCGGTCAGCGGATCGCGTGTCGCCAGGTGGTGCACATGCGCCTCGGCCTGCTGCCGGCGTTCGATTTCCTCTTCCAGCGTGATGACGCGCCGACGCAGCTCGATTTCGCTCAATGCGCCGCGGGCCAGCGTGGTCAGCGCCTGCTTCTGGCGCTCGCTCAACTGGCGCACCTGGGTGTCGAGTATGCACAATGTGCCGAGCGCTTCACCAGAGGGCAGGATTAGCGGCACGCCGGCGTAGTAGCGGATGTGCGGCGCGCCGATGACCAGCGGATTGTCGTTGAAGCGCGGGTCGGCCAGCGCGTCGGGCACTTCCATCAGCTCGCTGTGCAGGATGGCGTGGGCGCAGAAGGCCACTGAGCGCGAGGTTTGCCGCGTCGCCAGGCCGGCGTGCGACAAGAACCACTGGCGATCCTTGTCGATCAGGCTGATCAGCGCCATCGGCGCATCGGTCAGTTCCTGGGCGAGGCGGGTCAGGTTGTCGAAAGTCTCCTGTTCAGGCGAGTCGAGCAGATGCACCGATTGCAGGGCACGCAGGCGGGCCGCTTCGTTGCGCGGCAGTTCCGGCAGCCAGCCGAACAGTTTTTCCAGGCACAAATGGGCGTCGGCGCTCTTGTCGAAAAAGCCGGAGATGCCCTGCTCAATGCAGGCGGCCTTCAAGGCGGCGTCGGTGTTGTTGCTGAGGATCAGGACGCGGGCGGCGCAGCCCGCTTCGCGGATGCGTTCGAGAACGCGCACGCCGCTGCCCGGCGACAGCGCTAGGTCGAGCAGCACTGCATCCGGGCGGCAGTCGAGGATCTGCTGCACGGCCTCTTCCTCGTCGCCGGCGACGCCGCAGATCCGGATGCGCGGCTGGGTGGCGATCAGGCGGATCAACTGGTGGCTGATCAGCTCGGAGTCTTCGACGATAACGATGTTCATGGGAGCGTCTCCTGAAGGCTTTTTTGACTTGCCTCCAGTGTGCCGACCCCGGTCAAGGAATATCAGCAGCGTGACCTGATTCGCCCGTCAGACGCGGCGGATTGTGCTGTAGGCCGCGGCCTACAAGGTGTCGAGCGAAAGCCCGTGGCTGATGCAGTAGCGAGCCAGTTCGACGTTGCCGTCGACGCCCAGCTTGTCGAGGATGCGGCTGCGGTAGGTGCTGACCGTCTTGGGCGACAGCTTCATGGTTTCGGCGATTTCGCCGACCCGGTGGCCGGCCGCCAGTTGCAGCATGACGCGGTATTCCTGCGTCGACAGTTCCTCGTGCGGCGCCCGCATCGCACCGCCACCGGCCATCAGATCGGCCAGGTGGTCGGCCAGGGATGCGGTGATGTAGCGGCCGCCGGCCAGCACGCGTTCGAGGGCGAGGATTAGTTCGTCGGCCGCGCGGTCCTTGGTCAGGTAGGCTGCGGCGCCCAGTTGCAGGACGCGGGTAGCGTAACCCGCCTCGGTGTTCAGGCTGAGGACGACCAGGCGCAGGTTGGGGGCCCCGCGGCGCACCTGCGATACGCTTTCGACGCCTTCGGCATCAGGCAGGTTAAGGTCGATGACGCCGGCGTCGAACCGGCGCTGGCGTATCAGCTCCAGTGCATCGGCCAGGCTGGCGGCCTCGCTGATGGCTGCTTCCGGCCAGCGCTGGGCGATCAGCTGGCGGACGCCGAAGCGGAAAATGGGGTGGTCCTCGACGAGCAGAACGTTCATGCGTTGGCCTCCTGATTCGGCTGCAGGCGGATTTCGATGCAGGTGCCAGCGCCGGGCGAGGTCGATATTTTACATTCACCGCCGATCAGCGCCGCCCGTTCGCGCATGCCGAGCAGGCCGAGAGCGCCGGGGCGGATTTTTCCCGGGTCGAAACCGCGGCCGTCGTCGCAGATGGCCAGCAGGTAGTGTGTGCCGTCCAGGCGGCCGGTGATGTCGATGCGGCTGGCCGCCGCATGGCGCAGGATATTGGTGCACGCTTCCTGGACGATGCGGAACAGGGACAGCTTCTGGGCCTCGCCGAGCACCGTCTGATCGGCGACGGTGACCGTGCAGGCCAACTCGCTGCGCTGGCCGAACTGCTCCGCGAAGTGCTGCAGCGCAGCCGCCAGACCCAGATCGTCGAGCAGCGGCGGGCGCAGTTCGGCGGCGATGCGCCGGGTACTGGCAATGCCCAGGTCGAGCGCCTTTTCGAGCGCCGCTTCCTGGTCGGCGGGCAGGCTGCTCGGCGGCAGCGAGCGGAAAATCAGGCGGATGGCGGTCAGCACCTGGCCGATCTGGTCGTGCACCTCGCGCGACAGGCGCCGGCGTTCGGCTTCGATATGGCGTTCCTGCTCGCCGGCAAACCCGGCCAGCCGCCGGTGCGCTTCGCTCAATTCGGCCGTGCGCTCGGCCACCACGCCTTCCAGCGATGAGTTGCTCCGGCGCAGCAAGCCTTCCAGCCGCCGGCGCAATTGCCGCTCGCGCAGCAGCAGATAGGCCGCCACCGAGACGAGCATGACGGTGGCGCCGGTGCTCAGGACCGAGAAGAAGACGGCCCGGCGGCGCAGTTCGCGGACCTGCTCGTTCAACTGGTCTACCCGCTGCTGCTGATGCGCGTCCAGTTTTGCGAAGTTGTCGCGGATCTGGTCCATGACCTGTTTGCCGTGCTCGAGCAGCGGGTATTCCTCGGTGCTGACGCGCTCCTTCTGGCGGCGTTCGGCAATGACCTGCTCGGCCAGGTCCAGCCGTTGGCGGACCAAGGTGTCCATGGCTGACCAGTCGAATCCGCTCGGGTAGGAGGCGTCGAGGCTGGCCTGCAGTTGCCGGTAGGCGGTCGGCAGCGACTGGAGGCCATGTTGGTAAGGGGCGAGGTAACTTTCCTGGCCGGTGATGACAAAGCCTCGGGCGCCGGTTTCGACGTCCTTGAACAGCGACAGGACGTGTTCGAGGGAGAAGCGGCCGGTGCGCGCCTTTGCCCGCGCATCGGTGACGGCGTTCATTTCGGCCAGGCTGGCCTGGGCGTTCCAGGCGGCGGCGATGACCAGGCCGATCGCCAGCAGCAGCGCGACGATCGCCGGCCATGCGCTGCGCGGCACGAGAGGTAGCTCGGCTGGAGGGGCGGCTGACGGATCCATCGCTCCATCGTAGCTATCCTCCGCCCGGTATTCAATAGGTATAAGGCCGGAGGGGCCGCCGTGCCGCCGGAGGAGGGGGCGGCGTGCGTTTCGGTCGCCTCGGACCCTCCCGATTTTGCATCAATTTTGCCCGGCAGCCAGCCTATGGCCGGGGGCTATTCGCGTTCGGCGCGCATGGCGGGCCGCTTGCCGATCTTGACCTGGAGTTCGACGATGCCTTTGTCGCGGCGCAGGCGGAAGGCGGCGTGTTCGTTGGGGGCGAGCGCGGCGATCAGGTCGAGCATGACTTGCGGGTCCTTCACCGGTTTGCCATTGACAGAGAGCAGCACGTCGCCGGGGCGGATGCCGGCGCTGTCGGCCGGACTGCCGCGCACGACGCCGGCGATCAGGGAACCCTCGGTGCCGGGCAGTCCGAAGGATTCGGCCAGTTCCGGGGTGATTTCCTGGGCTTCAACGCCGACCCAGCCGCGCGTCACCGAGCCGGTGCGGATGATCTGTTCCATGATGCTGCGTGCGCTGGACACCGGGATGGCAAAGCCGATGCCGAGCGAACCGCCGCTGCGCGAGTAGATGGCGGTGTTGATGCCGACCAGGTGACCCTCGCTGTCGACCAGGGCGCCGCCGGAATTGCCCGGGTTGATGGCGGCGTCGGTCTGGATGAAGTTTTCGAAGGTGTTGATGCCGAGATGCGAGCGGCCGAGTGCCGAGACGATACCCATGGTCACCGTCTGGCCGACGCCGAACGGGTTGCCGATGGCGAGCACGACGTCGCCAACACGCAGGTTGTCGGTCTGGCCGAAGGTGATGGCGGGCAGCTTGTCGGCCTTGATTTGCAGGATGGCGAGGTCGGACTCGGGATCGCTGCCGATGACCTTGGCCTTGTAGGTCTTGCTGTCGTTGAGCGAGACCTGGATGTCGTCGGCACTTTCGATGACATGGTAATTGGTCAGGATGTAGCCGTTGGGGCTGACAATGACGCCGGAGCCGAGGCCGGAATTGCGCTGCGTCTGGCCTTCCGGACGGTCGCCGAAGAAGTGGCGGAAAATCGGGTCGTCGAACAGCGGATGCCGCGGCTGTTTGATTTCCTGCGTGGTGTAGATGTGCACGACCGAAGGGAGGGCCGCGCGGGCGGCTTCGCGGTAGGAGCCAAGCGGGGCGACCTTGCCGTCATCGGCGCTGGAAGCGACTTCCTGCAGGGCGACGACGCCAGAACGCAGCGGCAGCCATTCGGGCTTCAGCGTGGAGACAACAAACAGAACGGCAAGCGCAACAGTTACCGTTTGTGCAAAAATCAGCCACAACCTCTGCATGGAAATCGTCTCGAATGAAGCGTGAAGAATTGGTGGACTATCTGGACGGGCTGTTGGTGCCCGGGAAGTTCAAGGATTATTGCCCAAATGGCCTGCAAGTGGAAGGACGCGGCGATATCCTACGCGTCGTGGCAGGCGTTACGGCAAGCCAGGCGCTGCTTGATGTCGCCGTTGCCAGAAATGCCGATGCCATTCTCGTGCACCACGGCTATTTCTGGAAAGGTGAGGACGGTCGCATTACCGGCATCCGGCGCCAACGCTTGGCCAGCCTGCTGGCCAACGACATCAACCTGCTTGCCTACCACCTGCCGCTCGATGCGCATCCGGAGCTGGGCAACAACGCACAACTGGCGCAGCGGCTGGGCTGGGTGGCGGACGGCCGCTTCGGCGAGCAGGACATTGCTTGGCTGGGCCGCTTGACCACGCCTTGCTCGTTGGCGGCGCTGAGCGCGGATGTGGAACACGTGCTGGGCCGCACTCCGCTGGTCATCGGCGAGGCCGAGCGGGCGATACGCCGCATCGGTTGGTGTTCCGGTGGCGCCCAAGGCTATTTCGAACAGGCCATCGCGCTGGGCGTCGATGCCTATCTGTCCGGCGAAATTTCGGAGCAGACCGTGCATCTGGCGCGGGAGAGCGGCGTCGCCTACATCGCGGCCGGCCATCACGCCACGGAGCGCTATGGCGTGCAGGCGCTGGCCGGCCATCTGGCGCAGCAATTCGGCATTGCCTGCGAATTCGTCGATGTCGACAACCCGGTTTGAGTTCTGCGAGCGTCAGTGCCCGAGGCCGTAGGCGTCCTTCTGAACACCCAGCAGCAGGGCGATTTCCTCGACTACCTCGAGCGGGAATCCGCTGCGCAGCCCGGCACGGGTGTCGTGCACCAGGCCGTGCAGATAATTGACGCCGTCCTGGGTGCCCCATAGCCGGGTGGCCTTCTGCACGACGTGGGGATAGTCCTCCAGCGTTTTCAGCCCGGAGACCGGTGTCGTCGACTCGTTCCAGTCGGCTACCTCGATGTTGAAGCGGCTGTGGATTTGGCGGGCCAGCGCTTCGAATTCGAGGCGCATGCCGCCGCGGCGGTAGAGGTCAAGCAGCATGCTCCACGGCGCGATGCTGGCCGGCATGGCCTGTTCGATGTGCTCGGCCAGCGTTTCGGTGGCGCCGCGCAGGCGGCCGAAGGACAACATGATTTCGGCCAGCGCGAGGACTGAATTTTCGTCTTCGTTTTTGAGGTTAAGGATTTCCGGCTCTTTGCTTGGGTGGAAACGGTCTTCCAGCAGATGGGGGGCGGAAAGCTCTTCCTCGGTAGGTTGGGTGGGCTGGAGTGGCTCAGGCGTAACAGGAGATGAGGAATGGATGGGGATGGCAGGCTTTTCGCGAGGAACCACTTCCGGCCGGTAACCGGCAAAAGCCAGCGGCACTTCGTCGTCACCCGGGTAGCGCCGGCGCCGACCGAGAAATTGCGCCATACCGACCGACATGACGGCGCCCACCGCGGCGCTGATGGCCAGTTCCGGCCAATTGGCGCGCGGCGGGTTGCCGGGCAGCGCTGCGGCTACCGTCGGTCCGGCGGCCGGCGGCGTACTGGTAGACTGCGCCAGCTGCAGCTGATTCTGGGCCTCGATGGCCTTGCTGGCCAGATCGAGTGCCTGATCCAGTTTTTCCACTTCCTTGGTCAGCAAGTGCAGGGTGGTCTCCAGCTTGAGCAGGCGTTCGTCGGTTTCGGCCAGCGTGAGTCCGGAATTTCCTACTGGGGCGGGTTTCTTCTCTTCGGGCGCGGCGCCGAGCAGCAGGCGGTCCGTGCCGCCGACCTTGGCGACCGGCGGGGCCGGGGGGGCGGGGCGTGCCTTGCGCGGCTGGGTAGGCGTTTCGCTGGTAGCAGCCGGTACGGCGGCCAAGGGGGGCGTTTCCTGGCGAGGTGCCGGCTGGCGCCCGGGCATGCGGATGCGGGTTCCTTCGGCCAGCGGCTGGTCCGGTGAAAGGCCCCGATTGGCCCTTTGCAGGCCGTCGAGCAAGCGCTGGCGCTCGCTCTCAGTGGCCGGAGCCTGGGCGTCGGCGATATCTTCGAGGGTATCGCCGTCGCGGGCCAGCCAGGCGCCTTGGCGACCGGGTTTTCTGGCGGGCACCGGTATGTCGGCAGCGACGGCGGCCTGCGGCAGCGCCATGGGGGCTTCCGGCATCAGCACATATTCGCGTTCGATGTCGTAACCGCATCCGGCGCGCAGGCCGATGGCGAAGATCGGTTCGCTGACTGGCTTGCTGCCGACGATCTGCAGGATATAGCCCTGGCCCCGGCGCACCAGGCGGGGCTTGGCAGCGGTAATGACCGGCAGGTCGGAACCGCGCAGCGCAAGCATCGAAAAGCAGGCAGCAACCGGCGCATCGCCGCTGCTGTGCAGAATGGGAACCTCGGCAAACAGGGTTTCGCCAATGCGGGAGTGCAGGACGATTTCCCCGAAACCGACGGCGTTGGCCATGCCCGGGGCGAGCAGGGCGGAAAGTGCGACAATGCGGGTCAGTTGGCTTGTCATGATGCTTCTCGCGTATCGTTTTTGTACTTGTCGCAAAAGTATCACTTTGGTTTTAATGCGCGGTGAAATATTCCACGGAGCGCGTCAGCATTACGGAGAGTACGGTCGTGAACTACGTTTTTAATCCCCACCCCGTTTCGTCCCTGCCGATTGCCGGAACCGATGCCCGTTTTCCGGTCCGCCGCATTTTCTGTGTCGGCCGCAACTACGCTGAACACGCCCGCGAAATGGGCGCTACCGACCAGGCGGAGGGCCGCGAGCCGCCCTTTTTCTTCGCCAAGCCGGCCGATGCCCTGGTGGCGGGCGACGGCGAGCTGGCGGTGAAATATCCGTCGCTGACGCAGAACCTGCACCATGAGATCGAAATGGTCGTCGCCTTGGGCGCCGGCGGCGAAAACATTACGGTCGACGCCGCTGCGGGTATGATCTTCGGTTACGCCGTCGGGCTCGACCTGACGCGCCGGGACATCCAGGCGCGGGCAAAGGAAAAGAGCCATCCCTGGGATATGAGCAAGGGCTTCGACCAGTCGGCGGTGGCCGGCGTGATCAACCCGGTTGCAGCCTGCGGACACCCGGCGAGCGGCCGCATCTGGCTCAACGTCAATGGCCAGCTACGCCAGCAGGGTGATTTGTCCGACATGCTGTGGAAGGTGCCGGACATCATCGCCAACCTGTCGACCATGGTCCGCCTGGAAGCCGGCGACCTGATCTACAGCGGCACGCCGGCCGGGGTCGGGCCGCTGCAGCGCGGCGACGTGCTGGAAGCGGGCGTCGATGGCGTCGGCGGCCTGCGCGCCCGTATCGTCTGACGGCGTGAGCGGCCCCGCCCGGAAGCGGGGTGCTGCCCCTTACTTCGGGCGCTTGTCGATGACGCGCCGGGCCTTGCCGATCGAACGTTCGATGCCGCCGACCTCGACCACTTCGATGCGGGCCGAGACGCCGATGTAGGACTTGATGTGGTGCTGCAGGTCGTGCGCCACGAATTCCTTTTCCGGGCCGCTGGCGAAGGCGAATTCCGGCTTGATTTCGACATTGACCTTCATCGAATCGAGGTGGCCGTCGCGGCTGACTTCGATCAGATAATGCGGCGACAGCTTGGGCTGCTTGAGGATCAGTTCCTCGATCTGCGACGGGAAGACGTTGACGCCGCGGATGATCAGCATGTCGTCCGAACGGCCGGTGATGCGGTCGATGCGGCGCATGGAGCGCGACGTCGGCGCCAGCAGGCGGGTCAGGTCGCGGGTACGGTAACGGACGATGGGCATCGCCTCCTTGGTCAGCGAGGTGAACACCAGTTCGCCCTGGCTGCCCTCGGGCAGCACTTCGCCGGTCAGCGGATCGATGATTTCCGGATAGAAATGGTCTTCCCAGATCACCGGGCCGTCCTTGCTCTCGGCGCATTCGTTGGCGACCCCCGGGCCCATGACTTCCGACAGGCCGTAGATGTCGATGGCGTCGATGGCGAAGGCGGCCTCGATTTCGCGGCGCATGGCGTCGCTCCACGGCTCGGCGCCGTGGATGCCGATGCGCAGGTCGGTGCTGGTCGGATCGATGCCCTGGCGGCGGAATTCGTCGGCGATGTTGAGCATGTACGACGGGGTGACCATGATGATGTTCGGCTTGAAGTCGCAGATCAGCTGGACTTGCTTCTCGGTCTGCCCGCCGGACATGGGGATGACCGTGCAGCCCAGTTTCTCGGCCCCGTAGTGGGCGCCCAGGCCGCCGGTGAACAGCCCGTAGCCGTAGGCGACATGGACGATGTCGCCCGGCCGGCCACCGGAGGCGTAGATCGAGCGGGCGATCAGGTCGGCCCAGGTGTCGATGTCCTTTTTCGTGTAGCCGACGACGGTCGGCTTGCCGGTGGTGCCGCTCGAGGCATGGACGCGGGCGACCTTTTCGCGCGATACGGCGAACATGTTGTAGGGGTAGTTGTCGCGCAGGTCCTGCTTGGTGGTGAAGGGAAATTTCGCCAGATCGGCCAGCGCTTTGAAATCGTCCGGATGCACGCCGGCCTGGTCAAAAGCGGTCTTGTAGTGGGCAACGTTGCGGTAGACGTGGTGCAACGTCCATTTCAGTCTCTCGGTCTGCAGTGCGGCGATTTCGTCGCGGCTGGCGTTTTCGATGGCGTGTAGGCCTTGTTTCATTATGCACTCCCTCCTGAACCAGCAATTTTCATATTGTGGGAAAAGCCGGTGCTTGAGCCAGATCAACTGCCATGCCTTTTCTGTTGCCCGTTCAACTGCGGTTTGCCCGGCTTCGCCATGCGACAATGCCGGTCATGTTTCGCGCCGCTGCCCGCGGGCTGATTGCCCATGCTTTTCCCATCCTGATTGCCCAGCTCGCCTCCATCGGCATGATGGTGGTCGATACCGCGGTGCTCGGCCATGTCAGTTCGGTCGATCTGGCGGCGGTGGCGATTGGCGGCGGCATACAGATTTCGGTGGTGTTCGCCCTGGTTGGCGTGCTGCAGGCGGTGGCGCCGGTGGTTGCCCACCTGCACGGGGCCGGCCGTGACGACGAGGTGGCTAACGTGCTGCAGCAAGGTTTCTGGCTGTCTGTACTGCTGGCCGTGCCGGGCGTCCTCTTCCTGACTTTCCCGGGAGGCGTGCTCGGGCTGTCCACGATGGATGCGGCGGTCGAAGCCAAGGTTCGCCAGTATCTCGGCCTGCTCGCCTGGAGCCTGCCGGCCTCGCTGTTCTATCGCACCTTCTATGCCTTCTGTAACGCCCTGGGCAAACCACGCGTCCTGATGAGCATCGGGCTGGCCGCTCTGGGGCTGCATGCCGTGCTGGCCTGGGGCCTGGCCCTGCAGGGCTGGTCGGGCGAACCGCTCGGGGTGGCCGGCTGCGCGCTGTCCAACATCATCATCGCCTGGCTGGCCTGTGCTGGCGGCGCGCTCTATCTGGTCCTCGGGCCGCTCGGCCGGCGCTACCGGCCGCTGGCCAACTGGAGCCGGCCGCATTGGCCGACCTGGCGGGAGTTGCTGCGCCTTGGCGTGCCGATGGGCTTGTCTAACCTTGTCGAGATTACCGCCTTCACGCTGATCAGCCTGTTCGTCGCCTCGCTCGGCGCGACGGTGGTGGCCGGCCATCGCGTCGTGGCGAATCTTTCGGCACTGACCTACATGCTGCCGCTGTCCTTGGCCATCGCCACGATGGCCGCTCTCGGCCGGGCGGTCGGCAGCCGCGATCAGGCGATGGCGAGGGCGACGGTACGCGCCGGCCTGTGGCTGGCGGCCGGATCATCGTCGCTGGTCGGCCTGCTGCTCTGGCTGGGCGCCGCGCCCCTCGTCGCTGCCTACACCGACGACCCGGCGGTGCGCCAGGTGGCGGTCGGCTTGGTCGGCTACGTCGCCATCTATCAATTCTTCGATGCCTTGCAGACGGTGGCGGGGCATTGCCTGCGGGCGTACCGGGTCACTTTCGTGCCGATGCTGGTTCAGACTTTCTGCTTCTGGGGTGTCGGCTTGCTCGGCGGTGCCTGGCTTTGCTACCGCTGGACTACGCCCCTCGGCGTCGCCGGTTTCTGGCTGGCCGCGGTGCTCAGTTTGATCTTCGCCGCGGCCCTGCTTTTGCCATTGCTGCGCAAGGCCATGGTGGCGTCGGAATCAGTCCTGTAATTATGAATTTTAGGCTGATCATGTTTTTGATCTCTGTGATAAGATTTGAGGTTAAAACGCTATAACCGGGCGGGGTCGGGGGATATTTCGGCTACTGCTCATTGCTCGCAACTCAACTAAACGCAAGGAAAGCGCATGAAAATTCACGAATATCAGGGCAAGCAAATCCTGAAGAAATTCGGCGTTACGGTTCCGCGCGGGATTCACTGCACGACCGTCGATGACGCAGTCAAGGCAGCGGAAACCCTGGGCGGCAAGGTCTGGGTGGTCAAGGCCCAGATTCACGCCGGTGGCCGTGGCAAGGGTGGTGGCGTCAAGGTCGCAACCTCGCTCGAAAAAGTTCGCGAATACGCCAGCCAGATCCTCGGCATGCAGCTGATCACGCACCAGACCGGCCCGGAAGGCCAGAAGGTCCGTCACCTGCTGATCGAAGAAGGCGCCGACATCCAGCACGAATACTACGTCGCCGCACTGACCGACCGCGCCACGCAGTCCGTGGCCATGATGGCTTCCTACGAAGGCGGCATGGACATTGAAGAAGTTGCCCACAAGACCCCGGAAAAGATCGTCAAGGTTTTCATCAACCCGCTGGTCGGCCTGACCGACGAGCAGGCGCTGACCCTGGCCAAGGGCATGGGCATGAACGACGCTTCGGTTCCGCAGTGTGTCGATACGCTGAAGAAGCTGTACACCTGCTACATGGAAACCGACGCTTCGCTGGCCGAAATCAACCCGCTGATCCACGAAGCTGACGGCACCGTCAAGGCGCTCGACGCCAAGTTCAACTTCGATTCCAACGCCCTGTACCGTCAGGAAGAAATCGTCGCCATGCGCGACCTGGACGAAGAAGACGCCGACGAAATCGAAGCTTCCAAGTTCGACCTGGCCTACATCTCGCTCGACGGCAACATCGGCTGTCTGGTGAACGGTGCCGGTCTGGCCATGGCCACCATGGACACCATCAAGCTGTTCGGTGCCGAGCCGGCCAACTTCCTGGACGTCGGCGGCGGCGCCACGACCGAGAAGGTTACCGAAGCCTTCAAGATCATGCTCAAGAACCCGAAGGTCAAGGGCATTCTGGTCAACATCTTCGGCGGCATCATGCGCTGCGACACCATCGCCACCGGCGTCGTCGCCGCAGCCAAGGAAACCCATCTGTCCGTGCCGCTGGTCGTCCGCATGAAGGGCACCAACGAAGAGATCGGCAAGCAGATCCTGAAGGATTCCGGTCTGCCCATCATCTCTGCCGATTCCATGGCTGAAGCCGCCACCAAGATCGTCGAAGCGGTCAAGTAAGGAGCCCCGAATGTCCATTCTGATCAACAAGAACACCCGCATCATCACCCAGGGCATCACCGGCAAGACCGGCCAGTTCCACACCGAAAAGTGCCAGGAATACGCGAACGGCAAGGAGTGCTTCGTCGCTGGCGTGAACCCGAAGAAGGCTGGCGAAAAGATTTTCGACATCCCCATCTACGGTTCCGTCAAGGAAGCCGCCGCCGAAACCGGCGCCACCGTGTCCGTCATCTACGTGCCGCCCGCCGGTGCTGCCGCCGCCATCTGGGAAGCGGTTGAAGCCGACCTCGATCTGGCTATCTGTATCACCGAAGGCATCCCCGTCCGCGACATGCTGATGGTGCGCAACAAGATGAAGGAAAAGGAAGCCAAGGGCGGCAAGAAGACCCTGCTCCTCGGCCCGAACTGCCCAGGCCTAATCACCCCGGACGAAGTGAAGATCGGCATCATGCCGGGTCACATCCACCGCAAGGGTCGTATCGGCGTGGTTTCCCGTTCTGGTACGCTGACCTACGAAGCCGTCGGTCAGTTGACCGAACTGGGCCTCGGCCAGTCGTCCGCCGTCGGTATCGGTGGCGACCCGATCAACGGTCTGAAGCACATCGACGTCATGAAAATGTTCAACGACGATCCGGACACCGACGCCGTCATCATGATCGGCGAAATCGGCGGTCCCGATGAAGCCGAAGCCGCCCAGTGGTGCAAGGCCAACATGAAGAAGCCGATCGTCGGCTTCATCGCCGGTGTTACCGCCCCGGCCGGCAAGCGCATGGGCCACGCTGGCGCCCTGATCTCCGGCGGTGCCGATACCGCCGATGCCAAGCTCGCCATCATGGAAGAGTGCGGCTTCAAGGTCACGCGCAACCCGTCCGAAATGGCCAAGCTGCTGAAGGCCATGCTGTAAAATACGAGCCTAGCTCAACCCAGAAAGGCGGGCCTGGTGCCCGCCTTTTTATTTGTTCGATTTATGGAACTTGACCTTACTTCTGCTGCGTTCTGGATCGCCGTCGGCCAGATCATCCTGATCGATATCGTGCTCTCCGGCGACAACGCGGTCGTCATCGCGCTGGCCTGCCGAAATCTGGCGCCCGAACAGCGCCGGAAGGGAATTTTCTGGGGCGTCGCCGGTGCGGTCAGCCTGCGCGTTGTGCTCACCGTCTTTGCCGCACTGGTCATGAATCTGCCCTGGCTGAAATGCGTCGGCGGGCTGCTGCTGATATGGATCGCCATCAAACTGATGCTGCCCGAGGACGAGGAAGGGCACGATATCGAACCTTCCGCCCATCTGTGGGGCGCAGTGAAGACCATCGTCGTCGCCGATTTCGTGATGAGCCTGGACAACGTTATCGGCGTCGCCGGGGCAGCTCATGGCAATTTGCTCCTGCTGCTGTTCGGCCTGGCGGTGAGCATTCCGCTGATCGTCTGGTCTAGCCAGTTGATCATGCATTGGATGGAACGCTTTCCGGTCATCGTCCTGCTCGGGGCCGGCTTGCTCGGCTATGTCGCCGGCCAGATGATTTTCAGCGATCCGGGCGTGCGCGCCCTGTTGCCGTCCTTGCCGGAATGGACGGCGACGCTGGCTGGCGCGATTGGCGCCGTTCTCGTCGTTGGCGTCGGGCGCTGGCTGGAACAGCGAATTTTGGCCAAGCAGGATGTCACCATCGTTTAGAGGCGCAGACAAAATGCCCATGGCGTCGTTGAACCTCCTTGCCGCACAGTTTGTACTGTCTTCGTCGGTCCGCATAGCCAGGACCGCTTCGCTGCATTTTGTCAGCGCTTCTTAGGAGTCACGACCATGGCCCTCTATCTCTCGGAAGACGACGTCAAGCAACTGCTGACCATGGACATGGCGCTCGCCGGCGTCGAATCGGCACACCGCGACCTGGCGCTCGGGCAGGCCATCGATATCCACAGGGCACGCAGCCGCCTGCCGCAGACGGCGCTGCACATCCTGCAAGGCGCCTTGCCGGCGCAGGGCGTGCTCGGCTACAAGGCTTACACCAGCAATCGTTCGGGCAACCGCTTCCTGGTTCATCTCTTCGATGCGGCGAGTGGCGTACTGCGTGCCGTCATCGCGGCCGATTATCTCGGCATGATGCGGACGGGGGCGGCGAGCGGCGTCGCGGCGCGCCGGCTGGCCCGGCCCGATGCTGCGGTGGCCGGCGTGTTCGGTGCCGGTTGGCAGGCGGAGGGGCATGTGCGGGCGATCTGTACGGCGCTGCCCCTGAAACAGGTCAAGGTCTTCAGCCGCAAGGCGGAAAAATTGCAGGCTTTCTGCCAGCGCCTGAGCGCATTGACCGGTGTCGCCGTCGTGCCGGCCGCCAGTGCGGAAGATGCGGTGCGCGGCAGCGATCTGCTCGGTACCGTGACCTCCGCGGCGCAGCCCTTGTTCGATGCCGAATGGCTGGAGCCGGGCGTGCACATCAATGCGGCCGGATCGAATGCGCTGATCCGCCAGGAGTTGTCGGAAGCGGCGGTTCGCCGTTGCGACGTGATCGTGGTCGATGCGGTGCCGACGGCCCTGGCCGAAGCCGGCGACCTGCTGCCACTACTGGAGAAGGGGCGGCTGTATGAACGGCAGCTGGTCGAACTGGGCGATGTCATCGTTGGCCGCCGCGCCGGCCGTGAGTCGGCGCAGCAGATTACGTTGTTCGAGTCGCAGGGAATGGCCATCCAGGATCTGGCCGTGGCTTTGCGCGTGGTGCAGGCCGCTGAGGAGCGGGGAGTCGGTACGCTGCTGCCCTATTGATCGGGTTTGACCGGGGCCTTGCGACCGAAGAGAATGTAGTCATATGACAACGATAGCCACCGCAGGTGAAATCCGTGACGCAGCAAAGGCTGTCGCCATGCGGGAAGCACTGGCGCTTGGCTCGTGGCGAACCTGGTTCGCGAGGTCCGTGCGGTGATCCCGGAAAATGCGCTTGAAATAGCGCAGTGCACCGATCCGGGCGTTGTCCGCTCGCACAACGAGGACGCCATCTTTGCCGATTCCCGGCTCGGCCTGGCCATTCTGGCCGACGGGATGGGCGGCTACAACGCCGGCGAGGTCGCCAGCGGAATGGCGATCACCAGGCTGGCAGAGGATCTCGAACGGCTCATCGCTTCGTCGTCCCTAAAGGATCATGCGCTGGGTTGCGACGTGGCAACCGTCGAGCGCCACATCGTCAACGAGGTCGGGGCGGCCAATTTCGCCATATTCCATGCCTCCGAAAGCACTCCGCGCTATGCCGGCATGGGGACCACCCTGGTCCTGGCCTGGTTCTACGACAACCGGATGAGCGTCGCTCATATCGGCGATTCCCGCCTCTATCGTCTGCGCGGCGATGATCTGCAATTGCTCACCCGTGATCATTCTCTCTTACAGGAACAGATTGATAGTGGCATGATTAGTCCGGAACAGGCGCGATACTCGGATCACAAGAATCTGGTGACCCGGGCGCTTGGTGTCGATCCCATGGTCGATGTCGAGGTTCATGACTTCGATGTGGTGGCGGGCGATATCGTGCTGCTATGCTCGGATGGCTTGAATGACATGGTCGAGGACGAGGAGATCGCCCTCGCCTTGCGCACGCTGAGGGGAAACCTGCAATTGGCGGCAAACCATCTGGTACAGATGGCCAATGACAATGGCGGGCGCGATAATGTGTCGGTCATCCTGGTCAAGGTGCTGGCCGACTTTTCAGCACCCCGGGGTTGGTGGCAGCGATTGCAGCAGCTATTGAAGTGAGGCGAGGTAAAAGAGATGGCAAAACTGATCCTGTCGATGGATGGATTGGTCCTCAAGGAAATTCAGCTCAACAAGGAGCGGCTGAGTATCGGGCGCAAGCCGCATAACGACATCCAGATCGACAACCTGGCCATTTCCGGCGAGCACGCGGTGGTGGTCACCATCCTCGCCGACTCCTTTCTCGAAGACATGAACAGCACCAACGGCACCCTGGTCAATGGCCAGCCGATCAAGAAGCACTTTCTGCGCAACAACGACATCATCGAACTGGGCAAATACAAGCTCAAATACATGGCCGATTTGCAGGCCGGTGCCGCGGCGAGCGATTTTGAAAAGAATGCGGCGATTCGTTCCGGACAACTCAAAATGCCGACCGAATTGCAACTGGAATCGCCCGATCCCTTGGTTCGCTCGAGCGTCGGTGTCGTTTCCCAGCCCAAGCCACCGGCACCTTTGCCGGGCGCGGCCATTCAATTGCTGAATGGGCCGAATGCCGGCAAGGAACTGGAACTAACCAAGACCCTGACCACGCTGGGCAAGCCCGGCCTACAGGTCGCCGTCATCGCCCGGCGGCCGCATGGCTATTTCATCACCCACGTTGAAGGCCGACAGTTCCCGTCGGTCAATGGCCGCAGCCTCGACGCCCAGGCCCACCCATTGGGCGACCACGACGTGATCGAGATTGCCGGCATCAAGATGGAATTTTTCCTGAAGGCTTAAGGGCGCCCTGAATTCCGCCACTGTTTTTCGTTGATGCGAGTGTGACGTATTTCACGATGCTTGCTGGGCCGATCGGTAGCTGAGGGCTAGAATCCAGCTTTGAGTATGGTCACCGGGCTTCTCCGGCGGCCTAGCGACTGATCGGAACATTGCTGGCAAGACTGTGGTGCCCAAGGCATGAAACTACGCGTACTCGGCTGTAGTGGTGGTATCGGTGGCCGGCATCTGCGGACCACCTCCTTTCTTGTCGACCATGACATCCTGATCGATGCCGGAACCGGTGCCACCGAATTGTCGGTCGCCGAACTGCAGGCCATTAACCACATCTTCCTGACCCACGCCCACCTCGATCACGTGGTCGCCTTGCCCTTGATGATCGATACCGTCGCCAATCAACGTGACAAGCCCCTGCTGGTCTATGGTGCCCCGGATGTGCTCGACGCCTTGCAGCGGCACATTTTCAACTGGACCATCTGGCCGGATTTCTCGCAACTGCCTGATGCCGAGCGCCCATTCCTACGCTTTCAGCCGATCGAGGTCGGCGCCGAAATTCGCCTCGGCGAACGGCGGATAACGGCATTGCCGGTCGACCACACGGTGCCGGCAGTCGGCTATTGCCTCAATTCGGGCCAAGGAAGCCTGGTTTTTTCCGGCGATACGGGGCCCTGCGAGGCTTTCTGGCAGGCAGTCGCCCGAGTGCCGAATTTGCGCTACTTGCTGATCGAATGCGCCTTTTCGAATCGTGAATGCTCACTGGCCATGCTATCGAAACACATGTGTCCGCGCCTACTGGGCGACGAACTGCGCCGGCTCAATCGCCCCTGCGAGATATTCATAACGCATCTGAAGCCGGGGGAGGTTGAGCGGACGATGCTGGAGATCGAGAGCGGTCTGGGCGACTTTAATCTGGAAATGCTGCAGAACAACCAGTTGTTCGTGTTCTGAAACAAACACCTCAGGCCCTGACTCTTTGTTGTTCACCGAATCGGAGCTCTTTCGGGAAGATCTTTTCGGTGCTCTGTGAAGTGATTTTGCAGCTCGCAACAAATCCGTTACTAAAATGTCCTCCTTTGAAGGTTTCTGTAGCCGTTGGCGTACAACGCGATATTCCTGCCGTATCTCGTCAAGTTAAGGTGCCGAAAATTGTCATGTCGTACCGCCGGAAAAGGGGGGCGAGAGGAATTTTAGCTTTTCAATAGTGCGCCAATGCTTTGAATAATAACGAGTTTTTACATATGTGGTGTCTTGTGTCATTTGTGTTTGAAAAGCTGGCATGGAATCTGTATTAGATTAGCCAAGCGGTTCTTCCCGCCTTTTGCCTAAAAGGAGATTCAAATGAAGCGTGTTCAACAAGGTTTTACCCTGATCGAACTGATGATCGTTGTAGCTATCATCGGTATTTTGGCGGCAGTGGCACTTCCTGCTTACCAGGACTATACGAAAAAAGCGAAAATGTCTGAAATCGTATTGGCTGCCAGCGGCTGTCGCACTTCCGTAACTGACGTTTATCAGTCCGCATCGGGCTCGTCTTCTGCTCCGTCGGGAGGGAATTGGGGTTGTGAAAGCGCTTCGCAGACCAGCAAGTACGTGAAGCAAATTTCGACCAACGAAAACGGTGCGATTCGTGTTCAGATCAATGCTGGTATTGATCCCGGCCTTAACAATCAGTATGTTTACCTGATTCCGCAAGATAATAACGGTACAACTTTGACCACCTCATCTATTCCGGTGCAAGTTGGTCAGTGGCAGTGCGGTGCGACTGATAATACCGTCTTGAAATATCTGCCGGGCTCTTGCAAGACGTCAGTTTCTTCTGCCGGTACGTACGCTCCCTAATCTGGCATAAAATGAATTCATATAAAGGGTGTGCTATGCACACCCTTTTTTATTTATGACTAAAATACTTTGGTTGATCGCGGGTGCCTGTTGCATTATTTCATGGCTAGTCCCAAATCACTATTATCCATGGGGGTCTTATTACAACGAAATTGCTGCTGTTTTTGCATTGATTTTCGCGGCGTCGGCACAGTTTATTTCCAGGAAAAATAGTTTCGCCTGCATACCTGTATCTGTGTGGGTGTTATTTGCGTTATCGCTTTATCCTTGGTTTCAATATTGTTTTGGTGGAGTCGAATTCATCGGTGACTCTGCTGTAGCGTCGCTTTACATTGTTGGCGCAGCATTTTCTTATTATCTGGGTGATGCTTTCATAAAAAATAATATTGGAACGTTTGATTTATTTTGTCGTGTTTTGGTTTTCGGTGGATTGGTTTCTGGGCTAATTGCAATACAGCAGTGGCTTCAGATGGATCCGTTGGGTATTTGGACAATAGAAGCTATGGGAGGTGGGCGATCAATTGGAAATATTGGCCAGCCAAATAATTTGGCCACGCTATGTTTGCTGGGTATTTTGGCCACGGTTTGGTTGGTGGAAATCGGGCGTATATCGTCTTTTGTTGGGTGGCTTGCAGTCTCTATTCTTGGGTTGGCGGTAGCCACCTCGCGCTCCCGCACAGCTTTGCTGCAAATTCTGTTCGCAATTTTATTTGTTTGGCTTGTTTTGACTACAAAAAAGCTCAGGATAAAACAGTTCAGATTTTTAATCGCTTCATGTGGGTTATGTGTATTGCTGTGGTTTAGCTTGCCCAAGCTCAGCGAACTAATGTTTTTGTCGTCATCTGGAATGCTCAGGTCGGCCCAAGATCAAGGGCGTTTGAATATTTGGGCTTTGGCTTTGCATGCCATGCAAGAAATCCCTATGTCGGGATACGGTTGGCTGCAAATCGGTAAAATGCATGCACTCAATGCGGAGCGCTATGCAGAAACTCCATTTTTTGAGTATAGCCACAATTTCATATTAGATATGGTTCTTTGGAATGGGCCGGTTATCGGAGTGGTATTCTTAATCGGAATCGCAATCTGGTTTTATACGCGAATAAAAGCTAGACTGAATGCAGAAAGTGTAATCGTCATTGCAATGATAGGATTGGTAGGCGTCCATTCACTACTGGAATTCCCGCTTTATTACGCTTACTTTCTATTTCCAATTATGTTTATCGCAGGCATGGTTGAAGGTGAATATGCTCAGGAAGGCGGGAGGGGCGCGGAGTTGGTAATTTTTTCCTTTGCTGTGTTGGCGGTGAGTGGGTTCGGGTTGCTTCTTGTTGATTATGCTCGCGTTGAAAGCGAGTATAGGTACCTACGCATGATTAGTGCGGGTTTTGCTCCAAATGAGCGAGTAGATGAAATTCAGGATATTCGTCTCCTTACCCAGTGGAAAGGATTTTTTAAGTTTGGAAAATCAACAGCAACACCCAATATGTCTGCGGATGAGTTAAATGGCATGGAAAAAATTGCACATCGATTTCCATTTCCACCTGCACTATTTAGATATTCAATTGCGTTGCTATTAAATGATCAACCCGACAAGGCAGATATCGAATTGAAAAGGTTGCGTAATATGCATGGCCACGAGCGTTACCTTGAGGCGCTAGATGCTTTGGCTGTTATGCGGCCACAGTTTCCTCAAGTGGCTCGCTATTTGGATGGGGTGGGAGCTCGAAATAGGTAACTCAACGGTTCAATGTATGTGTTGTTTGAACCAAGGTTTGAGAATTTCTGGTAACTGTGCGATCGCTAAAGAATGACGACTGCGAATCCAGGCAGTCACCACTTCATGATTGTTATTCCCTGGGGTAATTGAAAGTATTTCTTCCGCTGTTACATAATCATTTATTTTTCCGAGAATATCCTGCAATCGAGTTAGGGTGACGAAGTAGTGGGTCTGTTTTTTTGATAGTGATTTGGCGAAACAAAACTCCAACGTATAACGTAATTTTTTGAATGCGATACGCATGTTGTGGCGTTCGCTCGGCGTCAGTTCGGCGTGGCGGATGGCCAATTTGCGTGCCTTGCGGGCGTGCCGGGCTATTTGCTGACGGGCAAAGTCGGCCAGCGGGATGGGAAGGGTTTGGCCGACTGTATAGACGGCGGCAGTGAATTCGAGCAGCAGGCGCGGGTATTCGTCTACGGCGAGCAGGGCGATTACCGCTTTGCGAGCGCTTTGAGCCTTTCGTTGTGCACTTTTACGCAGGCGCTTGATGTCCTTGTCGTTCGGAAAGGCGGTGACGATGGGGGGCAGGGTTTCTTCGAGGAAGACATCCCAGTTGCGCGCTTCGCCAAGCGCGCTGCCTAAGGTTTGCCAAGTCTGGCCATAAATGGTGACAAATTCCGAGGGGAGCACCGGAGCGAACAGTTTGATCGCCGAGCGCAGGCGGCGCAGGGCGACGCGGGCCTGGTGGACGAATTCGGGATCCTTGCTGGTGAGCAGGCCTTGCTCGTTTCGCTGGAAGTGTTCCAGGCAGTTCAGGGCGATGCAGCGGAAGGCTTCGACCGGGGTCTGGTCGGCATGGACGGCCGGCGGCTTGGCCTTGAACGGGTGCAACGGGGTGTCGAGGAACAGGTTGTAGCCGCGTTCGGCCTTGCTGGCGATGGCCGGGAGCAGGTGATGGTCGCCCTGCAACTGGCGGGTCAGCCAGAAGATGTCGTCGACCTTGCCGGAGATCAGTTCGAGTTCTATTTCACATAGGGGCAAACGCTTACCACGGCTCTCGATCCAGCCGCGGTCGATGGCCAGTTCGATCAGCGATTCGCCAAACGGGACATGCCAGATCTGGCGCTTGAAATCGGTGGTGAACACCGGCTCCAACTGATCGATACGCGCTTCAAGGAAGCTGCGGAACTCGGCATTGTCGACATGGCTGAAATCGAAAGTGCCCGGTGTGGCCTGGGTTTCCCATTCGCTGCGCATGGCCAGGCCGCCGCTGGCGGGCTCGGCGGACTTGACGGTACACAGCCATTGCCAGCCTTTCTTGCGGAAACGGACGGCGACGCGGCGTTTGTGCAGTTCGAGCTTGGGTGTGTCGAAGTAGGTGTTGAGCAGGTGTTGGCGTTGGGCCGGAATGTTGGCGAGCAGCGGGTGCTTGGCGAGTTGCCGGGCTGCCTTCGGGCTCAACTGCAGCTTGAGTTCGATTTCGGTGCTCATCGCTCAGCTCCGCGGTACCGCCGGGCCGGTGGCGCCGTCGAAGCCCAGTTCGGGCAGGGTGGCGAGTTCGGCCTGCGTCTGGACGCCTTCGGCGATGACGGTCAGGCCGATGTTGTGGGCGATGCTGCACAAGCCCTTCAGGAAAGCCTGGTTGCCGCTTTGGCTGTCGATGGCGCGGATGAAGCTGCCGTCTACCTTCAGGTAATCCAGCCCCATGCCGTGCAGGCGGCCGATTTCGCTGAACTGGCGGCCGAAGTGCTCGATGCCGAGGCGGCAGCCGAGCGGTCGCAGCGCGTCGCAGAAGGCCTGGAAGGCCGGGAAATGCTGGAAGACGCCGACCTCGGAAATTTCCAGCCACAGGCGGGGGGCTAGCTCCTTGCGGCTGCCGATCAGGGCCAACAGGCGGGCACGGAAGGCGGCGTCGATGATCGACTCGCCGGACAGATTGACTGCCACGGCGGAAGCGCCGGCGGCGATGCGTTCGAGGGCGAGGCGGGCGGCGGCGAGGTCAAGCTCGGCGGTCATCGCCAGGCGTGAGGCCATCGGCATGAAGCTGCCGGCGGCCAGCCATTCGCCATCTTCGGCGGCCTGCAGGCGGAGCGGGCATTCGAGATGCAGCAGCTGGCCGCCGCTGCCGGCGACCGGGAATTCGATCAGGCGCAGGCGTTGCGAACGGATGGCGCCATCGAGCAGTTTCTTCCAGTCCGCGTTCGAGCTGGCCTGCTGGTCGCTCTGGTTGTCGGCCTGCTGCCAGGCCAGACCGCTCTGATTTTCGGCCGCAGCCAGCGCGGTATCCAGGCGCGACAGCAAATGGCCGACCGCGTGGCCGTGCAAATAAGTGCTGGAAGCGATGTGGCCGATGCGCTCGCTGTCGATCAGGCCGGCCGCGACGAGGTCGTTGAGCAGGCGGAGCAGTTTTTCGGCGAACCGAGCGGCGTCCGGTACACCGGGAAGGAGCAGGGCGAAATCGGCACCGTTGAGGCGGGCTGCCGCGGCGTTCGGATTTTCGCCAACGATGCCGACCAGGGCTTGGCCGACGCGACGCAACAGTTCGTCCGCCATCTCGCGGCCGGCGCGCCGGTTGATGCCGGCCAGGTCGGCCAGGCGGAGCAGGAGCAGGGTGCCGTGTGGTGCCGCATCGTCGTCGCTGAGGGCGGAGGCGAGCTGGTTCATGAAGAAGGCACGGTTGGCGAGGCCGGTCAGCGCGTCGAGGTTGGCTTCGCGGCGCACCTGTTCGAGGCGGGCGGCTTCTTCTGCAAACATCGCCTGCAGGCGGTCGACCATGGCGTTCATGGCGCCGGCCACGCTTTTCAGTTCCGGGGTTGTCGGCTCGGCGATGCTGATGAAGCGCCGTTCGCTGATCGCCTGCGCCTGGCCGACGACGGCGTCGAGCGGCCGCTTGATCCGGCGCAGCAGCTGCATGCCGAGCAGGCCCATCAGGCCGCCGGCGACGGTGAACCAGCCGAGCAGCTTGAAGGCGCCGCTCCACAACTCCTGGTAGGCAAAGTGGCTGTGACTGACCAGTTCGATGGTGGCGAACTGGTTCCAGCCGTTGTTGATCTGCGCGTGGCCGGGCGCCGATGGGATGGGGAAGAGATGGACGAACCAGTCCGGGACGTTGCCGGCGAGTGGCGGGCTGGTCTTTTCGATCATGGTCTTGCCATCCGGGTCGGTCAGGCGGACGACGGCGTACTGGCCGCTGTCGGCGAGGGCGGCGACTTGCAGTTCGATGGTCACCGGGTCCTTGTCGAGTTGCGAGATGGCCAGGGCGAGCGATGCGGCGTTGTCGTTGTTCTTGATCGCCAGTTGCTGTTCCAGGTAGTGGCGCGCCGTCAGCATGCTGGCCAGGAAGCTGCCGGCAAAGGCGATGACGGTGCTGGCGATGACCGCCAGCCAGATTTGTCGGAAAAGGGACATGTTCGATTACCTCACTGGAAGCCTTCGGCGCGCGCCCGGGCCAGCAGGTCCTGCCAGCGGGACAGGTTGCTCTTGCTCGATGTATTGCCGGTGCCCATCCACAGGCCGGCGCCGTTGAAACTGAAAATTGGCAGGAGGTCGTTCCGCTTCGAGGCGGGGACGAGATTGCCGTTCAAATTGTCGAGAATGATCGGGTCGGCAGTCGGTGTCGGGTAGTAGGCGAGCACCATGTGGGCGACCTGTAGGGTCGTGCCCTGGTTGCTCTGCACGGCCTTGACATAGACCAGGCGCAGCTTGTTGACCGGGATGCCCAGTTCGAGCAGCGAGTAGTACTTGGCGATCGAGTAATCTTCGCAATCGCCGCGGCCCTGGCCGATCACTTCGATGGGCGTTGCCCAATAGTCGCTCTGGCCCCAGATCGACATGTCATCGTCGAAGGCGATGTGCTGGTTGAAGAAGTCGTTGACCCGTTTGAGCTTGTCGTTGTCCGACATCCCTTTGCCGCTACCGACAAGCTGCTGCCATTCGCGCAGCAGCGACACCTGGTTTTGCCCGAAGCGGCTGGTCAGCAGTTGCTGCAGTCTTTCGAAATCCCAGCCCAGTGCGGCCGGCAGGCCATTCAGCCACAGGCTGACGATGACAGCGGCGGCGATCAGTTGGCGGAAAACGAGGGGGCGGTTAGGCAATGGCGGACGTCGGAGCGTGGCGTATCACGGGATTGGACACAACAGCGGGGCACGGGCGGTACGACAAATGCGCCGGAATTATCCCTCATGGCCGGGAAAAAAGGGGGCCTCGCCCTGTGCGGGGCAGGAAGCCGGATTCCGACGCCTGCCTAGGTGCTGCTGGCGACCTCGGCGACGAAGACGTAGCCCTGCGAGCGCAAGGTCCTGATGAAACTGCTGCCGTCCGCCTGTTGGCCGAGGGCACGGCGGATCTGGCTGACGTGTACGTCGATGATCCGGTCGTAGGGCATGTATTCGCGATTGAGGACACGCGACAGGTGTTCGCGCGACAGCGGCTCGAAGGGGTGTTCGAGGAAGGCGAGCAGCAACGCGTAACCGGGGCCGCCGAGCGTGGGTGAGGCATTGTCGGGGCGCGTCAGTTGGCGGGTTGCCGTGTCCAGGGTCCATTCGCCGAAGTGCAGTCGGCGCGGTTCGCTGCGGGGCGTTGGGGCACTGCGCCGGGTGCGCCGCAGCAACCCGCGGACGCGGGCGAGCAATTCACGCATGGTGCATGACTTGGGCAGGAAGTCGTCGGCGCCGAGTTCGATGCCGGTGATGCGCTGGCTTTCGTCGGAACCGGTGGCGTGGATGAGGACGGGCAGGTCGGAGGTCTGCCGCAACTGGCGCAGCAAGTCGAGGCCGTCGCCATCGGGCAGGCTGAGGTCGAGGATGATGATGTCCGGCGCGTGATCCAGTTGCTGCCACACGGCGGCACCGGGCGCGGCGTGGATGCTGTCGATGCCGGCGGCGGCCAGCGCCGAACTCAGCAGGTGGCGTGAGTCGGAATCACCGTCAACGATAAGCGCGGTCTGGCGCATGGTTTGTTGTTATGTCGCCCGGAAAACGCCGATTGTAATCGAATGCCGGCCCGGTGATGCAAATGGAATTTTTGGGTGGCGTGCTGGAGAAAAGCCAGGACAAGCCGCCGGCCGGTGCCTCTGCCGGCTTGTGGCAGAATCGGGGAAAATGTCGGCAGGTTTGTCGCCTGTCGATGCCTACAAGGGGGAAAACATGGGTTGGCCGATCACGATACGGAAATTGCTGGGGGGACTGGCGGTGGCGGCGCTGGCACTGACCGCAAGTGCTCAGGAGGCGCGCCCGCTGATCAAGGGGCAGACGCTCTACCTGCCCATCTACTCGCACATGCTGTACGGCAACCTGGGCAAGAGCGGCAAGGCTTCCTACGTTCTGCTCTCGGCCCTGGTCAGCGTCCGCAATACCGATGCCAAGCGCCCCCTGCGTGTCCTGTCGGCCAGGTATTTCGACACCAACGGCAAGCTGCTGGCCGAGCGCGTGCCGACGCCGATGCTGATTCCGCCGCTGGGCACGCTGGAATTGTTCGTCGAACTGAACGATGCATCCGGCGGCTCGGGCGCCAACTTCATCATCAAGTGGGATGCCGAGCAGCCGATCAATCCGCCTTTGGTCGAGTCGCTCCATGCCAACATGGACGGCGGCAAGGCGGTGATCTTCACGACCCAATCGATACCGCTGGCTGAATGAGCAATAACGGCGGCATGGGGCCGATCAATACGCTGCAGACCGGCTACATCCTCCGGCTGCTTTATTTCGCCATCGGCGCGCTGGTCTTCGTGCACATGTTCGGCACCATCGGCTACATGGTGCTCACCGAGCACAAGTACTCGTGGTTCGACTGCTTCTACATGACCTTCATCACCGTGGCCACCATCGGCTTCGGCGAAATCATCGACATGTCGAGCAACGAGCCGGCACGCATGCTGACCGTCGTCATCGGCATCCTCGGCGCCGGCAACCTGTCGCTGCTTTTTTCGGTCGTGACTGTTGCCCTGCTCGAAACCGACCTCAATGGAACCCTGCGGAGAAGACGCATGGAAAAACTGATCAAGAAACTCAAAGGCCATTACCTGCTGTGCGGCTACGGCCGGGTCGGGCGCAACATCGCGCACGAACTGGAGGCGACCAACCGTCACTTCGTCGGCATCGACGAGGAACTGCATCTGCTTGCCGACTATAAGGAAAAGAATCCCGGCTTCCTGTACCTGCACGGCGATGCCAGCGACGACGACGTGTTGCTCGCCGCCGGCCTGGGGGATGCCAAAGGACTGTTCGCGGTCACCGGCGACGATTCGCGTAACCTGATGATCGTCCTGACCGCCAAGCAACTGAAGCCCGAGCTGCGTGTCGTGGCGCGCTGCACCGAGACGCGCAATATCGAAAAGATGCGCAAGGCGGGGGCGGATGCCATCGTTTCGCCGGATTTCACCGGCGGCATGCGCATCGCCTCGGCGATGATCCGGCCGCATGTGGTGTCCTTTCTCGACGAGATGCTGAAGTCGGAGAAAAACCTGCGCGTCGAGGAAGTGGCGGTGCCGGCCGGCTTCATTCCCAAGCCGCTCGGTTCGCTGAAACTGCGCAGCGCCCATTACGTGCTGCTCGCCGTGCGCGAGCGCAACGGCGACTGGCAGTTCAATCCGGACAAGGATTTCCTGCTCAAGCCGGGGTTTACCGTGATCGCCATGGCCAGCCCGGTCGGGCGGACAGAAATCGAGACCCTGCTCATCGACACGGCGTCCTGAATCTGGCTCGGGGATTTTTCGGCCGCAGTTGACGTTAACGTAAGCTAGAATCAGGTCAGCCCGCCTCGGCGGGAATCACCATAACGATATGACCGACCGAGAGAACGCATGAAAAATCTGACCCCCGAACAGATGAAACGCCGCTGGCTGGCCCTTGGCATTGTCGCCCTGGCCTACGTGCTGTCCTTTTTCCAGCGCTTCGCCCCGGCCGGCATCGCCAACGACCTGGCCGCCGCCTTCCAGACTTCGGCGGCTTCGCTCGGCGTCCTGGCTGCGACCTATTTCTACGTCTATACCATCATGCAGGTGCCGACCGGCATGCTGGCCGACACCCTGGGGCCGCGCCGCATCCTGGTCCTGGGCGGCATCATCGGCGGCGTCGGCAGCTTCCTGTTCGGCTTCGCCCCGTCGCTCGACATCGCCCTGGTCGGCCGCACGCTGATCGGCCTCGGCGTGTCGGTGACCTTCATCGCCATGCTCAAGCTGATCGCCGTGTGGTTCGAGGAAAACCGCTTCGCCACCATGGTCGGCGTCTGCATGCTGATCGGAAACCTCGGCTCGGTGCTGGCCGGCGCGCCGCTCTCGGCCGTCGCCCAGGCCACCGGCTGGCGTGGCGTGTTCATCGGCGTCGGCGCGCTGTCGCTGATCCTCGCCGTGCTGTGCTGGCTTATCGTCCGCGACCGCCCGGAGCAGAGTGCAGCCCAGGGCGGGGCGCCGAAGTTCGACCGCACGGTGCTCGTCAACAGCCTGCTGTCGGTAGTGCGCAACCGCTCGACCTGGCCGGCCATCCTGGTCAATACCGGGACCTGCGGCGCCTTCTTCACCTTCGCCGGCCTGTGGACCGTGCCCTACCTGATGCAGGTGCACGAGATGACGCGCCCGGTCGCCGCCTCGCACCTGTCGCTGTGGTTCGGCGGTTTCGCCGTCGGCTGCCTGCTGCTCGGCACCTTGTCCGATCGGCTGGGCAAGCGCAAGCCGGTGATCATCGTCGCCAGCCACGTCTATGGCCTGGTCTGGCTGTGGCTACTGTCCGGCGTCCAGTTACCGGTCGAGCTGTCCTACGCCATGTTCGCGCTGCTCGGCGTCGCCACTTCCGGCTTCTCGCTGACCTGGGCCTGCGCCAAGGAGGTCAATCCGCCGATGCTGTCCGGGATGTCCACCAGCGTCACCAATATGGGCAGCTTCCTGGCCGCCGCCTTGTTCCAGCCGCTGGTCGGCTGGGTCATGGACCTCGGCTGGAAGGGCGAGATGGTCGCCGGCGCGCGGGTGTACGACCTCGCCGCCTGGCGCGGCGGGCTGGGCGTCGCGGTATTCCTGGCACTGTGCGGCGCGGCCTGCAGTTGGTGGATCGTCGAGACGCGCTGCCGGAATATCTGGAAGCCGGCCTGATATCAGTCATTAACGCGTTGGCCGGGTAATCTGGGGCTCTCCTGAAGGTCGTATCCGCTGCTCTCGGTTCCCGCCTGTGCGGGAACGACATTTTCCGGTAAATCGCCGTTTCGCCGGCAAGCAATGCAGTCAATGCCGTCGGCGGCTTGCTCTGTCTTTGTGAATTAGAGTATTCTAATATTCATGAGGATATATATTTTGCGTGCTGCGCTGATCGGTCTTGGGCTGTTTGCGGCAAGTGTGCAAGCAGAGCCGCTGACGGTGCTAACGGTCCGGCCGCATGCCGTCGAATTGGGCTTCCCGGTTGAGGCGGTAGTCGAAGCTGTCCAGCAGACCACCGTCGGCGCCCAGTTGCCGGGGCGGATCGTGGCGGTCAGCGCGGATGTGGGGCAGGCGGTGAAGAAGGGCGAGGTGCTGATGCGCCTTGATGCCCGCGAGGCGGCGGAAGCCGTGCGTGCCGCCGAGGCGCAGTACGCCAATGCCAAGGTTAATTTCGAACGGACCAAAAGCCTCGTCGCGCAGAAGTTCATGAGTGCTGCCGCACTCGACAAGGCGAAAGCGGATTTCGACGCGGCGTCGGCCAGCCGTGCCGCAGCCGGCGTCAGCCAGAGCCATGCCACCATCGTCGCCCCGATTGCCGGCATCGTCGCCCGTCGCCATGCCGAACTGGGAGACATGGCCATGCCGGGAACGCCCCTGTTCACGATCTTCCAGCCGGGCGGGCTGCGCGTTACGGCGAGCATTCCGCAGTATCGCCTGAACGAGATGCGTGGCGTGCGCACGGCCCGGGTCGAGTTCCCGGAACTCGGCAAGTGGGTCGAGGCGACGGCCGTGCAACTGCTGCCGACGGCCGATGCGGCGACCCATGTTTCGCAAGTTCGGGTGGTCTTGCCGCCGATGCCGGAAGCCAGACCCGGCATGTTCGTCCGTGCGCATTTCGTCACCGGCCAGGGCGAGAAGCTGACGGTGCCGGCGACGGCAGTCTGGCGACGGGGCGAGGTGGCGACGGTGTATGTGCAGGGGGCTGACGGCCGTCTGAGCCTGCGCCAGTTGCGCCTGGGCGACGCCGTTGGGCAGGGCGAAATCGAAGTGCTGGCCGGGCTGGCCGCCGGCGACAAGGTGGTGACCGATCCGGTCAAGGCGGCGATTGCGCTGAAGGCCGCGCCGGCAGCGGGCAGGTAAGCGATGGTCAACGACAACGGTAAGCTCGGGATCGCCGGGCGCATTGCGGCCGCCTTCCAGGCCTCGCGGATGACCCCGCTGCTGGCGCTGGTCGCCCTGTTGATGGGGGTTTTCGCCACCCTGGTCACGCCGCGCGAGGAGGAGCCGCAGATCGACGTGACCATGGCCGATGTGCTGATCGCCTTTCCCGGGGCCTCGGCCAAGGATGTCGAGAACCTCGTCGCCCGCCCCGGCGAGCAGGTGCTGGCGCGGATGCATGGCGTCGAGCACGTCTATTCGATGTCGCGCCCGGGTCTGGCGGTGATCACCGTGCAGTTCGATGTCGGCGTCAAATACAACGATGCGGTGCTGCGCCTCTACGATACGGTCCACTCACACCGCGACTGGCTGCCCCCCAACCTCGGCGTGCAGGAGCCGGTAATCAAGCCGCGTGGCATCGATGACGTCCCCATCGTTTCCCTGACCTTCTGGACGGCGGACCCGGGGCGTTCTGCCTACGACTTGCAGCAGGTGGCGCGCGCTGTCGAGATCGAGCTGAAACGGATCAAGGGGACGCGCGACATATCGACGCTGGGCGGCCCGGATCACGCCATCCGCGTGCTGATGGATGCCGAACGGATGAATGCCTACGGCGTCACGCCGCAGGATATCGCCGGTGCCCTGAAGGTGTCGAACGCGCTGCAATCGTCGGGCAGCCTGACCGCCGGCAACCGCGAGGTGCTGGTGCAGACCGGCACCTATCTGGAGTCTGTTGCCGATGTGAAGCATCTGGTCGTCGCCGTGCGGGGCGACGAAAAAGGGCGCAAGCCAATCTATCTGAGCGACGTTGCCACGGTCGACGACGGCCCCGACCAGCCCCGGCGTTATGCCTGGTTCGGCAGCAAGGATGGAGAATTCCCGGCAGTGACCATCCAGTTGTCCAAGCAGCCGGGCGTCAATGCCGCCGACGTGGCGACGGCGGCGATCAGCCGCATCGACAGCCTGCACAATACGGTGATTCCGGAAGGCGTCGAAGTTACCATCACCCGCAATTACGGCGCGACGGCCACCGAGAAGGCGCAGAAGCTGATCGGCAAGCTGGCCTTCGCCACGGCCTTCGTCGTCGCCCTGGTCTTTTTTGCACTCGGTCGGCGCGAGGCGTTGATCGTCGGCGTCGCCGTGACGCTGACCCTGGCCGCCACGCTGTTCGCTTCGTGGGCCTGGGGCTTCACGCTGAACCGGGTGTCGCTGTTCGCGCTGATCTTCTCGATCGGCATCCTGGTCGACGACGCCATCGTCGTCGTCGAGAATATCCATCGCTGGCAAGGGCTGCATCCGGACAAGACCCTGCTCGAGATCATTCCCGGTGCTGTCGACGAAGTCGGCGGACCGACCATCCTGGCGACATTGACCGTCATCGCCGCCTTGCTGCCGATGGCTTTCGTGACCGGCCTGATGGGGCCGTACATGAGCCCGATCCCGATCAATTCGGCCATGGGCATGGCCATTTCGCTGGCCGTCGCCTTCGTCGTCACACCCTGGCTGGCGGCTAGGCTGATGAAAGCGCACGGCGGCGGCCACGCGGAACATCAGCCCGCGAAGCTTGACGCGCGCCTCGACCGCACTTTCCGCCGTCTGCTCACCCCCTTCCTCGATCCTCTGTCCGGCGGCAAGGCGCGGCTCAAGCTGGCCATCGCCGTCGTGCTGCTGATTTTCGGCTCGGTGTCGCTGGCCTGGTTGCAGCTGGTCGTGCTGAAAATGCTGCCCTTCGACAACAAGAGCGAATTCCAGGTCGTCGTCGATCTGCCGGTCGGCACGCCGCTCGAGGAAACGGCACGCGTGCTGCACGAAATCGGCAGCGAACTTGCGAGCGAGCCGGATGTCGTCAATTACCAGGCCTATGCCGGCACCGCCAGCCCGATCAACTTCAACGGCCTGGTCCGCCAGTACTACCTGCGGGCGGCGCCGGAGAAGGGCGACATCCAGGTCAATCTGGCCGACAAGCACCACCGCTCGCGGCAGAGCCACGACATCGCCGTGTCGCTGCGCGAACGCATCGAAGCCATCGGCTGGAAGAATGGCGGCGTCGCCAAGGTTGTCGAAGTGCCGCCCGGGCCGCCGGTACTGTCGCCCATCGTCGCCGAAGTCTACGGGCCGGACTACGCGGGCCAGATCAGCGTCGGCAAGCGGGTGCGCGCCGCCTTCGCGCAGACTGCGGATATCGTCGCGGTCGACGACTACATCGATGCCGATTCCCGCAAGTTCGTGCTGCACGTACTGCAGAGCAAGGCGGCGCAGCTCGGGGTGGCGCAGAGCGACATCGTCGAGGTGGTCGGCATGGGGCTGGCCGGCATGGACGTGACGCCGGCGCGCAATACCGAATCCAAGTTCGAAATTCCGGTGCGCATCACGCTGCCGTCCGAAAAGCAGTCCTCGCTCGACACGCTGTTGAAACTCCGCGTCCGCTCCCGGGGGGACGCAACAGAGGGCCGGCTGCTCCCCATTTCCGAACTGGTCGAGGTGCGTGATGCGGCACGCGAGAAGACGATCTACCACAAGGACCTGCTGCCGGTGGTATACGTCATCGGTGACATGGGCGGCCAGCTCGATTCGCCGCTCTACGGCATGTTCGACATCCGGGCGAAGATCAACGGCATGGGGCTGGCCGAAGGTGGCAGCCTGGGCGAATGGTTCATCCGCCAGCCGGCTGATCCCTATGTCGGCTACAGCGTGAAGTGGGACGGCGAATGGAAGGTGACTTACGAAACCTTCCGCGACATGGGCATCGCCTACGCCGTCGGCCTGATCCTGATCTACCTGCTGGTCGTCGCCCATTTCGGCAGCTATCTGGTACCGCTGATCATCATGGCACCGATTCCGCTGACCATCATCGGCGTCATGCCCGGCCACGCGCTGTTCGGTTCGCAATTCACCGCCACGTCGATGATCGGCATGATCGCGCTGGCCGGCATCATCGTCCGCAACTCCATTCTGCTCGTCGATTTCATCAAGCAGCAGGTCGCCGCCGGCATCAACTTCCACGATGCGGTGATCCAGTCGGCCGCCGTGCGCGCCAAGCCGATCGCGCTGACCGCGCTGGCCGCCATGCTTGGCGCGCTGTTCATTGTCGACGACCCGATCTTCAACGGCCTGGCGCTGGCCCTGATCTTCGGCATCCTGGTGTCCACCCTGCTCACCCTGGTGGTCATCCCGGTCCTCTACTTCTCCGCTTTCCGAAAGGAACATCCATGACCATCGAACGCATCATCCGCATCATGGCCGGCTTCTTCGTGCTGTTGTCCCTGGCCCTCGGCTGGCACGGCAGCCCGCTTTTCGTCTCGGGGTGGTTCCTCGCCTTTACCGCTTTTGTCGGACTCAATCTGCTACAAAGCGGTTTCACCGGCTTCTGTCCGCCGGAAAAGCTGCTGATCAAGATGGGCGTCAAGCGCAGCGGCGACGGCGGCTGTTGCCGATAGCCCACAGCCGGCAATCCGCTCCCGGACCAAGATTTGATACGACGTCGTAAGCGTTTGTTGTGTATGCGTATTGCCCTCTGGGGCGGCCCGCTCACAATTAGGCTGAAAGTTATAGTTGCCTCGGCTACACTGCCGATCATCTTCCTGTTTTGGTAGTGCAACTTTGACTCAGCTTCCGGCCGTTGCCGGCCGCAAATTCGTCCTGTTCGCCCTGGCGGCGCTGGTGCTAGTGTGGTGCGTGATCGGCCACGACCTGTGGCTGCTCGGTCGTTCGGCCAAGTCCGCGCTCCAGCCGCTCGGCGACTGGGGGGTACGGGCCGATCTGCCGCCCAAATTGCTCGTCGTGGTGCTCGGCCTGCTTCTCACCGCCCTGGTCTGGCGGGCTGGCCGCCAATTGCAACGGGCCGAGCACGAGGGAGCAGCGCGCCTTGCCTTGCAGCGGCTGGTCGTCGATCACGCCTCGGAAGCCATGATGGTGACCGACAACGCGCAGCGCATCCTGTCCATCAACGCCGCTTTCACGACCATTACCGGCTACCGGCCCGAGGACGTCATCGGCAAGACGCCGACCCGGCTCAGCGCCGACCATCTTGGTCTGTCCATGCACCGCAGCATCTGGGATTTCGTCGCGCAGAACGGCTGCTGGGAAGGCGAAATCTGGGACCGGCGCAAGGACGGAACCATCTATCCCAAGCAGATGCGCATCGCGGCCATTTGCCAGGATGGCGCCAATGTCTCGCATTACGTCGCCGTTTTCTGCGACATCAGCGAAAGCAAGGCCCAGGCGCAGCGGCTGGAATATCTGGCCCGCCACGACCCGCTGACCAACCTGCCCAACCGGCTGGCCCTCGATGCCCACCTGCACGCGGCGATCGAGGCGGCGGTGCCCGGCATGGATCGCATGGCGCTGATGATCATCGACCTCGACAATTTCAAGACCGTCAACGATTCACTGGGACATCCGGCCGGCGACCGTCTGCTCGGCGAGCTGGCCCGCCGCATGAGCGGCCAGATGGGCCACCACCAGCGGCTGTTCCGCCTGGGCGGCGACGAATTCGTCATTTTCATCGACCGTCTGCGCAGCGAAGAAACGGTCATCGAACTGTCCGGCCGGCTAAGCCGGGTCATCGGCGAGCCGAGCGACATCGACGGCCACGCCCTGCACATGACGCCGTCGATCGGCATCAGCCTCTACCCCGAGGACGGCCGCGATGCGCAGACGCTGATCCGCAATGCCGACACCGCGATGTACTACGCCAAGGCCAACGGCCGGGCCAATTACAAATTCTTCACCGAGCCGATGAAGGCCGCCGCGACCCGCCGTCTGCATCTGGAGAGCGAACTGTGGCGGGCGCTGGCCGACAACCAGCTGGTCCTGCATTACCAGCCGCAGATCGACCTGCTTAGTGGCAAGGTGGTCGGCGTCGAAGCCCTGGTCCGCTGGCGCCATCCGACGCGCGGCCTGATCGGCCCGGCCGAATTCATCCCGGTCGCCGAAGAGTGCGGCCTGATCCTGCCGCTCGGCCATTGGGTGCTGCTCACCGCCTGTCGTCAGGCCAGGTCCTGGATCGACCAGGGCATCGACATGGGCGAGATGGCAGTCAATATCTCGGCCCACCAGTTCCGCCAGCCGGAGTTCGCCCAGTCGGTGCGCGCCATCCTGGCCGAGACCGGCCTGGATGCCGGGCGTCTGGAACTGGAAATCACCGAGAGCACCATCATGCACGGGGTGGACGCGGCCATAACGACGATGGCCGAACTGCGCGGCATGGGTGTGCGGCTGGCCATCGACGATTTCGGTACCGGCTATTCGTCGCTCGCCTACCTGCGCCGTTTCCCGCTCGATCGCCTGAAAATCGACCGCTCGTTCCTGGCCGATATCGATAGCGATCCGGATGCCGCGTCGCTGCTCACCTCCATCGTCCTGCTCGGCCGCTCGCTCGGCCTGCAGCTGGTCGCCGAAGGCGTGGAAAACCTTGCCCAGGCCGAATTCCTGCGCAGCCTGGAATGCGAGCGGGTGCAGGGCTTCCATTTCTACCAGCCGGCGTCGGCCGAGGAAGTGGTCGGCTTCGGCGGTTTCGGGCTGTTGGCGGCGTTGCCGGCCTGATCCCGCTTGGACCGCAGCGAGTGGTCGCCTAAAATCGAGGCTTCTCGACACGGAGCTCAGCATGAAAATCGGATTCATCGGCCTTGGCATCATGGGGCGCCCCATGGCGCTCAATCTCATCAAGGGCGGCCACGAGGTCACCGTCTGGGCGCGCCGCGCCGAATCCATGCAGCCGCTGCTTGCCGCTGGCGCCCGCGCCGCGGTCAGCCCGGCCGACGCGGCAAAGGGCAACGAACTGGTGATTTCCATGGTCGCTGACGCGCCGGATGTTGCCGAAGTGATGCGCGGCGTCGCCAGCGCCGCGGAGCCGGGCCTGGTCGCCGTTGACATGAGCACCATCGCACCGGGCGCGGCGCGCAAGATCGGTGAGGAACTGGCCGCGGCCGGCATCGATTTCGTCGATGCGCCGGTGTCGGGCGGCGAAGTCGGTGCCATCGCCGGCACATTGTCGATCATGGCCGGCGGCAGCGAAGCGGCTTTTGCCAAGGCTCAGCCGGCTTTCGCCTGCATGGGCAAGAACATCATCCACGTCGGCCAGTCCGGCGCCGGCCAGGTGGCCAAGGCGGCCAATCAGATCATGACCGGCATGGGCGTGCTGGCGGTGGCCGAGGCCCTGGCCTTCGCCTCCAAGAACGGCGTCGACGGCGGCAAGGTGCGCGAGGCCCTGCTCGGCGGCTTCGCCTATTCGCGCATCCTCGAGAACCACGGCCAGCGCATGCTGGATCGCAATTTCAAACCCGGTTTCAAGAGCTGGATGCATGAAAAGGATTTGAACATCGTCATGCAGACGGCGCATGAACTGGGCCTCTGCCTGCCCGGTTCGGCGGCGACGGCGCAGATGTTCAACGCCATGGTCGGCAGCGGCTACGGCGAGGAAGACTCCATCGCCGTGCTCAAATTGTTGGAAAAATTGTCGGGACAGGAATGAAAGTAGGTTTCATCGGCCTGGGCGTCATGGGGCGCCCGATGGCCTTGCACCTGCAGCGGGCAGGGCATGAATTGTTCGTCTGGGCGCGCCGCCCGGAAAGTGCTGCCGGCCTGCCGGCAACGCCGTGCGCCACGCCGGCCGAACTGGGACGGTGTTGCGAGGTGGTGTTCACCGTCATTACGTCGAGCGCCGATGTCGAAGGCGTGGCGCTCGGCAAGGATGGCCTGATCGACGGCATGGCGCCGGGTTCGGTGCTGATCGACTGCTCGACCATTGCCCCGGACGTCGCTCGCCGCATTGCGGCCCGGCTGGCCGAGAAAGGCATCCACATGCTCGACGCGCCGGTTTCCGGCGGTGGGCAGGGCGCCATCGACGCCACGTTGGCCATTATGCCGGCGGCGATGCCGACGTGCTGGAACGGGTGCGACCGTTGCTCGAATGTCTCGGCAAGCGCATCGTCCATGTCGGGCCGAACGGGGCGGGGCAGGTCGCCAAGGCCTGCAACCAGATGATCATGGTTGCCGCTATCCAGGCCTCGGCCGAGGCGATGCGGCTGGCCGCCGCCTCAGGCGTCGATTGCGGCAAGGTGCGCCAGGCACTGGCCGGCGGCTCGGCGGCCTCCCGCGTTCTAGACGTGATGGGCGATCGCATGGTGCGCCGCGATTTTTCCGCCGGCATCGAGGCGCGGCTGCATCACAAGGATTTCGGCCTGGTGCTCGCCGCGGCGCGGCAAAGCGGCGTTCCGGTCCCATTGACAGCGGTCGTCGGGCAGCAGTTGAATGCACTGATGGCGCAAGGTTGGGGACGTGACGATACGGCCTCACTGTTGCGCGTACTCGAAGCGACATGAGCCAGATTGCACAACTGTCCGAAGCCGAGATCGAGGACCGCTTCCAAATCAGCGGGGCGCGGCCGGTCGGCTTCATGCTCAGCGGCTTTGCCCGCGACGGCGATCGCTTTTCCGTGCACTTCGGCAACGAGCTGTTCCTGACCACCCTGCTCTCCGCCCATCACGACAAGGGCCTGGTCTTCGACTGCAGCGGCAGCAATGAACTCAACCAGCGCTTCCTGGCCAGCGAGCGCAATGTCTTCGTCGGCCGGCCGCACGGCATCCATGTCCAGTTCGCCACCGGCCGCGCCCGAGAGATTCTCTTCAGCGGCAGCAAAGCCTTCGCGGTGGCCTTGCCGAAAACCCTGGTCCGCCTGCAACGCCGCGACACCTTCCGGATCGAGACGCCGCGTGGCCGGCCGCTGTCCTTCCTGGGCCGGCTGGCCGGCGGCGCGCTGCTGACCCAGCCTGGACACGATATCTCGGTGGCCGGCGTCGGCCTGAGCGCGGGAATGCTGCCGGACGGCCTAGTGCCCGGCACGGTGCTGGAAAACTGTCGCTTCGCCCTGCCCGAGGACGAGCACGACCTTCGCTTCTCCGCCACCCTGCGCCACGTCACCGAACTGGAAGGGCGTTCCGGCCAGCGTCAGTGGCGCCTCGGGCTGCAGTTCAACGACCTGCCGCCAGCCGATCAGAACCGCATCCAGCGCTACATCGCCCGGGTCGAGCGCGAACGGAACGAACTGCTTTAGAAGGCGCTCACCGCAAGCGATGGGCCGCGCCTGTTTCTTGCCCTGCGGGTTTGCGGGGGCGGGCAGCGCCGTGTCCTAGGGCGGGGATCTCGCCTGCCGCTCAGGCGCATTCGTCGCAGCGGTGGATCTCGACGGTGGCATGCACGATTTCCTCATGTACGCCGAGCGCCTGGCGGATATCCAGCGGCGTCAGCGTGGCGTCGTGGGTGAGCAGGCTGAGGGCGCAGGCATAAGCGCCGTTGCCGACTCGCCAGACGTGCAGGTCAGTCAGTTGCGTGCCGCTGTCGGCGGGCAAGGCGGCGATGACCTCGCGGATTTCGTCGACCACAGGGTGATCCATTTCGCGGTCGAGCAGCACCCGGCCGCTCTGCACGATCAGGTTCTTCGCCCATAGCGCGACCAGCACGGCGCCGACCAGGCCGGTCGCCGGGTCGAGCCAGGCCCAGCCGCACAGCCAGCCACCGGCCAGCGCGGCGATGGCGAGCACCGAGGTCAACGCGTCGGTGACGACGTGGATATAGGCGGCCTTCAGGTTGAGATCGTGATGGTGGTCATGGTGGTGGCTGTGATGGCCGTGATCGTGGCCGTGTCCATGCTCATGGCCGTGCGCGTGCGCGCCGCCGAGGATCAGCGCGCAGACCAGGTTGATGACTAGGCCGACGACGGCGACGCCCATCGCTTCCGGGTAATGGATGGGTTGCGGCGACCACAGCCGTTCGAGCGAGCCGAAAACCATGGCAGCGGCCACGGCGAGCAGGAAGAGCGCGCTGCTGTAGCTGGCCAGGACTTCGATCTTCCACGTGCCGAAGGCGAAGCTGGGGTCGTCGGCGTACTTGCGGGCGGCGCCATAGGCGAAGGCCGACAGGCCGATGGCCAGGGCGTGCGAACTCATGTGCCAGCCGTCGGCGAGCACCGCCATGGAATTGAACCACCAGCCGGCGACGATCTCGACCAGCATGGTGGCGATGGTGATCCACATCACCAGGCGCGTGCTGCGTTCGGCAGCCGCGTTGCCGGTACCGTACTGGTGCCGGTGGGCCCAGCGCGACAGGTCGTGCGGGCGGCTCATTGCTGGCCGTAGCCGGCGAACTTGACGAGGACATCGGCCATCTCGCCAGCCGAGAGCAGGACCGGTTCGCCCAACTGGCAGGCACGCCAGTATTGTTCGCACAACTCCTCGAGTTCGATGGCCAGCGCCAGGGCTTCGGTGAGGTCGCGGCCGGCGACGAGCAGGCCGTGGTTGGCGAGCAGGCAGCCTTGGCGGCCGGCCATGGCGGTCATGGCCGATGCCGACAGTTCGGGCGAGCCGAAAATGGCGTAGTCGGCGCAGCGTATCGTGTCGCCGCCGAAGCGGGCGATCATGTAGTGGAAGGGCGGAATGTCGCGGCGCAGGCAGGCCAGGCTGACGGCGAAGGGCGAATGGGCGTGCAGCACGGCGCCGACTTCCGGCCGGGCGGCGTAGAGGTCGCGGTGGAAACGCCATTCCGACGACGGCTTGCGCGCGCCCTGGTGCGAACCGTCGAGGGCCATCAGCGGAATGTCGTCGGCGACCAGTTGGGCGTAGGGCATGCCGGTCGGCGTGATGTAGAAGCTGTCGCCATGGCGCACGCTGACGTTGCCCGAGGTGCCCTTGTTCAGCCCGGCCGGCTGCATGGCCTGGGCGGCGGCGATCAGGTCAAGTCGCGGGTCAGTCACCGGCTTCTTCCGGGTAGAGGGCGAGCAGCCCTTCGCGGCTGGCCGGGCAGACGCCGCGTTCGGTGATGATGGCCTTGACCAGCCAGTTCGGCGTCACGTCGAAAGCCGGGTTGGCGACATCCTCGCCGGCCGGCAGCTGGCGCAGGGCGGATGGCTGGGCGTGCTGGTCGAGGCCATGCACCAGGCGAAATTCGTCGCCGTCGCGTTCCTCGATCGGGATGTCGGCGCCCTCGCGGCAGGCGAAATCGAGGGTCGAGCGCGGTGCGGCGACGTAGAAGGGAATGCCGTTGTCGGCGCAGGCCAGCGCCTTCAGGTAGGTGCCGACCTTGTTGGCGACGTCGCCGTTGGCGGCGATGCGGTCGGCGCCGACGATCACCGCATCGACCTTGCCCGAGCGCATGAGCAGCCCGGCGGCGTTGTCGGCGATCAGGGTGTGCGGCACGCCATGCTGTTCCAGCTCCCAGGCGGTGAGCAGGCCCTGGTTGCGCGGCCGGGTTTCGGAGACCCAGACGTGCACCGGCACCCCGGCGTCGTGCGCGGCGTAGACCGGCGACAGGGCGGTGCCCCAATCGACGGTGGCCAGCCAGCCGGCGTTGCAGTGGGTCATGATGTTCAGCGTCTGGCCGTCGGCGACGATCAGATCGTTCCACAGTTTCAGTCCGTGCTGGCCGATGGCGGCATTCTGCGCCACGTCTTCCTCAGCGATGGCGGCGGCTTCGATCCAGGCGGCGGCGCAACGTGCCTCGGCCGGCAACGGACGCAGATGCTTTTCCATGCGGGCCAGCGCCCAGTGCAGGTTGACCGCCGTCGGGCGGGTGGCGCCGAGCACGGCGACCGCTTCGTCGAGGCGCCGGTCGGAGGCCTCGAAATCGAGCGCGATGGCCAGGCCGTAGGCAGCGGTGGCGCCGATCAGCGGGGCGCCGCGCACCTGCATGGCGCGGATGGCGTGCGCCGCTTCCTCCAGCGTGGCGACGCGGACCCAGTGCAGCGCATGCGGCAGCCGGGTCTGGTCGATGATGTCGATGACGCGCCGCTCGGGGTGGGCGCGCAGCGTGCGAGTGGGGATGCCGTCGATGTTCATGGGGCGCATTTTGGCACAGGGGGCGCGCTCCGGGCGCGGTAGCGGCAAACCGATGCAACTGCGACGGAAAAAAGCGGTCAAGCTATGAACAAAAACCGTAGTTGGTTGATCAACTGTTCGGTTTTATCTGAGCGAAGCTCCGTTTTGCCTCGCTGGAACGGAAGGCGAGCCGATGATAAAAGCTAATCGGTTAAACAGAAAGGCATTATGGATCACAATATCTCACTGATCACGACTCTCGCCGCCGGCTTCGGGATGGCGCTGATTCTGGGTTTCATCGCCGAGCGCATCAAGCTGCCAGCACTGGTCGGCTATCTGGTCGCCGGCATCCTGATCGGACCGGCAACGCCCGGCTTCGTCGCCGATCTGAACATCGCCGCGCAGTTGTCCGAAATCGGTGTGATGTTGCTGATGTTCGGCGTCGGGCTGCATTTCTCGCTCGGCGACCTGCTCGCCGTCAAACGCATCGCCGTGCCCGGCGCCGTCGTCCAGATGGGCTGTGCGACCCTGCTCGGCCTGGGCGTGGCGACGGCCTGGGGCTGGGACTGGGGACACGGTCTGCTGTTCGGCCTGTCGCTGTCCTGCGCCAGCACCGTCGTCCTGCTCAAGGCGCTGGAAGCGCGCGGCGTGCTCGACAGCATGAACGGGCGCATCGCGGTCGGCTGGCTGGTGGTCGAGGATCTGGCCACCGTTCTCGTCCTCGTCCTGCTGCCGCCGTTGGCCGGCATGCTGGGCGGCACGGCGGCGGGCGGGGCGGCCGGCGGTTCGCTCGCCATCACCATCGCCAAGACCCTGCTCGAAGTCGGTGCCTTCATCGGCCTGATGATGATCGTCGGCCGCAAGGTCATTCCGTGGCTGCTCTGGCAGGTGGCCGGCACCGGCTCACGCGAACTGTTCACGCTGTCGGTGGTGGCGGCGGCCATCGGCATCGCCTACGGCGCGGCCCAGCTGTTCAGCGTTTCCTTCGCCCTCGGCGCCTTCTTTGCCGGCATGGTGATGCGCGAGTCGGAATACAGCCACCGTGCGGCCGAGGAATCGCTGCCCTTGCGCGACGCCTTCTCGGTGCTCTTCTTCGTTTCGGTCGGCATGCTCTTCCAGCCCAGCATCCTGGTCGAGCAGCCGCTGCGCGTGCTCAGCGTCGTCGCCATCATCATGCTCGGCAAGACACTGGCCGCGCTGGCCATCGTCCTCGTCTTCCGCTACCCGTTGAACACGGCGCTGACCGTTGCCGCCAGCCTGGCCCAGATCGGTGAGTTCTCCTTCATCCTGGCCGGCCTCGGCCAGGCGCTCGGCCTGGTGTCGGCGGAGGGAATGAGCCTGATCCTGGCCGGGGCACTGTTCTCGATTGCCCTCAACCCCGTGATGTTCTCGGCCATCGACCCGTTGCGTCGGTGGATCCTGCGCCGCTCGGCGCTGGCCCGCGAACTGGAGCAGCGCGGCGACCCCTACGCTGAATTGCCGATGACGACGGAGCGCAAATACCTCGAGCGCCAGGTCGTGCTGGTCGGCTATGGCCGCGTCGGCCAGCGCATCGCCGAGGATCTGCGCCGGCTGGACATCCCCTTTGTCGTCGCCGAGCAGAACCGGGAGCTGGTCGAAAGCCTGCGCCAGAAGGGCATCCCCGCCGTGTCGGGCGATGCCGCCGAGCCAGCGGTGCTGATCCAGGCGCACATCGCCGACGCGGCGATGCTGGTGGTGGCGACGCCGGACGCGATCGACGTGCGGAAGATGGCCGAGGTGGCGCGCACGCTGAACCCGGACATCGACATCGTGCTGCGCACCCACGGCGAGGCCGAGTCGGCCCTGCTGCGCAAGGAAGGGCTGGGCACGGTCTTTTTCGGCGAAGAGGAGCTGGCCAAGGGCATGGCCGGCCATGTGTCGCGGCGGATAGCGGAGCTGGCCGGCAAGGCCTGAACCGTCGTCGCCTGAAGCGAAAGGAGGCATCCGGATGGCAGCATTGAACAACATCGTCGCGGCGACCGACCTGTCGGCGCCGGCACGTCATGCCGCCGAGCGGGCGGCCCTGGTCGCCACCGGGGTCAATGCCCGGCTGGCCCTGGTCCACGTCACCGGCCGCGCCCCGCTCGAACAGTTGCGGCAATTGCTGGCGGCCGGCGAGGGCGGGATCGAACAGGCCCTGCTCGACGGCCTGCGCGGCACGCTGCAGGTGCTGGGTGAGGCCATTCACCGGCGTTACGGCGTCGCACCGGCGGTCGCCGTGACCGACGGCGACCTGCTGCCCAGCCTGCTCGCCCACGCCGATGCGCTGTCGGCCGACCTGCTGGTGCTCGGCGCGCGGGGCAGCAGTTTCCTGCGCCACATCCTGCTCGGCTCGACGGCCGAACGCCTGCTCGGCGCCGCGCGCTGCCCGGTGCTGGTGGTCAAGCAACCACCGCACGAGCCCTACCGCCACCTGCTGGTGCCTGTCGATTTTTCGCCCATCGCGCTGCGCTCGCTGCAGTTGGCGGCGATGCTGGCACCGACGGCCAAGCTGACTGTGATGCACGCCTTCGACGTGCCCTTCGAGGGGCAGCTGCGCTATGCCGGCGTCGATGACGCCAAGATCGGCCATTACCGCGCCCTCGCCGCCGAGCGGGCGCGGGCCGGGCTGGATCGCCTGGTCGCCGCCAGCGGCCTGGCGCCGGAGCGGATTCGCCAACTCGTCGTGCCCGGCGACGTGTCGCAGCGAATTCTGGAGCAGGAACAGGAATCGGACTGCGACCTGATCGTGGTCGGCAAGCACGGCGAGGGGATGTTCGAGGAACTGCTGCTCGGTAGCACGACCAAGCACCTGCTGGCTGAATCGCAGTGCGACGTCCTCGTCTGCCGGTGAACAGCTGTGGCATAGTGGCCGCTTGATCATCGTCCGTCGCCCGCCATGGAAACCGCCGTCCGCATCGACTCCCGCTTCCCGGACATGGGAACGACCATCTTCACCGTGATGAGCCGGCTGGCCGCCGAGTGCGGCGCCGTCAACCTGTCGCAGGGCTTCCCCGATTTCCAGGCCGAGCCGGCGCTGTTCGACGCCATGCACCGCCACATGCTGGCCGGCCGCAACCAGTACCCGCCGATGGCCGGCCTGCCGGAACTGCGCCAGGCCATCGCCGACAAGGTGGCGGCGCTGTACGGCACGCGCTTCGATGTCGAATCCGAGGTCACCGTCACGGCCGGGGCGACGCAGGCCATTTTCACCGCCGTTGCCGCCTTCGTCCGGCCGGGTGACGAAGTCATCGTCTTCGAACCGGTGTACGACAGCTATGTGCCGGCCATCGAGACGGTCGGCGGCAAGGCGGTGCATGCCCAGCTGCAATTCCCCGACTACGCGCCGGACTGGGCGCAGGTGGCGTCGCTGATCACGCCGAAAACGCGGATGATCATCGTCAATTCGCCGCACAACCCGACCGGCAGCCTGCTCACGGCGGCCGATGTGGACCGCCTGGCCGAACTGGTGCGCGGCACCGACATCGTGATCCTGTCCGACGAGGTGTACGAGCACATCCTGTTCGACGGCGAGCGGCATGTCAGTCTGTGCGGCCATCCCGAGCTGGCGGCGCGCACCATCGTCGTCTCCAGCTTCGGCAAGACCTACCACATCACCGGCTGGAAGATCGGCTACGTGGTCGGCCCGGCGGCGCTGATGGCGGAATTCCGCAAGGTGCACCAGTTCAACGTGTTCACCGTGCATGCCCCGTCGCAGCTGGCGATCGCCGAGTACATGCAGGATGCGTCGCGCCATCTCGGGTTGGCGGCGTTCTATCAGGAAAAGCGGGATTTCTTCCGGCAACTGATGGCGGCGACGCCCTTCGAACTGTTGCCCTGTCGCGGCACCTACTTCCAGCTGGCGCGCTACGACCGCATCTCCGACCTGCCAGACCGCGCCTTCGCGGAATGGCTGACCCGGGAGGTCGGCGTCGCCGTCATTCCGGTCTCCGCCTTCTATGCCGACGGGCGGGATGACAACGTGGTGCGCTTCTGTTTCGCCAAGCGCGAGGAGACGCTGCGGGCAGCCGTCGAGCGGCTTGGCAAGGCCTTCCCGGCTAAATCGCAGTTATGAAAATTGCTTGACCGGCTGCTTGGCCGGAGAGAATAATCAAAGCGTCAATCACGCCACGGAGGGAACAGCATGGGAATGATTCAGGAGTTCAAGGAATTTGCCGTCAAGGGCAATGCAATGGACCTGGCGGTCGGCGTCATCATCGGCGGCGCCTTCGGCAAGATTGTCGATTCCATCGTCGGCGACCTGATCATGCCGATTGTCAGCCGCGTCGTCGGCAAGCTGGATTTCTCCAACCTGTTCGTCGTTCTTGGCGACAATCCGAACAACCTGGCTACGCTGGCCGACCTGAAGAAAGCCGGGATTGCCGTTTTCGCCTATGGTTCCTTCCTGACCATCCTGGTCAATTTCATCATCCTGGCCTTCATCATTTTCATGATGGTCAAGCAGATGAACCGCCTGCGCAAGGAAGAGCCGGCGCCAGCGCCGGAAGCCCCGGCCACCCCGGAAGACATCGTGCTGCTGCGCGAAATCCGCGATTCGCTGAAAAAGTAGCCGACGCACTTCCGCCTAAGAAAAAAGCCGCTGTTCAGCGGCTTTTTCAATTCCAGCGGACCAAATGGCCGGCGACTGTTGCTCAGGCGCAAGCCGCGGCGAAGGCGGCGCGGATCGCCGGCTGGTCGAGCCGACGGCCGATCATGACAATGCGGCCCGCCCGCTCTTCCGCCTCGCCCCACGGCCGGCCGTAGTCGAAGCCGGCAATGCGATGGACGCCCTGGAATATCAGGCGTTCGGCGCGCTGCTGCACGGCGAGGACGCCCTTGTAGCGCAGCAGGTCGTTGCCGTAGCGCTCCAGCAGGTCTTCGACGAAGGCGCCGATCTTTTCCAGATCGACGGCGCCGGGGTGGCTGAGGACCAGCGACGAGACGTCGTCGTTCCACGAATGCCCGTCGGTCTGCGGAGCAGCCTGGCCACTGCGCGCCAGGCCGTTCGGGTGATGGCCGGCGAGAAAGCCCGGATCGACTTCGAGCACTTCGTCGAGGTGGAAGGCGTTGAGTTGCAGCAGCGCCCGGACCTCTGTCGCAGCGGTCGGCGACGGGGCTATCGGCGCCCGGGCGTTGATTTGCCGCAGGCGGGCGATGAGGGCGTCGATCTGCGCGGCGTCCGCCAGATCGGTCTTGGTCAGTAGCAGGCGGTCGGCGAAACCGATCTGGGCAGCGGCCACCCGCTGCTCGTCGAGCTGCCGTTCGGCATGCACGCAGTCGACCAGGGTGACGATGCCGTCCAGCACGTAGCGGTCGCGCACGCCTTCGTCGACGAAAAAGGCCTGGGCGACCGGAGCGGGGTCGGCGACGCCGGTGGTTTCCAGCAGCAGGCGGTCGAAATGCAGTTCGCCGGCGGCGCGGCGCTCGGCCAGATCGGCCAGGGCACGGCTCATTTCGCCGCGTACGCTGCAGCAGACGCAGCCGTTGGCCAGTTCGACGACGGTAATGTCCGGGCGCCCGGTGGCGTCTGCGATCAGGCCGCTGTCGATGCCCACGGCGCCGAATTCGTTTTCGACGACGGCGATGCGTGTCTCGCCGCTGGCGGCCAGCAGGCGGTTGAGCAGGGTGGTCTTGCCGGCGCCCAGGAAGCCGGTGAGGATGGTGACCGGGATCAGGGTCAGGTCAGGGTTCATGGTCATCTCGTGAGGTTGCCCCGGGCGGCGGTCTGCCGTCCGGGGCGGATGCGGTGCGCCGCCCGTTCAGCAGCAGCGGCCGGGGCGCCCGTCGGCGCCACCGTAGCGGGCCTCCTGGCGCTCGCGGAAGAACTCCTCGTAGCTCATGACCGGCTGCTCCGGGTGGGTCAGCCGCATGTGCTGCACGTAGGCGTCGTAGTCGGGGACGCCCACCATCAGTCGGGCGGCCTGGCCGAGATACTTGCCGACGCGGGCGAGGTCCGAAAACATCGGTCTGCCGCCTTAAGCCGACGCCCCTTCGGGCATCGGTTCGAACGGCGTCTCGGCGTCGCTGCGCTCACCCTTGCCGAGCGCCCTGATACAGGCCGGCACGGCGAAGCACAGGATGCTGACCACCAGGAACAGGAACATCATGGCCATGCCGGCATCGATGTAGTTGTTGAGGACGATCTGCTGCATCTGCTCGACGCTCTTCGCCGGGGCCAGCAGCTTGCCGTCGGCCAGCGCCGTCTGGTACTTGTTGGCGGCGGCCAGGAAGCCGATCTTCGGGTTCTCGTGGAAGACCTTCTGCCAGCCGGCGGTCAGCGTGCAGGCCAGGAGCCAGACGGTGGGCACGATGGTGACCCAGGCGTAGCGCTGGCGCTTCATCTTGAACAGCACGACGGTGCCCAGCATCAGCGCGACGCCGGCCAGCATCTGGTTGGCGATGCCGAATAGCGGCCACAGGGTGTTGATGCCGCCCAGCGGGTCGACCACGCCCTGGTACAGGAAATAGCCCCAGGCGGCGACGCACAGGCCGGTGGCGATCAGGCTGGCGACCAGCGAGTTGGTGCGCTTCAGCGACGGCACGAAGGTGCCGAGCAGGTCCTGCAGCATGAAGCGCCCGGCGCGGGTGCCGGCATCAACGGCGGTGAGGATGAACAGGGCTTCGAAGAGGATGGCGAAGTGGTACCAGAAGGCCATCATCGTCTTGCCGCCGATGACGCTGGACAGGATGTGGGCCATGCCGACGGCCAGGGTCGGAGCGCCGCCGGCGCGCGAGATGATGCTGTTTTCACCGACGTCCTGCGCGGTTTGCAGCAGCATTTCCGGGGTCACCACGAAGCCCCACTGGGAAATGACCTGGGCGGCGTCCTGGGCGGTCTTGCCGATGACGGCGGCCGGGCTGTTCATGGCGAAATAAACGCCCGGATCGATCACCGAGGCGGCGACCAGGGCCATGATGGCGACGAAGGACTCCATCAGCATGCCGCCGTAGCCGATGATGCGGGCATTCTTCTCGTTGTCGAGCAGCTTCGGCGTGGTGCCGGAGGAAATCAGCGCATGGAAGCCGGACACGGCGCCGCAGGCGATGGTGATGAAAAGGAATGGGAACAGGCTACCTGCCCACACCGGGCCGCTGCCATCGACGAACTTGGTCAGCGCCGGCATTTGCAGGTTGGGCGCGACGACGGCGATACCGACGGCCAGGCCGAGGATGGTGCCGATCTTCAGGAAGGTGGACAGGTAGTCGCGCGGCGCCAGCAGCAGCCATACCGGCAGCACCGAAGCGATGAAGCCGTAGCCGATCAGCATCCAGGTCAGCTGCTTGCCGTCGAAGGTGAACAGCGGGCCCCAGGTCGGGCTGGCGGCGACGTCGCCGCCGTAGATGATCGAGGCCATGAGCAGAACGAAGCCGATGACCGACATTTCGCCGATGCGGCCCGGACGGATGTAGCGGCTGTAGATGCCCATCAGGATGGCGATGGGGATGGTGGCGGCGACGGTGAAGGTGCCCCACGGCGAGTCGGCCAGGGCCTTGACCACGATCAGGGCGAGCACGGCAAGAATGATGACCATGATCATGAAGGTGCCGAACAGCGCGATGACGCCGGGGATGGCGCCCAGTTCCGATTTGACCAGGTCGCCCAGCGAGCGCCCGTCGCGGCGCGTCGAGATGAAGAGGACCATGAAGTCCTGCACCGCGCCGGCGAATACGACGCCGGCCAGGATCCACAGCATGCCGGGCAGGTAGCCCATCTGGGCGGCGAGGACCGGGCCGACCAGCGGGCCGGCACCGGCGATGGCGGCGAAATGGTGGCCGAACAGCACGTACTTGTTGGTCGGCACGTAGTCGAGGCCGTCGTTGTGGCGCACGGCCGGCGTCATGCGCGTCGGGTCGAGCTGCATGACCCGGTCGGCGATGAACAGGCTGTAGTAACGGTAGGCGATCAGGTAGGTACAGACGGCGGCGATGATCAACCACAGGGCGTTGATGCTTTCACCGCGCTGCAGGGCGACGATGCCGAGGGCAGAGGCCCCGAGAACGGCAACGGCCGCCCAGCCGAGTTGGCGCTGGATGGTTTTCATGTGTCTCCTCACTTTTGTGATGGTATGGAATCTACTAAGTCCGCCCCGGCGCGCCAGCCGCTACACTAGCTGTCGGCCCAGGTTGGCTCTCGGGCAAATGTATAAGGACTGGCGAATGGAAGAAATCCGAGTTACTACGCAGCACGACTACGCGCTAGCACGTAGTCCGGAAGCGCCGGAACGCCGCCTGCGCCGCAAGATCCTTCTGCTGGCGGTCGTTCCGCTGGTCGTCGCCTGCCTCGCCATCGCGCTGTCCATCCTGCGCCAAGGGAAAACCCTGGCTCGCGAGGAAGCCGCCGCCGTCGGGCCGGTGCTCAATGCCATGAAGGAGGCCGAACTCCGCCATTACATCGAGCTGGCGCGGGCGGCGATCGCTCCAATCTACGACGGCGGGCGTAACGACGAGGCGGCCAAGGACGCGGTGAAGGCCGTGCTGGCCCGCCTCGAATTCGGCGAGGACGGCTACTTCTTCGTCTACGACATGCAGGGCAACAACCTGATGCATCCGCGCCAGCCCGAACTGGTCGGCCGCAACCTGTGGGAATTGCGCGACGCCAGCGGGGTGCCCACCATCCAGCGTCTGCTGGCCAAGGCCAGGGAAGGGGGCGGCTACGTGCCCTATCTGTGGGAGCGGCCGTCGACCCATCGCACCGAACAGAAACTGGGCTACGTGCTGGCGCTTGAGCGCTGGGGCTGGATGCTGGGCACCGGCATCTATCTCGACGACGTCGCGCAAACGCTGGAGCGCATGCAGCAGGAATCGGCGCGGCAGATCGACGCCAATCTGACCATCGTCGCCGGCATCGCGCTGGTCGCCGCGCTGTTGGTCGCCGCGGGCGGTCTGGCGCTCAACATCAGCGAGCATCGCCTGGCCGAAAACGAGCTGCGCCAACTGGCCGGCAAGGTCGTCTCGTCGCAGGAAGAGGAGCGCGCCCGGCTGGCGCGCGAACTGCACGACGGCGTGACGCAGATGCTGGTCTCGGTGAAGTTCTTCATCGAATCCGCCTTCAACCACCTGACGGCCGGCAGCGAACGGGTCGCCGCCGCCGCGCCGCTGCTCGAGCGCGGCGTCGGCCGGCTCAACGAGACCCTGGGCGAGGTGCGGCGCATCTCGCACGCCCTGCGCCCGGCCATCCTCGACGACCTCGGCCTGCTCGCCGCCCTCGATCACCTCGGCCGCGAATTCTCGGGCCGCACCGGCCTGGCGGTGTCTGTCGTGCACCGCGGGAGCGGCGGCGAGTGGTCGCCGGCCGTCGCCACCACGTTGTTCCGCATCACCCAGGAGGCGTTGTGCAATGTCGAGTGCCACGCCGGCGCCGCCTCGGTGCGCATCGTCACCGAGCAGAATGCCCACGAACTGAGCCTGAGCCTGATCGATGATGGACACGGTTTCGCCACCGATACGCCTGGCGCCAGCGACGGCATCGGCCTGCACAACATGCGCGAACGGGCCGTCGCGCTGCGCGGCGCGCTGACCATCGCCTCCGGCCCGCAGGGGACGGAAATACGGGTGGCCGTCCCGCTCTTCGCCCCGCCTCACGGCACCAAGGAAAACCATGACGACCCAGCCTGAAACCATCCGCGTCGCGATCGTCGACGATCATCCCTTCGTCCGCGACGGGGTGCGCATCTGTATCGAATCGCTGCCCGGGCTGAGCGTCATCGGCGAAGCCGGCGACGCCCAGGCCGGTGAACAACTGATCCGCGATCAAAGACCGGATCTGGCGCTGATCGACATTGGCTTGCGCGGCGAAAGTGGCCTCGACCTGATCGGCCGCCTCGCCGGCGGCGACCTGCCCACTCGACTGGTGGTGCTGACCATGTATGACAGCCCGGAGTACGTCGCCAAGGCGATGGCCGCCGGGGCGCGCGCCTACGTGCTCAAGGACGCGCCGGCCACCGAGCTGTTCGCCGCCATCGAGGCGGTACTCGCCGGCGGCAGCTACTACTCGTCCGGCGTGCTGCCGCTCGCTTCACCAGCCGCCGCCCCGGCGCTGCTTACCCACCGCGAGAAGGAAGTACTCGCCATCCTCGCCGAAGGGGCCAACAACAAGCAGATCGCCGCCCAGCTCGGGATGAGCGTGCGTACGGTCGAAACCCATCGTCTGAACATCAAGCGCAAGGTCGGCATCGAAGGGACCAGCGCCCTGCTCAAGTACGCCTTCAGCCGGGCCTGGGAGCAGGCCTAGCCGCCGAGGCCAGCGCGTGCCGGTGCACACCGCAGACCTGTAAAAAACGGCGGGAAGCCCGCGCCGCCGCCGAAAAGCGGCTTTTTCATGGCGCCGCAGCCGCGGCCTTTTTGTTTCCAATTGTTAAGACGGACAACCACATGCCGCTTCGCGCGTTCTAATCGGTATAGGCATCTGCCACATCTGTCGCAAAAGGAGACCGATCATGAAAACTCTCCGAGCTGTTCTGCTCGGCCTGGCCCTGTCGGCCGGGCTATTGTCCGCCGCACACGCGCATGGCCCGAACGTCGGCATCAGTGTCCAAGCGGGTTACCCCGCCTACTATGCCCCGCCGCCGGCCGTTTATTACGCCCCGCCACGGGTAGTCTATGCGCCGCCGCCACCGCCGGTTTACGTCCCGCGCGTCGTCGTTCCGTCCTATGGCTATAGCGGCTATTACTACGATGAGGGACCGCGCTACGGCTGGCGCGAGCATCATCATCGGCACCATGGCGAACATCGCCACTGGCGCTGAGCGGCCCGATCGCAGAGCTTCCCTGATTTTCCGAACATGACCGGCCGCCTGGCGTAGCGCCCAGGCGGCCCTTGTCGTTGTTGATGCCTCAGCCGCCCAGCACCGCCTGCCACAGCCCGCGCACGGCGGTGATGTGCGCTTCGACCTCGTCGCGCGGAATCGGCGCCTTGGGCGTGGTGGATAGACGCTTGGCATGCTGCAGGCGGCGGTATTCGCGGTAGGCATTGCCGGCCGCCTTGCCCTGCGCCGGATCGATCAGCCCCAGTTCGCCGGCAATGCGCAAGAGAGCGATATTGCCGAGATTGCCGGTCAGTTCGGCGTGGTGGTGGGCATAGCCGAGAATGAGGTACTGGACGATGAATTCGACGTCGATGATGCCGCCCGGGTCGTGTTTCAGCGCGAAGTCGGTGGCGCTGTTAAGGGCGTGCGCGTCATACATTTTCTGCCGCATGGCGACCACTTCGTCGCGCAGCGTCGCCAGGTCGCGCGGCTGGCGCAGGATTTCAATGCGGATTTCCTCGAAGCGGCGGCCGACCGCGGGGTCGCCTGCACAGAAGCGGGCGCGGGTCAGGGCCTGATGTTCCCACACCCAGGCGTTCTTCAGCTGGTAGTCGCGGAAGGCATCGACCGACACGGCGAGCAGGCCGGAGTCGCCGTTGGGGCGCAGGCGCAGGTCGGTCTCGAACAGGATGCCGGCCGGCGTCTGGCTCGACAGCCAGGTGCTCAGCCGCTGGCTCAGCCGGGTGTAATGCTCGGCGGCTTCCTGGTCATCGTCGTCGTACAGGTAGACCAGGTCGAGGTCGGACGCGTAGCCGAGTTCCTTGCCGCCCATCTTGCCGTAGCCGATGACGGCGAATTTCGGGCTGGTGCAGTGCCGCTTCTTAATGGTCTGCCAGCACAGCGGCAGGGTTTCCTGGACGATGGTGTCGGCCAGTTCGGTCAGGTGGTCGGACAGCCGCTCGATGGTCTGCAGACCGGCCAGGTCCTGCGCCAGCAGCCGGAAGACCTGGGCGTGATGCACTTCGCGCAGGATGTCCATTTCGCGCTCGGTGTCGCCGGCGTGCTGGGCCAGGTTGTCGCGCAGGCTTTCGCGGAAGCCGGTCCAGTCGGTGGCGATTTCGTAAAGGCGCGGGTCGAGCAGCTCGTCGAGGAGCAGCGGATAGCGGTTCAGATAGTCGGCCGCCCAGTTCGACGCGCACATCATGTCGGCGACCCGGCGCAGGGCCATCGGATATTGCTGCAGCAGGGCCAGATAGGCGCCGCGCCGGGCAATGCCTTCGAGGAAGCTCAGGCCGCGCACCAGGGTGATGTCAGGATCGCTCGTTGCGCCGGCGGCCTCGATCAGGCGCGGGCCGACGGCATCGAGCCGCGCACGGTTGGCCGCCGGCAATTGCTGGTAGCGGTTGGACGCGCGCAGGTCGGTCAGGCGGGCGATGGCCTCGGCGGGGTGGCGGAAACCGAGATTGCCCAGGCTTTCGATGGCGGTGTCCGGGTCGGTCTGGCCGAGCCACAGGCCGATCAGGGGGTGTTCGCCGGCTTCCGGGTCGGAAAACACTGCCTCGAAATGCCGGCTGACGATTTCGCGATGCTTGCCAAGCACGGCCTGCAGGGCGTTCCAGTCGGCAAAGCCCATGCTCAGGGCGATCTTCTCGCGCTCCGCCGGCGTGTCGGGCAGCATGTGCGTCTGCTTGTCCTCGACGTACTGCAGGCGATGTTCCAGCCGGCGCAGGAAAACGTAAGCATCGTGCAGTTCACGCTCGGTGTCGGCCGGGATCAGCTTGCGCTCAGCGAGCAGGGCGAGGACGGCGAGGGTAGGGCGGATCTGCAGGGCGGGGTCGCGCCCGCCGCGGATGAGCTGGAAGACCTGGGCCATGAACTCGATTTCGCGGATGCCGCCCGGACCCAGCTTGATGTGGTCGGCCATGTCCTTGCGCGCCACTTCGCGGCGGATCTGCGCGTGCAGGTCGCGCATGGCGTTGATGGCGCCGAAATCGAGATACTTGCGGAAGACAAAGGGGCGGGCGATCTTCTGCATCGCGGTGACCCATTCCGGCTGCAGGTTTGCGCCGGCGTTCATGGCGCGCCCCTTGATCCAGGCGTAGCGCTCCCATTCGCGGCCCTGGGTGATGAAGTAGTTTTCCAGCGCGTCGAGCGAGCAGACCAGCGGGCCGGAATCGCCGTTCGGGCGCAGGCGCATGTCGACCCGGAAAACCTGGCCGTCGGCCGTCAGGTCACCGAGGGCGCCAATCAGCCGTTTGCCGAGCCGGTTGAAGAAATCGTAATTCTCGATGCTCTTTTTCGGGCCGGCGGTATCGCCTTCTTCCGGGTAGATGAAGATGTAATCGACGTCGGACGACACGTTCAGCTCGCGGCCGCCAAGCTTGCCCATGCCGATAACCAGCAGGCGCTGTGGGCGGCTCTGGCTGTCGAGCGGCTCGCCGTAGCTGTCGGCGAGCTGCCGATGATAGTAGTCGAGTGCGAAGTTGGTGGTGACGTCGGCGAGCAGGGTCATGCTCTCCACGATTTCGGCCAGCGGCGCCTGGCCGCACAGGTCGCGCAGCACGAGATGCGCCATCGCCCGGTGGCGCAGGCAGCGCAGCGCAGAGCGCAGCGCATCGTCGTCGGTGAAATCGCGGCGCAGCGGCACCATCAGCAATTCCTCGCTCAGCGGCTGCTGCCACGTCGCTGCCAGTTCGGGAATGAGCTCGGGGCGCGCATAGAGCAGATTGCTCAGGTAGCGGCTGTGGTCGAGGGCGGCTTGCCAGCGGGGATCGGGCAGTGTGTCCATGATGATGTTCGGGCGGCGCGCAGGCCGAAAAGGATAGAATGCAGGTTTTGGCGAATTGCTGATTGTAGTGAGCTATAACCCCCAAAGGCAAAACGGATCCGCCGGTGAATGAGCCGTTGAGCCGCCGTTCCGGTGTCATATCGCCGGATACTCGTGCTGCGGTCTATCACCGTCTGCACTGGCTGTGGCCTGTCCTGGCCAAGCCCGCGGTCGCCCGCGGCCTGCGCTGGGGCGGCTGGCTGCTGTTCGTCGGCTGGTTGCTGTTCACCGCCTTGGTCCTTGGCCTGCGCTATGCGGTGCTGCCCAAGGTCGCCGACTACCGCGCCCAGATCGAACAAGCGGCCAGCAAGGCGGTCGGCCAGCCGGTCAGCATCGGCCGCATCGAGGCGCGCTGGGAGGGGCTGAATCCGGATCTGGTGCTCGACGACGTGGTGGTCGCCGACCGCCAGGGCATGCCGGCCTTTTCGCTGTCCCGTGTCGAAGGCGTGCTGTCCTGGCAGAGCCTGCTGCGTATGCGTCCGACCCTGGCACTGCTCGCTTTCGACGGGCCGGTCCTCCACGTTCGCCGCGAAACCACCGGCAAGCTCACCGTCGCTGGCATGGATACCGAAGGCGAGAGCGACCCGGCCTTCGCCGAGTGGGTGCTCGAACAGAAGCGCATCCGTATCCGCGACGCCACCATCGTCTGGGATGACCGCCTGCGCAACGCGCCGCCGCTGGTTCTCGAAGACCTGCAGTTCGCGCTCGACAACAGCGGTCGGCGCCATCTCTTCGGCCTGTCGGCAGCACCGCCGGACAAGCTGGCGGCGCGGGTGGACATCCGCGGCGAGGTCAAGGGCGACCTAGGCGATGCATTGGAACACCTGACCGGCAAGATCTTCGTCGAGCTGGACTATGCCGACCTCGCCGGCTGGCGGGCGTGGTTCGATTATCCGGTGCTGCTGCCGCAAGGACGGGGCGCCCTGCGCGTGTGGGGCGACCTCGACGATGGCGCCGGCAAGCTGACGGCCGATGTGGCGCTCGAGGAACTGCGCATCCGCCTCGGGCGCAAATTGCCCGAACTCGACCTGGCCAGCATGCGCGGCCGTCTGGAAGGGCGCTACAAGGCCGACGAATGGGCGCTGGCCGGGCACAAGGTCGAATTGCTGACCCAGGATGGCGTGCGTGTCGCGCCCACCGACTTCAAGCTGGAATGGCGCCAGAATCCGCAAACTGCCGTCGTCCAGGGCAATGCCAGCGCCAGTTTTCTCGATCTGGCAGTGCTCGCCAAGCTCGCCGCGTACATGCCGCTCGATCCGAAGAGCCGGGAATTGCTCGACAAGCACAAGCCGCAAGGGCGTATCGCCGAATTGCGGGCGGGATGGACGCTGGATGGCGAAACGCTGCAGCGCTACAGCCTGAAGGCCGGCTTCCATGAACTCGGGCTCGAGCCAGGCGGCTATTTCCCCGGCGCCGAGGGGCTGTCCGGCACGGTCGATGTGAACGAGAAGAGCGGCGACCTGGTCGTCGATTCGGGCAAGTCAGCGCTCTCCCTGCCGGCCATTTTCCCCGAGCCGCATATTGCGCTGACCGCCCTGAAGGCCAAGGCAAGCTGGAAAAACACGGCCGGGGCCACCGATATCCGCCTCGACAAGCTGGAATTCGCCGGGCCGGATGCGGCCGGATCGGCGCAGGGTGTCTATCGCTATACCGGCGACGGGCCGGGGGAAATCGACCTGACTGCCAAGGTTGACCGGGCCGAGGCGACCGCCGTCTGGCGCTACATGCCGCATGTCGTCAATGCCGAGGCGCGCGCCTGGATCAGGCGTGGCATCGTCGCCGGGCACGGCTACGACGGCAAGCTGATTCTCAAAGGCAAGCTGCAGGACTTCCCCTTCCGCGACGGCAAGGGCGGCAAGTTCCTGGTTACCGCCAGGGCGGCCGACGCCAAGGTCGATTACGTGCCGGGCTGGCCGGCCATCGACGGCATTGCGGCCGACATGAGTTTTGACACTGGTATGCGCATCGTCGCCAGCAAGGGGCGCATCCTCGGCGCCAGCCTGTCCGGCGTGCATGTCCAGATTCCGGATTTCGAGTCGCACGAGGAAATGCTGCTGGTGCGCGGCCTGGCTCAGGGGCCGACCAGCGAATTCCTGCGTTTCATCGAGCAGAGCCCGATCGCCGAGACCATCGACCATTTCACCAACGGCATGAAGGCCGCCGGCAACGGCAGCCTGAATCTGGAACTCGATATTCCCTTGCGCCACGCGCAGGATACCAAGATGCGCGGCGATTACCGCTTCCAGAACAACCAGCTGCAGCCACTGGCCGGCCTGCCGCCGCTGACCCAGGTCAATGGCCGCCTACAACTGACCGAGAACAGCGCGACGGCCCAGGACATCGCCGGCCGGGTGTTCGGCGGGCCGCTCAAGGTGCAGGTCCGCAGCGTCGGCGACAAGGTAGCGGTACAGGCCGCCGGGACGGCGCAGATCAAGGAGGTGAGCGGTTACTTCGGCTGGCCGCTGATCAACCACCTGACCGGCAGTGCCGGATGGAAGGCCGACATCGCCATCCGCAAGCGCAATGCCGAGGTGGTGGTCGAGTCGGACCTGGTCGGCGTCAGTTCGCCCTTGCCTGAGCCCTTGAACAAGACGTCGACCATGGCGCTGCCGCTGCGCATCGAACGGACCAATCCGGACGCCCTGCGCGAGCAGTACCGGATCACGCTGGGCAAGGTCGGCCAGGGCATTGTCGTCCGCCGGGGGGAGAACTGGGAGCGCGGTGTGTTCGCCGTCGGCGACGCCGAACCCCGCTTGCCGGACAAGGGCCTGGCGGTCCGCGTGGCGGCGCCGCGCATCGATGCCGACCTGTGGAAAAACTATCTGCCGGACGGCGCCACCGGCGGGGGCGGCGGAGGGGGGGATCAGGGCGGACTGGCACTCAGCCTCGTCACGTTGAAAACCCCGTCGCTGCGTGTTTTCGAGCGTGATTTCAGCAATGTCGACACGACGCTGCGGCCGCGCGACAACGGCTGGCAGATCGGCCTCAATACGCGCGAAGCGGTCGGCGACGTATTCTGGAAGAGCGCCGGCGAAGGCTGGGTCGAGGGCAATTTCAAGCGCCTGCTGCTACGCCCGGCGGCGGAAGTGAGCGAAGGCAGCACGACGCTGATCAATACGCTGCCCGGCATGAGCCTGTCGGTGGACGACCTGCACATCGGCGACAAGGCGCTGGGCAAGCTGGAGTTGAAGGCACGCAACGACAGGGGGGCGTGGAACCTTGATACGCTCAATTTGCAGAACCCGGATGGCGCCTTGAAGGGCAAGGGGGTGTGGATCAACAATGGCCGCCACCAGACCCGGCTCGACTTCGAATTGACGGCCAAGGATGTCGGCAAGCTGCTCGACCGCCTGGGCTACGCCGACGCGGTACGCCGCGGCACAGCCAAATTGACCGGCGACCTGCAATGGAGCGGTCCGCTGACCGGCATCCACTACCCGACGCTGACCGGCCGCTTGGCCGTCGAGGCCGAGAAAGGCCAGTTCAACAAGCTGGAGCCCGGGGTCGGCAAACTGCTCGGCCTGATCTCGCTGCAATCGCTGCCGCGCCGCCTGACCCTGGATTTCCGCGACATCTTCAGCGATGGCCTGGCTTTCGACAGTATCGACGGCAAATTCTCGATCACCAAGGGGGTCATGCGCACCATCGAACCCTTGCGCATCAAGGGGCCAGCCGCGCGCATCGAAATGCAGGGCGAAACCGACCTCAAGGCCGAAACGCAGAATCTGCAGGTCGTCGTCCGCCCGGAAATCGGCAACGTCGCCGCCGTCGGCGCGGTGCTGGTCAATCCGGTGGTCGGCGCGGCGGCGCTGCTGGCCAACACGGTGATGCCGAACAATCCCATCAACCGCTTGTTCAGCTACCGCTATCATGTCACCGGAACGTGGGCCGATCCCAAGGTGGACAAGGCCGGCGAGTCGGCGCAGGAAGTGAAACCGAAGAGCGAAGAGGAAGACAAGCCGTGAGCAAGCAGAATTGCCGGATCGCCGCCGTGCAGATGGTCTCCGGGCCGCGTGTGGCGGACAACCTGGAAACGGCGGCACGCCTGGTTGCCGACGCCGTGGCGCAGGGCGCACAACTGGTCGTCCTGCCCGAGTATTTCCCAGTTATCGGCGCCGCCGATGCCGACCGCGTCCGCGCCCGGGAAACCTTCGGCGCCGGGCCGATCCAGGCCTGGCTGGAAGAAACCGCACGTCGGCATGGCATCTGGCTGTTTGCCGGGACCATCCCGCTGGCCGCTTCGACGCCTGACAAGATGCGCAACGCCAGCCTGGTTTTCGATCCGTCCGGCCAGTGCGTGGCGCGCTACGACAAGGTGCACCTGTTCGGTTTCCGCAAGGGCGACGAGGCCTACGATGAAGCCAGTTTCATCGAAGCCGGCGACCAACCGGTTGCCGTCGACACGCCGTTCGGCAAGGTCGCCCTGTCGATCTGCTACGACCTGCGTTTCCCCGAGCTGTACCGGGCGCTGGCGCCGGTCGATCTGATCCTGGTGCCGGCCGCCTTCACCGAAACGACCGGCCGCGCGCACTGGGAAATCCTGCTCCGTGCCCGCGCCATCGAGAACCAATGCTACCTGCTGGCGGTCGGACAGGGAGGGCGGCACGAGAGCGGCCGTGAAACGCACGGCAACAGCATGATCATCGATCCGTGGGGCGAGATTGTCGACCGCAAGGCCAAGGGGCCGGGCGTCGTCATCGCCGATCTCGACCACCACCGCATCGCCGAAATCCGCGAGAGCCTGCCGGCCCTCGCCCATCGCAAACTGTAAGGAAGCTTCATGACCCAACCGACTGCCCTGGCGCAAGCCGAGTCCCTGCTGCTCACCCCCTTTTCGCTGACCGAGGGGGATTTGTCGCGGACCTTCGGACAAATCATGAAAAACCAGGTCGACTATGCCGACCTCTATTTCCAGTATTCCCGTTCCGAGGCCTGGAGCCTGGATGAGGGCATCGTCAAGTCGGGCAGCTTCAACATCGACCAGGGCGTCGGCGTGCGCGCCATTTCCGGCGAGAAGACGGCCTTCGCCTATTCCGACGATATCAGTTCCCAAGCGCTCGGCGATGCGGCCAATGCTGTGCGGGCCATCGCTGCCGCCGGGCATTCAGGCACGCTGCCCGCCTTGCAGGCCATCAAGGCCAGCCGCTCGCTGTACGTGCCGCACGATCCCATCGCCTCGCTGCCGGCCGACGCCAAGGTCAAGCTGCTCGAACGCCTGGAAGGCTACGCCCGGGCCATCGACCCGCGCGTCGTGCAGGTCATGGCCTCGCTGGCCGGCGAATACGAGGTGATCCTGGTTGCCGGCTCGGACGGCCGGCTGGCCGCCGATGTGCGGCCGCTGGTCCGTTGTTCGGTATCGGTCATCGTCGAGGAAAACGGCAAGCGCGAGCAGGGCGGCGCCGGCGGCGGCGGGCGTTTCGACTTCGGCTATTTCGACGACGAAATCCTGCAACGCTACGCCAAGGAGGCCGTGCATCAGGCGGTGGTCAACCTGCATGCCGAACCGGCCCCGGCCGGCCAGATGACGGTCGTCCTCGGTTCCGGCTGGCCGGGCATCCTGCTCCACGAAGCGGTCGGCCACGGCCTGGAAGGTGATTTCAACCGCAAGGGCAGCTCCGCCTTCAGCGGCCGCATCGGCCAGCGCGTGGCGGCCAAGGGCGTCACCGTCATCGACGACGGCACCATCAACGACCGGCGCGGTTCGCTGAATTTCGACGACGAGGGCAACCCGACCCAGCGCAATGTGCTGATCGAGGACGGCATCCTCAAGGGCTACATGCAGGACAGCCTGAACGCCCGCCTGATGGGCGTCGCGCCGACCGGCAACGGGCGCCGCGAATCCTTCGCTCACCTGCCGCTGCCGCGCATGACCAACACCATGATGCTGGCCGGCCAGCATGACCCTCAGGAAATCATCCAGTCGGTCAAGAAGGGCATCTACGCAGCCAATTTCGGCGGTGGCCAGGTCGACATCACCAGCGGCAAGTTCGTTTTCTCGATGAGCGAGGCCTACCTGATCGAGGACGGCAAGGTGACGCGTCCGATCAAGGGCGCCACGCTGATCGGCAACGGTCCGGATGCGCTGACCCGCGTCTCGATGATCGGCAACGACCTGAAGCTCGACCCCGGCGTCGGCACCTGCGGCAAGGACGGCCAGAGCGTGCCGGTCGGCGTCGGCCAGCCAACCTTGCGTATCGATGGACTGACGGTTGGGGGTACTGCATAATTACCACTTCTTTGGTAGGGGTAATGCTCGTGCGGCTATTTCTCATCGCGTCTGGTTTTCTTCTGGCAAGCGCTTCGGCGCTGGCTCAACCATCGGCACAGGAACGTCTGAAAACCATACAGGGCGATCCGGCGGCCATGAAGGCGGCTGCCGAGGCCGGGCGCAAGGCTTCGTTCTTCTGCGCCAACTGCCATGGCGAAACCGGCATCAGCAAGTCGCCGGAAGTGCCCAACCTGGCCGGCCAGAATCCGGCCTACCTGCTTGAACAGATTCGCAAGTTCGGCGCCGGCGAGCGCAAGGACCAGTTCATGGAAGGGCTGATCAAGGTGCTCAAGGATGACGACCGCCTGCAGATCGCCCTGTTCTACGCCAGCGAGCAGGTTCCGCCGGCCAAGGCCGACGTGGCGCAGGCCGCCCGGGGCAAGGAATTGTTCGCCAAGCTGTGCGTGCGCTGCCACGGCGAACAGGCGCGCGGCGGCGAGTTGTATCCGCGCCTCGCCGGCCAGAAACTGCCTTACCTGCAATCGACTATCACTCGCTACCGTGATGGTACGGGCATCCGCAACAACAAGCTGATGACCATCGCCACGGCCCCCCTCAAGAACGAAGACGTGACGGCCGTCGCCAACTATCTGGCCCAGCTGCCCTGATTCAGTTTCGCAGGTAGCGTTGTTGATGCATATCATGGTGGAACGTTTTGCGTAGCCGCTAGTCTTCAGGATCGTCCCTCTTTTTTGCGGAGGTCTTCTTGAAGACTTTTCTGGGTGTTTGCCTCGTTTTTTTTCTCGGTCTGGCCAGTGAAGGCGCGCTCGCTCAAATAAGCGACATCAATGCCGCCATCAATAAGGCGGGGCGCCAGCGCATGCTCTCCCAGCGCATGGCCAAGGCATATTTCCAGATCGGCCAGGAAGTCGATATCGAGCGCAGCAAGAAGGTACTCGACAACTCGGTCGCTGCTTTCGACCGTCAGCTCGTCGAGCTGAAGAACTATGCGCCGACCCCGGAAATCAAGACGACCTACGTCAATCTGGAAAAATCGTGGCTGACCTACAAGGATGTGCTGGTCGGCAAGGCACCGTCGCAGGACGGCGGCCGCAAGGTACTGGCGCTGTCGGATGAAGTGCTGGCCCTCGCCCAGCAAGGCACCGTTCAGCTCGAGAAGCAGTCGTCCTCCACCGCCGGCCGTCTGGTCAACCTGTCGGGGCGCCAGCGCATGCTGGCCCAGCGCATGGCCAAGTTCTACCAGGCGACGGCCTGGGGCGTGGCCGACGCGAGCAGCGCGACCAATCTCGACAAGGCGCGCAAGGAGTTCGCCGAGGCCCTGAAGGAACTGGGTTCGGCCCCGGCCAATACCCAGCAGATCAAGGACACCCTGGAGCTGGTCAAGCAGCAGTGGTTCTTCTTCGAGAACGCGCTCGGCCAGAAAGTCGGGGGCGACAAGCGTCCGCAGACTGCGGTGGCGACGACCAGCGAACGCATCCTGGAAGAAATGGAAGGCGTCGTCGGCCTGTACGAAAAGCTGCCGAAATAATCAGAACAGGCTGAGTTGCCGCGTTGCGCGCGCGTCGCCGGCGGGCGGCGGGACGAAACGCGTGGTATCGAGTTGCGGCCAGTCGTGATTTAGCGCTAGGCGCCGGCAGGCCAGGGCGAAGCGCTGGCGCAGCAGTTCGGCATAATGACCGAGCCCCGTCATCCGGCTGCCAAAATTCGGGTCATTGGCGCGTTGTCCGCGCAGATCGTAGAGCACCGACATGACGCGGGCGGCTTTTTCCGGCGCATGCCAGTTCAGCCAGTCGCGGAAGAGGGGCGCAACTTCGTACGGCAGGCGCAGCACCGTATAGCGCGCACTGCTCGCGCCATGCTCCTTGGCGGCGGCGAGCAGCTTTTCCAGTTCGTGGTCGTTGATGCCGGGAATCAGCGGCGCGATCAGGGCGGTGGCCGGAATGCCGGCCGCCGCCAGTTCGCCCATCGCCTCCAGGCGGGCGTGCGGCGCGCTGGCCCGCGGTTCGAGTTGGCGCGCCAGCGGACCGTCCAGCGTGGTCAGCGAAATGGCCGCATGCGACAGTTTCTGGCCGGCCAGCTCGGCCCACAGGTCGATGTCGCGCACAATCAGCGACGATTTGGTGACGACGCTGACCGGGTGCCGGGTTTCCAGCATCACTTGCAGGATGGCGCGGGTCAGCTTTTCCTTGCGTTCGAACGGCTGGTAGGCATCGGTTGCCGTGCCGAGGGCGATGGTCGAGCAGACGTAGCCCGGTTTGGCCAACTCCTCGCGCAGCAGGCGCGGCGCGTCAGGCTTGGCGAATATCTGCGTTTCGAAATCGAGTCCCGGCGACAGGCCGAGCCAAGCATGCGTTGGGCGGGCGTAGCAATAGATGCAGCCGTGCTCGCAACCGCGATAGGGGTTCAGCGACTGGTCGAAACCGAGATCGGGCGAATCGTTGCGGCTGATGATGCTTTTGGCGCTGTCGACGTGCAGGCGGGTTTGCGGCAGCGACGGTTCGGCCTGTTGCCAGCCGTCATCGACGGCCCGGCGCGTTTCGTTCGTGAAGCGGTGATCGACGTTGCCCACCGCGCCGCGTCCCTTCACGGGGCGGGCATTGATTTCCGGCGAGGGTGCGGGGTCGAAATCATCCATGGACATCCGGTAGAATGACTGGTTTTCAGCAATTTTTGAATGGGTCTGGTCATGACGACGCCGCACAGCACGCAAACGAGCAAGCCGAATACCGACGATGTTCGCATCAAGGAAATCAAGGAACTGGTGCCGCCGGCCCACGTCTTCCGCGAATACCCGGTGTCCAGTCGTGCCGCGCAGACCACCTATACCGCCCGCCAGGCCATCCATCGTGTGCTGCATGGCGCTGACGACCGCCTGCTGGTCGTCATCGGCCCGTGCTCGATCCACGACTACGACCTGGCGATGGATTACGCCAAGAAGCTGGCGAAGGAGGCCGAGCGCTTTGCCGAAGACCTCATCGTCGTCATGCGCGTCTATTTCGAAAAGCCGCGCACCACGGTGGGCTGGAAGGGGCTGATCAACGATCCGCGCCTCGACAACACTTTCCGCATCAACGAAGGCCTGCGCCTGGCGCGCCGCATCCTGCTCGAAGTGAACGAGTTGGACTTGCCGTGTGCTACCGAGTTCCTCGATACCATCACGCCGCAATACACGGCTGACCTGATCGCCTGGGGCGCCATCGGCGCCCGCACCACCGAGTCGCAGGTGCATCGCGAACTGGCCTCCGGGCTGTCCTGCCCGGTCGGGTTCAAGAACGGCACCGACGGCAACATGCGCATCGCCGTCGACGCCATCCGTTCGGCCAATTCGCCGCACCATTTCCTGTCGGTCACCAAGTCCGGTCACACCGCAATCGTGTCCACCATGGGCAACGAGGACTGCCACGTCATCCTGCGCGGCGGCAAGGAGCCGAACTACGATGCACCGAGCGTCGACGCCGCCTGCCAGGAAATCGCCAAGGCCGGCCTCGCCGCCCGCCTGATGGTCGATTTCTCGCACGGCAACAGCCGCAAGCAGTTCAAGCTGCAAATAGAAGTCTGCGACAGCGTCGCCGAGCAGATCGCCGGCGGCGAAGAGCGCATTGTCGGGGTCATGGTCGAGTCGCATCTGGTCGAAGGCCGCCAGGATCTGTCGCCGGACATGCCGCTGGTCTACGGCCAGAGCATCACCGATGCTTGCATCAACTGGGACGACAGCGTCGCAGTCATGGAAAAGCTGGCAGCCGCCGTGCGTGCCCGTCGGGTGGCCGAGGCGGCGGAGTAGTTTCCGCCGCTTGCCGGGCGGCAACTTAATTCCAGCTTTCGCCGTCTGGGGCGGAAGGGCTGTGTTAGAATTCGCAACGGCGGGTCTCCCCGCATTGCAGGGTGGTGAACCTGGTCAGGTCCGGAAGGAAGCAGCCACAGCCATTAACTGCAAGTGCCGGGGGTTAGGCTCGCCATTTTCATTTTTTCTCCGTGGGTGTGGGGCGCATGAGTTATCAGGTTCTTGCGCGCAAGTGGCGGCCGCGCAATTTTTCGACGCTGGTTGGGCAGGAGCATGTGGTGCGCGCCTTGTCGCACGCCCTTGCCGAACAACGCCTGCACCATGCCTATCTATTTACCGGCACCCGCGGCGTCGGCAAGACGACCATCGCGCGTATTCTCGCCAAGTCGCTGAATTGCGAGACCGGCATCACGGCTACCCCGTGCGGCCAATGTTCCGCCTGCCAGGAAATCGACAGCGGTCGTTTCGTCGATCTGCTCGAGGTCGATGCGGCGACCAATACCCGTGTCGACGAAATGCGGCAGTTGCTCGAGAACGCCGTCTATGCCCCGACGCGCGGCCGCTTCAAGGTCTATGTGATCGACGAAGTCCACATGCTGTCCAATTCGGCCTTCAACGCCATGTTGAAGACCCTGGAAGAGCCGCCGGAGCACGTCAAGTTCATCCTGGCGACGACCGACCCGCAGAAAATTCCCGTCACCGTGCTGTCGCGCTGCCTGCAGTTCAATCTGAAGCAGATGCCGGCGGTGGCCATCACCGGGCATCTTGCCCACATCCTGCAAGCTGAAGGCGTTCCCTACGACATGCCGGCGCTGTCACTGGTCGCCCGTTCGGCGGCCGGCAGCATGCGCGACGCCTTGTCCTTGCTCGATCAGGCTATCGCCCACGGCGCCGGCAAGGTCGAGGAGGCGCAGGTCCGCGGCATGCTCGGCACGGTTGATCAGGATTTCCTGCTTGCTATTCTCGAAGCCTTGCAAGCCGGCGAAGGCGCTGCGCTGCTGCAGGTGGCGACCGACATGGGCGTGCGCAGCCTGTCGTTCTCGGCGGCCTTGCAGGAGCTGGGGGCCTTGCTGACGCGCATCCAAATCATACAGTGGGTGCCGGCGGCCATCGATGACGACGAGCCGGAAAAGGAGCGCATTCAGGCGCTGGCCGAGGCGTTTTCTCCTGAGTTTGTGCAGCTGGCCTACCAGATCGTCAATGTTGGGCGGACCGAGCTGGCCAGCGCGCCGGATGAATATTCGGGTTTTGTCATGACCCTGCTCCGCCTGCATGCTTTCCGTCCGAGCACGGTGGCCGATGTGGTCGGTTCGGTTGCCGCGCGCAGTCGTGCCCACCTGGCGCCTGCCGCCCGGCCGCCGAGCCCGCCAGTACAAGCTGCTCAGCCGCCCGTTTCGGCGCCGGTCCAGGCGCGACCCGAAGTTGCACCCGCTGCCGCCCCTCGGGTTCCGGCCGCGGCGGGCGAAAGCGACTGGCACCAGATCGTTGCCGCGCTGGCTATCAGTGGCCTGGCCCGCGAGTTGGCCCAGAATTGCGAGTTGCGCCAACTGACCGACGGCCAATGCCTGCTCCGCCTGTCGCCCAAGCAGGCGCATCTGCAGATGAAGCCCAATCCCGAGCGCCTGCAGCAGGCGCTGGCCGAATATCTCGGCCGCCCGGTGCAGTTGCGCATTGAGCTGGGCGAAAACGAGGTCGATACGCCGGCCGCGACGGTAGGCAAGCAGCGCCAAGAGCAGCAGGAAAGAGCGGAGAGCGCGATCGCTCAGGATGGATTCGTTCGCGACGCGATCGACACCCTGGGAGCGTCCGTCGTACAAACATCAATCAAACCAATCGTCTAACGGAGAAATGAACATGATGAAGGGTGGCTTGGGTGGCCTGATGAAGCAGGCGCAGGCAATGCAGGAAAACATGAAGAAGGCCCAGGATCAGCTGGCCCAGCTCGAAGTCGAGGGGCAGTCCGGGGCTGGCATGGTCAAGGTGGTGATGACCTGTGCCCACGAAGTGCGCCGGGTCAGCATCGATCCGTCGGTGATGGACGATCGCGAAATGCTCGAAGATCTGGTCGCTGCCGCCCTGAACGACGCCGTGCGCCGCGGCGAGGCGCTGAGCAAGGAAAAGATGGCGGGCTTTACGGCCGGCCTCAATCTGCCGCCCGGATTCAAGCTGCCGTTCTGATTCGGTGAATCCTTCAGCGCTCGATTCGCTGATCGAGGCCTTGCGTTGCCTGCCCGGAGTCGGGCCGAAATCGGCGCAGCGCATGGCCTACCATCTGCTGCAACGCGATCGTTCCGGTGCTCAGCGCCTGGGCGATGCGGTGCAGCACGCGCTGCAGGCGATTCGCCATTGCCAGCGCTGCAATACCTTTTCCGAAGCTGAAGTCTGCGAGCGCTGCCTGTCGCCGCGCCGCGACCCGAGCGTCCTGTGCGTGGTCGAGACGCCGGTCGACATGAACATGATGGAGCAGACCCTGAGCTATCAGGGGTTGTACTACGTCCTGATGGGCCGCATTTCGCCGCTCGATGGCGTCGGTCCGCGCGAACTCGGTCTCGATCGCCTGATGGCGCGGGCGCTCGACGGCGTGGTCAAGGAGGTCATCCTGGCCACCAACTACACCAACGAGGGCGAGGCGACTGCGCATTACATCACCGCGATGCTCAAGCCCAAGGGGGTTGGTGTCACCCGGATCGCCCGCGGTGTGCCGGTTGGCGGGGAGTTGGAATATGTCGACAGCGGTACGCTGGCGCAGGCTTTGCGCGAGCGAAAGAGCTGTTCTGGGTGACAGCGTCTTTTAACGACGGTTCCCTTGTCGTATAATTGAGCGTTTATTTTTATCCCATCCAATTCCTTTAGGGGTCAGCGTAATGAGCAATCAAGGAAAAGTGGACTGCGGACGGCGGCGTCTGGTCGTCGCGACCGCAGCCGTGGGCGGGGCAGGTGCGGTTGCCGCGCTTGTGCCGTTCGTCTCCAGCTTGCTTCCTTCCGAACGCGCCAAGGCAGCAGGCGCTCCGGTCGAAGTCGATATCAGCAAACTCGAACCGGGTCAGATGATGACCGTCGAGTGGCGCGGCAAGCCGGTGTGGATCATCAACCGCACCAAGGACATGCTGGACACCCTGCCCAAGCTGGCCGACGCGGTCGCTGACCCGAAGTCCGAAAAGAACCAGCAGCCGGCTTACGCCAAGAACGATACCCGCTCCATCAAGCCGGAAATCATGGTCGTCGTCGGTATCTGCACCCACCTCGGCTGCTCGCCGTCGCAAAAATTCAAGAAGGGCGCCGAAGAAGGCATGCCGGGCGAATGGCTGGGCGGCTTCCTGTGCCCCTGCCACGGTTCGACCTTCGACTTCGCCGGTCGCGTGTACAAGTCGAAGCCTGCTCCGACCAACCTCGAAGTGCCGCCGCACTTCTACATGGCCGATACCCGCATCCTGATCGGCGAAGACAAGAAGGGAGCATAAGAAATGGCTGCTGGCAATTTCGAAAAATACAAGTCCGACGGTTCGCTGGCCGGTAATGCCCTGGAGTGGCTCGACGCCCGCTTCCCGGCAACTTCCATGTGGAAGGGTCACCTGTCCGAATACTACGCCCCGAAGAACTTCAATTTCTGGTACTTCTTCGGCTCCCTGGCCCTGCTCGTTCTGGTCATCCAGATCGTCACCGGCATCTTCCTGGTTATGCACTACAAGCCGGATGCCGCGGTCAACGCCAACGGCGTGCCGGTTGCCTTCGCCTCCGTCGAGTACATCATGCGCGACGTGCCGGGCGGCTGGCTGATCCGCTACATGCACTCGACCGGTGCCTCGGCCTTCTTCATCGTGGTTTACATGCACATGTTCCGTGGCCTGCTCTACGGTTCCTATCGCAAACCGCGTGAACTGACCTGGCTGTTCGGCGTCGGCATCTTCCTGTGCCTGATGGGCGAAGCCTTCTTCGGCTACCTGCTGCCGTGGGGGCAGATGTCCTTCTGGGGAGCCCAGGTTATCGTCAACCTGTTCTCCGCCATCCCCATCATCGGGCCGGACCTGTCCATCATCATCCGCGGCGACTTCGTCGTCGGTGATGCAACGCTGAACCGCTTCTTCTCCTTCCACGTGATCGCCTTCCCGCTCGTCCTGATCGGTCTGGTCGCTGCTCACGTGCTGGCCCTGCACGAAACCGGCTCCAACAATCCGGACGGTGTCGAAATCAAGGCCAACAAGGACGAAAACGGCATTCCGCGCGACGGTATCCCGTTCCACCCGTACTACACAGTCAAGGACATCGTCGGCGTGATCGTCTTCCTGATGGTCTTCTCCGCCGTGATGTTCTGGGCACCGGAAGGTGGCGGCTACTTCCTCGAAACGCCGAACTTCTATCCGGCCGACCCGCTGAAGACCCCGCCGCACATTGCTCCGGTCTGGTACTTCACCCCGTTCTACTCGATCCTGCGCGCCGTGACCTATCCGCTGTTCGGTCTTGATGCCAAGTTCTGGGGCGTGGTCGCCATGGGTGCTTCGGTCGTCATCTTCGCCTTCCTGCCCTGGCTCGATCGCAGCCCGGTCAAGTCGATCCGCTACCGCGGCCCGATCTACAAGACCCTGCTGACCATCTTCGTCATCTGCTTCTTCATCCTTGGCTATCTCGGCACCCTGTCGCCGTCGCCGATGGGTGAACTGGTTTCGCAGATTTGTTCGGTGTTCTACTTCGGATTCTTCCTCGGCATGCCGTGGTGGTCACGGATGGACAAGTTCAGCCCGGTCCCGGACCGTGTGACGTTCAAGTGAGAGGATGCCTAAAATGAAAAAATTCCTGATCGCATTGCTCTTCGCGCCGGTCATGGCCTTGGCCAGCAGTGGTCATGTCCAACTCGACAAGTGGCCGGGCTCGGTGGGCGACAAGGCGGCATTGCAGAACGGCGCCAAGCTGTTCGTCAATTACTGCCTGAACTGTCACGGTGCGTCCTACATGCGCTACAAGAACCTGATGGATCTCGGTCTGACCGAGTCCCAGGTCAAGGACAACCTGATGTTTACCTCCGACAAGATCGGTGGCCTGATGACCATTGCGGCACGTTCCGATGAACAGAAGCTGTGGTTCGGCGCCACCCCGCCTGATCTGACCATCGTCGCCCGGGCCCGTGGCGAAGCCGGCAATGCAGCCGCCGGCGCAGACTGGTTGTACACCTACCTGCGTTCCTTCTATCGCGACCCGAACCGTCCGACCGGCTGGAACAACGTGATCTTCGAAAACGTTGGCATGCCGCACATCCTGTATGGCCTGCAAGGTCAGCAAGTTCGCAACCACGAAACCCACAAGCTGGAACTGGCCGTTCCGGGCCAACTGGCTCCGGCCGAGTTCGACAAGGCCGTGTCCGACCTGGTCGGTTTCATGGTATGGATGGGCGAGCCGCAGCAGGAGTTCCGTCGTACCCTGGGCTTCTTCGTTCTGGCCTTTTTGGCAGTCCTCTTCGTCGTTGCTTACGCACTGAAGAAGGAATACTGGAAAGACATTCACTAATCCTGCTAGGATTAGTTAACGGCATCGCGGGTTTGGCTTCGGCCAGCCCCCGATGCCGAATCGCTTTTTGAAGGTGACCTAAATGATGAACCTCTATTCGGGCACGACCTGCCCATTCAGCCATCGTTGCCGCATTGTCCTGTTCGAAAAGGGCATGGATTTCCAGGTGATTGATGTCGACATGTTCAACAAGCCGGAAGAAATGGCCGCGATCAACCCGCACAACCGCGTGCCGGTGCTGGTCGAGCGCGACCTGGTCCTGTTCGAGCCGAACATCATCAACGAATACATCGACGAGCGCTTCCCGCACCCGCAACTGATGCCGGCCGACCCGATCATGCGTGCCCGCGCCCGCCAGCTGCTGGTCGGCATGGAACGCGAAATCTTCTCGTTCATGGAAGTGATCGAAAAGAACGGCAAGACGGCCGACAAGGCGCGCCAGGAAATCCGCGCCCGCCTGACCGAAATCGTGCCGATCTTCAACAAGCAGAAGTTCATGCTCGGTGACGAATTCTCCATGCTCGACGTGGCCATCGCCCCGTTGCTGTGGCGTCTCGACCACTACGGCATCGACCTCGGCAAGGCCGCCGCGCCGCTGATGAAGTACGCTGAGCGCATTTTCAGCCGCCAGGGTTTCATCGACGCGTTGACGCCATCCGAAAAGGCGATGCGCAAGTAAGCATGGAACTGCCTTCCACCAAGCCGTACCTGCTGCGCGCCATCTGGGAATGGTGCTGCGATAACGGCTTCACGCCGCATATCGCAGTCGAGGTTGACGAACGGACGCAGGTGCCGCGCGAATTCGTGCGCTCCGGCCAGATCGTCCTCAACCTCGGGCCGAGCGCGACCAACAAGTTGCAGATCGGCAACGAGTACGTCGAGTTCCAGGCCCGCTTCAATGGCGTGGCGCGCCAGCTGTCCGTGCCGGTCGATCGCGTGTCGGCCATTTATGCGCGCGAGAACGGTGCCGGCATGGCTTTCGAGGTCGATGGCGACCGCGAGATGGCGGACGAGGAATTCGGTATCGAAACCGTGGTCGAACCGAGCATGGTTGAACCGCCCTCCGATGAGCCGCCACCGGAGCCACCACGCCCCGATGAGGGGCGCCCCGGGTTGCGGCGCATCAAATAGGGACGGTTGTCTGGTCCGATGCACCAAAAAAGGGAGATTCCACAGTGGGATTTCCCTTTTTTCATTTCAAGTCCATGATTTTTATAGGTGGCATGTCTGTTGCTCATTGGCAGCCGGAAGGAAAATCATGAAAACTGAAGTCAAATCCACCTGTTGTTACTGCGGCGTCGGCTGCGGCGTGCTGATCGAGACGGAAGGCGAGCGCATCGTTGGCGTCCGGGGCGACCCGGAACACCCGGCCAATCGCGGGCGTTTGTGCACCAAGGGCGCGACGCTCAATCTGACCGCCAACCCTAGCTATCGCCTGCATTACCCGGAGCGTCGTGCGCAACGTGGCGAAAGCACCGTGCGCACGACGTGGGATCAGGCGCTCGACGAAGCGGCCGAACGCTTTGCGGCCACCATCCGCCAGCATGGACCCGACTCGGTGGCCTTCTACATTTCCGGCCAACTGATGACCGAGGACTATTACGTCTTCAACAAGCTGGCCAAGGGCCTGATCGGCACCAACAACGTCGATACCAATTCCCGTCTCTGCATGTCGTCGGCGGTGGCCGGCTACAAGCAGACGCTGGGCGTCGATGCGCCGCCATGCAGCTATGAGGACATCCTGCAGGCCAAAGTCATTTTCATCGCCGGCGCCAACCCGGCCGTAGCGCATCCCATCGTCTTCCGCTACGTGGAGGATGCGCGGGCCGCCAATCCCGACCTGAAAATCATCGTCGCCGACCCGCGGCGTTCGGAAAGCGCCGAGATCGCCGACCTCCATCTGCCGATCAAGCCGGGCACCGACATTGCGCTGTTCAACGGCATGTTGCATGTGCTGATCCGCGACGGCCTGGTCGACGACGACTATGTCGCCCGCCATACCACCGGTTTCGACGCACTGGCAGAGATCGTCCGCCGCTACACGCCGGAGGCGGTGGCCGAGGTGTGCGGCATTCCGGCCCAGGACATCGTCCAGGCGGCCCGCTGGTTCGGGCAAAGCGGTGCCGCGCTGTCGATGTACTGCCAGGGTCTCAACCAGTCGGTGCACGGTACGCACAATAACGCCGGCATCATCCATCTGCACCTGGCGACCGGTCTGATCGGCAAGCCGGGCGCAGGCCCCTTCTCGCTGACCGGCCAGCCGAACGCGATGGGTGGTCGCGAGGTGGGCGGTCTGTCCAACCTGCTGTCGGCGCACCGCGATCTGGCCAACCCGCAGCACCGCGCCGAAGTGGCCGCCCTGTGGGGCGTGCCCAGCGTACCGGACAAGCCGGGCAAGTCGGCCATCGATATGTTCGCGGCGCTGAAGAGCGGCGAGATCAAGGCGGTGTGGATCGCCTGCACCAATCCGGCGCAGTCCCTGCCCAACCAGGCGGCGGTGCGCGAAGCCCTGCAGACCGCGGAATACGTGGTCCTCCAGGAAGCCTACGCCAACACGGACACCGCGGCCTACGCCGACCTGCTGCTGCCGGCCAGCGGCTGGGGCGAGAAGCACGGCACGGTGACCAATTCGGAACGGCGCATCACGCACGTGAATTCGGCGGTGCCGGCGCCCGGTGAGGCGCGCCACGACTGGGATATCGTGGTCGATTTCGCCCGCCGTCTCGGCCGCCTGTTGGGCACTGACGGTGAACGCCTGTTCCCCTACGCCGACGCCGAATCCATTTTCAACGAGCACCGCGAAAGTACCCGTGGCCGTGATCTCGACATCACCGGTTTGAGCTACGCGTGGCTCGACGCCGCCGGGCCGCAGCAGTGGCCATGCCCGCAAGGGGCGATCAGCGGCAAGGGGCGCCTGTACGAGGATGGCGTCTTCCCGACCGCCGACGGCAAGGCCCGCTTCGTTCCGGTCAAGCATCTGGCCACCGCCGAGACGCCGGATGCCGAATATCCGATCAGCCTGCTCTCCGGCCGCATGCGCGACCATTGGCACGGCATGAGCCGGACCGGCACGGTGCCGCGCCTGTTCAATCTCGAAGACGAACCGGTACTCGCCATGCACCCCTGCGACATGCGCCATCGCGGCCTGTCGAGCGGCGACCTGGTGCGCGTGACCAATGCGCGCGGTGCGTCCATCGTCCGCGTCGAGGAGCGTCCGGGCCTGAAAAAGGGCCGGGCGTGGATGCCGATGCACTGGGGCAGCCAGTTCATGAACACGCCCGGCGTCAATGCCGTGGCCTGCGACGCCACCGATCCCTATTCCAAGCAGCCGGAACTGAAGCACGCCGCGGTGCAGATCGAGAAGGTCGATCTGCCCTACGCGCTGGCCGTTGTGCGCCGCTGCGCCCATCAGGCCGAAGCCCTGACGCTGCTGCAAAGCGCCCGTTCGGCGCTGGCCGACTACCGTTACGCGACGGTCGGCCTGTATGGCCGGCAGAGCCCGCTCGTCGTGCTGCGCGCCGCCGCTGCCGAGGCGGTGGACGATGCCGCCATTGACGCGCTCGACCGCCTGTTCGGCATCGACGGCAGCGCCGGCGCCATCGTCTATGCCGACGCCAAGAAGCGCATCGCCAAGAAGGCGGTTGCCGAGGACGGACGGCTGCGGGCCGTTCGTCTGTGCGGCGAAACGCAGGCGGTGTCCTGGCTGCGCCAGGCGATGGCCGAAGACGAACTGGACGCCAGCCTGATCCGCTTCGCCCTGGCGCCGCTGGGCAAGCCGCCGGTTGGCGTGGCGCCGCGCAACATCATCTGCAAGTGCGCCGACGTGACCGACGTACAGATTCGCCAGGAACTGGCCGGCGGAGCCGATATGCCGAAGCTGCAGGAAAAGCTGCGTTGTGGCACATTCTGTGGCTCCTGCGTGCCGGAAATCCGGCGCATGGTGGCGGAACACGCGCCCACAGAGGCGGCGGCTGCCTGAGACCCCAAAGGAGGAAATGGTGAGCTACGGACAATACATCAAGGAAATCGGACGGGGCGCCCACGGCGCCCGCGATCTGTCGCGCGAAGATGCGCATCAACTCTACGCCGCCATGCTCGACGGCGGCGTGCCCGACCTCGAACTGGGCGCCATCATCCTCGGCCTGCGCGTCAAGGGCGAGTCGCTCGACGAAATGCTGGGCTTTCTCGAAGCCACCGACGAGCGCACCCACCACCTCGACCTGCCGCATGGGCGCGGTCGGCCGGTGGTCCTGCCGACCTATAACGGGGCGCGCAAGGAAGCCAACCTGACGCCGCTGCTGGCCCTGCTGCTGCAGCGCTTCGGCGTGCCGGTGCTGGTCCATGGCCTGATCGAAGGCTTCGGCCGCGTCACGTCGGCTCATGTCTTCCGCGAGCTGGGTGTCATGCCGGCGGCGTCGACGAACCAGGCCCAGGCTGCGCTGGACGAAAAGGGCCTCGCTTTCATGCCCTTGAGTGCGCTGTGCCCGGGTATCCACAACCTGTTGTCCCTGCGTTCGCGCATGGGCGTGCGCAACAGTGCGCACAGCCTGGTCAAATTGATCGACCCCTTCCGTGGCGAAGCGGTGTTGGTGGCGCCGGCCACCCATCCGGACTTCATCGAGTTGATGCGCAACATCATGCTGGTTCGCGGGCAGCGCGGCCTGCTGCTGCGCGGCACGGAAGGCGAGCCGTACGCCAATGCCAAGCGCCGGCCGCGTCTCGAGCATTTGCACGATGGCGTGACCGACGTTCTTTTCGAGGCCGAGCACGAAAGCCTGCGCGCCTTGCCCAACCTGCCCGAGGCGACCGATGCGGCGAGCACGGCGCGCTGGATACGGCGCGTGCTCGACAAGCAGATTCCGCTGCCCAAGCCCATCGCCAACCAGTTGGCCTGCCTGCTGTTCGCCAGCGGCTACGCCGACGATCTCAACCAGGCCAAGGCCATCGTCGCCGTCGAGGCCACTGGGCTGCTGGTCGGTGGCAATTAAGTGTGTTCCCGCACCGTGGTGGAATGAAATGCACCACCACGGTGCGCTGCTTCTAGGGGTTTGCTGGGTATAGTCTTAAAAATCAGTTAGATAGCCACCTGGCACGCTGATTGCGAAGAATAGCCCGAAGCAGCGAATCAACCGCCAACGGGGGCGGTCCGATGGCAACGACGTCATGCGCTGAAAAATATTTGCACCGCAAGGTGCGCGCAACGTTGGAGCCCAAACATGAGCAAACCCCGTCTCGTCCTGATCGGTAACGGCATGGCCGGTGTCCGCACCGTCGAAGAACTGCTGAAGATCAAACCGGATCACTACGACATCACCATCTTCGGTGCCGAACCGCACCCCAACTACAACCGCATCCTGCTCTCGCCGGTGCTGGCCGGCGAAATGGGCGTCAAGGACATCATCCTCAACGAGCTGGACTGGTACGCGGAAAACAAGATCACCCTGCATACCGGCAAGCAGATCAGCACCATCGACCGCGTCAAGCGCAAGGTCATCGCCGACGACGGTACCGAGGTCGCCTACGACCGCCTGCTGATCGCTACCGGCTCGACCCCCTTCATGCTGCCGGTTCCGGGCAACGACCTGCCGGGCGTCATCGGCTACCGCGACATCAAGGACACCGACGAGATGATCGACGCGGCGACCAAGCACAAGCACGCGGTCGTCATCGGCGGCGGCCTGCTCGGCCTGGAAGCGGCCAACGGCCTGAAGCTGCGCGGCATGGACGTCACCGTGGTGCACCTCGGCCCGTGGCTGCTCGAGCGCCAGCTCGACGAAGTTGCCGGCAAGATGCTGCAGAAGTCGCTCGAGGACAAGGGCCTCAAGTTCCTGCTCGCAACCCAGACCGAAGCGCTGATCCAGGGCGAATCCGGTCGCGTCGCGGCGATCCGCTTCAAGGGTGGCATGCAGATTCCGGCCGACATCGTCGTGATGGCCGCCGGTATCCGCCCGAACTACTCGCTGGCCGAGAAGTCCGGCATCTACTGCAACCGCGGCATCGTGGTGAACGACACCATGCAGACCTACGATCCGAAGGTGTACGCCGTCGGCGAATGCGTCAGCCACCGCGGCATCGCCTACGGCCTGGTCGCCCCGCTGTTCGAGCAGGCCAAGGTCGCCGCCAACCATCTGGCCGGCTACGGCATCGGCCGCTACACCGGCTCGGTGACCTCGACCAAGCTCAAGGTCACCGGCATCGACCTGTTCTCGGCCGGCGACTACATGGGCGGCAAGGACACCGAGGAAATCGTCCTCAACGACCCGCACGGCGGCGTCTACAAGAAGCTGGTGATCAAGGACAACAAGCTGGTCGGCGGCGTCATGTACGGCGATACGGCCGACGGCCCGTGGTACTTCCAGCTGCTCAAGGATCAACGCGACATCCACGACATCCGCGACTCGCTGATCTTCGGCCAGTCCCTGGTCGGCGACGTCGGCCATGCCGGCAAGAGCAAGGCGGCCGAAATGGCCGACAACGCCGAGGTTTGCGGCTGTAACGGCGTGACCAAGGGCACCATCGTCCAGGCGATCAAGGCCAAGGGCTTGTTCACGCTGGACGAGGTCAAGAAGCACACCAAGGCGGCTTCGTCCTGCGGCTCCTGCGCCGGCCTGGTCGAACAGATCCTGGCCTCGACCATCGGCGGCGCCTATACGCCGGCGGCAGTCGATAGCAAGCCGGTCTGCGGCTGTACCGATCATTCGCACAAGAAAGTGCGCGAAGCCATCTTCGGCCAGCACCTGACCAGCAAGGAAGCCGTCTTCAAGGCGCTGGAGTGGAAAACTCCGAACGGCTGCGACAAGTGCCGCCCGGCGGTGAACTACTACCTGATCTCGAGCTGGCCGCATGAGGCCAAGGATGATCCGCAGTCGCGCTTCATCAACGAGCGCGCCCACGCCAACATCCAGAAGGATGGCACCTACTCGGTCGTGCCCCGCATGTGGGGCGGCCTGACGACGCCGGCCGAACTGCGCGCCATTGCCGATGCGGCCGAGAAATACAACGTGCCGACCGTCAAGGTGACAGGCGGTCAGCGTATCGACCTGCTCGGCGTCAAGAAGGAAGACCTGCCGAAGATGTGGGCCGACCTCAACGCTGCCGGTATGGTTTCCGGCCACGCCTACGGCAAGTCGATCCGCACCGTGAAGACCTGCGTCGGCGCCGAGCACTGCCGGTTCGGCACGCAACTGGCGATGTCGATGGGCGTCAAGCTGGAAAAGATGCTGTTCGACATGTACGCCCCGCACAAGGTCAAGCTGGCCGTCTCCGGCTGCCCGCGCAACTGTGCCGAGGCTGGCATCAAGGACGTCGGCGTGATCGGCGTCGATTCCGGCTACGAGCTGTACATCGGCGGCAACGGCGGCATCAAGACCGAGGTCGCCCAGTTCCTGTGCAAGGTGACGAGCGACGAGGAGGTCATGGAATATTCCGGCGCCTTCCTGCAGCTCTACCGCGAGGAAGGCTGGTACCTGGAGCGCACCTGCCACTATATGGACCGCGTCGGCCTCGACTACATCAAGGGCAAGATTCTCGAAGACGAGGAAGGTCGCAAGGCGTACTACGCCCGCCTGCTCGACGCCCTGAAGGACGCCAAGGATCCGTGGGAAACCAGCCGCGAGGAACAGCCGATCAAGCAATTCATTCCGATCAAGCTCGAAGCCTGATTATCGAACCGAGGACATAAAAAATGAGCAACTGGAAACTGATCTGCAAGCTGGACGACATTCCGCAACTGGGGTCGCGCGTCGTTCAGCGCCAAAGCGGCGGCGACATCGCCATCTTCCGCAACGCCGAGGACGAGGTCTTCGCGCTGCACGACAAGTGCCCGCACAAGAGCGGTCCGCTGTCGCAAGGCATCGTGCATGGCCGCAAGGTGACCTGCCCGCTGCACGGCTGGAACATCGGCCTGGAAGACGGGCATGCCGTGGCGCCGGACGTCGGTTCGTGCAGCAAGTTCGAAGTGAAAGTGGAAAACGGCGAGGTTTTCCTCTCCGTTTGAGGTCGGGCAGTAACGGGGCGGCCGGCACGCCGTCCCGAAGTATCTACGAGGGTACGCGTCCCCGGTCTTGAGAGCGGGCCGGGGCTGCGAATAACTATTTAATCCGAAAAGGAAAAATCATGGCCTATCTGGCGCCTACCGAATTCGTCACCAAAATGATCGATGCCGGTGAATCCAAAATCTTCATGTCCAACCGCGACACCCTGATCCGCGCCTACATGGCCGGCGCCATCCTGGCCATTGCCGCGGCGTTTGCCATCACCATCAACGTGCAGACCGGCCAGCCGCTGGCCGGCGCCATCCTGTTCCCGGTCGGCTTCTGCATTCTCTATCTCCTCGGCTTCGATCTGCTGACCGGCGTATTCACGCTGTGCCCGCTGGCCCTCATCGACAAGCGCCCGGGCGTCACGCTGGGCGGCGTGCTGCGCAACTGGAGCCTGGTCTTTGTCGGTAATTTCGCCGGCGCCCTGACCGTCGCCCTGATGATGTCCATCATCTTCACGTTCGGCTTCACCGAAGCCCCCAACATCGTCGGCCAGAAGATCGGCACCATCGGCGAAGGGCGGACCGTCGGCTACGCCGCTCACGGCGCCGCCGGCATGCTGACCCTGTTCATCCGTGGCGTGCTGTGCAACTGGATGGTGTCCACCGGCGTCGTCGGCGCCATGGTGTCCACCAACGTCACCGGCAAGGTCGTCGCCATGTGGATGCCGATCATGCTCTTCTTCTACATGGGCTTCGAACACTCCATCGTGAACATGTACCTGTTCCCGTCGGGCCTGATGCTGGGCGGTAACTTCTCGATCTACGACTACATGGTGTGGAACGAAATTCCGACCGTGCTCGGCAATGTGGTCGGCGGTATCACCTTCGTCGGCTTGACCCTGTACTCGACCCACGTCCGTACCGCGCCGAAGCGTCACGCCGGCTAAGCCTGCTGGTGTACAGTCGAAGCCCCTGCCCGACCGGGACAGGGGCTTTTCTATTTCGATCTTCCGGAATCTCATGAGCCGCCAGCTAAAAATCACCGTCGGGCAGTATTCGGATAAGGGCCGCAAGGAAAGCAACCAGGATTTTCACGGCATCTATGTGCCCAAGGAACCGCAGCTGAGCAGCAAGGGCATCGCCATCGCGCTGGCCGACGGCATCAGCAGCAGCGACGTCAGCCAGGAAGCCGCCCAGGCCGCCGTCACGACCTTTCTCGAAGACTATTACTGCACCTCCGATGCCTGGTCGGTGAAGACCTCGGGCGAGCATGTGCTGGTCGCCACCAATTCCTGGCTGCATTCGCAGACCCAGCAAAGCCAGCACCGCTACGACCGGGAACGCGGTTACGTATGCACCTTCAGCGGCCTGATCATCAAGTCGCGGACGGCCCACCTGTTCCACGTCGGCGACGCTCGCATCTACCGCCTGCGCGGCAACGCGCTGGAACAGCTGACCGAGGACCACCGTGTCCGCGTCTCGTCGGTGCAGAGCTACCTGGCGCGCGCCATGGGCATGGACCGCAAGGTCGAGGTCGATTACCAGGCGCTGGCGCTGGAGGAGGGCGAGTTGCTCCTGCTGGCCACCGACGGTGTCTATGAATACACCGATGCCGCTTGTGTCGCGGCGGCCATCGAAGCTTGCGGCGGCGACCTCGACCGGGCAGCCCAGGCCATCGTCGACGAAGCCCTGCAGCGCGGCAGCAGCGACAACCTGACGGTGCAGATCGTCCGTATCGACCAACTGCCCAGCCCCGAATCCAACGAAATGTACCGGCAGATCGCCGAACTGCCTTTCCCGCCGCTGCTCGATGCGCGAATGAATTTCGACGGCTACCAGATCGTCCGCGAAATCAAGGGCAGCGCCCGCAGCCACATCTACCTGGCGGTGGACAACGAAAGCGGCGAACGGGTGGTCATCAAGACGCCGTCGGTCGACCAGCAGGCCAACCAGGCCTATCTCGAACGCTTCCTGATGGAAGAGTGGATCGCCAGGCGCATCAACAGCCCGCACGTCCTCAAGCCGTGCTCGCAAACGCGCCAGCGCAACTACATCTACGTCGTCACCGAATACATCGAAGGCCAGACCCTGGCCCAGTGGATGATCGACAATCCCAAGCCCGACCTGGCAAGCGTGCGCGGCATCGTCGAACAGGTGGCCAAGGGGCTGCAGGCCTTCCATCGCCTCGAAATGGTGCATCAGGACCTGAAGCCCGACAACATCATGATCGACGGCAATGGCACGGTGAAAATCCTCGATTTCGGCGCCACGCGGGTAGCCGGGATCATGGAAATCGCCACCCCCATCGAACAGATCAACCTGCTCGGCTCGGCCGCCTACGCCGCCCCGGAATACTTCCTCGGCGAAAACGGTTCGTCGCGCTCCGACATCTATTCGCTCGGCGTCATCGCCTACCAGATGCTCTCCGGCAAGCTGCCCTACGGTGTCGAAGTCGCCAAATCGCGGACCAAGGCGGCGCAGAAGAAGCTCGCCTACCAATCGGTGCTGAACGAAGAGCGCGAAATCCCGGCCTGGGTCGACGACGCCATCCGTAAGGCGGTCGAGCCCGATCCCTTCGCCCGCTACGAGGAACTCTCCGAATTCGTTTTCGACCTGCACCACCCGAATGCGGAGTTCCTGAACAAAACCCGCCCGCCGCTGATCGACCGCAACCCGGTTGTCTTCTGGAAGAGTGTGTCCTTCGTGCTGCTGCTGATGGTGATCGCGCTCAGCGTCGGGCGTTTTCACTGAGCCGCCACGCGGGCGGCCCGTTCATACGGCTCAGGCTTTCTGCTGGGTGACCGCGTGGCGCTTGAAGATGGCGGCCAGCGTGCCGTCCCGCTCCAGTTCGGCCAGGGCACTCGTCAGGGCGGCGGCGAGGTCGGTCGCCTCGGCCTTGACCGCCATGCCGAGCGGCCAGCGTGTCGACATCATGCCGCCGATCTTGGTTTCGTCGATGGCGAAGCGCGTCTCGCCGTGCAGGGCGCCTTCCAGTTCGCCGCGCGGCGCCATGATGGCCGCGATGCTGCCGTTGCGCAGCGCAGCACCCGCCTCGGTGATCGACTGGAAGTGCACGACGTTGTCCCGCAGGCGCCCATTCATGGTGCTCAGCAGGTAGGCATCGGCCAGCGTTTCGCCTTCGACGCCGATTTTCTCGCGGGTGAACACTTCCAGGGCCGTCGCCGCCGAGCCGACCGGCGCCGAAACCAGCGAGGGAATACGCGCCATGGCCATGGTTTCGACGTGGTACTGGCCGAAAATGTGCACCTTGTCATTCTCCTTGGCGAGGACGGGATCGACCGGCACATGCATCATCACATCGGCCGGCTCGCCACGCAGGTAGTGCCCCTTCCACACCATGTTGCGCAGATCATCGCCCATGTCCTCGCCGGCCTTGAAGCCGAGGATGTCAGGCGTCAGTCCGAGCTTGGTCGCCAGCGCCTTGCCGATGTCCGCGTCGATTCCCTGGCCGGCGTCCGAGTAGGGGGCGAAGTTGTTGTAGACCGCGATGATCAGCCGGCGACGCTGGTGGATGGCGTCCATCTGCTCGTCGGCCAAGGCCGGCAAGGCCGAGGCGAGCGGCAGGGCGGCCAGGGCCTGCAGGAAGCGGCGGCGCGGGTTGGGCATGGTGCTGCGGGGGCGGGGGGCAATGGAACGGGGCATGGCTTGTCTCCTTTTGGTATGGACCGGGCTGTCACCCGGTCTGATTGGCTCCGTATCTTAGCCGGAACCTCGCACCCCCTTGGATGCGGGCGCGGGGCGGCTTTTCCGCCTTAACCCGGCTTTCCTGCTTCGAGTTGTTTCTTCAGGTTGTCCAGACCGCTGGTGTAGATGCCGCTGACGATCTTGCGGACCCCAGTGTCGTCGGCGCCCTCGACCGGCTTTTCGTCCTTGCGCCGGAACTGCGACGACCAGGCGATAATGCTGCCGCCATCCTTGGCCGAGCTGACCTTCAGCGTGGACACATAGTCGCTGACCGGTAGCGGCGCGGAAACAATGCGGTATTTGAGCGACAGCGCGCCGTCGCTGCGCGCCAGCAGTTCCTCGACGAACTTGGCTCCGTCCTTGGCGGTCAGCGTGCGCTCCGCACCCTTGCGGCCGTCCTTGCCCTTGGTGATCTCCGTGCTGGCGATGACCGGGTGCCAGCCGAGGTCGCCGAACTGGCCGACGACGGCCCACACCTTGGCCGGTGAGGCTGCCACCTGGATACGTTCCTCGACCTTGAGCAGCGGCCGTTCGGCCAGTGCGTTGCCGGCCCAGGCCAGGGAAAGGGCTGTCGCTACAAGGGCTACGCGAAATTTCATCGGGTCTTCCTCCTTGAATTGGATATGCAGGAAAGGCGCTGTCGTTGATCGCTCCAAGCAGCAGCCTGATTGCATCTTAGGAAGCGGGCCGAAGAAGGAGTAAGGGCAATTTGCCCGAAACGCAAAGGGAGAATGCCCAGCGTGCCCCGGTCAATAACGCTTGATTTTCCCTCGTTGGGCAGGCGTTCAACGTCACCTTGGGGCGGGCCGATTCAGCAGCTAGGCGGTTTGCTGGGCGAGCGCCATGTCGTTCGTCGCGCCGCTACCCAAATTTCGCCCCTTTCTCGGCCAATAGCGTGCGCAGGGCCGAGCGGTGGCAATGCGCCTCGTTCTCGCAATAGCAGCCGACCGAGAAATCGCTGCTGTGGGATAGGGTGGCGAGCAGCGCCAGGGCATGACTGGCTTCGGGCGACGACATTTCGCTCCGGTACTTTTTGATGAATGCTGCCCACTGTGCGGGCGTCTCGGCCTGCTGGCCCAGTTTCATGGTTTCGGGGCTTGGAGCGAGGGTCGGAAACCACACGTCGTACCAGTTTTGCGCAGCAAACTCGGTTTTGGGCACGCCCCGCGGTGGGCGGCGAACCGTTCCAATGCGCGTCCCTTCGCCTTCGAGGCGCGGACTGCCTAGCCTGACGACACGAATTGCCACAGGAGTCTCCCGGGAAGAATGAAAGAGGTCTGGTTCAAAGCGGATTCTGGCATGCGGGGAAAACAGCGAAACTGACCCCTTTGGCTCATATCGCTTTCTACGCGTGGTCCTGCGGCAGCAGATGCGGGTTCCATACGACCTCCCACAAATGTCCATCCGGGTCCTGGAAATAACCCGCGTAACCGCCCCAGAAGGTCTCCTGCGCGGGTTTGACGACAACGGCTCCGGCAGCCTGCGCCTGTTGCATGACGGCATCGACCTCGGCTTTTGAAACCACGTTGTGCCCGAGCGTGAATTCGGTCGCGCTGCGCTCGGCCAGCGGCAGACCCGAATCATGCGCGAGGCTGGTGCGTGGCCAGACGGCCAGTTTCAAACCGGCTTGCAGGTCGAAAAAAGCCACCGCACCGTGTTCGAACTCGGTGCCGATGATGCCCTCGGTCTTTAGGCCAAGGCCGTCGCGGTAGAAGCCAACCGCGCGTTCCAGATCGTCAACGCCGAGGGTGATAATGGTGATGCGTGGCTTCATGGCGTGTACTCCTTTAGACGAGATGAATCGTGATGAGGGGGGGCGGAAGGGGGGCTTAAAGCCATGGTGTGCCCCTATCGTTCCCAATGTTGCTGACGCCCATCGGATGCCTCCAGCGTTGATTCAAATTGCCGCCAACTGTCGGGTACGGATTGTTTAACTCGCATCAATGCCCAAGCCGCTGGATCAGGCGCAGTATGCCTTTTCCTTCGCGAACGTGAACGAGGTGTAGCGATGTTCCTGGATTTTCTGTTTGGCAAGAAAAAATCGGTACCCGCACCCGCCGCGGGCGAACCCGCGGCGCCTGCCCAGGCTGCGCCTGGTGCCGTGGCGCTGGGGACACACATTGCCTACCACCCTCAGCTGGTCGACGAACTGGTGCTCGACTGCTTCAATGCGATTGGCCAGGCCTTCGAGGGCGGCGATCTGGCGGCCACTTGTCGGGAGTTGGAGCATTTTCGCGGCTGCCTGTTGGCGCATTTGCTCAAGGAAAACGTCCGCTTCTACATCTACCTTGAACACGCGCTGGCTGGGGACACGGCCAGCCACACGCTGGTGCACCAGTTCCGCCACGAAATGGATGGCATCGGCAAGGCGGTTCTTGCCTTCCTTGGTAAGTACGCCGACCTTGCCAAGAACCCGGCGCTGGCCGCCAGCTTTGCCGGCGAGCTCAGCAGCGTCGGCGAGGTGCTGGTCCAGCGCATCCGCAATGAGGAAGATTCCCTCTACCCGCTCTATTTGCCCGCCTACTGAGCCGTTGGCAGGTACCCGGCAGAACGGGGAAGCGTCAGCGTGCCGGGCGGAGCATCGTTCCGGCCGATGCGCTGCAAGCGATAGGGAATAGACCGCGACTGGTCGCGACCAGAGGTAACCGGGGTCTATCCCCGGTTGCCGTTATCCCGGCGCATAACCGGTAATCGATCCCCCAAAATGCTGCACCGCAATGGAGAGGCATGCGCGCTTTTGGTGCGTATGGTCGGGGCGTGGGCGAGTAAAACCCTGATAAATCATAAGGCTAATGGCGTGGCACGCGGCTTGCGTTACTGAGGGCAGCACAGCGATCTACTCGTCAACGGCGGCGGGAACGTGATAACGACTTCATGCGCTGATCATTCCCGTCCCCATCGACCGCTCGCGGTCTACTACAGAGAGCTCGCATCATGGACAAGAAATCATTCCTGCAGGCCGGCCACACCCCCACCTTGCTGGCCGCCTTCCTCTACTTCGACCTCGCCTTCATGGTCTGGGTCCTGCTCGGCCCGCTCGGCGTCGGCATCGCCAAGGATCTCGGCCTGTCGCACGCCGAAAAGGGTCTGATGGTCGCCACCCCGGTGCTGGCCGGCGCGCTGCTGCGCATCGCCATGGGTATCCTGGTCGACCGCCTGTCGCCCAAGAAAGCGGCGATCATCGGCCAGATTATCGTCATCGGCGCCATGGTCTATGCCTGGCTGGTCGGCGTCCATTCCTACTCCGAAGTGCTGGTGCTCGGTGTCTTCCTCGGCGTTGCCGGTTCTTCCTTCGCCGCCGCGCTGCCGCTGGCATCGCGCTGGTATCCGGCTGAACACCAGGGTACCGCGATGGGCATCGCCGGGGCCGGCAACTCGGGTACCGCGCTCGCCGCGTTGTTCGCGCCGGGCCTGGCTGCCATCTATGGCTGGACCAACGTCTTCGGCATCGTGCTGATCCCGCTGGTCATCGTGCTGATCGCCTTCGTCTTCATGGCCAAGGATGCGCCGGATGCGCCGCCGCCCAAGACCTTCGCCGAATACCTGAAGGTGCTTAAGGACAAGGACGCCTGGTGGTTCATGTTCTTCTACTCGGTGACCTTTGGTGGCTTCGTCGGCCTGGCTTCCTCGCTGGTCATCTACTTCAACACCCAGTATGGACTGGACCCGAAGACGGCCGGCTTCTTCACCGCCGGCTGCGTGTTTGCCGGTTCGCTGGTCCGCCCGATCGGCGGCAACGTGGCCGACCGCATCGGTGGCGTCAAGTCGCTGACCGTGATGTACATCTTCGCCGCCATCTTCCTCGGTATCGTCAGCTTCGGCCTGCCGGAAGCCTGGATGGCGCTGATCGTCTTCGTCTGCGCCATGCTCTCGCTGGGCATGGGCAACGGTGCGGTGTTCCAGCTGGTGCCGCAGCGCTTCAAGAAGGAAATCGGCGTCATGACCGGCCTGGTCGGCATGGCCGGCGGTGTCGGTGGTTTCTACCTGGCTTCCAGCCTCGGTTACTCGAAGCAGATGACCGGCAGCTATCAGGCTGGTTTCCTGATCTTCGCCGGCCTCGCCGTGCTTGCCCTGGTCGGCCTGACCGGCGTCAAGACCCGCTGGCGGACCACCTGGGGTGCCAGCCACCTGACGGCCGCCAAGATTTAACGGCCAGTCGCTAGCTGTTAGGATCGAGGGGGCGCGTACAGCCGGCCCCCTCGATTTTTCATTTCAAACTCCTCGCTCCTCACCACCATGCCATTGAACGTAGCCGTTGGACATTCTTCGCTGACCGGGCCGCGCGAGCGCAATGAGGACTTCTGCGGCATCGCCACGCCGGACGGCCAGGAGCTCGAGAACAAGGGCATCATCGCCGCCGTTGCCGATGGCATCGGCGGCCACAAGGGCGGGCGCGAGGCGGCCGAATACACGGTGCGCGGGCTGCTTGCCGATTACTTCGCCACCCCCGATACGTGGAGCGTCCCGCGCGCCATCGAGACGGTGAGCACCGCGCTCAACCGCTGGGTGATCGCCGAAGGCAGCCGCAATGCGGACCTCGCCGGCATGGCCACCACGCTGTCGGCGGTTGTGCTGCGCGGCCGGCGCTTCTACACGGCGCACATCGGCGATTCGCGCATCTACCGGCTGCAGGGCGGCCGCTTGCAGCGGCTGACGGTCGATCACACCTGGGAACACCCGGAGCTGAACAATGTGCTGTCGCGGGCCATCGGCCTCGATCCGCGGGTGCTGATGGATTTTGCCGACGGCGAACTGGCGGTGGACGACCGTTTCCTGCTCGTTTCCGACGGGGTGTGGGGTGTGCTGCCCGACGCCCTGATGACCGACGTGCTGCTCGACCATCCCGAGCCGCAGGGCGCTGCCGCGGCGCTGACCAGCCTGGCGCTGGCCCACGGCGGGCACGACAACGCCTCGGCCGTGGTGGTCGACGTGCTGGCGCTGCCACCGGCCAATCTGCGCGACAGCATGGAAGGTGCCGCCAACCTTCCATTGCCACCCAAACTCCGGCCGGCCCATGAACTCGATGGCCTGGTGATCGAGGAGGTGCTGCACGACTCGCGCGAAACGCTGCTCTACCGGGTCAGCAATCCGCGCAACGGCCAGCAACTGGTGCTCAAGACGCTGCAACCGGGCATGGCGGGCGACGCCAGTGCCACGGCCGCGCTGCTGATGGAGGAATGGCGGGCCCGGCGCGTCGTGTCGCCGTTCTTCCCGCAGGTCATCCCGGCTGACCATCGCAGCGGCCTGTACTACCTGATGACCTGGCATGCCGGGGCGACTTTGCAGGAGCGCCTGGACGGCGATCAACATTTTCCGGTCGGCGAGGTGGTGCGCCTCGGCGTCGCGCTGCTCAAGGCGATTTCCGCGCTGCATCGCCTCGACATCGTGCATCGCGACATCAAGACCGACAACATCCACCTCGGCCAGGACGGCGTCCTGCGCATCCTCGACCTCGGTGTCGCGGTCAGCTTGGCCGAGCGCAAGGTCGGCGATCCGATCGGCCAGGCCGGCACGCCGTCCTACATGGCGCCGGAACTGTTCGAAAATCCCGAGCCGGAATTCGGCCACGATCTCTACGCGGCTGGCGTCACCCTCTACCACCTGCTGACCCGCAAATACCCCTACGGCGAAATAGAGCCCTTCCAGACGCCCAAGTTCGGCGAGCCGGCCCGGCCCACCCGCTGGCGGCCGGAAATTCCCGGCTGGCTGGAAAACGTTTTGCTGAAGGCGGTGGCACTGGAAGGGAAGGACCGTTTCGAGACGGCGGAGGAATTCATCCTCGCCCTCGAACGGGGCGCCGCCCGGCCAATTGCGGCGCCGGCCCGGCAGCCGCTGCTGCAGCGCAATCCACTCAAATTCTGGAAAGTCACGGCCGGCATTTCGCTGGCCCTGAATCTGGTGCTCTGGCTTTTGCTGATGCGCTAGGCGGCGCGCTTGACGGGCGCCTCAGGCGGCATCGCGCAGCACCGCCAGTTTGGCGTCTTCGACCTTGATGTGGTGGATCAGCCACCCGCGCAGGTAAAGTAGGGTGTCGAATGGGGCCGTTAGCGGGTTGTCGTGCAGTTCGGCATAGAACTCTTCGAGCTTTTCCTCGAAAGACCGGTGCTGGTCGTGCTGCCGGGTCTGCTCGGTGTAGCCGTAGTGGTCCATCATGCGTTCTTCGGCCCGGAAATGGACCTGCGTGTATTGGTCGAGGGCTTTGAGCACCCGCGCCACCTCGCGTGCGCCGCGTTTCTCCTGGACGACGTCGAACAGGTCGTTGGTCAGGTCGAACAGGTAGCGATGATGTTCGTCGATGGCGTCGATGCCGATGCTCAGCGAGGCATCCCAGGCGACCCATCCGTCCGCACGGTAGGCGCTGGCCGGCAGTGACACCGCCTGGTTCGGATCGATAATGTCGTCGCGATACAGTTCGCGGATACGGGAGATTTCCGGCAGGGCACGGTCGAAGGCGGCGACCACCGCCGGATCGAAATAGGTGCCCGATTCCTTGTGCAGGTAGGCGATGGCGTCTTCCATGGGCCACGGCCGCTTGTACGGGCGGATCGAGGTCAGCGCGTCGAAGACGTCGGCCAGGGCGCAGATGCGCGCCAGCACCGGGATGGCCTCGCCGCGCAGGCCGTAGGGATAGCCGGTGCCATCCCAGCGTTCGTGGTGGTAGGCGGCAATGTCGCGGGCGGCGGCGATCAGCGCGTCGTTGCCGCCGAGCAGGCGTTCGCCGATTTCGGTGTGGGTCTTCATCACCTCGTATTCGTCGGGCGTCAGCCGTCCGGGCTTGAGCAGGATGGCATCGGCGATGCCGATCTTGCCGACGTCGTGCATCGGCGCGCAGATGGCGAGCATTTCGCGCATTTCGAGTGGCAGATCCATCGCCTTGGCAATCGCCGTGGCGAAGTGGGTCATGCGCATGACGTGCATGCCGGTCTCGTTGTCCCGGTATTCGGAGGCGGCGCCGAGACGGCGGATGGCGTCGGTACGGGCATCCTCGAGTTCGACTTCGCGCACGCGCAGCGTCTCGTTCATCAGCCGGCGCGAGACGAGCATGGACAGGGCGCGCGACAGGTCGGTCATGAATTCGACCTCGATCGCATCGGGGCGCCATTCGGGGGCGATGAAAAGCAGGGCTTCGCCGAGCTGGCGTCCGTCGTCGGCGAGCGGCAGGACGAAACAGGGCGCCTGATCGTCGATGCCGGATACGGACAGGGCCGGATGATGGGTGGCCGGCGTCGCTACGTAGGCGATGTCGGCATGCAGCTCGGCTTCCGGCCGCGAATTTCCGCGCTGCACCGGGTTTTCCCAGGCCGCCGGCAGACCGAACTGGGCGATCTGGATCAGGTGCCGGCGCGGGTTGTAAAGCAGGATCGCGCTGTGCGGCAGGACATGAATGCCGGGCAGGGTGACGAGCAGGCCGTGCAGCTTAGCCAAGAGGCCGTCTAGATCAGTCTCGGCCTGACCCATGGTGGTCAGTTCGAAAACCAGCCGGCTGACGGCGAGGATTTCCTGGTCCTTGTTCATCGTAGTCTCGTTCTTGCGTTGCCGAGGCCGGTGAGGTCCGACCTTCGTTGATCCTACTACCTACCAAATCGGTAGGCCATTGGGATTATGCCACAAATGCTTAATTTGCGATTTTTAATGGTTAGCCGCGCCTTGAGCTTGAGCGAAAAATGCCGATTTCGCCGGCGAGACGGGCACTTTGGGCTGACAGGCTGGTCAGAAAAGGGCGAGCACCGCATAATCGACTGACTTGCCCCGAGATTGCATAGATGAGTACAGCCCTGATTCTTTTTGCCCATGGCGCCCGCGACCCGGAATGGGCGCAGCCGATGCGCCATATCCAGTCCCTGCTCCAGGGACGGCAGACCGGTACCGAGGTCGAACTGGCCTTTCTCGAGTTCATGCAGCCGACGCTGGCCGAATGCGTGGCCGAGCGGGTGCAGAGGGGGGCCACCAAAATCTGTATCGTCCCCATGTTCATCGCACAGGGCGGGCATCTGAAGCGCGAACTGCCGGAAATTGTCGAAGCGCTGCGCCACGACTACCCGGCAGTCGATTTCGTGCTGACCGGCCCGATCGGCGTCCAGCCGCCGGTCATGCAGGCCATGGCGGAGACCGCGCTGACCTTGGCTGGCCTGTAATTTGCTGGACAAGCGCCATGCTTACCGTACTCGTAATTGACGAATCCAAGGCCAGGGCCGGCGAAATCTGCGCCGGGCTGGCGCTCGCCGGCTACCAGGTGGCCGCCATCCTGGCCGGCGCCGACAGCCTGACGGCCGAAGTCGAAAAACTCCAGCCCGACGTCATCCTGATCGACACCGACTCACCCAGCCGCGACACGCTGGAAAACCTGGCCGCCATGAACAAGGACATGCCGCGCCCGGTGGTGATCTTTACCCAGGAAGACGGCCAGGAAACCATCCGTGATGCCGTCAAGGCAGGCGTTTCCGCCTATATCGTCGACGGCCTCGACCCGAAGCGCATCAAGCCCATCGTCGAGGTGGCGCGGGCACGCTTCGAGGACACCCAGGCCCTGCGCCGCGAACTGGACGAGATTTCGCAAAAGCTGTCCGACCGCAAACTGGTCGACAAGGCCAAGGGCGTGCTGATGAAAGCCCGCGGCCTCGACGAGGATGCGGCCTACCACGCCATGCGCAAACTGGCGATGGAACGCGGCCAGACCATGTCCAAAGTGGCGAAGGACGTCATCGACATGGCCCGCGTGTTGCTCTAAAGCTGTGCGGCTGGCGGGCGTGTTGCACTGCAATAGTGCATGCCCTTTCGGCGCCCCCCGCCGAAAAACAAATCTCCAAGTGTTTGAAAATAAACTAGTTATTTATAACTAGTACCAAAGAACTAGTGCTGGCACGGCCATTGCAATAGTCCAGTCAAAGCGCACGGTCAAAGGCGGCCGGGCGAGAGTCGAGCACCAGCCGACTCACACTGGACAAGGGCGTCCATCCGCGTTGCCAACCGGCAGCTCGGATGTGACGCCCGTTTTGTTTTTCGATTCGAGCAATCAAGGAGCAAGCAATGGAAGACAAGAAACTGGCCCTGCCGGAAGCTGCCGCCGGCAAACCGTCCCTGTCACGTCGTGATTTCGTTTCAACTGCCCTGGGAGCCTCTCTGATGGCCATGGTCTCTCCCGGCGTCCGCAGCGGTGCCTGGGCCGCTGGTTCCGACGCCCCCGAAAAGAAGGAAGTCCGTATCGGCTTCATCCCGCTCACCGATTGCGCCTCGGTCGTGATGGCCGCGGTCAACAAGTTCGACGAGAAGTACGGCATCAAGATCATCCCGTCCAAGGAAGCTTCCTGGGCGTCGGTGCGCGACAAGCTGGTCAATGGCGAGCTGGACTGCGCCCACGTGCTGTACGGCCTGGTCTACGGCGTGCAGATGGGCGTCGGCGGTCCGAAGAAGGACATGAACGTGCTGATGACCCTGAACACCAACGGCCAGGCCATCACGCTGTCGAACCAGATGAAGGACAAGGGCGCCATCGACGGCCCCAGCCTGGCCAAGCTGATCGCCAAGAAGGAACGCGAATACACCTTCGCCCAGACCTTCCCGACCGGCACCCACGCCATGTGGCTGTACTACTGGCTGGCGGCGCAGGGCATCGACCCGCTCAAGGACGTCAAGACCATCACCGTGCCTCCGCCGCAGATGGTCGCCAACATGCGCGTCGGCAACATGGACGGCTACTGCGTCGGCGAACCGTGGAACAACCGCGCCATCATGGACAACATCGGCTTCACGGCGACGACGACGCAGGACATCTGGACCGACCATCCGGAGAAGGTGCTCGGCACCACCGCCGACTGGGTCAAGCAGAACCCGAACACCGCCCGCGCCGTGGTCGCCGCCATCCTCGACGCCGGCAAGTGGATCGATGCCTCGATCGCCAACAAGCAGAAGACGGCCGAAACCATCGCCCAGAAGTCCTACGTCAATACCGATACCGACGTCATCGTCGCCCGCATGCTCGGCCGCTATCAGAACGGCCTGGGCAAGAGCTGGGACGACAAGAACTGCATGAAGTTCTTCAACGACGGTGCGGTGAACTTCCCCTACCTGTCCGACGGCATGTGGTTCATGACCCAGCACAAGCGCTGGGGTCTGCTCAAGAGCCACCCGGATTACCTGGCCGTCGCCAAGCAGGTCAACCGCATCGACATCTACAAGCAGGGTGCTACTGCCGCCGGCGTCGCCCTGCCCAAGAGCGAGATGCGCTCGAGCAAGTTCATCGACGGCATGACTTGGGACGGCAAGGATCCGGCCAAGTACGCGGATGGTTTCAAGGTCAAGGCTTGACACCCTGATTCGCCATTCCCGGCGCGGCTGGGGATGGCGACAGAAATGAATGCTTAGGAGAAAACCATGAGCGCAATGACGATGACAAGCGATTTCGGTGTCGAAAAACCGGCCGATCCCGCCACAACCAGCAAGCCGGTCGCGGCGGTAGTCGCAGAGCCGGCCAAGGAAAAGAAAATGGAACAAACCGCAACCCTGCCGGCCGGCGTGCCGCTCGGCGAAAAATTCAGTGCCCTGCTGCGCGCCGTGCTGCCGCCGGTTCTCGGCCTGATGGTGCTGATCGGCATCTGGCACGTCGCCACCCACAAGGGCGGCAGCATTCCAGGGCCGGCCCAGGTCTGGGATGCCGCCGTGGCGTTGTTCTCCGACCCGTTCTACCGCAACGGCCCGAACGACCAGGGCATAGGCTGGAACGTGCTGTCCTCGCTGCAGCGCGTCGCCATCGGCTTCGGCTTCGCGGCGCTGGTCGGCATTCCGCTCGGCTTCATCCTCGGTCGCTCGGCTTTCCTGTCGGCCATGGTCAATCCGATCATCAGCCTGCTCCGTCCGGTGTCGCCGCTCGCCTGGCTGCCCATCGGCCTACTGGTGTTCAAGAAGGCCGACCCGGCGGCGACCTACACCATCTTCATCTGCTCGATCTGGCCGATGATCATGAACACCGCCCAGGGCGTGCAGCGCGTGCCGCAGGACTACCTGAACGTCGCCCGCGTGCTGGCGCTGTCCGAGTGGAAGGTGGTCACCAAGATCCTGTTCCCGGCCGTGCTGCCCTACATGCTGACCGGCATCCGCCTGTCCATCGGCACCGCCTGGCTGGTCATCGTCGCCGCCGAAATGCTCACTGGCGGCGTCGGCATCGGCTTCTGGGTGTGGGACGAGTGGAACAACCTGAAGGTCGAGCACATCATCATCGCCATCTTCGTCATCGGCATCGTCGGCTTGATCCTCGAACAGGCGCTGATCCTGCTGGCAAAGAAACTCACCAAAGAAGCGTCGTAAGGAGCCTCATCATGGAAAAGTTCGTCCAAATCGAGCGTGTCGGCCAGACTTTCGACACCAAGAAAGGCAAGTTCGTCGCCCTGCGCGATATCGACCTGACCATCGCCCAAGGCGAGTTTATCGCCCTGATCGGCCACTCCGGCTGCGGCAAATCGACACTGCTCAACCTGATCGCCGGCCTGACCAAGCCGACCACCGGCGTGCTGCTGTGCGATGGCCGCGAGATCGCCGGCCCCGGCCCGGAGCGCGCCGTGGTTTTCCAGAACCACAGCCTGCTGCCCTGGCTGACCTGCTTCGAGAACATCTACCTCGCCGTCGAGCGCGTGTTCAGCGCCAAGGAGGGCAAGCCCAAGCTCAAGGCCCGCACCCAGGCGGCCATCGAGCTGGTCGGCCTGGCGCATGCCGCGCACAAGTATCCGCATGAAATCTCGGGCGGCATGAAGCAGCGCGTCGGTATCGCCCGCGCCCTGTCCATGGAGCCCAAGGTGCTGCTGATGGACGAGCCCTTCGGCGCCCTCGACGCGCTGACCCGCGCCAAGCTGCAGGACGAGCTGATGAAGATCTGCGAGAAGACCAAGGCCACGGTGGTCATGGTCACCCACGACGTCGACGAGGCGGTGCTGCTCTCCGACAAGATCGTCATGATGACCAACGGCCCGGCGGCGACCATCGGCGAGGTGCTCGAAGTCAAGCTGCCGCGCCCGCGCGAGCGCCTGACCATGGCCCACGATCCGGCCTACATCGGCTACCGCGCCGCGGTGCTCGAGTTCCTGTACGAAAAACAGGCCCACGTCGAGAAAGAGGCTGCATAAGCAATTCTGTCTGTCAGTTCCATCGTCGCTGCTCTCTCTCCATAGCGACTTTTTGCCCGCCGTCGTCAGACGGTGGGCATTTTTTCTTGATGCAGGTCCTTTGCAATTTGGTGGCTCGGCGCTATGGTTCGCACGTTTACTAATGGACTTTCAAGGATGCTGGCCAACAAAGGCAGGCTATCGCGCAAAATCGTCGGCATGCTGGTGGTGTTTTTCGCCGTCGCCACCGCGGCCATCGGTTTGACCCTGCTCACTTCCTGGCAACTGGAAGGCGTCGCCGCGGCTATCAACGACGCCGGCAGCCAGCGCATGCGCACCTATCGCATGGGCCACCTGATGGCGCGCGGCCTGGAAGCCAAGACCCCGGAAGATTCGTTCGGCCCCGCGCTCGCCGACGAACTGGCCCGCTTCGACAAGATGTTGCGCGACCTGCAATTGGGCGATCCGGCGCGGCCGTTGTCACCGCCCCGCAATTACGAAGTTCAGGATCGGCTGTCCGAAGTCGGCAAGGTCTGGCAGGCCAAGGTGCGGCCGCTGGTCGCCGGCTATCTGGTCGGCGCCCGGGATGAACGGGAACGCGTCACCGACCGCTTCGATACCGAACTGGAGCCTTTCGTCAGCCGCATCAACGAGCTGGTGCTGGCCATGGAGCGCAGCTACGCCGCCGACACCAACCTGTTGCGCACGCTGCAGGTCGCCCTGGTCATGCTGGCCATTTTCGGGACCGTCATCCTGATCCGCTATTTCGACCGCCTGGTCATCCGGCCGGTCGGTGTGCTGCACACCGGCATGCAGCGGATGATCGCCAACGACCTCGGCGTCCGCGTGCCGGTGGCGACCGACGACGAACTCGGCGGCCTGGCGGACGGCTTCAATAAAATGGCCGAGCATCTGGAGACCGTACACGGCACGCTGGAACACCGCGTCGAAGCGGAAACGCGTCGCCTGGCCGCGCGCAATCGCGAGCTGGGCATCCTCTACGGCATGACCACCTTCCTGACCGAGCCGGCCCCGCTGGAGGCCTTGTGCGAAGGCTTCCTCGAACGAATCAAGACCACGCTGGGCGCCGATGCCGGAGCGGTGCGCCTGTACGTGCCGCAAACCGAGCAGCTGTACATGATGACCTACGACGGCCTGTCTGACGACTTCATCGCCAATGAAGGGCAGATCAATTGTGCTGACTGTCTGTGCGGCAACGTTTTCCAGACCTCCCGGCCGGCCGCTTTCGCCACTGCCAACCCGCCGGAGGGCATGCGCCTGCGCACCTGCATCCGCGAGGGTTTCGCCACGGCCACCGCCTTCAGCATCCTGTGCGACAAGCAGCGCATCGGGGTGTACAACCTCTATTTCCGCCGGCCGCAGGCGCTGTCCGATCAGGAAATCCACCTGCTCGAAACGCTCGGCCACCATCTCGGCGTGGCCATCGAGAACCAGCGCCTGAAATCGCGGGAAAAGGAACTGGCAGTATCCGAGGAGCGCAACCTGCTGGCCCAGGAGCTGCACGATTCCATTGCCCAGGGCCTGGCCTTCCTGAATATCCAGGTCCAGTTGCTGCAGGATTCGCTGCGCAAGGGGCGCACCGAGGAGGCGATGCAGACGGCCGGCCAGCTGCAGGAAGGCGTCCAGGAAAGCTACGACGATGTGCGCGAACTGCTCGTCCATTTCCGCACCCGCCTGCACCAGGCCGACCTCGATTCGGCTATCCATGCCGCACTGGAGAAATTCGAGGGGCAGACCGGCATCAAGACTGACTACGAGCGCCGCGGCGCGATGGTTCCGATGGCGCCCAGCGACGAAATCCAGATCATGCATATCGTGCAGGAGTCCTTGTCCAATATCCGCAAGCACGCCAAGGCCAGCCATGCACGCGTCGTCGTCGAGCAGGAAAAGGCGCTCAGCCGGATCAGCATCGAGGACGACGGGGTCGGTTTCGATCCGTCATCCAATCCCAACTGCCACTCCGACCGCCATGTCGGCCTGAAAATCATGCGCGAGCGCGCACACCGCATCGGGGCCGAATGTCGGATAACATCGCAACCGGGGAAAGGGGCCTGTGTGACCCTGAACCTGCCAAAAGAAAATAGGGAGACTGTCTGAAATGAGCGAGAAAATCCGCGTATTGCTGGTCGACGACCACACCTTGTTCCGCAGCGGCATCAAGTCGCTGCTGCAACGCAACGACGATTTCGAGGTCGTCGGCGAAGCGGGCGATGGCCTGGAAGGCATCAAGCGCGTGCGCTCGCTGAAGCCCGATGTCGCGCTGCTCGACCTGCACATGCCGGGAATCTCCGGCCTCGAGGCGGTCAAGGTGATCAGCGAGGAAATGCCCGACGTGAACGTCCTGATGCTGACCGTGTCCGAAGACGCACAGGACCTGATGGAAGCCCTGCGCGCCGGGGCCAGCGGCTACCTGCTCAAGAACATCGAGACCGACATGCTGGTCGACGCCATCCGCAAGGCGGCACAGGGCGAATCCATCGTCTCCCAGCAGATGACGGCCAAGCTGATCCAGGGCGTACGTAACCCGCCCAAGCAGGAATCCGTGGCCATCGAACGCGATCGCTTCTCACCGCGCGAGCGCGACATCCTTGCCTCCCTCGCCCAAGGCGAGAGCAACAAGGAAATCGCTCGCAAGCTCGATCTGGCCGAGAGTACGGTCAAGATTCACGTTCAGAACATCTTCAAGAAGCTGAATATGAGCAGCCGCGTCCAGGTTGCGCTCTATGCCGTCGAAAACGGCTACGGGGGACGCTAGGCAAGCATCTCGTCGTACCCAGGGCGAAGCAAAGGCTTCGTCCGGCTAGTGATGGTGACCGGGCAGCGGATGCGACCGCTGCAGATGCTCGTACGCTTTGGCGAGCGTCTTCACATGTTCGAAATTGCCGCGGGCGCGGGCACGTTGCATGTTTTCCTGAAACATCACATGCAGCCGACACACCCCTTCCGGGGAGCACAGAAGGGACTCACTCATTTCTGCGGCCAGCGTGATGGGGATATGTTCATGCTCGGCAATGGCCTCGATCTCGCCACGATCGAGATCGCAATAATCCAACACGTCCTGAATGGACAACATAGGCATTCCTCCTTCATAAGGGAATAAAAAGTCAGGTTGCAAGCCTGCTTGTTATTTTTATGAGCCGCCTTGTAATTGGTATCGGTGGAGGGCCTCCTCTATTTTTAGCCCAATGATTTTCAAAATCAAGAAAAAAAGCCGGGTCAAATGCGCAGTCGCCCTTCCGGCAAAGGATTGGCGATCTGCAGCCGGGTGATGGTCGGCAACAGGTCGAGACGGGTGTCCTTCTTGAGCTGGGTGGCGCGCGCCCGCATGTCGTCCAGCGATACATCGACCGGATCGCCGCCGGTGGCAAAGGCGATGGTGTTGCCGCTGTCGCACGATGGGAAAACCGCCAGGCGCCCGTCGAAGGCCTGATGCAGGCGCTCGACGCTGGCCGGGAAGCTGCGGTCGCGGCCGAGCAGGTTGATGGCGAGCAGGCCGTTCTCGCTCAGGCGCGCCCGGCAGGCCTGGTAGAAAGGAATCGTGTCGAGCGGGCCGGTACGCGCTTCCGGATCGAAGCCATCGACCAGGATGTAGTCGAAAGTGCGCGTGCCGCCCAGCATGTAATCGGCACCGCAGCCGGTCACGACATCGAGGCGCTGCGCATCGTCGGGCAGCTTGAAGAACTGGCGGGCGACGAATTCGACCTGCGGATTGATTTCCACCGCCGTAGTCCGGCACTCCGGCAGGTTGCGATAGATGAACTTGGCGAGCGAACCGGCGCCCAGGCCGACGAGCAGCGCCGAGCGCGGCCAGCTGGCAGCCGGGCGCAACAGTAGGCCGGCCATCATTTCCCGGGTATAGGCCAGTTCCAGCGACCACGGGCGGGCAATGCGCATAGCGCCCTGGACCCAGTCCGAACCGAAATGCAGGTAGCGGACACCCTCGTCTTCGCTGATATCGATGGCGTGTTTAGGGGCTTTTCTGGTGTTTCGCATGCGGTACCGACCGGGAGATGAAGGGAGGCGAACTTCCTGTCGCCAATGGAAAAAGGACTTCAGGCTTGAGCGGAGCGAAGGATAGCACCCGTTTCCCCTGCCCATCCCGGCTGAAGTCGGCGCTGCCCGTGTTGCCGGCAAGATGGCGGGCGCCGATCCATGGAATCCGAAGTGTCGCCAAAAGTACTGCATCTAGTGGCTGTGGATGGTTCATGCACTACCGGTAGTGTTTTGGCTTGACTGTGTCATGCACATGCCATTACAGTGGACACCGTTGATGGTTCCCTCCCAGGGATTAAAAGGGAATCCGGTGCCGGGCCTATGGCCTGAAATCCGGAGCTGCCCCCGCAACTGTCGTCGGCGAGCGTTTCGTCAATCTGACCACTGGTTTTTGACCGGGAAGGCAGACGAAATGCGTTGAACCGAGAGCCAGGAGACCTGCCGCAACGTCCTTCCAACCAACGATGGGGCGGGGTGTCCCTGGCGAAAGGTTTTTGCGTGTTGCTGTTCGTTTTCGTTCGCGTGTCGTTTGCCGTCTTGGGCCTGGCCCACGCTGGTGTTCGTCCGGCGTCCGGCACGCTCTTTCGGTTCTCCGCCCCCCAATTCGGAGAATCGTCTTGTCCTCGAACGTCCTAGCGCGCCTTTCTGATCATTCGACCAGCGAATCGGCCCTTGCCGCCCTGCAGGTCATACGCCGTAACGGCGCCGTCGTCGCCTTCCATCCCGAAAAGATTTCAGTCGCCCTGACCAAGGCCTTCCTGGCCGTCGAAGGCAGCCAGAGCGCCGTCTCGTCGCGGGTGCGTGAGGTCGTCGCCCGGCTGACCGATACCGTCGTCCGCTCGCTGACCCGCCGCCTGCCGGATGGCGGCACGGTGCATATCGAGGACATCCAGGACCAGGTCGAACTGGCCCTGATGCGTTCCGGCGAGCACGATGTGGCGCGGGCCTACGTGCTCTACCGCGAACGCCGGGCGGCCGAGCGTGCCGCACAGGCGGAAGCGCAGGGCATCCCGCCCCTGCATGTGATGGTCGCCGGCGAGCGCCGCCCGCTTGATGTCGCCGCCGTGCTCAAAATCTGCGAAGCGGCCTGCGCCGGGCTGGGCGAGGGCGTTTCGGCGCCCGCCATCGTCGACCATGCGCTGAAGAATCTCTACGACGGCGTGGCGCAGGCCGAGGTGGGACAGGCGCTGATTCTTGCCGCCCGTACCCTGATCGAACGCGAGCCGGGCTACAACTACGCCACCGCCCGCCTGCTGCTGGCCAGTCTGGTCGAGGAGGCTGTCGGCCGACCGGTGGCGCCGGAGGATACGGTAGCGGCCTACCGCGACTATCTGCCGATTTTCATCGGCCAGGGCGTCGCCGCCGAACTGCTCACCCCGCGCCTGCAGGACTTCGACCTGGCGCGCCTGGCCGCCGCCTTGAAGCCCGAGCGCGACCAGCTGTTCGGCTACCTCGGCCTGCAGACGCTGTACGACCGCTACTTCCTGCACATCGACGGCCGCCGCATCGAGCTGCCGCAGATTTTCTTCATGCGCGTCGCGATGGGCCTGACGCTCAACGAAATCGACCGTGAAGCCCGTGCCATCGAGTTCTACGACCTGATTTCCAGCTTCGATTTCATGTGCTCGACGCCGACCCTGTTCAACAGCGGCACGCTGCACTCGCAGCTGTCGTCGTGCTACCTGACCACGGTGGCCGACGATCTCGATGGCATCTACCAGTCGATCAAGGAAAACGCCCTGCTGCAGAAATACGCCGGCGGCCTCGGCAACGACTGGACGCCGGTGCGCGCCCTGGGCAGCCGCATCAAGGGCACCAACGGCCAGAGCCAGGGGGTGATTCCCTTCCTCAAGGTGGTCAATGACACGGCGGTGGCGGTGAACCAGGGCGGCAAGCGCAAGGGGGCCGTCTGCGCCTATCTCGAAACCTGGCATCTCGACATCGAGGAATTCCTCGAATTGCGCAAGAACACCGGCGACGAGCGCCGCCGCACGCACGACATGAATACCGCCAACTGGATTCCCGACCTGTTCATGAAGCGCGTCCACGCCAACGCCGAATGGACCCTGTTCTCGCCGGTCGATGTGCCCGACCTGCACGACAAGTTCGGTGCCGCCTTCGAGACGGCCTACGTTGCCTACGAGGCGAAGGCCGCCGCCGGCCAGCTCAAACTGCACAAGAAGATTCCGGCCGTGCAGCTGTGGCGCAAGATGCTGACCATGCTGTTCGAGACCGGGCACCCGTGGGTCACCTTCAAGGATGCCTGTAACCTGCGCTCGCCGCAGCAGCACGTCGGCGTCGTGCATAGCTCCAACTTATGCACAGAGATCACCCTGAACACCTCGGACAGCGAAACCGCGGTGTGCAACCTCGGCTCGGTTAACCTGCTAGCCCACCTCAAGGACGGCGCCCTCGACCAGGCCAAGCTGGCCCGTACCATCCAGACCGCCATGCGCATGCTCGACAACGTGGTCGACATCAACTTCTACGCCACGCCCAAGGCGCGCAACGCCAACCTGCGCCATCGCCCGGTCGGCCTCGGCATCATGGGCTTCGCCGATTGCCTGGTCGGCCTCGGCATCGCCTACGCGTCGCCGGCAGCGGTCGAATTCGCTGACCGCAGCATGGAAATGGTGTGCTACCACGCCTACTGGGCGTCGACCGAGCTGGCCGCCGAACGCGGTCGCTATTCCAGCTTTGCCGGCAGCCTGTGGGAGCAGGGCATCCTGCCGCTCGATTCGCTCCGCCTGCTGGAAGCCGGGCGGGGCGAGCCGGTCGAGGTCGAGCGCAGCGCCAGTCTCGACTGGGCCGCCCTGCGTTTGCGTATCGCCACCCACGGCATGCGCAATTCCAACTGCGTCGCCATCGCGCCGACGGCGACCATTTCCAACATCGTCGGCGTCTCGGCCTGCATCGAGCCGACCTACCAAAACCTCTACGTCAAATCCAACCTGTCCGGCGAATTCACCGTGGTCAACGCCGCCCTGGTCCGCGATCTGAAGGCGCTCGATCTGTGGGACGAAGTGATGGTCGCCGATCTCAAATATTTCGACGGCTCGCTGGCACGCATCGACCGCGTGCCGGACGAACTCAAGGCCCGCTACGCCACGGCCTTCGAGGTCGACCCGGTGTGGCTGATCGAAGCCGCCGCCCGCCGCCAGAAATGGATAGACCAGGGGCAGTCGCTCAACCTCTACCTTGCGCTGCCTTCCGGCAAGAAACTCGACGAACTGTACAAGCTGGCCTGGAAGCGCGGCCTGAAGACCACCTACTACCTGCGCACCCTCGGCGCCAGCCAGGCGGAAAAGGCCGGCGGCCGCGACGATGCGCCGGCGCCAGAGGAGGCGAAATTCTGCTCCATCGACAATCCGGATTGCGAGGCCTGCCAATGACCGCCTTCCGCTTCGCCGACTGGGACACTGCATCCCCCTCTACCATGCCAGAACCCGCCGCTCGGCCGGATTCCGCACCCGGAGTCACCTTGCCACCGGAGGCCGTGCCGCGACCGGTCCTGGCCCCGATCAACGCCGCTGACAAGCGCATCGTCAATGGCAAGGCCGACATCAACCAGCTGGCGCCCTTCAAGTATCCGTGGGCCTGGGAGTTCTTCCTCAAGGCCAACCGCAACCACTGGACGCCGCTCGAAATCGGCATGGCGCAGGACGTGCACGACTACCAGCACAAGCTGTCCGCTGCCGAGCGCCACGTCTTCGGAAACGTGCTGGCCTACCTGACCACCTCCGACATCCTGGCCATGCGCAACATTGGCCTCGCCGTCATGGAGAAGATGAGCGCGCCGGAATTGCAGATCTACCAGGCCCGCCAGGTCTACGAGGAAGCGCTGCACACCTGGACCTACCAGCATTGCATCGAAAGCCTGGGCCTCGACCAGCAGGAAATCTACAACCGCTACCGCGTCGTGCCGGAAATCCACGGCAAGATCGCGCTCGCCAACCGGCGGCTGGAGAAGGTGCTGCGCTCCGACTTCGATCTCGAAAACCGCGCCAATCTGCATGAATTCGCGCTGTCCTACTTCTTCTTCGCAGTCATTTTCGAAGGCTGCTGGTTCTACAACGGCTTCACGCCGGTCTTCGCGCTGCAGCGACGCGGGTTGATGAAGGGCGCTGCCGAGCAGTTGCAGTACATCATGCGTGACGAGGTGCTGCACTGCGCCTTCGGCATCCGCGTCATCCGCGAATTGCTCAGGGAAGAGGGCATGGAACTCGACCCGCAGGCCCTGCGCGAACTGTGGGACGAGGCCGAGGCGGCCGAGCGGGCCTACGCTAGCTACATCCTGCGCGAACCCATCCTCGGCTACAACGCCGAACTGCACGTCCAGCAGTTCCGCTTCATCGCCAACCGGCGGGCGCGGCAGGTGGGGGTCGAAGAACCTTTCCCGGGCGCCGAGAACGTCCTGCCCTGGCTCGACGAGCAGGCCAACCTGCGCAAGGAGAAAAACTTCTTCGAAACGCGGGTAACCGAGTACCAGACGGGCGGGGCACTGACGTGGGATTGAGCGGGTCGCCGCTTCGTCGGCTGGATGCTTCCTGGCGGCCAGCCGTCCTGGGGCATCTGCTCAGTCTCGACGCCGACGACCGCTACAGCCGCTTTGCCATGCCCATCAAGGATCATGGCATTGCGGCCTATGTGGCACGGATCGACTTTGCCCGCGATCTCTGTTTCGGCATGCAGGGAGATGATCGCCGGCTCGCCGGGTTCATCCATCTGGCCGTTCAGGGCCGGGTCGCCGAATTGGGCGCCAGCGTCGCGCTCGAAGAACGTGCGTGCGGCGTGGCACGCCGCTTGTTCAGGGCTGCATTGGCGCTGGCCTGGCGGCAGGGGGTAGTCGAGGTCCATCTGGCTACCGGGCATTCCGTCGCCCGGCGCATCTGCCAGGGGCTGGGTTACCGGGTGGAAGGGGAGGGGGGCTATCCGCGCGCCAAGGTCTGGCTGGCCGGAGATTCCCCGGAGGAAATTCCGCCGGGATTTTTACCGGTGGCAGCCTGGCGCCCCCAGGTGGAATCGAACCACCAATTCGCCCTTAGGAGGGGCGTGTTATATCCATTTAACTATGGAGGCGCGCTGGAGGTGCGCATTGTACCGAGGCTCCAGGCATTGTGATAGATTTCCCCGGGCAATATAAAACAGAAAAGGATGGGGACATGTTTGCCAGTTTTTCGCGGCGCCCGATTGCCCAGCAATTAATTTTGGTGACCATTGCGGCGCTCGTCATTGTATTCGCGGTATTGGCCCTGATCGTGCAGAACAAGGCGGATAGCGCGGCGCTCGCGGTGACCGAACGCAATCTCGAACACGAAGCCCGCTTGATCGCCAGCACGCTCGATTCGATCTTCGAGTCGGTCAAGTCGCGGGGCGAAGACGGGGCGCAGTTTTTCCGCAAATACATCGGCAACCAGCCCGAGCCGGCGGCCGGTCTGGTGAAGACCGGCGACGTGGATTTGCCGGTGGTCCGCCTGGGTGGCGAGGTGCTCAACGGTAACGACCGCCTGCTCAAATCCTTCCGTGAACTGACCACTAGCGAGGCAGCATTTCTGCTCATCCACGACAACAAGGTCTATCGCCTGGCCACCCTGCTCAAGGACAAGGACGGCAAGGCCATGCACGGCACGTCGCTTCCTGATGGCGATCCGGTTGCCAAGGCGCTGCTCGCCGGGCAGGACTACCAAGGGCTGGCCATCCGCGGTGGCAAGTACAACTTCAGCACCGTCAAGCTGGTCAAGAACGCCGACGGCAAGCCGTGGCTGGCCTATTCGCTGCGGATTTCACTGGACAGCGAACTGAAGCGGGTGCGCGACCAGTTCGGCAGCCTGGTGGCGGGCAAGACCGGATACGTCTATATCGTCCGACCGACCGACGAAAAGGGCATCGGCGAGTTCGTCATGCATCCCAAGTTCGAAGGCAAGCAGATCGGTGAAGTCGATGTGCCGGATTCGGCGCGCACGGTGCTGCGCCAGGTTCTGGAGCGCAAGAGCGGCCTGTTCCGCTATCAGATGAACGATGCCAACGGTTCGGCACGCGACAAGATTATTTTCGCGGCAACTTCGTCCGCCTGGGGGTGGACCGTGGGCACCGGCAGCTGGCTAGACGAATATCTTGAGGAAAGCCATGCACTGCGCAATCTGGTGGTCGTCATCAGCGTCGCCGCCGCCCTGTTGCTGGCCACTTTGGTCTACTTGTTGGTCAGCTTCCGCCTGCGTTCGCTGACCCAGATGGTGCAGGGTGCCGAGCGCATTGCCGGCGGCGATTTGCGCACCGTGATTCCGGGCGGCGAAGCGGGCAGCCGCAACGAGGTGCATATCATCGCGCAAGCCTTCAACGACATGGCCAATAGCATGCGGCAGCTGGTGCGCGGGGTGTCGGACTCCTCCGCCCAACTCGGCGTGGCGGCAAAGGAACTGGGCGAGGCGGCCATGACGGGGCGCGCTTCGTCGGAGCAGGCGTCCACTTCGGCCTTGGGCATCGCCGCCTCGGTCGAGGAATTGTCGGTCAGCATCACGCATGTGGCGGACAGCGCCAACCACGCGGCGCAAATTTCCAGCGAAGCCAAGGAGGTGACGACCTCCGGGCGCGAAGTGGTCTATCAGGCGATGAGCGAACTGGAGCGCGTGGCCGGCGACATCACCGAATCGGCAGCTCTCATCGAGTCGCTGGGCGAACGCTCAAAGCAGATTTCCAGCGTGGTCGGCGTGATCCGCGAAATTGCCGACCAGACCAACCTGCTGGCGCTCAATGCGGCAATCGAAGCGGCCCGGGCCGGCGAGCAGGGGCGCGGTTTTGCCGTGGTCGCCGACGAGGTGCGCAAGCTGGCCGAGCGCACGTCGCTATCGACCCAGGAGATCGCGACTACCGTGTCCGCCATCCTGGAAGAGACAAGCCGCGCCGTCCAGCGCATGCAGGCAGTCAGCAGCAACATGGGCGGCAGCGTCGACATGGCACGCCAGGCTGGCGATTCACTGGAGCTTATCGACCAGCGGGCGCAGGAAACCGTGGCGGTCGTTCACGACATCGCCGGCAGCACGCGCGAGCAGAGCGCCGCCAGCCAGGAGATCGCCAACCTGGTCGAAAAAATCGCCCAGGCTGCCGAAGGCAGCAATCAGCGGGCCATCCGCAACAGCGAGCGGGCGCAGAACCTGCTGCGCCTGGCCGAGGAACTGCAGGCGCAGTTGTCGCGCTTTAGCACCTGATTGCCCGGCAGGTTGTAAAATCGGGGTCTTCCCAACACGGCGCCCGGCGGGGCGCCGTTTTCATTACGACCGATGCCCTACCTCAAACTATCCGACGCCTGCCTTGCCTACGGCCACGTGCCGCTTCTCGATCATGCCGATTTCCAGCTCGACCCGGGCGAACGGGTCGCCCTGATCGGCCGCAACGGCACCGGTAAATCCTCCCTGCTGGCGGCGATGGCGGCCGGCTCCGGCAAGGGCCGCCTCGACGACGGCGAGGTCTGGGTGCAGCCCGGTATCCGTGTCGGCTATGTGCCGCAGGAGCCGCCTTTCGATCCGGCGATGAACGTTTTCCAGGCGGTGGTCTCCGGCATGGGCGAAACCTCGGCCCTGCTTGCCGAATACCACGACGTGTCGCACCATCTGGCCGAAGGGCAGGGCGACCACGAGGCGCTGCTCGCCCGCATGGATACGCTGCAGCACGAACTCGAAGCACGCGGCGCCTGGGCCTACGAGGCGCAGGCCGAGCGCGTCATCGACCGCTTCGGGCTCGATCCGGAAGCCAGCGTCGGTTCCCTGTCCGGCGGCCAGAAGAAGCGCCTGGCCCTGGCCCAGGCCCTGGCCGTGGCGCCGGAAGTGCTGCTTCTCGACGAGCCGACCAACCACCTCGATATCGCCGCCATCGAATGGCTGGAAAATCTGCTGATCGAAAGCGGCGTCAGCCTGTTCTTCATCACCCACGACCGCTCCTTCCTCGATCGCGTGTGCACGCGCATCGTCGAACTCGATCGCGGCAAACTGGCCAGCTTTCCCGGCAGCTTCACGCAGTACCAGCAGCGCAAGGAAGCCATGCTGCACGAGGAGTCGCTGGCCAACGCCCGCGCCGACAAGCTGCTCAAGGAGGAAGAGGTGTGGATTCGCAAGGGGGTCGAAGCCCGGCGGACGCGCGCAGTCTTCCGCGTCCAGCGTCTCGACAAGTTGCGGGCCGAACGCCAGGCGCGGCGCGACCGGATGGGCAAGGTCAATCTGCAGCTCGATGCCGGCGACAAGAGCGGCAAGCTGGTGGCCGAGCTGGAGCACGTCAACAAGGCTTTCGGCCCGCGGCAGATCGTCCGCGATTTTTCGTCGCGCATCCAGCGCGGCGACAAGATCGGCCTGATCGGTCCCAACGGCGCCGGCAAGACCACGCTGTTGCGCCTGATCCTCGGCGAGTTGCAACCGGATTCCGGCATCGTCCGCCAGGGCACCAAGATGGAAATCGCCTACTTCGACCAGTTCCGCACCCAGCTCAATCCGGACTCGACGCTGGCCGACGTCATTTCGCCGGGCTCTGACTGGGTCGAGATCGGCGGCGCCAAAAAGCATGTCATTGGCTACCTTGAGGACTTCCTGTTCGCGCCGGAACGGGCGCGGTCGCCGGTCAGTTCGTTGTCCGGCGGCGAACGCAACCGCCTGCTGCTGGCCCGCCTGTTCGCCAAGCCGGCCAACGTGCTGGTCCTCGACGAACCGACCAACGACCTCGACATAGAAACCCTGGAACTGCTTGAAGAACTACTGCAGAACTACGACGGCACACTGTTCCTGGTCAGCCACGACCGGACCTTCCTCGACAACGTGGTGACGCAGACCATCGCGGCCGAAGGCGAAGGCCGGTGGCACGAATATGCCGGCGGCTACAGCGACTGGGCGTCGTACAAGGCCGGCGTCGCCAAGGAGGCGAGCAAGGCGAAGGCCGAGGTGAAACCAGCGGCCAAGGCGGCCGAACCCGCCAAGCCGAAGGGCGACAAGCTGTCCTGGAAGGAACAACGGGAACTCGAAGCGCTGCCCGACAAGATCGCCGCGCTGGAAGGCGAGCAGGCCGAGCTGAGCAAGCGTCTCGAGGATCCGGCCATCTACCAGACCGATCCGCAGGCGGCGCAGAAGGCGGCCGAACGCCTGGCGCAGATCGACGACGAGCTGATGGAGCTGCTGGAACGCTGGGAGTCGCTGGAAGCCCGGGGCGGCGGCCAAGGCTAGAGATTTTTGCCGGACGGCCGGCTTGGCGATGGTCCGCCGCCTGGTTAAGGTCAGCCGATATCCTGGCCGTCCGCTTCGCGGGCCGGCATGGGTTCCAGTCCCAGGCGCTGGCGCACGGCTTCCGGCGTGATGTTGAGCAGGTGGCCGATTTCGACGTAATCGTCGGGCAGGGCGGGGTCATCCCAGCCGTGCGAGGAATGACGGGCCAGTTGCACGGCCAGCGTGACGTTCTTGACCCGCGGCTGCTTGGCGTTGTCGTCGTCCATAAGGGTGCGCAGCAGTTCGGGCAGGTGCCAGACGCGACACAGTTCGCTCTGGATGTCGTGGAAGGTGAAACCGAGCATCATCTTCTGGGCGTCGGCGCTGCGCATGCCGGGGTGGGTCTTCTGCATGTCCTGGATGGCGAGCCCCAGTTTGGGCGCCGTGCACCACACCAGCATCTCGGCCAGGTCGTGGAGCAGTGCGGCGATGCGCACTTCCTCCATGTTGATGTCGTGGCGCCAGATGGCCCACTCCTGGGCATAATCGGCCGCCCGCTGAGCCCGGCGGATGATTTGCAGGATGCCGAGCAGCGCCTGCGGGCCGGCTTCCTTGACCTGATCCTCGATGGTGAACAGTTCGCTGAAACGATTGAAGAAGGGTTCGATGCCGGCCATCATCACGGCGCTGGCGATGGTCGTGATGTCGTGCTGCAGCGAGCGGCCGCGCATCGGCTGGATGTAGGCGAGGACGCGCACCGTCATGATCGGGTCCTGCAGGATCAGGCGGGCCAGCTCGCGTGCATCGACCCGGTCGAGGTCGGCCCGCATTTCTTCCAGCCGTCGCTTGGTCACGCGCAGGATGGGCAGCCCGTTGTTGCTGAACATCAGGGTCCAGGAATCGATGTCGGGCAATGCGTGGTCGAGCATGTCTTTCGGCTTTCGAAGAGTGTTTCGGGTCAGGCAGGGGGAGTGTAAGGGGGGCGACGCCGGCGGGCAAGGCCGTGCCGTGCGATAATCGGCGGCAATCAACCATATTCCGAATCGCCATGCGCTATCAAATCGTTCCGGTCACTCCCTTCGAGCAGAACTGCACCATTTTCTGGTGCGAAAAGACCCGTCAGGCGGCGGTGATCGACCCGGGCGGCGACGTCGAGCGTATTCTCGGCGCGCTGGAAGACGAAAAGCTGACCCTGGCCAAGGTCCTCGTCACCCATGGCCATATCGACCATGCCGGCGGCGTCGCCGCCTTGCTCGAACGGACCGGTGTGCCGGTCGAAGGGCCGCATGAGGAAGATCGCTTCTGGATCGACGGCATGCCGCAGCAGAGCAAGATGTTCGGCTTTCCCAATGTGCGCAGCTTCGAGCCGACCCGTTGGCTGCGGGGGGGCGACAAGGTGCAGTTCGGCGAGGTTGAACTCGATGTCCTGCATTGCCCCGGCCACACCCCCGGCCACGTCGTCTTCTTCCATGCCCCAAGCCGTCTGGCGCAGGTCGGCGACGTGCTGTTCCAGGGCTCGATCGGGCGTACCGATTTCCCGCGCGGTGACTACGACACGCTGATTCGTTCGATCAAGGACCAGCTATTCCCGCTCGGCGACGACGTCGATTTCATCCCCGGCCATGGCCCGATGTCCACTTTTGGCGAGGAGCGCCAGTACAACCCCTTCCTGTCCGGGCGCTTCGGCTGATCAGCTGGTGCGGATCTTTGCTGCCCAGCTGATAGCCGACAGCTGCGCATCGAGGTAGGTTGCGGCGTCGATGCCCAACAGGTCGAGTTGCCGGGCGGCGGCATCCAGCTGGCGTCTCTCGGCGGCATCGATTGCTCCCAGCACCCGCCCGAACGAGCCGCTGTGCGTGCCCAGCGCCTGTTGAGCGACTTCCAGCAGCGGCAGCTGGTGCAGGATGTCGGTCATCGACATGTTGAGCAGCACGTCGAGCAGGGAGAAGGTGCCGATCATGAAGGCCAGGTCGCCGGCATTTTCCATGTCCGGATCAAGCCCGAGGTGCGGCATGAGCAATTCGAGAAGGCGGCCGCGGGCCGCCGCTTTCTGAAGCAGCGGCGTCGGGTGCTGGCCGTTGTTCGGATCGGAATAGACCAGCAGTTGCAGCCAGCGCTGCAGTTGTCGGCGTCCGAGCAGGTTGATGGCCTGGCCGAAGCTGGTGATCGGGCTGCGCGGCGCCATGGCCGCCGAATTGACCAGGCGGAGCAGGCTGTAGGACAGCTTCGATTCTTCGCGGAATATCTGCTCCAGGTCGCCGGTATTGGCATCCCCGTCGATCATGGTCAGCAGCTTGAGCAGCTTGAGCCGCGTCATGTCCGCCTTGTTCTGGGGGGTGGCGCGGACCAGCAGGTGTTCGCTGGTGGACAGAGTGCAGGCATTGGCCAACGACCAGTCGCGGTCGTTCTGAGTGCTCAGGTCGGTGAGGCCGACGATGCTGCGGCTGGCCATGCCGAGCAGGGTATAGGGAGGCAGGCTCCGCGCATGGCTGGCGCCGAACAGCAGGTAATCCCAGGTGCCGCTCGCCGGCAGCTTGACGCCGGGGCTGGTGGCCAGCGCAAGTTTCTGGTTGGCCTGCCGCAGCTCGCTTTCCTGGGCTGCTTGCGCTTCCTTGTCGTCAGCCGGGATTTCGGCCTGAAAGACGATGACCGAGCGCTCGCCCATCTCCTGCAGGCTGCCGCAATTGCTTTCCGCCGGGAAAAACCAGGGCAGGCGATGATCGAACTCGTCGAATTGCGGCGACTTCGCCAAAGCCGACAGCAGTTGCGGGCTGCGCGTGCCGGCGGGCAGTTCTGCTTTGAAGGCTGACCAGGCGTCGTCCGGACCCAGCATGGGGTGAACGAAGACGTAGGCTAAGGCGGTCATGGTGTGTTCTCGGCGTAAATTTTTTGGGTAATGCTAACAAACTTGCGGGTTCGGCGTCCCTCGAATGTGTCATATGAACGTCAAAAATTGCCTGCTCGTATAATCCGACGATGATTCCCGATTACTGGATACTAGCCTCCACCGAGCTGTCGGCAGGTGATCCGCACATGGCGGAACTGGTGCAGCGCTATCAGGGCGCGTCGCTCGCTTCGCGCGGCGATCCGTTCTGTACGCTGGCGCGGTCCATCGTCGGACAGCAGATATCCGTCAAGGCAGCAGATGCTGTGTGGACCCGCTTCGTCGCGCAACTTGGCGAAGTGACGCCAGCCCGGGTCGGCGAACTGGGCGAAAGCGGACTGGCCGGCTGCGGCCTGTCGAAACGCAAGATCGAGTACGTGAACGATCTGGCTCAGCATTTCCTCTGCGGCCAGCTCGACCCGGCGGTTTGGGCGAGCCTGGACGACGACGCGATCATTGCCGAATTGAGCGCCGTGCGCGGCATCGGCCGGTGGACGGCGGAGATGTTCCTGATCTTCAACCTGATGCGCCCGGATGTCTTTCCGCTCGACGACATTGGTTTGCAACGTGCCGTCTTCGTGCGCTATTTCCAGGGCGAAAAGCAGCCGCGGCGTGTTCTGGCCGAATTCGGCGAACGCTGGCGGCCGTGGCGTTCGGTAGCCACCTGGTATCTGTGGCGCAGCCTCGATCCGGTGCCGGTCGAGTACTGAAACAATACCTCTCCTGCTTTGGGGTAAAATGCGGCCCAACTTAGCAACCGAGCAGTCCATGAAAACAAGTTTCCTCGACTTCGAGCAATCCATTGCCGACCTTGAAGCCAAGATCGAAGAGCTGCGCTTCGTGCAGGACGATTCGGCCGTCGATATCTCCGAAGAAATCGACCGCCTGGAAAAGAAGAGTGGCCAGCTGACCAAGGATATCTACGCCAAGCTGTCGCCGTGGCAGATTTCCCAGGTGGCGCGCCATCCGCAGCGCCCCTACACCCTGGATTACCTGTCGCTGATCTTCACCGATTTCGAAGAGATGCATGGCGACCGCGCCTTTGCCGACGATCATGCCATCGTCGGCGGTCTGGCCCGCTTCAACGGGCAGCCGGTGATGGTCATCGGCCACCAGAAGGGGCGCGATACCAAGGAAAAGATCTACCGCAACTTCGGCATGCCGCGTCCGGAAGGCTATCGCAAGGCCCTTCGCCTGATGAAGCTGGCCGAGAAATTCGGCATTCCGGTGATGACCTTCGTCGACACGCCAGGCGCCTATCCCGGCATCGACGCCGAGGAGCGCGGCCAGTCCGAGGCGATCGGCCGCAACCTGTACGTGATGGCCGAACTGAAGGTGCCGGTCATCGTCACCATCATCGGCGAGGGGGGGTCCGGCGGCGCGCTGGCCATCGCCGTCGGCGATACCGTGCAGATGCTGCAGTATTCGACCTATTCAGTCATTTCGCCGGAAGGTTGCGCTTCCATCCTGTGGAAGAGCGCCGAAAAAGCGCCTGAAGCGGCCGAAACCATGGGCATCACCGCACAGCGCCTGAAGACGCTGGGCTTGGTTGATAGGGTGGTCAACGAGCCGCTCGGCGGCGCCCATCGCGACCATGCCGCCATGGCGCAAAACCTCAAGAAGGCCCTGCAGGACGCGCTGAAGCAGCTTTCCGGGCTGTCCACCGGCGAACTGCTGGAGGCCCGCTACGAGCGGCTGATGAGCTATGGCCGCTTCAAGGAACAGCCCGTCAGTTGATCTGCCGCAGCGGGTCGGCGCTTTTCTCGCCGCCCGCCTCGCGCCGGATGCGCCGCTGGCAGTCGGATTGTCCGGCGGCTGCGATTCGGTGGTGCTGCTCCATATCCTGGCCGGGCTGCAGCGGGTCGGGCAACTGCAGGCCATCCACGTCCATCACGGCCTGTCGCCCAATGCCGACGCCTGGGCGGCCTTCTGCAGTGATTACTGCCGCCGCCTGGGGGTGCCGCTCTCCATTCATGAGGTCACGATAGACCGCGCAACGGGGCTTGGCCTCGAAGCGGCCGCCCGCCGGGCCCGCTACGCCGTTTTCGCCGACGCCGCGCCAGGCAGCCTGCTGCTCGCCCACCATCGCGGCGACCAGGCGGAAACCGTACTCTTTAATCTGTTGCGCGGCGCCGGGGTGACCGGGGCGGCCGGCATTCCCGTCGAACGGACCCGAGGCGGACTGCGCCTGCTGCGGCCTCTGCTCGACATCCCGCGCCGCGACATTGAAGCCTACGCCGAGGCCTCCGGGCTGGACTGGATCACCGACGAAAGCAATGCCGATACGGCATTGACGCGCAACTACCTGCGCCATGAAGCGCTGGTCGGCCTGAGCCGGCGCTTTCCGGCCGCCGAGGCGTCGCTGGCACAGGCCGCTGCCAATTTCGCCGAGGCGGCAGCGCTGCTCGACGAACTGGCCGAACTCGACTGGCAGCAGGTCGGTGACGGAGCCTCAGCAGCCATGGCCGGGTTGCGCCGCCTGACTGTGCCTCGCCTCAAGAATCTGTTGCGTTATCGCCTGCGTTGCCTGGGCTGGCAGGTTCCCGTCGCTTCCCGTCTGGACGAATTCGCCCGCCAACTGCACTCTGCAGCCCCCGATCGCCATCCGGAACTGCAGCTGCCGGACGGCAAAATGCAGGTCGCGGGTGGCCGGCTCCATTGGGTGCCTGGAAAATAAACAAACTGTTACCAAGCGCCTTTCCGCGGCGAATGGGCTTCAGTTACAATCAAAGAATTATTTTTTTCATATACAGGCCATGATTACCGGATCCATTGTCGCCATCGTTACGCCCATGCATGAGGATGGCAGCCTCGATTTGAACTCCTTCCGCAATCTGCTCGATTTCCACGTGCAGGAAGGCACCGATGCCGTCGTGGTCGTCGGCACGACCGGTGAATCGCCGACGGTCAATGTCGAGGAGCATTGCGAGCTGATCAAGGTTGCGGTAAATCACATCGCCGGCCGTATCCCGGTCATCGCCGGCACCGGCGGCAATTCGACCTCGGAAGCCATTGAGCTGACCGAGTTCGCCAAGAAGGCGGGCGCCGACATGTCGCTGTCCGTCGTGCCGTATTACAACCGGCCGACCCAGGAAGGCATGTATCGCCATTTCAAGGCGATTGCCGAAGCCGTCGAACTGCCGATCCTGCTCTACAACGTGCCGGGCCGTACCGTGGCCGACATGGCCAACGACACCATCCTGCGTCTGGCCGAGGTTCCGGGCATCGTCGGCGTCAAGGACGCCACCGGTAACCTGGATCGTGCCTGCGACCTGATCGCCCGCGCGCCCAAGGATTTCGCGCTGTACACCGGCGACGACATGACGGCCGTGGCGACCATTGCCCTCGGCTTCCATGGCGACATCTCGGTGACCGCCAACGTCGCGCCGCGCCTGATGCACGAGATGTGCGTCGCTGCCCGCAATGGCGACATGGCCAAGGCCCGCGAGATCCACTTCAAGCTGGTCGGCCTGCACCGCGACCTGTTCTGCGAAGCCAACCCGATTCCGGTCAAGTGGGCAGTACACAAGCTCGGCCTGATGCCCAACGGCATCCGCCTGCCCCTGACCACCCTGTCCGAGGCCAGCCAGCCTCGCGTTCTGGCTGCACTGCGCCAGGCCGGTCTGATCGCCTGACCCCGGAGTACAAGAAACATGAATCGTCGGCTTTCCGGCCTCTCCCTATCCCTGCTCGCCGTGGCGCTGGCCGGGTGCAGTATGCTTCCCGATTCGCGCAAGATCGAATACAAGTCCGCCGGCAAGGCGCCGACGCTGGAAATTCCGCCCGATCTGTCGCAGATCGCCCGCGACGACAAGTACCTGGTGCCCGATGCCGCCGGCAAGGGCAGCGCCACCTTCTCGGCCTACAGTGCAGACCGCACGCCACAGGCCCAGGCGCAAAACTCCGTCGTCCTGCCCGAAGTCGACAAGGTGCGCGTCGAGCGTTCCGGCAACCAGCGCTGGCTGGTCGTTGCCGCGCCGGCCGACAAGCTGTGGGATACGGTCAAGGATTTCTGGCAGGAAACCGGCTTTATCATCAACGTCGAGCGTCCGGAAGCGGGCGTGATGGAAACCGACTGGGCGGAAAACCGCGCCAAGATCGGCCAGGATTTCCTCCGCAACACCCTCGGCCGCCTGCTCGATTCGCTGTATTCGACCGGCGAGCGCGACAAGTTCCGCACCCGCTTCGAGCCGGGTGCCACGCCGGGCACCACCGACATCTTCATCAGCCATCGCGCCATGGAAGAGGTCTATACCTCGTCGGCCAAGGACGATACCCGCTGGCAGCCGCGCGCTGCCGATCCCGAGCTGGAAGCCGAAATGCTGCGCCGCTTGATGGTCCGCCTCGGTTCCGAGGAAAAGCGGGCCGAAGCTTCGCTGGCTTCCGTCAAGGCCGAGCCGAAGGCCAAGCTGGCCAAGTCGGATGACGGTGCCGGCACCCTAGAGGTGTACGAACGCTTCGACCGCGCCTGGCGTCGCGTCGGTCTGGCCCTGGACCGCGTCGGCTTTACCGTCGAGGACCGCGATCGTTCGCGCGGCCTGTATTTCGTCCGTTACGTCGATCCGGATGCCGACAACCGCAGCAAGAAGGACACCGGTCTGTTGTCCAAGCTGGCTTTCTGGAAGAGCGATGCGCCGGTCAATACCAACGCCCAGTACCGCATCCACGTGAGCGAAGACAGCCAGCAGAGCGTCGTCAAGGTACTGTCGGCCGAAGGCGGTACCGACAAGTCGGAAACCTCGAAGAAGATTCTCGCGCTGCTCCTCCAGCAGTTGCAGTGATACGTTTTGCCTCGCTCGGCAGCGGTAGCGCGGGCAACGCGCTACTCGTCGAGTCCGGGGCGACCTGCCTGATGCTCGATTGCGGCTTCGGGTTGCGGGAAACCGCGGCCCGCATGCTGCGCCTCGGCAAGCAACCCGCTGACTTGGCTGGAATCGTGGTCACCCATGAGCATGGCGATCACGTCGGCGGGGTATTCCGTCTGGCGCGCAAACATGGGTTGCCAGTCTGGATAACCCATGGCACCTGGATCGGCTGCCGGCAGGAGCGGGCCGGGCTCGATCTGCGCATCATCGACAGCCATCTGCCTTTTGCCGTCGGCGATTTCAACATTCATCCCTTTCCGGTGCCGCACGATGCGCGCGAACCGGTGCAATACGTGTTTTGTGCCGGCGAGCGGCGTCTGGGCGTGCTGACCGACATTGGTGAGCCGACAGCGCATGTCTGCGCGATGCTTTCCGGCTGTGACGGGCTGGTTCTTGAATTCAATCACGATGCCGGACAACTGGCCCGTTCGGCCTATCCGCTCTCGCTAAAGCGGCGGATTGCCGGGCGTCTCGGGCATCTGGAAAACGAGGTTGCGGCGGCCTTGCTGGGTCGCATCGACTGTTCCCGGCTGCAGCATCTGGTGGCGGCCCACCTGAGCGAACGCAACAATCAGCCGGAACTGGTGCAAAGTATTCTCGATGCGCTGCCCGGCGGCCTACCCGGAAACATTTTGGTGGCCTCGCAGGAACAGGGATTTGATTGGTGCTGCCTGAGCTAGGTCGATAAAAACCTTCAGGCAACAAAAAACGGGGCCAAGGCCCCGTTTTTTGTTGTTGCTGTGCTGGAAGAATTACTTCTTGTCAGCAGCGGCCGGGGCAGCCGGAGCGGCTTCAGCCGGCTTGGCATCAGCCGGAGCGGCCGGGGCAGCAGCCGGAGCAGCGGCTTCAGCCGGCTTGGCAGCTTCAGCCGGGGCGGCCGGAGCGGCAGCAGCCGGAGCCGGGGCAGCAGCCGGAGCCGGAGCGGCGGCCGGAGCAGCTTCTTCCTTCTTACCACAAGCGGTCAGGGCAACAGCCAGCAGGGCAGCAACGAGAATAGACTTAGTCATGGGATTTCCTTATCGACAAGAACCAACAAAATCTTAATTTATCGGAGATCAGGAGCTACCCGATCAGCACACGATTATAACAATATTTTATGAGCTGAGGCGGCGTTTGTTGCGCTGCAGAATGGCAGGCGAGTATCAGAGTCCTACCGTCGAACTGGTGATGCGTTCGCCGCCTTCGGCCCATATTTCGCGGAATTTCAGCAAATAGGGGCGCAATTCGTCGGCTTCGTCGATCAATAGTTTGCTGCGCGCCATGTCGCGTTCGAAGCGAATCAGACCGTATTTATCGTCAACAATAATCATGCTGTCACGCAGGTGGGCCAGTTGGGCCGGGGTTTCCTGGGCAGCGGCGACGTGGCCGTAGGTGGTGAGCAGGTTTTGCAGCAACGGGTGCTGCTGGCGCAGCGGCGAGCCGTTGCGCAGCGCAATGCGCAGAACGTCAGAGTGGGCGGCGGACAGCAGCCGTTTGAGATGGGCGAGGCGGGGCGCGTCGTCCAGTTTCAGGGTGACTAGATCTTCGTCATAAATCCAGATCTTTTGGCTGGCGATGGCCAGCAAACGGTCAATTGCCGTCTGATAGTCCATCCAGGATGTAATCAGTTCGCGAGCCATGGCGCTTAGTGTAACCGATTGATAGAATTCGCGCTTTTTCGGAGTCGACCGTGCCCATCGGGATTATCGAATCGCTGGACCACGAGGCGAGAGGCATCACCCGCCAGGAAGGCAAGGCCATCTTCGTCGATGGTGCGCTGCCCGGCGAAACGGTTGACTACGCCAGCTTCCGGCGCAAGCCCAACTATGAACTGGCGCATCTGGTCGGCGTGCTGAAACCGTCGACCGTGCGCGTCCAGCCGCGTTGTCCGCATTTCGGCATCTGCGGCGGCTGCGCCATGCAGCATATGGAACCGTCGGCCCAGGTTGCCGCCAAGCAGCGCGTCCTCGAAGACAGTCTGTGGCACATCGGCCGGGTCCGGCCGCAGACCATGCTGCCTCCCATCCACGGCGAGCCTTGGGGCTATCGTCATCGGGCACGTTTTGCCGTGCGCAAGGTGGAGCGCAAGGGCGGCATGCTGATCGGCTTCCACGAAAAGCGCAGCAGCTATATCGCCGATATGAAAACCTGCGCCATCCTGCCGCCGCACGTTTCAGCCATGCTGGTGCCCTTGCGCGAACTGATCGCCGCCCTGTCGATTGCCGAGCGCATGCCGCAACTGGAACTGGCGGTCGGCGAGCATTGCACGGCGCTGGTACTGCGCATCCTACAGGCGCTGACGGCGGCCGATGAAAAGCTACTGCGCGCTTTTGCCGATCGCTACCAGGTCATTTTCTACCTGCAGCCCAAGGGGCCTGATTCGGCCTATCGTTTCTACCCGGTCGATGGGCCGCGGCTGTCGTACACCTTGCCGGAATTCGGGCTGGAACTCGATTTCCGGCCGACCGACTTTACCCAGGTCAACCATGCCGTCAATCGCATCCTGGTGCGTCGCGCCTTGGGGCTGCTCGAGCCGCAGCCGGGCGAGAGGATTGCCGACATGTTCTGCGGTTTGGGCAACTTCACCTTGCCGATTGCCCGCTCCGGGGCGACAGCGCTCGGCGTGGAAGGAAGTCCCGCCCTGGTCAAGCGGGGGCGGGAGAGTGCGCTGGCCAACGGCCTGGGCGACCGCGTCGAATTCGGCGTCGCCAACCTGTTCGACTGCACCGAAGAGTCGATGGGCAAGCTGGGGCATTTCGACAAGATGCTGATCGATCCGCCACGCGAAGGGGCGATCGAACTGGTCAAGGCACTGGGGGCGAATTCGCCCCGGCGCATCGTCTATGTGTCGTGCAACCCGGCGACGCTGGCCCGCGATGCCGCCGTTCTGGTTTCGCTCAAGGGCTATCGCTTCGTTGCGGCGGGGGCGATCAACATGTTCCCGCATACGGCTCACGTCGAGTCGATTGCCGTATTCGAGCGAGACTGAAACAGGATTGCCGGAAACGTCAAGGGCGGCCTCGGCCGCCCTTGAAGTTTCCGATAGGACTTGCTCAGTCGCGCTCGCCGGTGAAGGCCATGATCAACTGCAGCAGGCTGACGAAAACATTGTAGATATCGAGATAGACCGCCAGCGTCGCGCTGACGTAGTTGGTTTCGCCACCCTGAACGATACGGCTGATGTCGTACAGGATGTAGGCCGAGAAGATGCCGACGGCGGCAACGGCGATGGTCAGCGACAGCGCAGGGATCTGGAAGAAGATATTAGCGACGGCGGCGAGCAGGATGAGGATCATGCCGGCAAACAGGAACTTGCCCATGCCGGTGAAATCCCGCTTGCTAACTGCGGCAATCGACGACAGCGTGAAGAAGATGGCGCCCGTGCCGCCAGCGGCCAGGGCGATCATCGATCCGCCATTGGAAAAGCCTAGCGCCACTTGCAGGATACGCGACAGCATCAAGCCCATGAAGAACGTGAAGCCGAGCAGCAGGGCAACGCCCAGGCCGCTATTCTTGTTCTTCTCGATGCCCCACATGAAGCCCCACGCAATGCCGAGGAAGAGCAGGAAGGACATCATCGGGCTGCCGGCCAAGAAGCTGAACCCCATCTGGATGCCGGCCAATGCGCCGAGGACTGTCGGAATCATCGACAGGCCGAGCAGCATATAGGTGTTGCGCAGGACGCGATTCTGCTCCAGCGCGATTTCCGAGGAATTCTGGCGGGCCATCTCGAAATTGGTGTTCATGCAGGACATCTCCTTCAGTTATTTCATCAAAGGATAAGACTAACGGAGTGGACGAGAAGTTTCAACGCTCCGCCCGGCCGCGCCCGGCGCGAAATACGCGGCGCCGTGACTGTGCTATCATGCGCGCCGCCGGGTCTGTGGCAGAGCGGTTGAATGCACCGGTCTTGAAAACCGGCGTGCTGAAAAGCATCGTGAGTTCGAATCTCACCGGACCCGCCAAATTCTCTCTCAGAGATCGAGAAAATCCCCGACTTCAGTCGAACGCGCCATCGTGTCGGCGTATCCCAGGTCGATCAGGGCCTGGGTGTAGGGCTTCTCGAACAGCAAATAGCTGGTCAGCGTCCCGTTGCGCCGGCTCATTCCCCCGATACCGCCAAGCATCATTTTCATTGCCCAGGGCAAGGTATGGGCGTGCTCGACGGCAATGCGCTCGAGGCGCTCGGACGGCGAAATGATCAGCGAACGGATCGGACGCAGCGGGATGTCGCTATGGCTGCGGATGTCCGGCGGGATGGCGTCGAGTGTCCGATTGATGCGCTGCATGCGCTCGATGTCCACGGCAAGGCTGTCGAGGAAGATGGTGGACAAGGCGTGGCCGGCGATCTGGGCGAGCGACGGATGGCTATCGACACGTCGCCGGTCCTGGTGTTCGTTCCGGCGCCCGGCGCCGACGATCAGGATGCGTTCGGCGCCCAGGTGTATGGCCGGCGAAATGGGCGCCAGCTGGCGCATCGATCCGTCGCCGAAGTACTCGCGGTGGATTTTGGTTGCCGGAAAAATGAAGGGGATGGCGCTGGATGCGAGCAGGTGGTCGACGGTGATCTGGGCGCGGATGCCGATGCGTTGCACCCGGCGCCACGGTTCGGCGCTGGAGTGGCCTTGGAAGAAATTGATGTTGTCGCCGGATTCGTAGCCGGAGGCGGATACGCTGACCGCATGCAGGGCGCCTTTGGCAATCGATTGGGCGATGCCGCGGAAATCGAGGTGCTGACTCAACAACTGACGCAGCGGCGCGTTATCGAGCAGCGAGCGCGGCGGGTTGTGAAAGAGCCAACCCATGGTCAGGGCCGACAGCCAGTGGGTGGCGGAAAGACCGATGCCGACCGGGTCGGCCCGGTATATATGGTCGGCGTGCATGTTGCGCCAGAACGTGGCGAGCACGGAAACCGCTTTGCTGAAGTTGTCGGCCAGGCAGGCGATGCTGGTGACGTTGATGGCCCCGGCCGAAGTGCCGCACAGGATGGGGAAGGGGTTGTGCCGCCGGTTGCTGGACAGTTTGGCGACGGCGAGCAGCACGCCGACCTGATAGGCGGCCCGGGCGCCGCCGCCGGTCAGGACGAGGGCAGTCTTGCGCTTGGCGTCCGGCGTTGAATTCATCTCGGCTGGCCTTTCGGCAAGTCGAGTTTTTCTGTGCGGTTCTTGCTGGTCTTATTCCGCATGTCCCCTCCGGAGCACCTGATCAGGCAGGTGCTGTTTTACCGCAGTATAGAGGGGGTGCCGTGTTGACTCAATCGGCAGCCGGGCGCAGCGCGTCGGCCCAGCAGTTGGGCGTTTCGTAGAGCCTGACCTGTTGCAAGTGCAGGTGATTGCCGTAGGTGTCGCGATAGACCGCGTCGAGGCGCTCAAAGGCTAGGCGGGCCAGGTTTTCGGCGGTCGGGATGCAGTCAAGCAGGACCGTCTTGTGCTCGGGCAGGGTAGCCAGGAAATCGACGACGGCCTTGTCACCAACGAAGGCGAGGAAGGCGTGATCCCAGGCGTCGACCAGGTGCTGCTTGGCCAAGTCCTTGACCTGCGAAAAATCCATCACCATCCCGTTGGCGGCGTCGCCCGCCTTGTTGATGATGTCGCCGGCGAGGGTGATCTCGATAACGTAACGGTGCCCGTGCAGGTGGCGGCACTGGCTCTTATGATCGGGGATGCGGTGCCCGGCATCGAATTCGAGGCGGCGGGTAATCAACATGGTGTATTGCTCGACAAGGCGGTCGCGGATTATACAATGCGCCATGCTTACCACCGATGATCACAGCCGGGACAGTGCCGGCCTGCTCTATGTGTATCCCGTTGTGTCGCGCCGCGCCGGGGGGGTGTCGATCGGCATCAATCTCAACCCCAATAACGCCTGCAACTGGGCCTGCCTGTATTGCCAGGTCGACAATCTGACGCGCGGCGGGCCGCCGCCGCTCGATCTGCCGCGTCTGGAGCGGGAACTGGAGACTTTCCTGCGCGATGTGCTGCACGGCGATTTCATGACCCGCCACGTGCCGCCGGAGGCGCGCCGCCTGATGGACGTGGCGTTTTCCGGCAATGGCGAGCCGACGAGCGCAGCCGAGTTCCCTGAAGCGATAGCTGCTGTGGCTGACGTACTCGAGCATTGCGGCTTGCGGGGAAAATTGCCGGTTCGGCTGATTACCAATGGCAGTTTGCTGCATCGTCCGCAGGTGCAGGCTGGCATCCGGCTGCTGGCCGAGTGCGGCGGCGAAGTCTGGTTCAAGGTGGATCGGGCGCTCGATGCCGAGGTGGCCGAAATCAACGGCGTTCCCGGCAGCCAGGACAAAGTTCTGAAAAACCTGCAGCTATGCGCCGATTTGGCGCCGACCTGGGTGCAGACCTGCTGGTTCAGTCTGGATGGCAAGGTGCCGTCGGATGAGTCGCGGCAAGCCTATTGCGATTTGCTGCGCCAGGTGTCCGGCAAGTTGCAGGGAGTGCATCTCTACGGCCTGGCCCGGCCGTCACAACAACCCGCTGCGCCCCGCCTCGCTGCGGTGACGCCGGATGAGCTGACCGCCTTCGGGCGTCAGATCGAAAAAGAAACGGGCATCCGGGTCATTGTTACCCCGTGATGCCCGCTGATGCTGGCCTTGCCCTGTTGCCGGGGCAAAATCAGGCCGCTTTTTTGGCGTGGCTACGTGCCGACTTCTTCAGGGACTTGAACAGTTCCGGTTCCTGAGACTTCAGGTACTCGACCACTTCCCAGTCGTCACGCTTGATGCTCTTGATGTCGACTTGTTCGACGTGCACCAGGCGCAGCAGCTCGCGAACCGGCTTCGGCATGTTGCGGCCGCTTTCGTAGCGGGAACCGCCGCTCTGCGTCACGCCCAGCGTGGACCAGAATTGTTGCTGGTTCAGACCAAGCTTGCGACGGATTTCGCGGGCGTCGATTTTTTCGATTGTCTTGACAGTGCTCATATCCATTCTCCATACGCTAACGTAATTGGCTTACCCAAGCATCGTAGCGCAGTATGACTTAGGTAATATGGCTAAGTATATATATGACTATGACGTTATGCAAGTTCGAAATTGATTAAATTTGTTAAATACGCCGATAGTTTTTTTGATGCCAGATGAGATTTGTTGTACTCATAAGACACCGCGGCGGGAGGGGCGTTCTTTCAGAATTTGCAGGGATGTTCTAAGATCGTTCGCATCAATCATTCGTCAAGTCTGGAGAGCAACATGCAGGTTCGGGAAATCCTTCGCGTCAAGGGCGGGGCGCTGTATACGGTCACGCCGCAGCAGGCGCTGGCAGTTGCCATCGACTCCATGGCGGATCTCGACGTCGGCTCGCTGGTTGTCATGGATGGCGGCAAGATGGTCGGTATGCTGACCTTCCGCGAAGTGCTCATGGCGCTCCGTCAGCATGGTTCCAGTCCGGACGGCCTGACGGTCGGCGACGTGATGGTCAAGGACCCGGTCACCGTCTATCCGGCGATGGAAGTGAATGAGCTGCGCGGCCTGATGATCGAAAAGCGCTCGCGCTACCTGCCGGTGGTCGATGGCGGCACCCTGATGGGGGTCATTTCCTTCCTCGATGTGGCCAAGGCCGTACTTGAGGAACAGAGTTTCGAAAACAAGATGCTGAAGAGCTATATCAAGAACTGGCCGGAAGGAACGCCTGCGGCCTGAGCGCTTCACGCTTTACGAAGGGCGGCCTTGGCCGCCCTTGTCCTTTATGGGGCGGCAAAAACGGAGATGTTGCAGGCGTGATAAACTGCCTCGTTTCCAAAGCATCCAAGTCTCCCCATGTCCGGCAATACTTTTGGCACCTCGTTTACCGTTACCTCGTTCGGAGAGTCGCATGGCCCGGCCATTGGCTGCGTGGTCGATGGCTGTCCGCCGGGGCTGGCCTTGTGCGAGGCGGATATCCAGGCCGAACTGGACAAGCGCAAACCGGGAACGTCGCGCCATGTGACGCAGCGACGCGAGCCGGATACCGTCGAGATCCTGTCCGGTGTCTTCGAGGGCAAGACGACGGGTACGCCGATCGGCCTGTTGATCCGTAACCAGGATCAGCGCAGCAAGGACTACGGCAACATTGCCGCGACTTTCCGTCCGGGGCACGCCGATTACACATATACGCAAAAATACGGCTTCCGCGACTATCGCGGTGGCGGCCGTTCGTCGGCCCGCGAGACGGCAGTCCGCGTCGCGGCCGGGGCGATTGCCCGCAAGTGGCTCAACGAGCGTTATGGCGTGACGATACGCGGCTGGATGTCGGCCCTCGGCGAGATCGAGATTCCCTTCGTGTCCGCCGACGACATCGACGGCAATGCCTTCTTTGCTCCCAATGCCGCGATCGTACCGCAGCTGGAAAGCTACATGGACAACCTGCGCAAGTCGCTGGATTCCGTCGGTGCCAAGATCACCGTGACCGCCACCGGCGTGCCGCCGGGCTGGGGCGAGCCGGTGTATGACCGGCTCGACGCCGAAATTGCCTACGCCATGATGGGCATCAATGCGGTCAAGGGCGTCGAGATCGGCGCCGGGTTCGCCTCGGTGGCGCAAAAGGGCAGCGAGCACGGCGACGAAATGACCCCGCAGGGCTTTGCCAGCAATCATGCGGGCGGCGTCCTGGGCGGCATTTCCACCGGCCAGGAAATCGTCGTGAGCATGGCGATCAAGCCGACCTCGTCGATCGCCCAGGAGCGTCGCTCGGTCGATACGCACGGCAATCCCATCACGGTGGCGACGCATGGGCGTCATGATCCGTGCGTGGGCATCCGCGCGACGCCGATTGCCGAAGCGATGCTGGCCCTGGTCCTGGTCGATCATGCCTTGCGCCATCGCGCCCAGTGTGGCGACGTCGTCTGCCAGACGCCGCGCATTCCGGGGAAAATCGCGTAATATTTGTCGCACTTGGCCGCTCGTTGGGCGGGTTGTCGTTACGGGAGGAAATATGCAAGTCGATCACCACGATCTCCATCAGGACTTTCCGGAATTCAATGAGGCGATTCATGTGCTGAAGGTGGGCAATGCGCATTTCGCCCGCTTGTTCGCCACCTACAGCCGCCTGACCGGCAAGGTCGAGGATCTGGAAGAGCACGACATGCCGGTCGCCGACTTCACCATGGAAGACATGAAGAAGCAGCGCGTCAAATTGAAGGACGAGCTTTACCACATGCTGCTCGCCTTCCGCGCCGGCCAGCAATACGCCAAGGCCTGATCCGGCCGTTGCCCGCTACGCATCCGGTAGAATTGCCGGATGCATCCTCTGCCTTACTGGCGCCTCTCGGGCTATTACTTTTTCTATTTCGCCTTCATTGGCGCCTTTTCGCCCTATTTCGGGCTCTATCTCAAATCGCTGAATTTTTCTGCATGGGACATTGGCCTGCTGATGTCGCAGATGCAGTTGATGCGCCTGTTCGGCCCCAACCTGTGGGGCTGGCTGGCTGACCATTTCGGCCACCGCCTGGCCATCATCCGCCTGGCTGGCTGCATCGGACTAGCCGGTTTTACGGCCTTCTTCTGGCTCGACAAGCTGCCCGGCATGCTGGCCGCCATGGCGGTTCTGGCCTTCTTCTGGAGCGCCGCGCTGCCGCTGGTCGAGACCCTGACCTTCGATCACTTGTGCGACGACGGGAGCCGCTATAGCCGCATCCGCCTGTGGGGATCGGTCGGCTTCATCGTGGCGGTCATGGCGACCGGCTCTCTGCTCGATGTCGCCCCTCCGGTCGGCGTACTGTGGGTGTGCTGGACCATCCTGCTCGGCATCCTCGCCTATGCGCTGACCTTGCCCGAAGCGCCGCCCGTCGATCATGCCTGCGGCGGGCAGCCGATTGGCGACATCCTGCGCCAGCCCAAGGTCATGGCCCTGATGGCGGCCTGCTTTACCATGTCGGCAGCGCATGGCGCGTTTTACGTCTTCTATTCCATCCATCTCGACGCCCATGGCTATAGCAAGACCGGGGTCGGTCTGTTGTGGTCGCTCGGCGTGGTCGCCGAAATCGTCGTCTTCGTGTTCATGGCCCGGTTGGCCAAACGCTACTCGCTGCGCGGCATCCTGCTCGCCTGTTTCGCGGCGGCCGTGCTGCGTTTCCTGTTGATGGGCTGGGGTGTCGAATCGGTCGCCATCATGGTCGTCGTCCAGTTGCTGCACGGGCTGACCTTCGGGGCCTACCACGCCTCGGCCATCGCGGCGGTCAATCAATGGTTTCCGGGCAAGGTACAGGGGCGGGGCCAGGCGCTTTATTCGAGTTTGTCGTTCGGTGCCGGCGGTCTGCTCGGGGCGCTGATCAGCGGACGAACCTGGGACTGGCTGGGCTCAGGCTGGACTTTTACGCTGGGTTCGCTGTTTGCCCTGGTCGGTTGGTTGCTGATTTGGGGCTGGGTTCGCGACGAGCCCGGGGCGCGTGCTGCCGAAAGGGTAAAAAAACCCGATCCTGTGCAATAATTCAACGTTTTACGGCTCACTTTTCCTTTCATGTCGAAGACCCTTTACGACAAGCTCTGGGAGAACCATGTCGTCCATCAGGAAGCGGACGGTACGGCACTTCTCTACATCGATCGTCACCTGGTTCACGAAGTGACCAGCCCGCAGGCATTCGAAGGCCTCAAGCTGGCCGGCCGCAAGCCGTGGCGCGTTTCGTCCATCGTGTCGACGCCGGACCACAACACGCCGACCGACCACTGGGACGAAGGCATCAAGGACCCGATCTCGCGCCAGCAGGTCGAGACGCTGGATGCCAACATCCGCGAAGTCGGTGCCCTGGCCTATTTCCCGTTCAAGGATCCGCGCATGGGTATCCTCCATGTCGTCGGTCCGGAGAACGGCGCGACGCTGCCCGGCATGACCGTCGTCTGCGGCGATTCGCATACCTCGACGCACGGCGCCTTCGCCTGCATGGCGCACGGCATCGGCACCTCGGAAGTCGAGCATGTGCTGGCCACCCAGTGCCTGCTGCAGAAGAAGTCGAAGACCATGCTAGTCGCCGTCGAAGGCAAGCTCGGCAAGGGCGTAACCGCCAAGGACGTCGCGCTGGCCATCATCGGCACCATCGGCACGGCTGGTGGCACGGGCTACGCCATCGAATTCGGCGGCAGCGCCATTCGCGGCCTGAGCATGGAAGGGCGCATGACCCTGTGCAATATGGCCATCGAGGGCGGTGCCCGTCTCGGCTTCGTGGCCGTCGATGACACCACGATCAATTACCTGAAGGGCCGCCCCTTCTCGCCGACTGGCGAAACCTGGGACAAGGCGGTCGCCTACTGGCGCACCCTGCATTCCGATGCCGGCGCCCAGTTCGACCGCGTCGTTACCCTGAAGGCCGAGGATATTCGTCCGCAGGTGACCTGGGGCACCTCGCCCGAAATGGTTGTTCCGGTCGATGCCGTGGTTCCGGACCCGGCCAAGGAAGCCGATCCGGTCAAGCGCGAAGGTATGGAGCGCGCCCTGCAGTACATGGGTCTGAATCCGAATACGCCGATCCAGAACATCGCCATCGACAAGGTTTTCATCGGGTCGTGCACCAATTCCCGCATCGAGGACCTGCGCGAAGCCGCTGCGGTGCTCAAGGGGCGCCATGTCGCGGCCAACGTCAAGCTGGCACTGGCGGTGCCGGGCTCCGGCCTGGTCAAGCGCCAGGCCGAGGCCGAAGGTCTGGACAAGGTCTTCGTGGCCGCCGGTTTCGAGTGGCGCGAGCCGGGCTGCTCGATGTGTCTGGCCATGAACGCCGACCGTCTGGAGCCGGGTGAGCGCTGCGCCTCGACGTCGAACCGCAATTTCGAAGGTCGCCAGGGGCCCGGCGGGCGCACGCACCTGCTCAGCCCGGCGATGGCGGCGGCAGCGGCGATTGCCGGCCGTTTTGCGGACGTGCGCGAAGTCCTGTAGGTCATGAGCGGTACGCGTTTTGTCCTGGTCGTGCTGCTGGCGGCGCTCTCAGCCGCCTGCAACACCGCGCAGGGCGTCAAGAAGGATGTGGCGATTGGTGCCGAAAAGGCCGGCGAAGCCCTGCACAAAGGGGGCGAGGCGGTTGGCGAGGCGCTGAACAAGACAGGTGAAGCAGTCGGCGGTGCTATCAAGAAGGGTGGCGATGCCGTGCAGAAGGTGGTGGAGTAATGGATAAATTCGTTCGTCTGGAAGGCCTGGTGGCACCGCTCGACCGTAGCAACGTCGATACCGATGCGATCATTCCGAAGCAGTTCCTGAAGTCGATCAAGCGTTCCGGTTTCGGCCCGAATGCCTTCGACGAGTGGCGTTACATGGATGTCGGTCAGCCGGGGCAGGATAATTCGCAACGGCCGAAGAATCCGAATTTCGTGCTCAATCTGCCGCGTTACCAGGGCGCCGAGGTGCTGCTCACCCGGGCCAATTTCGGTTGCGGCAGTTCGCGCGAGCACGCGCCGTGGGCCCTGCTCGATTTCGGCTTCAAGGCCATCATCGCCGAGTCCTTTGCCGACATCTTCTTCAACAACTGCTTCAAGAACGGCATCCTGCCCATCGTGCTGCCGGCGGCCGAAATCGAAGCGCTGTTCAAGCAGGTCGAAGCGACGCCCGGCTACAAGCTGGTGGTCGATCTCGCCGCGCAAGCCGTGCTTCGCCCCGACGGCCATGGCATCCCGTTCCAGATCGACGCTTTCCGCAAGGAATGCCTGCTCAATGGTTGGGACGATATCGGCCTGACCCTGCGCCATGCCGAAAAGATCCGCGAATTCGAGGCCAAGCGCCGCGTCGAACAGCCGTGGCTGTTCTCCTGATATAAGGAAGAAAAATGAAGATTTGTGTATTGCCGGGTGACGGCATCGGTCCGGAGATCATGGCGGAAGCCGTCCGCGTTCTGAAGGCGCTGGACCTCAAATTCGAACTCGAAGAAGCCCTGCTCGGCGGCGGTGCCGTCGACGCCACCGGTACGCCTTATCCGGAAGCGACCAAGAAGCTAACGGCCGAAGCGGACGCCATCCTGCTCGGCGCCGTCGGTGGCCCGAAGTGGGACACCCTGGCCCGCGAACTGCGCCCTGAGCGCGGTCTGCTCGGCATCCGCAAGGATCTGTCCCTGTTCGCCAACCTGCGTCCGGCCATTCTCTATCCCGAACTGGCCAATGCCTCGACCCTGAAGCCGGAAGTCGTGGCCGGGCTGGACATCCTGATCGTCCGCGAACTGACCGGCGACATCTATTTCGGCCAACCGCGCGGCATTCGCGAAGAAAACGGCGAGCGAGTCGGTTTCAACACCATGGTGTACATCGAGTCGGAAGTCCGCCGCATCGGCCATGTCGCCTTTCAGGCGGCGCAGAAGCGCAACAAGAAACTGTGCTCGGTGGACAAGATGAACGTGCTGGAAACCACCCAACTGTGGCGCGACGTGATTATCGAAGTGAGCAAGGACTATCCGGACGTCGAACTCAGCCACATGCTGGTCGACAACGCCGCCATGCAACTGGTGCGCGCACCTAAGCAGTTCGACGTGATGGTGACCGGCAACATGTTCGGCGACATCCTGTCCGACGAGGCGTCGATGCTGACCGGCTCCATCGGCATGCTGCCGTCGGCCTCGCTCGATGCCAATAACAAGGGCATGTACGAACCGTCGCACGGTTCGGCGCCGGATATCGCCGGCAAGGGCGTGGCCAATCCGCTGGCCACCATCCTGTCGGCCGCGATGATGCTGCGCTATACCTTCAACCTGGAAGAGCAGGCGCAGCGCGTCGAAAACGCCGTCAAGAAGGTTCTGGCCCAAGGCTATCGTACCGGCGACATCTACGAGCGCGGTACCAACAAGGTCGGCACCAAGGAGATGGGCGACGCTGTGCTGGCTGCATTGGCGTAAACCGAAACGCGCATTCGTGCGTTAAATAAAGGTTCTATTCGGAGAGTAAGTCATGAAGAAGGTTGGTCTGGTCGGTTGGCGTGGCATGGTCGGTTCCGTGCTGATGCAACGTATGGTCGAAGAGGGCGATTTCGCCCACATCGATCCGGTGTATTTCTCCACTTCGGCTGCCGGTGGCAAGGCTCCGGTATTCGGCGGCAAGGAAGCCTCGTTGCCGCTGCAGGACGCATCCAACATCGATGCGCTGAAGGCATGCGAAATCATCATTACCTGCCAGGGCGGCGACTACACCAAGGAAGTCTTCCCCAAGCTGCGTGCCACCGGCTGGAGCGGTCACTGGATCGATGCCGCCTCAGCACTGCGCATGGCCGATGACGCCGTGATCATCCTCGACCCGGTCAACATGAACGTGATCAAGGACTCCCTCTCCAAGGGCGGCAAGAACTGGATCGGCGGCAACTGTACGGTTTCCCTGATGCTGATGGGCCTCGGCGGCCTGTTCCAGAATGACCTGATCGAATGGGCCACCTCGATGACCTACCAGGCCGCCTCCGGCGCCGGTGCCCAGAACATGCGCGAACTGATCGCCCAGATGGGGACTATCCACGCCTCCGTCGCCGACCTGCTGGCCGATCCGGCTTCGGCGATTCTCGATATCGACCGCAAGGTTGCCGAGACCATCCGTTCGGATGCCTTCCCGAAGAAGAACTTCCGCAACACCCCGCTCGCCGGTTCGCTGATTCCGTGGATCGACGTGCCGGTCGAGGGCGGCCAGTCCAAGGAAGAGTGGAAGGGCGGCGCCGAATGCAACAAGATCCTCGGCCGTCCGGCCTTCAAGACCGCCGGCTCGATCCCCATCGACGGCCTGTGCGTGCGTATCGGCGCCATGCGCTGCCACAGCCAGGCGCTGACCATCAAGCTGAAGAAGAACGTGCCGCTCGACGAAATCAGCGACATGCTGGCCAAGGCCAACCCGTGGGCCAAGGTTGTGCCGAACGATCGCGAGATCTCCGAGCGTGAGCTGACTCCGGCTGCCGTCACCGGCACGCTGACCGTGCCGGTCGGCCGTCTGCACAAGATGGCGATGGGTCCGGAGTACCTCGCTGCCTTCACGTGCGGCGACCAGTTGCTGTGGGGTGCTGCCGAGCCGCTGCGCCGCATGCTGCGCATCCTGCTCGACGCCTGATCGGGCTGTCGGCCAACTGAAAAAACCGGGGCTTCGACCCCGGTTTTTTATTTGTTGGGGATATGCCAAAAGGGCAAGAATGAGAAGCAGGTTTAGCTTGCATTGCTAAGTCCATGATGTTAATTTGAAAGTCCCAAATTCCACACTCAGGGTTTCGCTGTGACCGAAACTAAACACACCCAATTCAAGAAGCGGGCGGTAGCGCTGGCCGTCGCTTCGTGTCTGTCGCTTGCCCCGTGGTTCGCGGAGGCGGCGGGACTTGGCAAACTGACCGTCTTGTCCGGCCTGGGGCAGCCTTTGCGAGCGGAGCTCGACATTGGCGCGGCGAAGGATGAATTGGCCGGCATGACCGCGCGCCTCGCGCCGCAGGATGCCTTCAAGCAGGCTGGGGTCGATTTCGCCAGCGTGCTGCTGGATTTGCGCTTCTCGGTCGAAAAACGCCCGGGTGGGCAGGCGGTGGTTAAGGTGACTTCCTCCAGGCCGATCAACGAACCCTTTCTCGACATGCTGGTCGAGTTGAACTGGCCGGCCGGTCGCCTGGTCCGTGAATACACCTTCCTGCTCGATCCGCCAGAAATTGCCGCCAAACAGACCGCGCGGCCGGTGGCTGAGGCGCGCATCGTCGAAACGGTGCGCGGCGGCAGTGCGGCCGACGAGCGGCCGGCAGCTCCGGCCAAGGCTGCGCCGCGCCCGGCACCGCAACCGAAGGTGGCGGCCGAGCCGAAGGCCAAACCCGAGGTCGAGGCGGGAAATGCCCGCGTCGTCCGCCAAGGCGAAACGCTACGCAAGATCGCCGATGAAACGAAATATGATGGGGTTTCCCTCGAACAGATGCTGGTCGGATTGTTCCAGCGCAATCCCGATGCCTTCATCGGCGAAAACGTCAATCGCCTGAAGGCCGGCGCCATCCTGAACGTGCCGGAAAAGTCGGCTGTCGAATCGGTGTCTCCCGCCGAGGCCAAGAAAATTTATGTCGCCCAGACCGGCGACTGGAACAACTATCGCCAGAAACTGGCGGCCTCGACGGCTAAGGCGCCGGCCAAGGCCGACGAGGGCAGTGCCCAGTCCAGTTCAGGCAAGATCACCGCGAAAGTCGAGGAAAAGGCTGCGCCGGCCGAGCAGGCCAAGGATCAGGTCAAGGTTGCCCGCACCGATGCGGCCGCAAAGGGCGGCGCCGCAGCCAAGGCGGCTGAAACGGCGGAACAGCTGGCCAAGGAAAAGGCACTCAAGGATGCCCAGGAGCGCATGGCGGTCCTCGAGAAAAATGTCAACGAGTTGCAGAAGCTTCTGGAAATGAAGAACCAGAAGTTGGCCGAATTGCAGCAGCCGCCCAAGAAGGAAGAGCCGAAACCGGCACCCAAGCCGGTTGAGCCGCCGAAGGCCGTCGAAGCACCCAAGGCCGTCGAGCCGCCTAAGGTTGCCGAAGCACCCAAGGTTGTCGAGGAGCCGAAGCCGGTCGAGCCACCGAAGCCTGCAGAAGTGAAACCCGCCGAACCGCCCAAGGCCGAAGCACCGAAACCCGAGGAAAAGCCGAAAGCGGTTACCCCGCCGACCCCGGCTCCAGCTCCCGCTGTCGAGGAACCAGGCATCGTCGATTCGCTGATGGAAGACCCGCTGCCCTTGGCCGGTGGTGGTGTGCTGGCCCTGCTGGCCGGCTATCTGTTGTTCAAGCGCCGCCGTTCGCAAAGCGCTTCGCTGGAAACCACGGCGGCACCTATGCCGTCCAGCTTGGGACCGAATTCCGTTTTCCGCATGACCGGCGGGCAGAGCGTCGATACCGGCAACACCCCGCCGCAGACCGGCGAGTTCAGCCAGACCGGCCCCGGCACGATCGACACAGACGAGGTCGATCCGGTCGCCGAAGCCGATGTTTACATGGCCTACGGCCGCGACACCCAGGCTGAAGAAATTCTGCTCGAAGCGCTGCAGAAGGATCCGCAGCGCACCGCGATCCACGCCAAGCTGCTGGAAATCTACGCCAACCGCCGCAGCCTGAAGCAGTTTGAGACGCTGGCCAGCGAGTTGTACGCCCAGACTGCGGGCGTCGGTGCGGACTGGGAAAAAGTCGCCGCTCTCGGCGCCAGCCTCGACCCGAGCAATCCGCTCTACAACCCGTCGGGTGCGCATGCGGTTTCAGCCGCCCCGGTTGTCGAGCCTGAAGCGTCAGACGAGCAGCTGTTGCTGCCGGAGACTGCTGCGGCCGAACCGGAAGCCGTGGTCGACGCGGCGCCTGAACAAGCCGAGGCGCCGTTGCCCGATGTCGGCTTCGCCAGCACCGAGCAGGATACAGCGGTTCTGTTGGCGGAACCGGCCGAACTCTCGGCTGTCGCCGACAGCGAGCCGGTCTCTCTGGCCGATAATCTCGATGCTGCGAACGATGGCATGACCCTGGATTTTGATCTTGGCGAGAGCGCCATCGCCCCCGAGTTCAAGGAAGCGGCGCAAGCTCAGGAGCCGGCCGCCGACGAGGCGGTGGCACACATCGAAACGGATGCCCTGGATTTCGATCTGGCTGCTGAAGTGGTCGAGTCCGAAGCAGCTGTGCCGGAAATTTCGCTGGCGATCGATTCCGAAGCGGTCGAAGCCGCGGCACCTGAGGCGGGGGCCAACGATTTCGATTTGAACGTTGCTGAGGAACCTTTGCTCGATCAGGACAGTGCGACGGCCGTGGCCCCGGATTTCTCGCCGGAAGGCACGCTGGTCATGCCGTCGGCCTCGGTCAATGACGATTTCGACGTCGGTCTGGGAACCTGGGTCGGGGTCGAAGGTCAGGGCGGCTCCGTCGATACCTCGGCCAGTCCCGAGCCGTCGGCGGATGCGTCGTCGCCCTTTACGCAAACGGTGGTCAATCCACTGGCCGGCACCGACACCTTCGTCGGCGGTGCCGATCTGCTCAATTTTGATGGCGAACCGGATGAGGCGAGATTGACCAGTACCGTCGTCAATCCCGGCGTGACCGATACCGATTCGCTTGAATTCGATGTCAAGCTGACCGATTCGGTTTTCCTCGGCGAGCCGATGGCTACCCCGGATTTCGATATCAGTTCGATCAATCTCGACCTGTCCGCCGAACCGCCGGAACCCGTCGAAGAGCTACGGGAGGTGGTTGCGCCGGCTGTGGCCCCCGAACTGGCTGCAGCACCCGAGCCGGCAGTGGTGTTCGAACCGGCGGCGGAAGCCACGGCCCGCGATGCGCAATGGGAAGAGGTCAATACCAAGCTGGATCTGGCCAAGGCCTACGAGGAGATGGGCGACCTGGAAGGGGCGCGTGAACTGCTGCAGGAAGTGGTCGGCGAAGGACCGGTCGATCTGGTCGAACAAGCCAAAACGATACTTGGCCGTATCGGCGGGTAGAATTCAGGTTTGCGAATGGCAGATGGCCCCGCGAGGGGCCTTCTGCATTTTGGGAGCCAGAATTTGCATCCATCCTGCGCCTTGATCGTCTGGCTGGCCGCCGTCGTCGGTGCCCAGTTTGTCGGCTATGCCGGGCTGGCCCTGCTGGCAGGGGCAGCGCTGATGCTCGCGCCGCGCAGCGTCCATCGCTGGCTGGGCTATGTCCGCCGGGCGCGTTGGCTGTTGCTGACCCTGTGGCTGATCCTGGCCTACAACGCGCCTGGCGAAGCATGGCTGGACAGCACCTGGGCGCCGACCTACGAAGGTATGGCCGAAGCCAGCTTGCAGGCGGTCCGCCTGCTGGTCATGCTGCTCTGGCTGGCCTGGCTGTTCGCCGGTCAGGGGCGGGACGGCTTGGTCAGCGGCTTGTGGGGGCTGCTTCGCCCGTGTCGATTCTTCGGGCTCCAGGCCGATCGCCTGGTCGTTCGCCTGTCGCTGCTGCTGGATAATTTGCAAATGCCGCAGGAAAAAGGTGCCTGGCGCCATATGCTGCTGGCCCATGCGCACTTCGCCGAGGGGCCGGCCAACCTCAGTTTGCTGGTCGTCCGGTGGACACCTCGGGACAGCTTGGTGGCGTTGGGTTGTATTGTCGGATTAGTGGGGGTGTGGGTGCTGTGAGAGTGGCTTTGGGGGTTGAATACTACGGCACCGATTTTCGCGGTTGGCAGAGCCAGGCTGGCGGCGGAACGGTGCAGGATGCGCTGGAGTCCGCCCTGCGGCGGATTGCCGGCGTGCCGGTCGGGGTGCTCTGCGCCGGGCGTACTGATTCTGGGGTGCACGCCACGCAGCAGGTCGTTCATTTCGATACCGATGTCGAGCGTCCCCTCTCTGCCTGGGTGCGCGGCGTCAATTCCCATTTGCCGGACGGCGTGGCCGTGCGCTGGGCAATGCCGGTGAGCGATGAATTCCATGCCCGGTTCAGTGCCCGCGGCCGGCGTTACCGCTATCTGTTGCTCAATCGCACACAGCGGCCGGGCCTGTGGCAGGGGCGGGTAGGCTGGTTCCATCTGCCGCTCGATGTTGCCGCCATGCAGCAGGCAGCCGCCCGTCTGCTCGGCGAGCACGATTTTTCGGCTTTCCGGGCGGCCGAGTGCCAAGCCAAGTCGCCGGTCAAGCTGATGACGCAGGCGGCGGTCCGTGCCTATGGCAACATGGTGGTTTTCGATTTCGAGTCCAGCGCCTTCCTGCATCACATGGTGCGCAACTTGGTCGGCACCCTGGTCTATATCGGCAAAGGCGCCCAGCCCGTCGGCTGGGTCGACGCATTGCTCGGCATGAAGGACCGCAAACTCGCGGCCCCGACTTTTTCACCCGACGGGCTGTATTTCCGGGGGCCGGTCTATGAGCCGCAGTGGGGCTTGCCGGACCCGGCCGACGATTTTCTCGATGGGATACTGACATGAGAACCCGTATCAAGATTTGCGGCCTGACCCGCGAAGCGGATGTCGACGCGGCGGTGGCGGTGGGCGCCGATGCCATCGGCTTCGTGCTCTATCCGCCCAGTCCGCGCTATGTGACGCCGCAACGGGCAGCCGAGTTGGCCAGGCGGATTCCGCCCTTCGTCGATGTCATCGGCCTCTTTGTCAACGAGGCGCCGGCGGTGGTGCAGGCGGCCTGCGAGGCCCTGCCGATCAACCTCCTGCAGTTCCACGGTGACGAGGATGCCGCTTATTGCCGCGGCTTTTCAAGGCCTTATCTGCGGGCAGCACGGGTGAGGCCGGGCCTCCATCTGGTAGAATTCGCCCGCTCGTTTCCCGATGCCCGGGGTCTGCTGCTCGATGCCTTTGTCGAAGGCTATGGCGGCGGCGGACACGTCTTCGACTGGACGCTGATTCCGTCTGGATTGCCCGGTTATCTGGTGCTCTCCGGTGGCTTGAACGCTGACAACGTCGGCGACGCCATCCGGCGCGTGCGGCCGGTGGCAGTCGATGTGTCGTCGGGGGTGGAAATGGGCAAGGGCATCAAGGATCACGCAAAAATCGCTGCCTTCGTGGCGGCTGTACGGAAAGCCGATGAGTCAATATAACTTCCCCGACGCCAAGGGCCATTTTGGTCCCTATGGCGGTGTGTTCGTCGCCGAGACGCTGTTTGGCGCGCTCGATGAACTGAAGGCCGCCTATGTCGCCGCCCAGGCCGATCCGGCCTTCCGCGCCGAATACGAATACGAGTTGAAGCATTTCGTCGGCCGTCCGTCGCCGATCTATCACGCCAAGCGCTGGTCCGACCTGCTCGGCGGCGCGCAGATCTACCTGAAGCGGGAAGACCTGAACCACACCGGCGCCCACAAGGTGAACAACTGCATCGGCCAGGCCATGCTCGCCAAGCGCATGGGCAAGCCGCGCGTCATCGCCGAAACCGGCGCCGGCCAGCACGGCGTCGCCACCGCCACGGTCGCCGCCCGCTACGGCATGGAATGCGTGGTGTACATGGGCAGCGAGGACGTCAAGCGCCAGGCCGCCAACGTCTATCGCATGAAGCTGCTTGGCGCTACCGTCGTACCCGTCGAGTCCGGCTCGAAGACGCTGAAGGACGCGCTGAACGAAGCGATGCGCGACTGGGTCACCAACATCCACAACACCTTCTACATCATCGGTACTGTCGCCGGTCCTCACCCGTATCCGATGCTGGTGCGCGATTTCCAGAAAATCATCGGCGAGGAATGCCTCGAGCAGATGCCGGAAATGGCCGGTCGCCAGCCGGATGCGGTGATTGCCGCGGTCGGTGGCGGGTCCAACGCGATGGGCATCTTCTACCCCTACATCGACGTCGAGGGCGTCCGCCTGATCGGCGTCGAGGCCGCCGGTTCCGGTATCGAGACCGGTCTGCACGCCGCTTCGCTGACCGCCGGCGTGCCGGGCGTGCTGCACGGCAACCGGACCTATCTGTTGCAGGACGAAGACGGCCAGATCATCGAGACGCATTCGGTATCCGCCGGCCTCGACTACCCGGGCGTCGGCCCGGAACACGCCTGGCTGAAGGACATGGGCCGCGCCGAGTACCAGCCGATCACCGACGCCGAAGCGCTCGCTGCCTTCCACAACCTGTGCCGCCTGGAAGGCATCATTCCGGCACTCGAATCGAGCCACGCCCTGGCCTATGCCGCCAAGCTGGCACCGACGCTGGGCAAGGACAAGATTCTGCTGGTCAACCTCTCCGGTCGGGGTGACAAGGACATGCATACCGTGGCCGAGAAATCCGGGATCGTCTTCTGATGTCGCGCATTCAAAAAGCTTTCGAACGCCTGAATGGCGAGGGCCGCAAGGCGCTGATTCCCTTCATCACTGCCGGCGATCCCAATGCCGACCTGACCGTGCCGCTGATGCACGCCCTGGTCGAAGCCGGTGCCGACGTGATCGAGTTGGGCGTCCCGTTCTCCGATCCGATGGCCGACGGCCCGACCATCCAGCGCGCTTCCGAGCGGGCTTTGGCCCGTGGCATGACGCTGCGGAAGGTGCTGCAGCTGGTCACCACCTTCCGCACCGTCGACGACAAGACTCCGGTGGTGCTGATGGGTTACGCCAACCCGATCGAGGCCATGGGCTTGGAACGTTTTGCTGAAAAGGCCGCCCAGTCAGGTGTCGATGGCGTGCTGGTCGTCGACTACCCGCCGGAAGAGGCCGAAAATTTTGGCGCTGCAATGAAGGCGCATGGCCTGGATCCGATCTTCCTGATCGCGCCAACCTCCAGCCCGGAGCGCATTGCCCACGTGGCGACGATCGCCAGCGGCTATGTCTATTACGTCTCGCTGGCCGGGGTGACCGGTTCCGGCGCCCTGAACGTCGATGCGGTGGCCGAGAAATTGCCGGCCATTCGCGAGAAAACCGGCTTGCCGGTCGGCGTCGGTTTCGGCATTCGCGATGCCGCGACGGCGTCGCGGATCGCCGCCTTTGCCGATGCTGTCGTTGTCGGCAGCCGGATTATCGAAGAAATTGAAAAATCGACCGCAGAAACGGCTTGTGCCAACGTCAAGGCGTTGGTCGCGGATATCCGTCGCGGTGTGGATGAGGTGAAAAAATGAGCTGGCTGACCAAACTGCTGCCCCCGAAGATCAAGCGCGAGCAAGGCCCGCAGCGCCGCGGCAATCTGCCGGAAGGCCTGTGGAGCAAGTGTCCGTCCTGCGAGGCGGTGCTCTATGCGACCGACCTCGAGAACAACATGCAGGTCTGCCCCAAGTGCGGCCACCACAACCGCCTGAATTCCCGCCAGCGCCTCGACATGCTGCTCGATACGGAAGGCCGTTTCGAAATCGGCGCCGAAGTGGTGCCGGTGGACAGCCTGAAATTCAAGGATTCCAAGAAATATCCGGATCGCCTGATGGAAGCCAACGTGGCGACCGGCGAAAGCGATTCGCTGGTCGTCCTGCAGGGCGCCATCAAGACCATCCCGGTCGTTGCCGCCGCCTTCGAGTTCGATTTCATGGGCGGTTCGATGGGCTCCGTGCTCGGTGAGCGTTTCGTGCGTGGCGTGCAGAACGCCGTCGAGCAGAAGATGCCCTTCATCTGCATCACCGCTTCCGGCGGCGCCCGCATGCAGGAAGGCCTGTTCTCCCTGATGCAGATGGCCAAGACGACGGCCGCTCTGACCAAACTGTCGGAAGCCGGTCTGCCCTTCATCTCCATCCTGACCGACCCGACCATGGGCGGCGTTTCGGCTTCCTTCGCCTTCGTCGGCGACGTGGTGATTGCCGAACCCAAGGCCCTGATCGGCTTTGCCGGCCCGCGCGTGATCGAGCAGACGGTGCGCGAGAAGCTGCCGGAAGGCTTCCAGCGTTCCGAGTTCATCCTCGAAAAGGGCGCCATCGACATGATCGTCGACCGCCGCGACATGCGCGAACAGGTGGCTCGCGTCCTGGCCCTGCTGCAAAAACTGCCGGCAGCAGCTTGAGCTAGCCGTTAGGATCGAGTTGCCGAGGATCGAGTGGGCCGCCTTGGGCGGATACGCGATCGGTTTTGCTCGATCCTAGGCAACTAGGCAACTAATGACTAAAAACGACTGGCTGCACCACCTCGAAAGCCTGCACCCCAAGGGGCAGGCCGGCATCGAGCTGGGCTTGGACCGTATCCGTCGCGTCAAGAATGCCCTCGGGCAGACGCAGCACTGCCCGGTGATCATCGTCGGCGGCACCAACGGCAAGGGCTCGACCTGCGCCTATCTGGAAAACATCATCGACCGGGCCGGCTACAAGGTGGGCTGCTACACCTCGCCGCACCTGCTGGACTACAACGAGCGGGTGCGTCTGAATGGCCGGCCGGTGAGCGACGACGCCCTGTGTGCGGCCTTTGCCCGGGTCGAGGCGGCGCGGCAGACGGCCGGCGCCAACGGCGAAGCGGTCGCGCTGACCTATTTCGAATTCGGCACGCTGGCCGCCTGGGAAATCTTTGCAGAAGCCGAGGTGGAAGCGGCGATTCTCGAGGTCGGCCTGGGCGGTCGCCTGGATGCGGTGAATGCCTACGAGCCGGACGTTTCCATCGTCACCACGGTGGCGCTCGACCACACCGACTGGCTGGGTCCGGACCGCGAGTCGATCGGCTTCGAAAAGGCCGGCATTTATCGCGCCGGCAAACCGGCTTTTTGTGCCGACCCCAATCCGCCGCAACGCCTGCTCGATCATGCGGCGGCCATCGGCGCCGACCTGCGCCTGATCGGACGCGACTTCGGCTTCGAGCGCCCGGCAGCGGATAGTAACGAGAACCGGTTGCAATGGCGCTGGTGGTGTCGTTCCGGCGAGCAACTAATCAAACGAGCACTGGCTTATCCCGGCTTGCGCGGCCCCACCCAGCTGTTCAACGCCGCAGTCGTGCTGGCCGCCCTGGAGGCCATTTCCGACAAACTGCCGGTGACCATGCAGGCCATCCGTCCCGGCCTCATTGAAACCGAACTGGCGGGGCGCTTCCAGGTCGTTCCGGGCAAACCGGCCATCGTGCTGGACGTCGGACACAATCCGCAGGCGGTCAAGGTGCTGGCCGACAACCTGTCGAGCATGGGTTTCTTCGACCGCACGCTGGCCGTGGTCGGCATGTTGAGCGACAAGGATATCGCTGGGGCGCTGGCGCCGCTGAAGGGCAAGGTCGACGTCTGGCATGTCGCCACGCTGGGCGGAATGCGCGGTACGCCGGCCGAAACCCTGGCCGGGATCATCGCCGCGGCCGGTCTGGGCGGCGAGGTGGTGTGCCACCCGTCACCCTGCGAGGCGATGCAGGCGGCCAAGGGGCAAGCCTCTGAAAGTGATAGAATCTTGGCCTTTGGTTCTTTCTACACGGTAGCCGGTGCACTCGAGGCGCTCGGCAAAAAAGCCTGATCATGGACGACAACGACGCTCAGTTGCCCCTCAAGAAACGCGCCCGCCGCCGTCTGGTCGGGGCGATTTTCTTCGTCTCGGTGGTCGCCGTGGTCTTGCCGATGGTGATGGATCACGAGCCGCGCCAGGCCGTTCAGGACGTCGAGATTCGCATTCCCGGGCAGGACGAGAAACCCTTCGCGCCCAAGTTCGCCGCTGCGCCGGTCGACAAGGCGCCCGAAAAGGCGATTGAGAAACCGGTCGCTGTCCCTTCGGACAAGCCGTTGCCCGCCGCAACCCCCGCGCCTGAAGCCAAGCCGACCGCACGCGTGCTGGAGGTGGTGAAGGACAGCAAGCCGGCAGACAAACCGGCAGACAAACCGGCCGACAAGCCGAGCGAAAAACCGGCCCCGAAACCGGAAAAAGCGCCAGAAAAGACAACTGAGAAGCCGGCCGCCAAGGCGCCGGAAAAGCCGGCTGACAAGCCCAAGGACGATGCCAAGCGCGCCGCCGCCATCCTGGCCGGCCAGGCGGCCGACGCCAAGAGTACCGACAGCAAGCCGGCCGCCAAGGCGGGCGAATACCTGGTGCTGATCGGTGCATTCTCCAACGAAGCCAATGTCAAAACCCTGAAGGCCAAGCTGTCCGAGCAGGGCATCAAGACTTTCAGCGAGCCGCTGGATACACCGCAGGGCAAAAAGACCCGGGTGCGGGCCGGTCCATTCCCGAATCGCGAAGCGGCCGAGAAGGCGCTGGAAAAGATGCAGCGCATCGGCGTTTCCGGAGTCGTCGCGGCCAAGTCATGACCGGATTCGACTACGCTGCCCTCGGCATCGTCGGCGTCTCCTTGGTCTTTGGTTTGTGGCGGGGCGTGGTTGGCGAGATCATCGCGCTAGTGGCCTGGATTCTGGCCATCTTCGCAGCGGTCGAGTTCGGTTCGCGGATTGGAACCTCCGTGTTCGCCGGCTTGTCTGATCCGGCGCTACGGACGGTGGCGGGGTGTGTGGCGATTTTTGTGGGAGTGCTGGTCGTGATGGCGCTGTTCAGGATGCTGGTCAGGAGCATGGTCAAGGCCCTGGGGCTGTCCATCTCCGATCGCATTCTCGGCATGCTCTTCGGTCTGGTGCGTGGCGTGCTGGTGTGCATGGTGCTGGTCGGTCTCGGCGGCATGACATCGGCGCCGACTCAACCCTGGTGGCGGCAGGCAACGCTGTCGGCACCTCTGGAAACAGCCGTACTGGCGACCAGGTCCTGGTTGCCGGACGATTTGGCAAAACGAATTCGATTTACCTAGGCAGGAAAAAATATGTGCGGGATTCTCGGTGTAATGGCGACAACGCCGGTCAACCAGCTGCTTTACGATGGTCTGATGGTGCTCCAGCACCGCGGCCAGGATGCGGCGGGTATTGCAACGGCGGAAGGGAACACCTTCCACTTGCACAAGGGGCCGGGCCTGGTGCGCGACGTTTTCCGCACCCGCAACATGCGCGCCCTGCCGGGTAACTGGGGCATCGGCCACGTCCGCTACCCGACTGCCGGTTCGGCCTACAACTTTGCCGAGGCGCAGCCCTTCTACGTCAATTCGCCGTTCGGCATCGTGCTCGGCCACAACGGCAACCTGACCAATGCCGAACAGCTGAAGGAAGAGATGTTCCGGATGGATCGCCGGCACATCAATACCAATTCCGACTCGGAAGTCCTGCTCAACGTGCTGGCGCACGAGCTGCAGTCGGCGGCGCACGGCTATGAACTCGACGTAGACAGTATCTTCCAGGCCGTAGCCGGCGTGCATCGTCGCTGCCGCGGCGCCTACGCCGTGGTCGTGCTAATCGCCGGCTATGGCCTGCTCGCCTTCCGCGATCCGCATGGCATCCGCCCGCTGGTCTATGGCCAGAACGAAACGCCGGAAGGCATGGAATACCTGGTGTCCTCCGAATCGGTCGCCCTCGACACCCTGGGCTTCCAGGTGGTGCGCGACATCGAGCCGGGCGAAGCGATCTTCGTCGATCTCAATCACCAGTTGCATGCCCGCCAGTGCGCGCAGCAGCCGATGTACGCCCCGTGCATCTTCGAATATGTGTATCTGGCCCGCCCGGACACCGTGATCGACGGCGTGTCCGTTTACGAAGCCCGTCTGGCCATGGGCGAACTGCTGGCCGAGAAGGTCAAGAAGCACATCCCGGTCGAGGAAATCGACGTCGTCATCCCGATTCCGGACTCCAGCCGCCCCTCCGCCATGCAACTAGCGCAGGCGCTTGGTATCCCGTTCCGCGAAGGCTTCGTCAAGAACCGCTACGTCGGCCGTACCTTCATCATGCCCGGCCAGGCCATGCGCAAGAAGTCGGTGCGCCAGAAGCTGAACACCGTCGGCCAGGAGTTCAAGGGCAAGCGCGTGCTTCTGGTCGATGACTCCATCGTGCGCGGCACGACCAGCCACGAAATCGTCGAGATGGCGCGGGCCGCCGGCGCGGTCAAGGTCTATTTCGCCTCGGCCGCTCCCCCGGTGCGTTTCCCGAACGTGTACGGCATCGACATGCCGACCCGTTCCGAACTGATCGCCACCGGCCGTACCGATGCCCAGATCGCCGCCGAGATCGGCGCCGACGCGCTGGTCTATCAAGATATCGAGGCGCTGAAGCAGTCGATCACCAACCTGCGTTCCGACCTGACGGTGTTCGACGCCTCCTGCTTCGACGGCTGCTACATCACCGGTGACATCGACAGCTACTACCTCGATGCCGTCGAAGGCAAGCGCGGCGGCAAGCCGGCCAAGAGCGACGACGACGGCGACAGCCGTTCTTCCGAGCAGATGGTGCTCGGCCTGGCGAATGGCGGGCAGGAATAATGGCCAAGTTTGACGCTGCCTCGGGGTATCGCCCGGAAACGCTGTCCGTGCGGGCCGGCCAGGAGCGTAGCCAGTTCGGCGAGCACGCCGAGGCGCTGTACCTGACCTCCAGCTTCGTCTTCCAGAGCGCCGCGCAGGCCGCCAAGCGCTTCTCCGGCGAGGAGGAGGGCAATGTCTACGCTCGCTTCTCCAACCCGACTGTCACCATGTTCGAGGAGCGCCTGGCCGCCCTCGAAGGTGCCGAAGACTGCGTGGCGACGGCCAGCGGCATGGCCGCCATCATGGCGGCGGTGCTGGCGCACCTCAAGCAGGGCGATCACATCGTCGCCTCGAACAGCCTGTTCGGCGCCACGGTGCAGTTGTTCAACAACATCCTGTCGCGCACCGGCATCACGACGACCTTCGTGTCGCACACCGATTCGGCCGCCTGGGAAGCGGCGATTCGTCCGGAAACAAAGCTGTTCTTCCTGGAAACGCCGTCCAACCCGCTGACCGAAATCGCCGACATCCGCACCCTGGCCGCCATCGCGCACGCCAAGGGCATCCTGGTCGCGGTGGATAACTGCTTCTGCACGCCCATCCTGCAAAAGCCGCTGGAAATGGGTGCCGACTTGGTCATCCATTCGGCGACCAAGTACATCGACGGCCAGGGTCGCGTCCTCGGCGGTGCCGTGTGCGGTCCGAAGAAGCTGACCGAGGAAGTCTTCAAATACCTGCGTACGGCTGGTCCGACCCTGTCGGCCTTCAATGCCTGGGTGCTGCTCAAGGGGCTGGAAACCCTCAAGCTGCGCGTCGAGGCGCAAGCTGCCAACGCCGCGCAGCTGGCCGCCTGGCTGGAGGCGCATCCGAAAGTGGCGCGTGTTTTCTACCCCGGCCTGCCGTCGCATCCGCAGCACGAACTGGCCAAGGCGCAGCAAAAGAACGGAGGCGGCATCGTCTCCTTCGAGGTCAAGGGCGGGCGCGACCAGGCGTGGACCGTCGTCGATCATTGCCAGCTGCTGTCCATCACCGCCAACCTCGGCGATACCAAGACCACCATCACCCATCCCGCCTCCACCACGCATGGCCGTATCAGCCCGGAAGCCCGGGCGGCTGCCGGCATCAACGAAGGCCTGCTGCGCATCGCAGTCGGCCTCGAAGCGGTGGAAGACCTGCAGGCCGACCTCGAGCGCGGCTTCTCTCTGATCTGATTCATGCGCGGCGCCCGGCTCCGGCCGGGCGCTTCGCTTTGGAGTTCCCCATGCATTTTTCCGACCTCGGCCTGAAGGCCGAAATCCAGCGCGCCGTCGCCGAACAAGGCTACGACACGCCGACGCCCATCCAGCAACAGGCGATACCGGCCGTGCTGGCCGGCCACGACCTGATGGCCACGGCGCAGACCGGCACCGGCAAGACGGCCGGCTTCACGCTGCCTATCCTGCACCGCCTGGCTTCCGGGTCGAGCGACCGCCTGACCCGCGTCGCCCGCACGCCGCGCGTATTGGTCCTGACGCCGACGCGCGAGCTGGCCATCCAGGTCGAGGAAAGCGTGCGCACCTATGGCAAGCACCTGCCGATCAACTCGCTGGCCGTTTTCGGCGGCGTCGGCATCAATCCGCAGATCGCTAACCTGCGCCGCGGCGTCGATATCCTGGTCGCCACGCCGGGCCGCCTGCTCGATCACGTCCAGCAGCGCACCGTCGATCTCGGCAGCATCGAGATTTTCGTTCTCGACGAAGCCGACCGCATGCTCGACATGGGCTTCATCCGCGATATCCGCAAGGTCATCGCGCTGCTGCCCAAGGAACGCCAGAACCTGATGTTCTCGGCCACCTTCTCGCCGGAAATCCGCGAGCTGGCCGCCGGCCTGCTGCACAACCCGGTGTCGGTCGACGTCGCGCCGCGCAACACGGCGGCAGAGACGGTGACGCAGAAGGTCATCGAAACCGATCGCGAAAAGAAGAAGGAACTGCTCTGCCACCTGTTTGCCACGCGTGGCTGGCACCAGGTGCTGGTCTTCGCCCGTACCAAGCACGGTGCCGACGCGTTGGCCCGGACGCTGGAAAAATCCGGCATCAAGTCGGCGGCGATCCATGGTGACAAGTCACAGGGCGCCCGCACCCGCGCCCTGAGCGAATTCAAGGACGGCAAGCTGGTGGCCCTGGTCGCCACCGACATCGCGGCGCGCGGCATCGACATCGACGCGCTGCCCTATGTCATCAACTACGAACTGCCCAACGTGCCGGAAGACTACGTGCACCGTATCGGCCGCACCGGGCGTGCCGGCATGGAAGGCGAGGCGATTTCGCTGGTCTGTCACGATGAGCGGGCACAGCTGAAGGATATCGAGAAGCTGATTAAGCGCAGCCTGGAGCGCGTGGCAATCGAAGGCTTCGAGCAGTCGGCCGTCGCTACGCCGCGCCCGCCGCAGCCGCCACGCGGTCAGCGCAAGCCGCAGCACGGGACGGCACAGCCGAAAACCCAGGCCCAGAAAGCCGGCAAGGGTTCCGGCCGGCCGGCGCAGCATCACAACGGCAACCGCCACCGCTGATTTGCAGTTGTTTACGCTGGCGCTTTGAGCGGCGGGCTTGTCGCCACCTCCAAAAACGTCTACTGTGGAAAGTATTTCATTAACTTCATATCGTTAGTGAACATTCTTAAGGCGTTTTGGAGGTCGGGATGCCCCCCCCGCAAAAAATCCGGCTTGGCGACCTGCTGATCCAGCAAGGTCTGCTGACTGATGAACAACTGAAAATCGCGCTCGACGAGCAAAAGCGTACCGGGCGCAAGCTGGGGCGCGTCTTTGTCGAAAGCGGCTACGTCACCGAGGCCGGCATCTCGCAGGCGCTGGCCCGGCAGTTACAGATTCCCTTCATCGACCTCAAGAGCTTCACGCCCAAGCCGGAGCTGATCAAGCTGCTGCCCGAGGCGCCGGCCCGCCGTTTTCGCGCCCTGGTTCTCGCACAACTGCCGGATGGTCGGCTGCAGATCGGGATGTCCGATCCGACCGATCTCCAGGCCTACGACGAGATTACCCGCCTGGTCCGCCGCGAGATCGACCTCGCTGTGGTCACCGAGAGCGAATTGCTGGCCATGGTCGACCGCGTCTACCATCGCGGCGAGCAGATCACCGGCCTGGCCAAGGAACTGACTGCCGAACTGGGCGACGTGCCGATCGAATTCGGCGACCTGCTTGGCCTCAACCCGGGCGCTGAGGACGCGCCGGTCGTCAAGCTGCTGCAGACGGTGTTCGAGGAAGCGATGCGCCTGCGCGCCTCCGACATCCACTTCGAGCCGCAGGAAAAATCGCTGCGCATCCGTTTCCGGATCGACGGCGTGCTGCACATCCAGACCGAAGCCGACGCCAAGGTGTCATCGGCCGTCGCGCTGCGCCTGAAACTGATGTCCGGCCTCGATATTTCCGAAAAGCGCCTGCCCCAGGACGGCCGTTTCCACATCAAGGTGCGGGCCAATCCGGTCGATGTGCGTATCTCGACCCTGCCGACGCAGTACGGCGAATCGGTGGTGATGCGGCTGCTCGCCCAGAACACCGGCCTGCTCGAACTCGAGAAAATCGGCATGCCGGAACGCGTGCTCGGCCGCCTGCGCCATGCGCTGAAACGGCCGAGCGGCATGGTCCTAGTCACCGGCCCGACCGGCTCCGGCAAGACGACCACGCTTTACGCCGCGCTGAACGAACTGAACAGCCCAGAAAAGAAGGTCATCACCGTCGAGGATCCGGTCGAATACCGGCTCGGCGGCCTCAACCAGGTACAGGTGCACGAAAAAATCGACCTGTCGTTCTCGCGCGTGCTGCGCACCGTGCTGCGCCAGGATCCGGATATCGTGCTGATCGGCGAAATGCGCGATCAGGAAACCGCCGAAATCGGCATGCGCGCCGCCATGACCGGCCACCTCGTACTGTCCACTCTGCACACCAACGATGCCGTGTCGACGCCGATCCGCCTGCTCGATATGGGCGTGCCGCGCTACATGGTCGCGCTGTCGGTGCATATGGTCATCGCCCAGCGCCTGGTCCGCGTCATTTGCAGCAACTGTCGCGAGTCCTACACGCCGACGCCGAACGAACATGAGTGGCTGCGCTACGAGCTGGCCGACCAGGTCGATAGCCACAGCTTCCATCATGGCCGTGGCTGTGCGCATTGCGCCAATACCGGCTACCAGGGGCGGACCGGGGTCTACGAGTTTCTCGACATGAGCGACAAGGTGGTCGAAGCGCTCAACCATGACGATCCGGGTGAGTTCATGCGCGCTGCCCGCCAGCAGATGGCCGGCGAAACGCTGCGCCGCGACGCGGTTCGCCTGGTGCTGGAAGGGCGGACGTCGGTGGCCGAAGCGATGCGCATCAGCAACCAGTTCGAGGAATAAGGCGGCGTGGCCAATTTCGCCTACAAGGGACGGGATGCCGGCGGCAAGCTGGTCGAAGGCGTGCTGGAAGGCGCGTCGTCGGGCAATGTCGCCGATCTGCTGCTCGGCCGGGGGGTGACGCCGGTTTCCATTCAGGAGACTTCCGCCAAGGCGGCGACGGGGGGCGATGGGGGAGGGCTGAACCTGTTCAAGCCCAAGGTCCAGCATGTCGACATCCTGCTCTTCTCGCGGCAGATTCACACCTTGCTCAAGTCCGGCGTGCCGATCATGCGCGCCTTGGCCGGCTTGCAGGAATCGGCAACCAATCCGTCGATGAAGGAAGTCATCCGCGACGTGCGCGAGAGCCTGGAGGCCGGCCGCGAACTGTCGGTGTCGCTGGCCCGCCATCCCAAGGTGTTCAACCCCTTCTACATCTCGATGGTACGGGTCGGCGAGGCAACCGGCCTGCTCGACGAAATCTTCCTGCGCCTGTTCGACCACATGGAGTTCGAGCGCTTCATGCGCGAACAGGTCAAATCGGCCCTGCGTTATCCGATGTTCGTCGTGTTGGCCATGGCGGTCGCCATCGTGGTCGTCAATATTTTCGTCATCCCAGCTTTCGCCAAGGTGTTCCAAGGGTTCGGCGCCGAGTTGCCGCTGATGACTCGCGTGCTGCTCGGCTTTTCCAATTTCATGGTGAACTGGTGGCCGATCATGTTGGTGGGTTTGATCACCGCCATTGTCGGCTTCCGCGCCTGGGTCGGCACGCCGGGCGGGCGCATGCAATGGGAAGCGATCGCCCTGCGTTTTCCGATTGCCGGCAAGATCGTGCGCAAGGCGGCCATGGCCCGCTTCGCGCGCAGTTTTGCTCTCGGCATGCGTAGCGGCGTGCCGGTCATGCAGGCGCTGACCAACTCGTCGCAGACGGTGGACAACAGCTACATCGCTGCCAAGATCGAGGGAATGCGCGACACGGTGGAACGCGGTGAGAGCGTGGTTCGGGCGGCCATCGCCTCCGGTTTCTTCTCTCCTGTCGTGTTGCAGATGATCGCCGTCGGCGAAGAGTCAGGCGCGCTCGACGACATGCTGGAAGAGGTCGGCCAGATGTACCAGCGCGAGGTCGAATACGAACTGAAGACGCTAGGCCAGCAGATCGAGCCCATCCTGATCGTCTGTCTGGGGGCTTTGGTGCTGGTTCTGGCGTTGGGCATCTTCCTGCCGATGTGGGATCTCGGCAAGGTCGCGATCAAGCGATGAGCGACGATGCGGCGCTATTACGAATTCGCCATCGTCGTCACCCTGATCGGCGCCCTGGCACTCCTGTTATTGGGTGCGCTGGATTCGGTTCGCGACGACATGGAAGAAGCCATTGTGCAATCCGAAGCGGCCAACCTGAGGCTTGGTCTGGTCGAGGTGCTGACGCATCGTGCGGCGTTTGGCGGCAATTTGCCGCAAAGCAACAACCCGGTGGATTGGGTGGCCAGCAAGCCGACCAATTATCTGGGCGAATTCGATACCGTACCGGACGCCCGGTCGGCCTGGTATTTCGACCGGCAGACCGGCGAATTGGTGTACTGCTTTCACAGTGGCAATCGCGCCCGGTTTCGCCTGGGCCGTGGAGGGAAGGATGTTGACGGAAGGATTGTTATTTCTGGTATTTCCTTGCAGCGTCTGGATAAGCGGCATGAATAAATCTTGAGATGGGGGCCGTATATGTCTAAAGTACTAAAATTCACAGTCGTTAATGAATGCATGGATATGAAATTGAACCTTCGGCCGGTTTCGCAGCGTGGTTTTACCTTGATCGAACTGATCGTGGTCATCATCATTCTCGGCCTGCTCGCTTCGATTGCCCTGCCGCGCTTCGTCAATCTGCAGCGCGATGCGCGCATCGCCAAACTGCAGGCAGCGCGAGGCAGTGTTGGCGCAGCTGCGGCGCTGGCTCATGCCACGGTTCTGGCGCGTAACGGCGTGGCGGATGTGGCCGGGTCGTGTGCCGGTGGTGGTACTGCCTCGAACGCTACCGGAGCGACCGGTACGCTGTGTACCGAAAATGGCCTCGTGAATCTGGCTTTTGGCTATCCGGAAGCAACGGCCATCGGTACGCCCGGGATACTGTCCATGGCTGGCCTGACCGGTGTTTTCAACCCGACGGCAGCCAACTTGCAGGACGAGGGCTACACCTATTCTGTAGCCGGTGGTGTTGCTACGTTCGGGATTGTCGGGGCCACAACCCCGGTGACCTGCAACTTCACCTATACCCAATCCACTGCGGCCAACACGGCGGCAACGGTCAATGCCGTGACCACCACCGGATGCTGATTTTTAATTTGAGGAGTCAAAAGTGAAAAATGTACAAAAGGGTTTTACGCTGATCGAACTGATCGTTGTGATCGTCATTCTCGGCATCCTGTCCGCAACGGCATTGCCGAAATTTATTGACCTTGGCTCCGATGCCCGAAAATCAGTGGTGCAGGCTGTCGAAGGCTCCATGCGTTCTGCGAACAGCATGATTTATGCGAAAGCCGCCTCAGCTGGTTCGTTGAGCGGTACAGCGTCTCTGACTATCACCGGTATTAGCGGTACGGTCGGGGTTACCAATGGCTTTGCAACCGATGTGACCGAACTAAAGAAGGTCATGGACCTCGATACGTCGAAAATTTCTACCGCCGCCGCATCGGCCGGGAATAACGGAGGCTTGTACTACACCGGTTACTCCACGAACTGTAGCGTGACTTATGTTCAGTCGTCTGGTGTTGGTGTGGCTCCGACATATACGACTGCCATTACTGGCTGCTGATAACGCCTCGTCGATTGAGAGCGATGTTTGTGTGCTGGAGGCCTGGTGTTACAGCCGGGCCTCTTGTCTTTTCCGAAACCGCCAAGTTGCGATCGAGAACTGCTTGTCGCGGCTTTACCACGATCGAATTGGTGGTTGTTATTGTCATGGTCGGCATAGTGGCGGCGATTGCGTTACCGCGCCTCAGCCGTTCAGGCTTCGAGGAGCGTGGGCTTCGTGACCAGATCGTCGCAGCCCTGCGCTATGCCCAGAAATCGGCTATCGCCGCGCGGCAGATGGTGTGCGTTACCTTCTCGCCGGGCAGGATCGATTTCAATATTTCGACGGCCGCCTATCCCGCAGCGAATTGTTCCGCCGGCACCGCGCTTGTCGGTCCGGATGGCACAGTCTTGAGTGTCGTACCAACCGGCTCGACGTCATTTTCTGCGGCGCAACCGATGTTGATCTTTGATGCCGCAGGCCGGCCCGGAGCTGGCACCAGCGTAGTGGTGAACGGGCTGCCGGCTAGGCTGGCGATTACCGTCGAAAGCGAGACCGGCTATGTGCACTGACGGGGTACGAAGAAGGCAGCACGGCGTGTCCTTGGTCGAGGTGCTCGTATTTATTGTGATCATCGGCGTCGGGGTGGCCGGTTTGGTAACGGCAATGAACACTTTGGTGCGTTTTAGCGCCGACCCGATGCGTACCAAGCAGATGCTGGCCATTGCCGAAGCGCTACTCAATGAAGTCATGCACCAGCCGTTTACCTGGTGCGACCCAGATGACCCCGCAGCCTCCACAGCTCAATCTTATGCCGGGTGTGCCTTGCCCCAAAATACAGGCACCTTTACGCCCGGTGAAAGCCGTCTGGCCGGGACTTTCGATAATGTGGATGATTACGGGGCCTACACGATGGCCAACGTGACCGATGCGTCGGGTAACAATGCCATGACGGGCTATACGGCCTCGGTCGCCATTGTGCGGACCGGTACCGCGCTTGGCTTGGCCGACAACACCGCCGCCCTCAGTGTGACGGTGACTGTCTCGTTCGGTGCTGACAGCTTTTCCCTTACCGGTTACCGATTCCGTTATGCCCCGCGCTACTGAATACGTTCCATCCGATAAAGCCCAGCGCGGCTTTACGCTGCTGGAGATGATCGTGGTCATCGTCATCAGTGGCATATTGCTGGGTATTGTTGGCATGTTCGGCCGCCGCCAGATCGATGCTTACATCGATACCGGCAATCGCGCCGAACTGGCTGATGCTGCGGATACTGCGGTGCGACGTATTGCCCGCGATCTACAGGGCGCCTTGCCGAACAGCGTACGGCAATCCGGTAATTTTCTCGAATATGTTCCCATTCGTGATGGTGGACGCTATCGTGCAGAGTTCACCAGTACCGGCGGGGGAAATCCACTCGATTTCACCAACAATACCGACAATAGTTTCGATGTACTGGGACCTACCGTGACCATTTCGGTCGGCGATGAACTCGTTATTTTCAATTTGGGGCAAACGGGTTCGGATGTGTACGTGGTGGGAACCAGCAGGCGGGCGGCCACGGCAGGCAGTGGCCTGTCTACGGTGACCTTTGCGCCAGCCGGTACGCAGTTTCCGCTGGCTTCACCGCAAAACCGCTTTCAGATCGTCGGGGCGCCGGTAACCTATGAGTGTGCGGCGAACGCGGTAACGCCGGAGTTGGGAACGGTGATACGCCGTACCGGCTACGGTTTTCAATCTGCGGTGGCGACTGCCCCTTGGTCGCAAGGCGGCACCTCGGCCATTCTGGTAGGTGATGTGGCAGCCTGTTCCTTCGCCTATACGCCAGCTGTCCTGCAGCGCAACGGTTTGGTCGTGCTGCGGTTGACGCTGACTCGCAATGGCGAGTCGGTTGAAATTTTGCATCAGATCGATGTCCTGAATACGCCATGATTCGCTGCTATCCATCTCGACAGCCAAATCGGACTCATCAACGGGGTGTGTCGATCATTACGGGCATTTTTCTGTTGGTGCTGATGGCTGCTCTGGCGGCAGCGATGGTAAGCGTCATTTCGACCTCGCACGTCAATCTCGCGGCGGATATTGGCGGCTCGCGGGCCTATCAGGCTGCGCGGGCTGGTGTCGAATGGGGCATGTACCAGCTCGACCCAAACGCACATGCTGCGGCCTTGCCCGACTGTGTTGGCGGTTCCCCAGCGATACCCGGCCATACGGTAACGGTGACCTGCCAAAGCTGGGATACCACCGAAGGGGTGAAGCAGATCCGCATCTACCGGATCGGCTCCGTGGCAGTCGCAACGGGTGCCAAGGCGCCGGGGATCGAGCGACGTATCGAGGTGACGGTCGAGAAATGCCGGGACGCGACGATTAGCGCCGCGCCCTACGATTGTTGAGGAAGAGGACATGATGCGACAAAATCTCGCCCGCGTTGGTGTCTTGCTGGCGGCCTTCTTCCTGGCAGGGATGGCGCAGGCTGCCATCAGCTATATCGGTTCGGCCGGCGGCCGGGCAGATCTGCCGACCGACGGCACCGACGGCGCGCTGGTTATTACGCGGCCGGCCGGCGTGGCACCTGGTATGGCCTTGATCGCTTCCATCGCGGCACGGCCGCAGCAGGTTTCCGGGACGGTAACGCGCGGTGTGGTGTGGACGCCCCCAGCCGGTTGGACACAGATGACCTCGACCAACCAGGCCAGTGGTGGCACTTCGACCTCGCCGGGGGGGATGACGTTGCTGACCTACTACAAGGTGGTTGGCACCTCGGAGCCGACCAGCTATACCTGGCGCTTCCGCAACACCTATCCCAGTAACGGCGGCAGCGCGGTGGGCGGTATTCTCGCTTTTTCGGGTATCGACACTTCGGCCAGCCCAATCTGTCAGTGGGCAGCCACTGCGACGGCGGCCAGCGTGACGCACACCACGCCAGGAATCACGACCACGACTTGCCTCGGCAGCAGCCAGCCCGGACCCGATGGCCAGATGATTGTCTCGTCGATCAGCATCCTGTCGGCAACGAATTTTGCTAATCCGACTACGACTGGGCCGCTGACTTTTACCGAACGTCTCGACATGAGCCAGCCGCAGGCGGCCAATGCGGTCGGAACGACCTTGCAGATGTCTACCGCTCCGCAGCCGACAGCCGGTGGGACTGGAACGGTGCGGGCGGTGGCGGCAAGCGACAGCGACAACGGTGTCGCCAACATCCTGTCGCTCAAGCCCTCGGAAATCGACCCGTCGCTTGCCATGGTGCGCAACGGCCCGCTCAGTGCAGGCGGCACGGGCAGCTACACGCTGACGGTGACTAACCTCGGCATCAAATCGGAACCCGGACCCCTGAGCATCGTCGATATACTGCCGTCCAACGTGACGTTCGCGTCGGCTTCGGGCACTGGCTGGTCGTGCATCAACAATAGCCCGCAGGCTGGGCAGGTAACTTGCACGCGTACAGGCGCATTAGCTGCCGGCGCTTCGGCACCGACCCTGACAATCAACGTCAATGTCGGTGCCGGCGCTTCGGGGGTGCTGACCAATTCAGCGACGGTTTCCGGTACGGGGGGGGACGGCAACCCGGCCAACAACACGGCCGTCGATAATTTCGTGATCCTGCCATCACCTTATGCCTACTACGCCATGGATGAGGCGGTGTGGAGCGTCGGTGGTTCGATCCCCGACAGTAGTGGCAACTCGCGCAACGCAACGGTGGTTGGCGGTGCGCTCGCCACCGGAGTGCCACCGGCAAGCCCGCCCGGGGCTGCGATTCCCGGCTCGCCAGGTACTTGCGGTGCCGGTCGCGTCACAGCTGTAGGAGCGGGGGTTGATTCGAATATACCGCTCAACAATATTGGCAACGCCGGCACCATCGCCTTCTGGTACAACGGTAGCGCAGCGTGGAACGACGGTTCGGCCCGCATGCTGTTCGATGCCTCCAGAACCAACTCGGGGTCGAGTGATTCAGGGGCCAAAAGCTTTTTCCTGGTCAAGACGGGTACCGGTGCACTGCAGTTTTCCTTGGAAGACAGTAGCGATCTCGATTCCACTGCGTTGTCGCCGAGTTATTCGTTTGCGGCAAATTCGTGGCACCACATCGCGGTGACCTGGGACATGTCGCAAGACAGCCTATACGTCTATCTGGATGGCGATTCTTCGCCAGTGGCATCGTCAACAGTCAATGTCGCCGCCACGCTCGGGACCTTGGCTGATCTGTTCCTGGGTAAATCAATCGGCGGTGTGGCAACCAGCCTCTCCAATTACACGAGCAACGGTGCGAACGGCTATATCGACGAAGTGCGTATCTACAATCGAGCGCTTGCACCGCTTGAGATTGAGGCGCTGGCCGATCTGACCCATGCCTGCGCAACCACGGTGGACCATTACGAAATGTCTTTGCCGACAGCCAGTCTGGCTTGTCTGCCTACCACAGTGACAGTGGTTGCTTGTGCCGATGCGACTTCTCCGTGTACCAATCGGCAAGCAGCCGTTTCCGGCAAGACGGCGACACTGGGGGCAAGTGCCGGTACGCTGTCGGCGACGACAATCACCTTCGATTCGCAAGGGATAGCCAATGCATCACTCACGTATCCTGCCGCAGTGAATGGTGCGACGGCTGCAGTTAACTTGTCAGGTGAAATGCAGGCTGCCAACAACCCGCGCAAGTGTTGTCCGGATGGCGTCAGTTGCAGCGCGGCAAACAGTTGCTCGACTACCTTCAGCACGGCCGGTTTCATTTTTTCCGCTGCGGTGGATAGCACCGAGGCAACTTTCGGGAATCAAGTGGCGGGCAATACTTTTGGTCCCTACTGGCTGCGGGCAATCAAGAGCAACACGACGACCAAGGCCTGCGAGGCGGCATTTTCCAGCCCGCATGCGGTGACTTTGGGTTATCAGTGCCTTGATCCCTCGAACTGTTCGGCTGGCAGCAAACTTTTGGTTGGGGGCAACTCTGTGGCGAGTGGCGGCACCAGCGTGAATCTTTCCTTTGATGCCAACGGGAATGCCAGCCTAGGCTCGTTAGCCTATCTCGATGTCGGCAAGATTTCCATCACTGCCTCTGCAGCCGTAGGTGGAACCACTCTGAATGGCGTATCCAAAGGGGCGACTGGTTCGAATTTTGTAGTCAAGCCGTACAGTCTGTTGCTGACCGATATCAAGCGCACCGCTGCACCCCAGACTGTCAATCCGGGGGCGTCGGATGCGACAGGCGGGGCTTTCGTGCGGGCCGGGGAAAATTTCTCGGCGACTGTGACGGCGGTCAATTCGACTTGTTCGGCTAATCTTGCCAGCTACGCGCTGTTGAGTTCGGTACCTACCTCGTGCATCGCACCCAACTATGGGCGGGAAAGTACGGCCGAAGGCGTCGCTGTCAGTAGCGCTTTGGTGGCTGGCCTAGGGTTGGGGGCCAATCCGAGCATCAGCAACGCCTCGGCATTTGGCAGCTTCAGCGCAGGCTCGGCCAGCAATACCACCTTGGCTTGGGATGAGGTGGGCATCATTACGCTAACCCCGACTATCCGTGACGGCGATTATCTCGGTAGCGGTGCGGAAAGTGTGCAGACTTCGGCGCGGGTTGGACGCTTTTATCCGGATCATTTTGACGTCACCGTGACGCCGCAATGCGGCGGTTTCGTCTATGGCGGCAATGCTGCCGCCGGCCAGCCCTTTACGGTTAAAACGGTGGCCATGAATGGCCGCTCGCCGGTAGCGGTTACCACCAACTACAGCTATGTCGGTGTTGCTGATCCCCAGAAAAATTTTTCCCGCGCGATAAACCTGAGCTTGTCGGCTGGCAGCGGCGTGGGGGGGCTTTATGTGGGGGCCTCTGCGGGAGGTAATGGCGCGATCCCTGCTGCCAGTTTTGTCGGTGGTAGTGGCGAAGTCCGGTATAACGCCACGAGTGCCCTGATTTCCTATGGTTTCACGACTTTCCCGTCCGCCCCGACGGCGATTGCAGTTCACGCAGAGGATGCCGATACCGTTGCGGTGGCAGCATTGGTCGCCGGCACTGATGGGACGATCGCCTTGCCTGCTGGCGTACGCTCCGGGCGTTTGTGGTTGAGTAATGCCTACGGTTCCGAGTTGCTCCCCCTCACCGTGCCGGTAAGGCTCCAATACTGGAAAGCGACAGGCTGGGAAACCAATTTGCTTGATAGTTGTACAGCGCTCACCGTGCCCACGAATGCCAATGCCGGTTTGACCAATACACTGCGTACCAAGACGAACGCAACAGTCACCGCGACCGCTAGTGGCACTGCGCCGCTCAGATTGTCGGCTCCAGGAGCCGGCAATGCCGGGGTCGTCGATATTTCTGGAGCTATTCTGCGCGGCAGCAATAGTTGGCTGGCCTTGCCGGTACCGACTGCGCGCGCCTGTTTTGGGTCGTGTGGCCCGCGTTCGCCAGTGATTTATTTGCGTGAAAGTTACTAAAAAACCATTGAAAAATAATGTGTTGCTGGATATCCTTCTGAAAAAACTTAAGGTGTTGGGACCATGTGGCCGAATTTCGGGGTAAAGCTTGCGGAGGGGTGGATGTCTATCGTCCGGCTCGGTGAGCGCATCGATATTGCCCACGTCATACACGCTATCGGAAGGCCTCCGGAAATACGTCGCAGCGAGTCGTTCCGGCTTGAAGGCAGCGAAAGCGATGCCTTGTCCCGGCTGGCGCAGAGTGTCGGCCTCAAGCGTTATCGCTGCGCATCGCTGCTCGGCGAAAACCAGTATCAAATGGTCCAGCTCGAATCGCCGGCGGTTCCTCCGGAGGAGCGTGCACAAGCATTGCGCTGGCGCCTGAAGGATATGGTCGATTTTCCCGTCGAGGGGGCTGCTGTTGCCGTGGCCGATATTCCGACCGAGGGTAGCCGGCAGGCAAACGTATTTGCCATCGTCGCACCCCGGACGGTGGTCGGCGAGCGCATGGGCGTGTTCCACAAGGCCCGCGTGCCGCTGGAGGCAATCGATATTCCGGAGATGGCGGTGCGCAACGTGGCCAGCCTGTTCGAGGAAGCGAATCGCGGACTGGCTTTCCTGGCGCTCAATGCCGACGAAAGCCTGCTGACCATCACTTTTCGGGGCGAGTTGTATCTGTCGCGGCGTATCGAAGTCTCCTCGCAGGCACTTGCCGATGCCGATGCGGAACGCCGCCAGCAGATGCTCGAGCGCCTGGCACTCGAACTGCAACGCACGCTCGACAACTTCGATCGCCAGTACGGCTTCATTTCGGTATCGCGTCTGTTGGTGTGCTCGGAGTTCGATTGCGCCGGCACCGTGGCCGCCTTGGCGCAGAATCTCTATCTGCCGGTGCAGGCGGCCGATCTGGCACAGGTGGCGGAATTCGGCAGTATCCCGGAATTGCGCTCGGCCGAACGCCAGGCGCAAAGCCTGCTCGCCATCGGTGCCGCCCTGAGGAGCGGGACGTGAGCCAGCAGATCAACCTTGTGTTGCCCGAACTGCGGCCGCGCTTCGACTGGCTGGCCCTGCCGGTGGTCGCCAGTGCCGGTCTGGCCGGTTTGCTGCTGGTGGTCATACTGGCCAGCCTGAACGCCTGGCGGGTCGATGGCCTGAAATCCCGCGAAAACGCCATCCGCGCCCAATTGGCCGGTCTGCAGCAGCAGATCCAATCGCTCAGCGAACGCCTCGGCGCGCGCAAGGGGGATGCGACACTGGATCAACAGATCGAGGCAGCGCGGACGGCAGTTGGGCAGCGCCAGGAAGTGTTGAATGTCGTGGCACAAGGCAATCTGTCTTCCGGTCAGACCTATTCCGGCCTGCTGCAGGGCTTTTCGCGGCAGATCGTCGATGGCGTATGGCTGACCGGCTTCGGCTTTGCCCAGAACAACATCGAAATTCGTGGTCGGCTGACCGATCCGGCCCTGCTGCCGGTGTACATCGGCCGTTTGAATGCGGAGCCTGCCTTTGCCGGACGGCGCTTTGCGACGCTCGATATGAAAGGTGTCGATCCGGTAGCCGACGCCAAGCACGATGCAGGCGCCACCCCGGCGCCGGCCAAGGCGCCGCTGCCGCGCTATACCGAGTTCGCGCTGCGCACCGAAGCGGAGAAGGCGAAATGAGTTTGCGCCAGGACTGGTCCCGCCTCAACGATCGCTATCAGGCCTTGTCCCGGCGCGAGCGGCTGTTGGTGGCCCTCGCCGCCGTATTCGGGCCGCTGCTGATCGGCTATTCGTTGTTTGTCGATCCACAGAGCGCGCGCCTGAAGGCCATGGAAAATACGCTGGCTGGCGAAGGGAGCACCGTAGCCCGCCTGCAGGCCGAACAAGCCTCGCTGCAGCAACAGTTGTCCGTCGATCCCGATGCCGGGCGCAAGGCCGATCTCGCCGCGCTGACCGCGGAGCGCGGCCGTCTGGACGAACAGCTCAGGCAGTTCAGCGCGGTGCTGGTTCGCCCCGAGGAAATGAACGGCCTGCTCGAAAGCATACTGGCGCGCCATGCCGGCCTGCGCCTGCTCGGCCTGAAGACCGTGGCACCGCAGAGCGTTCTGGTACGTGAAGCCAAGGAGGGAGATGGCAAGCCGGTCGAGCGCAGCTTCGACCTGTATCGCCATGGCGTCGAGATCCGCCTGGAGGGCAGCTATGGGCAGTTGCAGGCCTATCTGTCGCAACTGGAAAAACTGCAGCAGAAACTGCTCTGGGGGCCGTTGAAGTACCAGGTGATCGATTATCCGCGGGCCGAACTGACCCTGACCGTCTATACCCTGAGTCCCGACCGGACGTGGCTGGCCCTATGAGACTTATCGCTCTCGCCCTGCTTTTCTCGGCCTCTGCGGCATTCGCCCAGTCGGCGGATCCGACGCGCCCGCCGTCCAACTGGGTGTCGCCCGTGGATAGCGTCGCCCAGCCCGGCGATGGCGGCGGCCTGCGCCTGCAATCCGTGCTGATGCGCCAGGGAAGCAAGCCGGTCGCGGTGATCGGCGGCAGGACGGTGGTCCTGGGCGGCAAGGTCGGTGAGGCGACCTTGGTGCGTCTGAATGAGCACGAAGCAGTTTTGCAGGGAGCGGATGGCGTGACCCATCTCTATCTGACTCCCGATGTCCAAAAACAGATGATTGTCATGCCCAAGGCCAGCAAGCCGGGGCAAGTAAAGGGGCTCCCATGAGCAAGTTATTGATTGCCGCCATGTCGGTAATGGTCGTTGCCGCGTGCAGCAACCAGCACGCACGGCGCGGCGACGTCTTCGATCGGGCCGGCCAGGAAGTGGGGGCGACGGCCAACAACAAGCCGACGCGCCCGCAGGGCGACGTGATCGGGCAAGCCATGGTGCCGCCGCTGCAGATCGACCAGCCGGCGCCGGCCAAGCCTGAGCCGCGCTTCAATCTTGCCGTCAATAATGCCCCCGTTGGCCAGGTGCTGAATGCCCTGGTTTCCGGAACCCAGTACAGCATGCTCTTTCCGCCGGAGTTGACCGGTTCGGTCAGCCTGAACCTGAAGAACACCACGGTGCGCGAGGCGCTCGATACCCTCCGGGATGTCTACGGCTACGACTATCGCCTGCAGGGCAACCGTATCTACGTGCAGCCCAACACCATCCAGACCCGGATGTTCAAGATCAACTACCTGGCCAATCGCCGGGTAGGGGCCAGCGAAATGCGGGTGACCGGCAGTTCGCCGACGACCTCGAATCCGTCCCAGAATAATCCGACCGGCACCAGTAACGCGCCGACTCTTCCCGGCGGCACCACCGGCGGATCGCAGCAGCGCGCCGCCGACAGCGCCCGGGTGCAGACCACCTCGGACTACGATTTCTGGAAGGAACTCGGCCTGGCGCTGAATACCATCGTCGGCACTCAGGATGGCCGCAACGTCATCATCAACCCGACCTCCGGCGTGTTGCTGGTCAAGGCTTCTCCCGCCGAACTGAGGGGGGTCGAGGAGTATCTCACGGCGACGCAACTGGTGGTCGAACGCCAGGTCATGCTGGAAGCCAAGATCATCGAGGTGTCGCTGAGCGACTCGTACCAGACCGGTATCAACTGGAGCAAGTTCGGCGGCATCGCCAACCGCTTCTCGCTCGGCATCGCGGCGCCCAACGCAACGCTGGCCGGGTCCGGCGCCATTGGAGCCTCGGCCACCGGCGTCACGGCGGGGACGACGGTCGCCGCCAACCCGGGCAACAACGGCGCGCTGCTAACCGGCAATACCGGCCGCGGTTTCTTCGGCCTGACCTTCCAGTCCAACAATTTCGCTGCCCTGCTGTCCTTCCTCGAAGGGCAGGGCGACGTGCAGGTTCTGTCCAGCCCGCGCATCGCGACGACCAACAACCAGAAGGCCGTGCTCAAGGTCGGCACCGACGACTATTTCGTCACCGGCATCAGCACCAATACGACGACCAGCGCCGCCGGCAACGTGGTGACGCCGAACATCACGCTGCAGCCCTTCTTTTCCGGTATCTCGCTCGACGTGACGCCGCAGATCGACGACGAGGGCAACATCATCCTGCACGTCCATCCGCAGGTCAGCGTGGTCGAAGAGAAGACCAAGAACGTGAATCTCGGCGACCTCGGCACCTTTACGCTGCCGCTGGCGTCGAGCACGATCAACGAAACCGACAGCATCGTCCGCGTCCAGGACGGCAGCATCGTCGCCATCGGCGGCCTGATGAGCCAGGAGCAGAACACCAGCCGCTACGGCCTGCCGGGGATCAGCGGCCTGCCCGGGGTGGGCGCCTTGTTCGGCCAGAAGAGCATCTCGAACCGCAAGCGCGAGTTGGTCATCCTGATGCGCTCCACCGTGATCAAGGGCGAGAATTCTTGGCGCGAGGCGGCCAGCGAAGCCCAGGAACGCCTGCAGAGGCTGGATCCCCGCCAGCAGCGGCACATCGAATGGCAGTAACGTGAGCCGGGGCGGTTAGCGTTGTACCTCGATCATTTCGGGCTGAGCGAACTGCCCTTCAGCATCACGCCAGACACCAGTTTCACGGTCGTCACGCGCAGCCATCAGGAGGCGCTGAATACCCTGCTCGTCGCCCTGAACAGCGGAGAAGGCTTCATCAAGATCACCGGCGAAGTCGGCACCGGAAAATCGCTGCTCTGCCGTCGACTGCTGCAGGCCCTGCCGGCGGGCAGCGTTTCGGCCTACCTGCCCAACCCCTTTCTGGCGCCCCGCACCTTGCTGCTGGCCTTGGCCGAAGAACTGGCGGTCGAGGTCGATGCCGCCAGCGACGATTACCACCTGCTGAAAAGCGTCAATCACGCCTTGCTGTCCTACGCGGCGGCCGAACGTCAGGTCGTCGTCTGCATCGACGAAGCGCAGGCCATGCCGCTGGAAACGCTGGAATCCTTGCGCCTGTTGTCGAATCTGGAAACCGAGAAGCGGAAACTGCTGCAGATCGTCCTGTTCGGTCAGCCCGAGCTGGATCGCAAGCTGGCCGAACCGTCGGTACGCCAGTTGCTGCAACGCATCGCCTTCCACTATCGCCTGAGCGGCCTGGCCCGCGAGGAGATCGCCAACTACCTGGCCCATCGCCTGCGCGTTGCCGGCTATCGCGGCGAGAATGTCTTCGGGCGCCACGCCGTGCGCTGTCTGCATCGCGCCAGCCGGGGTACGCCGCGTCTGCTCAACATCTTGGCCCATAAGGCGCTGCTGGCGGTGTATGGCGAAGGCAAGCACGCGGTGCGCGCCAAACATGTACGTCAGGCTGCTGCGGATACCGAAGGCGCCGCGTCGACCGGGTGGTGGTGAAATGAGTCTGATCAACGACATGCTGCGTAACATCGAGGCCAAGCGCCCCGACGATCTGGCGCGCCATAGCCTGCAGCGGGAAATCCGCTCCCTGCCGCCGGAAAAACGCGGGGCGGGGCGGGCCATCCGTATCGTTCTGGCGCTCGGGGTGTTCACTGCGTTGGGGGCAATGGCCTGGTATTTCGGCAACTATCCGGGTGAGGCGCCAGCCAAGCTGATCCCGCCACCTGCCGCGCCTGACTTGGCGGTACCGCCGCCGCTCGTTGCCGCACCGGCGCCGGCCGCGGGTGATCCCGGCGCCGACCAGGCGGCCGACAATCTGCGCCTGTCGTCCAATCTGGCCAGCGCGCCGCCACCGGCTGCCCCGGTGCTCGGCGTGCCGGACCCCGTGCCGCCTCCGCTTGCCGCCACCCCGAAAAACGAGCCCGCCGCGGCAGCGCCGCAAGCTGCCACCACGGCGCCGGTTCCGCCTGTGTTGCCGCCCGGGCCGGTCAAGATCGAGAAAAGTCCGGTTGCCGCCACGGCGCGCGACCGCGCCGATGCCGAATTCCGCAAGGCCGAAAGCGCTTTGCTTGCCGGTCGCAGCGGCGAGGCGGTCGACGGTCTGCGCGCGGCGCTGAAAATCGATCCGTCCTATGTCCCGGTGCGTCAGGCCCTGCTCCGCCAATTGCTCGACACGCGGCGGATGGACGAGGCCATGGCCGTGCTGCACGAGGGCGTAGATCTGCTGCCGGCGCAGACCGGCTGGGCCATGTCGCTGGCTCGTCTGCAGCTGGAGCAAGGCGATCTGGCGGCGGCCGATCGCACCCTGGGCCGCTCGCAGGCGTATGCCGAGGGCAATGCCGATTACGCCGGCTTCCAGGGGCATGTCAAATCCCGTCTCGGCGCGCACAAGCCGGCCATTGCTCACTACCAGCGGGCGGCCCGGCTGGCGCCCAACGAAGGGCGCTGGTGGTTGGGCCTCGGGCTGGCGCTGGAAGCCGACAGCCGCGTTCCGGAAGCCCGCGATGCGCTGCGTCGGGCACTGGTCACCGGAGGCCTCAATGCCGACCTGGCGGCGCTGGCCGAGCAGCATTTACGGCAGTAGCCGGTAGCGCGAATTCAGCCTTTCCGGCTGTCGGCCGCGCACGTACGCACCATTCAGCCCTCGTTGCGGATCAATTCGAGCAATTCCGCCCCATAGTGCTCGATCTTGGCGCTGCCCATGCCGGTGATGCCGGCCAGCAGGCCATGGCTGGTCGGGCGTACTTCGGCCAGTTCGCGCAGGGTCTTGTCGTGCAGGATGACGTAGGCGGGAACACTCTGTTCCCGGGCCGTGTCAGCGCGCCATTTACGGAGCAGCTGGAACAGCGCGTCATCGGCAGCCGACAGGTCGCTGACCACGGTGCGGCTGCTCTTGGCCGGTGCTGCCTTGCGCCGCATCGGCCGGCGCAGTTGCACCGTACGCTGGCCCTTGAGCACTTCGCGGGCGGTTTCGGTCAATTGCAGGGCGCCATGTTCGGCCATGTCGACATGGACCAGTCCGGCCGCCGCCAGTTGGCGGAAAACGCTCTTCCAGGCGTGGTCGTCGAGGTCGCCGCCGACGCCGAAGGTCGGCAACTGGTCGTGGTTCCATTGCTTGACCTTGTCGGTCGCCTTGCCGCGCAGGATGTCGGTCAGGTGCGTGACGCCGAAACGCATGCCGGTACGGAAAATGGCCGACAGCGCCTTCTGCGCCGCCTGCGTGCCATCCCATAATTCAGGCGGCTCGGCGCAGACGTCGCAATTGCCGCAGGGTACGCGTTCCTCGCCGAAATAATTGAGCAGCACCTGCCGCCGGCAGCGCGGCGCCTCGCAGTAGGCGAGCAGGGCAGTCAGGCGTTGCGATTCGAGTATCTTCTGGCCTTCGGCGGCACCGGATTCGGCAATGCGCGCGTGCTGCAGCGCGACGTCCTGCATGCCGTAGGCCATCCACGCTTCCGACGGCTCGCCGTCACGACCGGCGCGGCCGGTTTCCTGATAGTAGGCTTCGATGCTTTTCGGCAGGTCGAGGTGGGCGACGAAACGCACATCCGGCTTGTCGATACCCATGCCGAAAGCGATGGTGGCGCACATGATTAGGCCTTCCTCGCGCAGGAAGCGCCGCTGGTTGGCGGCGCGCTCCGGCGCCGGCAGGCCGGCATGATAAGGCAGCGCCGGATAGCCCTGGGCTGACAGCCATTCAGCCGTTTCTTCGACCTTTTTGCGCGACAGGCAATAGACGATGCCGGCCTGGCCCTGGCGTCCGGCCAGGAAACCGAGCAACTGCTTCTTGGCATTGTCCTTCTCGATCACCGTGTAGCGGATATTCGGGCGGTCGAAGCTGGACAGGAAGACGCGTGCTTCGCCCAGGCCGAGTCGGGAGAGAATTTCGTTGCGGGTTGCCTGGTCGGCAGTGGCGGTCAGCGCGATGCGCGGCACTGCCGGGTAGCGCTCGTGCAAGGCGGAAAGCTGCAGATATTCCGGGCGGAAATCGTGGCCCCACTGCGAGACGCAGTGCGCTTCGTCGATGGCGAACAGCGCCAGCTTGCCGGCCTCGTACAGCGCATCGAGCATGGCCAGCGTGCGGTCGAGGAGTAGGCGTTCCGGCGCGATATAGACGAGGTCGAGGTTGCCGCTGAACATCGCCTGTTCGACGGCCTGCGCTTCGCGCCAGTCGAGGGTCGAGTTCAGGCAGGCCGCCTTGACGCCGGCCTGGGTCAGCGCATCGACCTGGTCCTGCATCAGCGCGATCAGCGGCGAGACGACGACGGCGCAGCCCGGGCGGAGCAGGGCGGGAATCTGGTAGCACAGGCTCTTGCCGCCGCCGGTCGGCATCAGGACCAGAGCGTCGCCGCCGCCGGCGACATGGTCGATGATCTGGGCTTGCTCGCCGCGGAAGGCGGGGTAGCCGAAGACGTCGCGCAGGACGTCCAGGGCGCTGGAATAAGTCGGCACGGGTCAGCTTTCCGGCAGCAGGGTTTCGCGGGTCAGCGTCTCGCCATCCCAGAGCAGCGCTTCGCCACGATCTTCGTGCCAGTCAGCGAGCACCCAGCGCTCGACGTGGATGCCGTCCACGAAATGGTCGTGGGTGGCGGCGCGGTGCGTGTGGCCGTGGATGAAGGTGGCGTAGGCATGGTCGCGCAGAAAGTCGTCGGTGGCCGCGGGCTGCAGGTCGGCATAGACCGTGCGGTGGTCGCGCTTGCGCCGGGCGCTGCGCCAGCGAATGTAGCGGCCGAGCAGGCTGCGCAGGACGCGCGGCTTGGCGCGCATCTTCCGCTGCCATTCCGGATCGCGCACCTTGGCGCGATAGGCCTGGTAGGCATGATCGTCGAGGCACAGTGCGTCGCCGTGCGACAGCACGAAGGACCATTCGGGCAGCGTCAGGTCGTAGGGGTCGGGCAATAGCGTGATGCCGGCGGCGGCGGCGAACTGCTCGCCCAGCGCAAAATCGCGGTTGCCGTGCATGACGAAGATTTTCAGTCCGGCATCGCCGGCGGCGCGCAGGGCGGCGGTGATCCGGTTGTGATACGGGTCGTCGATGTCGTCGCCGACCCAGACCTCGAACAGGTCGCCGAGGATGTACAAGGCCTCGGCCTGGCGGGCGCGGCCGGCCAAAAAGCGGAGGAACAAAGCAGTCGCCCCGGGTGACCGGGGCGACAGGTGCAAATCGGAGACGAAGAAGATCAAACGATCTCGGCCTTCTCGATGATCACGTCTTCCTTCGGCACGTCCTGGTGGAAGCCCTTGTTGCCGGTGGCGACAGCGCGGATCTTGTCGACCACGTCGAGGCCTTCGGTCACTTCCCCGAACACGCAGTAGCCCCAGCCCTGGCCGGACGGCGACTTGAAGTCGAGGAAGTCGTTATCGACGACGTTGATGAAGAACTGGGCGGTGGCCGAGTGCGGGTCGTTGGTACGGGCCATGGCGATGCTGCCACGCTTGTTCTTGAGGCCGTTGGCCGCTTCGTTCTCGATCGGAGCTTGGCAGGCCTTCTGGTTCATGCCCGGCTCCATGCCGCCGCCCTGGATCATGAAGTTCTTGATGACGCGGTGGAAGATGGTGTTGTCGTAGTGGCCGGCTTCGACGTAGGAGATGAAGTTGGCGACCGTCTTCGGGGCCTTTTCGGCGTCCAGCTTGAGGGTGATCGAACCTTGGTTGGTGGTCAGTTTGACTTGGGACATGGTGAGGAAACCTTACTTTTCAGAGATGATTTTGACGTCCTGGATGACGACCGGGGTCGTCGGAACGTTTTCGTAATAGCCAGCGTTGCCGGTTGGCACCTTGGCAATCTTGTCGACGACTTCCATGCCCTGGGTGACCTTGCCGAAAACGGTGTAGCCGAAATTGTCGACGTTGGAAGCACGGAAGTTCAGGAAGCTGTTGTCTTTCAAATTAATGAAGAACTGGACGCGCGCCGAATGCGGATCGCGGGTGCGCGCCATGGCGACGGTACCGCGCAGATTCGGGCCGCCCGTGGCGGCTTCGTTCTGCAGTGCAGGCGTCAGGGTCTTCTTTTCTTCCATCGAGGAATTGAAACCGCCGCCCTGGATCATGAAGCCGTCGATCACGCGGTGGAAGATGGTGGCCTCGTAAAAGCCGTGCTTGGCGTTGTAGAGAAACATTTCAACCGTTTTCGGGGCCTTGTCCGGGAACAGTTCCAGCGTGAACTTGCCCAGATTGGTCGTCATCTCGACGGTCGGTGCGGCCCAGGCGATGGCGGTAGCCAGCAGGCCGGCGGCGAGCAGGGAAACTTTCTTCAACATCAGGCACTTCCTTCGTAAATGATTTTCCATTTGCCGTCTTCGCGCAGCCAGTACTGGCGCTTGCGCATCTGGTTATCCAGATTGTTGCTGCGATAGTCCTGCTCGAAACCGACGACGACGACTTCTTCTTTGCCCGGATTGCGGAATACGGACAGGTTGTTGACCTTGACCTTGATCCACTCCTTGCTGGCATTGACCTGTTTCTTCTGCGCGGCGAAGTCGTCGAAATTCTGGTCGCCCGACTTGAAGCGCTTCGAATAGTGGCTCAGGTAACGCGCGGTGTCGCGGCTTTCCCAGTCGGCGCGCCAGGCCTCGATGGTCTTGGTCAGTTCGTTGCGCTCGTGGTTCCAGTCGTCCAGCGACAGCCATTCGACCGTATCGCTGATGATCACCGGCGTCAGGCCGACCTGCAGGTTCTTGGCGACGACGTCGAGATCCTGGTTGGTCAGCACGACGCAGCCGTCGGACGCACGCGGCGGACGGGCGAAGGTGTCGGACGGCGTGCCGTGAAGCCAAATGCCGCTGCCGCCGCGCCCTTGGCGCTTGTCCCACTCGTTCGGGTAGTTGAGCGGGAAAGCGCCGCTGCCATAGAGATCGGCCAGCTTCTGCTTGGGCAGGTTGGCGGTGACGTGATAGACGCCGATGGGCGTCTTCTTGTCGCCTTCGGCGAGTTTTTCGGCGCCCAGCTTGCCGTGCGTGACGTAGTAGTCGGCGACGAAACGCGGCCGGCCGCCATTCTTGCGGTCGTTCTCATACAGGTAGAGGCGCGAGCGCTTGGTGTCGACGACGATGGCGTAGCGTTGGTCCTGCTCCATCTGCAGCAGGTAGCGCGGCACGAAATCGGTCGACGGCTTCTCGCGGTAGGCCTTGAGGCGAACGAGTGCCTCGGCGCGCAGGTCGGCCACCTTGTCGGCCGGGGCTGTGCTCAGGGCGCCGAAGGTCTGGATCGGCTGGGCCTTGGCGAGCAGCAGGTCGCCCTTGATCAGATTTGCCAGACGGTAATTCGGATGCTGGCGGAGCAGGGCTTCGGTCAGCTGCAGGGCATTGCTCAGGCGATTGGCTTCGATTTCGGCAAAGATGCGAGCCAGCGTTTCTTCCGGGCCGGAATCGGAAACCATGGCCGAAAAGGGCGAGGTCTTGGCCAGCGCGTCGGTTGCGCTGCGGGCCAACGGGGTATGGGCAGCCGGCGAGTTGCCCGCCGGCTTGGCATCTCCTGGTTTATCCGACAGCTTGGCTACGGCCCCCGCGGTAACGGTGGCGGCCAGAGCCAGCAGGAGATAGCGGATCTTTATCCTCACCGAGCGTTTTCTTCCTTGATCAGCCACTTGCTACCCGAGCGAACCAGGACCAGGGTCTTGGTCGTCGAGCTGGACAGGCCGGTGGCCTTGTAATGTTGGCGGAACTTGGCGGTGGCCTTGTCGCCGTTGATGCTGACCTGCGGTGCGTCGACGGAGACGGAAATCTTGCCCCCCTTGCCGGCGATGCGCTGTTCGCGTTCCTGCTCCCAGGCCTTGCGGCTCATGCCCTTGGGGGTGTCGAAGTCGCTGGCATAGGCGCCGAGGTAGGCCTTCATGTCCTTGCGCGACCAGGCGTCGGCCCAGGCGTTGACGGCTTTGATGACGTCGTCGCTACCGGCGGCTGCCGCAGCAGGCTTGGCAGGGGCTGGTGCCGGGGCTGCGGCGGCGACCGGAGCCGGTGCGGCGGTCTGTGCGGCCGGTGTGGCGGCAGCGCCGGCCGTAGCAGTGACGATGGTGGCGGAAGCCGGGGGCGTCGGCTTGGCGGCCACCGGGGCAGCCGGAGCCGGCTGGGGAGCCGGAGCGGGAGTAGCCATGGCAGCAGGCTGAGGCGGCTTGACGTTGCCCTTGCCGGAGGTGGAGATCAGGTCGCGGATCAGCGCCAGCTTGTTCTGGGTCGCCGAGTTGGAGTTGTCCAGCTGCAGGGCCTTGTCGTAGGCCTGGCTGGCCAGCTTCGCATAGACGTCGCCGAGATTTTCATAGGCGATGGCGTAGGACGGGTGAGTCCTTATGGCCATTTCCAGCGCCGTACGGGCCTTGTCGTACTGCTTCTGCTGGGCATAGAGCACGGCCAGGTTGTTGTACGGCTCCGGCAGTTCCGGATAGTCCTCGGACAGCTTGGTGAACACGGCGATGGCGTCGGCCGGCTTGTTCATCTCGGTGTAGATCAGACCCTTCAGGAAGCGGCCCTGGGCGTCCTTGGGACGGCTGCTCAGGTAGGCATCGACCTTTTCCATGGCCTGCGGATACTGGCCCTGCTTGATCAGGCGTTGCACTTCCGGCAGGTTGTCGGCAAAGGCCGGGGCGGCAAAGCCTATGGCCAGCCCGATTGCCACTGCACGCAACGTCTTGAGTTGCCGAAAACGGGACTGGGACAGGGAGCTAGAGGTCATCGCTATGCTATACTTTTCAGGGTTATACGATCCTTCGATTCTATCAAAAACGCCGGTGAATCCATAGTTTTGCGCATCCCGGCGTGGCCTTGAAAACATCCCGGCATGCTAAAGATTTACAACTCGCTGAAGCGCGAAAAACAATCGTTCACTCCGATCGAACCCGGCAAGATCCGCATGTACGTCTGCGGCATGACGGTCTACGACTACTGCCACCTCGGCCACGCCCGGGTAATGGTGGTTTTCGACATGGTCTACCGCTGGCTGAAGGCCTCAGGTTACGACGTGACCTACGTCCGCAACATTACCGACATCGACGACAAGATCATCAAGCGCGCCATCGAGAACGGCGAGACGATCCAGCAACTGACTGACCGCTTCATCGCCTACATGCACGAGGATGCCGATGCGCTCGGTGTTCTGCGTCCGGACCACGAGCCGCGGGCCACCGACTACGTGCCGGAAATGCTCGATCTGATCGGCAAGCTGCAAACCAACGGCCTGGCCTACCAGGCGACCGACGGCGACGTGAATTACGCGGTGCGCAAGTTCCCCGGCTACGGCAAGTTGTCCGGCAAGTCGCTCGACGACCTGCGTGCCGGCGAGCGGGTCGAGGTCGATTCGGCCAAGCAGGACCCGCTTGACTTCGTGCTGTGGAAACACGCCAAGCCGGGCGAGCCGGCCTGGCAATCGCCGTGGGGCGAGGGCCGTCCGGGCTGGCACATCGAGTGCTCGGCGATGAGTTCCAAGCTGCTCGGCCAACATTTCGACATCCACGGCGGCGGCCAGGATTTGCAATTCCCGCACCACGAGAACGAGATCGCCCAGTCGGAAGGCGCCAACTGCTGCAATTTCGTCAATTACTGGATGCACAACGGCTTCGTCCGCGTCGACAATGAGAAGATGTCGAAGTCGCTCGGCAACTTCTTCACTATCCGGACGGTGCTCGAACAGTTCGATGCCGAGGTGGTCCGCTTCTTCATCCTGCGCGCCCATTACCGCAGCCCGCTGAATTACTCCGACGCCCATCTCGACGATGCCAAGCGCAGCCTGGACAGCCTGTATTTCACGCTGCGCGACGTGCCGGCCGCCGCAGTGGCCGTCGACTGGCAGAACGATTTTGCTGCCCGCTTTGCGGCGGCCCTGAACGAGGATTTCGATTCGCACGGCGCCATTTCGGTGCTGTTCGAACTGGCCGCCGAAGCCAATCGCCAGAAGAGCGCCGAACTGTCGGGACTGCTCAAGGCGCTGGGCGCGGTGATCGGCCTGCTCGAGCGCGAGCCGATGGCCTATCTGCAAGGCGGCGCCGGGGCCGGTGGCCTGGACGAGGCAGCCATCGACCAGATGATCGCTGACCGTGCCGCCGCCAAGAAGGGGCGGAACTTCGCCGAAGCCGACCGCATTCGCGACGAATTGAAGGCGGCCGGCATCGTCCTCGACGACAGTCCGCAGGGAACGACCTGGCGGCGCGCCTGAACGAAAAAAGCCCGTCGCGAGACGGGCTTTTTGCTGGGACAAAGCGGATTACTTGATGACCTTGCCGCCTGAGCCGACTACGGTCAGTTCGACGAAATGCGAGGCCTGGCGATTGTTCGGGCCATAGCTGACCTTGAATCCGCCGAGGTCGAAGTTCTGCAGGCCTTCCAGGGCGCTGACCAGCTTTTCACGGCTGACGTCCTTGCCCATTTTACGTATCCCTTCGATGACCAGGCGGGCAGTGATGTAGCCTTCCAGGCCGTAGTAGGAAAGCTTTTCCTTCTGCTTGCCGAGCAGCTTCTGGTAGTCGCGGACGATGCCGATGGTGTCGTTCCACGGGTAGGGAACGACCTGCGAAATGCCAATGCCGCGCGCTTCGTTGCCCAATTCCTGGGCCAGCACCTCGCCGCCGACCGGCGACAGGGTCAGAAACATCGGGAACTGGCCGCTTTGCTTCATGGCTTTGACAAACGCGGCCGTCGGCTTGTACAGGGTGACCATCACCACGGCCTGCGGCGTGACCTTGCTGATCGCCTCGACCGCCTTGGCGACATCGAGCGAGTTGCGTTCGACGGTGCCGACGGCGACCGGCGCCAGATTGGCCCGCTTCAGGGCGTTGGTGACGCCGTCCAGCCCCGATTTGCCGAAACCGTCGTTCTGGTAAAAAACGGCGATGTTTTTCAGGCCGAGCGACAGAATCTGGCTGACGATGGCGTCGGCTTCGTCGGCGTAGCTGGCGCGGATGTTGAACATGTAGCGGCTGTTCGGATTGGCTGAGATGGGCTCGCGCAGCGTGCCGGCGCCGGAAATGGTGCCGACCAGCGGTACCTTGGCCGGGCCGAAAACCTTGTTCATCGCTTCGGTCGTCGGCGACGAGCCGTAATAGCCCATCAGGGCGAAAACCTTCTTCTCCTGGATCAGCGTCTTGGTATTGGCCAGCGTGCGATCAGTTTCGTAGCCGTCGTCCAGGGTGATCAGCTCGATCTTGCGGCCGTTGATGCCGCCGCCTTTGTTGATCTGATCGAAGTAGGCCGTCATCGCTTCGCGCATCTGCATGCCGTACAGGCCATTCGGCCCGGTGAAGGGCGACGACATGCCGAGCGTGATGCTGGTGTCGGTCACCCCATCCTCGGCGTGGGCGTGGGCCAAGCCCAGTGCCAGCATTCCGGCGAAAAGCGCTTTGCGTAGTGATTTCATTGTCTTCTCCGTTGCATTTTGTAGTAATGGCATTTTTTTAGATTTGCGGAGAATGGTCCTGTTTCCTGACAATTTGCTTACAAGGTTTGGTTGGCTTGCCTGAATGGTGGGTGACCCGACGAGCGGCAAAAAAAGGGCCGGCACCGCAGGGCCAGCCCTTTGCTTGCAAGGTATCCGGGTTGCTTACTTGATCAGCTTGCCGCCGGCACCGATCACGGTCAGCTGGACATATTGCGAACCGGCATGGTTGTTGGGGCCGAAGTTGACGCGGTAGCCGCCGAAATCCTGATTCAGCCCTTCGAGCGAGGCAATCAGCTTTTCACGCGACAGATCCTTGCCGCCGGCGCGGCGGATGCCCTCGACCGCCAGTTTGGCAATGATGAAGCCTTCCATGCTCATGTAGGAGTAAGGGCCTTGCTTGCCGACAAAGTGCTGGTACTCCCGGGCGACCGGCAGCGTGTCGTTCCACGGGAAGGGCATGACCTGGGAAATGCCGATGCCGCGGGCGTCGGCGGCCAGTTCCTGGTTCAGCTGCTCGGCGCCGACTGGCGACAGGGTCATGAACATCGGACTCTGGTTGGCCTTGCGCAGCGCCTTGACCATGGCGGCCGTCGGTTTGTGGAGGGTGACCATCACCACAGCCTGCGGATTGACCTTGGCAATCGATTCCAGGGCCTTGCCGATGTCGTCTGAATTGCGCTCCACAGTGCCGGTGGCGGATGGAGTCAGGTTGTGCTTCTTCAGCGCATTGGTCAGCCCGTCGAGGCCGGCCTGGCCGAAAGCGTCGTTCTGGTAGAAGACGGCGATGTTCTTCAGGCCCAGGGTGGCCAGTTGGGTGCCGATGGCCTCGGCCTCGTCGGCATAGCTGGCGCGCTGAATGAACAGGTAGCGATTGTTCGGATTGCCGGCCGGCGGCTGGCGCAGCGGCATGGCGCCTGAGATGCCGCCAATCAGCGGCACCTTGGCCGGGCCGAAGACCTTGTTCATGGCCTCGGTCATCGCCGTCGAGCCGTAGTAGCCGACTAGGGCGAAGACCTTGTTGGTCTCGATCAGCGTCCTGGTGTTGGCGACCGCCTTTTCCGGATCGTAGCCATCGTCGAGCACCGTCAGCTGCAGCTTGCGGCCGTTGATGCCGCCGCTTTTGTTCACCTGGTCGAAATAGGCGGTGATGACGTTTTTCAATTCCTGCCCATGGGCGCTGGCCGGTCCGGTCAGCGGGACCGACATGCCGAGGGTGATCGTGGTGTCGGTGACGCCGGTTTCGGCGAAGGCGGCGTGGCAGATCGTCATGCCGATCAGGCAGGCTGACAGGATACGGCGTATCGCATTCATGGGGTTTCTCGCTATCGAGTGCCGGAATAAGCTTTTAATTATAGGGGTGGAAACGCCTGTCGTTGTCTCGGAAAAACGTTTTTATGGGGGTTTTGTGTTTGAAGGATCTATTTCAGTCCAAAAATGCAACATTTCCCGCCCTGGAATGTTGCGGACAAGCGTTTCGGAAAAAATAAAGCGATCCGGGATTGCTCGCGGATCGCTTGTCGATTGAATCAGATAGTCAGGAGATCAATCCCCAAAAAACTCCTTGACCTTGTCCATCCACGACTTGGAGCGCGGATTGTGCTTGGCGCTGTTGTCCTTGCTCGATTCCTCAAGCTCGCGCAACAGTTCCTTCTGGCGGTCGGTCAGGTTCACCGGGGTTTCGACCACGACGTGGCACATCAGGTCGCCGTGCGCGTGGCTGCGTACCCCCTTGATGCCCTTGCCGCGCAGGCGGAAGACGCGGCCGGACTGGGTTTCCGAAGGAATCTTGATCGCCGCGGCACCGTCCAGGGTCGGAATCTCGATTTCACCACCCAGCGCTGCGGTGGTGAAGGAGATCGGCATTTCGCAATGCAGGTCGTTGTGGTCGCGCTGGAAAACGGCATGCTGCTTGAGGTGGATCTGCACGTACAGGTCGCCCGGCGGGCCTCCATTGACGCCATGTTCGCCTTCGCCGGCGAGCCGGATACGATCACCTTCATCGACGCCGGCCGGGATTTTGACGGCCAGGGTCTTGTGCTGCTTGATGCGGCCGGCGCCACCACAGGACTTGCACGGATCGGCAATGAAGCGGCCGGTGCCATGGCACTTGTGGCAGGTCTGCTGGATCGAGAAGAAGCCCTGCTGCAGGCGGACCTGGCCGGAACCGTTACAGGTCGGGCAGGTCTTGGGCTGGGTGCCCGGCTTGGCGCCGGAGCCGTTGCACGGCTCGCAGACTTCCATGGTCGGGATGCGGATCTTGGTTTCCGTGCCGTGCGCCGCCTGTTCCAGCGTGATTTCCAGGTTGTAGCGCAGGTCGGCGCCACGATAGATGTTGGAGCGGCCGCCGCCGCCACTGCCGCCGGCGCGGCCACCAAAAATTTCGTCGAATATGCCGCCGAAGGCATCGGCGAAACCGCCGCTACCGCCGCCGAAACCGCCGCCCATGCCGGCTTGCGGGTCGACGCCGGCGTGGCCGTACTGGTCGTAGGCGGCGCGCTTCTGGCTATCCGACAGGATTTCGTAGGCTTCCTTGGCTTCCTTGAATTTCTCCTCGGCCGCCGGGTTGTCCGGATTGCGGTCCGGATGGTGCTTCATGGCCAGCTTGCGGTAGGCCTTCTTGATCTCGTCGTCCGATGCGTCGCGGTTGACGCCGAGGATTTCGTAAAAATCGCGTTTTGACATTTCTTATACCCGTCATGTGACAAAGGCGCCGAGCGCCGCCGGAGGGTTCCGGAAGGCTCGGCGCCGGGGCGTTGCGTCTGGATTACTTCTTGTCCTTGTTCACTTCCGTGAATTCGGCATCGACGACATCGCCTTCGACGGTCTTCTCGCCCTGCGGCTGGGCACCGGCAGCGTCCGCACCGGCGGCAGCGCCTTCAGCCTGCTGCTGGGCGTACATCTTTTCGCCCAGCTTCTGGGCAGCGGCGGAGAGGGCTTCGGTCTTGGCGGTGATGACTTCCTTGTCGCCGTCGCGCAGGACTTCCTCGACATCCTTGATCGCCTTCTCGATGGCTTCCTTCTCAGAGGCTTCCAACTTGTCGCCGTACTCGGTCAGCGACTTCTTGACCATGTGCACCATGCCGTCGGCCTGGTTGCGGGCATCGGCCAGCTCGTGCGCCTTCTTGTCCTCTTCGGCGTGCAGCTCGGCGTCCTTCACCATGCGCTGGATTTCTTCTTCGCTCAGGCCGGAGTTGGCCTTGATGGTGATCTTGTTTTCCTTGCCGGTGGCCTTGTCCTTGGCGGTGACGTGCATGATGCCGTTGGCGTCGATGTCGAAGATGACCTCGATCTGCGGCGTGCCGCGCGGGGCCGGCGGGATGCCTTCCAGGTTGAACTGGCCGAGGCTCTTGTTGCCTGTGGCGACTTCGCGCTCGCCCTGCAGCACATGGATGGTCACGGCCGACTGGTTGTCATCGGCAGTCGAAAAGACTTGCGAGGCCTTGGTCGGGATGGTCGTGTTCTTCTGGATCAGCTTGGTCATGATGCCGCCCAGGGTTTCGATGCCGAGCGACAGCGGGGTGACGTCGAGCAGCAGCACGTCCTTGACTTCGCCCTGCAGCACGCCGCCCTGGATGGCAGCGCCGACGGCGACGGCTTCATCCGGGTTCACGTCCTTGCGCGGCTCCTTGCCGAACACTTCCTTGACCTTCTCCTGGACCTTCGGCATGCGCGACTGGCCGCCGACCAGGATGACGTCGTCGATGTCGCTGATCTTGCAGCCGGCATCCTTCAGCGCGGTGACGCACGGGGCGACGGTACGCTCGATCAGTTCGTCGACCAGCGACTCGAACTTGGCGCGGGTGATCTTCAGGGCCAGGTGCTTCGGGCCGGAGGCGTCGGCGGTGATGTAGGGCAGGTTGATTTCGGTCTGCTGGCTGGAGGACAGCTCGATCTTGGCCTTTTCGGCGGCTTCCTTCAGGCGTTGCAGGGCCAGCACGTCCTTCTTCAGGTCGACGCCGGATTCCTTCTTGAATTCGTCGATGATGTAATCGATCAGGCGCTGGTCGAAGTCTTCACCGCCGAGGAAGGTGTCACCATTGGTGGCCAGAACTTCGAATTGCTTTTCGCCATCGACGTCGGCGATTTCGATGATGGAGATGTCGAAGGTACCGCCGCCGAGGTCATAAACGGCGATCTTCTTGTCGTGGCCGGCGACCTTGTCCATGCCGAAAGCAAGAGCAGCGGCGGTCGGCTCGTTGATGATGCGCTTGACTTCGAGGCCGGCGATGCGACCGGCGTCCTTGGTGGCCTGGCGCTGGCTGTCGTTGAAGTAGGCTGGCACGGTGATGACGGCTTCGGTGACTTCTTCGCCGAGGTAGTCTTCAGCAGTCTTCTTCATCTTGCGCAGCACTTCGGCGGAAACCTGCGGCGGCGCGATCTTCTTGTCGCGGGCTTCAACCCAGGCGTCGCCGTTGTCGGCCTTGACGATCTTGAAGGGCATCAGGGCGATGTCCTTCTGCACTTCCTTCTCTTCGAAACGGCGGCCGATCAGGCGCTTGACGGCGTACAGCGTATTCTTCGGGTTGGTCACGGCCTGGCGCTTGGCCGGGGCACCGCACAGGATTTCGCCGTCTTCGGTGTAACCGATGATGGACGGGGTGGTGCGTGCACCTTCCGCGTTTTCGATGACCTTCGGCTGGCCGCCTTCCATGATGGCGACGCAGGAGTTGGTGGTGCCGAGGTCGATACCGATGATCTTGCCCATGATGTATTTCCTAAAAAATGAATTGCCGATGTTCGTGAATTGGGGGCTGGGCCCCGGATTTCAAGTGATTTATTTGCCCTTGGCGACCATGACCAGGGCCGGGCGCAAGGTGCGTTCGGCAATGGTGTAGCCCTTCTGCAGCACGGTGACCACGGTATTGGCTTCCTGCTCGGAATCGACCATGCCGATCGCCTGATGCTTGTGCGGGTCGAATTTCTCGCCGACCGGATTGACCTCGTTCAGCGCATTCTTCTCGAAGGCGGAAACCAGTTGCTTGAGGGTCAGCTCGACGCCGGACTTGAAGCTTTCGACAGTCTGTTCCTGCACGGCGAGGGCGGCTTCCAGGCTGTCCTTGACGGCCAGCAGTTCGCCGGCAAATTTTTCGACGGCGAACTTGTGGGCCTTGGAAATGTCTTCCTGAGCACGGCGGCGGATATTTTCTCCTTCGGCCTTGGCGCGCAGCCAGGCGTCATAGTGCTCGGCGGCCTTCAATTCGAGTGCCTTGAACTGCTCCTCGATGCTCGGGATGGTGTCGACGTTGTCTACAGTCGGTTCGGCGACCGGTTGTTCGGTGGCGGGTTCGTTGCCCAGCATGGGTTCCTGGACGTTTTCGGGGTTGGACATGCGCATTTCTCCAAAAAAGCTGTTCGGTATCTGGGGGCGCTACGTCGGTTTTCAAGCCCCTGTTCGATATTTCTTTGCACCGGAAACTGCCGTCGCCCGCCGGGTGGCGTGCTAGGATAATTCCCTGCGTTTTTCAGTTATCGACAATGGAAACAATCGGCAAGTACCGCGTGGTTCGCGAGTTGGGCAAGGGGGCGACCGCAACGGTCTATCTCTGCGACGACCCGGATCAGGATCGCCAGGTTGCCGTCAAAGTGATTCGTTTCGGGTCGGACGGCGGGGCAATGTCGCGCCGCATGCGCAAGTTGTTCCAGAACGAGGGCATGGTTTCGCAGCGCCTCAATCACCCCAATATCGTCCGTGTCCATGAAGCGGTGGTCGAGCAGGATTTCGCCTATCTGGCGATGGAGTACGTGAAGGGATTCTCGCTCGAGGACCACACCCGTATCGACAAGCTGCTGCCGATGCACCGGGTCATCGGCATCATTTTCAAATGCTGCATGGCGCTCGATGCCGCCTACCGGCAGGGCATTATCCACCGCGACATCAAGCCGGCCAACATCATGGTCGCCGCCGACGACGAGGCGAAGATCGCCGATTTCGGCCTGGCCCTGAACATGAACAAGGATCTTGACCGGGATTCGACCTTCATCATGGGGGTCGGTTCGCCGGCCTACATGTCGCCGGAGCAGGTCAAGGGCTATCCGCTCAATCAGAAGACCGACCTCTATTCGCTCGGCGTCCTGCTCTTCCAGTTGCTGACCGGCCGCCTGCCGTTTCGCGCCAACAACCAGGCGACGCTGATCTACCGCATCGTCAATACCGATGCGCCGGCCGTCACCTCGCTGCGCCCCGACCTGCCGGAAGGGCTGAATGCCATCCTGAAGCGGGCGCTGGAAAAGGATCTCTACAACCGCTACCGGAACGGGGCCGAAATGGCCAAGGACCTGTCGGCGGTGCGCTACCAGCTGGTCGATGAAGATTTGACGGTCGAGGACACCCGGCACTTCGAAACCCTGCGCAAGCTGGAATTTTTCACCGAATTCGAGAACATCGAAATCTGGGAAGTGCTGCGCGTTGGCGTATGGCGCGAAGTGTCGCCCAACGTGGCGCTGGTGCGCGAGGGCGATCGCAACAGATTCTTTGGCGTGATCATTTCCGGCTCGGTGGAAATATCGATCGAAGGCAAGGCGCTGTGTCGCCTGGGGACCAGCGAGCCGGTCGGCGAAGTCGCTTTCCTGCATCCGTCCAGCGATTTGCGCTGTTCAACCGCCGTCACGCTGGAGCCGACGCTGTTCCTCGAAATCAACGCTGCCGCGCTGGCCCTGTCGTCCGAGGAATTGCTCGAACGCATCCGTAATGCCCTGCTCGGCCGGATGATCAAGCGGATGCGCGAAGTGAACCGGATCGCCGCCGCCCAGGGCTTGCCGGCCGTGCAGAGTGTTAATGCATCGAAGATCGGTGGCTCGTCCAAGCCCGGGGGCGGGCTCGATCTCGAGCTGTCGCCAATGTGAAAACGGCCTCTTGCGAGGCCGTTTGTTCGTTGCCGGTTCCGCTTAGACCTTGAAGCGGCCGACCAGGCCGGCCAGGCTGTCGGCCAGGCGCTTGAGATCGTGGGCGGCACCTGCCGTCTGCTCCACCGTACCGGAGTTTTCGCGGGCCATGCCGGCAATCGCCTCGATGCTGGTTTCGACGTCGCCGGACAGGCGGCGCTGCTGTTCGGTGGCCGAGGCGATGGCATCGAGGCCGTGACCGACTTCGGCGACCGAACCGTTGGTTGCCTGCAGGACGCTGGACACCGAGGTGACGGCCGACTGGCTGTTTTCGAGGTGCTCCAGGCCTTCCTCGATACTGCGCCGGACAGAAACCGACTGGGCGCTCAGCTTGGCGGTGATGGCGTCGATTTCGCTCGCCGAGCGCGAGGACTTCTCGGCCAGCTTGCGTACCTCGTCGGCGACCACCGCGAAACCGCGGCCCTGTTCACCGGCGCGGGCAGCTTCGATGGCGGCGTTCAGCGCCAGCAGATTGGTCTGTTCGGCAATGTCCTTCACCTCGCGGGTCATTTGCGTGATCGCTTCGGTGTTGTGTACGAAGTTGTTCACCGAGTCGGCCATTTCCTTGACCGCCCGTTCAACGACGGTCATTTCGCCGAGCAGGACGTCCAGGTTGCGGCCGCCTTCGGTGGCGCGGGCCAGGCTTTCCTGCGACTGATGCTGGACATGCTCGGCGCTCTGGGCGATCGAGGCGATGCTCACCACCAGTTCCTCGACGGCCGTGGCCGCCAGACCCGATTTCTCGTTCTGCTGGTGCGAGCTCTGGCTCACCCGGTCGGCATTGTCGGACAGGGCGCCGACCCGGGTCGATAGCTGGCTGGCCGCGTCGCGGACCTGACGGACCAGTTGGTTGAAGTTTTCCATCATTTCGTTGAAAACGATGGCCGACTGGCCGACTTCGTCGCGCCCCTTGACCGGCAGGCGACGCGTCAGGTCGCCTTCGCCGCGGGCGATGTCGCTGAGGCCCTTGCGCAACTCGTCGAGGGGGGTGGTCACGAAATGGTGGGTGATCAGATAGATGATGACCAGCAAGGCGCCCAGGGCGCCGAGGGCGACCCCGGCGATCTTGACGCGGAAGGCGGACACTTCGGATTCGACGGAATCGAGCGACACCTTCATGCTGACCACGCCGAGCACGGTGCCGTCGGGCACCTGATGGCACATGATGCAGTCCTTGCCGAGATAGTTCTTCGACGCCTTGGTTGGGTTGATGACCTGCAGGTAGGAGCTGCCATTGGCGCTTTCCACCGAAACGTAGGGTTGGCCCGAAGTCATGACCTGCTTTTCGACGGCATCGAGTTCGCGCTTGTGCTTGGTGTCCGGGCCGAACAGCTTGACGACGGCGTCGCTGCGGGCGACGTGCAGATCCTTGATGATCGACAGTTGCTTGATCTGGTCGAGGAAAACCTCGCGCTGGCCGACGGTGCCGGTGATCATCATGCCGGTCAGGCCGGCCATGGTCATTTCATGGATGCTTTGCGAAAAATCCTTCGCCTGGCGGATGGCCGTTTCCCGATTGACCTGGGTTGTCCAGACGATGGCACCGGCCCAGATGATGGCCAGAACGACCCAGATGGCAGCGGTGATACGAACCCAAATCTTCAAATCTGCGATGCGCGGCATTGCCTTATTTCCTCCCAAATACCGCTTTTATTTATCAGGCGGTTAAATCGACTTGCTGGATTGTGCCAGCCGCGCCGCTCTCCTGCAAAAAAATTCCAGAATTGCGAATTTGTCCAAGTAACTGGTTGTCATTATTTTTTATGTCAAAAGGTGTTGAAACGCGGCTCAGCGAAAGGGCGCCTACCCCGGATGCGGCAAGCGATTGCAACTGATCGCTGCCGTCCCCGGAGCGGGTCCAGATCTGCAACTGATTGAAGGCCGGGTCGTTTTCGTCAATCCAGCCATTGCGGTCGCTGTCCAGCGCGCTGAGTTCCTGGAAGCCATCATTGGTGGTCGGACCGAACAGTTCGCTGCCGTCGTTGATCTTGCCATCGCCATTGCGATCGAAGACCAAGAAGCCGCTGCCCGGTGCGACGAAATTGATCTGCTCGGCCTGCCCGTCGGCATTTAGGTCGAAGGAAAAGCGCTGGTCGGTGAGTTGCGCGGCAGTTCCGGAGAAATTCAGGACCAGTGGGTCGGTTTTCCTCGCCGCGTCGCCCAGACGCAGGCTGACGTCGGACTCCGCGTGGTAGGAGCGCGACATCGCTAGTTGCAGCGAAAAATCGATCTCGCGCCCGTCGGCGGTGGTCACCTTGCCGCTGGCCGAGAAAGTGGTCTGCTCGGCTTCGCTGTAGCTTTCGTGGCGGTCGTAGCTTATTCCCCAACCGGCCGGTGGGGCTTGGGTGGCCGTTGGCGCTGGCGCCGCTGGTGGCGCTTCGGGGGGCGGTGCGTCACTGTCGGCAGCTTTGATGTCGCTGGCGTTGAATACCTGGAGCCGGCGCCCGGTCAACAGTTCGATCAGGGAGCGGATCAGTGTCATCCGCGGATCGCCCTTGCCGGTATCGTCGTCGCTGGGCGGCGCCGAGGTATCTTTGGCCGCGGCAGCCTTCCCGGCGTCCGAAAGGTGAACCCTGTCGTGCCCCCTGTCCTGGGCCGGAGGCGCGGCTTGATCGCGGCGCCCGGGGCGATCCCCGGCCCACATCGACAGCTGTTCCCGGACTTCGTGCTGCTGCAGGCTGGCATGCGAAGATGCCATTTGCAGGCAGGAACTGACGATTTTCATGGCGGCCTCCGCACAATGCTTGATGAGACATTGTTAACGGCGGCCGGGAGCGGAAGTTAAGGCTTGTAAAGATGCGGCTGCAGCCAGCGTTTCAGCGTGCCAAGGTCTGTTGCGCCGCTCTGGCGGGCGATTTCGCGACCATGCAAAAATATGGCGAGGGTTGGAATGCTGCGGATGTTGAAACGGGCGGCGAGTTGCGGTTCGGCTTCGGTATCGACCTTGACCAGACGGGCATAGGGTTCGATGTCGATGGCGGCCTGGTGGAAGGTCGGCGCCATCGTCCGGCACGGGCCGCACCACGGTGCCCAGAAATCGACGACTACCGGCAGGTCGCTGCGCACAATGTGACGGTCGAATTGAGCGCTGCCCAGTGCCAGCGGTTCGCCGGTGAATAGCGGCCGCTTGCATTGTCCGCATTGCGGCGCATCGCCAAGCTTGGCCGAGGGAATGCGATTGACCGCCGAACAGTGCGGGCAGACGACGTGCAGGCTTTCAGGCATTTTAAACTCCATGCATCAGGTTTTTCTGATGTATGGGCGATGCCTGGAAATTCAAGCCGGGTTAAGCGCGGGCGCCGAGCTTGATGGCCTGGCCGGCGCTGGTTTCCAAAGCCTGCGGATCGACGGCCGTCCGGGTTGGCCAGCCGGCCAGGTGCTGTTCGGCCAGGTCGGCCAGGGCCTTGATCCAGGCGTCGTCTTCGTTGAGCGCCGGAATGTAGTGGTATTCCTTGCCGCCCGCCTCCAGGAAATCGTCACGGCCTTCCTGGGCGATTTCCTCCAGCGTTTCCAGGCAATCGGCAACAAAGCCGGGGCACAGCACGTCAACGCGGCGAATTCCCTGCGTTCCCCATTGGTGCAGGGTCGGCGCGGTGTAGGGTTGCAGCCATTCAGCCTTCCCGAACCGCGACTGGAAGCAGATCTGGAATTGTTCCGGCTTCAGGTTCAGGCGTTCGGCGAGCAGGCGCCCGGTCTTCTGGCATTCGCAGAAGTAGGGGTCACCGAGATCGAGGCTGCGCTTGGGTAGGCCGTGGAAACTGATGAGCAGGCGATCGTTGTCGCCGAGTGCGCCGATGACCTGCCAGTGCCGGCGGACCGATTTCTCGAGCGCTGCCAGATAACCATCCTGGTCGTGAAAATTACGCACGAAGCGCATCTCGGGCTGGTTGCGGGTCCGCAGCAGCCAGGCCGAACAGGCGTCGCCCACGGTTGCAGTCGTGCTGGCGGCGTATTGCGGGTACATCGGCACAATCAGGATGCGGCTGGCACCCTGGGCCTTCAGGTGGGCGAGGACATCGGGAATGGACGGCGAACCGTAGCGCATCGCCCAGGTGACGGTCAGTTGGTGGCCGCGCTGGCCGAGCAGGCCCTTGAGCAGCTTGGCTTGGCGCTCGGTATGCACACGCAGCGGCGAACCTTCGGGCATCCAGACTGTGGCGTACTTGGCGGCCGATTTCTTCGGACGCAGGTTGAGGATGATGCCGTTCAGGATCAGCCACCACAGCGGCTTGGGGATCTCGACGACGCGCGGATCGGATAGGAATTCCTTGAGGTAGCGCTTGAGGGCCGGGGCGGTCGGCGCATCCGGGGTGCCGAGGTTGACGAGGACGACGGCGGTAGTCGCCGGGGTGCCGTGATGGTGCGGCGGTTCCGCAAGAAAACGGGACATCAGTTATCCGATTTGGTGGAAAGGGCGCTGGACAGCAGGCGGGCGGTGATATCGACGATGGGGATGACGCGCTCGTAGGCCATGCGGGTCGGGCCGATGACGCCGACCGAGCCGACCACCTGGCCGTCGACGGCGTAGGGTGCGGCGATGACGCTGCATTCGTCGAGCGGGGCGATGCCCGATTCGCCGCCGATGAAGATCTGCACGCCTTCGGCGCTGTTCGAGACGTCGAGCAGGCGCATCAGGCTGGAGCGCTGCTCGAACAGGTCGAACAGTTCGCGCAGCCGTTTCATATTCGACGACAGTTCCTCGACATCGAGCAGGTTCCTTTCGCCGGAAATGACGTAAGGCGTGGCGCTTTCGGTCATCGCCGCATCGCCCGCCTCGAGGGCGAGGGTCATCAGCGGCTTGATGTCGTCGCGCAACTGCCGGATTTCGGCCGATAGGCGCAGGCGCATCTGTTCGAAATCGAGCCCGGCGAAATTCTGCGTCAGGTAGTTGGCGGCGCTGACCAGTTCGGCCGGCGTGTAGGCCTTGTCGGTCGAAATGATGCGGTTCTGCACGTCGCCGTCGGCGGTGACGATGATGAGCAAAATGCGCTTTTCCGACAGGCTGAGGAATTCGATCTGCCGGATGCGGCTGCTTGGCCGGCGCGGTGCGATGACGACGCCGGCAAAATGCGTCAGGCTGGACAGCAGTTGCGAGGCGCTGGCAATGATCTGGCTGGACGGACGGCCATGCAGTGCCTCTTCCATCTGGCCCATCTGCCGGGCTTCCATCGGCTGCACGGTGAGCAGGCTGTCGACAAACAAGCGGTAACCACGGGCCGTCGGCACGCGGCCGGCCGAGGTGTGCGGGCTGGCCACGAAGCCGGCCTCCTCGAGGTCGGCCATCACGTTGCGGATAGTGGCCGGCGACAGATCGAGGCCGGAAAACTTGGACAGCGCACGCGAACCGACCGGTTGCCCGTCGGCAATGTAGTGTTCGACCAGTGTCTTTAGCAGGGTGCGGGCGCGTTCATCAAGCATGTCCGGATTGTACAAAAAACCGGGGCCAGCGCTGCAAGCCGTTTTTTATGCAAGAATTCAGCCCCATGAACCGAGGCTTTACATCCTATCGCTCTCCCCGGACCATCGCGCTGGTCGGCAAATACCATAGCCAGGAGATTGCCGAGTCGCTGCGCCGGCTGGCCGAATACCTCTATGAGCGCGGTGCCTCGGTGTTCATCGAACGCGAAACTTCCGAGAATATCGGCAAGAAAGTCGATTTGTCGCGCTGGGTGACCTGCGGCTTCAACGACATCGGCGCTCATGCCGACCTTGCCATCGTGCTTGGCGGCGACGGCACCATGCTCAACGCGGCGCGCCGCCTGGCGCGCTACTGCGTGCCGCTGGTCGGCGTGAACCAGGGGCGCCTCGGCTTCATGACCGACATTGCCCGCGATGACATGCTGACCTGCATGGACGACCTGCTCGACGGCCGCTTCACGCCGGAGAACCGGATGCTGCTGGCGGCCGAGGTGACGCGCGACGGCAAGGAAATCGCCTCCAACATGGCGCTCAACGACGTGGTGATCGACAAGGGCGCCATTGGTCGGATGATCGAATTCGAGTTGTTCATCAACGGCGAATTCATCTACAACCTGCGGGCGGACGGCATGGTCGTGTCGACGCCGACCGGGTCGACCGCCTATTCGATGTCGGCCGGCGGCCCCATTCTCAATCCGACGCTGACCGGCATCGCGCTGGTGCCGCTGTGCCCGCACGCGCTGACCAACCGGCCGATCATCGTCAACGACAATACCGATATCGAACTGCGCATCGCCACCGCCGACGATCCGCGCGTGCACTTCGACGGCCAGGTCACGCTCGACCTGTTGCCCGGCGATTGCGTGCGTCTGCGCCGCTCCGAACACACCATCTGCTTCCTGCACCCGCCGGGCTACAGCTATTTCGCCATGCTGCGCCAGAAGCTGCAGTGGAGCGAACGGCCGAAAGGACCCTGATGCTGCAGCACCTGACCATCAAGGATTTCGTCATTGTCGACCGGCTGGAACTCGAGTTTTCCAACGGTTTCGGCGCATTGACCGGGGAGACCGGGGCCGGCAAATCGATCCTGATCGATGCACTGGCCCTCGCTCTGGGCGAGCGGGCCGACGCCGGCGTGGTCCGTTCCGGCTGCGACAGGGCCGAAGTGGCGGCGACCTTCGATGTAGCCCCCTTGCCCGAGGTCGCCGCCTGGCTGGCCGCCAACGATCTCGATGCCGACAATGAGCTGATGCTACGCCGCGTGGTCGATGCCGGCGGCCGCTCGCGCGCCTACATCAACGGTTCGCCGGCCACCGTCCAGCAGTTGCGCGAAGTCGGCGAATGGCTGGTCGATATCCATGGCCAGCATGCCCACCAGTCGCTGCTGCGGAACGATGCCCAGCGCGCCTTGCTCGATGCCCACGCTGGGCTGGGGGCGACGGTGCGTGAGGTCGGTGTGGCGTGGAAAACCTGGCGCGATGCCGAACAAGCCCTGCGCGGCGCCAGCGAGGGCGTCGAGGCCCTGCAGCGCGAACGTGAGCAGTTGCAATGGCAGATCGGCGAACTCGACGCACTGGCCTTTGGCGACGACGAATGGGCGACGCTCGATGTCGAACACCGTCGCCTGGGCCATGCCGCCAGCCTGATCGAGGGCGCGCAGTACGCGCTCGCCGTGCTGGCTGAAGACGATGCCGCGTGCGAACGGCAGATCGACAGCGTGGCCGACCGCCTGGCCGGTCTGGCCGAGTACGATCCGGCGCTGGCCGAAGTGGCCGAACTGCTCGGTTCGGTACAGGCCGAGCTGTCCGAAGCCGTATCGACCCTGCGCCGCTATGCCGACCGCGTCGATCTCGATCCGTCCCGGCTGGCCGAAGTCGAGCGCCGCATGGATGCGGTGATGACCAATGCCCGCAAATTCCGCGTCCAGCCGCCGGAACTGCCCGGTCTGCTCGCTGGCTGGCGCCAGCGCCTGGCCGAACTCGACGAATCGGCTGATCTGGCGGCGCTGGAGGCCAAGGTGGCGACAGCGCAGCAGGCTTATCTGTCGGTGGCCGGCAAGCTGTCGGCGGGGCGCAAGAAGGCTGCCGCCGAGATGGGCAAAGCGGTCAGCGAAGTGATGCGGCAGCTGGCCCTGTCCTCCGGCCGTTTCGAAGTGGCCCTGCCGGCCGTCGCGGGTGGAGCCGTCTATGGTCTGGAGCAGGTCGAGTTCCGCATCGGCGGCCTGGCCGGCAACGAAGCCAAACCGCTGGCCAAGGTTGCCTCGGGCGGCGAGTTGTCGCGTATCAGCCTGGCCATCCAGGTGCTGACCTCGCGTTCGGCCAGCGTGCCGACCCTGATTTTCGACGAAGTCGACGTTGGTATCGGCGGCGGCGTGGCGGAAATCGTCGGTCGACTGTTGCGGGAACTGGGCAGCGAGCGGCAGGTGCTGTGCGTCACCCATCTGCCGCAAGTGGCGGCCCAGGCCAACTGGCAGTGGCAGGTTAGCAAGGCGACGCGCAATGGGGCGACGCTGAGTGCCATCCGGCCGCTAGACGATGATGGCCGCGTCCAGGAAATCGCCCGTATGCTCGGTGGTGTCGAAATCACCGACATCACCTTGCAGCATGCCCGGGAACTGCTGAACCTCCGGGTTCTGGCCTGAGCGGCCAGCCGCGACCCAAAATCAGATCAGGCCGAACAGGCGCAGTGCGGCGAGCAGCGCCAGCACCAGGAAAAATACTCCGCTGACGCGGTGTATCCAGTTCAGCGGCAGCCGCTGCAGAAAGCGCCGGCCGGCATAGACGCCGAGCACCGATGTCGTGGCCAGGGCCAGCGTGGCGCCGACCCAGGTGGCGGCGGGCGCCGCAGCGCTGCCCATGCCGGCGACGGCAATCTGCGTCTTGTCGCCAAATTCGGCGACAAAAATCATCAGAAAAGTGGTCGCGACGATGCCGTGGCCGGGCTTTTCCTCGATTTCCTCATCATCGTCCTCCTCCTCGAAGCGCAGGGCCTGCACGCCGAAAAAAGCGAAGAGCATGGCGACGGCCAGGGTTACCGCCCATTCCGGCAGCCAGGCAGCGACCGCGGCGCCGAACAGCACCGCGAGCAGGTTGAGGATGGCGAATGCGGCGACCGCCCCGATGACCACCGGCAGGCCGCGATGGCGGGCGGCCAGCGTCATGCACACGAGCTGGCTTTTGTCGCCGAATTCGGCCAGGGCGATCAGTAAATAGGTCGCTCCGGCCGAAGACAGCCAAGCCGCCGCATGTGCAGCAACGAAATCGGGCATGGTCGGGGATTAGGCTTTCTTGCTGCCGCAGCCGGCGCAACGGCCGTAGATATACAGGGCGTGATCCTGAATCGTGAAGCCACGTTCCTCGGCCACCGCATTCTGGCGCTTCTCGATTTCGGGGTCGTAGAATTCTTCGACCTTGCCGCATTCGACGCAGACCAGGTGGTCGTGGTGCTTGCCGCGATTGACTTCGAATACCGCTTTGCCGGATTCGAAGAAATGGCGTTCGAGCAGGCCTGCCTGTTCGAACTGGGTCAGCACGCGATAGACGGTGGCCAGTCCGATATCCATATTTTCGGCAAGCAGCATGCGATAGACATCTTCGGCCGTCATGTGCCGCTGGGTGCTTTTCTCGAACAGTTCGAGAATCTTCAGTCGGGGGAATGTAGCTTTCAGCCCCATATTCTTGAGGCTTTGCGGATCGGTCATTGCAGGGATTCCGGAAATAGTTCTGTCAGGGCGAGATGCCGATTTCGGGTATGATATACCGCTTCAAAGCCGATTCAAAAACCCGGAATTCCGAATGCGCCGTTCCCGACTTACGCTCCTTGCTCTCTCCTGTGTGCTTATCGCCGCCTGTTCTTGGAAGCCGGGCTTTATCAACGAATACAAGATCGATATCCAGCAAGGCAATGTCCTGACGCAGGAGATGGTTGCCCAGTTGAAACCGGGGCAAACCCGCGATCAGGTGCGTTTCGTGCTCGGCACGCCGATGGTTGCCGATATTTTCCACCAGCAGCGCTGGGATTACGTCTATAGCTACCGCAACGGGCAGACCGGCAAGGTCGAGTCGCGCAAATTCGTCGTCTTCTTCGATGCCGACGGGCGTCTGGAGCGCGTCGGTGGCGATGTTGACGTGGCTGAAACCAGCGAACTGACGGCGCCGGTCAACAAGAGCCGCCTGGTCGATCTGGGCTCCCTGTCCGGGGAGGCAGCCAACAAGCCCCTGCCGCCGCGCCAGGAGCCGGGTTATTTCCAGCGCTTTTTGAGCATGTTTGGATTCCAGTAAATGAACGCAACACGTATTGGCATCGTAGGTGCCGGCGGCCGCATGGGCCGTATGCTGGTCGAAGCAACCCTCAAGGGCGAGGGCGTCGTGCTCGGCGCCGCTTTCGACGTGCCGGGCAGTCCGGCCATCGGTAAGAATGCCGGCGAACTGGCCGGCCTTGCCTCGGATGTCGTCGTCACCGACGACGTGGCGGCTGGGCTGAAGCATATCGATGTGCTGATCGACTTTACCCGCCCGCAAGGCACGCTGGCCCATCTCGAGTTGTGCCGCCAGGCCGGGGTCGGCATGGTGATCGGCACGACCGGCTTCGAAGCGGACGACAAGGCGACCATTGCCGAGGCGGCCAAGGATATTCCGGTTGTTTTTGCGCCGAACATGGCGGTGGGCGTCAATGTCGTCTTCAAGCTGCTCGACATGGCGGCGCGCATCATGAACCAGGGCTACGACATAGAAGTGGTCGAAGCCCACCATCGCATGAAGATCGATGCGCCGTCCGGTACGGCACTGCGCATGGGTGAGGTGGTCGCAGCCGCACTGGGACGCGATCTGGAAGAGTGCGCCATCTACGGCCGCGAAGGTGTGACCGGCGAGCGCGACCCATCGACCATCGGCTTTGCCACCGTGCGCGGCGGCGATATCGTCGGCGACCATACGGTGATGTTCTGCGGTATCGGCGAACGCGTCGAAATCACGCACAAAGCCAGCAGCCGCATGCCGTATGCGCTGGGCAGCCTGCGCGCCGCCCGCTTTATGGCCGGTCGCAAGAACGGATTGTTCGATATGCAGGACGTTCTAGGCTTGCGCTAGCCTGTATGAAATCCAAGCTGCTGGCGAAACAGCTTCAGGAAATCTTTGGTGGCGAAGGCGAGCCGCGGTTTCGCCAGTTGCTCGAGCAGGCTCGGGCGGCCCAACTGGATGGCCTAGCCGATGGTTTTGACAAGCTGCTCGGGGTTGTCGATTCCTCTTACCGTGCCTACGCCGGGCTCAATCTCAGCGGCTGGTATGCCCGGTTGTCCGGCGATGCGCTGACCGACTGGAATCTTGGTACAGGCAATATCGACTCCGGGCGGCAGTGGAAGGAAATGCTCGGTTATGCCGAGGGCGATCTTGATAATTCGATCGCCCAATGGCAGCGCATGGTCCATCCCGAGGACCTCCGGGTCTTGCAGACCCGGATCGATGCGCACCTCAAGAATCAGGAGGGGTTGTTCCAGTCAGAATGCCGCTTCAAGGCGCGCGATGGGCAGTGGCGCTGGTGCATGCTGCGCGGGGCGGTCGCTGCGCGCGATGCGGACGGCAATCCTGTCCGGGTGTTGATCTTGCAGCGCGACATCAGCGAGATCAAGGCTGCCGAGGCCGCGCTGATTGGGGCCAAGGAGGCCGCCGAGGCGGCCAACCGGGCGCGTGGCGCCTTCCTGGCCAATATGAGCCACGAAGTCCGAACGCCGATGAACGGTATTATCGGCATGACCGAACTGGCCCTCGATACCGACCTTGACGCCGAGCAGCGCCATTATCTGAAGACCGTGAAGTCGTCGGCCGAGGCGCTGCTGACCATCGTGAATGACATTCTCGATTTTTCGAAAATCGAGGCCGGCAAGATGGAGTTCGAGTCGCTGGCTTTTTCACTCCAGGATATCGTCCTCGAGGCGGTGCGCGTTCTAGCAGTCAGCGCGCACAAAAAGGGCCTCGAACTGATCGCCGATGTCCGGCCGGACGTGCCGCCGCGCGTTGTTGGCGACCCGACACGCCTGCGTCAGGTGATCATCAACCTGATCGGCAATGCCATCAAATTTACCGACCGAGGCGAGGTGGTCATCCGCGTCGAGGTCGATCAGCGCACCGAGCATTCGGTATTTCTGCGTTTTTCGATTCGCGACACCGGCATGGGGGTTCCTGCCGACAAGCAGCAGGCCATTTTCGAGGCCTTTTCCCAGGCGGACGTGTCGACCACCCGGCGTTTCGGCGGCACGGGCCTCGGCCTGGCGATCTGCGCCCGCTTGGTCCAGTTGATGGATGGCAAGATCTGGCTGGAGAGTGTGCCGGCTCAGGGCTCTATATTTTCCTTTACCGGGCGTTTCGGCGTCGAAGCGGCGCTCGCCGAGCACTCGGGGGTGGCTCCCTACCAAGGGCGGCGTGCCCTGATCATCGATGACAATGCGACCGTCGGACGTTACCTGGTGCATTTGCTCGAGCAGTTGGGTGTGCAGGCATCGCTGTCGGCCGACGGGGCGACGGCTGTGGCCGCCATCGAGCGCAGCCGCGGAGTCGACTTTCCCTACGACTACATCGTGCTCGACGCCAATATGGAGGCGCCGGCAGGTTTTGCGCTGGCCGAAGCCTGGAACAAGTCGGGGCGCAAGGAAAAGTTGATTCTGATGCTGACCACCGAGAACCAGCGGCAGGATCTGGCGCTGGCCAGGGAGTTGGGTGTCTCGGCCCATCTGGTCAAGCCGGTCGGCGGTGCGGATCTCGCTGATGCGTTGGCCTTGACCGAGGGGGGTGACGAGTTGGTGCTCGACGATTTCGTATTGTCCGACGCCGACTCCAGTGGTGTGGCTGGTGCCAAGGCTAAGTTGAATGTCTTGTTGGTCGAAGACAGTCCGGTCAATCAGGAGTTGGCCAAGCGCCTGCTCGAACGTCAGTCACATCAGGTGACGATTGCCAACAACGGCGCAGAGGCGGTCGATCTGTTCGATAGTGGGCATTTCGACGTGATCCTGATGGACATGCAGATGCCGGTCATGGGCGGCGAGGAGGCGACGGAGGCCATCCGTTCGCGTGAAATGCGTCGCAGCTGGGTGGTTTCCCACGAATATCGGCCTGTCTATATCATCGCCATGACGGCCAATGTCATGGCTTCCGATCGCGAGCGCTGTCTTGATGCCGGCATGGACGACTACGTGGCCAAGCCGCTACGCTCCGAAGAACTTTATGCCGCCCTAGCCCGGGCTGAAGGGCGGGGCAGGGAGGTGGACTTGCCCGAGTTGGGCGCCCCCCCCGTTGGTGTCTCGACACAGCTTAATCTCGGGGCGGCCTTGGAGGATATCGGCGAGCCCGAGCTGTTTGCCACCATGGCCGGCATGCTGCTGGGCGAATGGGACGCTCACCTGGCGCGCCTGCGCTCGTCGATCGATGCCACCAGTTCTCATGAAACCCGTATGCACGCCCATACCCTGAAGAGCTTGCTGGCCATGTTCCATGCCGAACATGCCCGACGGAGGGCGATGGAAATCGAGCAGGCGACGCTGGATGTGGAGAATGTCGATTGGCCCGCCTGCCATCGGCTTTACGGGGCTTTGCTCGATGAAATGAATGTCATCAAGCCGACTTTTGCACGTTACGTCGAGACACGTGTAATCCCTTGAATTTGCCTGAAAAGGCTCTTTTCGGCTAGAATAGTAAGGTTAAAAAGCACAAGCGGGGAGGCGCAAGCCTTCCCGCTTGGCACATGATAAGCAGAAATTTTGGAGAGCCGACGTGTCACTGCTGCCCTCATTCATACCCGCCATTCTCGCCCTCGCCGACGGAACGGTTTTCAAGGGCCAATCCATCGGCGCTGATGGCGTAACCAGTGGCGAAGTGGTGTTCAACACCGCCATGTCCGGCTATCAGGAAATCCTTACCGATCCGTCCTATTGCCGTCAGATCGTCACCCTGACCTACCCGCATATCGGCAACACCGGTTGCAATGCGGAGGATTTTGAATCCAATGCCAACTACGCTGCCGGCCTGGTCATCCGCGACCTGCCCTTGGTCGCGTCCAATTGGCGTACCCAGGATGATCTATCGTCCTACCTGAAAAAACACGGTATCGTCGCTATTGCCGGCATCGATACACGCAAGCTGACTCGCATCCTTCGCGAGAAGGGCGCCCAGGCTGGTTGCATTCTGGCCGGTGAGGTTGACGAGTCCAAGGCGCTGGCCATGGCGCGCGCCTTCCCGGGCTTGGCCGGCATGGATCTGGCCAAGGTGGTTTCGGCCAAAGAAAGCTATCCGTGGACCGAAGCCGAATGGACGCTGAAGGGCTACCGGGCTGCCGCTGAACCACGCTTCCATGTCGTCGCCTACGACTTCGGCGTCAAGCGCAACATCCTGCGCATGCTGGCCGAGCGTGGTTGCCGCCTGACCGTGGTGCCGGCCCAGACGCCGGCCGCCGACGTGCTGGCCATGAAGCCGGACGGCGTCTTCCTGTCCAACGGCCCCGGCGATCCGGAGCCGTGCGATTACGCGATTGCCGCCATCCGTGAATTCCTCGACCGTGGCATCCCGACCTTCGGCATCTGCCTCGGCCATCAATTGCTGGCTCTGGCCTCCGGCGCCAAGACGGCGAAAATGAAATTCGGCCACCACGGCGCCAACCACCCGGTCAAGGATCTGGATAGCGGTCAAGTGCTGATCACCAGCCAGAACCATGGCTTTGCTGCCGATATCGATTCGCTGCCGGCTAACCTGCGGGTTACCCACGTTTCGCTGTTCGACGGTTCCCTGCAAGGCATCGCCCGCACCGACGTGCCGGCCTTCTCCTTCCAGGGCCATCCGGAAGCCAGCCCGGGGCCGCACGACGTGGCCTACCTGTTTGACCGCTTCCTCGATGCCATGAGCCGTGGCGTTGCCGCGCTGCAGCCGGCGCAATAAGGCGAGAGTAAAGAAATGCCGAAACGTACAGACATAAAGAGTGTTTTGATTATTGGCGCCGGCCCGATCATCATCGGTCAGGCCTGCGAATTCGACTACTCCGGGGCACAGGCCTGCAAGGCCCTGCGCGAAGAGGGTTACAAGGTCATCCTGGTCAACTCCAATCCGGCGACCATCATGACCGACCCGGAGATGGCCGACGTCACCTACATCGAGCCGATTACTTGGCAGGTGGTTGCCAAGATCATCGAGAAGGAACGTCCGGATGCGCTGCTGCCGACCATGGGCGGCCAGACCGCCCTGAACTGCGCGCTCGACCTCGACCGCGAAGGCGTGCTCGCCAAGTTCAACGTCGAACTGATCGGCGCCTCCAAGGAAGCGATCGACAAGGCCGAGGACCGCCAGAAGTTCAAGGATGCGATGACCAAGATCGGTCTCGGTTCCGCCAAGTCGGCCACCGCCCACAGCATGGAAGAGGCCTATCAGGTGCAGGCCGCTATCGGCTTCCCGACCATTATCCGTCCGTCCTTTACGCTGGGCGGCACCGGCGGCGGCATCGCCTACAACATGGAAGAGTTCGAGACCATCTGCAAGCGTGGTCTCGAGGCTTCGCCGACCAATGAGTTGCTGATCGAAGAATCGCTGCTCGGCTGGAAGGAATACGAGATGGAAGTGGTCCGCGACAAGGCGGACAACTGCATCATTATCTGCTCGATCGAAAACCTCGATCCGATGGGCGTCCATACCGGCGACTCGATCACCGTCGCCCCGGCTCAGACGCTGACTGACAAGGAATACCAGATCCTGCGCAACGCCTCGATCGCCGTGCTGCGCGAAATCGGTGTCGATACCGGTGGTTCCAACGTGCAGTTCTCGATCAACCCGAAGGACGGTCGGATGATCGTCATCGAAATGAACCCGCGCGTGTCGCGTTCGTCGGCCCTGGCCTCCAAGGCCACCGGCTTCCCGATCGCCAAGATCGCCGCCAAGCTGTCGGTCGGCTACACGCTCGACGAACTGTCCAACGACATCACCGGCGGCAAGACTCCGGCCTCGTTCGAGCCGTCGATCGACTACATCGTCACCAAGGTGCCGCGTTTCGCCTTCGAGAAATTCCCGCAGGCCGATTCGACGCTGACCACGCAAATGAAGTCGGTCGGCGAAGTGATGGCCATCGGCCGCACCTTCCAGGAATCGCTGCAGAAAGCCCTGCGCGGCTTGGAGGTCGGCGTCGACGGCTTCAACCTGAAGTCGGTCGATCCGGAAACCATCGACGAGCAGCTGGCCCGTCCGTCGCCGGACCGCCTGTGGTACGTCGCCGATGCCTTCGGCGTCGGCATGACCGTCGAGAAGGTCTTCGAACTGACCAAGATCGATCCGTGGTTCTTGGTCCAGATCAAGGAAATCGTCGACCTCGAGCTGCAGATCGAAAAGCGCGAACTGGCCTCGCTGAGCGCCGAAGAACTGCGCTATCTGAAGCGCAAAGGCTTCGCTGATCGTCGTCTGGCCCACCTGACCAAGACGAGCGAAGCCGCTGTCCGCGAGCGTCGCCACGAACTGAAGGTGCGTCCGGTCTACAAGCGCGTCGACACCTGTGCTGCCGAATTCGCCACTGGTACCGCCTACATGTACTCGACCTACGAGGACGAGTGCGAGGCCCAGCCGACCGACAAGAAGAAGATCATGGTGCTGGGCGGCGGTCCGAACCGCATCGGCCAGGGTATCGAGTTCGACTACTGCTGCGTGCATGCCGCCATGGCCATGCGTGAAGACGGTTACGAAACCATCATGGTCAACTGCAACCCGGAAACCGTATCCACCGACTACGATACGTCGGATCGTCTGTACTTCGAGCCGCTGACCCTGGAAGACGTTCTGGAAATCTGCGCCATCGAGAAGCCGGTCGGCGTCATCGTCCAGTACGGCGGCCAGACCCCCCTCAAGCTCGCGCTGGCGCTGGAAGCCAACGGCGTGCCGATCATCGGCACGACGCCGGAATCGATCGACATCGCCGAAGACCGCGAACGTTTCCAGAAGCTGTTGCACGATCTCGGGCTGAAGCAGCCGCCCAACCGTACTGCCCGTACCGAGGAAGATGCCCTGCGTCTGGCGCAGGAAATCGGCTATCCGCTGGTCGTCCGTCCGTCCTATGTGCTGGGCGGCCGGGCCATGGAAATCGTTCATGAGCAGAAGGACCTCGAGCGCTACATGCGCGAAGCGGTCAAGGTTTCCAACGATTCGCCGGTGTTGCTCGACCGCTTCCTGAACGATGCCGTCGAGTGCGACGTCGATGCCCTGTCCGATGGCGAAGAAGTGATCATCGGCGGCGTCATGGAACACATCGAACAGGCCGGCGTACACTCCGGCGACTCGGCCTGCTCGCTGCCGCCGTACTCGCTGTCCGCTGCCGTGCAGGACGAACTGCGCCGCCAGACCAAGCTGATGGCCAAGGCCCTGAACGTTTGTGGCCTGATGAACGTCCAGTTCGCCATCAAGGAAAACGACGTCTACGTGCTGGAAGTCAATCCGCGCGCCTCGCGGACCGTGCCGTATGTCTCGAAGGCGACCGGCCTGCAACTGGCCAAGATCGCTGCCCGCTGTATGGCGGGGCGTAGCCTGAAGGATCAGGGCGTCACGAAGGAAGTCATTCCGCCGTATTTCTCGGTCAAGGAAGCGGTCTTCCCCTTCGTCAAGTTCCCGGGCGTCGATACCATTCTGGGTCCGGAAATGAAGTCCACTGGCGAAGTCATGGGCGTCGGCAATACCTTCGCCGAAGCCTTCGTCAAGTCGCAGCTGGCCGCTGGTGTCAAATTGCCGGTCTCGGGCAAGGTCTTCCTGTCGGTCAAGGACAGCGACAAGGCCAAGGCCATCGAGATCGCACGCCATCTGCACGACGCCGGCTTCCAGTTGGCGGCGACGCGCGGCACGGCACACGCCATCGAGGCGGCCGGTTTGCCGGTGCAGCAGGTGAACAAGGTGACCGAAGGTCGGCCGCATGTTGTCGATATGATCAAGAACGACGAAATCGCCCTGATCATCAACACCGTGGAAGAAAAACGCGGGGCGATCAACGATTCGCGTTCGATCCGTACTTCCGGCCTGCAGGCCCGGGTGACCATGTACACGACGATCTGGGGTGCGGAAGCCGCGGCCGAAGGCATCCGCCATCTGGGTGAGCTTGTGGTCTATCCAATCCAGACGCTGCATTCGCAGCTTCACTAAAACCAACCGGAACCGCCGGGTAGCCCCTTTTTCGGGCGCCGGCGGTTTTGCTTTTGCTGGAAAAAACAATGAGCAAAGTACCGCTGACCGTGACTGGTGCAGAAAAACTGCGTGAAGAACTGCACCGCCTGAAAACCATCGAACGCCCGAACGTCGTGGCGGCGATTGCCGAAGCGCGTTCGCATGGCGACCTGTCGGAAAATGCCGAATACGATGCTGCCAAGGAGCGTCAGGGCTTCATCGAAGGGCGCATTCAGGAAGTCGAAGGCAAGCTGTCGAACGCCCAGATCATCGATCCGAAAATGCTCGATGCCGACGGCCGCTGCGTATTCGGTGCAACCGTCGAGATGGAAGACCAGGATAGCGGCGACAGCGTCACCTACCAGATCGTCGGTGAAGACGAGGCCGATATCAAGAACGGCAAAATTTCCGTCAATTCGCCGGTGGCCCGAGCGCTGATCGGCAAGTACGCCGGCGATATCGCCCAGGTTCAGGCCCCGGGCGGCATGCGCGAATACGAACTGATCGACGTCCGCTACGAATAAGCAGCGATGCGCCGCCTTGCCGAAGCACTGTACCTGATTGCCATTGCGCTGTGGGTCGGCGGCTTGTGGGCCATCGGCTACCTCGCGGCGCCCGTTCTTTTTTCCAGTCTGGGCGACCGGCAATTGGCCGGCATGGTGGCCGGCAAGCTGTTTGCCCTGGTGGGCTGGATAGGCCTCGGCTGCGCGGCCTACCTGATTGTTTTTGCAGTGACCCGTTCAGGCGCCGGGTTTTTTAGGAGCGCGATCTTCTGGCTGGTTTTGCTGATGGGTTTGCTGACTGCGGCCAGCCAGTTTGGCATCCAGCCGCTGATGGCGCAGCTGAAGGCCGATGCCCTGCCGCGGGAAGTGATGGAAAGCGTGCTGCGCGACCGTTTTGCCGCGTGGCACGGCATATCCAGCATTCTCTACCTGGTGCAGAGTCTGCTGGGCCTGTGGCTGGTGGTGTGGAGCGGGCGCGGACTGAAGTAATCAGCCCTGGTGGCTGCGCTTGGTACGGCGGGGGGCAGAAGTGCGGGCAGGGGCGTTCTTCTTGGCTTCGGCGGCAGCTTTTTCCGGGCAGTGGCGATAGACGACCAGCAGCTTGCCGATGTGTTGGACCGGCGCTGCCTCAAGTTGGGCGCAGATCTGTTCGTAATACGCGATACGGTCTTCACGGCTGTCGCCATAGACACGGATCTTGATCAGTTCGTGCGCCTTCAGGCAGTTGTCGATTTCCTTGAGGACGCCTTCGGTGAGGCCGTTCTCGGCGATCGAGACGACTGGATTCAGGTTGTGTGCCTGGGCGCGCAGTTCGCGGCGCTGGGCAGACGATAATTGCAGCATGGAATAACCTTTCAAAAACGGCATTTTACCGAATGAAGAGAACCAGAACCAGCAAAGCTTGGATGCGCGAGCACATCAATGACCCCTACGTCCAATTGGCCAAGAAAGAGGGTTGGCGTTCGCGGGCCGCCTTCAAGTTGATGGAGATCGACGACAAGGATCTGCTGCTTAAGCGCGGCGAGGTCGTGGTCGACCTTGGGGCAACGCCCGGCGGATGGTCGCAGGTGGCAGTCAAGCGCGTCGGCGACCAAGGACTGGTGTTTGCACTTGATCTGCTCGAAATGGAGCCAATTCATGGCGTTCATTTCATCCAGGGCGATTTCCGCGAAGAAGAGGTGCTCCAGCAGCTGGAAGAAAAGCTCGGCGACCGTCGGGTGGGGCTTGTAATGTCGGACATGGCCCCCAATATGTCTGGTGTACCCTTGGTCGATCAGGCGCGTGTCATGCACTTGGCCGAACTGGGGCTGGAGTTTTGCCGGGCCCATTTGAAACCGGATGGCGCTTTTCTGGTCAAAGTTTTCCAAGGGTCCGATTATGAGACTTTTCTGCGCTCGATGCGGGAAACGTTCAAGACTGTCGCAGTGCGGAAACCGGATGCTTCGCGCGATCGTAGCCCTGAGCTTTATTTGCTGGGCCGAGCATTACGCTGAGAGTTTGTTTAGAATGGCATTTTTATCGCTCGACGCTGTAGAAGGAGAGCAAGCTTGAACAACATGTTCAAAAACCTCGCAATCTGGCTGGTCATCGGCTTGGTGCTGATGACGGTATTCAATCAGTTCAACAACCGTCAGGTTGCGACCGGTGCAGTCGAATACTCGCAGTTCATCGAAGAAGTGAAGGCCGGCCGCATTTCCAAGGTAGTCATGGAAGGCCGCACACTGAAGGCAACGACGACCGAGGGCAAGCGCATTACCTCCTACGCGCCGCCCGATCTGTGGCTGGTTTCCGACCTCCTGAAGAATGGTGTCAAGATCGAGGCGCGGCCGGAAGAGGAGCCGTCCTTCCTGATGAACATCTTCGTCAGCTGGTTCCCGATGCTGCTGTTGATCGGCGTCTGGGTTTTCTTCATGCGCCAGATGCAGGGTGGCGGCAAGGGCGGTGCCTTCTCGTTCGGCAAGTCCAAAGCGCGCATGACAGACGAAGCCCAGAACACGATTACCTTCGTTGATGTCGCCGGTTGCGACGAGGCCAAGGAAGAAGTCCAGGAAATCGTCGACTTCCTGCGCGATCCCTCCAAATTCCAGAAACTCGGCGGTCGCATTCCCAAGGGTGTGCTGATGGTCGGCAATCCGGGTACCGGCAAGACGCTGCTCGCCAAGGCCATCGCTGGCGAGGCCAAAGTGCCGTTCTTCAGTATTTCCGGCTCGGACTTCGTGGAAATGTTCGTCGGTGTTGGTGCCGCCCGCGTTCGCGACATGTTCGAGAATGCCAAGAAGCACGCCCCGTGCATCATCTTCATCGACGAAATTGATGCCGTTGGCCGCCATCGCGGTGCCGGCCTCGGTGGTGGCAATGACGAGCGCGAGCAGACCCTGAACCAGCTGCTGGTCGAGATGGACGGCTTCGAAGGCCACACCGGGATCATCGTCATCGCCGCGACCAACCGTCCGGACATCCTTGATCCGGCGCTGTTGCGCCCGGGCCGTTTCGACCGCCAGGTTGTCGTGCCGCTGCCGGATATCCGCGGCCGCGAGGAAATCCTCAAGGTGCATATGCGCAAGGTGCCGATTGCCGGCGACGTCAAGGCTGACGTCATTGCGCGCGGCACGCCGGGCTTCTCCGGTGCCGACCTGGCCAACCTGGTCAATGAGGCGGCGCTGTTCGCCGCCCGCCGCAACAAGCGTCTGGTCGATATGGACGACTTCGAGATGGCCAAGGACAAGATCATGATGGGCGCCGAGCGCCGCAGCATGGTCATGACCGAAGACGAAAAGATGAACACCGCTTACCACGAGTCCGGCCATGCCGTGGTAGCCAAGCTGGTGCCGAAATCCGACCCGGTGCACAAGGTCACGATCATTCCGCGCGGCCGCGCCTTGGGCCTGACTATGCAGTTGCCCGAGCAAGATCGCTACGCCTATGACCGTGAATATCTGATGAGCCGCATCGCCGTGCTGTTTGGCGGCCGTATCGCCGAAGAACTGTTCATGAACCAGATGACGACCGGTGCTTCGAACGACTTCGAACGGGCAACCGCGATGGCCCGTGACATGGTGACGCGCTACGGGATGTCCGACTTGGGCGTCATGGTCTATGGGGAAAACGACGGCGAGGTCTTCCTCGGCCGTTCGGTGACCCAGCACAAGAACGTCTCGGAAGCGACCATGCAGAAGGTCGACGCCGAAATCCGCCGTATCATCGACCAGCAGTACGCCTTGGCGCGCCAGTTGCTGGAAGATAATCGCGACAAGGTCGAGGCGATGACCAAGGCGCTTCTGGAATGGGAAACCATCGACGCCGAGCAGATCGACGACATCATGGGCGGCAAACCGCCGCGTCCACCGAAGCCGTCGCAAAGCTCGTCGCGCCCTGCCGCTTCGAACGATACGCCGGGTGCGGAACCGAGCGCCGCGGCGCCGGCCTGAGCCCCACTGCCATCAATCCGGCCGGGATCATCTCCCGGCCTTTTTTGTTTTTGCCATGACCAAATTACAGTGCGGCCAGTTCCGCTTGGCGCTTGATCGCCCCCTGATCATGGGGATCGTCAATTTGACCCCTGACTCCTTTTCCGGCGACGGCTTGGTGGGCAGTGTCGATCAAGCCATACGCCACGCACGTGAGCAGTTGGAAGCCGGCTCGGATATTCTCGATATCGGTGCCGAGTCGTCGCGTCCGGGAGCCATTCCAACGCCGGAAGACGAGGAGCTGTGCCGATTGATCCCGGTTCTGCGCGAGATTACGACTTGGGGAGTCCCGGTCTCGGTGGATACCTACAAACCGGTAGTGATGCGGGCGGCCCTTGAGGCTGGCGCATCGATGATCAACGACATTACCGGCATGACTCGTCCGGGAGCGCTTGATGCGGTGGCTGGCAGCGATTGCGCCGTGTGCGTCATGCATATGCAGGGCGAGCCGGGCACTATGCAGCAGGCGCCCAGTTACGATGATGTGGTCGGCGAGGTGCGTGCCTTTCTCACGGACATGGTGCATCGTTGTCGAGCCGCCGGCATCTCCAATGAACGGCTGGTGCTGGATCCGGGTTTTGGCTTCGGCAAGACGCTGGGCCACAATCTGGCGCTGTTCCGGGTCTTGAGCGAGTGGACGGCTGAAGCCTTGCCGCTCCTGGTCGGTGTGTCGCGCAAGTCCATGCTCGGCGCGATAACCGGGCGTCCGGTCGAGCAGCGCCAGGCGGCCAGTGTTGCCGCGGCCCTCATGGCGGCCCAAAAAGGTGCGAAAATATTGCGCGTGCATGATGTCGCCGCTACCCGGGATGCCTTGGCGGTATGGGCGGCTATCGAACAGGGAGATTCCAAATGAGCAGAAAATACTTCGGTACCGATGGTGTGCGCGGCCGCGTCGGTCAATCGCCCATCACGCCGGATTTCGTGATGCGTCTGGGTTATGCGGCTGGCAAGGTCTTGCTCGGACGCAGCGAAATGCCGGCCGGCGAGCGCCCGGCGGTCTTGATCGGCAAGGATACCCGGCTGTCCGGCTACATGCTCGAATCAGCCCTTGAGGCCGGCTTTTCGGCTGCCGGGGTGGAAGTTTGCCTGGTCGGGCCGCTGCCTACGCCGGCGGTGGCCTATCTGACCCGCGCCTTGCGCCTGCAGGCCGGCATCGTCATTTCGGCTTCGCATAACCCGTACTACGATAACGGCATCAAGTTCTTTTCGGCACAAGGTACCAAGCTGCCGGACGACGTCGAGCATGCGATCGAGCGGGGCATTGACGAGCCCATGGTCTGCGCTCCTCCGGCCGAATTGGGGCGGGTGAGACGGATCGAGGATGCGCGCGGACGTTATATCGAATTCTGCAAAAGCACCTTTCCCAATGATCTCGATCTGCGCGGTCTGAAAGTCGTCGTCGATTGCGCGCATGGCGCCGCTTATCACATCGCGCCCAGCGTTTTCCACGAGTTGGGCGCCGAAGTGGTGACCATCGGCGTTCAGCCTAACGGTCTGAATATCAACGATGCGGTGGGTGCCACTGCACCGAAGGCGCTGTGCGAAGCGGTGTTGGCTAATCGTGCCGATCTCGGCATCGCCCTAGATGGCGACGCGGATCGCCTGCAGATGGTCGACGCCGAAGGCAATCTGTACGACGGTGACCAGTTGCTTTACGCCATCGTGCGTAGCCGTGCCAGTCTGGCGCCGGTCAAGGGCGTTGTCGGTACCCTGATGAGCAATCTGGCCCTCGAGCATGCCCTGGGTAAGCTTGGCATCCCCTTTGCGCGCGCTGCGGTCGGCGACCGCTATGTAGTCGAGATGCTCAACGAAAAGGGTTGGTACTACGGCGGCGAAAACTCCGGCCATATTCTCGCCCTGGATCGCCATACGACCGGTGACGGCATCGTTGCCGCCTTGCAGGTCCTGGCGGCGCTCCGCCAGTCGGGCGGCGATCTGAAATCGCTGCTGGGTGGTCTGGTGCTGTATCCGCAAAAACTGATCAATGTGCCGGTGGTGCGTGGCTTTTCCTGGAAGGATCACCCGGCGATCAATTCTGCGTTGTCGGATACCGAAACGCGCTTGGTTGGGCGTGGCCGTGTCCTTCTGCGGGCATCGGGAACCGAGCCGCTGCTCCGGGTCATGGTCGAAGGCGATGATGCCGCGGAGGTTCTTGATGCGGCTGAAAAGCTGGCTGCCGTAGTCAGGGAGTCGGCGCAGTAGGTCGCTGGCAGGCAGCTTTGTATTGACCGAAAAATCGCCAAGTCGCTATAATCCAAAAGTTTTTCGTCAACCGAATCGTTGCACCTATGCGCAAAAAGCTAGTCGCTGGTAACTGGAAAATGCACGGCAGTCTCCAGCAGAATGCAGCGCTGCTTGCGCAGGTCAAGGCTGGGGTGGCTGACTTGGCGTGCGACGTGGCGGTTTGTCCACCCTATCCCTATCTGGCTCAGGCTCAGGCGTTGCTCTCCGGCAGCGCGGTGGCTTGGGGGGCGCAGTCGGTCAGCGAGCATGCGATCGGTGCCTATACGGCTGAAGTTTCCGCTTCCATGCTGCAGGATTTTGGCTGCCGATATGTGCTGGTTGGTCATTCGGAGCGGCGAGCCCTCTATGGCGAAAGTGATGCGGTCGTTGCCGCAAAGTTTGTCGCCGCGCAGAAGGCGGGTTTGACCCCGGTGCTCTGTGTTGGCGAAACCCTGGCCGAGCGCGAGTCCGGCCTAACGGCCGAGGTGGTCTCCCGGCAGTTGTCGGCGGTGCTCGAGGTGGTCGGCGTGTCGGCCCTGGCTTTGGCGGTGATCGCCTACGAGCCGGTCTGGGCGATTGGTACGGGGGTTACCGCTACGCCGCAGCAGGCTCAGGAAGTGCATGCGGCGATCCGTCGCCAAGTGGCGGAGCTCGATGCTGTGGTAGCAGGCGGTTTGCGCATTTTGTACGGTGGTAGCGTGAAGCCGCAAAGCGCGGTTGAATTGTTTGGGCAGGCGGATGTCGATGGCGGGTTGATCGGCGGCGCTGCCTTGGTTGCGGATGATTTCCTGGCAATTTGCCGGGCGGCAAATTGATAGGCTGATACATGAACTGGTTATTTTCTCTCGTCCTGACGATCCATATCCTGGTGGCGGTCGCCATCATCGGCTTGGTGCTGATGCAGCACGGCAAGGGTGCCGATATGGGCGCGGCCTTCGGTAGTGGTGCTTCCGGTAGCCTGTTTGGCGCCACCGGCTCAGCCAATTTCCTGAGTCGCGCCACCGGTATTCTGGCTGCCGTGTTTTTCGTGACCAGTCTGACCTTGGCCTATATTGGTTCCAATAAGCCAAAAACGACTGGCAGTCTGATGCAAGAACCGGTACAATCGCAGTCTGTTTCGCAGCCGGCTACGGCGGGGGGCGAAGCGCCGGCAGCGCCTGCTGATGCAGGCTCCAAGGCGAAAGATATACCGAAGTAACGCAGGGATACTTGCCGGGCATGAAGTCCTCGCCGGGTGAGTCAAAAATACGTGCCGACGTGGTGAAATTGGTAGACACGCTATCTTGAGGGGGTAGTGGCGCAAGCTGTGCGAGTTCGAGTCTCGCCGTCGGCACCAAAAACTGGGGCAGTGGCCTGCGGGTACGCTGTTTCGAACAAGAAACTGAATATTGGCGGCGGATCATGGAAAACTACTTTCCAATCCTGATGTTCGTTCTGGTGGGGGTTGCGATTGGCGTTCTGCCTGTTGCAATGGGTTTCATACTCGCTCCTAGCCGTCCGGACCCGGAAAAGCTCTCTCCTTACGAGTGTGGCTTTGAGGCATTCGAAGATGCGCGCATGAAGTTCGATGTGCGTTATTACCTGATTGCCATTCTCTTCATTCTGTTCGACCTTGAAGTTGCCTTCCTTTTCCCGTGGGCGACGATCTTCAAAGACATTGTGGCGACAGAATCGATCAAGATGTTCGGTTTTGTTGAAATGCTGGTATTCGTTGCCATTCTGGTCATCGGCTATATCTATGCCTGGGCCAAGGGCGCGCTGGAATGGGAATAAGGCTCGAATATGGCTATTGAAGGCGTTCTTCAGGAAGGCTTCGTCACCACGACGGCTGACAAGCTGATCAACTACATGCGCACCGGCTCCTTGTGGCCGATGACCTTCGGTCTGGCGTGCTGTGCGGTCGAGATGATCCATGCGGGTGTGTCCCGTTATGACCTTGACCGTTTTGGTGTCGTGTTCCGCCCGAGCCCGCGTCAGTCCGACGTGATGATCGTGGCGGGTACCCTGACCAACAAGATGGCACCGGCACTGCGCAAGGTCTATGACCAGATGGCCGAGCCGCGTTGGGTTATTTCCATGGGCTCCTGTGCCAACGGTGGTGGTTATTATCACTACTCCTATTCCGTGGTGCGTGGCTGCGACCGCATTGTTCCCGTTGATATCTATGTGCCGGGCTGTCCGCCGACCGCCGAGGCGCTGATCTACGGGATCATTCAGTTGCAGAACAAGATACGCCGTACCAATACCATTGCTCGTTAATTGCCAAGGCTGATCGAATATGTCTGCCAAGCTGGAAACGCTTAGTGAGAACCTGCAGAAGCATTTCGGCGACAAAGTAAAGTCTCTGAAGCTGGCGCTCGGTGAAGTAACCATTGAAGTCGGTGCTGCCGACTATCTCGGCGTGATGACTGCGCTGCGCGATGAGGCGGACTTCCGTTTCGAAGAGTTGATCGATCTTTGTGGCGTCGATTACTCGACCTATGGCGACGGTGCCTGGGTAGGTCAGCGTTTCGCTGTCGTTGTTCATCTGCTGTCGGTGTCACAGAACATCCGCTTGCGCGTTCGCGTTTTTGCTGATGACGAGAGCTTTCCGTCGGTCGATTCGGTAACCGGTGTTTGGTCCACGGCCAACTGGTTCGAGCGCGAAGCCTTCGATCTCTATGGCATTGCTTTCGTTGGTCACGACGATCTGCGTCGCATCCTGACCGACTACGGCTTCATTGGTCATCCTTTCCGCAAGGATTTCCCGATCTCCGGTCACGTCGAAATGCGTTATGACCCGGATCAGGCTCGCGTGATCTACCAGCCGGTGACCATCGAGCCTCGCGAAAACACCCCGCGCATCGTGCGCGAAGATACCTACGGGGATCCGGCACATGGCTGATATCCGCAATTTCACCCTGAACTTTGGTCCGCAGCACCCGGCGGCGCACGGCGTTTTGCGTCTGGTGCTCGAGTTGGATGGCGAAGTCGTCCAGCGCGCCGACCCGCACATCGGTTTGCTGCACCGTGCCACCGAAAAGCTGGCGGAAACCCGCACTTGGGTTCAGTCCGTGCCGTACATGGATCGTCTCGACTACGTGTCGATGATGTGTAACGAGCATGCCTACTGTCTGGCAACTGAAAAGCTGCTCGGCATCGAGGTGCCGGAGCGTGGCAAGTACATCCGCGTCATGTTCGACGAAGTCACCCGTATCCTCAACCACCTGTTGTGGATCGGCTGTCACGCCCTGGACGTCGGTGCGATGACCATGGCGCTGTACACCTTCCGCGAACGCGAAGACCTGATGGACGTCTATGAGGCGGTTTCCGGTGCCCGGATGCACGCTGCATACTATCGTCCGGGTGGCGTCTATCGCGATCTGCCGGACCGCATGCCGCAGTATCAGGAATCGACCTGGACCAATGCCAAGAAGGCGAGCGAGAAGAATGAGAACCGCAGCGGTTCAGTGCTCGACTTCCTTGAGGATTTCACCAATCGGTTTCCGACCTACCATTCCGAATATCACACCCTGCTGACCGACAACCGGATCTGGAAACAGCGTCTGGTTAATGTCGGCGTCGTGACGCCGGAACGTGCCTTGCAGATGGGCTTCACCGGCGCCATGCTGCGCGGCTCGGGTATCGCTTGGGATTTGCGCAAGAAGCAGCCGTACGCTGCCTACGACAAGATCGATTTCGATGTGCCGGTCGGCGTCAATGGCGACAGCTATGACCGCTACCTGGTTCGCATGGAAGAAATGATCCAGTCGAACAACATCATCAAGCAATGTATTGCCTGGCTGCGCAAGAATCCCGGCCCGGTGATCACCGACAACAACAAGGTGGCTCCGCCGCCGCGTGAAAACATGAAGACCAACATGGAAGAGCTGATTCACCATTTCAAGCTCTTTACCGAAGGCATTCATGTCCCGGCAGGCGAAGCCTATGCTGCCGTCGAGCATCCGAAGGGCGAGTTCGGTATCTACTTCGTCTCCGATGGTGCAAACAAGCCGTACCGCATGAAGATTCGGGCGCCGGGCTTCGTCCACCTTTCCGGTCTGGATGAAATGTCCCGTGGCCACATGATTGCCGACGTCGTTACGATCATCGGCTCCCAAGATATCGTTTTTGGCGAGATTGACCGCTGATGTTTTCCGCTGAAACCCTCCAGAAATTTGCGCGCGAAGTCGCCAAGTACCCGGCTGATCAAAAGCAGTCGGCCACCATGTCCTGTCTGGCTCACGCCCAGGAAGAGAAGGGCTGGTTGCCTTCCGAGGCCATCGAGGCTGTTGCCGATTATCTCGGCATCGCCCCGATGGCTGTGTACGAGGTCGCTTCCTTCTACAACATGTACGACCTGAAGCCGGTCGGCAAGTACAAGATCACGGTCTGTACCAATCTGCCGTGCGCGCTTTCCGGTGGCTACCATGCCGGCGAATACGTCCAGAAGAAGCTCGGCATCGGCTACGGCGAAACGACGGCAGACGGCAAGTTCACGTTGAAGGAAGGCGAGTGCATGGGGGCCTGCGGTGATGCGCCGGTTTTCATCGTCAACAACCGCTCGATGTGCAGCCACATGCACCCGGAACAGATCGACAAGCTGCTTGAGGAGTGCAAATAATGGCAATGCTTGGTTCGATCAACGGCGTCCTGATGGATGGTCTGGACGGTGACAACACCTGGCATCTGAAGGATTACGTCGCCCGTGGCGGCTATGCGCAGCTGAAACGCATCCTGGAGAGCAAGATGACCCAGGAAGACGTGATCAGCGAAGTCAAGAAATCCGTGCTGCGTGGTCGTGGTGGCGCCGGTTTCCCGACTGGCCTGAAGTGGTCCTTCATGCCGCGCTCCTTCCCGGGCGACAAGTACGTCGTCTGCAATACCGACGAAGGCGAGCCGGGAACCTTCAAGGACCGCGACATCATGCGTTACAACCCGCATTCCGTCATCGAAGGCATGGCCATCGCCGCCTACGCGATGGGTGCTAACCGCGGTTACAATTACGTGCACGGCGAAGTCTGGCTCGAGTACAAGCGCTTCGAAGAGGCGCTCGACGAAGCGCGCGCTGCCGGCTTCATCGGCCAGAACATTCTCGGCTCCGGCTTCAATTTCGAACTGTTTGCCCACCACGGCTACGGTGCCTATATCTGCGGTGAAGAAACCGCGCTGCTCGAATCGATCGAGGGCAAGAAGGGCCAGCCGCGCTTCAAGCCGCCGTTCCCGGCTTCCTTTGGTCTCTACGGCAAGCCGACGACGATCAATAATACCGAAACCTTCGCTTCCATCCCCTTCATCCTGAAGATGGGCGGCGAAGAGTTCCTCAATCTGGGCAAGCCGAACAACGGCGGCACCAAGCTATTCTCGGTGTCCGGCCACGTCAATCGCCCGGGCAACTATGAAATTCCGCTCGGCACGCCGTTCTCGACCCTGCTCGAAATGTGCGGCGGGATGCGTGGCGGCCGCAAGCTGAAGGCGGTCATCCCCGGCGGCTCGTCGGCTCCGGTCATGCCCGGCGAAGTGATCATGGACTGCACCATGGACTACGACTCGATCAGCAAGGGCGGTTCGATGCTGGGTTCGGGCGCAGTCATCGTCATGGACGAGACGGTCTGCATGGTCAAGGCGTTGGAGCGTCTGTCCTTCTTCTACCACGAAGAGTCCTGCGGCCAGTGCACGCCCTGCCGTGAAGGTACGGCCTGGATGTACAAGGTGGTGCATCGCATCGAGAACGGTCTGGGCAAGCCCGAAGACCTGGATCTGCTGAACAGCGTACTCGGCAATATTGCCGGCCGTACCATCTGTGCGCTCGGTGACGCGGCAGCCTTCCCGGTGCAGAGCTTCATCAAGCACTTCGGCAAGGAATTCGAGTACCACATCGAAAACAAGACCTGTCTGGTTCCCAAGGATGTGCAATGGGCGGGCAGCGGCTTCCACAAGATTCCGGCCTGACAGGCCGCGGGTTAGTAACGAAAAAACTGGCTACAAGGTAGCGACATGCTAGAAATCGAGATCGACGGCAAAAAGGCGCAAGTGCCCGACGGCAGCACGGTGATGGACGCCGCGCAGCAGGTTGGTGTTTACATTCCGCATTTCTGCTACCACAAGAAACTTTCGATCGCCGCCAACTGCCGGATGTGTCTGGTGCAGGTGGAAAAGGCGCCGAAGCCGTTGCCGGCTTGTGCAACGCCGGTGACCAACGGCATGAAGGTATTCACCCACTCCGAACTGGCCGTCAAGGCGCAGAAGGGGGTGATGGAATTCCTGCTGATTAATCACCCGCTGGATTGCCCGATTTGCGACCAGGGTGGCGAGTGTCAGTTGCAGGATATGTCGGTCGGCTACGGCCCGATGAAGAGCCGTTACACCGAAGAAAAGCACGTTGTCTTCCACAAGAGCGTCGGTCCGCTGATCTCCATGGAAGAAATGAGCCGCTGCATCCACTGCACCCGTTGCGTCCGCTTCGGTCAGGAAATCGGTGGCATCATGGAACTCGGCATGGCCAACCGCAACATGCACTCGGAAATCATGACTTTCGTCGGTCGTTCGGTGGATTCCGAGCTGTCCGGCAACATGATCGACCTGTGCCCGGTCGGTGCGCTAACTTCCAAGCCTTTCCGCTACACCGCCCGTTCCTGGGAACTGCAGCGCCGCAAGTCGATCAGCGCGCAGGATTCCGTCGGTGCCAATCTGGTCGTTCAGGTCAAGCACGACAACGTGATGCGCGTTCTGCCGCGTGAAAACGAAGCCGTCAATGAATGCTGGATCTCCGACAAGGAGCGCTTTTCCTATCAGTCCCTGAGCTCCGATGAGCGTCTGACTAAGCCGATGGTCAAGCAGGGCGGTGAATGGAAGGAAGTCGACTGGAACGTTGCACTCGATTACGTCGCACACGGTCTGAAGGATGTCGCCCGCGAAAATGGCGGCGATTCGGTTGCCGCGCTGGCCGCACAAAGCTCGACCGTTGAAGAACTGTTCTTGCTCGGCAAGGTCATGAAGGGCTTGGGCAGCGGCAATACCGATTTCCGTCCGCGCCAGAGCGATTTTTCGTCCGACTTCAAGCGCGCCGGCGCGCCGTGGCTGGGTATGCGCCTCGCCGAGATCAAGGATCTGGACGGTGCTCTGGTGGTTGGTTCCTTCCTGCGCAAGGATCACCCGCTGATCGCCCAACGCCTGCGGCAAGCGGCCAAAAAATTTACCAAGGTCAGCCTGCTCGACGTTGCCGGCGACGATCAACTGATCAATCTGCACGCCCGCATCACCGTTGCTCCGGCCGCGCTAGCCACTGCGCTGGCCGCCGTGGTCAAGGCTGCCGCCGAGATCAAGGGCGCTGCTGTCCCGGCTGCTTTAGCAAACGTTGTTGTTTGCGATGCCAGCAAGAAGATTGCACAAAGCCTGGTCGATGGCGAGAAGCGTGCTGTCTTCCTGGGCAACGCGGCAACCCAGTCGGCAGATGCTACCCAATTGCATGCGCTGGCTCTGGAACTGGGCAAGCTGACCGGTGCCACCGTCGGGTTCCTCGGCGAAGGTGCCAACACCGTCGGTGCTCACCTGTCCTGGGCGTTGCCGTCCGGTGCCAACGCTCGCCAGATGTTCGAGCAGCCACGCAAGGCCTACGTGCTGATGGGCATCGAACCGGAATTCGATTGCGCCAATCCGCAACTGGCGCTCGGCGCACTCAAGCAGGCCAGCCTAGTTGTCTATATGTCGGCCTTCAAACACGCTCCGGCGCTGGAGTACGCCGACGTTATGCTGCCGATTGCACCCTTTACCGAAACCTCGGGTACCTTCGTCAATACCGAAGGCCGTGCCCAAAGCTTCAACGGGGTGGCCAAGGCTCGAGGCGATGCACGTCCGGCCTGGAAGATCCTGCGCGTGCTGGGCAACGTTCTCAATCTGGACGGCTTTGCCTACGCCTCTAGCGAAGAGGTTCGCGACGAGGTGCTCGGCGGCAAGGCGGTTGAATTTGTCTCCGGCCTCAGCAATGAGCTCAACGGTGTTTCCATCGTCGCGCCGGCGGTTGCTGCGAATGGCCTGCAGCGGATTGCCGATGTGCCGATCAACTTCGCCGATCCGATGGCTCGCCGCGCTCCGGCGCTGCAGCAGACGGCCGACTCGGTCGCGCCGACCGCTCGCATGAATGAGCAAACCCTGAGCCAGGTCGGCGTCGCTGACAAGGGGCAGGTTCGGGTCAAGCAAGGTTTGGGTGAGGCTGTTCTGGCCGCCAAGCTGGATAACAGCGTACCGGCCGGTTGTGTTCGTGTCGCCGCGGCACATGCGAGTACTGCGATGCTGGGCGACATGTTCGGCTCGATTTCCGTGGAGCGTGCATAAATGGACGCACTGATGAATTTCGGACAAGGCATTTTTGGCGGTGCCTGGCCTGCGGTATGGGCTCTGGTCAAAATTGTCCTGATCGTTGCGCCGATGATGCTTGGCGTCGCCTACCTGACCTACTTCGAACGCAAGGTCATTGGTTACATGCAGGTCCGTATCGGTCCCAACCGCGTCGGTCCGTGGGGCCTGATCCAGCCGATCGCCGATGGCCTGAAGCTGCTGATGAAGGAAATTATTGTTCCGGCTACCGCCAACAAGGGGATTTTCGTCATCGCTCCGATGCTGGCAATCGCTCCCGCACTGGCTGCCTGGGCTGTGGTTCCTTTTACCGATAGCCTGGTCCTGGCCAACATCGATGCCAGCCTGTTGTACATCATGGCCATCACCTCGATGGGGGTGTACGGGATCATCCTGTCTGGCTGGGCTTCCAACTCCAAGTACGCTTTCCTCGGCGCCATGCGTTCCGCAGCCCAGATGGTTTCCTACGAAATTTCGATGGGTTTCTCGCTGATCTGCGTGCTGATGGTTTCCAACAGCCTGAACCTGGTGGAAATCGTCAAGATCCAGGATCACGGGATGTTCGCCGGCTGGGGCTTGAGCTTCCTGTCCTGGAACTGGTTGCCGTTGTTCCCGATGTTCCTGGTTTATCTGATTTCCGGCGTGGCTGAAACCAACCGCGCACCGTTTGACGTGGCCGAAGGCGAGTCGGAAATCGTTGCCGGTTTCCACGTCGAATATTCCGGTATGGCCTTCGCGGTGTTCTTCCTGGCCGAATACGCCAACATGATTCTGGTCGCCGCGCTGACCTCCATCATGTTCCTCGGTGGCTGGCTGTCTCCGGTTGGTTTCCTGCCGGACGGTATCCTGTGGCTGTTCGCCAAGATGTCGGCGATCCTCTTCCTGTTCCTGTGGTTCCGCGCGACTTTCCCGCGTTACCGCTATGACCAGTTGATGCGTCTGGGCTGGAAGGTGTTTGTGCCGATCTGTCTGATCTGGCTGGTTGTTGTCGGCGTCTGGATGATGTCGCCGCTGAATATCTGGAAGTGAGGAGAGACTAATGGGTTCGATGAAGGAAATCTTCAACAGCCTCTTCCTCAAGGAATTGTTGAAGGGGATGTCGGTAACCGGCAAATATTTCTTTGCCCGCAAGATTACTGTTCAATATCCGGAAGAGAAGACGCCGCAGAGCTTCCGTTTCCGTGGCCTGCACGCGCTGCGTCGCTACGAGAATGGCGAAGAACGTTGCATCGCCTGCAAGTTGTGCGAGGCGATCTGCCCGGCCTTGGCGATCACCATCGAGGCGGAACCGCGTGACGATGGCTCGCGTCGTACCACCCGCTACGATATCGATCTGACCAAGTGCATCTTCTGCGGTTTCTGCGAAGAGGCATGCCCGGTCGATGCGATTGTTGAGACCCGCATTTTCGAATACCACGGTGAGAAGCGCGGCGATCTGTATTACACCAAGCAGATGTTGCTGGCCAACGGCGACCGCTACGAAGATCAAATCGCGAAGGATCGCGAGCTTGATTCTGCTTACCGATAACAGGTGCTAGCGATGGATTTTCAAACTGGGGTTTTCTACTTCCTGTCGGCGATTCTGATTTTCGCGAGCCTTCGCGTGATCACCGCCCGCAATCCGGTGCATGCCGCACTTCACCTGATTCTCGCCTTCTTTACCTGTGGCGGCATCTGGGCCCTGTTGCAGGCCGAGTTCCTGGCGATCGCCATCATTCTGGTTTATGTCGGCGCGGTCATGGTCCTGTTCCTGTTCGTCGTCATGATGCTGGACATCAATATCGACCGCATCCGCGAGGGGTTCTGGAACTATCTGCCGCTGGGCACGCTGCTCGGTCTGCTGATGGCCATGGAAATGGGCCTGGTCTTGGGCAGCAAGTACTTCCAGGTGCCGGCTGCCGAAGCGATGGTGCCGACCGGCGTATCCAATACCAAGAGCATCGGCGCGCTGATGTTCAGCGACTACGTCTATCCCTTCGAACTGGCTTCCTTGATCCTGCTTGTCGGCATGATCGCCGCGATCGTATTGACCCATCGCGGTCCGAAGAAATCCAGATACACCAACCCGAATCAGCAGGTCTTCGTCAAGGCGAAGGATCGTGTCCGCGTCCTGCAGATGCCGGTCGAAAAAGACTGAACCCAGGGAAGATTATGCTCAATCTGACTCTCTCGCATTTCCTGATACTGGGCGCGATCCTGTTCGCGATCAGTGTGGTCGGGATATTCCTGAACCGGAAGAACCTCATTGTCCTGCTGATGGCCATCGAACTGATGCTGCTGGCGGTGAACATGAACTTCGTGGCCTTCTCCCACTACTTGCAGGATCTGTCCGGCCAGATTTTCGTCTTCTTCATCCTGACTGTTGCTGCTGCTGAATCGGCGATTGGTCTGGCCATCCTGATCGTGCTGTTCCGCAACCTCAAGAGCATCCATGTGGATGACCTGGGCAGCCTGAAGGGTTAAACATGGAAATGCAAAAACTCTATCTGCTCGTTCCGCTGGCACCGCTGATCGGCGCCATGATCGCCGGTCTGTTCTGCCGGATCATTCCGCGCTGGGTTGCCCACACCGCCACCATCGCCGGTGTCGCCATCGCCTTCATCGCCTCGGTGATGGTCTTCAAGGATGTCCAGGCCGGGCATACCTTCAACGGTCCGGTTTACACCTGGCTGACCAGCGGCGACTACAAGTTCGAGGTGGGTTTCCTGGTTGATTCGCTGACCACGACCATGATGATCGTGGTGACCTTCGTGTCGCTGATGGTCCATATCTACACCATCGGCTACATGCAGGAAGATCCGGGCTACAACCGCTTCTTCAGCTACATCTCGTTGTTCACCTTCTCCATGCTGATGCTGGTGATGAGCAACAACTTCATGCAGCTGTTCTTCGGCTGGGAAGCCGTGGGTCTGGTCTCCTACCTGCTGATCGGTTTCTGGTACACCCGCCCGACGGCGATCTTCGCCAACATGAAGGCGTTCCTGGTCAACCGTGTCGGTGACTTCGGTTTCATCCTCGGCATCGGTCTGATCCTGACCCATTTCGGCACCCTGGACTACGCGACTGTCTTCCAGAAGGCGCCTGAATTCGCTGCCACCACGATCAGTCTGTTTGCTGACCGCGAGTGGGCTACCGTGTCCCTGATGACGGCGACCTGTATCTGTCTGTTCATTGGCGCCATGGGCAAGTCGGCCCAGGTTCCGCTGCACGTCTGGCTGCCGGACTCGATGGAAGGCCCGACCCCGATTTCCGCGCTGATTCACGCCGCGACCATGGTTACCGCCGGTATCTTCATGGTGTCCCGGATGTCGCCGCTGTTCGAGCTGTCGACCACGGCCCTGTCCTTCGTCATCGTGATTGGCGCCATCACCGCCCTGTTCATGGGCTTCCTAGGCATCATCCAGAACGACATCAAGCGTGTTGTCGCCTACTCGACGCTGTCCCAGCTCGGTTACATGACGGTGGCGCTCGGTGCCTCCGCCTACTCGGTCGCCATCTTCCACCTGATGACCCACGCCTTCTTCAAGGCATTGCTGTTCCTTGCCGCAGGTTCGGTCATCATCGGCATGCACCACGACCAGGACATCCGCAACATGGGCGGCCTGCGCAAGTACATGCCGATCACCTGGATCACTTCGCTGGTGGGTTCGCTGGCCCTGATCGGCACGCCCTTCCTGTCCGGTTTCTACTCCAAGGACTCGATCATCGAGGCGGCCCAGGTGGCTTACCACGCCGGTCAGCCGGGCGCTGCCTTTGCCTACTACGCCGTTCTTGCCGGTGTCTTCGTCACGGCTTTCTACTCCTTCCGCATGTACTTCCTGGTTTTCCACGGCGAAGAACGCTTTGGCAAGGTGGACGATGCCCATCACCATGAACATCACGGCGATCATGACGACGAGGAAGCCACGCAGGACCATCACCACGGTCTGGCTCCGGGGCAGAAACCGCACGAGACCCCCTGGGTTGTCTGGCTGCCGCTGGTTCTGCTCGCCATCCCGTCGCTGGCTATCGGCTATCTGGCAATCGAACCGATGCTGTATGGCGATTACTTCAAGGGCGTGATCTTCATCGATCACCACGCTCACCCGGCCATGGAACATCTGGCTGAAGAATTCCATGGCGCCGCGGCGATGGGTATCCACTCGCTGACCTCGTTGCCGTTCATTCTTGCCCTGTCCGGTGTCGTCGTGTCGTGGTTCTTCTACATGAAGCGTCCGGACATCCCGGCAGCCATCCAGCGCCGTTTCTCCGCGATCAATACCCTGTTCGAGAACAAGTACTACTTCGACAAGTTCAACGAAGCCGTATTCGCAGGCGGTGCCCGCCTGCTCGGCAAGGCCTTGTGGAAGGGCGGCGATGTCGCCGTGATCGACGGGCTGATCGTCAATGGTTCGGCCAAGCTGGTCGGATGGATTGCCACCGTGACCCGCCTGTTCCAGACCGGTTACGTTTATCACTACGCTTTCACCATGATCATCGGCGTCTTTGTGCTGATGACCCTGTGGATCAACCGCGCATAGCGTGAATAGTTCGCAGAAGAGCAAGGAATAACATGTCGACTTACCCGCTGCTATCTCTCGCAATCTGGATTCCGATCCTCGCCGGGGCGTTCGTGCTCGCCACCGGCAACGACCGGAACGCTCCGCTGGCGCGGATGCTTGCCCTGATCGGTGCGGTCGTTGCCTTCCTGGTGACGATTCCGCTCTGGACCAATTTCGACATCGCCAACGGCGGCATGCAATTCGTCGAACTGAAGACGTGGATCCCGCGCTTCAATATCAACTACCACCTGGGTGTCGATGGCATCTCGATGCTGTTCGTCATCCTCAACGCCTTCATCACTATCGTCGTGGTGGCGGCCGGCTGGGAAGTGATCGAGCAGAAAGTGGCCCAATACAATGCCGCTTTCCTGATCATGTCGGGCCTGATGAACGGCATTTTCACCTCGCTGGACGGCGTGTTGTTCTACGTCTTCTTCGAAGCTTCGCTGATCCCGCTGTACCTGATCATCGGCGTGTGGGGCGGCCCGAACCGCGTTTATGCCGCGTTCAAGTTCTTCCTCTATACGCTGTTCGGTTCGCTGCTGTTCCTCCTGGCGCTGATGTACCTGTTCATCCAGTCCGGCGGCAGTTTCTCCATCCTCGAATGGCATAAGCTGCCGATCGGTCTCGGTCCGCAGATCTGGTTGTTCCTGGCTTTCCTGATCGCCTTCGCCGTCAAGGTGCCGATGTGGCCGGTGCATACCTGGCTGCCGGATGCCCACGTCGAAGCGCCGACGGGTGGCTCCATCGTCCTGGCGGCCATCGCGCTGAAGCTCGGTGCCTACGGTTTCCTGCGTTTCTCGCTGCCGATCGCCCCGGATGCTTCGCATGAGCTGTCCAGCCTGGTCGTCGCGCTGTCGCTGATCGCCGTCGTCTATATCGGTTTCGTCGCCTTGGTTCAGGCCGACATGAAGAAGCTGGTCGCCTACTCTTCCATTGCCCACATGGGTTTCGTGACGCTGGGTTTCTTCATGTTCAGCGCCATGGGTATCGAAGGTGCGCTGGTGCAGATGGTTTCCCACGGCTTCGTCTCCGGTGCCATGTTTTTCTGTATCGGCGTCATGTACGACCGCGTGCATAGCCGTCAGATCGCCGATTACGGCGGCGTGGTCAATACCATGCCGAAGTTCGCGGCCCTGTTCATGTTATTCACCATGGCCAACTCCGGCTTGCCGGCGACGTCCGGCTTCGTCGGCGAATTCATGGTCATCCTCGGCGCTGTGAAGCTCAATTTCTGGGTGGCTTTCGCAGCAGCCAGCTCGATGGTCGTCGGTGCCGCCTACTCGCTGTGGATGTACAAGCGCGTGATCTTCGGCGATGTCGCCAATCACCACGTCGCCGAGCTGACCGACATCAACAAGCGCGAATTCGCCATCCTTGGGATGCTGGCCATCGCCACGCTGTGGATGGGCGTCTATCCGCAACCCTTCACCGAAGTCATGCATGCCTCGGTCAACGACCTGCTGCATCACGTTGCCATTAGCAAGATTCAATAAACGGTAGCCGACATGTTCGACAATTTCGTTGTCCCCAATCTTCTGCCCGCCGCGCCGGAAATCTTTCTGACGACGATGGCGCTCGCCATCCTGATGATCGATTTGCTGGTCAAGGACAGCCGGCGCACCGTCACCTTCGTGCTGACCCAGCTGACCCTGATCGGTTGTGCCGCGATCCAGTTCGCGACGAGCACCGGCGAGATCACCTACACCTTCAGCAACATGTTCGTCGATGACCTGATGTCCGACCTGCTGAAGCTGTTCCTGTACATGACGGTCGTCATCGTGATGTTCTACTCGCGTGCCTACATCATCGACCGCGAAACGATGAACAAGGGCGAGTACTACGTGCTGGCCCTGTTCGCCACGCTTGGCATGATGGTCATGATCTCGGCCAACCATTTCCTGACCATCTACATCGGTCTGGAGCTGCTCTCCCTGTCGCTGTACGCGATGGTTGCCATGAACCGCGATTCCGTGGTGTCCACGGAAGCCGCCATGAAGTACTTCGTTCTCGGTGCGCTGGCTTCCGGCCTGCTGCTGTACGGCATGTCGATGATCTACGGGGCGACCGGTACGCTGGAAATCACCGGCCTCGCCGAGCGTCTCTATGGTGGCGGCGTGAACAAGACCGTGATGGTCTTCGGCCTGGTCTTCCTGGTTGCCGGTCTCGCATTCAAGCTCGGCGTCGTGCCCTTCCACATGTGGATTCCGGACGTCTATCACGGCGCACCGACCTCCGTTACTCTGTTCATCGGTTCGGCACCGAAGCTGGCTGCTTTTGCCATCGTCATGCGCCTGCTGGTCAATGGCCTGATCACGATGGCGCAGGATTGGCAGGCCATGCTGGTCATCCTGTCCGTCCTGTCGATGGCGATCGGTAACCTGGCGGCCATCGCCCAGACCAACCTGAAGCGAATGTTGGCCTATTCGACCATCTCGCACATGGGCTTCATGCTGCTCGGCATCGTCACCGGGGTGGTCGGCGGCGACGCGCGCTATGCCCTGAATGCCTACAGCTCGTCGATGTTCTACGTGATCGCTTACGTGCTGACCACCGCTGGTACCTTCGGCATGATTCTCCTGATGTCGCGCGCCGGTTTTGAAGCTGACGAACTGGAAGACCTGAAGGGCCTGAACAAGCGCAGCCCGTGGTTCGCCGGCATCATGCTGATGATGATGTTCTCGCTGGCCGGTATCCCGTTCTTCATCGGCTTCTTCGCCAAGTTCTCGGTGCTGCAGGCTGTCATTGCTGCCGGCTATACCTGGCTGGCCCTGGTTGCCGTTGCCTTCTCGCTGATTGGTGCCTTCTACTACCTACGTGTCGTCAAGCTGATGTACTTCGATGCACCGGCTGACGAGACCCCGCTTACCGCCGGCATGGACATGCGTATCCTGATTTCCGCCAACGGTCTGGCTGTGGCTTTCCTGGGTATCTTCCCGCAAGTGATCATGTCGCTGTGCGCCTATGCCCTGCTGCGCTCGCTCTGATCGAGACGCAAACTGCTGAATGAGAACGCCCCGCTAGTCGGGGCGTTTTACTTTGTGGAGTCAAAAATGTCGCACGATGCACATCTGATCGAGTCGGAACTTTGCAGCGAATCTGTCTTCAAGGGGGCCTTGCTCGATGTCCGCAGGGATCGCGTGTTGCTGCCGAATGGCCAAGAGTCGGTACGGGAATACATCGTGCATCCGGGGGCCGTCGTCGTCCTGGCCTTCCTGGATAACGGCAATCTGCTCTTCGAGCGCCAGTATCGCTATCCGCTGCGCCGGGTATTCCTCGAACTACCGGCCGGCAAGATCGACCCGGGTGAAGCGATCATCGATACGGCGCGGCGCGAGCTGAAGGAGGAAACGGGTTATGTCGCTGCCGAATGGGAATATCTCGGTGTGATGCATCCGTGTATCGGTTATTCCGATGAACGCATCGAAATCTTTGCCGCGCGTGGCCTCCATCTGGCTGGCGAAAAGGAACTCGATCACAATGAGTTCCTCGATGTGATCGAGCTGTCGCCGGCTGAGGCCAGACAAGCGGTGTGGGATGGGCGGATTACCGATGCCAAGACCATCACATCGTTGTTCTGGCTGGATAAGCCCTGATATACCCTGGTCGTCTGGATTTACCCAGCGACGGGGAAAGAAAAAACCAGGCATCTAGCCTGGTTTTCTATCTTCTGGTTTCACTTTCAACGGCCTGCAGCCATTCTGTTTGTGGAGATTGCTGTTCTCCCTTTTGCCCGGAAACCGGGGCAGGAGTCTTCCTTAGTCGAGCGACAGGACCCAGTGGATGGCCGCTTTCAGATCTTCGTCGCTGATCTTGTCGGCCGGGTGCGGAATCATGGGTACTTGGCCCCAGTTGCCCGAGCCACCGTGGCGGACCTTGTCGAACAGGGCGGCGGGGGCCTTGGCATCGCCTTTGTACTTGGCGGCCACTTCCTTGTAGGCCGGGCCGACGCGCTTCTGGTCGACGGCGTGGCAGGCAACGCAGCGGGCTTTCTTGACGATGGCTTCACCATCGGCGGCCTGGGCCGACGGCATGGCGATCATGGTGGCTGCGGCGGCAAGGCCGGTCAGCATGGCTTTTTGCATTTGCTGTTTCATGAACTTTCCTTGAATTAAACGAGACCGGCCGTTTGCAATTCGGCCCATTCGGCATCAGTGAACAGTCGGGAACGGGTGATAAAGGATTTGCCCGTGCCCCCTTCGAGCGAGAAGGTGTCGCCGTTGCCGGGAATGACGTCGATGATCAGCTGCGTGTGCTTCCAGTACTCGTATTGGGCTACGGTCATGTAGAAGGGCACGTCGCCGATGTCGCCGAGGTGGATTTCGTGCTGGCCGATGGTCAGTTCGCCGGGCAGGTAGCAATTCGGGGAACTGTTGTCGCAGCAGCCGCCGGACTGGAGGAACATCAGCTCCGGCCCGTGTCGCTGTTTCAGGAGCTGGATCAGTTCCAGCGTGGCCGGGGTAGCGGTGACGCGGTCGATCATGGATTTCTCCCGAAACGGTATCTAAAAAAGGGGGGCGGTTGCCCGCCCCCGAAGAGTTGCCCGCAAAACAAAGGGGCCAGTGGAGGAGATGCCTCTGAGGTGCCGAGCAGAAGCCGTCCTGCCTTGGGTAAAGGAGACGGCGACCGGCCGGTACCGAAAACGATTGCTTAGAAGAAGCCCAGCTTGCTTTCCGTGTAGGAAACGAGCAGGTTCTTCGTTTGCTGGTAGTGGTCGAGCATGACCTTGTGGGTCTCGCGGCCGATACCGGATTCCTTGTAACCGCCGAAGGCAGCGTGTGCCGGGTAGGCGTGGTAGCAGTTGGTCCATACGCGGCCGGCCTGGATGGCGCGACCCATGCGGTAGGCGACGTTGCCGTTACGGCTCCACACGCCGGCGCCGAGGCCGTACGGGGTGTCGTTGGCGATGGCCAGGGCTTCGGCTTCGTCCTTGAAGGTCGTCACGGCCAGCACCGGCCCGAAGATTTCTTCCTGGAAGATGCGCATCTTGTTGTGGCCCTTGAACAGGGTCGGCTGGATGTAGTAGCCGCCTTCGATGTCGCCGCCGAGGTGGGCGCGCTCGCCGCCGATCAGGCACTCAGCGCCTTCTTCCTTGCCCAGCTTGAGGTAGGACTGGATCTTTTCCATCTGCACGTCGGAAGCCTGGGCACCCATCATGGTGTCGGTATCGAGCGGGGAACCCTGCTTGATGGCGGCAACGCGCTTCAGGACGCGTTCGATGAACTTGTCGTAGATGGATTCCTGGATCAGGGCGCGCGACGGGCAGGTACACACTTCGCCCTGGTTGAAGGCGAACAGCACCATGCCTTCGATGGCCTTGTCGAGGAAGCCGTCATCCTTGTCCATGATGTCGGCGAAGAAGATGTTGGGCGACTTGCCACCCAGCTCCAGGGTGGCCGGGATCAGGTTGTTGGCGGCGGCTTGGGCGATGACGCGGCCGGTGGCGGTGGAGCCGGTGAAGGCGATCTTGGCGATGCGCTTCGAGGTGGCCAGCGGCATGCCGGCTTCGCGGCCGAGGCCGTTCACGATGTTCAGGACACCCGGCGGCAGCAGGTCGGCGATCAGGTCAACCAGGATCAGGATGGAGATTGGGGTCGATTCGGCCGGCTTCAGCACGACGCAGTTACCAGCGCCGAGGGCCGGGGCCAGCTTCCAGGCAGCCATCAGGATAGGGAAGTTCCACGGAATGATCTGGCCGACGACGCCGAGCGGCTCGTGGATGTGATAGGCCATGGTGTTTTCGTCGATTTCCGAGATACCGCCTTCCTGCGAGCGCAGGCAGCCGGCGAAGTAACGGAAGTGGTCGACAGCCAGCGGGATGTCGGCAGCCAGGGTTTCGCGGATCGGCTTGCCGTTATCGACGGTCTCGGCGTAGGCGAGGCGTTCGATATTGGCTTCCAGGCGGTCGGCGATCTTCAGCAGGATGTTGGAGCGGGTGGTGGCATCGGTCTTGCCCCATGCCGGGAAGGCAGCGTGGGCGGCATCCAGCGCCAGTTCGACGTCCTCGGCGGTGGAGCGGGCAGCCTTGGTATAAGCCTTGCCGTTAACCGGGGTGATTACATCGAAATATTCACCCTTGACCGGGGCGACCCACTTGCCGTTGATGAAGTTGTCGTAACGGTCCTTGTAGGCGATCGTGGCGCCGGCGTTACCGGGAGCTGCATAAATCATATTTGTCTCCTGTCTTCTGGAATGGAGTTGCGAACGGGTTAACTCAAGGCCGGCGTTGTGTAACCGCCGTGACTCGTGCTCAACAATGTGCAGGCCCCGTGCCAGCTGTGCCAATTGCCTCGGAATAAGCCATAAATAGCTTTAAAATCACCGTATTGTGCGGTTTTCGGCCAATCGGCCGGTGAATGCCGGGCAGTTGGTGGTGTGCAGGGACGATACAGTTGTTGCGTTATGGAGCGTTAGTCGTTTCACGCGAGCAACAGATGTATCCGGCAGATCCCTGAAATGGTGAGCCAGGTCAAGGAAGGTTCATTCAAATGTGCTAAGTTCGGGCTATGAATGCCTGCGGTGAGCGGAATGGCTGAGAATAAATTGCGCGGACGCCTGTTCTTGCTGGCTATCGTGCTGTGGACCGGCACGGTCGGCTTTTCGATGTTCTGGAATTTGAACAACGCCGAGCAGCAGACCATGAATATGGCCTATGCCGCAGCGCGAGCCAGTCTCAACAAGGACATCACCTTCCGGCGTTGGGGAACGATGCATGGCGGCGTCTACGTGCCGATCACCGAAACGCAGAAATCGGTGCCCTGGCTGTCGCATGTGCCGGGGCGCGACGTCACGACGACCGATGGACACCAGCTGACCCTCCTCAATCCGGCTTCCATGCTGCGCCAGATGATGGACCTCTATGCCGTCAGCTACGGCGTGCGCGGCCGCATCACCGGCCTGCGCTACCTGAATCCGGACAACGCGCCGGACGACTGGGAGAAAAATCAGCTCGAGCGTTTTTCCCGTCTCGAGACCGAGGAGGTCTGGGACGTGACCAATATCGACGGCAAGCCGCATCTGCGTTACCTGCGCGCCATGTTCATGGAGCCGGGGTGCGACAAGTGCCACGGCATACTCGGCTATAAGACCGGCGACCTGCGCGGCGCAACCGGTCTCAACCTGCCGCTGGCGCCGTATCTGCAACAGATCGCGGAAACCCAGTTTGGCCTGGGCGCGACCCACATCACGATCTGGCTGATGGGCCTGGTCGGCATTTTCTGGGGGCACTGGCTGGGCATCAGCCGCGCGCGCGAGCGGGAGGCGGCGCAGCGTGAACTGGAGCGCCATCGCGACGATCTGGAGTCGCAGGTGGCCGAGCGGACCGCCGCCCTGTCCGAATCGATGCGGGCCGCCGAGGCAGCCAGCCGGGCGAAGAGTGCCTTTCTCGCCAATATGAGCCACGAGATCCGCACACCGCTCAATGCCATCACTGGCGGGCTGCACCTGTTGCGGCGCAATGGTCTGCAGGACGGGCAGCGCGAACATCTGGCCAAGATCGATACGGCGAGCCGGCATCTGCTCGACCTGATCAACGGGGTGCTCGATCTGTCCAAGATCGAGGCCGGAAAATTCGTTTTCGCCACGGCGCCGCTGTCCGTGCGCCAGGTGGTTGCCAATCTGCTCTCGATGCAGAAGGAAAGGGCGTCCGACAAGGGGCTGGCGCTGGACGTCGAGGTCGATCCCGGCATTCCCGAGAACTTGATTGGCGACGGCGCGCGCCTGCAGCAGGCTCTGCTCAATTACGTCAGCAATGCCCTCAAGTTCACCGAAGCGGGGCATGTACGGCTACGGGTAAGCCCGATCGAGCAGACGGCCGACGACGTGCTGTTGCGCTTCGAGGTCGAGGATACCGGCATCGGCATCGCAGCGGAGGATATGGCGTCGTTGTTTTCGGAATTCGAGCAGATCGACAACTCGTCGACCCGTCGTCATCGCGGCACCGGGCTGGGGCTGGCCATTACCCGCAAGTTTGCCCAAATGATGGGCGGCGACGTGGGCGTGCACAGCGAGTTGGGCAAGGGCAGCCTGTTCTGGTTCACCGCCCGCTTTGCGATCGATCGTGCGGTCCGTGGCGCGGTGCCGGCTATCGATGCCTGTGAAATTGCTCGCCGGCTGACCGAGGCCGGGCGCGGCAAGCGGTTACTGCTGGTCGAGGACGATGCGCTGAATCGCGAAATTGCCCTGTCCATGCTCGACGAGGTCGGGCTGACCGCCGATATCGCGGCCAATGGCCGGGAGGCCGTGACTGCGGCGGGCAAGCGGGTCTACGATGCCATCCTGATGGACATGCAGATGCCGCTGATGGACGGTCTGGAGGCGACCCGGGCGATCCGGGCCATGCCGGCCTGCACCGAGGTGCCGATCATCGCCATGACCGCCAATGCCTTCGAGGAAGATCGCCAGTGCTGCATCGCCGCTGGCATGGACGACTTTGTTGCCAAGCCGGTCGAGCCCCAGCTGCTGTTTGCCGCGCTGTTGCGCTGCCTGAGCCCGTCGACCTAAGTACGGCGGATTTCCCGAGTGTCTCCGTGCAGGATGAGGTGAAGGGAAAACAAGGCCAATAAAAATGCCGCTCAGTGTCAGCTGAGCGGCATGGCGGCTGGCTTGGGCAAGGCCTTAGTCGAGGTAGTAGCCGACGCCCAGGAAGCTGTTGTCGATGCGGCGGATGAAAGAACGCTTGCGTTCGACCGCATTGGTGATCGGGTTCCGCCAGACGTAGTCGACGGCGCCTTCACCCTTGGTCTTGGCAAGTTCGATCATTTCCTGGATCAGAGCGTGGCCTTCGACATCGTGCAGTTCGCGCGCGTCGGTGCCGGTCCAGGCCGGATTGATGCCATGAGCCTCGAATTTTCCGGTATCCAGATTGACGGCGAAGACATAGAGGTCGTCGCGCACGAAGTTGCCCTTGGTGTCGTTGAAAGCGCGGGCGGCTGAGGTCATGCCGCTTTTGCGTGCGTAGGCGACGGCCTCATCGAGGAGCTTGATGGCATCGTTGGCGGTGGCGTGCGGGGCGTAGTAGCCGACGCCGAGGATGTAATCGCCTTCACGATGTATCCAGGCATTTTTCGGCTCGACGTGGTTGGTCTTGCGGTTGAGCCAGACGTAACGGATACGTGCCTCAGTCTGTTTGTCGGTCACAGCGATCATGTGGCGGAAGAGCGGCGTGCCGGCGGCATCGACACTGTCCAGAACATTGAGGCCGACCAGCGTGTCGGGGGCGGCGCCGTTGGCGATATAGGTGCCTTTGCGGTCGATCACGTAAACGTAAAGGTCCTTCTTGACGAAAGGCCCCTTGCGGTTGCTGAACGTGGCCCACGACTTCTCGGGGCCGTTCGCCTTCAGATAGCTGACGGCCTGGTCGAACAGGGCGCGGGCTTCGCGCGGCGTGGCGCGATCGCCGGCCAGGGCGGTGCCGCAACAGACTGCCAGCAGAAGGCCGGCCAGTCGGATTGCGAGGGATGGTTTGCTCATACTCGAAACTCCATGGTGTGGGGCCGGGGTGCCGGCGTCGGGCGGTCGTGACCAAAGGGCGGCATCATAGCCGCCTTTTGCGGCGGGCTTACTTCAGTAACAGGATCCAGGAAACCAGTTCGCGGGTGTTGGCCGGCGTGATGGCGACGGCGTTGGGCGGCATGGCGATGCCGGACACGCGGTTCTTCCAGTGGCTGGAATAGGGGTTGGAGCCTTCCTGAACCACACGGGTGAGGAACTCGGTGGCGCCCGGCTTGCCGCGATACTGGGCGGCGACGTCGGCCCACGCCGGTCCGATCGGCTTCAGGCCGTCCGGACCGGGCTTGCCGGATTCAATGCTGTGGCAGGTCATGCAACCGCTGCTGCTGGCCAGCTTGAGCATCTCGGCATCCTTCTTGGCGTCGGCCAGTGCCAAGGGGCTGGCCAGGCTGGCAACCAGGCAGGCGATGGTGAGACGGTGGTGTTTCATGATGGGACTCCCTGTGGTGGTACACGGTAAATGCCGCAGGCGCGGATCGGGCCGCGGGTGGCGAACAAATCGTGGCGAGCGGCGATATGAAGCGGTGTGCAATCGTTGCCGGCGTCCATTGTCGGCCGGGGCGACGAAAGCTTGATGCGGATAATTTCGGGGTTCAGATGCATGGCTCGGGCCGAAAGCGGGCGGCAGCAACCGGTATGCATCACGGTGTGCGCGTCAATCAGCACGATACGTGTCATTCCTCCGCTCATGGTTAACGTTATACACCTACCTTGCCGCGGCGCGGCAAGCCGGCGCACGGGTGCAGTCCGCCCGCATTGCGGTGGGCTGGCTCCCGGGGTGGCACGATGGCGAACAACGTTGATCACGGTTTCCTGAATGAAGGTGTACGGCGCCGGCGCCCGGATTTCGTTTACTGGCAGCCGGCTGGCGTAACTCCATTGCAAATTCAATGCCGGTTTCCGGACTACGCCAATTATCGACCTGTTGCCGCGTGGTTTTGCTCAAACCAGCAGCATAGAGGCGGTCTGGGCGCCGGGTACGGGTGATGGGGAGGCAAGTGGCGAACAGGTGTGTTGCAGAATGGAGCAGCAGGGTGATCAATAGTCGAACAGTGCACCTGCGCGGTATTGGTCGCTTTCGGATTGGGCACCAGCTCCTCGTCTAGGCCGATTGCGTCATCCAGCGCAGCAGGAAGACGAAGAGGGTGTCCGGGTCGACCGGCTTGGTGATGAAGTCGTTCATGCCGGCCTCGGTGCACCGCAGTTTGTCCTCGGCGAAGGCGTTGGCTGTCATGGCGAGGATGGGAATGCCGCCGCGCTCGGGGAGCTGGCGTATGCGGCGAGTGGCTTCCAGGCCGTCCATATTGGGCATTTGCATGTCCATCAGGATCAGCGTGTAGTCATTTTTCCCGGCCAGCGCCAGCGCCTGCTGGCCATCTTCGGCGACATCGACGGTCAGGCCGGCCTGGTCGAGCAGGCTGAGGGCGACCTCGCGGTTCACAGGTTCGTCCTCGGCGAGCAGGATTCGGCGGCCGGCGAACGCGCGCTTCAGGGCGGCTTCGGCATCCCGGCCGGCCTGGGCGGCGGGTGCTTCGCCGTGGTTGCCCTTGTTGAGCCGGACGGTCAGCCAGAAGGTGCTGCCTTCACCGGGCTCACTATGGACGCCGGCGTCGCCGCCCATCAACAGCGCCAGCTTGCGGGTGATGGCGAGGCCGAGTCCGGTTCCACCGTATTTCCGGGTAATCGAGTTGTCGGCCTGCTCGAAGGCGGAAAACAGTCGGGGCCGGGCCTCGAAGGAAATGCCCGGGCCGCTGTCGCTGACTTCGAAGCGGAGGGTGCTGGCCGCCGGATGGTCGGCGATGACCTGGGTACGTAGCACGATGCCGCCGTGCTCGGTGAATTTGACGGCGTTGGTCAGGTAGTTGAGCAGGGCCTGCTGCAGGCGGGTGCGGTCGCCGAGCAAAGGGCCGGGCAGCGGGGCTGTGTCGATGGCGAAGCTCAGCCCCTTGGCCTTGACCCGGTGGCCGACCATGCCGGAAATGGCGTCGATCATGGTCGCAATGTCGATCGGTTCCTCTGCCAGCGAAAACTTGCCGGCCTCGATTTTCGACAGGTCGAGCACCGCATTGAGGATTTCGAGCAGATGCGTGCCGGCCGACTCGATCTTGTCGAGCTTGGCCGCCTGCTGCTCCGTCACGCCGGCGCGGCGCAGCAGGTGCACCATGCCGGTAATGGCATTCAGCGGCGTCCTGATTTCATGGCTCATGTTGGCCACGAAGGCGCTCTTGGCGATATTGGCTGTTTCCGCCTGGTCCTTAGCGGCGACCAGTTCACGGGTCCGTTCCTCGACCAGACGCTCGAGGTGGTAGCGATGTTCGGCCAGTTCGTCCTGGATTGCCTTGGTCTCGGTGATGTCCATGGCCAGCCCCTCGATCAGGGTGTCGCCATTGTCGCTCCTGATCCCGATCGAGCGGTCGAACAGCCAGCGCCATCGCCCTGCGGCATCGAGAACCCGGTATTCGAGCTGGAACGGCGTCTGCTCGGCCACCAGGCGCGCGATGGCCTGGCGGACCTTGGGACGGTCCTCGGGATGGATCGAGTCGGCCCACAGCAGGGGGCGGGCGAGCAATTCGGCTATGGGACGGCCGAACACCTCGGCGGCGCGCGGCGAGTAGTACAGGCCGCCGCGCTGCAGCGAGAAGGTGTAGACGATGTCCGGCAGGGTTTCGACGAGGTGGCGGTAGCGCTGCTCGCTTTCCCGCAGCGTCGCCTCGGCCTGCTTGCGCCCGGTGATGTCGTGGCCGATGCCGAGCACGCCGATGAGCTGGCCGTTTTCGTCGCGCATCGGCACCTTGGTCGTTTCGAGGCGCTCGTGGTGGCCGTCGGAGGCAAAGGAAATATCCTCCTCGTTCACCGAGGGCGCATTGGCCTCCATCGCCTTGCGGTCGTGCGCGCGGAAAAAGTCGGCCAGTTCCTTGTCGATGAAGTCGTAATCGGTCTTGCCGACAATCTGGTCGGCCCGGGCGCCGAAGAAATCCTCGAAGCGGCGGTTGCAGCTCAGATACACCCCGTCGACGTCCTTCAGCCAGACCAGATCGGGCAGGGTATTGATCAGGGTATGCAGGAATCCGCGCTCATTGGCCAGCGCGCGGTCGGCCAGGCGTTGCCGAGTGATGTCACGGGCGATCTTCGAGGCGCCGACAATGCGGCCCGTTTCGTCCAGGATGGGCGAGATGGTGGCAGAAATGTCGATGACCGTGCCGTCGCGGCGCAGCCGCCGGGTCTCGAGGTGCTCCACAGTATGGCCGTGCCGGATGCGCGACAGGATGGCAGCTTCCTCGTCCTCGGTTCCCGGCGGCAGCAGCATGCTGGCCGAACTTCCGATCGCTTCCTGTTCCGTGTAGCCGAAGATCGCCTCGGCTCCCGGGTTCCAGCTGGTGATCACCCCGTCCAGCGTCTTGCCGATGATGGCGTCGTCGGACGAGCGGATGATCGCGGCGCTCTCCTGCAGCGCCCGGTTCGCCTGTTGGAGTTTGCGGCGGGCCAGCCCCATTTCGCCGATCACCTTGGCGAGGCGAGTGAGGAAACCCATGACCCGCTCGATCTGCTCGCGAGTGAAAACCGGCGCCTTTCTCAGCGCCGCCAGGTATTCGTCCTGGGCGAAGCCGAATTCGCCGGCCTGGCGGACGAAGAAGGCCTCGTCCGGTTTTTCGAAAAAGAACTGCCCGGTGAAGAAATTGGCGACGTGCTCGCCGCCGACGGTGATCGGAACGGCAATGTCGGCCAGCCCGTTCCGGCATTGGTAGATGTTGTAGGGTTTGCCTTGCTGCAGCTCGGCGGCGAGGATGGTGTCGCTTTCCAGACAGCGCTTGGCGGTGCCGGGATTGCGGCGGTGAAAGTGGGTGCAGACATCTTGCCAGCCCGTGGCGACGAGAATTTCGCCATCCAGTTCGAGAATCGCCGTGACGACGCCGGTAGCGGCCGTGAAGCTCTCGCAGAGCGCCCTCATTTCGCCGATATCGACCAGCTCAGCGAATCTCATCGATACTTCCTTCGGAACTGAATTGCCGTAACCTGCCCTTGCCGGGCAGGGTGTTTTCGTCAATCTAATCGTTTCGTGAGGCGGGGGCAACCTGCGACCCCTTGGGGTATACCCGATACGGTTTCCCGGCGGCAGGCCAAAAAGAACGGCCCGGGTGCCGAGGCAGCCGGGCCGCAGGGGAGGGGCGGCGAACCGCCCCCAGGAGAGATTGCTCAGCTACCCTTGTGCAGCTTGAACACCCACACGGAACCGCCTTGTTCGAGGTAGTTCACGCGCTTGGCGACGTCGCCGCCCCACAGCGGCACAGCGCCGCCCCAGCCGGTGGTCACGGCGATCATCTGCTCGCCATCCTGTTCCCAGGTGACCGGCGGTGCAACGATGCCGGTACCAGTCTGGAAGGACCACAGTTCCTTGCCGGTCTTGGCGTCAACACCCTTCAGGAAGCCTTCCGGGGTGCCGTAGAAAATCAGGCCGCCAGCGGTGGTCAGGACACCACCCCACAGCGGGGCGTAGTTCTTGTTTTCCCAGACGATCTTGCCGGTGGTCGGATCGATGGCACGCAGGGCGCCAATGTAGTCGTCATGCAGCGCCTTGATGGTGAAGCCGGCGCCCAGATAGGCAGCGCCCTTCTTGTAGGCAACCGGTTCGTTCCAGATGTCCATGCCCCACTCGTTGGCCGGCACATAGAACAGGCCGGTCTGCGGCGAGTAAGCCATCTGCATCTGGTTCTTGCCACCGAGGAAGGACGGGGCGGAGAAGACGACCTTGCCCTTCTTGCCGTCGGCTGCGTCGGCCGGATTACCCGGACGGCCTTCCTCGACGTAGTTCGGACGGCCGGTGTTCAGGTCGATGCTCTTGGCCCAGGTGATTTGCTTGACGAACGGGAAGGCGTTGAGCAGCTTGCCGTTTGTACGGTCATTGACGAAGAAGAAACCGTTACGGTCAGCCTTGCCGCCAGCCTTGATGATCTTGCCGGTCTTCGGATCCTTGTAGTCGAAGGAAACGAATTCGTTCACACCGTCAAAGTCCCAGCCGTCGTGCGGGGTGTTCTGGTAGTGCCAGACGATCTTGCCGCTGTCGGCGTCGATGGCCACGGTGGAGGACGAGAAGAGGTTGTCGCCCGGGCGCAGGTGGCTGTTCCACGGAGCCGGGTTGCCGGTGCCGGCGAAGATCAGGTTGGTTTCCGGATCGTAGGTGGCGCCGTTCCAGGTGGCAGCGCCGCCGGTCTTCCACAGGTCGCCGGTCCACGTGGCGTTGGTGGTACCGGAGATACCGATTTCGGTCTTGTTGCCGTCCTTGTCGAAGGCATAACCCATGTGGCCTTCAACGGTCGGGCGGGTCCAGATCAGCTTGCCGGTCTTCGGGTCGCGCGCATCGATGCGGCCGACGATACCGAATTCACCGCCGGAAACGCCGGTGATCAGCTTGCCCTTGGCAATGATCGGGGCGGCGGAAGCGGAGTAGCCAGCAGCGTAGTCTTCCAGCTTTTCCTTCCAGACGACCTTGCCGGTATCCTGGTTCAGGGCAACCAACTGGGCGTCCAGCGTGGCGAAGATGACCAGGTTGTCGTACAGGGCGGCACCGCGGTTGATCACGTCGCAGCACGGCATGATGCCGTCCGGCAGGCGGTGCTCGTACTTCCACAGCTTCTTGCCGGTCTTGGCGTCCATGGCGAACAGGCGGCTGTAGGAGGCGGTGACGAACATCTTGCCGTTGTGGATGACCGGTTGCGATTCCTGGCCGCGCTGCTTCTCGCCGCCGAAGGACATCGACCAGGCCGGGACCAGGTTCTTGACAGTCTTGGTGTTGATCTGGGTGCTCGGGCTGAAACGCTGGCCCTGCGTGCCGAGACCGAAGCTGACGACGTCGCCGGTGGTCTTGGCGTCGTTCAGGATGTCGGCGTCGGTAACGACGGCGGAGGCTTGGCCGCCAGCCAGTGCGGCGGCGATGAACAGCGCAATTGCGCTCCGCTTGAGGGGGTGTTGACGATGCATGGATTGTCTCCTTGTTTATCCAATTGGTTCCAGCCGGGTCCCGCTAGCCGGAATGTCTGCCGGTGCGCCGCCTTCCTTTCCCTGAATCGGCACACAAGCGTGAGGGCTATCTGCAAGGGCTGTGCCAACATCCCGTTGAGGCCGGAAAAGCCCAGTTGGCGGGCAAAAGCGGGGTTCCGTCCGGTTTTTGATATGGAGCAAATGCGTCGCGCCGCGCTGTTTCAATTGTCACCAGTTGCTCCAAAGTGGAACACTTTTGATGTGGCGCAGACATGACGTTTCCGTCAAGGGCTGCCGTATCGCCCGCCAGCTGGCGCATTCGTCCTTTTGGGGCCACATTGGCACGCCGCTTGCAGACCATTCTGGCAAACAGCCTGAACGGCGAATTGGAGCGAGACACGTGAAATATCCCCTGACCATTGCGGCCATTGCCTTGGCGGCCTTGATGTCGCCAGCTGAAGCAGCCGCGCTGAAGGAAAGCGGCGATCCGCTCGACTCGGCGCGTTGGGCGGACATGGAAAAGGCCTTCCTGGCCGGCGCCCCGGTACTGTTTGACCCGCGCGTCAAGGTCATTGCCCCGTCGATGGCGGAAAACCCGATGCAGGTTCCGGTCACCGTCGATGCCACGGCTCTGCCCGGCATTGTCGAGGTGGTGGTGTTCGCCGATTTCAACCCCATCGTCCAGGTACTGCGCTTCTTCCCGGAAGGCGCGCCGGCCTACCTCGGTTTCCGCGTCAAGCTGCAGCAGTCGACGCCGGTGCGCGCCGCGGTCCGCACGACCGATGGCGTCTGGCATGTCGGCGGCACCTGGGTGGAAACGGTCGGTGGCGGCTGCACGGCCCCGTCTGCGGCGGCCGCCTCGCCGGAATGGCAAAAGCGCCTGAACGAGGTCAGCGGTCGCCAGTGGTCCGAAGGGCCGAATGCCGGCCGGGTCCGCCTGCGCATCGTGCATCCGATGGATACCGGGCTGGTTGCCGGCACACCGGCCTTTCATATCGAGGAAATCAACTTCACCGATGCGGCCGGCAAGCGCCTGATGCGGGTGCAGACCTACGAGCCGGTCAGCGAAAACCCGGTCTTCACACTGCAGCGCGTGGCAGTCGACGGCGCGCTTGAGGCGAGCGGCCGCGACAACAACGGCAATGCCTTCCGCGCCGCCATCGCACCATGAAGCGTTTTCTGCTCTGCATGCTGCTCGCTGGGCTGACCGGGTTGGCCGGCCGGGTCGCTGCCGAGGATTTCGACTATCGCTTGGCGGCGCAGCCGGTGGCCAAGGACGTTTATGTCTTCGTCGGTAGGACCGAGGATTTCACCACCGGTAACGGCGGCAATATCGTCAATACCGCCTTTATCGTCGCCCCGCAGGGCGTCATCGTCATCGACAGCGGCCCGTCGCTGCGTTACGGCCAGCAGATGCGCCAAGCCATCGCCCAGGTCAGCGACAAGCCGGTCGCGCTGGTCATCAACACGCATCACCATCCCGATCATTTCCTCGGCAACCAGGCCTTCACCGATGTGCCGATCGGTGCGCTGGCCGAGACACGGCAGGGAATTGCCAGCGACGGCAATGCCTTCGCCGAAAACCTGTACCGGATGAGCGGCGACTGGATGAAGGGCACCGAAGTGCAAGCGCCGAACCGCACGCTGAGCGCCGGCCCGCTGGCGGTGGCCGGTCGCAGCCTGCGCCTGGTGGCGCTCGACGGCCATACCGGGGCCGACCTGGTAGTCATCGACGAGGCAAGCGGTGTGCTGTTCGCCGGCGATCTGGTCTTCAACGGCCGGGCGCCGACCACCCCGCATGCCGATGTCGGGCACTGGTTGGGCGCGCTCGACCGTTTGGAAGCGCTGACCCGTGAGGGCGGTTTCCGGGTTCTGGTGCCCGGCCACGGCGCGCTCACCCGCGATGCGGCGCCGATCCGCCAGACCCGCACCTGGCTGAACTGGCTGACCACCACGCTGCGCGACTCGGCCGTCGCCGGCCTGGACATGAACGACGTGCTGGCCCGTCCGCTGCCGCCTGAGTATGCGGCCATGCCAATGGCAGCGGCGGAATACCGCCGTTCGGTCGGGCACCTGTTCCCGGCTATCGAACAGAAGGCGCTGGAGTCCGGCCGATGAATAGCCGCGAAAACCGCCGCTTCCAGGTCATGCTCGGCTTGTCGGTGCTCCTCCATGGCGCGCTGTTCGCGGTGTTTTCGCAGCAACGCCAGCCGGCCCCCGTGCTGCCGACCATCATGGCGTCGATCCGGATGGTCGACACCGCTCCCTCCGGATCGCCTGCCACGCCGACCCCGGCCATGGCAGCCATCCCCCCAAAGGCCCGGCAGGATGCGCCACGCGTAGACCAACGGTCGACTCCGCGCTTGAGCAGGACTGCCGGGCCGGCCAGTGTGCCGGCCCAAACAGTCGCCCCGGCGACAGTGAGCGAAGCCAGTCCGGCGCCTGTCGCAGCGCCGGCCGCACCAGTTGCGGTGGCGGAAACGCCGCGCCCGGCAGCGCCTGCCGTTTCGGCGCAGGCCCAGAGCGACATGCTTGCCAACTACCGCCAGCGCCTGACCGAACTGTTCGCCCGCGGCTACGAATACCCACGCGTGGCGGCCATGCGCGGCTGGGAAGGCGAGGTCCGCCTGCGCCTGAAAGTGGCGCGCAAGGGCAACCTGATCGGGGTCCAGCTCGACCATTCGAGCGGCTTCGATGTGCTCGACCAGCACGCGCTGAGCATGCTTGAAGGCCATGGCAACCTGCCGCCGCTGCCCGATGCGCTGGAAGGTAACGAAATTCAGGTCATCGTGCCGATCAATTACAAACTCAGAAAAACAACGTGAAGAGACACACCCCACAACGCAGCCTGCTGGCCATCGCACTGGCCGCAGCCTTCGCCCCGGCCAGTGCCCAGCAGATCGTCACCACCGAGACCGTCGAGGTGATCGGCACCACGCCGCTGGCCGGCATCGGCGTGCCGCGCCTGCATTTGCCGGCCAACGTCCAGTCGCTCGACGACCGGCGGCTGGAGGAAGTCGAAAGCCTCAACGTCGCCGAACAGCTGGTGCGCCAGGTGCCGGCGGTCACGGTCAACGATATCCAGGGCAATCCTTACCAGGTGGACCTGAATTACCGCGGCTTCACCGCCTCGCCCTTGCTCGGCACGGCGCAGGGGCTGTCGGTGTACGTCGATGGCGTGCGAGTCAACGAACCCTTCGGCGACACGGTGAACTGGGATCTGATCCCGCATTCGGCCATTGCCGGCATCGACCTGATTCCCGGTTCCAACCCCGCCTTCGGCCTCAACACGCTGGGCGGCGCGCTGGCCATCCGGACCAAGAGCGGCTTCTCCAATCCGGGCGGCAAGCTGGAGTTGTCCGGCGGCAGCTTCGGGCGCAGCAACACCGAAGTCGAATACGGCGGCAACAACGGCACGCTGGGCTGGTACGTCGCCGGCGACTGGTTCCGCGAGGACGGCTGGCGCGATTACTCGCCGTCCGACGTCAAGCAGCTGTTCGCCAAGCTGTCCTTCCGCAACAGCGCCGGCGAGGCCGACCTGACGCTGAGCCAGGCGCGCACCCGGCTGGTCGGCAACGGCCTGGTGCCGCAAGCGATGCTCGACGAGCGCCGCGCCAACATCTTCACCCATCCCGACCAGACCCGCAACGACCTGACCCAGCTCGCCCTCAATGGCAAGCTGTGGCTGAGCGATGCGCAGAGCCTGAGCGGCAGCGTCTATGTCCGCAAGACCCGCATGCGCACGCTGAACGGCGACATGAACGATGATTACGAGGACGACTGGCCGATCGATCCGACCACGCCGAACGGCGCCCACAACCGGACGCGGACCCGCCAGCTGGGTACCGGGTCCGCCGTGCAGTGGAACCTGAGCACCGACGCCCACCAGCTGGCGCTCGGCGCTTCCTGGGACCAGGCCCGCATGCGTTTCGTGCAGACCCGCCAGCTCGGTACCATCGACGACACGCGCGGCATCGGCAACCTGCTCGACGCCACCGAAGAGAACAAGCTGTGGGGCACCACCCGCACCGCCAGCCTGTTTGCCACCGATACCTGGTCGCTGACCAAAAGCCTGCACCTGACCGCCTCAGCCCGCTACAACATGAGCCGGGTGACGACGCACGACGAACTCAATCTGGTCGCCCCCAACCTTGATGGCGACCACAGCTATCACAAGCTCAACCCGGCCATCGGCCTGAGCTGGCAGGTGCTGCCGGCGCTCAATGCCTACGCCGGGTTCAGCCAGGGCAATCGCGTGCCGACGCCGATCGAACTCGGCTGCGCTGACCAGGCCAATCCGTGCACCCTGCCCAATTCGATGGCTTCCGACCCCTACCTCAAGCAGGTCGTCGCCCGCACCGTCGAGGCCGGCCTGCGCGGCACGCTACCTGGCAACACCCAGTGGAACGCCGGGGTCTATCGCACGTTGAACACCGACGACATTCTGTTCGTCGGTACCTCGACCAGCGCCGGCTACTTCACCAACTACGGCAAGACGCAGCGCCAGGGCATCGAACTTGGCCTCAACGGCAGCGTGAGGGCCATCGACTGGTATGCCAACTACAGCTGGCTGCACGCCACCTTCCGCTCGGATGCCTGCCTGCTCGGCGCCAACAACAGCACGCGCGGCACGGCAGCCGAATGCACCGGCGCCGGCCAGGACGACGAAATCCTGGTCAAGAAGGGCAACCGCCTGACCGGCCTGCCCGAGCACAGCCTCAAGTTCGGCCTGGCCTGGCGGACGACCGACTGGCTGCGCATCGGCGGCGACGTGCAGGCCTTCTCCGGCCAGTACGTGCGCGGCAACGAGAACAACCAGCACCAGAGCGGCACCTATACCGATGCCCTGGGCAATACCCGTACCTTCGATGGTCCGGGCAAGGTCGGCGGCTACGCCATCCTCAACCTGAATGCCGAAGCCAAGCTGGGGGCGGGGTGGCAGATGTTCGCCAAGATCAACAACGTCTTCGACCGCCGCTATGCGACGGCCGGGGCGCTGGCCGAAAACCCCTTCCTTGCCGGCAGCTTCCAGGCTGATCCGAACGACTGGCACCGCCAGACCTTCGTCGCCCCGGGCGCCCCGCGCGCCGCCTGGCTCGGCGTGCGCTACGTCTTCGGCGGCAAATAGCCATGCGCCTGCTGCCCGACTTTTCGTCGCTTCGCCAGGCCGGCCTGCACACCCGCGTCGGCCTCGTGCTGACAGTGCTCGCCACCTGCCTGCTGCTGGTGCTCGGCGGCCTGTGGCTGCATGCCACGCGTCAGGCCGTGCATGAGGAAGTCGAAGCGGCGACGCGGGTTTCGGAACAGTGGCTCAAGGTCGTCCTCGGCGAACTGCGCGCCCTGCCGCCGGCCGAGCGCGGCGAACGCCTGCTGGCCGTGGCCGAGAGCATCGGCCGGGTACGCGCCAATGTGCTGGAAGTGCGTGATCCGGCCGGCCAGCTGCGCCACGTCTCGCCGCCGTCCGCCTACAAGACTGGTCGTTTGGCGCCGGCGTGGTTCGCCGCTCTGCTGGCCAGCGACCTGCCGCCCCGCCAGATAAACTTCGAGGGCTACCAGTTGAGCCTGCACCCGGACCCGTCGCGGGCGATCCTTGATGCCTGGGACGAACTGCTCGGCATGGCAGGTTGGGCCCTGCTGCTGCTCGTCGGCCTGTTCTCCGTCGTGCGCCAGGCGCTGGTGCAGGCCTTGCGCCCGCTCGACCAGGTCATGCAGGCGCTGGATCGCACCGGCCGTGGTCGCTTCGATACCCGCCTGCCACAATTCGCCTCGCCTGAACTCGGCCGCCTAGCGGGCGCCTTCAACGGTATGGCCGATCGCCTGAAGGCGGCGGTCGATGACAATGTCCGCTTGGAAACAGCCCGTGAAGTGGGCGAGCAGATGCGTACCCGACTCGCCGCCGAACGCCGCGCCGAGCGCGAAAGCATTGCCCGCGAACTGCATGACGAACTGGCGCAGGGCGTCACGGCGGTGCGCGCCCTGGCCGGCGCCATCGTCCAGCGCACTACGGAGCAGCCGGCGCTGCATGGCCACGCGCGAAGCATCGTCGCCGTCACCGGCGAAATGCAGGACGGCGTGCGCCACATCCTGCATCGCCTGCGGCGCAAGGAACCGGAGCCCCTGGCCAGCCAGCTGGAAAGCGTGGTCGACGCCTGGCGCCGACAGCACGGGATCGACCTGTACAGCCGGATCGCCCTGATGGGCGAGGTTTTCGACGGTGAGCTGGCACAGTGTGTGCTCCGTATCGTCCAGGAAGGGCTGACCAATATTGTTCGCCACGCCGACGCTAGCCGGGTCGATTTGTCCTTGCTCCACGATGGAGCAACTGTGCAGATCCGGATTGCCGACAACGGTCGTGGCCTCGATGGCGGCCCTTCAGGACAGGCCGGTTGCGGCCTCGGTCTGCAGGGTATGCGCGAACGGATCGCGCTGCTCGGCGGCCAACTGGAATTTTCCAGCCCGGCAGAAGGTGGCTTCGTACTGCAAGCCAGCCTGCCGGCTGAAACGAGGAGGGTAGAAGCATGAACCTGAACGGAATCCGCGTCTTGCTGGCCGACGACCATGCCATGGTCCGCCTGGGCTTCCGCCTGCTGCTCGAAGGGGCGGGGGCCTCGGTAGTAGCCGAGACCGACTGCGGCGAGAGCGCCGTCCGCCTGTTCGCCGAGAGCAATCCGGACCTCGTGGTGATGGATGTGTCGATGCCCGGCATCGGCGGCCTGGCTGCCCTCGAACGTCTGCTGGTCTGGGAAGCCAAGGCGCGCGTGCTGATGCTGTCGGCGCACCATGACGACATCGTGCCCGTCCGCGCCCTCAAGCTCGGCGCCCGTGGCTACCTGTGCAAACGGGCGGCGCCGGAGGAATTCCTGCGCGCGGTCGGCGAAGTGGCGCGCGACCGCCGCTATCTCGACCCGGAACTGGCGCAGGCCGTGGCCCTGGCGCAATTGTCCGGTTCGACCAATCCGGTCGAATCGCTGACCGAGAAGGAACTGGCGGTTTTCCTGAAGCTGGCCGAAGGCCGTTCGGTAAATGACGTCGCCAACGATTTCTGCCTCAGCCCGAGTACGGTCGGCACCCACCTTTATCACATCAAACAGAAACTCAATGTGCAGAACGCCGCCGAACTGACGCTGGTCGCCGTACGCAACGGCCTGATCGAATCCTGATGGAGGGGTCGGTGAGCATCAATCCGCTGTTTCCCGAAGCACAGCCACGCTGCGCCCGGCGCATCGCCGTGGGCGACGGCCACTATCTGTACGTCGAGGAACTCGGTCCGGCCGATGGCCTGCCGGTCCTCTTCCTGCATGGTGGGCCGGGCAGCGGCTGCACGCCGGCCCAGCGCCGGCTGTTCGATCCGCAGCGTTTCCGCGCCATTCTGGTCGACCAGCGCGGGGCCGGGCGTAGCCTGCCGCTCGGCGAACTGGGCGACAACACGACGGCCGACCTGGTCGCCGACCTGGAAATCGTCCGTGAGGCGCTGGGCATTCCGGCCTGGATCGTCTTCGGCGGTTCGTGGGGCAGCCTACTGGCGCTGGCCTATGCCCAGATTTACCCGGAACGCGTGCTCGGCCTGGTGCTGCGCGGCATCTTCCTCGGCTCGCGCCAGGAAATCGCCGCCTACGTCGGGGGCATCAACCCCCTGGCGCACCACGCGTGGACGGCGTTTGCCAGCGCGTTGCAAGAGCCGGCCTCGGCCTACCTGCTCGCCACCTGTGCCGACCGCATCCTGCGCGGCAAGGCATCGCAGGCCATGAGCGCCTGCCGCGCCTGGCTCGATTACGAGCGGGCTCTGCTCGGTGAGCCGCCGCTGGAGCGTGAGCCGGACGACCGGGAACTGGCCAAGGTACGCATCCAGATGCACTACCTGACCCGCGACTGCTTCCTGATGCCTGGCCAGTTGCTGGCCGGCGTCGAACGCCTGCGCCATATCCCGGCCGCCATCGTGCAGGGCCTGGCCGACCCAGTGTGCCCGCCGCAGGCGGCGGAAATGCTGCACCGCGCCTGGCCCGAAGCGACCTGGTTCCCCGTCGCCCAAGCCGGCCACGCCGGGTTGTCACCCCCCATCGCCCGGGCCTGCATCAAGGCGTTGGAGTGGGTTGCCGAGGCGGCGAGCAATTTCGCGGAGTAGCTACGGGCCTTGGGGGAAGCGTCACTTCAGTAGGAGTGACGGTGTTGTGCGTTCGTAAATAACGAGCGCATCAACGCGGATCTATGACGAACCTATAAACATTGCCGGACTCAACAAAGGTTGCGGACCGGCTATTGCCAGACGGAATGAACGTTTTGCCCCGGATGATGTATTCCTTCAGTGAAATACCTACTGGATTGTCTTCTTCAGCTCGGTAACGGTATTCGATCTTGTCAAACACAATCCGATTTGCTTGCTGGCGAATTCCTTCACAGGCCTGAAATAGGCTGGGAAGTTTCCATGCTTGAGGCTTGGGATTTGCTAATCGCATCAGATAGACCGCTTTGTGTCTGACCGCAGTACCGGACGCGGACATCGGGGTGTTTTCCACGCAAGCCCAACCCGGTGCGAAATATGCGGTAGTGCCGATGCCTAGATCGCCATCGTTCACTACTTCGTCCGGGAATGTGGTCACCGTCGAGGGTTTCAAGACGAGGCCATCAATAGCCAGCACACCGTTGCGGATTTCAAGCGTATGGTGGCGGCCACCGGCCGTACCGGACCACGCAAGACGGATACCTTTGTCTCCTCGTACGCTGTATGGGTGAAGGTTAATGCCTTTGCTGTTGAACAACTGTCCAGGCAGCGTGGCATAGTAAGCGCCATATCCGTCAAATACGGTTTCGGCCGAAGCCAGCGCCGGCAACAACAGCAGGAGTCCGAGTAATTTCATTTGTAGGCTTTCCCTGCGGTTGCTTTTAGATAGTCAGCGTCGTGTTTCCAAAAAATGGTTTTCCCATAGGCTGCGGTGGATTCCCACACATACTTGTATGTGCCCCGTACTTTGGAGTTCACCTCCTTCCCCGTTTTTTTGTCGCGTACCTTCCAGTAGATAGTGGTCAGATAGCTTGTCTCTTTGACGTCGAAGATGTTGTGTGCTGGTTCGATTATATGAAATCCGTCTTTTACCTTTGGGTGGTTCTGGTAGTTCGTCTTAAAGTCCAGACCATCCCACCAATACGCGCCATTGGATGGGTCAGTGCCGGTGTTGGCTAGGGCATTACTGGCGCAGTCGAGGGCCAGTGTCATGCCTTTGTCGGCAGCGACTTCCTTTTCGCTTGCGGCCATAAGCTTCTTGTAACGCGGGTTGCCATCTTTGACAGCGTAAGTGTAATTGGGGTCAGCAGCCAGAAGCTGGCCCACGGTTTTTTCTCCCCACGCTCTCGCGCGGTTTGCTACCGCCCAAGCAATGCCGCCGATTTCATTTGCATCGTTTGCACCAGAGGCTTCGCCATAGGCAATTGCAGCCAATTTTCTTGTTTGTGCGTCAATAGTCATACGGCAGGTATCCAGAAAGTCGGTTCGCCAACCTTTGTCATAGGAAAGGCTGCTGTTTCTCCATTTGCTCCTAGTGGCCCCTCATGTAGTTTTTTATCTTCGGAATCAATTCGATAAGCCAAGTTGCTCAGGGAGCCATCTTCACGCTCAGCTACAAAGAAATACTCCAGGTTGTCGGTTTCTAGGAGATTGTCGTGCTGGCCGGAACTTGCCCTTGAGTCTGGTAATTCTTCTAATTTAGCCGGCTGATTCCCCGGCCCCATAAACGCCTGCCCGCTGCCTTTGACCGAGAACTTCCCCGGGCAGGCAAAGGTAATGTTCGACCCTTCGAGGGTGACTGAAGATTGCCCTGCCTGCAGCACGATCTTCTCCTTGGCCAGGATGTGGATTTCGTCGTTGGAACTGGTCACCGTGATCGACTGATCAGCGAGGATTTCCAGGGCGTCGGTGTTGGCCTGGATTGTCTGGCTTCCGGCTTGCGCAATGCTCTTGATGCCGCCGGCGTGGCTGAACCAGCTGGCGCTTTCGCCGGCGGCGGTGGACACGGTATGGGCGCTGGCGATGTGGAAATCTTGCTGGACGGTGGCGTGCAGGTTGGCGCCGGCGAAGAGCAGGGTGCTGGCGGGGGAGGAGAGGCCGATGTCGGACGGGGCTTCGTTGACGATGAATGGCTGGGCGAAGCGTTCGGTCGGGTCGCCGACTTCCCGGCTGCCGGGACGGGCTTTTTTGGCCTCCTGGCCGCCGATACTGCCGGAAAATTTTCCTTCCTGTTGCGGATCGATGGCTTTCAGGAAGGCCTCCTGTGCCGCATTGGCCTTGAGCGGCAAAGCCTGTTGCTGTTGGGCTGCATCGGAGAGGGCTTGGGCTGTTTCGTGTGCTGACTTCAATTGGGCGACCGCTTCGGCCACGTCCATTTGCGTGCTCTGCCCATTCGGTCGGGCGGTGGCCGAGATCAGGATGCCTTCGCCGGCGCGCACGGCCAGCCAGCCGTCGGTGCACAATTCGAAGCCGCTGCCGCGCCAGGCACCGCGGGTGGCCGATTCCGGCGCCTGGTCAATGAGGTGGCCAAGGCCAAGCTGGCCGGCGTTTTCGCTGGTCGCCAGACGGGTACGTAGCTGACCCGGCGCGTCGTCGGTCACCCATTGGTTGAAACCGGCTACGTGGTTGTGGCTCATCCAGCCGGAGAGCACGCCGGGGTGGTTGGCGCCGGCTTCGTGGCCAGCCGAGAAGGGCGGCAGGTCGGCGCCGTTGTAGTTCTGGCCGACGACGATAGGGCGATCGATATCGCCATCGAGAAAATCGACCAGCACCTCGGTCCCGACGCGCGGAAGGAAGTGGCTGCCCCAGTTGGCGCCGGATTGCCATTCGGCGACTCGCACCCAGGTGCCGGATTGATCGTTGCCCGGCGCATTGCCGGTCTTGCCGGCGGTGCGTCCGGCCGGTCCGGTTTCCGACTGGCCGCCGGGATTGGGCGTTGCACCACGTTGCCAAGGAAACTGGATCTTGATGCGGTGATCGCGGTCGGTGGTGATGACCTGGTCGGGCAGGCCGACGACCAGGGCGGTTTGCGGCCGAGTCACTGGCTTGGGCAAGGGCGAGGGGACTACCGCCACAGTTGCCGGCTGGGCGAGCAGGGTGTTGCGATAGCTGCCGGCCTCGACGTCGGCCGAACCCAACAACCGGCCGACCTTGGCACCGAGATTGTTGGCGCCCTGATGGTCGACGGACAGGATGGTGAAACGGGCATCGTCGCCCGAGAACGCATCGTGCTGGAGCAGGGTGATCACCGTGCCTTCGGCCAACTGACGGACCGTGCTGTGACCGGTGAACCGCCGGAAACGCGATTCGCTGGCGGCCAGCGCGAGGTCGGTGCGCAACTGGGCGGCGGCGCTGTCTTCGAATCGGTAAGGACGGGAGGCGTCATGGATTTCCAGTCGCGGCAGTTCGCCATTGTCCAGCGCGCTGTGTGCTTGGGCGCCGGTGGCGACCAGGTTCTTGTAGTCCCAGCCGGCGAGGGTCACGGCGTTGGGCTGGACGGAGCGGGTTTCCTGCCAGACCTGCACGGTATCCGCGGTCTCGGTGGCGTTGTTGCGATGAAAGCGGATGGCCGGCTGGCGGCCGGCAGGCAACTCGGTGTCGCGGTCGAAAACGACGAGTCGATGCCGGGCGTGCGTCGCCTGGTCACCGGCCACGGCGGATTGATCGTGTTCGAAGCGGAAGGACAGGCCTTCTTCAGCGAGCAGGCGGCGGATGAATTCGAAGTCGGTTTCCCGGTACTGCGTCGCGATGCTGTAAGTGCGCAGCGGCTGGGTGACCTGGCTGGCCCAGTCGGCCTCGGGGTAGTCGGCGAGGATCTGCCCGACGATGTCGACGGCGGTCTTGTTCTGGAACAGGTAGCAGTCCCGGCGCTGGGCGAGAAAGGCCAGGAAGGGTTCCATGACCAGCCGGTAGCGGGCGAGGCCGCCGTCGGCGCCCAGTTGCAGGGCCTGGGTGACGTAGCCGTGCCAGGATCGCTTGCTGCCGTCAGCCTGCAGCAGGCGCAGGGTGATTTCCTCGCCAAGCAGCGGGCGCAGATCGAAGTGGGCGTTGGTCGACACGCAGTCGATATCGAAGCGGAAGGATGCGGAAACCGCCTCGTGCCCGGAAAAACGCTCGACGATCAGTGCGGCGTCGGGCAGGGCAGTCTTGAGTTCGAGCAGACGGGCGTGCTGATCGAAGAGTGACGCAAACAGAGTGTCGAGGGTGGGCATATGCATGCCAAAATGAAAATGTCATTGTATGACAAATGGCTTTGTTGGCTCAATTGGAAATTCGCTTTCGACGGATTGCGGAATAGCCATCGGGCATGAACCGATGTTGAGGAGCGGCTGTCGAAATGCCAACCAAGACCCGCTTGCATTGCCCAATGATTTGCTCCCCCGTAAGCTTTTGCCAACCTTCCACGCATTTTCCGTATCGTCGGGCCAATAGCCGATAAGGCCGTATCATTCCCCCATGCTGACCATAGAAATCGTTTCCGACGTCGTCTGCCCGTGGTGCTTCATCGGCCTGCGCCGCCTGTCCACGGCCATTGAGCTGGTGCGCCGGGATATTCCGGATTTCCATTGCCGCAAGCTGTGGCTACCCTTCTTCCTGAATCCGGACACGCCGCCGGAAGGTGAGCCCTACCTGCCTTTCCTGGTCGCCAAGTTCGGGAGCCGGGAGCGGGTTGAGGCTATCTTCGAGCGCGTGCGCGAAGCCGGGCGCGAATACGGCCTAGAATACGCGTTCGACAAGATCGCCCTGCGCGCCAACACGCTGCGGGCGCATCGCCTGATCCACTGGGCGCAGCAGCGCGGCGATGCCGAAGTGCTGGTCGAGCGTCTGTTCGTTGCTCAGTTCCAGCGTGGCGAGCCTATCGGCGATCTCGGCTTACTGGCTGCCATCGCTGGCGAATGCGGCTATCCGGCCGACGAGGTCGCTGCCTACCTTGCTTCCGACCGGGATGTCGAACTGCTGCGCGCCATGGAGGCAGAAATCCGGGCTGTCGGCATACGCTCGGTGCCCACTTTCATCGTCGACCGGAAGCGCGTGGTAGTCGGCGCCGAAGACCCTGCGGTGCTAGCCGCAGCCATCCGCGAAACCATCGCACGGGGCTGAGTTCGGTGCTCAGCCTGCTTGGCGGACGGCCAGTTCGGCGGCGCGGCGGATGCTGGCCGGCACGCCGCCGATGCCCCAACGGTCGGGATGGGCATGCTCGATGTGCACGCGGATACGTTCCGCATCGGCGTTGAGCAGGTGGGCGGTGATGGCCGTCAGTTGGGCGATGACGCGATGCAGTTGCTCGACCGGACGGCCTTCCATCAGGATCATCTTGATGAAGGGCATTTCGGCATCATGCCGCGGCGTCTGGGCCAGCACTTCGCTGGCCGGCTCGCCACCGATACCCCACAAGTCGGGGTCGATTTCGGTGACCCAGACTTCGAGCCGGTCCTTGGGGGCGGCCAGGATGTCCGACAGGGCCTGGGAGGTTTCGCGAATCCAGCTTTTCAGGTTTTGGCGGGGATGTCCGCTCAGGACGTGCAGATTGGCGACGGGCATTTTCTTCTTCTCCTTGGGTTAGGGCAGGCCGCGTCGGCGGCCGGCGTCGAGCATCAGGCTGGAACCGGTCATTGCATCGGCTTCCGGGGCGAGCAGTAGGGTCACCGCCCAGGCGATCTGCTCCGGGGTGCTGAGGATGCCGAGCGAGGATTCAGCGCGCATTTCGTCGAGGACGTTATCGGTGCTGCACTGGCGTTGTTCGGCGCGGGTGGCGGCGACCCGGCGCAGGCGCTCGGTGTCGGCCGGGCCGGGGACGATGGTGTGCGCGGTGATGCCGCGCGGGCCGTAGGCCAGGCTCAATTGGCGGACGACGTTGAGGATGGCGGCGTTGGCGACGCCGGCCGCCGCCGCATAAGCCGTCGGCTCCAGGCCGTAGTGGCCGCTGATGGCGACGATGCGCGAACCGGGCGCCAGATGGGCATCGGCTGCCCGCACCAGGCGCAGCAGGCCGCCGACCTTGATGTTGACGGCATCGACCATCGATTCGGTGGGCGCCGTCAGGATGCCGCCGGCGACGGCTACCCCAGGGCCATGCACGACCATGCGTACCGGCTTGTCGATGGCGGCGCCGATGGCGGCGATGGCCGAGTCGTTGCCGATGTCGGCGGCACATGGGCGGATGCCCGGATGGCTGGCGGCCAGCGTTGCCAGGCTGTCGGCTGAGCGGGCCACGGCGAGGACACCCAGCCCGGCAGCGAGCAGGCGCTGGGTGATGGCGCTGCCGAAGGCGCCAGTGGCACCGACCAGGATGGCACACTCGTCTCGCTCTACGTAGGGCTTCACGGTGCGACTCCTGCCGCGGCATCCTTGAGTAGTCCGCGTTCCTTGGCCATGGTCATCGCGGTGTCGATGATCATGTCCTCCTGGCCACCGATCATCTTCTTGCGGCCGAGTTCGACCAGGATGTCGCGGGCCGGGATGCCGAAGCGCTGGGCGGCCCGGTTGGCATGCAGCAGGAAGGTCGAATAGACGCCGGCGAAACCCAGGGTCAGCGACGAGCGGTCGACGCGGACGATGTGGTCCATGATCGGGAAGATTACGTCCTCGGCCATGTCCATCAGCTTGAACAGGTCGCAGCCGGTGTCGATGCCCATCCGTTCGCAGACGGCGACGAAGGCTTCGAGCGGCGTGTTGCCGGCCCCCGCACCCAGCCCGCCGACCGAGGCGTCGATGCGGCTGGCCCCGGCTTCGATGGCGGCGATGGAGTTGGCGATGCCCATGCCCATGTTGTGATGGCCGTGGAAACCGATCTCAGTTTCCGGGCTGAGCACATCGCGCAGGGCACTGACGCGGGCTTTCACGTCGGCCGGCAGCATGTAGCCGGCCGAATCGGTGATGTACACTGTCTGCGCACCGTAGGATTCCATCAGCTTGCCTTGCTGGGCCAGGCCTTCCGGCGTGTTCAGGTGGGCCATCATCAGGAAGCCGGTGCTGTCCATGCCCAGCTTGCGCGCGAAGGCGATGTGCTGCGGCGAGGTGTCGGCTTCGGTGCAATGGGTCGCGACGTGCACGCTGCGGGCACCGCAGTCGTAGGCCGATTGCAGTTCGCGCATGGTGCCGAGGCCGGGCAGCAGCAGGACCGAGACCTTGGTGCGCTTGACGGCGTTGCACACGGCGGACAGGTATTCCTCGTTGCTGTGCGGCGCGAAGCCGTGTTGCAGCGAATTGCCGCCCAGCCCGGCACCGTGGGTGACCTGGATGTAGGGGACGCCGGCATCATCCAGCGCGGTGGCGATCTTGACCATCTGCTCGATGGAAATCTGTTCGCGCTTGGCGTGCATGCCGTCGCGCAGGCACATGTCGTGGACGATGACCTTGCGGCCCTTCAGATTAACTTCACTCATGCTGCAACCTCCATCGGCTTGAGCTGGATGCTGCCGGCCAGGATTTCCTCGGCGAACATTTCGGCGGTGCGAGTGGCGGCTGCCGTCATGATGTCGAGGTTGCCGGCGTACTTGGGCAGGTAGTCGCCGAGACCGGCCACTTCCATGAAGACGGTGACCCGCTTGCCGTCGAACAACGGGCCATTGACCAGGCGATAGCCGGGCACGTACTTCTGCACTTCCTTGATCATGGCGAGCACCGATTCGATGATGCGTGGCTCGTCCGGCGTCTCGTCGGTCAGGCAGGAGATCGTGTTGCGCATCATCATCGGCGGTTCGGCCGGGTTGATGATGGCCAGCGCCTTGCCCTTGCGGGCGCCGCCAACGACCTCGATGGCATTCGAGGTGGTGTAGGTGAATTCGTCGAGGTTGGCGCGGGTGCCGGGGCCGATCGATTTCGAAGCCAGGCTGGCGACGATTTCACTGTAGGCCACCGACTGGATACGGGAGACGGCGTTGACGATGGGGATGGTCGCCTGTCCGGCGCAGGAGATCATGTTCACGTTCATCTCGACCTTCTCGGCGTGCTCGCGCAGATTGACCGGCGGCACGCACAGCGGGCCGATGGCGGCAGGTGTCAGGTCGATCATCATCACACCCAGCTCGTTCAGCTTGCGCGAGTTCTCGGCGTGAACGTAGGCCGATGTGGCGTCGAAGGCGATCTGGATGTTGTCATCCAGCACATGTGGCAGCAGGCCGTCGACACCGGCGGCGGTGGTCTTCAGGCCCATCTCGCGGGCGCGGGCCAGGCCTTCGGATTCGGGGTCGATGCCGACCATCCACACCGGTTCAAGGACGGGGCTGCGCTGGATTTTATAGATCAGGTCGGTGCCGATGTTGCCGGAGCCGATCAGGGCGCATCGTATTTTTTTCATGGTGGCCTCTTGGTTTAGAGCTTGATGCAGACGTTGCGGGTCTCGGTGTAGAACTCGAGCGAATGAACACCGCCTTCGCGGCCGATGCCGGATTGCTTGGAGCCGCCAAAGGGGGTGCGCAGATCGCGCAAGAACCAGCTGTTCACCCAGGTGACGCCGACCTCGACCTGTTCGGCGACGCGGTGGGCGCGTGACAGGTTCTCGGTCCAGATGGTGGTCGCCAGGCCGTAGTCGTTGGCGTTGGCGAGTTCGATCACCTCGTCCTCGCTGTCGAAGGGGCGGATATGGCAGCAGGGGCCGAAGATCTCTTCGCGTACCACGGCGGCAGTTTCGAGGAGCCCCGTCCAGATGGTCGGCTGCACCCAGCTGCCGCCGGCCAGGTCGGCCGGCATGTCGGGCACGCCGCCACCGGTGACCAGCGTGGCGCCTTCGTCGATGGCCTTCCGGTAATAGGAGAGCACCTTGTCGCGGTGTTCCTGGCTGATCAGTGGGCCATAGGTGCTGGCGTGGTCTTCCGGGCGTCCGTAGCGCACTGCTTCGACCTTGGCTTTCAGGGCCTGCACGAAACGCTCGAAAATCGGACGCTCGACATAAACACGCTCGGTGCCGAGGCAAACTTGGCCAGTGTTGAGGAAGGCGGAGCGGAAGATGCCGTCGACCGCCGCCTCGAAATTGCAGTCGGCGAAGACGATGCCGGCATTCTTGCCGCCCAGTTCGAAGGACACGTCGCGCATGCCTTCGGCCGCCGCCTTCATGATCGCCGTGCCGGTGCGCGTTTCTCCGGTGAAGGTAATGGCATCGACGCCCGGGTGGCGGGTCAGGTAGGCGCCAGCGGAATCGGGGCCGAAGCCGTTGATGACGTTATAGACGCCCTTGGGGATGCCGACGCTGTTCATGACCTCGCCGAGCAGCGTGGCGGTGAGCGGGGTTTCCTCGGACGGCTTGACGACGACCGTGTTGCCGCAGGCCAGCGCCGGGCCGACTTTCCAGGTCATCAGCAGGAAGGGGGCGTTCCACGGCGAGATGACGCCGATCACCCCCTTGGGGTTGCGGATGGCGTAATTGAGTGCCCCCTTGCCGTCCGGCGTCGCCATGCGGAAGGACTCGGTGGCAACGTTCTTGATCACGTCGGCGAAAACCTTGAAGTTGGCCGCGCCGCGCGGGATGAAGACGTTGGTCATGACGTGCGACGGCTGGCCGGTATCGGCCATCTCGGCGGCGACGAAATCGTCGAAGCGGCGGGTGATTTCGTTGGCTACGCCGTAGAGCAGGTCGACGCGCTGGTCGGTGGTCAGCTTGCCCCATTCACCTTTCAGCGCGGCGCGGGCAGCGGACACGGCGGCGTCCACCTCGACCTGGCCGGCTTCGGCAATGTGGGCGATGACGCTACCGTCGACCGGTGAACGTTTGTCGAAATAGCGGGCGGTGGGCGAGGCGGTGAATTCGCCGGCGATGAAGTGGTGGATGCGTGGCGGCTGGCTCATGGCTGCTTCCGGAAATTGAGGGCGTGTGGGTGCTGCGGCAGTCGGCGACTACGCGTGGCGGACGGTGAAGGAGGGGGCGGCCGCTGCCGGCCGCCCGGGACGATCAGGTCACGACGGTGAGGAAGGTCTCGTGCAGCTTGCGCTGCGGGTAATCCAGGCCGCCGCCGGCCCCGAGGCCGTCGAAGGTCCAGGTCGTCGGCTCGTAGTCGGGGTAGGGCTGGTAGCCGCCCATGAAGGTCTCGAAACGGTTGCCCGACGGGTCAAAGGCATAAATGGTGCAGCCGCGGGTGATGCCGTGGCGGGTCGGGCCGATGTCGATGGGCACGCCGTTCATCGACATGATGTCGCTGGCGCGCAGCACTTCTTCCCAGCTGTCGAGCAGGAAGGACAGGTGATGCAGCTTGCCCGGCTCCGGGTGTTCGACGAAGGCGATGTCATGCACCTTGTGCGAGCAGGACATCCAGATGGCGGCGTTGGTTTCGTTGTCCGGGGCGAGCACGCGCTCGACCAGGTAGAAGCCGAGCACCTCGGTGAAAATCTTTTGCACCTCGGCGATGTTCGGGCCGTAGAGCAGGCAGTGGTCGAGGCGGACCGGGGCGATGCCATTTTCGGACGCCTTGGTCCATGGCGCCGGGTTGGTGACCTGCAGGCCGTTGCCGACCGCCTTTTTCTCGGCGTACAGCTCGATCAGGTGGCCGGAGGGCAGTTCGAAGCGGACGCGCTCGCCGGTCGCCAGCATCTCGCCGGCCGGAATGCGCTCGGTTTTCAGGCCGTAGGCCTTCAGATCGGCTTCCATCTTGTCGAGGGTGGCCTTGTCGCGCACCTTGAAACCGAAGAAATCGAGCCCGGCGCGGTCGGCTTGGCGCAGCACCACGCTGTTGTGGTCGCGCTCGTCCCAGCACTTCAGATACACCCGACCCTGGGCGTCGCGCCCGGTTTCCACCATGCCGAGGATGTCGCGGTAGTGGTGCACTGCTTCTTCCAGATCGAGGACCCGGATGGCTCCGTGTCCCGGTCGCAAAACGCCTGTCATTGCCATTGTCTACACTCCTTTGTTTATCGAATGGGCCATTCGTCGATGGCTTGGTTTTTCAAGTTTTCAATACGATCCGGGCACCCCGGCCGCCGTGCTGTCCGGCTTGTAGCTCCGGCATAGCGCCGTGGTCGCCGCGGTGAGCAGCAGGGCATCGATGCCGACGGCGACGAAATTGGCGCCGGCTTGGCGGTAGCGGTCGTTCAACTGCCGGTCGCTGCACAGCACGCCGCCCGCCTTGCCGGCCGCCCGGGTGCGGCGCAGGCCGTGCTCGATGGCGGCGACGATCTCCGGGTGCGTGGACTCGCCGAGATAGCCGTAGGAAGCAGCGAGGTCGGCCGAGCCGAAAAATACGCCATCGACTCCGTCTACCGCCAGTATGTCGTCCAACTGCTCGTAGCCGGCCTTCGTCTCGACCTGCACAAGCAGACACATCTGGTCGTTGGCGAGGTGAGCGTAATTATCGATGCGCCCCCAGCGCGAGGCGCGGGCCAGCGCGCTGCCGACGCCGCGGATCCCGGCCGGCGGATAGCGCATGGCCTCGACCAGACCCTGCGCCTGCTCGGCCGATTCGACCATCGGGATGAGCAGCGTCTGGACGCCGGTTTCCAGCAACTGCTTGATCAGCACGTGGTCGCCCTGCGGCGGGCGGACTACCGGCTGGGTCGGGTAGGGGGCCAGCGCCTGCAGTTGCGACAGGATGCTGCGCAGGTCGTTGGGGCCGTGCTCGGCGTCGATCAGCAGCCAGTCGAAGCCGGCACCGGCGCAGATTTCGGCGCTGAAGGTCTCGCCCAGCCCAAGCCACAGCCCGATCTGGTCACGACCGGCCTGCAATGCGCTCTTGAACTGGTTGCTCGGTATTTTCATCGCCTCTCACCTGAAATCGATCGCCCCGGAAAATGCCTGCCGGGGATGTTGGGATCAATTAAACGTGATGCCGGGGATACCGTCCAATACCGTTGAAATCGACAGGTGATACGGGAAAGGTATGACTGGAGCTTCCGGAAGGGCAGATAGCTGGCTTGGCCCGGAACACGCGCAAATTATTGTGCCCTGTTTGAAACGTGGAGAGGATTGCCTGCATCCAATGGGTTAAAGACAAAGGAGCCTGTCATGATCCCGGACCAAGCACCCTCCACCCACGCACCGAGCGCCGACCTCGATCTGGCGCAAGCCGTCGCGGCGGGCGACCAGGAAGCCTTCAAGACCCTGATGCGGCGCCACAACCAGATGCTGTTCCGTACGGCGCGCAGCATCCTGCGCGACGACCGGGAAGCCGAGGAGGTGGTGCAGGATGCCTACCTGCTCGCCTACCGGAGCATGGGCCGCTACCGCGGCGAGGCCCGGCTGTCGACGTGGCTGATCCGCATCGTGGCCAACCGGGCCATCCGCCGCCGGCAACGCCTGGGCCGCGACCGGACGATCTTTGCCGCGGGAGACGCCCCGCTAGGCGAGGAGGACAACATGGCCGAAAGCACTTTCCAGAACCCCGAAGCCGCCGCCGCCAACGGCGAATTGCGGCACCTGCTCGAATCGCACATCGACCGGCTGCCCGACCTGTACCGGGAGATTTTCGTCCTGCGCGGCGTCGAGGAACTGAGCAATGAGGAGACTGCCGCGATCCTCGGCATACCCGAGGCGACGGTGCGTACCCGCTTCTTCCGCGCCCGGCATCTGCTCAGCCAGGCGCTGGCCAAGGATATCGACGAGGTCTTCGGCGAGGTCTATGCCTTTGCCGGCGACCGATGCGACCGGATCGTTGCCGGCGTGCTGGCACGCCTGGCGCGGAAATCCGTTTGAGCAGCCGAGGGCTGCACCCCACAGGAGAACTACCATGAACGCACTGATCAAGCACGCCATCGCGGCGGTCGAACCGCGCCGCACTTTCCTCGGCCAGGCCGGCCTCCTGCTGTCCGGCACCGCCATTGCGCTCCTCTCCGGCCGCGAGGCGCTGGCCGCCCAGGCCGGCAAGGCGGCCGACAGCGACCTGCGTATCCTGAACACTGCGCTGGGGGCGGAACTGGAAGCCATCGCCGCCTACCAGGTCGGCGCCGAAAGCGGCCTGCTGCAAAAGCCGGTGCTCGATCTGGCGGTCACCTTTCAGGGCCATCACAAGCAGCACGCCGACCTGCTCGCCGCCACCATCGCCAAGCTCGGCGGCCGGGCGGTCAGCGCCAAGGACAAATACAGCTTTCCGGTCGACACGCTGAAGAACCAGACCGATGTGCTGCGTTTCGCGGCCGGGCTGGAAAAGGGCGCGGTCAGCGCCTACCTGGGCGCCATCCCGCTGTTCGGCAACCGCGACCTGGCCAAGGCGGCGGGCAGCATCCTCGGCGACGAGGCGATGCATTGGGCGGTGCTGCGCCAGGCGGTCGGCGACGTGCCGGTGCCCGACGCCTTTGTGAAGTGAACCGGAGAAGCGGCGGCGATGGGCACGATCCGTTCGCTGGGCTGGCTGCTGCTGGGCGCCACGCTGGCCGGCAGCGCGGCGGCGGATACCTCCGCCGCGGCCTATGCGCGCGGCGCCCTGGTCTATGAGCGCTGTGCCGCCTGCCACGCCCTGGACACCGACCGGACCGGGCCGCGCCATTGCGGCCTGTTCGGCCGGCGGGCGGGCAGCGTTCCCGGCTTTGCCTATTCGCCGGCCATGCGCCGTGCCGGCTGGGTGTGGAACGAGAAAACGCTCGACCGCTTCCTGCGCTCGCCGCTCACGGTCGTCCCCGGCACCAGCATGGGCTACGATGGAGTAAAGGACGACGGCGAGCGGCGGGACCTGATCGTGTTCCTGCGCGAAGCCGGCGGCGCGGCGCGCTGCCAGAATCTGCCGGCGGGCGCCGGACGCCTGCCGTAAAAGGAGGACACGGAGATGAGCACTTACAGCACACGCTTGATCGGCAGCGAGCTGGTCGCCGAGCGGACGATGGCCTTCCATTTCGAAAAACCGGCCGATTTCGTTTTCCGGGCCGGTCAGGCGATCGACCTCGTCCTGCCGACGGTTGAGGAAAACGGCCAGGCCGCCCGCCACGCCTTCTCGCTGGTCAGCGCCCCGCACGAGACCCGGCTGAGCATCGCCACCCGCTTGCGCGGTAGTGCCTACAAGGAGGGCCTGCACGCGCTGGCGCCGGGTGCCGGCGTGCAGGTCGACGGCCCGTTCGGCAGCCTGACCCTGCACAAGGACGTGGCCCGCGACGCCATCATGATCGCCGGCGGGATCGGCATCACGCCCTTCGTCAGCATGCTGCGCCAGGTGGCGCAGCAGCGCCAGGAACGGCGCTTCGTGCTGGTCTATTCCAACCGGCGGGCCGAGGATGCGGCATTCCTCGACGAACTGCTGGCCTTGGCGCGCGACTACCCCGGCCTGCGCTTCATCCCGACGCTGACCCAGGCCGACAACGTGCCGCCGGGCTGGACGGGGCGCATCGGCCGGATCAGCGGCGCGCTGCTCGCCGAGGTCGCCGCCCAGGCGCCGATCTACTACGTGGCTGGGCCGCCGCCCTTCGTCGAGGCCATGCAGGACGATCTGTGCCGCCACGGCGCCGACGAGGACGATATCCGCAGCGAAGGCTTCTACGGCTATTGACGGGCCGGGCGCGCCATCCGGGAGAGCGGCATGTTCGACTACGATTCCGCAGCCATCGCGGCCATCCTGGGCACCAGCCTCGATGCGGTGTTCACCATCGACGCGCAGGGCCTGATCGTCGATACCAACCCGGCGGCGACCCGGATGTTCGGCTGGCAGCGCGAGGAGTTTCTCGGGGCCAATATTTCACTGATTGTGCCGTCGCCGCTCAAGGAAAAGCACGACGGTTTCCTGCGCGCCTTCCGCCCGGACCGCGGCGTCAAGCATGTGCTGGGCAGCGGCCAGCGGCTCGACGGCTTGCGCAAGGACGGCTCGCGCTTCCCGGTCGAGGTCGGCATTTCCGCCTTCGAGCGCGACGGACAGCGCTACTTCACTGGCTTCGTCCGCGACATGAGCGAACGCCAGCACGCCGAGGACCGCATGCGCTACCTCGCGCTGCACGATGCGGAGAGCGGCCTGCTCAACTACCGCGGCTTCGCCGAACAGTGCGCCGCCGCAGCCGGCGGCGAGCGGCGCATGGCGGTGTTCCGGATCGAGGAATTCCGGCGCTTCTCGGTGGCCTACGGCGAACGCTGGAGCATCGCTACCGTGCAGGAAATCGCCGCCCGCCTGGGCACAGCCCTGGCACCCCACGAAATCGCCGGGCGCGTGCGCGAGGACAGCTTCGCACTGTGGCTGGGCGACGATGCCGGGACGCGGATCGAAACCCTGGCCGCCGTGCTGCGCGAACCCTATGCGCTGGACACGACCGTCTTCCTGCTCACCGTCACCTTCGGCCTGTCGGCGCCGGGTGGCGACTTCGCCAGCCTGCTGCGCACCGCCCAGTGGGCCTGCTATCGCGCCGGCGCGGCCGGTCGGGGCGGCATCAACGCCTTCGCCGAGGGCCTGCAACAGTCGGTGGTGCGCGAACTCGGCATCGAATCCCGGCTGCGCGAGGCGGTGCGCGACAACCTCCTGACGCTGGTCCTGCAGCCCAAATGCCGGCTGGCCGACCGGCGCATCGTCGGCGCCGAGGCGCTGGTCCGCTGGTCCGACCCGTTGCTGGGGGCGGTGCCGCCGGCCGAATTCATCCCGCTGGCCGAACGCCTCGGCCTGGTCGGCAAGATCACTGACTGGATGCTGCAGCGCAGCCTGGCCGAGATCGCCGCTTGTCCCGACCCGACGATCAGCGTCGCCGTCAATTTCTCGGCGCTGGATTTCTACCACCCCGACTTGGTCGTCCGCCTGTGCGACTCGCTGGACAAGGCAGCGGTGCCGCCGGACCGGCTGGTCGTCGAGCTGACCGAATCGGCCGCGGTGCACGACGTGCCCCTGGTCAACGGCAGGCTGCAAGCGTTGCGCGCGCTGGGCGTCGGCATCTCGCTGGACGATTTCGGCACCGGCCATACGGCGCTCGCCTACCTGCGCCAGTTTGCCGTCGATTCGCTGAAGATCGACATCGCCTTCGTGCGCGATCTGCCGGACAGCTCGCCGGCCCTCGGCGTCACCCGGACTATCGTCGCGCTGGCCCGGGGGCTGGGGCTGGAAACCATCGCCGAGGGCGTCGAAACCGAGGCGCAGGCCGCCACGCTGCGCGAGCTGGGCGTCGATGTCGGCCAGGGCTTCCTGTTCGGCCGCCCGCTGCCGCCGGCCGAATTCCATCGCCGGGTGCGCGAGCAGATGGAATCGGCCCGGCTTTAGTACCGGCTTTCCTAAGTCAGGAAGCGGTGCTGGACCAGAAACGCGCCGGCCCCGGCGAAGTAGCCGATCAACGCCAGGCCGCTGATCCTTTTCACGTACCAGAAGAAGCTGATCTTCTCCAAACCCATGGCCGCGATGCCGGCCGCCGAGCCGACGATGAGCACCGATCCTCCGGTGCCGGCGCAATAGGCGAGGAACTGCCACAGGAAGTGGTCGGCCGGGAAGTCGCCCAGACTGTACATGCCCATCGCCGCCGCCACCAGCGGCACGTTATCGACGATGGCGCTGAGGATGCCGATGAGCAGAACGATCACGTCTTGCCGGCCGATGGCCTGATCGAGCCACTGGGCGAGGGAAGCCAGGACGTGGGCGTGTTCGAGGGTCGCCACCGCCAGCAGGATGCCGACGAAGAACATGATGGAACTCATGTCGATGCGGCTCAAGGCATGGCCCAGCGTCAGGTGCTGCCTGAAGTCCGCATCGTGCTTGCGCTGCATCAGGTCACCGACCAGCCACAGGATGCCAAGGCCGAACAGGATGCCCATGAACGGCGGTAGGTGGGTCACCGTCTTGAAGGCCGGCACCGCGACCAGGATGCCGAGGCCCAGGCCGAACATCAGGTTCCTTTCGAAATCGGTGGTACACGAACCGTTGCCGTTCTCCGACCCGGCGACCGGCACGACTGCCCGCCCGCGCAACAGCCAGGCTGCAATGGCCAAGGGCAGGATCAGGCTGACCAATGCTGGCACCAGCACGGACTGGATGATGGCCAGCGCCGTGATCTGGCCGCCGATCCACAGCATGGTGGTCGTCACATCGCCGATCGGCGACCAGGCGCCGCCGGCGTTGGCGGCGATGACGATGATGCCGGCGAAGAACCAGCGATCCTCGTCCCTGGCCAGCAGTTTGCGCAGCAGCGATACCATGACGATGGTCGTCGTCAGGTTGTCGAGTATGGCGCTGAGGAAGAAGCTCACGCCGCCGACCAGCCAGAGGAGCGTCGCCAGGCTGGAGGTGCGGATGCGCCGGGTAATGATCTCGAAGCCGTTGTGGGCGTCCACCACCTCGACGACGGTCATCGCGCCCATCAGGAAGAAGACGATCTGCGCGGTCGCCGCCAGCGACTCGCCCAGTTCATGGCTCACCTGCTGGGGGGCGGTTGTCGCCACGGCGTAGAGGGTCCACAATAGTCCGGCGCCGAGCAGGGCCGAGGCGGACTTGTTGATCCGCAGCGGATGCTCGAGCGCAATGGCGGCATACGCCACGACAAAAACGGCAATCAGGGCAGTTTCCATGTCAGGCGCTCCGCAGGTTGTCGCTCGACCGGCTACTTGCGGCACAGGGCGCTTCGCAACGGGCGCGGAATGCAGCCGGTTGGCGGGTGACAAGGGAGTAAAAATCGCGCAGCGAATGCTGCCGAGGGGCGCAATAAGGGTTCATGGGTGCTCTCGATTGACCCGTGCGGCGGCCCGACCAGCACGAAAACCCTGTCCGCGTTCGTCTTGCCGTGCGGACACCCAAGGCACGATTATACCGGACGTCCCCTCATCGTTCTCAATGGTCACAAATCCGCAGGCGGCGTTTGCTCAGAGTGCGCGATGGATACTGGCATCGCGATACTACGAAAATCGTCCACCCGCGCCGCCGGGCTGTAATGACATCATGCTGCAAAATGCGTAAAGTCTGACGCAGCCGCAGCTGCCGTATGGCTTGGCTGATATGACAGGAGGCAAAATGGCGTACGAATCATCCGACGACAGTCCGGTGTTCTTATCGACCCTGGCGGCGGGACGCAATCAGCGCCGCTTCGCCTTGGCCGCCGTGCTGGTGTCCGCTGCGCTCTTCCTGTGCGCCGTACCCTTTGCGAAAGTCCCGCTGGTTCCGGTACCGGCCTTCATCCCGATTTACGAATCGGCCCTGGTGATCAACGATTTGATCACTGCTGTTTTCCTCTTCGGCCAATTCGGCATCCTGCGCTCCCGGGCGCTGTTTGTGCTGGCTTGCGGGTACCTGTTCACCGCGTTCCTGACGATTCCGCATGCGCTGACCTTTCCGGGGCTGTTCTCGGCTACCGGCCTTCTCGGCGCCGGCCCACAGACCACGGCCTGGCTATATACCTTGTGGCATGGCGGTTTTCCGCTCTATGTGATCACCTACACGCTGCTCAAGGGCAAGACGCACGCAACGGTTCCGTCACGCGATTTTCCCTTGAGCACCATTCTGTCCGGTGTCGCAGCCGTCCTGATCGCGGTGTGCGGCATCACCGCTCTGACGACAGCCGGGCACGACCTGCTTCCTGCGCTGATGCTGGGCAATCACTACACCGTGGTCGGCAGCATCGTATTTACGATGACCTGGGTCTTGAGCATCATCGCCTTGGCGATCCTGTGGCGGCGAAAACCATACTCGGTGCTGGACGTGTGGCTGATGGTCGTGCTGTGCGTGTGGATCTTCGATATTGCACTGTCTGCGGTCCTCAACGGCGGCCGTTTCGATCTCGGCTTCTACGCCGGCCGGATTTACGGGCTGCTGGCGGCCAGCTCAATTCTTCTCGTGCTGCTGCTCGAGAACCTGGTGCTCTACATCCGCCTCGCCGAAGCGCATGACCGAGCCAGGCACGAGGCGGTCGAACTGGAACGGCTGCGGGTACAGTCCGACCGGCGCGCCGAAGAGCGCACCGCGGCACTGGAGGCGCTTAACCACAAGGACGAGGAAATCCGCGCCATCGTCGAAAACCAGGTCGACTGCGTCATCACCATCGATACCCGTGGCATCGTGCGCAGCACCAACCCGGCGCTCGAGCGCGTGCTCGGCTTCGCCGCCGCGGAGGTCATCGGGCACAACGTCTCGATGCTCATGCCCGAACCGCATCGCAGCATCCATGACAGCTATCTCGCCAACTACCTGGGCACCGGCGAAGCCCAGGTCATGGGTATTGGGCGCGAGGTGGAGGGGCGGCACAAGGATGGCCGCCTGATCCCACTCGAATTGGCCGTCAGCCAATATGTGGTGCGCGGCGAACGTTTTTTTGTCGGCACCCTGCGCGATATCCGCGAGCGCAAGCGTTTCATCGCCGAACTGACCCGGGCGCGGGCCGATGCCGAGCAGGCCAACCGCGCCAAGTCGGACTTCCTGGCCGCCATGAGCCACGAGATCCGCACGCCGATGAATGGCGTTGTCGGCATGATCGACGTCCTGCACCAGACCAGCCTGAAGGGCTACCAGGTCGAAATGGCAGATCTCATCCGCGACTCGGCATTCTCGCTGCTGACCATCATCGACGACATCCTCGACTTTTCCAAAATCGAGGCCGGCAAGCTGGAAATCGAACGGGCGCCGTTGGCGGTGGCCGATGTGGTCGAAAAGGTTGCCGGCTTGCTGGATCGCCTGGCCGAGAAAAAAGGGGTGGAGCTGACGCTGTTTACCGATCCGTCGATTCCGCCGGAAATTCTGGGCGACGCCCTGCGCCTGCGTCAGGTGTTGGTCAATCTGGCCAACAATGCGATCAAGTTTTCCAGCGGCGGCGAGCGTTCCGGTTCGGTCGCCATGCGCGCCGTGCTCGCCGAACGCGATGCGGAGAAGGTCGTGATCGAGTTTCAGGTCACCGACAACGGCATCGGCATGGACGACGAGACCATGGCGCGCTTGTTCGCTCCCTTCAACCAGGCGGATGTGTCGACCACCCGGCGCTTCGGCGGGACCGGCCTGGGGCTTGCCATTTCCCGCCATCTGGTCGAACTGATGGGCGGGACGATCACGGTGCGCAGTACGGTCGGTACAGGGGCCACCTTTACAGCGTCCATCCCGTTTGCGACCTTGGCCGCCGAGGCCGACACGGGTCAGGCAGGATCAGCGGTCGCCGGGGTCCGCTGCCTGGTCGTCGGCGCCGCGTCGGGCCTGGCCGCCGATTTCGCGGCCTATCTCGCGCACGGCGGGGCGACGGTCGAGCAAGCGCCGGATCTGCCAGCGGCAGCTGACCGGGCCGCCAGTTTGGCGCCCGGCCTATGGGTGTGCGTCATCGTCGGCGACGACCAGCGGCCGTCGGCCGACGCGTTGCACTCCATCGGCGGAACCCGCTCCGACCTGATGCTGCGCTTCGTGGTGGTCGGGCGCGGCACACGGCGGCGGCCGCGAGCCGAAGCCAGCGGTGTGGTGCAGGTCGACCGCAATGTCCTGACGCGCCGGATGCTGCTGAAAGCGGTGGCAATCGCCGCCGGGCGCGCCGAAGAAGACGATGTCATCCCGCAATCCGGCAAAATCAGCGCTCCGATCAGCCCGCCGTCACGCGAAGAGGCCGGACGATCCGGGCGCCTGGTCCTGGTCGCCGAGGACAACGAAACCAACCAGAAGGTCATTCTGCAGCAGCTCCATCTGCTCGGCTTCGCAGCCGATATCGTCGGCAATGGCCACGAAGTCCTGGAACGCTTGCCGGAGGAAAATTATGCGGCGCTCCTAACCGACCTGCACATGCCCAAAATGGACGGTTATCAGCTGACAACGGCGATCCGCGCACAGGAACAGGGCACCCGGCACCTGCCCATCATCGCCTTGACCGCCAACGCTCTCAAGGAAGAAGCCACGCACTGCCGCAGCGTGGGCATGGACGATTATCTGAGCAAACCGGTGCAGCTGGCCGACCTGCAAGCGATGTTGAAGAAATGGTTGCCGGCGGCCGAAACCGGACCGGGCCCGGCCGTGCCGCAACACGCCGCGGGCAAGCATGTGACGCCGGTCGATATCGACGTGTTGAAGACCTTGGTAGGCAGCGATCCCAAACTGATTCGGGAGCTTTTGCAACTCTTCCAGACCACCGCTGCCCAAACAGCTGTGGAGTTGAAACGCGCCTGCGCGAGCGGCATGGCCGCGAAGGTCAGTGCGGAGGCGCACAAACTGAAATCCTCTGCCCGTTCCGTGGGCGCCTTCGCGCTCGGTGAGTTGTGTGCGCAGCTGGAAGCCTCCGCCAATAGCGGCCGGAATGAACAATTATCCGTACTGCTGCCTCGTTTCGAGGAGGAAATGGCGCACGTGGAGACTTATCTCCAAGTCTGTTTCGCCCATTCGCCGACGTAATCGAGGAATGACCATGATCGACAAATCGGCCATCCGGATTCTCGTTCTCGATGACGAGCCCTTCATGCTCCAGCTGATTGCCCATATGCTGGCCAGGCAGGGTTTTACCCAGGTGACGACTTGCGATACGGCGCGCGCCGCCCTGGAATGGGTCGGCAGTGCGCAGCGTACGCCGGATTTGATCCTGTCCGACCTCAACATGCCGGAAATGGACGGTATCGAGTTTGTCCGCAAATTGGTCGAGCACCATTACGCCGGCAGCCTGATCCTGGTCAGCGGGGAAGGGGAGCGCTTGCTGCAGACGGCCGAGAAATTGGTCGAAGCGCATCGGATCACGCTGCTCGGCCATCTCAACAAGCCGATTTCTCCGGACGGACTGGCCAGACTGCTGGAGAAGTGGCTGCCGCCCGCTCCGAAGGTGCCGCGCCCGACCAAGAAGATTTACGGGGTGGACGAGGTGCGGGCCGCCATCGCCAACGGCGAGCTGATCAATTTCTACCAACCCAAAGTGGCCCTGGCCACCGGACGGGTGGTCGGAGTGGAAACCCTGGTCCGCTGGCGCCATCCGGCGGATGGCCTGGTATTTCCGGACCAGTTCATCGGCGTTGCGGAAGAACACGGCCTGATCGGCGACCTGACGCGCGCCGTGCTCTACGCCGCGTTGGCCCAAGCCAAGGACTGGCAGGAAGCCGGACTGGAGTTGCGGGTGGCGGTGAACGTGTCGATGGACAACCTGACTTCGCTGGAATTCTCGGGTCTCGTCACCGGGCTGGTGGCGGCGGCCGGCGTAGCGCCGCAGAAAATCGTGCTGGAGGTCACGGAAAGCCGGCTGATGGGCGACTTGCGAACGCCGCTGGAAATCCTGACCCGCCTGCGTTTGAAGCGTTTCGGTTTGTCCATAGACGATTTCGGGACCGGACATTCGTCGCTGGTCCAGTTGCGCGACATTCCTTTCAATCAGCTGAAAATTGATCAGAGCTTTGTGCATGGCGCCCATGCCAACGAAACGATCCGGGCGATCTATTTGGCCAGCATCGGGCTGGCGAAACAACTGGGCATGGAAGTGGTCGGCGAAGGGGTCGAGGACCTGGCCGACTGGGATTTCCTGCGTCAAACTGGCTGCGACCTGGCGCAGGGCTATTTCATCGCGCGGCCCATGCCGGCGGCCGATCTGCCCAGCTGGATGGCCGAGTGGAAAGCTCCCGGCGCAGGCTAACGGCTTAGCCGGCGGGGATTGTGGCGGAAACCAGGACCTTGTCGACCCGATTGCGGTCCATGTCCATCACTTCGAAACGCCAGCCCACCGCTTCGCAATGGTCGGTGGGGGCCGGAATGCGGCCGAGCGTGTGCATGATGAAGCCGCCGAGGGTATGGAAGCTGCGCTCGTCTTCCCCGGGCAGGTCGGCCGCGATGGCGAGCGAGGATTTCAGGCGTTCGATGCTGACGTCGCCGTCGACCAGCCACGAGCCGTCCTCGCGCTGCACGATGTCGCGGTCTTCCGGCGCGGCCGGCACCGATAGTTCGCCGACGATGGCGGACAGGACGTCGGTCAGCGTCACCAGGCCCTCGACCTCGCCGTATTCATCGACGATCAGGGCGAACTGGAGGCGGGAGTTGCGAAAATTCTCAAGCAATTGGGTGGTCGTCACCGATTCCGGGACGTAGAGCGGCGGCAGCAGGACGGCCTCGACATCCGCCGCGGTGATGCAATGGCCGGGCACTGCTTTCCGGAGCAGGTCGCCGGTCTGCAGGACGCCGAGTATGTGTTCCAGGCCGTCGCGGCATACGACGACCCGGGAGAACTCAGTGTCGACGATCTGGCGGCGCATGTTTTCCTCGTCGTCGGCGAGGTCGATGACGAACATGTCGCGGCGGGGCGTCATGATGGCGGCGATGCGCTGCTCGTCGAGGCGCAGCACGTTGGCGACGATCTCCTGCTCGCTTTCGTGGAAGACGCCGGCTTCGGCACCTTGCTCCATCAGCACCTTGATCTCGTCGTCGGTGACCGGCGGCTCCTCCTTGCGGCGGGCGCCGAGCAGGCTCAGGATGGCGGTGCACGACGACGACAGGACAACCACGAGCGGATGGGCGATCCTGGCCAGGACCATCATCGGGCGGGAAATCAGCGAGGCGATGCCTTCCGGTGCCAGCATGGCCAGCCGCTTCGGCACCAGTTCGCCGACCACCACCGAGAAATAGGTCAGCGCGACCACGGTGATGGCCAGCGCCACGGATCGGGCATGGGGGGCGAGGAGCGGCACGGCGGCCAGCATGTCGGCCAACGGGTCGGCCACCGCGGCTTCGCCGATGGCGCCGCTCAGGATGCCGACCGACGTGATGCCGACCTGGATGGTGGACAGGAAACTGGACGGTTCGTGCTGCAGCGCAAGCGCCGCCTGCGCGCCCGGGCTGCCGTCATCGGCCAGCGTCTGCAGTCGGGCCTTGCGGGACGACACCACGGCAATTTCCGACATGGCGAAGACGCCATTGATGAGGATTAGTACGAGGAGTAGCGCTATGTCCATGGGTGAAGCCCACCTGCACCCAACGGTGCTCGGCTTCGGTGTTGAAATGCCGTGGATTGTAGCAGGCGCCTTTCCCGGCGCCGGACCGACGGCGGATGGAGCCGAACGGCCTTGACGCCCGGCTCGAAAAAGGCCAGGCGGTCGCAAAGGGCGTCCGCTGTCACTTTACGGCGATGACAACGTGGGCCTGGATCTTGCCATCGACGGCTCCGACGCCGAAGCGTCCGGCAATCGCTGCCGCCGCGACCTCGGTGGCTTCGCCCAGGCGCGAAGCATCGCGGGCCTCGATCTCGTTCCTCAAGGGCGTTCCCTGGCAGTAGGCAATCGCCGGGATGCGGCCAGAGGCGGCACGGCTGCGCGCGGCGACGGTGTGGAACTGGGGCGGGCGGCTGAATCCGGCCGTCGCCAAATCCCGCTCGATGATCTGGCGGTCGTGGTAGCCGTGCGGCGTACGCGCCAGGAAATGCGGCGGATTTTCCGGGAAGATGGCTTCCAGGGCCGTCGTCACGACGTCGGCAAATTCGTTGTCGGCGATCCGGTCCCACACATTGAAAATGAACACGCCGCCCGACCTGAGCACCCGGCGCACCTCGGCGAAGGCTGCGGACTTTTCGGGAAAGAACATGGCGCCGAACTGGCAGACCACGGCATCGAATGATTCGGCGGCGAAGGGCAACTGCATCGCGTCCGCCTGACGCCAGGCGACGGGACGCTGCGTGCCCACGCTCAAGGCATGATCGAGCATGGCCTGGTTCAAGTCCGTGGCGACGATGGTGACGGTGTCCGGCAAGGCAGCAGCCAGAGCGCGTGTCACCACGCCGGTGCCGGCCGCGATTTCGAGTATGCGGGAAGGCGCCTCCATGTCGAGCCGCCCCACCAAGTCGCCGGCATAGGGTTCGAAAATGAGCGGCACCAGATAGCTGTCGTAGAGGCGTGGAATGGAACCCGCAAAGCGCTTGTCTTCGTCAATATCAGGCATGGATGGCCTCCGCTTCGCCATATTCACAATCCAATAGACAAGTCGGGCAAGGAATCGGTTTTGGCGAATTGCTGCATGTGGAGCGCAGGCCGCGGTCTACCATCAGGTCAGGCAGCCGCTTGGGCTATAGTGGTTTCCTTTGTCCTCACGAAGCATGCATGCGACTCCTTGCCTTCCTGGCGGCTCTCGCCATTTTGCCGGGTGCCGCCTACGCCAAGCCGGCCTTTACCGGACCGGACTTCAGCGGTACCTACGACTGCACCGGGCAGGACAGCCACGAGGGGCCCTATACCGGCGTCGTAACGCTGGCGCGGGTCGACAGCCAGAGCACCGGACCCCACGGCGCGTATGCATTCAAGCTGGAAGTTCCGGGTTATGGCAGCTATCCCGGCCATGCCGCGTCACGGGGCAAGACCATGGCGATTCATTTCGCCAACACCGACCCGGCCCCCAAGGATTTCGGGACCGGAATCGCCTCGTTTGCCAGGGCCAAATCGGGCAAGTGGTCTTTCGCCAAGTATTACTACGAACCCGAATTCAAGGGCGGCAATTTCGGGACCGAGGTGTGCACGCAACGCTAAACGGGCAGCTTGGCAGGCAGCCGCTCTGCGGCGCACTTCTGGCTGTTTTTTTCCAATCAGGTCACCCGCCCGAGACGGTCTTGAAGGTCTGCCGGTAGATAGGCAGGCGCGGTCCGCCAATGGCTACCGCCCGTTCCGCGGCTTCGCGGGCGGCCGGCTGGTTTCCCCGTTCGTGCAGGGTCTGGGCGAGGTTGTTCCAGGCGTCGCCGGATGCCGGATGCTCGTCAACCGCTTGACGGAAGGCGGCTTCGGCTGCGGCCAAGTCACCTCGCCGGTAGGCAGCATTCCCGATTCCGATGCGGGCGAGAAGATTGCCCGGCCAGGTCTTCAAGGCAGTACCGTAGGCTTTCTCGGCGGCTTCCGGGACGACGCGCTCCAGTGCGACCGCCGCCGCCACGTAGTCGGTTTCATTGGCGGCGGCCGGAAGCTGCTCGGGGGGCAGAGCGACAAACGCCCAGCGCCCGGCTTTCGCCCAACTGCGGTCGAAAGCTCCAAGGTCCATGACGAGGCGCTTCTCGACGCCGGAGCGCAGTATCACCTGTCCGGCGGGCAGGTCGTAACCTACCGCCACCGCGTAGTGCCACTGGGGCGCCCAGTCGAAGCGCAAATTCTGCAACACCACCACCGGATGCCCCGCTGCCAGTTCCTTCAGCAGCGCCTGCGGCTCGGGAGCAAGGCGGTAAGGAATGGCGCCCGCGCGGCGAACGGCCGCCAGCATTTCGGGCTGCAGGCTGCCTTGCCGGGCAGGGATATAGACCTCATCCCGTAATTGGTCCGGGCTACGCCGGATGCCGACGCTCGCCAAGGCCGTGGCCAAGGCTGCCGGGCCGCACTGGTAGGCTTCCTGCGGATGGAAAGGCACATCCTGCCTTTCCGCCCGTTCGGGAAGCGAATCACGAGGTGCGGTATCCCAGCCGGCCGGCGGGAGACCCGCACACGCTGCCAGGGCCAGAACCGCGGCGGCACTCAGGCAGCGTGAGAGGAGTCCCACATCAGACGAGGATGACTATCAGGATGGCAACGAGCACGATGAGTATCCATTCCGTAGTAGTGATATTGCCCCCCGCCGGCATCGCATCGATGCGTTGGGCAAGGGCATGGATTTCCTGCTGATCGAGGGCCGCCACGCGCTGGGCGGCAAAGACCCCGCCGACACCCATGGCCTGCAGCCGATCCTTGACGGTGGCCTGTTCGAGGAAGTGCTGCACCTTGGCTCGCTCGGCATCAGCGGACTCCTGGGAGGCTGCTTCCGGGGTGGTCACCAGTTCGGCGCGCACGAGAGGGGTGTGGAAACCGACAGCCAGCGCAAGCAGGGCCGTCTGGACGAAGCGAACAGAAGTTTTCTTCATCTTCTTCTCCTGAGGTTGCGACGTATTTTTTCGACATCGCCCTGTCAAAAAAAATTCCGTTGAATTTTTGTGGAAGACCCGGGGCGCTTCGCGACCGCTGGCGTCGGTGCGCCGACGCTAGCGTGCACTCGCCGACGAATAGTCGTGCACCACGATGCCTTCCGAGCGCGCCACTTTCTCCCGTTCCCATGGTTTCTCGCGCAACGCCAGGTGCGTATCGGCGAGTCCGGCGGCCCAGCGCTCGGCGACGCGGCCGGCGGTGAATTCGATGTCCTTGTTGTGATCCTCGCCGGCCAGGCGCGGCACCTGCAAATAGACGAGGTGGAAGACGCTGCCGCACCCCAGGCGGGCCAGATCGCGCAAGGGCGATTGCGCGTCCGTTTTGGCCAGTTCGTAGCTGAGCAGATTGACCGCATGGCGCAGCTGATGCAGTTCCTGCTCGATGGCAATCAGCGATTCGGCCCGGCTCAGGTACTGGATCTCCTTGCTGCGGCGCAGGACATCGCTCAGGGTTTGCGGCGGGATATCGTTTTGCTGCCACAGCATGGCGAACAGGCACAGCGAGTGGATGCGCGGCTGGTGCAGGATCCAGTCGAGCGGCGTGTTCGAGTAGAGGCCGCCGTCCCAGTACAGGCGGCCGTCGATCTCCACCGGCGGAAAGGCCGGGGGCAGGGCGCCGCTGGCCAGGATGTGCTCGATCCCGATGCGGCAATGCTGCGAATCGAAATAACGGATCTGCGCGCTCTCGACATCGACCGCGCCGACCGACAGGCGCACCGGCGAGTCGGCGAGGTAATCGAAATCGACCAGTTCGAGCAGGGTTTCGCGGAGCGGGGCGACGTCATAGAAACTGGCATCGGTCGGCGCGCCGGCCAGGCCCCAGGCAAATGCGGCATTGGTCCGGGGCTGGAAAAAGCCGGGCAGGCCGAAGGCCATGGTGTGCAGGCTGCGCAGCATGCTGCCCAAGCCGTTGCCCAGCAGCTGGCCGGCTTCGTCGGGCAGCGACCAGCCGGCGGCCAGGCCGGTCTCCGGCCGCGCCATGCGATTCCAGAAAGCCTTGATCCGTTCGAGGCGTCTATTTGGCGGGTTGCCAGCGATCAATGCCGCATTGATCGCGCCGATCGAGGTGCCGACCACCCAGTCCGGCTGCCGGCCGCTGGCCTCGAATGCCTCGTAAACGCCGGCCTGGTAGGCGCCGAGCGCCCCGCCGCCCTGGAAGACGAGGATGCTGCGTTGCGGTTCGATGATGCGGGCTGTCTTGTGGGCGGCAGGCATGGCACATTCCCCCGATGATGGCTACCAGCGCAGGATCTTGTCACCCAGCAGGGCGCCGATTCCGGCCGGAATCAGCGTACCCAGCAGGTACCAGAAGCCGACGAAGGGGGCGCCCATTTCCGGGCAGTGCAGGCAATAGACGACGGCGGCAACAGCGCCTGACAGCAGGCCGGCGGCAAAACCGGCCAGCCGCAGCCGGGTCGGTGCCAGGTTCTTCATGGCGCGCATCACGGCGGCGAAGACCGGGATCGAGAGCAGGGCGATCAACAAGGGGCAGGTTTTCCAGGTGTCGCCGAAGAACAGCTTGGAGCGCTCCAGGGGTTCAGCCTCGATCAAGGCAAAGGCGGCGATGCCCCAGATACCGAGAACCGGCAGGCCGAGCGCCACCGGCACCCAATCGATTTTGGCGCCCGGGCGCGACAGGCGCAGGGCGGCAAACAGCCCAGCCGCGGCCAGAGAGGCGACAAATCCGATCTTGACCCAGAACATCGGCAGCAGAATCGCTTGCGCGAGGTCGTGGCGAATCTGCAGCAGCAGAAGCATGAGCAGGCCGGCACCCAGCGCGCCCCAGCCGATGGATGCCATATAGCGTTGGGCGGCTGGGGGGCCATCGACGGCAACGGCGCCGCTGGCCAGCATGGTGATCAGGTCATCAGTTTTCATAGGACACCTCTAATCTTGGCGGCGAGCGCTTTCAAGCCACGATGGACGCCGACCTTCACCGCCGATTCCGACATCCCGCTCAGATCGGCTGCTTCCTTCACCGACAAGCCTTCCAGCTTGGTGTGCACAATCGGCAGGCGCAGTTGATCGGGCAAGTCGTCGAGCAGCTTGCTCAGGTCCCGCCGCGCTTCGGCCGCCTCTGAATCGGCCGTGGTGAATAGTTCCATTTCGTCGTCCAACGGATCGTTCAACTGCTCATGCACCGCCCGCCGCCGGAGCAGATCGACCAGCTTGTAGCGGGCGATGGCTTGCGCCCAGGCCGACAAGGGCTGCTCAGGGTCATAGGTATGGCGCTGGTTATGCACGGCGAGGAGCGACTCCTGCACTAAATCCTCTATCTCGTCTGGCAAGCCGCTCAGGCGTCGTCTCAGGAAGGCGCGCAGATGCGCGCTCAATTCCGTCAAGAACGCCTGGTAGGCGGCATTGTCGCCGGCAAGACCCCGTACCAGAAGTCCTCTCAGGCGATCTTCCTTGGCACGAAACCCTGCTTCTCTGTTTATTCGTTGCATCGGGGCCTTTGGTTACATCAGCCGGAAAAAATACCGGCCGATGTGTTGGGAAAAGAAATTTTGCCTGAGCTTGTAACCATTCACCAAGCATGCGCGAACTACCTTTCAGACAAGGCAATCAAACTCATTAGCCACCTGTTGGAAGGACGGCCATGGCAAACACTACCGATCTGATACATCCACGCTGGGTACGCATCACCCACTGGGTCAATGCCGTCGCCGTCGTCATCATGACCATGAGCGGCTGGCGCATCTACAACGCCTCGCCATTTTTCCCCTTTGCCATCCCGGGTGAAATCACCCTCGGCGGTTGGCTGGGCGGCGCGATCCAATGGCATTTTGCGGCGATGTGGCTGCTGGTCGGCAACGGCCTGATCTACCTGGCGTGCAATATCGTCAGCGGACGCCTGGGGCGCAAGTTCTTCCCGTGGTCGCCGCGGGCCTTTGTGGCCGATGCGTTGGCCGCGCTGAAAGGCAAGCTGGCGCATGCCGATCTGAGCCACTACAACATGGTGCAACGGGCCGCCTACCTGTTCGTGATGCTCGACCTGGTGCTGCTCGTGCTGTCCGGCCTGGTGCTGTGGAAGTCGGTGCAATTCCCCCTGTTGCGTGAACTGCTCGGCGGCTACGAAGCGGCTCGGCGCGAGCACTTTCTGGCCATGGCGGCGCTGGTCGCCTTCTTCGTCATTCACATCGTCATGGTGGCGCTGGTTCCCCGCACGCTGCTGGCCATGATCCGCGGTCGTTAGGAGTCATCGCCATGTTCAAGAAACCTTCCCGGCAACCCATCGCCCATGGCGATCTCGTACTGAAGGACGCGCTGAAGGATATGGGGCGTCATCTCGAGCAACCGATGCGCCGCGCCTTCCTGCAGCGGACCTTGAGTCTGGGCGGGCTGTCGCTGCTTAGCGGCTGCGGCATCGTCGAGGAAAGCGATGTCGAAAATGCGCTGATGAAAGTCTCGCGCTTCAACGACAAGGCCCAGGCCTTCCTGTTCGACCCCAACCGGCTGGCGCCGACCTATCCGGATTCGATGATTACCCGCCCGTTCCCGTTCAACGCCTACTACGGCGAGGACGAGATCCGGGAAGTCGAGGAAGAGGGCTATCGCCTTGAAGTCACCGGCCTGGTCGCCGACAAGCACGCCTGGACGCTCGCCGAGTTGCGCGCCATGCCGCAGACCGACCAGGTCACGCGTCACATCTGCGTCGAAGGCTGGAGCGCCATCGGCAAATGGGGCGGCGTGCCGTTTTCCAGCTTCCTGCGCCGGGTGGGGGCCGATCTGAACGCCAAGTACGTCGGCTTCAAATGCGCCGACGACTACTACACCAGCATCGACATGCCCACCGCCCTGCATCCGCAAACGCTGCTGACGCTGACTTACGACGGTCAGCCCTTGCCGCCGCGCTACGGCTTCCCGATGAAACTGCGGATGCCGACCAAGCTCGGCTACAAGAACCCGAAGCACATCCAGGCCATTTTCGTCACCAACACCTACCCCGGGGGCTACTGGGAAGACCAGGGGTACAACTGGTTCGGCGGCAGCTGAGCAATCCCGCACAACTGCCCTGAATACCCGGCACTTTTGCCGCTACTTACCAACTACAACGGAGTCCATCATGAAAACAATCATTACCAGCATTTTCGCCGCATGTTTGATGCTTGCCGGCAGCACCGCCTTTGCCGACGACATGATGAAGAAAGACGCCATGTCGCACGACGGCATGGCCAAGGACGGCATGAAGAAGGATGCGATGGGCAAGGACCACATGGCCAAGGATGGCATGAAGAAAGATGCCATGGGCAAGGGCGAGATGAAGAAGGACACCATGGGCAAAGGCGAAATGAAGAAGGACGCCATGGGCAAGGACGAAATGAAGAAGTAAGTAGGTATCAGGTGGGGTACGGGGCAAATTCGCCTGGCCCCACCGTTCCAAGGCGACACCAGGCAGGAGCAAACCATGAATTTTCTTTTCAGATCGTTGACAGCCGGCTTGCCGGCGCTGCTCGCCAGACTGGCCCTGGCGTTTGCGATTCCCGCCCATGCCATTCCGGTGCAGGCCGAGAGCGTCCGGGATAACGCCTTGCAGACCGCCGTTTTCGCCGGGGGATGTTTCTGGGGTGTCGATGCCGTGTTCAAGCACGTCAAAGGCGTCGCCAGCGTCGAATCGGGCTATGCCGGCGGTAGCGCCGACAAGGCCAATTACGAGGCGGTCAGCAGCGGCCGCACGGGGCACGCCGAAGCGGTGCGCGTTCGCTTCAATCCGGCGCAGGTTTCGTATCAACAACTACTGCAAGTCTTCTTCGTCGTCGCTCACGACCCGACGCAACTCAACCGGCAAGGCCCGGACGTCGGCAGCCAATACCGTTCAGCTGTTTTCTACACCGATGCCGAGCAGCAAAAAACGGTCGCCGACCAGATACAGAAACTGACGGCGGATCGTACATTCGGTAAACCCATCGTCACCCAAGTCGCTGCCCTGCAGCAGTTCTATCCCGCAGAGGCGTATCACCAGAACTATCTCGCGCTGCATCCCAACCAACCCTACATCGTCATCCACGACTTGCCCAAGATCGAGCATCTGCGCAAACAATTCCCCGCGCTCTATCAGTAGGCCGGCCGGAGCGCGAATTCAACGCGTCGAATTCAACTCGTCTTTTCCGTCCGCTGGCGGACGAAATCCTGTGCCGCCTGGATGTAATTGCTGATAGCCTCGCTCGGAGTTATCGGCTGGACAGGGGCCGGGATGTCGAGTGCAAGCGCATTGAATCGCGTCTCGGCTTGTGGCGTGATGAAGTCCGCTTGGTGCGCGGCCGCCATTAGCGCCGAGTAAACCGGGTTGAACTGATTGTTGGCAAGGGCACGTAATTCCGGATCATTCACCAGGGATTGCAAGGCAGCCGCTGCGGCCGAGGTGCTCTGTGTTGCGGCCAAGGCGTCGGCATTCGACACGCCAACTGGGGCTGCCGCCGTAACGGTCGCGGCATTTGCGGTGGGTGCAGCCGCGGGCGATGTATCGGCTACTGGCGTTGCTGCCAGGAAGCGCCCAAGCGACGACACGCGGACGATACTGGAAGTACTGTCCGCGACTGCCGCCCTGCTTACCGCAGCGGCGCTGGTCGGCGACCGGTCGAAGAGCGGATTGATCGTGCTCGGATCGGTGAGCGCGACTGGCTGGATATTCAGTGAAACGGCCATAACGAACGCTGCCCTGCACAATAGATGCTACGTGTTTCGTAGAGCAGCTTTTTCCGGCAGGCGGTCCGAACAACTCCACACACGGAACGGTGAACAGTTCACCCGTACTCTTTTTCGAGTGGTTGCGAACGGCAAGGTTCCCTCAGTGATCCAACCCTCAGTAGGCCGGCCATTGTGGCATCTGGCTTTCGGCGCAGGATTTGGTTATCTTGTTGAGAAATTTATCAAAGACGACAAACTGGACGGACAGCGATGTTGATCGAGACGGATGAAGGCCCATCTCCAGGTGCCCATTGTTGGCTTTCAACGATGGATCTCGAGCCCGGCATGGTGTTGGCCAGGCCGGTCTTCGGCCGCTCCGGCCAGCAGTTGTCGATGCATTTGGCGGTCGGCAGCAGCATTACCGCCAGCACGATCAGCCAATTGATCACCAAGGGGGTGGAGTGCGTCGCCGTCGCGCGGCAGGCGCCGGCTGATGAGGCAGGCCGGGCGGAAGCGGTGGCCCGCTACGAATCCCGGCTGCACGAAATCTTCGGCGCCGACCCCGACGAAAATTGCGGCCCCCTGCTGGCTGCATTGCTTGCCGAGGGACCCGGCACATGTTGAGCCAAGCCAATCTCGCCGCCGACGCAGCCAAACTGGCCGGCACCTTGCCGCCGTTTCCACAGGTGGTATTGCAACTGCTGGACATGCTGCGCGACGAAGATACCTCGCTCGAAGCGCTCGCCCGGCTGGCGCGCAACGACCCGGTGATCACCTCCGGCATCCTGGCAACGGCCAACCGCATTCGGCGCGTTCATCTCCAGTCGGAAATCTACGATCCGTTCATCGGCGCCTCGCTGATCGGCGTCAACCAGTTGCGCCGCATCGTGGTCGAATCGGCGCTCAACAAGTTTCTCGCCAATCAGAAGGGGGCGGATTTCCTGCTCCAGCATTCGCGGGCGGTCGCCATCGTCGCCCAGGAACTGGCCGCGCTATGCGGCGTGTCGCCGGAAAAGGCCTTCGTCGCCGGCATACTGCACGATATCGGGCAGCTCTGTTTCCATGTTCTGGATGCCGATGCCTTCCAGGAGGTGTATCGGCTATCAGCGATCGACGGCAGGTTGCTGGAGCATGAAGCGGCTATTTTCGGGGTCGATCATGCGATGCTGGGGGGGGAACTCACCCGGCACTGGGGGCTGCCCGACGATTTCGTGTCGGCGATTGCCGAGCATCACGATGGCACCACGGTCAGCAGCCCGTTGCAGGCCGTCATCAACGTGGCCGAGAGTCTGACCCGCGCTCTGGATATCCCCCCTTCGCCCAAGAATCGCCTGACCAGGCTCAATGCGGCAGCGGTCCATAGTCTGCAGATCGCGTGGGACAGCGAGGAAATGCGCGACTGTTACGGTCGCTGCCGGGCCCGCTTCCGGCAAGCCGGATTCTGAGTCCCTGGTCCCCACCATTCCTTTCAGATCGTCGGCGTGAGCTGACGGGCGTTCGCTTGGGCGGCGCGGTGGCGCAATTGGCGCTTGGGTCTTCCATTTCCTCAGCATCGGATGCCGCGCTTTGTTGAGCTAGATACGGCAAGGCGCTGTTGGAGAATCAGGCAAGAAAAGCGGACGATTCGTATATCGATGAATGGTGTGCATGGACAAAAATACGCCTCAAGCGGCAAGGCATACCATTTCATGCAAAGGATAAGGACATGGAAAACTTCACCTTCTTCAATCCGACCAGGATCGAATTCGGGACCGGCAAGGAGCAACTGATCGGACGGCATCTGGCCGAGCATGGCGTCAAGAAGGTGCTGCTCTGCTACGGCAGCGAGCGCATCAAGCGGGAAGGCCTGTTTGATCTGGTCAGCAAGAGCCTGTCCGAGAAAGGGATTTCACTGGTCGAACTCGGCGGCATCGTCAGCAATCCCGTCATCTCCAAGGTGCGTGAAGGGATTGCGCTGGCCAGAACGCAGCAGGTCGATGCCATCCTGAGCGTCGGCGGCGGTTCGGTGCTCGATAGCGCCAAGGCGATTGCCGCCGGCGTGCCTTACGCCGGCGACGTGTGGGATTTGTTTGCCGGCAAGGCGCGCATCGCGTCGGCACTCCCCTTGTTCGCCATCCTGACCCTGGCCGCTACCGGCAGCGAGATGAACCCGTCGTCGGTCGTTACCAACGACGAGACACGGGAAAAGTTCTTTATCGCCTCGACGGCGCTGTTCCCTAAGGTTTCCATCGTCAATCCGGCGCTGATGCAGGGGGTGACGCGCGACTATCTGGCCTATTCGGCGGCCGACGTCATCGCGCATTTGATCGAGGCCTATTTCACCGCGACCGTGCATCCCAGGTTGCAGTCCCGGCTGGTCGAGTCACTCCTCAATACCATCATCGAGACGACCGAGGCATTGCTCGCCGATCCGGCCGACTACGATGCGCGCGCCCAGTTCGCCTGGGCGGCGACCCTGGCTTTGAATGGACTGAGCTATTCCGGCGCCGCCGGTTTCAGCTATCCCAATCATGCCATCGAGCACTCGCTTTCGGCGCTGTTCAACGTGCCGCACGGTGCCGGTCTGTCGGTCGTCGTGCCGGCCTGGATGAAGTGGTACCAGGAGCGCAACCCGGCCCAGTTCACGCGGTTCGCCCGAAACGTGTTTGGCGTCGATACCGGCGAGCAAGGCATTGCGGCGCTGGAGGCGTGGTTCGCCAAGATCGGTACGCCAACACGGCTGGGGCAGCTGGGAATCCGCGAAGCAGACCTGCCTGCCACCGTCGACAACGTGCTGGGGAACCTGCGCGTCTTCGGTATTGCCGATAGCTACCCCCGGGAAGCGGTGGTCGCCATCCTGACCAACGCACTGTAAGCAGCGCAGTCTGCCGGCCGCACGGCAGGGCGGGCGTCTCAGCGACACCTGCCTGGCCGCTTCGCTCAATGCCGCCCGTCGTTCTTCGCCCGGAATTCCCGTATGGTCTGCAGAAAGGCCTGCAAGATCGGTGAGGTCTCGTCGGTGCGGTAAATGCAGCTGAGGTCGACCACCGCGTCGGGGGCGTTGGCCAGGCGGCGGTAGACGACACCGGGGACGCTCAGGCTGGTGGCGGCTTCGGGGACCAGGCTGAGGCCGAAGCCGGCGGCGACCAGGGCGACGCTGGTCGGCGCGTCGCCGACTTCCTGGGCGACATTCGGCTCGAAGCCTTCGCCGGCGCACAGCGACCACACCTTGTCGATGAAGCTGGGGCGCGCGCCGCTGGGGAACAGGATGAGCGGCTGGCCGGCCAGTTCCTTGAGCAGGATGGCTGCCTTGGCCGCCAGGGGGTGTTTCTCGTTGACCGCGACCATGATGCTTTCGAGCATGACCGGCTCCGACGAAATGTCGGGCAGGGGGGCGAGCATGCGGTTGAAGCCAACCATGATGCGGTGCTGGCGCAGGGCTTCGATCTGCTCCTTCTTGCTCATCTGGTGCAGGGCGATCTGGACGTCCGGGTGGCTGGCGCGGAAGGCGTGCAAGACCTTGGGGATGACGTCGAGGATGCCCGAGCCGAAAATGCCGATGTCCATCTTGCCGCGCTTGCCCTGGCCGGCCTCGCGGACGCGCTCGACGGCCTGGGTCATCAGCTCGCGGATGTTGCGGGCGTCGCGCAGCAGCATCTCGCCGGCCTGGGTCAGCTCGACGCCGCGCGCCGTGCGCAGGAAAAGCTGGGTGCCGAATTCCTCTTCCAACTGCTGGATCTGCCGGGTCAGCGGCGGCTGCGAAATGTGCAGGCGGGTCGCGGCGCGGCCGATGTTGAGTTCCTCGGCGACGGCGATGAAGTATTTGAGTTGCCTGAATTCCATGTCAGCTCCCCCTTAGCCGCCATCCTTCTTCTTCAGCCGGTATTGCAGCTGCGGCCGGGTAATGCCCAGCGTGCGGGCGGCGCCGGCCAGGTTGCCGTCGGCGCGCTTGACGGCCTCGTCGATCAGGCGGTTTTCCAGATCCTCGAAGGGGATGCCGCTGGCCAGGATGGCATCGATCAGGCCGGCCGAGGCGCACGGCTCCTGCTTCTGCTCCAGGCTGCCGGCCTGCGAAATCTGTGCTTCGCTGAAATCGCTGTCGGCGACGTTGGCGAACAGGTGCTCAAGTTCGATCCAGCCGCCGTTGGGGGCGAGGATGATGCCGCGCTCGATCATGTTTTCCAGTTCGCGCACGTTGCCCGGCCACTGGTAGTGCTTGATGGCCTGCATGGCCTTGTCGCTGACGCCGAGCAGCTTCTTTTCGTAGAGCGTGCCGAAGCGGGTGACCATGGCCTCGATGAGCAGCGGGATGTCGGCGATGCGCTCGCGCAGCGGCGGAATCTGGATCGGATAGACACTGAGCCGGTAATAGAGGTCGGAGCGGAAACGCCCGGCCTTGACGGCGGCCTGCAGGTCGACGTTGGTGGCGGCGACCAGGCGGATGTTCAGCTTGCGCACGCGGTCGTCGCCCAAGCGTTCGATCTCGCCTTCCTGCAGCACGCGCAGCAGCTTGGCCTGGGCGGCGAGCGGCAGTTCGCCGATTTCGTCGAGGAACAGGGTGCCGCCGTCGGCGCGCTCGAACTTGCCCATGCGCGAAGTCTGGGCGCCGGTGAAGGCGCCTTTCTCGACGCCGAACAGCTCGGATTCGATCAGGTCGTTGGGCATCGCCGCGCAATTGACGGCGATGAACGGCCCCTGCTTACGGTTGCTCATCTGGTGCAGGGTGCGGGCGAAACGCTCCTTGCCGACGCCGGTTTCGCCGAGCAGCAGCACGGTGACCTGGGTACCCGAGGCGCGGGTGACGAGGTCGTAGGCATGCTGGAAACCCTTGGAATTGCCGACCAGTTGCGGCGCCTGGCCCTGCTGCGAAATGGTGGTGCGCAGGTAGTCGACCTGGTGGCGCAGTTCCAGCAGGTGGTTGAGCATGGAGTCGGATTCGAAATAGCCGGCGTGCTGGTCGGCGTCTTCCCATTCCTCCAGCGGCTTGCCGACGATGCGGCAGTTGTTGTGGCCGCAGGCGACGCACTCGACTTCCTTGAACAGGATGAAGCGCCCCATGAAGGCCGAGGTGTAGCCCGAGGCGTAGCCGATCTGCGACCAGCACACCGGTTCGTCCGACTGGCCCAGTTCGCGCAGGTGGATATCCTGCTCCCAGGAGTTCTCCCACAGGAATTCGCCGGAAAAGGTGCCGCTGTCGAAATCGAGCTTCATGTCGATCGGCGTGACGCGGACGATGCCTTCCAGCATGTGCAGTTGCGGGCCGGTGAAGAAGGCGTCCTGCAGCGACTGGTGGCCGCGGATGCGCTTGGCCAGCTCGGCGTCGCAGACGCCGGCGGCGTAACCCATGCGGGTGAGCAGGCGACGGGCGTGCTCCTTGCCGACCGAGCCGACCAACTCGCGGCGCAGGGCGCCGAGGGCCGAGGTGTGCATCAGCACCATGCGGTTCTCGGCCAGCCAGATCGTGCCGTCCTTCTCGCAGAACTTGACCAGATTGCGCAGGTCGTTCGATTCCGGGTAACGGATGATAGTCATGTTGTCTCACTGTCGCGGAGCGTCCCCGGGGCCGGGGCGGTCTGCTTATGTTCTGTCGTGGTGCCGACTTGGCCTTGCTCCGGCAACCGATAATTTTCTCGAGATTATTCCACGGTTTTGTCGGCCGTGGGGGAGTGCATGCACCCCAAAACGGCGCGCCATTCACATGGCATGGCGGCCGGCGCGGCGGAATTCGCGGGGGCGGCTTCGGGCATCAAAACCGGTCATCCGGCAGTTGATCATTTGATTAACTGAAGCGAAATCTATTCATCAGATCGTAATCGTGCGCCGCAGCAAAACGGGCATCTGTTTTTCGTGTTTCCAATAAAAACAGCGACTTAATTCATTGGCACGCTCCTTGATAAAGAAAGGTCCGGCAGCGATGGGCGCTGCGCAGTTTTCAGGAGGCAGGGCATGGGGCATCACGAGAAGCAAGGCAGCACCTTCGATGCGGGGCGTCACTATGTCCGCATTTGCAAGCGTCGTCCTGACGGCTTCATCGAATTCGAGTTTTCGATCGGCGATCCGGAACTGGCTGTCGAGCTGATGTTGCCCGAACCGGCCTTCCACGAGTTTTGCCTGGGCAACGAGGTCATCGTGCTCGATCCGGCCACCTCGGATCAGGGCGACTGGGTTTCCCGGTTGAACGATGCCTCGCGCCAGGGTTTTGAAGACGCAGTTTGACGAAGTTTGAATACCCCGCCCGCGGGGAATAACGAGAGGAGACCTACATGCAGATTGATCTGCGTACCGTGGCCATCAAGCCGTTGCGCCACACCTTCGACCACCTGATCGAGCGTTTCGGCGACAAGCCGGCCAGCCGCTATCAGGAAGGCAGCTACAACATCCAGCAGGAGCACATCTTCCACTACCGGCCGACCTGGGATGCCGACCGCGTGCTGTTCGACAAGAAGCGCACCAAGATCGAGATGAAGGACTGGTACGCGCTGAAGGACCCGCGCCAGTTCTACTACGGGGCCTACACCATCGCCCGTGCCCGCCAGCAGGACGCCGCCGAGTCGAGCTTCGACATGATCGAGGATCGTGGCCTGGCCGAAATGATCCCGGCCGAACTGAAGCAGATCGCCCTCGACGTCCTGGTGCCGATGCGCCATGTCGAGTGGGGCGGCAACATGGGCAATTCCTATATCGCGGCCTACGGCTACGGCACGGTCATCACCCAGCCCTGCCTGTACCACGCCATGGACCACCTCGGCGTCGCCCAGTACCTGACCCGCATCGGGCTGGTGCTCGACGGTCCGGATGCCCTTGATGCCGCCAAGGAAGCCTGGATGTCCGGCGCCGCCTGGCAGCCGATGCGCCACCATGTCGAGAACCTGCTCGTCCTCGACGACTGGTTCGAGATTTTCGTCGCCCAGAACTTCGTGCTCGAAGGCCTGCTCAATCCGATGCTCTACGACTACCTGGATGCTGAGTTCTCGGCCCACGGCGGCACGGCCATTTCGATGATGACCCGCTTCATGGCCGAATGGTCGGCCGAAACCGCCAAGTGGGTCGATGCCCAGATCAAGGTGGTGGCCGCCGAGTCGCCGGCCAACAAGGATCAGCTGAGCGCCTGGATCAAACAGTACCGCTCGGCCACCCGCGAGGCGCTCGCCCCGATTGCCCAGCGTGCCTTCGGCGACAAGGCCGACGAGGTGCTGGCCGATCTCGCCTCCGAATTCAACGCCCGCTGCGCCAAGCTCGGCCTGGCTGTCTAGGAGTTTTCATGTCTACCGTATTCATCGCCTTTCAAACCAACGAGGACACCCGTCCCATCGTCGAGTCCATCCTCGCCGACAACCCGCATGCGGTGCTCGACGAGCAGCCGGCCATGGTCAAGATCAATGCCGAGGGCAAGCTGGTCATCAAGCGCGAATCCATCGAGGAACGCATCGGCCGCGACTTCGACCTGCAGGAGTTGCAGATCAACCTGATCACGCTGTCCGGCAACATCGACGAGGACGACGACCAGTTCACGCTGGCCTGGAAAAACTGAGCAAGGAGACTCACATGGACATGAAAACCAACACCAAGAAGCTGGGCCTCAAGGAAAAGTACGCCCACATGACGCGCGGCCTGGGCTGGGAAACCACCTACCAGCCGATGGACAAGGTCTTCCCGCAGGCTGCCTTCGAAGGCATCAAGATTCACGACTGGGAGAAGTGGGAAGACCCCTTCCGCCTGACCATGGACGCCTACTGGAAGTACCAGGCCGAGAAGGAGCGCAAGCTGTACGCCGTGCTCGACGCCTTCGCCCAGAACAACGGCCACCTCGGCATCACCGATGCGCGCTACCTGAATGCGGTCAAGCTGTTCCTGACCGGCATTTCGCCGCTCGAATACGTCGCCCACCGCGGTTTCGCCGCGGCCGGCCGCAACTTCCCGGGCGTCGGCCCGCGCGTCGCCTGCCTGATGCAGTCGATCGACGAAATCCGCCACGCCCAGACCCAGATCCACGCCCTGTCGAACTACAACAAGTTCTACGAAGGCTTCCACGCCGGCGCCGCGCACCAGATCGAGCGCGTCTGGTACCTGTCGGTGCCCAAATCCTTCTTCGACGACGCCTTCTCGGCCGGCCCCTTCGAATGGATGATCGCCATCGGCTTCTCCTTCGAATACGTGCTGACCAACCTGCTGTTCGTGCCCTTCATGTCCGGTGCCGCCTACAACGGCGACATGGCGACGGTGACCTTCGGCTTCTCGGCCCAGTCCGACGAAGCACGCCACATGACGCTCGGCCTCGAGTGCATCAAGTTCATGCTGGAACAGGACCCGGACAACCTGCCCATCGTTCAGAAGTGGATCGACAAGTGGGCCTGGCGCGGCATCCGCGTGCTGACCCTGGTCGGCATGATGATGGACTACATGCTGCCCAAGCGCGTCATGAGCTGGAAGGAAGCCTGGGAAATCTACTTCGAGCAGAACGGCGGCGCGCTGTTCAACGACCTGGCCAAGTACGGCATCAAGGTGCCGGACTGCATCACCCAATGCACGGTCGACAAGGAACACATCTCGCACCAGGCCTGGGCCACCTTCTACCAGTACGCCCACGCCTCGGCCTTCCACACCTGGCTGCCGAACGACGAGGAAATGGACTGGCTGTCGGCCAAGTACCCGAACACCTTCGACAAGTACTACCGGCCGCGCTACGAAAAGTGGCGGGAGATGGCCGACAAGGGCGAGCGTTTCTACAACAACACGCTGCCCATGCTGTGCCAGGTCTGCCAGATTCCGATGGTGTTCACCGAGCCGGACGACCCGACCAAGATCTGCTACCGCGAATCCGATTACCAGGGCGAGAAGTACCACACCTGTTCGGACGGTTGTAAGCACATCTTCGACGACGAACCGGAGAAGTACGTCCAGGCCTGGCTGCCGGTGCACCAGATCTACCAGGGCAATTGCTTCCCCGAAGGCACCGACCCGACGGTCGAAGGCTTCGACCCGATGGCCAAGGTGCTCGAGTGGTACCACGTCGAAAACGGCAAGGACAACCTCGACTACGAAGGCTCGGGCGACCAGGCCAATTTTGCTGCCTGGCGCGGTGCCGCAACGCAAAACACCTGATCGATCACAACCAGCGGAGGGCGATTGCGCCCTCCCGACAAGCATTTAGGAGACGAACATGGCTGTCAAAGCCCTTAGCGAATACAACTTCCCGGCCGCCGATACGCAGGACAAGTTCCACGGCAACCAGCTGCTCTACGTCGGCTGGGATGATCACCTGATGTTCTGCGCGCCGTTTGCCTACTGCATCCCGCCGAGCACCAAGTTCTCGGAACTGGTCGAGAAGCACCTGCCGCATTCGTACAGCCGTCACCCGGACTGGGAGAAGGTCGATTTCGGCAAGGCCGTCTGGCTCAAGTCCGGCCAGCCGTTCCAGCCGGATATGAACAAGACCCTGGCCGAGCTGGGCCTCAAGCACAAGGACGTGCTGCGCCTGCAGACGCCCGGCCTCAACGGCAACGGCACCTACTTCTAGGTCGAGGGCGGCATGAGCTACGAACTGACCATCGAACCGCTGGGCCAGACCATCGAAGTCGAGGACGGCCAGACCATCCTCGACGCCGCCCTGCGCGCCGGCATCTACCTGCCGCACGCCTGCTGCCACGGCCTGTGCGCCACCTGCAAGGTGCAGGTGACGGACGGCGAAGTTGATCACGGCGAGGCTTCGACCTTTGCCCTGATGGACTTCGAGCGCGAGGAGGGCAAATGCCTGGCCTGTTGCTCCCGACTCGAATCGGATGTAGTGATCGAGGCCGAGATCGAGGACGATCCCGACTCGCTGAACCTGCCGGTCGAGGATTACGAGGGCGAGGTGGTCAGGATCGAGTCGCTGACGCCGACCATCAAGGGCATCTGGCTCAAGCTGGACCGGCCGATGAAATTCCAGGCCGGCCAGTACATCAATCTGGAAATCGAAGCCCTGGGTGGCCAGTCGCGCGCCTTCTCGCTGGCCAATGCGCCGCAGACCGACAACGTGGTCGAGCTGAACGTGCGCATCGTGCCCGGCGGGCAGGTCACGACCTGGCTGCACGAGCAGTTGAAGGTCGGCGACCGCCTGAAGTTTACCGGCCCGTACGGGCGCTTCTTCGTCAAGAAGTCGGCCAACGTGCCTCTGGTCTTCATGGCCGGCGGTTCGGGGCTGTCCAGCCCGAAGTCGATGATCGAAGACCTACTCAGCGAGGGTTGTTCGTTGCCGATGACCCTGGTCTATGGCCAGCGTAGCCGCGCCGAGCTGTACTACGACGCCGAGTTTCGGGCTTTGGCCGGGAAATACCCGAACTTCACCTACGTGCCGGCGCTGTCCGACGAGCCGGCCGGTTCGGACTGGACGGGGCAGCGCGGCTTCGTGCACGAGGCGGCGAAGGCCTATTTCGGCAACGACTTCCGCGGCCACAAGGCCTACCTGTGCGGTCCGCCGGCCATGATCGAAGCGTGCATCACGGCCCTGATGCAGGGCCGGCTGTTCGAGCGCGACATCTACATGGAGAAGTTCTTCTCGGCGGCAGATGCCTCGCAGCAGCTGAAAAGCCCGCTGTTCAGGAACATCTGATCGGCGACGGAGCGGCCATGATCTATTTCAACGTGTTGATCGAGGAAACCGGCGAGACCTTTCGTTGCTCACCCAATGAATCTCTGCTCGTCGGCATGGAGCGCCTGGGCAAGAAGGGCATACCGGTCGGGTGCCGGGGCGGCGGCTGCGGGGTGTGCAAGGTGGAAATCACCTCGGGCAGCTATCAGAAGCGGGTGATGAGCCGCGACTACGTCAGCGTCGAGGACGAGGCGGCGGGCCGGGTGCTGGCCTGTCGGGTGCGGCCGACCAGCGACATCACGCTGCGCGTGCTGGGAAAAATGGCGAAGAACGTTTGCCGGACGCAGACCTTGGCGTCGGCGGTGTCGGCGGCGGCCTAGAAGAAACCGTCATTCCCGCCTGCGTGGGAATGACGGCTTCGCTGATCAGGCGTGCCGCTTCTCGTTCAGCTGTTCGACCGGGATCGATTGCACCGAGCGGAAGGTGAGCTGGATGTGCTCGGACAGGATGTCGGCGGCCTTGTCGGCGTCGCGGTTCATGGCGGCGTGGAGCAGGGCTTCGTGCTCGACGTGGATGTCGCGCGGGATGGGCTGCAGGTAGAGCGACATGCGGCGATAGCGCTCGGCCTGGTGATAGAGGATGGACAGGAAATGCTTGAGCCAGCGCGACGGGCAGGCGGCGATCAGCACCTCGTGGAAGATGCGGTTGCGTTCTTCCCATTCCTCCCGGTCCTCGCTGCCGATGCGCTTTTCCTCGGCCTTGGCGAGGCGGTGGAAGGCGGCCAGCAGGTTGGCCTCCCAGGCATCGTCGCCCATGGCGATGGATTGGCGCAGGGCGTTGCATTCGAGCATGACGCGGGTGCGGGTGATGTCCTCGAAATCCTCGAGCGACACCGGGGCGACGCGAAAGCCGCGCTGCCCCTGGCTGATCACCAGGGCGTCGGAGATGAGCAGGGAGAGGGCTTCGCGCAGGGTGCCGGCGCCGACCCCGTAGTTGTCCTTGAGGTGTTCGACGCGCAGCTTTTCATCGGGGGCCAGGCGGCCTTCGATGATGTCCCGGCGCAAGGCGCGGTAGGCCGATTCGACCAGGGTTTTCGGCTCGGCGGCGAGGCCTTCGGCAGTAGCGCTGATGTTCATGATGTTTGGCTTATGGGTAGGACCACGTTTGCAAAATTCTAACCCGATAGCAGGAATTTTCGGGTGAATTAAAAAATCTCGAGAAAAATTGTTGACATCGAGATTAACTGTAAATATCGTTATGGTAAAGCGATTGCATAGATTTTTATGTGACCGCCACACTCAAAAAAAGGAGCAGACAAATGGCAATGACTGGCGTACTTCGTCCCGGGCACGTTCAACTGAGAGTGCTCGATCTCAATGAAAGCGTTGATTTCTATTCGAACGTCCTGGGTCTCATCGAGACCGGCCGCGATGCCATGGGACGCGTCTATTTCAAGACCTGGGAAGAGCGCGATCACCACAGCGTGATCCTGCGTCAGGCCGATAACGCCGGGGTCGACTTCTTTGCCTTCAAGGTCGACAGCGACGCCACCCTGGCCAAGCTGGAGAAGGACCTCAACGCCTATGGCGTTGCTACCAAGCGCATCGAGGCCGGCGACCTGCTGGAAACCCGTGAGCGCGTGCGCTTCACGCTGCCGACTGGTCACGACATCGAGCTGTATGCGCACAAGACCGCCATCGGCAACGAAATGGGCGAGTTGAACCCGGAAGCCTGGTGCGCCAATGCCGAAAAGGGCATCGCCCCGATCCGCCTCGATCACGCGCTGCTCTACGGCCCGGACATCGAGAAGGCCCAGGCCATCTTTACCGACGTCCTCGGCTTCTTCCTGGTCGAGCACATCGCCCTCGATGACAGCCAGGATCTGGCCATCTGGCTGTCGTGCTCGACCAAGGCGCACGACATCGCCTTCGTTCGCCATCCGGAACCGGGCAAGCTGCACCACGTTTCCTTCCTGCTCGAAACCTGGGAGCAGGTGCTGCGCGCCGCCGACATCATGTCGATGAACCGCGTCTCCATCGATATCGGCCCGACCCGCCACGGCGTTACCCGCGGTACGACGATTTACGCCTTCGATCCGAACGGCAATCGCTTTGAAACCTTCTGCGGCGGCAACTATGCCTACCCCGACCAGAAGCCGACCAAGTGGACGATGGATGAAGTCGGCGCCGCCGTGTTCTACCACGACCGCAAGCTGAACGACCGCTTCCTGACGGTGGTGACCTGATGCAAGTCGCCGTCAGCACACCGGGGATCACTGCCGAGGCAGCCTCCGCAGCCTGTGCGGCGGCGGTTGCCTTCGCGGCGGCGAAGGGCTGGAAAATCAACGTCGCGGTTGTCGACCGCGGCGGCAACCTGATGGCCTTCCTGCGCCAGCCGGGTGCCTACATCCACTCCATCGACATCGCCATCGACAAGGCCTACACCTCGGCCAGCTTCGGTTTTCCGACCAAGGCCTGGATGGGCGCCATCGGCCACGACGACGGCATGAAGTTCGGCTTCTCCAACCAGCCTCGCCTGATCGTGTTCGGCGGCGGTTTGCCGGTGCCGGGCGAGGGCGGTGAATGGATAGGCGGTATCGGTGTATCCGGTGCCTCGGAGTCCGAGGACGAGGAATGCGCCAAGGCAGGACTGGCCGCCATCGGGCTGGCCTGACAACGAAACCCAACAGAGGACAGCATGAAACAGATCCTGAATTTCATTAACGGCGAATTCATCTCAACCGCCAAGCAGTTCGAGAAGCGTACCCCGCTCGATAACTCGCTGATCGGCATGGTGCACGAGGCCGGCAAGGCCGAGGTCGACGCCGCGGTCAAGGCCGCGCACGAGGCGCTGAACGGCCCGTGGGGCCGGATGACCGTGGTCGAGCGCACCGACATCCTGAACAAGGTCGCCGACGAGATCAACCGCCGCTTCGACGAATTCCTCGAAGCCGAATGCGCCGATACCGGCAAGCCGAAGAGCCTCGCCTCGCATATCGACATCCCGCGCGGCGCCGCCAACTTCAAGATTTTCGCCGACGTGATCAAGAACGCGCCGACCGAATTCTTCGAAATGGCTACCCCGGACGGCAAGGGCGCCATCAACTACGCCATGCGCCGCCCGGTCGGCGTGGTCGGCGTCGTCTGTCCGTGGAACCTGCCACTGCTGCTGATGACCTGGAAGGTAGGCCCGGCGCTGGCCTGCGGCAACACCGTGGTCGTCAAGCCGTCGGAAGAAACCCCGCAAACCGCCACCCTGCTCGGCGAGGTGATGAACGCCTGCGGCGTGCCCAAGGGCGTCTATAACGTCGTGCATGGCTTCGGCCCGAACTCGGCCGGCGAATTCCTGACCACCAACCAAAACGTCAACGCCATCACCTTCACCGGCGAAACGCGTACCGGTGCCGCCATCATGCGTGCCGCCGCAGAGGGCGCCCGCCCGGTGTCGCTGGAAATGGGCGGCAAGAACCCGGCCATCGTGTTCGCCGACGCCAACCTCGACGTCGCCATCGAAGCCACGCTGCGTTCCTGTTTCTCGAACTGCGGCCAGGTCTGCCTGGGCACCGAGCGCGTCTATGTCGAGCGGCCGTTCTTCGAGACCTTCGTCGCTGCGCTGAAGGCTGGCGCCGAGAAGTTGAAGCTGGGCGTGCCGAGCGACCCGAGCGCCAACATGGGGCCGCTGGTCAGCCAGGAACACCGCGACAAGGTGCTGTCCTACTACGCCAAGGCGGTCGAGGAGGGCGCAACGGTGGTCACCGGCGGCGGCATTCCCGACATGCCGGGCGAACTGGCCAACGGCGCCTGGGTGCAGCCGACCATCTGGACCGGCCTCGACGACAACGCCGCCGTGGTGCGCGAGGAAATCTTCGGACCGTGCACGACCATCATGCCCTTCGACAGCGAAGAGGAAGTGATCAAGCGCGCCAACGACACCACCTACGGTCTGGCCGCCTCGGTGTTCACGCAGGACGTCAATCGTGCGCACCGCGTCGCGGGCAAGATCGAAGCCGGTCTGGTCTGGGTCAACAGCTGGTTCCTGCGCGACCTGCGCACGCCGTTCGGCGGTGCCAAGCAGTCCGGTATCGGCCGCGAAGGCGGCGTGCATTCGCTCGAGTTCTACACCGAACTCAAGAACGTCTGCATCAAGCTGTAAGGCGGCACGGCATGTCGGCAAACTCTCCCGAAATCGGCCGCCAGATCGTGGCGGGCGGCATCGCCACCAACTACCACGATGTTGGTAGTGGGGCGCCGGTGCTGCTCATCCACGGTTCGGGGCCGGGGGTGACGGCGTGGGCCAACTGGCGGCTGGTGCTGCCGGAGCTGGCCAAGACCTGCCGTGCCATCGCGCCGGACATGGTCGGCTTTGGCTACACCGAGCGGCCGGCCGGTATCGAGTACGGTGTCGATGGCTGGGTCGATCACGCCATCGGCTTGCTCGACGCCCTGGGTATCGAACAAACCGACCTGATCGGCAATTCCTTCGGCGGCGCCATCGCGCTGGCCCTGGCCATCCGCCATCCGCAGCGCGTGCGCCGGCTGGTGCTGATGGGCAGCGTCGGCGTGCCGTTCCCGATTACCGCCGAACTCGATGCGGTGTGGGGCTACCAGCCGTCGCTGCAAGCCATGCGCGGCCTGCTCGACATCTTTGCCTACGACCGTGGTCTGGCCACCGATGAGCTGGCCGAACTGCGCTACCAGGCCAGTATCCGGCCCGGCTTCCAGGAGTCGTTCTCGGCCATGTTCCCGGCCCCGCGCCAGCGTTGGGTCGATGCCATGGCCAGCGCCGAAGCAGACATCCGAGCCATCAAGCACAAGACGCTGGTCATCCACGGCCGCGACGACCGGGTCATTCCGTTGGCCAATTCGCTGACCCTGAACCGCTGGATCGAGGATTCCCAACTGCACGTCTTCGGCCGTTGTGGCCATTGGGTGCAGATCGAGCACAACGCCGATTTCAACCATCTCGTCAGCCACTTCCTGGCCGATTGAACCGAGGAAACAACACGATGGAAAAAGCACAAATCCTGCAACTGGGCGATGAACTCTACGAGGCGCTGGCCGCCCGCAAGACGGTCAGCCCGCTGACTTCGCGCGGCTTCGACATCAGTATCGAGGACGCCTATCACATCCAGCAGCAGATGCTGTCCCGCCGCCTGGCCAATGGCGAAAAGATCATCGGCAAGAAGATCGGCGTCACCAGCAAGGTGGTGATGGACATGCTCGGCGTCTATCAGCCCGACTTCGGCTACCTGCTCGACGGCATGGTGTACAACGAGGGCGAGTCGATCCCGATGGATAGCCTGATCCAGCCCAAGGCCGAGGGTGAAATCGCCTTCGTGCTGAAGAAGGACCTGATGGGCCCCGGCGTCACCAACGCCGACGTGCTGGCCGCCACCGAAGGCGTGATGGCCTGCTTCGAGATCGTCGATTCGCGCATCGAGAACTGGAAGATCAAGATCCAGGACACCGTGGCCGACAACGCTTCGTGCGGCGTCTTCGTCCTCGGCGACCGCCTGGTCGATCCGAAGTGCCTGGACCTGACGATGTGCGGCATGGTGGTCGAGAAGAACGGCGAGATCATCGGCACCGGCGCCGGCGCCGCCGCCCTCGGCTCGCCGATCAACGCCGTGGCCTGGCTGGCCAATACCCTGGGCAAGCTGGGCATTCCGCTCAAGGCCGGCGAGGTCATCCTGTCCGGTTCGCTCGCCCCGCTGTTTCCGGTCACCGCCGGCGACAGCCTGCGCGTGTCGATCGGCGGCATCGGCGGCTGCTCGGTGCGTTTCGTTTAAGGACCGCGCCATGGACCTCCAGATTTCCGGCAAGAAAGCGGTCGTCACCGGTTCGACCGCCGGCATCGGCTTCGCCATTGCCAGCGAACTGGCCCGCGAAGGCGCCAGCGTGGTCATCAACGGCCGCAGCCAGGCCGGTGTCGATGCCGCGGTGGCGCGCCTGAAGGCCGCCGTGCCGGGCGCCCTGGTGGCGGGCTGCGCGGCCGACCTGTCAAACGCGGCCGGCTGCGAAGCCTTGTTCGCCGCCCATCCGCAGGCCGACATCCTGGTCAATAACCTCGGCATTTTCGATCCGTCGCCCTTCGAAGCCACGTCGGACAGCGAATGGCAGCGCTTCTTCGATACCAACGTGATGAGCGGCGTCCGCGTTTCGCGCCATTACGTCGCCGGCATGAAGGCTGCCAACTGGGGGCGCATCGTTTTCATCTCCAGCGAATCCGGCATCAACACCCCGGGCGAGATGGTGCATTACGGCATGACCAAGTCCGCCCAGCTCGCTGTGTCGCGCGGCCTGGCGCAAAGCTGCGCCGGCACCGGCGTCACGGTCAATGCCGTGCTGCCCGGCCCGACCCGCTCGGAAGGCGTCGCCGAGTTCTTCGGCAAGCTGGCCGCCGAATCCGGTATTGGCCTGGCTGAAATGGAGCGTCGCTTCTTCGCCGAAGGCCGGCCGACTTCCATCCTCAAGCGAATGATCGATCCGTCCGAAGTCGCCGCGCTGGTTGCCTACGTGTGCAGTGCGCGGGCGGCAGCGACCACCGGCGCCGCCCTGCGCGTCGAAGGCGGCATCGTGTCCACGATTTGTTGAAACCCCAACAAGGAATAATCCCATGACCCAAAAAATCAAATGCGCGCTGATCGGCCCCGGCAACATCGGCACCGACCTGCTGTACAAGCTCAAGCGCAGCCCCGTCCTCGACCCGGTATGGATGATCGGTATCGACCCTGAATCCGAAGGCCTCAAGCGGGCCGCCGACATGGGCTTGAAGACCTGCGCCACCGGCGTAGACGGCTTCCTGCCGCATGTGTTGAAGGACGAAATCCAGATCGCCTTCGACGCCACCTCGGCATATGTCCACGCCGAGAACACCCGCAAGCTCAACGCCCTCGGCGTCCTGATGATCGACCTGACGCCCGCCGCCATCGGCCCCTACTGCGTCCCGCCGGTCAACCTCAAGGAACACGTCGGTCGGCGTGAAATGAACGTCAATATGGTCACCTGCGGTGGCCAGGCCACCATCCCGATGGTTGCCGCGGTTTCCCGCGTCCAGCCGGTTGCCTACGGCGAAATCGTCGCCACAGTCTCCTCGAAGAGCGCCGGCCCTGGCACCCGCAAGAACATCGATGAATTCACCCGCACCACCGCCGGTGCCGTCGAAAAGGTGGGCGGTGCCAAAAAAGGCAAGGCCATCATCATCATCAACCCGGCCGAACCCCCGCTCGTCATGCGCGACACCGTGCACTGCCTGACCGAAACCGCCCCGGATCAGGAAAAGATCACCGAATCCATCCACACCATGATCAAGGAAGTCCAGAAGTACGTCCCCGGCTACCGCCTGGTCAACGGCCCGGTCTTCGACGGCAACCGCGTCTCCGTCTACATGGAAGTCACCGGTCTGGGCGACTTCCTGCCCACCTACGCCGGCAACCTCGACATCATGACCGCCGCCGGTGCCCGCACCGCCGAAATGTTCGCCGAAGAAATGCTCAAGGGCACGCTCAAGCTCGCCCCGGTGCAAGCCTAAGGAATAGGAGAAAACAAAATGACCCTCAAAGGCAAAAAAGTCACCGTCCATGACATGACGCTGCGCGACGGCATGCACCCCAAGCGCCACCTGATGACCCTCGACCAGATGGTCAGCATCGCCACCGGACTCGACGCCGCCGGCGTGCCGCTCATCGAAGTCACCCACGGCGATGGCCTCGGCGGCTCCTCGGTCAACTACGGCTTCCCGGCCCACACCGACGAGGAATACCTCGGCGCCGTCATCCCCAGGATGAAGAACGCCAAGGTTTCCGCCCTGCTGCTCCCCGGCATCGGCACCGTCGACCACCTCAAGATGGCCAGAGACCTCGGCGTCCACACCATCCGCGTCGCCACCCACTGCACCGAAGCCGACGTCTCCGAGCAGCACATCACCATGGCCCGCAAGCTGGACATGGACACCGTCGGCTTCCTGATGATGGCCCACATGAACAGTGCCGACGGCCTGGTCAAGCAGGCCAAGCTGATGGAGTCCTACGGGGCCAACTGCATCTACGTCACCGATTCGGCCGGCCACCTGCTGCCGGAAGGCGTCAAGGAACGTCTGTCTGCCGTCCGCGCAGCCCTGAAACCGGAAACCGAACTCGGCTTCCACGGCCACCACAACCTGGCCATGGGCGTCGCCAACTCCATCGCCGCCATCGAAGTCGGCGCCAACCGCATCGATGCGGCAGCCGCCGGCTTGGGTGCCGGGGCCGGCAACACGCCGATGGAAGTCTTCATCGCCGTGTGCAGCCTGATGGGCATCGAGACCGGGGTCGATGTTGCCAAGATCACCGACGTCGCCGAAGACCTCGTCGTCCCGATGATGGATTTCCCGATCCGCATCGACCGCGATGCGCTGACCCTGGGCTACGCCGGGGTCTATGGCTCCTTCCTGCTTTTCGCCAAGCGCGCCAGCGCCAAGTACGGCGTGCCGGCGCGCGACATCCTGGTCGAACTGGGCCGTCGCGGTATGGTCGGCGGCCAGGAAGACATGATTGAAGACACCGCCATCACCATGGCACGCGAACGGGGATTGATCTAATGAACCTCAACCAGAACACCATCGTCGGCCTCGCCGAGCTGCTCGAAACCGCCGAACTGCAGGCGCACGATGTCGTCAAGATCACCGATGCCCATCCGGAAATGGATTGGGACGACGCCTACGCCATCCAGAACGAAATCCTGCGTCGCAAGCTGGCGCGCGGCAACCGCGTGGTCGGCTTGAAATGCGGCCTGACCTCGCGCGCCAAGATGAAGCAGATGGGCGTTGAGACGCCGTGCTTCGGCTTCCTGGTCGACTACTTCACGGTGCCGGATGGCGGCGAGGTGAAGATCAAGGAACTGATCCACCCCAAGGTCGAGCCGGAAATCGCCTTCGTGCTGAACCGGCCGCTCAGCGGGCCGGGTTGCCATGTCGGCGCCGTGCTCGCCGCCACCGACTTCGTGATGCCGGGCATCGAGGTCATCGACTCGCGCTATCGCGATTTCAAGTTCGACCTGAAGAGCGTCATCGCCGACAACTGCTCGTCCTCGCGCTATGTACTGGGCGGCATGGCGGTGCCGGTCGCCGACCTCGATCTGCGCACCCTGGGCGTGGTCATGGAGAAGAACGGCCAGACCGTCGCCATCGGCGCCGGCGCCGCCGTGCTCGGCCATCCGGCGGCGGCCATCGCCATGCTGGCCAACCATCTGGGCGAGCTCGGCGAGGAAATCCCGGCCGGCACCATGATCCTGTCCGGCGGCGTCACTGAAGCGGTGTCCGTCGAGGCGGGCGATCACGTCAATCTGCGCATCCAGTCCCTGGGTAGCGTCAGTCTCAAGTTCGCCTGAGGGAGCGGCCATGCCTTTCGCCCAAATCTACCTGATCGAAGGCCGCAGCGATGAGCAGAAAAAGGTGCTTATCGAGAAGGTCAGCGCCGCCATGGCCGAGGCGCTCGGCGCGCCGCTGGAAAACACCCGGGTGTGGATACAGGACGTACCCAAGGCGCAGTGGGGCATTGGCGGCAAGACCGCCAAGGACCTCGGTCGCTAGCAATTCGGCATAAAGGGCGGGGCGCAAGCCCCGACCCATCTGCCGATTCTGGGTTGATACCCGACAGGTATCGGAGTAACGAGCAAATGGTATTGGACGGTATTGGCCGATGTCGGCCATTATTCGATCAATAAAAAAATATCGAGATTTTCTGCGATTCACGGGAAGCCTAGAAATCCCGGAATAAAGCAGGAGACGGAGCAAATCACGGGCGGGCCGCAACAACGGCCGCCCAGTAAGGAGGAGGTTATATGGGGCGGATATCTGCCGCACGACACTGGCCGCTCGGTGCCGCAATCGCCGGCCTGCTGCTGTCGGCCTGCACGCAAGCGCCTGACATGTCGGGCATTGCCGCCGAACGCGAGCGTTCGGTCAAGCGTTACGACATCAGCCAGGCCATCGCCGGCAACGGCCAGGTTATCGTGGTCGGCACCCAGAGCGGGGTGGCGCTGCTTTCCCGCGATCAGGGCGCGACCTGGCAACGTCAGCCGCTCGGCCAGACGTCGCTGGTCGACATCGCGGTGTGTGCCGACAAGACTTTCGTCGCCATCGACCATTACCACAAGGTGTGGTCGGCCGACGCCGAAGGCAAGAACTGGCAGTCGGTCCAGCTCGAGCAGCCGCGCACGCCGCTGGCCGTGACCTGCAGCCCGCAGGGCGGCTGGTGGGTGGCCGGCACCAATGCCGTGATCGCCGGCAGCGCCGACAAAGGCAAGACCTGGCAGGTAACCGATCTCGGCGAGGATACCCAGATCACCGCCCTGCAGTTCGTCGACGCCAAACGCGTCGTCGCGGTGGGCGAATTCGGCCTGACCGTGATGTCCGACGACGGCGGCGCGAACTGGAAGAAGGGTCCGAAGATTCCCGGCGACTTCTATCCCTACGCCGCGCTGTTCCGCGACGCCCGCGAAGGCTGGGTGAGCGGCATTGCCGGCCAGATGCTGCACACCCGCGACGGCGGCCAGACCTGGCACAAGCAGGTCAATGCCACGCAGGCCGCGCTGAACCGCCTGTTCGTGCATGACGGCGTGCCCTACGGCGCCGGCAACGGCGGCATCGTCGCCCGTCTCGACGGCGACAGCTGGCGCAACGTCCCCTATCCCGATCCGCTGCCGATGTTCCTCGGCGGCGGTGCATCCCTGCCCGGCCAGGCGGCGGTCGTCATCGGCGGCCCCGGCGGCCTGCTGCGCGCCGTCGGCACGGCGACCAACAAATAGATTCGGGAGCGAGCAACACCATGGTCAGTCAAATTCGTCATTCCATTACCCATCGCCTGCATCAGGGCGAGGAGTGGATTTTCCGCAACCCGAAGATCGTGCTGTCGCTGGTCCTCGCGGTGACGCTGCTGTTCGGCATCGCGCTGCCCAAGCTGCGCGTGTTTACCGATTTTTCCGACCTGCTGCCGCAGAACCACGGCTACATCAAGGTCTACAACCGCCTGAAGGAGAACTTCGGCGGCGCCAACATGCTCGTCATGTCGATCGAGGTGGAGCAGGGCACCATCTTCAACGACGACACCCTGAAGCTGATCCACGAGGCGACCCAGGGCATCGACAACCTGCCCGGCGTGAACCACAACCTGGTCACCAGCCTGACCCACCGCACGGCACGCAAGGTCTTCCTCGACGACCAGGGCGGCTTCGCCTCCGAGTCCTACTACGACCCGCTCAAGCCGACGCGCACCGTGGCCGAACTGGAGCAGCTGAAGAAGGACGTCATCGCCAACCCGACCATCTACGGCCTGCTCGTCTCGCCGGACATGAAGGCGGCGCTGATCAAGGCCCAGCTCAACGAAGGCGACATCGACTACCCGGCCACCTTCGCCGCCCTGCAGGAAGTGCGCAAGGCGCTGGCCAAGCCGGGGCACCAGATCTACGTCACCGGCAATCCGGTGCTCACCGGCTGGGTCTATACCTACCTGAACCAGATCGTCGAGATCATGGCCTACACGCTGGCCCTGCTGGCGACGCTGCTCATCGTCTATTTCCGCCGCTTCTACGGTATCGCCCTGCCGCTGCTCGGTATCGCGCTGTCGTCGATCTGGGGCCTCGGTTTCATGGCGGCCATGGGCATCAACCTGGAACCGCTGTCGCTGCCCATCCCCTTCCTGATCGCCGCCCGCGCCACGTCGCACGGCGTGCAGCTGGTGGTGCGCTATTACGAGGAACTGGCCATCGTCCATGACGGCAAGAAGGCAGCACGCAATGCGCTGGATGCCCTGTTCCGTCCCGGTTCGCTGGCCATCATCGTCGACGCGGTCGGCATCGCCGTGCTGGTGCTCGGTGCCGCGCCGTTCAACCACAAGCTCGGCCTGGCCGCCGGCTTCTGGGGCTTCTCGGTCATCTTCACGGTGCACTTCATGGTGCCGCTGGCGCTGACCGTGCTGCCGGCGCCGAAGGAACACGCCAACGGCAACGAGGGCGTGCGCAACTTCCTGGCCAAGGCCATGGCGCTGACCGGCGGCACCGACGGCGGGGCGCGCTCCATCCTGATCCTGACCCTGATCGGCGCCATCGGCGGCGCCTACCTGGTCGGCAAGGTGCAGCTCGGCGAGTCCGAGCCCGGCTCGCCGCTGCTCCACCGCGACCACGACTACAACATCTCGACCAAGGCGATCAACACGCGCTTCCCGGGTTCCGAGGAACTGCACGTCGTGGCCCGTACCGACGACAAGGGCGGCATCAAGCGTCCCGAGGTGATGGCCGCCATCGAACGCTTCCAGGCGCACATGCTGTCCGACCCGCAACTGGGCGGCACCAAGGCGCTGCCGGGGGTGGTGCGCGTGGTCAACAAGCTGACCCACAACGACGACCCGCGCTGGATGCAGCTGCCCGACGCGGCCGACGAAATCGGCGGTCTGATGTTCGCCTACATGGCCTCCAGCCCGATTCCCGGCGCCCTGAAGGAGTTCATCACGCCGGACGAAAACGAGGCCGACATGGTGTTCTATTACAAGGACCACCAGGCCGACACCATCAACCGCATCGTCGCGCTGGCCGAGGAGGGCATCAAGCAGATCGAGAAGGAAGTGCCCGGCCTGCACGTCGAGCTGGGCGGCGGCATCATCGGCGTCACGGCGGCCGGCAACCAGGCGCTGCACACCGACCACATGATCATCATCCCGGCGGTCATGATCCTCGCCTTCGTCATCGTCATGGTCTATTACAGCTCGCTGCACGCCGGCTGGCTGATGATCCTGCCCATGCTGTTCTCGACGCTGATGACCTACGCCTACATGGGGGCGCTCAACATCGGCATCAACGTGAACACCGTGCCGGTCATCGCCGTCGGCGTCGGGGTCGGCATCGACTACGCGGTCTATTTCATGGACCGCATCCGCGAGGAATTCGCCGCGTTGCGCGACATCAAGCAGGCCGTCATCAACGCTGTGGCGACCACCGGCTACGCCGTCAGCTTTACCGCCGTGACGCTGATCGCCGGCGTCGTGATGTGGATATTCATGTCCGATCTGCGCTTCCAGTCGGATGCCGCCGTCCTCCTTTCTTTCATGCTCATCGTCAATGCGATCGCCGCCGTGCTGATCGTGCCGTCGTGGTGCGTGGTCTTCAAGCCGCAGTTCGTGACCGCCATCCACTACGACGAGGACGGGGTGCTCGAGAACGATTAACAACACTCCGGCCCGACCGGGGGGAACAGCAAGCATTTTTCCGACAACACCATTGGGGGTAAATCCATGGAGACAAACTTGAATACGGGAAGGCGTCTGTCGCTGCTGGCGGCGGTGCTGATTGGCAGCATCGCAACGCAGGCGTGGGGCAGCGAACTTCCCTCGCTGGGCGAGGATTCCTCGCCCTGGCAGGTCGATCTGACCTACGAAAACCACACCGTCAAGCGCGAGCACACCGGGCTGGCCAAGTTCCGCAACACCATGCAGGCCGAGTTCGACAAGCGCGCCGGCAACGGCTGGGGTATCCACGGCATCCTGCGCGGCAGCTGGGACGGCGTGTATCGCATGAACAGCAAGGAGTACGGCAACGATGCGGGCGGGGCTATCACCTCGCAATCGACCGTCAACGGCAACCAAGTGACGGTGCCCTGGGGTGTCGGCGCCCCGCCGGCCCCGCCGTTCAATACGGCGCTGGGTGGTCTGGCCCAGTTCCCGGCGAGCTATCCGAACAATCCCAACACCGGCCTGCGCGTCCTCGGCGACCGCTGGCATGGCACTGACGGCGGCGTCGGCTTCGCCGTACCGGTTCGCCCCTGTGACGTGGATAGCCGCGGCTGCCGCGACTTCGGCGGCTACGGCAACAAGACGCTGTCCGAACTGGAAATGCCCGAGTTCAACGACCGCCTCGACTTCATCCGCGAGCTGTACGCCAAGAAGACTTTCGGCCTCGGCGACGGCAAGGAACTGTTCGTCAAGGTCGGTAAGCAGCAGGTGGTGTGGGGCCGTACCGACCTGTTCCGCGTCCTCGACGTGATCAACCCGGTCGATTTCTCGCGCAACAACATCTACGACGAACTGTCCGACATCCGCATCCCGATGTGGATCGCCCAGGCCGAATACCGCATGGGCGCCAGCGACTGGATGCAGGACCGCAACTTCCAGATCGTCTGGAACTTCGACAAGTTCCGTCCGAACAACCTGGGGCAGTGCGGCACGCCGAACGTGATCCTCGACGCCGGCTGCTTCTTCCGCGGCATGGCCAACCTGTGGGACAACGGCGGCACGGTGGCCAACTTCGCCAACATCGCGCCGGGAACACTGCTCGCCACCAACTTCGGTCCGGGCCAGATCGGCCTGAAGGACGTGAACCTGCCGGACTGGAGCATTTCCAACACCCAGTTGGGCGCCAAGTACGAAGGCGTGACCATGGGCGGCCTGTCCTTCTCGCTGAACGCCCTGACCTACCGTTCGCAACTGCCGTCGCTGCATGGCGGCAAGCGCGCCACCAACTCCTTCACCGGCGCACAGCAGAACGCCTGGCCCTACCTGATCTCCTTCGACATGGAATTCCCGCGCGTCAATCTGGTCGGCGGCTCGATGGACTTCCAGATCCCGGCGGCCGGTGCAGCGGTGCGCATGGAAGCGGCCTATACGCAGGGCGAGGAATTCGCCAATACCATGCGTGAGCAGCTCTATTCGAAGAACGACGTGTTCCGCGCCGTCATCGGTGTCGACCGTCCGACCTTCATCCCCTTCATCAGCGAAACCTCCGCGACGCTGATCTCGGCCCAGCTGTTCTACCAGCACATCTTCCAGCACGAGTGGAAGCAGGAGCAGTACGGCCCGGTCGGCATGCCGGACTGGGAAAACAACTTCATCGGCACCCTGCTGATCAAGGGCTTCCTGAAGAACGGCTCGGTCAGCCCGCAACTGATCCTGGCGCATGACTTCCGCGCCCAGGCCACGGCCATCGCCCCGCAGGTGGAGTGGAACTACACCAACGACCTGAAGATCACCATCGGCGCCAACTACAAGCTGGCCGACGGCCGCGATCACTGGAAGTTCGACGACTGCCGCGCCTGTAATCCGTTCGCTCCCTTTACCGCTCCGGCCGGCGACGCCAACCCGAATACCCCGTATTCGCGCGGCTTCGGCGGCATGGAACCGCTCGGCCGCTTCCGCGCCGGCCCGATCGGCGCCGCCTTCAAGGAAAACGACATCTTCCTTCGCATCAACTACAAGTTCTGATCCAACAGAGGAGACATAGCGTATGAAAAAGCATCTGATTGCCCTGCTGCCCATGATGGCAGCCGGTGTGGTGGGCGTGGCGCAGGCCGCGACCGATGCCGATGTGGAAAACTCGTTCAACCCGTACAAGGCCGGCATGCCGAGCTTCCCCGGGCTGACCGCGGGCACCGTGATCAACAAGGCCAACGTCGACCAGTTCAAGGAAGTGCTCGGCGCCGGCGTGTACAAGCTGATCAAGGAAGGCCTGTTCGAAATGAAGGTCGGCGCGACGACCCAGTTCGCCATCAACAAGAACTACATCGACGCCACCAAGGCCAACCTGAACAAGACCAAGCTCGGCGCCAAGGCCGGCGAGATGATCACCGGCTACGTCGCCGGCCGTCCCTTCCCGGAAGAGCCGGACGCCAAGGACCAGCGTGCCGGCGAGAAGCTGGCCTGGAACTACAAGTACGGTGTGAACTGGGGCGACGGCGCGATCATTTCGCCGTTCTACTGGAAGTACCGCAACATGCAGACCGGCCAGGTGGAAAAGACCCTGAAGTGGGACTTCCACTTCCTGAACTTCATGCACCGGACCAAGGATGCGCCGATCCCGGAATTCACCCCGAACCCGTCGGGCATCTTCCGCGCCATCTACACCAAGGCGCACGAGCCGAACGACCTGAAGAACACCCAGCTGCTGATTCAGCGTTTCGAGGATGACGCCAAGCTGGACGACGCCTACCTCTACCTCGGCTTCCAACGTCGCGTTCGTCGCCTGGCGCAAGGCCAGGTGACCGACGCCTTCCTCGGCTCCGACCTGATGATCGAGGACTTCGAAGGCTACAACGGCCGCGTCTCCGACATGCACTGGACCTACAAGGGCACCAAGAACATCCTGCTGCCGATGTGGAACCACAACGAACTGAAGCTGGCGTCCGACATGCCGGCCGAAGCCGACGGCTACAAGTACGTCGATTTCGCCGGCCAGGGCAAGTGCTTCCACGAAGGCACCTGGCAGCTGCGCAAGGTCTATGTCCTCGAAGCCGCCCCGGTCAATACCAACCACCCGGTCAGCAAGCGTGTCTTCTACATGGATACCCAGCTGCAGAACCTGAACGGCGCCAACGAGATCTACGACCGCAAGGGCGAGCTGTGGAAGGTGTTCATGGTCGGCAAGTCGCACCCCGATCAGCATCTGCCGGTCAACAAGGGCTCGGGTATCGGTATCGACGATGCCTTCTCGATGGTCGACCTGCAGTCCAAGCACTGCACCACCGGCCAGTTCAAGGGCCAGGTCGATCCGAAGAAGAACCCGCCGGGACTGTTCCAGGTGCAGAACCTGCGCGGCGGCGACTGATCTTTCTTTCCTGCACCCTATGGGGTGTCTCTGCGGTCGGGGGGCTTACTGCGTTGAGCTCTACCCACCTTTCAGGAGGCTTCGGCCTCCTTTTTTTTGCCCAGGTTTTTGCCAACCTGGGCCTTGATCCAGTCGCGCTGCGCTTCGCGGCGGCGCTTGTCGGTCAGGCGTTCGACGATGCGCGCGCCGACCTCGGCAAAGGGCAGCATGCCGTTGGGCAGGATTTCGTCGCAGCGGATGATGTGGAGGCCGATGGGGGATTCGAGTACGGCGCTGATCTCCCCAACGTTCAGCGCGAAGGCGGCCGGCTCCAGCGCGGCGTACAACTGCTCGTGTTTGACCACGCCGAGCATGCCGCCTTCCATCGCCGTCGGGCACTGCGAGTCGCGCAGGGCGGCGGCGGCGAAGGCTTCCGGGTCCTTGAGCTTGCTGCGCAGGCCTTCCAGCGTGAGCAGCGCCTTTTCCTTTTCACTGTCGTTGTTGAAGGTGATCAGGATGTGGCGCAGGCGGCGGGCTTCCGGGCGGTCGAAGGCCTCCGGATGCAGGCGGTAGTAGATTTCGGCATCGACCAGGCTGACGGCGGGAACGGCCGAAGCGACCTTCTCCAGCACGGCTTCGACGCGCAGGTCGCGCTCGACGGCTTGTTCCAGGTCGGCCATCGTCAGCCCGCTGCGTTCGAGGTCGTGGGCGAATTCGTCCTGCGCCGGGTAGCGCTGGCGAATTTCGCCAATGCGGTTGGCCAGCGTGGCGGCCGGCACGACCACGTTGGCTGCGGCGGCACTGGCCAGGATGCTCTGCTCGATGCTGTCCTGCTTGCGCGCCACGCCGTCGAGCCGATGGCGTTCCGGTTCGCTCAGCGCCTCGGGGCCTTTCTGGAACAGCTCCCAGGACAGTTTCAGTTCGAGATAGCCGAGTGCTTGCATGGCTTCACTCCCGGGCCTCGGCCGCGGCGAGGGCGGCTTCCGGTATCTGCAGGACGCGGCCGGGCAGGCTGTCGAAGTGGATGTGATAGGCGACGCCGCCCGGCGCATCGCGAATGACCTTGATCACCTCGCCGACGGCGCCCAGCTCAACCAGCACCTCGCCGCCGACGGCCAGCTGTTTGGCGGCGCGCACCTTTTCGCGGAATTCGAATTTCGACGGCGTCCATTCCTCTTCGGCGCCGATCAGTTCTTCCTCGCGGCAACCGACGATCTTGCCCTCGTCGAGGAAATTGACCGAGTAGATGACCTGGTCCTGCAGGAAGGTGCCGACATCGACGACATAGCCGACGCTGCCCCGGCGGACGAGGAAGGCACCCGGATCGAGGCCGGGATAGGTGCCGTCGTTGCGGACGTTGCGAGTGAGTCGCACCGCCTCGCCGTACTCCCAGCGGGCGTTCATCATGCGCGGAACACCTTGTCGAGCGACACGAAGGAGCTGAAGCCGCCGCCCGGCTGGGCCTGGTTCTGGAAGACGGCGAAGACCTTTTCCTTGATCGAGTTCGATTCGACGAAATCCTGGTAGGCGCGCTCCAGCCACAGGCGGTAGATGCCGCGCTGCTGGTCTTCCTGCGGCGGCAGGTTGGGTGCCTGCTTGGCCAGGTAGTCGTGGAAGCGCTGCAGGATGTGCAGGCGGTTCACATGGACGACAGAGGGCTCGTAGGGGACTTCGAAATATTCGAGAAAGTCCTCGGCCGAAACCAGTTCTTCCATGGCTTCTTCGAGGGTCAGGGCGATGTCTTCCATGGTGCCTCCTCAGGCGATGGCAAGGGTGATGGATGGGGTGGCGGCCGGCGTGTTTTCGGTTTGAAACTCGTCGACTACTTCGAGCAGCTTGGCCGCCCCGAGATGGTCGCGGCTGTCCAGTGCGGCCAGCTTGTTCAGCCGGTCGCGCGATTCGGCGATGCGGCCGAGGCGGAGCAGGACGATGCTTTCGGCTTTCAACGCCAGCAGGTAGAAGCGGAGCAGGCCGAAGGAGGTGGCGGCGGCCGAGCCGAGCTGGGTCTCGTCGATCTGCCGCCAGTCGTTGGGGATGCCGAGGTGGCGGGCGGAAACGCGCTTGGCGTGCTCGGCGACGATCAGCACCTCGTCGAGGCGGTGCTGGTAGAAGTAGTAGCGGTACAGGCTGACCAGCACGGTCAGGTGCTCGGGCGCCAGCAGGTTGGCGCGCAACAGGGCCAGTTCGGCCGCCGGGTCGCCGTAGTCGCTGGCCGCCTGGGCGATCAGCAGCTCGGCTTCGGCGGGCAGGGCGTCTTCGAAGTAGAGTTTGCAGTCGGAGAAGTCGAGCAGGTCCATGTCAGTGCATCGCCTCATGCATGGCTTCGTGCATTGCGTCTGTCTCGCAGCACAGGTCGCCGGCCGAACAGGTGCGGCATTCGCCGCTGTGCTCGGTCGGCGGCGGTTCGTGGCGCAGTTCGGCCAGTTCCTTTTCCAGCGTCTCGATGCGTTCGATCAGGCAGGCGATGGACTTGGCCACCGGGTCGGGCATCACGTTGTGGTCGAGATCGATGCCGTCGGTGAGGCGTGCCGGGCCGACCCGGGTGTCGACGATCCGGCCGGGAACCCCGACGACGGTCCGGTCGGCCGGCACATCCTTGACGACGACCGAATTGGCGCCGACGCGCACGCGCGCGCCGATGCTGATCGGGCCGAGTATCTTGGCACCAGCCCCGACGACCACGCCGTCGGCCAGGGTCGGGTGGCGCTTGCCCTTGTTCCATGAGGTGCCGCCCAGCGTGACGCCGTGGTAGAGCGTGACGTCGTCGCCGATCTCGGCCGTTTCGCCGATCACCACGCAGGCGCCGTGATCGATGAAGAAGCGGCGGCCGATGGTGGCGCCGGGGTGGATGTCGACATTGGTCAGCGTGCGCCCGAGGAAGGACAGGAAGCGGGCCGGGAAGCACCAGCCGGACTGCCACAGGCGATGCGCCAGGCGATGGGTGAGGATGGCATGGACGCCGGGGTAGGTGGTCAGCACCTCCAGGGTCGAGCGGGCTGCCGGGTCGCGCTGGAAGACGCAGGCCAGGTCCTCCTTGAGGGTGGCCCACAGGTCGGGGGCTGTCGGTGAGGGCGGCACGGGGGCGCTCATGGTCATCGCTTCAGGCATGGTGATGGCTCCGCAACGAAGCCAGAAGGTCGCGCAGGTCGGACACTTCGGGAGGGTGCTTGTGTTCGGCCACGAAGGCGCGGACGTGGGGCAGCATGGCCTGCGCCTCGCTGTCGCCGAGTTCGATGCCGAGCCCGGCATAGACGACCTGCACGGCACGCGTTCCCGAATGCTTGCCGAGGACGATGCGGTGCGCCTGACCGACCTCGCGCGGGTCGAAACCCTGGTAGTTGTCCGGGTGCTTCAACAGGCCATCGACGTGGATGCCGGCCTCGTGCGTGAAGGCACCGGCGCCGACGACGCTCTTTTGCCACGGAATGGCGCGGCCGGAAGCGCTGGCCACCTTGGCCGACAGCGACGGGAAACCCTTGAGGTCGATGCCGGTGGCGATGCCGTGCAGCTTGTTCAGGCCGAGCACCACTTCTTCCAGCGGCGCATTGCCGGCCCGTTCGCCCAGCCCGTTGACCGTAGTATTGACGTGTGTCGCGCCGGCCTTGCAGGCGGCCAGCGTGTTGGCGGTGGCCAGCCCCATGTCGTCGTGGGCGTGCATCTCGATTTCCAGGCCGCTGCGCCGGCACAGGGTGGAAATTTTGTCGTAGGTGCCGAAGGGTTCGAGGATGCCCAGCGTGTCGGCGAAGCGCAGGCGGCGGGCGCCGGCCCGTTCGGCGGTTTCGGCCAGGGCGCACAGGAAATCCATGTCAGCGCGCGAGGCGTCCTCGCAGCCAAGGCCGACTTCGAGGCCGAGGGACAGCGCGGCGCCGATGTACTTGGGCAATTCGCGCAGCAGCCAGGCGCGGTCCTGCTTCAGCTTGTAGGCCAGGTGCTGGTCGGAGGCGGGCACCGAGATGTCGATCAGGTGGGCGCCGAGACCGGCGCAGGCGGCGATGTCGGCCGGGTGCATGCGGCTCCACACCATCAGGCGCGGCGCCAGCTTGAGATTGGCCACGGCGCGGATCGATTCGCGTTCCTCGTCGCCCATGGCCGGGATGCCGACTTCCAGTTCCGGCACGCCGATGGCGGCGAGTTGGCGGGCGATGTCCAGCTTTTCATCCAACGAAAACGCCACGCCGGCCGATTGTTCGCCGTCGCGCAGGGTGGTGTCGTTGATGGTGATGAAAGACTGGGTCATGGCAATCTCCTTGCTGTTTCCGTAGCAAGGGTGGTGCCAGACTTCAAGTTATTGAATTGTTGTGTGTTTTTGTTGGCGTGTCCGGCTGTTGTCGGAGGCGTGTCGCGAATGCGACAAGGATAGAGCGGCTCAGATCGCCGCTTGGCTCGTCGCTGTGGCCGACTTGGGCAGCGCCACCGAAAACACCGTCGCCGTCGCGTCCGAAGTCACCGAAATCCGCCCCTGGTGGGCGAGGACGATGGAGCGGGTGATGGCCAGGCCGAGACCGGTGCCTTCGCTCGATTGGTCGAGCTTGCCGAAGCGGTCGAAAATCCGCTCCATGGCCTCGGGGGCGATCGGCCGTCCGGTGTTGGCCACCGCCACCACGGCCATGCCGCCCTCGTCGTGCAGGCTGACGGTCACCCAACCGCCGGCCGGCGTGTGGTGGATGGCATTGACCAGCAGGTTGCCGATGGCGCGCTCCAGCATCAGGCGGTCGCCCTCGGCGGCGAGGCGGGCGCCGCTCAGATGCACGGCGACGTTGTCGGCGAGCAGGCCGTAGTACTCGAGCAGCCGTTCACACAGGGCGTGCAGGTCGAGCCGTTCGCGGTGCGGCACGATCAGCCCGTGGTCGGCTTTGGCGAGGAATAGCATGTCGGCGATGATCCGCGTCAGCCGGTCGTATTCCTCGAGGTTGGAAGCGAGCAGTTCGCGGTATTCGTCGGCACTGCGCGAGCGGTTCAGCGAAACCTCGGTCTGCATGCGCAGGCTGTGGATGGGGGTGCGCAGTTCGTGCGCCAGGTCGGCGGAGAAGTCGGACAGGCGGGCGAAGGACTCCTCCAGGCGGCCCAGCATGTCGTTGAAGGCACCGACTAGCTCGGCCAGTTCCGGCGGCACGTCCTGCTGTGGCATGCGCTCGGCCAGGCGGCCGGCGGAAATGCGGCCGGCGGCCTGGGCGATGGCGCGCACCGGGCGCATGCTGTGGCGGACGATGAGCATGCCGACGACCACCGTCAGCACGGCGGCGGCGAGCACGGCCCACCAGAAGTCACGCTGCAGCTGGTCGAGAAAATCGGTGTGGTGGTGGATGTCGCGGGCGACGACTACGCGCACCGCTTCGCCCCAGCCGGTTTGCTCGTTGCCGGCCACGGCACGGTAGTCCATGCCGTCCTCGCGCAGCCGGGTCGGTTGCTCGCCAACCCCGGCCGAGGCGGCGGCCAGCGAGGCGGCCAGGCCCTCTTCCGGCCAGCGGAAAAGCGCGCCGGAAGAGCCATCGACGGCGACGATGATGCCGTGTTCGCCGACCAGCGCGTCGCTCAGGCGGTTGGCGAAGGCGGCCGGCGATTCGGCCTGGCTGCCGATGTGGCGGGCCAGCGCCAGCTTGCCGAGCAGTTCGTGGGCATCGAGCTCAGCCATGTGCTGGTCGGTCGACCGGCTCAGGTAGATGCCCAGCGTGGCGAAAACGAGGATGGCGAGCAGTGCGAAGGCCAGCGCCAGGCGCAGGGTGATCGAGTGCCGCCAGTTGCTGACAGTCAGCGCCACGCTCAACGGATTTCCATCACGTAGCCCATACCGCGCAGGGTGTGGATCAGCTTGGGCGTGAAGTCGTCGTCGACCTTGGCGCGCAGGCGGCGGATGGCGACCTCGACGACATTGGTGTCGGAGTCGAAATTCATGTCCCACACCTGCGAGGCGATGAAGCTGCGCGACAGCACCTCGCCCTGCCGGCGCAGGAAGAGTTCGAGCAGGGCGAATTCCTTGGCGGTCAGGTCGATGCGCTGGCCGGCGCGGGTGGCGCGGCGTTTCAGTACATCCAGTTCGAGATCGGCGACGCTCAGGGCATCCGCTTCCTTGGCCCGGCCGCGGCGGAGCAGGGTGCGCACGCGGGCGAGCAGTTCCGAGAAGGCGAAAGGCTTGACCAGGTAATCGTCGGCGCCCAGTTCCAGCCCCTTGACCCGGTCCTCCACCTGGTCGCGGGCGGTCAGGAAGAGCACCGGCAGGTCGCGGCCGGCGGCGCGCAGGGTTTTCAGCACCTGCCAGCCGTCGAGGCCGGGCAGATTGACGTCGAGGATCAGCAGGTCATAGTCGCCGGCCAGCCCTTCGTGCATGCCGTCCAGCCCGTTGCGCACCAGATCGGCCGGAAACCCGGCCTCGCCCAGCCCCTGCTTGAGATAGTCGCCGGTCTTGGTTTCGTCTTCGACGATGAGAATCTTCATGCCGGTATTGTGCCCGAGATGCCGGCGGCTTGTCTGGCGGGGCGGGGGCGCATGGGTGTTTGCTTTTGCGAGTTGGATGGTTCAAGTCCGACCCAAACCCCGCCATTCGTGCTTACCCAAATAAAATGGGGCTCACAGACCGCTGTGCGTTGTCTGTACCCCCCGGTTGAACTGGTGCGATGAATTCATCCAGAAATTACGGGCCTGATCAGATAATCCATAGAATTTCCATCAAGCAAAAAATAAAAACCCCGCCGAAACGGGGTGGCCGACAGGGACTCAAGTCAAGCCTTGCGACGACGTGACGTTGCAAAGCCTAAAAATCCAAGGCCGATAAGTACAATTGTTCCGGGTTCGGGCACGGTGCCGCAGTTATTTCCACATTCCGATCCGGCGCCGATGAGAGGAGCAACATCATCAATGAAACTATTGACAAATATTGAGCCGAACCAGTCCGGGTGCGTAATGTCGTGTGACTGGGTGTAGTCAATCAGCGTCAGGCTGCCACAACCAGCGACAAGGGCAATTCCGGAACCGTTGAGTGCTCCTTGGTCAAAATCGCAGATAAATGAAGTATCGCTTGTCGTCAGCCCGCTCCCATCCAACGCACTCATTGTGCCTGTACGTCCAGCACCGAACATCGTGATCAGGTTGGTGAACGGATCGAAAATCAAACCATGGGCCGGCAGGACGGAGGAATACAGTCGTGTGGTTACCCCGGTAGAAAGATCGATCGTTCCGAGATTCCCGCCACCATTCGGACTCCCGTTAACGTAGAAGACTGCACCGTTCAGTCCAAATGCAATTTGCGTAACACCGGAATCCCCACCTGTAATCGTAGTCGATGTACTACCGGTGCCGACCGGAACGGCAACGGTATTTAGTCGCCCTCCAAAATCACTCGTGTAGACTTTGTTCCCGTTTGGGTCCAAGGTGAGGTGAAAGCTTGGCGCGCCCGTGTTTTGAGTATTGACCACCGAGCCCGTATTTTTATTTACCTCATAAACATTACCTGAGCCCTGGCCTCCGACCAGCAGGTTTCCGTTTGAGCCGAAGATAATGCCGTCCGCTCCATTGGTTGACGCGATATTTGTATTGTTATTAAGGCTATAGGCGTTGGTTACGGTGTCATATCCGAAACCGATGCTCCAGACATTTTGGCCTCCATTGTAGGTGGTGTAGTAAAGCGATCCGGTATAGAGCGTCGCATGCGAACTTGTCATCCCCACGACAAGCGCCACCAGAAAAGTGCTACGAATCGCCAAGGTAAAGGGCTTTTTCATAACATCCTCCAATCCTGCTGTGCATTGCCAATCAATGCGGGGCTAAAAAAGCAATTGCTAGGCCAGTGGTGTTATTTATAAATAAATCAATTTCTTATTTTTGAATCGCCTTGCAGCTGATATGGCTATGTAAATATTTTCGACATTAATCGCATGGATAACGATATTGGAACGGTAGGGGTAGGCCATGATTCTGGCCTCCGGTATCCGCGAAGCTGCAAGCTATGAGATCAGCTTCCGGGCTTCCCATCAAAACTTCTGCGTATATTCAACAATATACGCATCGCTGACATGCTGCCCGGTGTGCGCATTCCAGCTGCGTGCCCAGCGAAACTCCAGTTCGCTGCGCTCGCTCAGGTCAAAGCTCGGCCCGATGCGGAATTTGTGCAGGTCGTGCTCCTTGCTGGCATCGATGCCATGCACGAAGCGGTAGCCGACCATCATTTCGACATGCCGGAAGGCGTACTTGAAGCTGGGTTCGACGTAGTAATAGAAAAAACTCTCGTCACCTTGAGTGCTGTGCCCAAGCAGTCCGCGCAGCACGATCTTGGCGTCGTCGGTGAGCGGAAACTCGTGGCGGATGCGTACGCCCGCCTTGCGTTCCCTCGAGTGCTCGCCGCTCTCCCGGTCGTACTCCTGGGCACCTTCGAGCAGCAGTTCGACCATGCTGATCCACGGGTTGTCCAGCTTGAGGCCGGGCACCAGGGTGATGCCCCGGCTTTGCCAGGCGTTGCCGGCGCCGTTTTCCAGTTCGTACTCGATGCCGAATTTGGCCTTGCCTTCGTCGAACCAGTCGGCAGCAGCGATACCGGGCGACAGCGCCAGTGCCAGGCAGAGCGCCATGGAAAAGCGATCACGCAGCGACAACATTAAATCTCTCCCGGGCCGCTCAGGCCAGCGCGCCGGCGCCGAATTCGACCATACCGAGGCGGGCGGCCAGGTGCATGAGCTTGAAATCGTTGTCGGCGTCGAGCTTCTGGCGGATCAGCGTCAGGTAGTTCAGAACGGTCTTCGGGCTCAGGTGCATCGAAGTGGCGATCTCCTGGGCCGACTCGCCATGCACGAGCAGGCGAAGGACTTCGAACTCGCGCGGGGTGAGGTTGTGCAGGACGGGATTGCCTGTCGTCGCATCGTTCCCGACCAGATGCGCGATGTCGCTGGAGAACACGCGTTCGCCGGCGACGACCCGGCGGATGCCGGCGATCACTTCTTCCGGTTCGCTGTGCTTGGTGAGGTAGCCGTGCGCGCCGCTCTTCAGCGCCTGGGTGATGTGGCCGGCGCTGTCGTGCATGGACAGCACGAGGACGCGCAAGTCGGGCTGGCGGGACAGGATGCTGCGTATCGCTTCCAGGCCGCTGCTGCCTTTCAGGCTCAGATCGACGAGCGCCACATCCGGCTGCGTTTTCTGCACCAGGGCATTGGCTTCGCTGGCATTGGCCGCTTCGCCGACCACTTCGAAATCGGGTTCGGCCGACAGCAGGCGCCGGTAGCCGGTGCGCACGACGGCGTGGTCGTCGATCAGGATGATGCGGATCATGCGTAGGCCTCCATCGGCAAAGACAGGTCGTTGCCGACCTGGGCCAGCGGCAGCCAGGCGCTCAGGTACAGCCCGCCGCCGGCATTCGGTTCCAGCTGCAGCTTGCCGCCGACCATGTCCAGGCGTTCGGCGATGCCGAGCAGTCCTCTGCGCCGCTTGGGGCCGTCCTGCGGCAAGCCGTGGCCGTCGTCGCTGATCGCCAGGCGTACCCATTCCCCGTCGCGCACGGCGCTCACCCGGCAAACGCTGGCGCCGCTATGGCGAACGACGTTGGTGAGCGCTTCCTGTGCGATGCGGTAGATGGTCAGGGCAACTTCCTCATCGACATCCGGAAACGGCGCCGGGAGGTCGAGTTCGAAGGTGATGCCGGTTTCCCGGCTGCGCCAGCCGTCGATCAGGTCGCGTAGGGTCGAGGCTAGCCCGCTGGCGTCGAGGCCGTGCGGGCGCAGCGATTTGAGCAGCGCCCGCAGTTGGGCGCCGCTGGTCCGGATGTCGCGGCGCAGGTCGTTGGCGCATTCGGTCACGGCCTCCGGAGCCAGTTGCTGGGCATTGCGGGCGAGATGGGCGGCGGTGGCGTTGAGCGAGGTCAGGGTCTGGCCCATCTCGTCGTGCAGTTCGCGGGCCAGGGCCCGGCGTTCGTTTTCCTGGACCGAAATCAGCTGCTGGGCGAGGGCATGCTGGGCGGCTCGCGCTTCGCCCAGGGCGTCGGCCAGGTAGTCGATGGCATCGGCGACACGGCGGAATTCGCGCAGCGCGAAGCCCGGCAGCACCGGCCGCTTTTCGCTGCGGGCGAGGCCGTGCAAGGCGTCCTCCAGGGCACGGACCGGGCTGAGCGCACGGTCGGCCGACCACCAGACGACCAGCAGGGTTGCTCCAGAAAAGAGCAGCAGGGTGATCAAAATTCGAGCGGTGTCGCCGAGCCGCTCCTCGATTTCCGAGTTGGGATTGGCGGCGATGTACAGCGTCTGGCCGCCGATGCGGATCTCCTGTTCATCCGGCACTTCGCTGCTGTGGCCCAGCCAGTCGAGCAGCAAATGGGATTTCCGCTCGGCCGGGGCCTGCTCCGGGGTGCGGATGGTCAAATGGCGGATTCCCGCTTCGGACAGGCGTTCGGCCAGCTCGGAAGGGTCGCGCAGCGCGGCGTTCTCGGCGGCCAGCAGGACGCCGACCAGGCGGGTCGAGGCGCCGACCTCGGAGGCGATATCCGCGCGCAGCGAGTAAAGCTGAATGATGACGGCAATCGCCATCAGGCTTGCCAACAGCAGGCTCAGCGAGCCGATCAGCCGACGACGCAGGTCCATGGTCCCCTCTTTGTCTTTTTTGTCCGATGCTCATCTGCAGCTTTCGTACCAGCCCGATTTCGCTGGATGGCAGCGAATTCACGTCGGGAAAAATTCCCTATTGCCGACCCGCCGGGACCGGGATACTCGCCGCCATTCCGACCGGGCTGGCTGTCGTCCGGTCGATCCGAAAATATCAGGAGACAACAGGTGGCAAAGCAGACTTTCCCGGGGGCAGTACGAAAAGAGCCCAATCTACGCCAAGCGGCCATCGCCGTCATCGTCGGCGCGCTGTTCCAGGCGCCCCATGCCGGGGCCGAGCAGGCCGTCGCCCTGCCGACGGTCGAAGTGATCGGGACGACGCCCCTGCCGGGCAGCAGCCTGGCCAAGGAGCAGATTCCTTCCAACGTCCAGTCGCTGGGCACGGCCGCCATCCAGGACCCGACCAGCGCCAACCTGCCGGATCTGATGAATCGCCGGCTGGGGGGCGTCTTCGTCAATGAAATGCAGGGCAACCCCTATCAGCCGGACGTCAACTATCGCGGCTTCACCGCCTCGCCGCTGCTCGGCACGCCGCAAGGGCTTTCCGTGTACATGGACGGCGTGCGCCTGAACCAGCCGTTTGGCGACGTGGTCAGCTGGGACCTCATTCCGCGCTCGGCCATCGCCTCGACGACGCTGATGCCCGGCTCCAACCCGCTGTTCGGGCTGAATACCCTGGGCGGTGCCCTGGCGATCCAGACCAAGGACGGCTACAGCAACCCGGGCAGCGCCGTGCAGGCGCTCTACGGCAGCCATAACCGGCAGGCGCTGGAAGTCGAGCATGGCGGCCACAACGACCAGGGGCTGCACTGGTTCGTCACCGGCAACGCCTTCAAGGAGGACGGCTGGCGCGACGATTCGCCGAGCCGCGTCGGCCAGTTGTTCGGCAAGCTGGGCTGGATGGACGCCAAGACCGATATCTCGCTGACCGCCGCGCTGGCCGAAACCAAGCTGACCGGCAACGGCTTGCAGGAAGGGCGCCTGCTCGGCCGCGATTACGGCAGCGTCTACACCAAGCCGGACGAGACGCGGAATCGCTCGCTGTTCCTGAATGTGGCCGCCAAGCACAGCGTCAATGACAACGTACTCGTTTCCGGCAATACCTATTACCGGAAGATCAGGACGTCGACGCTGAACGGCGACATCAACGAAGACTCGCTCGACCAGAACACCTATCTGCGCAACGCCGGCCCCAACGGCAATCCGAACCGCACCTGGCTGACCAATAACGGCTACGCGGGGCAGTTCCCGCTCTTTGCGGAAAACGCGGCCAATACCCCCTTCCCGAAGTGGGCCTGTATCGCCCAGGCCGGGCTCAACGACGAACCCGCCGAGAAATGTAACGGCCTGATCAACCGCACCGAAACCACCCAGGAAAACTACGGCTGGAGCGGCCAGTTCACGGTCTTCGGCAAGCTCGCCGGCCTGAAGAACCAATTCACCGGCGGCGCCGGCTACGATGCCAGCCGCATGCATTTCAAGCAGACCACCCAGCTCGGCTATCTCAATCCCGACCGCAGCATCACCGGCATCAATGCCTTTGGCGACGGCGTCACCGGCGGCAACGTGGACGGCGAGCCCTACGACAACCGGGTCGATCTGAAGGGGACGAGCCACACCTGGAGCCTGTACGCCACCGATACCCTCAGCGTCCGGGATCTGCTGCACGTGACGCTGTCCGGGCGTTACAACATGACCGTGGTGCACAACCGTGACGCCATTACGCCGGGCGGCGGCAGCGGCTCGCTGGATGGCGATCACCGCTTCAGCCGCTTCAATCCGGCGGTCGGCGTAGCGCTGACCCCGAGCCCGGCGCTCAATGTCTATGCCGGCTACAACGAAGGCAGCCGCACGCCGACGGCCATCGAACTCGGCTGCGCCGACCCGGCCAATCCGTGCAAGCTGCCCAATGCCATGGCCGGCGATCCGCCGCTCAAGCAGGTGGTGACCAAGACCTGGGAAGCCGGCCTGCGTGGCGCCATCGGCAACGCCAGCTACTGGAACGTCGGCGTCTTCCGCGCTGAAAACCACGACGACATCCTGTTCGTCGCCGACAACGCGGCCGGCTTCGGCTATTTCAAGAACTTCGGCAAGACACGCCGCCAGGGCATCGAGTTGGGTGTCGATACGCAGATCGGCGATTTCACGCTGGCCACCAGCTACACCTATCTGGACGCCACCTTCCAGAGCAACGAAACGATCAATGCCGAGGCCAACAGCAGCGCCGACGCCAACGGCAACATCGCCATCCGGCCGGGCAGCCGCATGCCGCTGATCCCGCACCATATCTTCAAGCTGCATGCCGATTGGCGGATCAGCCAAGCGTGGTCGGTCGGCATGGGGATGCTGGGCACTTCCGGCTCACTGGCCCGCGGCAACGAAAACGGCCAGCACCAGGCCGACGGCAGCCATTACATCGGTTCCGGCAAGACCGCCGGCTACGCCATCTTCGATCTGAGCGGCAAGTACCGCGCGACGCAACGGCTGAGCTTCTTCGCCCAGGTGAACAACCTCTTCGACCGCAAGTACGCCACCGCGGCCCAGCTCGGTCCGACCGGCTTCGACGCCAACGGCAACTTCGTGGCCCGTCCGTTCAATCCGAACCTGGTGGGGGGCGGCGACAATTCGACGTTGTCGTCGACCTTCTATGCCCCCGGCGCGCCGCGCACCTTCTGGGCCGGCGTCCGCTACGAGTTCGGCAAGTAACCCCGCGTAGCGTTTCGGGCCGGCATCTTTCCCTGCCGGCCCGCTGATTCGGTCAGATCGTGTATTGGGTGACCGACTTTTCCATCCGTTCAACCATGCTGTTCAGGTCATCCACCCGCGCCGTGGTCTGGCTGACCACCGACATGTTCTGATCGGTCATCGCGGAGACCTGTTCGACGCTCTGCGCCATGATGGTCATGGCCTGCTCCTGCTCCTTCGAGGAATGGGAAATGTCGTTCACCATCTCCATGGTGACGGCCATTTGGCTATTGATTTCGCGCAGGGCGTTTTGTGCGTTTTGCACCAGGGTGACGCCATTTTCGACCTGGGTGGCGCCGGTGCGCATGCTGTCGACCGCCTTGCCGGTTTCGTCCTGCACGCCCTGGATCATGTGGCGGATTTCCTCGGTGGCCTTGGCAGTGCGTTCGGCCAGCTTGCGCACTTCATCGGCCACCACGGCGAAACCGCGCCCCGTCTCGCCGGCCCGTGCCGCCTCGATGGCGGCGTTGAGGGCGAGCAGATTGGTCTGGTCGGCAATGTCCTTGATGACGCCGGTGATCCGCGAAATCTCTTCGGACTGCTGTCCCAGGCGCTCGACCTGGGCGGCTGAGGTTTTGACCGTCTCGGCCAGGGAAAGAATGGTGGCGCAGGCTTCTTCGGACAGCTTCTCGCCGTCGGCCGACACATCGGCGGCGGCCTGGGCGGCGCTGCGCGTCGAATCCGCGCGGGTGGCGACTTCGCCGATCGAGACGGTGATTTCCTCGATGCCGGCGGCGGCGGTGGAGGTCGCATCGCTTTGCACGCGGGCCGATTGATTGACGTTGGCGATGCCCTGGCTGACTTCGTTCGAAATCAGGTGCACCTGGTGGGCCGTGTCGGCCATGCCCTGGATGGTGGCCTGGACCGACGAGACGAAACGGTCGATCTTGCGGATCAGGACGCCCAGTTCGTCCGGGCGGGAGAGGTCGAAGCGGAGTTTCAGATTGCCGCTGATCAGCAAGCGTTCGAGATAATCGCCGGCCTTGTCCAGGTCGCCGCGCAAGCGGGGTACAAAAAAGATCAGGAAGAACAGGCTCCACAGGATGCCCAGCCCACCCGCGATCTGCAGGGCAATAGCGGGTAGCCAGGCGGAGGCGAGCACGCCCACGCTGAGCAGCAGGGCAAAAATGCCGAACAGCATGGGCTGCAGGCCGAGGCCGGCAAACAGGGAGAAGGGCGAGGCATGCTTGGGAACCGCCCGGCCGTGGAAAATGCGTATTGACTTGTCGCCGCGCTTCAGGCGCTTATAGACCGCTTCGGAGGCGTTGATCTCGTCGCGGGTAGGGCAGGTGCGAACCGACTGATAGCCGACGATCTGGCCATTCTCGCGGACTGGCGAAGCATTGGCGACCACCCAGTAGAAGCCGCCATCCTTCCGCCGGTTCTTGACGATGCCGCGCCACGGCCGGCCCTGCTTCAGGTCGCGCCACATGTCTTCGAAGGCTTCCGCCGGCATGTCCGGGTGGCGCACCATGTTGTGCGGCTGGCCGAGCATCTCCTCGCGCGGATAACCGCTGATATTGGCGAAGGCTTCGTTTGCTTCGGTGATGTTGCCTTGCAGGTCGGTGCGGGAGTAGATGAACTGACCTTCGGGAAGCAGGGTTTCCTGCTGGGTTACCGGCTGGTTGTTGCGCATCGAGATCTCTAAGTTGGCGTGGGGCAATATGCTCGCTGGGAGCACGGCTGTCGGATTTTTCTTACAATCTGCCCTCAGGGTAATTAAAACCAAAGCACTAGGCTATTAGTTATAACCCGTAGTTTTTCCGCTGTAACAGCCTGAGAAATCGATAATCTTTATGACTCTGGATCAGCCGTTTGCGCGGCGGCTGTCGTCGGGCGCTTCGCTGCGCTCGTCCATGCCGTAATCCCGCACCACCGAGGCGACGCGTATCCGGTATTCGGCAAATACGCTGGCCCGCCCGGTGGCCTGCGCCTGGCGATGCTCCTCCAGATTGCGCCAGGCGCGAACGGCCTCCTCGTCGCGCCAGAAGGAAAGCGACAGGTACTTGCCTTTGGTGGCCAGGCTTTCGAAGCGCTCGATGGAGATGAAGCCGTCGATGTCCTGCAGGCGCGGCTTGAGTTCGGCGGCGATGTCGAAATACGTCTGGGCCCGCTCGGCGACGGGCCACACTTCAAAGATGACTGCGATCATGAAAATCTCCTGGGGTGTTGTGCCGGGCGCTGCCGGCGATCATGGCACAGTGATTCGTCCGGCGGCGATCTTTCGCTGCCGCCGGTTCAGGCCGCGCCCCGGTCGCTATCGCTCTGCGGCCTGAACCGGGTGGCGGGCACCGTGCGCCCCACGCTGTCGTCCTCCCGGCGCGGTGTGCCGAGCGTGGTTGCGAGCGGGATCACGCCGGCCCACACCGGCCAGTCCAGATCCTCGTCGTCGTCCTTGACCCCGAAGTCGCGCGCCTTGGCCGACGCCTCGGCGAGCGGAATGCGCAGCACGCCGGTGGCGTTCAGTTCCTTGTCATTGATCGGGCGCAGCGTGTCCCAGCGTTCGGGATAGAGGCTATCGATGAGGGCCTTGAGGCTGCGTTCCTTCTCGGCCGGTTCGGTGACCAATTCAAAGCGGCCGTAGACCACCACCGAGCGGTAGTTCATCGAGTGGTGCATGGCCGAGCGGGCCACGACCAGGCCGTCGGCCAGCGCGATGGTGAGGCAGGCCTCGCCCTCGGTCAGCGCCGTGAGCATGCGCGACGCCTTGGCGCCATGGATGTACAGGTGCTCGCCGTCGCGCCAGTGGATGGTGGGGATGGCGTGCACCGCACCGTCGATCTGGAAGGCGACGGTGCAGATGACCGCCGCGTCGACGATGGCGTTGATGGCCTCGACGTCGTAGCGGGCGCGCTCCGGCTTGCGGCGGATGCGGGTGCGGGGAGAGGGGGCGGTGGATTGAGTCATGCAGGCAGGGCTCCGTGATGTCGATGGCTCCACTGTACGGATGGCGTGGTACTGTTAGTAGTGCCACAAAACGAATAATTCATGGAGCCACGATGGAGCTGGACTGGCTGCTCGCCCCGCCCTTGCCGGAAACCATGCCGCGACAGCGCGTGCTCTACCACCGCTTGCGCGATGCCATCCTGATCGGCCGCCTGGCGCCCGGCACGCCCCTGCCGGCCAGCCGCAGCCTGGCGGCGTCGCTGAAGATCGCCCGCAATACCGTCCTCTTCGCCTATGAGCAACTGGTCGCCGAAGGCTGCCTGGCGGCGGATCGCCAGGGAACGCGCGTGGCGCTGCTTCCGGCGCGGCTCGCTACGGCGCCGAGCCGCGCGGACGAATCCGGCGCGCCGCTGCAACTCTCCACCCGCGCCGCGGCGGCCTTGCAGCCCGAACCGGCACGCGAGGCGGCGGCCTTGCCATTTGCCCCCGGCACGCCGGACTACGGCGCCTTTCCCTTCCGCAGTTGGCGTGCCTGCCTGGAACGCGCCTGGCGCGATGCCGGGTGGCGTCAGCTCGGCTATGCCGCGCACGGCGGCGACCCGGCGCTGCGTGCAGCGCTGGCCGGTCACCTGACCACCGTCCGCGGCCTGGCGGTGGACGCCGGGCAAATCGTCATCACCAGCGGCACGCAGGCGGCGCTCGACCTCTGCGCCCGGCTGCTCGCCGATCACGGCGACACCGTGTGGGCCGAGAATCCCGGCTATCTGGCTGCTCGCGTCGCCTTTGGCTTGGCCGGGCTGCGCGTGCATGACGTGCCGGTGGACAGCGAGGGGCTGGCGCCGAGCGAAACCGACTGGTCCGGGCATCCACCGCGCCTGATCATGATCACGCCGTCGCACCAGTACCCGACCGGCCGCGTCATGTCCCTGCCGCGGCGCCTGGCGCTGATTGCGCGCGCCCGCCAGTCCGCCGCGTGGATCATCGAGGACGACTACGACAGCGAATTCCGCCGCGCCGGCCCGGCACCGCCGGCACTGTTCGGCCTGCAGCCCGACGCCCCGGTGGTCTATGTCGGCACCTTCAGCAAGACGCTCTATCCCGGCCTGCGCCTCGGCTACTTGGTGCTGCCCCACGCCGTCGCCGCCGACTTCGCGCGCGCCACTACCCAGGCCACGCGCGCCGGGCAGGGCATCGAACAGCGCGCGCTCGCCGATTTCATCGAGCGCGGCTACTACACCGCCCATCTGCGCCGCATGCGCGCCCGCTATGCCGCGCGGCAGCTCGCCCTGCGCGCGGCCTTGAAGGAAGCCTTTGGGCCGTCCGTGGAACTGTCGGGCGGCGACGCTGGCCTGCACCTGGTGATGTGGTTGCCGGATGGGGTACGCGATAGCGAGGTGGCGGCGCGTGCCGCGCAACTGGGGTTGGGCCTGCGCGCCCTGGGCAGCTACACGCGGCCGCCGGTGGCCTGCAACGGGCTGGTACTGGGCTACGGAAGTCTGGCAGAGGGGATGGTCGGCGAGGCCGTGCGCCGCTTGGCGGCGGCGGTTCAGTCGGGGCACACCGCAGCGTGAAAATTGACTGCTGTTGCAGAGTTATTACCTCGGCCATAACTTGACTCAGCTAAAAGCCTTTTAATATCGTTCGCGCAAAATAGCGAAACAGTCTCCGTTCAATTCGTCTCCGCCCATGCCCATCCGTTTGCGACTCGTGCTGCTTGCCGGCATCGCCATACTGGCGATGGCCATCGCGACATGGTTGGGCATCAGTCGCCTGAATGAAACGCGCCACAACGTCGAGCGCGAGGTGTTGCATAACAAGTGGGCCCATGACTGCTCGTCGCTGATTCACTACCTGCAGCGCGAACGGGGCGCCAGTGCCAGCTTCATCGCGTCGAGTCTGAAGGACTTCGATACCGTCAAGAAGATGCGTTCGGACAGCAGCGCCGCGCTCGAGGCCCTGTTCAACAACCCGCTGGCGACCGAACACCGGCTGGCCCGCCTGGGGATGGCCGATCTCCGGGTCAAGCTCATGGAGGTCCGCAACGACGTTGAGCACCAGAGCACCGACTGGCGACGCCTGCGTGATGCCTATACCACCCCCATCAACACGCTGCTCGGGGCGGTATCGTATGAAATGCTGCATGAGGTGGACACCTTCTCGCCCAAGCTGGACATGATTGCCGAACTCGCGCTGGCCCGCGAGGCACTGGGGCTGCTGCGGGCGACGGTGAACAGCGTGCGGACCCAGGCTAGTCGGAATACCAGCGATCTGATCTTCATCGCCGGCGAACTGACCCTCTACCGTCACCACATCGACGTGGTGCGGAGCCATTTCGCCGAATCGGATATCCATTCCCTGCGTTCGGCCATCGACACGCCGGATCACGCCTGGGTCATGGAAGCCATCAATCGGGTACTCAGCAAGTACGATATGGTGGCCGCGCTGCCGGATGGGGAACAGTGGTGGGAACGTTCGACCAAGGTCATCGACTCCCTGAAGACCCTTGAAGATCAGTTGTTTGACCAACTGGCCCGGGAAACTATGGAAAAAGGCCGAGCGCAGAAAAACGTCATGCTGTGGGTGTCCGCCGGCATGTTCGCGATGCTGCTCGTCCTGGTCAGCTTCGTCACGATGACCATCACCGTGATGATGCGCGATCTGCGGGAGCTGTCTACGGCGCTCGACCAGATTGTCGAAAAGGAAAACTACGCCATCCGGCTCAAGGATCGCGGCGGGCGCGACGAATGGAGCCACGCTTTCCAGCATTTCAACCGGCTGCTCGAATTTACCGACCGCCTGATCCGGGAGAAGGAAACCCTGGCGTCGATGGACACGTTGACCGGCGTGATGAACCGGCGCGCCTTCCTGAAATATGCCCAGCGCGAAATTACCCGCGCGAACCGCTATGGTCACAACCTGTCGCTGATCTTTCTCGATATCGACCATTTCAAGCGCATCAACGACACTTGCGGCCACGCCACGGGCGACGAGGTGCTCAAGATGTTTGTCGATACGGTAAAAACGAGAAGCCGCGACACCGATCTCATTTCCCGCTGGGGCGGGGAAGAGTTCATCATCATGACGCCGGATACCGGCATCGACGGCGCGCAGAGTTTTGCCGAGTCGGTTCGCCAATGCGTTGCTGCCGCCGAGTTCCCCGGCATCGGGCATGTCACCTGCTCGTTCGGAGTGACGCAGTGGAAGCGCGGGGAAACCTTCGAGGCCTTTTGTTCGCGGGCCGATGTGGCGCTGTACGAGGCCAAGCAAAGCGGGCGCAACCGGGTGTGTGTAGGGTGAAAAAAACAATGAAAGTCGGACACCAGTTACTGCAATGGAGCGATACGCTCGCTACCGGGATCGCCCGGATCGATCAGCAACACCAGATGCTGATCAACATCCTGAACGACGCCAACAACTGCTTCCGCGCCGGAGGAAATGCCGAGGCGCAAGCCAAGGCGATCGAAGACCTGATCGGCTACACCATCTATCACTTCGACTCGGAAGAGGAGCTGATGGAGTCGGGTGGCTATGGCGATCGCTTGCCCGACGACGAAAAAGCCCACGTGCGAGAGCACCGCGCCTTCGCCAAGGCCGCCACCGAGTACCAGTTGGCGCTCAAGCAAGGCAAGGCGATCGACCACGAAACGCTGTTCGGTTTCCTGAACAACTGGTTGGTCAACCACGTGATGGGGACAGACCAGGAGTTGGGGAAATTCCTCAATGGCGGCTGTTAGTTGGTGCAGGGAGCAGCGCCTGAGCTGAAATTGGCCTTAAAAGCGGTTTGCTTGTGAATCACAGTGGCGAAACCGCTTTGCCACAGTCATTGCACGGCCACACCTTGTCCGCCTGGAACGAATCGTTTTTATGGCGGTCGGATAAGTCGTCATTCCGGAGGAGGCGTGGATCATGAAATTGTTTGCTCGCATAGGCCTGGCTTCGCTTGGGGTCTCCGTTTTGTCGATTTCTCTTGCCGGTGTCGCCGAGGAAGCTGCAAAGCCAGGATCGGCGGCCCGGACCATCCTGGCCGAAGATGAAAAACTCCAGGCCTTCGAGATTCGTCAGATGCCAGGGGAGGTCAATACGGCAGTGACGTCCGGCACCCGGGTCATCAGGGCGCTCAAGGGAGGGACGCTGTTGAGGACCTATGCCGATGGGAGGACCGAGCAATCCAATTGGCAAACCGGTGATGTGCAGATCCAGGGGCCGGGGCCGCAATATACGGTGAAGAACGTTGGCGATAGTGAAGTCGTGCTGTACGTCGTTCGTCTGAAATAAGTGCGCGAACGGCTGGGTGTAAGGGAATTGTTCATGAAGCACGCTACGTTGCGCGCCACGGTGCGGCGATCGCTTGCCGTGGTCGCGGCCTTGGGCTGCTGCGTAGCGACCGCCGCCGAACTTCATGTTTTCGCTCCCAATGCCGTCAAGGAACCCCTTGAGATCATCGTCGCACGATTCGAGAAATCCTCAGGTCACCGGGTTGTGCTGCGTTGGGCCGGCACCGAGGCCATCACCAAGCGGGTTGGCGACGGAGAAACGGCAGATGTCGTGGTCAACGCCACACAAAATATCGAAAAGCTGACCGCTGACGGCAAGTTGGTCGACGGCTCGCGTACCGACTTCGCCCGGTCGGCAATCGGCGTCGCGATACCGGAGTCGCTGCCCCGGCCCGACATTGCGTCGGTCGATGGGCTGAAGCAGGCGCTTCTCGCGGCCAAGTCAGTAGCCATCTCTTCCGGCACGAGCGGCCGCTATCTCCTGAAGATGTTCGACCGGCTGGCGATTCGCCAGCAGATTGAGGCAAAGCTCGTGCAACCCCCTTCCGGGGCTCAGATCGGCGAGATCATCGCGCGGGGCGAGGCCGAACTCGGCTTCCAACAGGTGAGCGAACTCGTCCATGTACCGGGTATCCGGTATCTCGGCCCGCTTCCGCCGGAGATTCAAAACTACACTGTCTATTCGGCTGCCATACACCGCCAGGCCCTGCAGCCCGGGGTCGCCAAGTCCTTTCTCGGGGCGTTGCGAGAGGCCGAGGCAGCGACTGCAATCGGCCAGTCGGGCATGGAGCCGGTCAGGTAGGCGGTGTTCGCTGCCTTGGCTGTCTGACAGCCTGGCCGGGCTGGACTGGCGAAGCCATGTTTTGTCGCGTGAAGCGCGCGTCGGCCAGGCACTCGCGTGCCGGACGATGCTTTTGCCAGGGCACCGGTTTGCCTTGAAATCGGCGGGTGGTGACCTAGCATTAACCTATGGCCAGCGCAGCCAAAGGACGGTCATTTGGTATGAAGCCGAGTCAAGTTCAAAACAACTGATCTCCAGATATATCGCCGGGTTCGGCAATTGCTCAGGGTAACGTGGGTTTCCAGGGTTCGTGGCGAACATCGTTATAGGAGCAAAATCATGAAACATCATTCCATGCTCAATTCTTTCTGCGGCCTGCTGATTGGGCTGGCCGGCGTTTCGGCGGCCGTAAATACGCCATGGGCGGCAGATGTCGGAATGCCGGTACTCAGCAAGTGGTCGGCCAAGACCATGGTCGTGCCCCCTCAAGTACCCGCAGCCGCGTCAAGCAATGCGACCGAAGAGAGTCGCCATGCAAAAGGCGCGCAAGGTCCCATCCGTAGAGACTACAACGACCCGATGGTCGGAGCCGATGCGGAAACCTTACGCCGCGACCTGCAAATGGACCGCTATCCGTTCAATAACCGGGTGAGTATTCCTTGATGGATTGGGCACCGGTTGCGGGAATTCGTGATGCCGATTGTTACGCAGCGGTTTAATGACAATTACAATGGTCACGCCACTGTCTGAGCGGGATGCTACTTCCGTCGAGAAGCGGCATGCCGTTCGGGAAGTACCCATTCAGGAAAGAAGCCCCATGCGTATACAAGCGTCCGAATCCCTGCTGCTGGTCGTCGATCTCCAGAGCGGTTTGCTGCCCGCCATCGACGGCGGCGAGGCTGTCCTTTCGCAGGCCACCTGGCTGGTGGATGTCGCCCGAACGATCGGTATTCCCATGCTCGTGACAGAGCATTGTCCGCAGCGCATCGGCCTCACCGATTCGGCGCTGCGGGCGCGTTTTTTGGCGGAGTGTATCGTCGAAAAGACCCATTTCTCGGCCGTTACCGAAGGCGCCTTGCTCAAGGCCGCACCGGCCGGCCGGCGCCAGTGGGTCGTCGCCGGAACGGAAGCCCATGTCTGCGTTCAGCAGACGGTACTCGACCTTCTCGCCAGCGGCCATAGCGTTTTCGTGGTGGACGAGGCGGTCGGTTCGCGCCGGGCGCGCGACAAGGAACTGGCCCTGGGCCGCATGCAGCAGAATGGCGCCGAAATCGTCAGCCGCGAAATGGTCGCCTTCGAGTGGCTGGAAAGTGCCAACAACCCGGCGTTCCGCGACGTACTGCGCCGGTTCATTCGCTAGCTCTGGCGGACAGCAAGCAATCAGGTCGATGGTTGCAGGGCGATGACGGCCATGCCGATCAAGGCGATTGCGGCGCCCAACACGTCCCAGCGGGTCAGCGCGACGCCGTCGACGAGGCGTAGCCACAGCAGTGCCACGGCGATGTACATGCCGCCGTACGCGGCATAGGTTCTGCCCGCTGCCGCCGGATGGAGCGTCAGCAGCCAGGCGAACAAGGCCAGCGAAAGCGCAGCCGGAACCAGCAGCAGTGCGGTCTTGCCCTGCTTGACGACCAGCCAGGGCAGGTAGCAGCCGACGATTTCGGCAATTGCCGTCACGGCAAACAAAAGGCTCAGGCGCAGCAATTCCATGTCGATTTCCGTCGCGGTGTGGCTTGCCATGTTGCCTGAAAAAGCCGTGAACCGCGTTGGGAGTGGGGAAGCCGGGGTGAGGCAGTCTCTAGATGCTGGCCTGGCGGCTACGCCGGCGGAAGAGGCGATAGACGGCACGCCAGCGGCGGAGCAACAGCGCCAGGATGCCGCGACGCGTCCGGCGCAACTTGCGGCGCAGGGCGAGCAGGGCGGCACGGGTGCGCCGGTAGATCGGGTGGCGGTGCAGCGTGTCGAACACGTAGGTGCGGAAAAGGATCACCGCGCCATAGGATCGCGCAAACCAGCCGATTTGCATCAGTTGCGGCTTGGTAAGAGTAAAAATGTGCGCGACCAGCGCCGTTCCCACCACCTTGGCGGCGAGGAAGGTGCCGACGCCGAGCAGCGGCGCGCCGTGCGTCAGGAAATAGAGGCCGATCACCTTGAAGGGCAGCAGGGCGGCGCCGGGAATCAGGAAGCAAGCCAGTGCCAGGTAGCGCGGCGCCCGGGCGATCCACGCCTCGATGCGGCGCAGCAGCGGCCAGCCGCCGATCAGCGCCATCAGCCGTTCCAGCGGCTCCCACAGCCATTCCCAGAACCACAGCAGCAAGGCCGCCAGGGCGATGAAGGGCGGCGTCAGCAGGCGTTTCAGTCTCTGTTCCATGCCGGAATTTTCCATGCGATGGCAGGAAATATAGCCGAACGGCCGGCATTTGCCTGCCTGATCCCGGTAACCGGGTGTGACGGTGGCTGACCGAACGGCCGTCGGGGTGGGGCGGCTTGAAAAACCGGTCAAAAACGACGAACATGCCGCCCCTTCTCCGCCTCTTCTTCATCCCTTCCCGGACCTTCGCCATGGCCTTCAAAGACAGCATGCCGCAATTCCAGATTCTCGAACTGTCGCGCATCGATCCCGATCCGCAGCACGTCCGGCAGAGCATCAACGAAGAGGCCCTGAAGGGGCTGGTCAACGCCATCGAGAAGCTGGGCGTGATCCAGCCGCTGATCGTGCGGCCGGGGGCCGACGGCCGCTACGTCATGCTGGCCGGCGAGCGGCGCCGGCTGGCCGCCATCCAGGCCGGTGAAACCGCGGTGCCGGCGGTCATTCGCGCCTGCACCGACGAAGAAGCGCTCACCGTGCGTGTTTTCGAGAACATCGGCCTGGGCGTCCGCTCCGCGCTGGAGCCGCGCGACATGGCCAACGCCATCCAGGCCATCGCCGAACGCTTCGAATCGCCGGAAGAGGCCGCCCAGTACTTCGGCCGGGCGCCGACCTGGCTCGCCCAGGCCACGGCGGCGGCCAATCTGTCCGAGAAGGTCAGCGCCCTGCTCGATTCGGGCAAGATTGCCAGCACTGGCGCTGCCGTCCAGCTCGAAAAACTGGCCAAGAAAAACGAATCGCGGGCCGAAACGCTGATCGAGCAGATCGAACAGTTGCCCGAGGGTGAAAAGGCCTCGAAGAAGCTGGTCGACGCCGCGCTGCAGCAGGAGAGCGGGCGGGCCAGGAAGGAAGAGCCGGCGCCGGAACCCGCTGCACCGGCCGTCGCCGAAACGGCCCCTGCCGCCGGTATTGCGCAGCCGGTAGTGGAAGCGTCGCCGCCGTGGGAGGAAGCCGCCGAACCGAAGCTGCAGGCCACCGCGGTTGCCGCTCCCGCGACCGCACCGCGCAGCCGGGTCAGTCCGGGCAAGGTCAAGCTCGTCGCCGACCTGCTCGGCCTCAGCGAGGATGACGAAGAAGAGCTACTGGTCCGCCTGATCGACGAATTCCTGGCTCTCAAGGGGGCGTAGTCCGACGGCTGGCGGCCATGGCGCGCCGGCTGCATTACAAATTTGTAATCTTGCCGTCAGCGGTCTGTTGGGCTGGCGGGCACAAAATCGGCGCATCGACCATCCATTTAAGGAACCGCCATGCGCCTGCTGTTTGCCCTCCTGCTTTCCGTCAGCCTGCCCGCCTTCGCCCAGCACAATCACCCAGCCGGCCATATGGCGGCGAAACAGGATGCACCGCTGACCGACGGCACGGTCAAGAAGATCGACAAGGCGGCGGGTGAAGTCGTCATCCAGCACGGCCCGCTAGACAGCATCGGCATGCCGCCGATGACCATGGCCTTCGGCGTCGCCGACAAGGGCTGGCTGGGCAAGTTGAAGGCCGGCGACAAGATCCGCTTCGCGGCCGAGATGAAGGGCAGCCAGGCTATCGTCAGCCGTTACGAAATAGCCAAATAAAGTTGAAGTGAGGCGGCGATGAAACATGCGCGCGGCGCTCTGCTGCTGATCCTTGCCCTTGCTGGAACGGCGCAGGCCGAGCCATTGCCCGGTGCCAGCGTCGAATCGCTGCTCGCCGCCGCCCGCGAGCACAGCCCGGATGTGCGCATGGTGCGCCTCGAAGCCGAGGCGGCGCGCGAACGCATCCAGCCGGCCGGCGCCTTGCCCGACCCGGTGCTGCGCGTCGAACTGGAAAACATCACCAGGAACGGCAGCCAGGGCGCGACGCTCGACCCCAGCCGCACTGGCGACACCAAATACACGCTGATGCAGCCGCTGCCCTTCTGGGGCAAGCGCGACCTGAAGCGCGACGTGGCGGCGGCCGAGGCGACCCAGGCCGAAGGCCGGGCTGCCGATACCTGGTCCGAGGTCGCCAGCCGCATCAAGACGCTGTACGCGCAATACTGGCTGACCGGCCAGTCGCTGCAACTGACTCGCGAGAATATCGAACTGACCCGTCGTCTCGAACAAATCGCCCAGGCCCGTTACACCGGCGGGCTGGCGGCGCAGCAGGACGCCATCCGCGCCCAGCTCGAGCGCAGCGCGATGGACGCCGAACTGGTCGGCATGGAGAGCGAATTCCATCACCTGATGGTTTTCCTCAACGCCATGCTGGCCCGGCCGAGCGGTGCGGCGCTGGCTGAGCCGGCGGTCTTGCGTCCGGTTCCCGCCCGGCTCGACGAAGCCTCCCTGAACGCCCGCCTGCTCGCCAACAACCCGCAACTGGCCATCGAAGCGGCGCGCGTCGGCGGCGCTGAAAAGAGCCGCGATCTGGCTTACCGCAACCGCTATCCGGATTTCACCCTCGGCGTGGCGCCGATGCAGGTGCAGAACCGCGTCGATGCCTGGAGCCTGATGCTGGAAATGAACCTGCCGCTGCAGCAAGGCACCCGGCGCAGCCAGGAACGCGAAAGCGAACGCATGTTGGAAGCGGCGGCGGCACGCCAGGAGGCGCTCGGTCACCGGCTGCGCGGCGACCTGACCGCGGCGCTGAGCAACCTTGACGGCGCCCGTGCCACCGAGCAGATCAGCCGCAACCGCCTGCTGCCGCAGGCCGAACTGACTTTCAAATCGGCGCTGGCCGGCTACGAAACCGGCAAGGTGGATTTCGCCACCCTGCTCGACGCCCAGCGCCAGATCCGCAATGCCAAACTGGCGCTACTGCGCGCCCAGGCCAGCCAACAACTGCGGCTGGCCGAAATCGAACGCCTGCTCGGAGAAGACTTGTGAAAAGCGGCTACACCCTGATTTTCATCGCCGTCGCCCTCACCGTTGGCGGTTTCGCCGGTGGCTATCAGTTTTCCCGGCAGCACGCCGATGGGGTCGCTGCGGCGCCCACAGCCACCGAAGCGACGGCCGGGTCAAAAAAGAAACTCCTGTACTACCGCAACCCGATGGGCCTGCCCGACACCTCGCCGGTACCCAAGAAGGACCCAATGGGCATGGACTACATCCCCGTCTATGAAGGCGAGGAGGCCGGCGGCGACGACGGTGCTGGCAATACCAGCCTGAAAATCAGCGCCGAGAAGGTCCAGAAAATGGGCGTCAAGGCCGAGCCGGCGAAGCTGCAGGCGCTCGACCGGACGGTGCGCGCCAGCGGCCGGGTCGAAATCGACGAAAGCCGCACCACCACGGTGACCGCCAAGTTCGAGGGCTACATCGAGCGCCTGCACGTCAACACCACCGGCCAGCCGGTCGGCCGTGGCCAGCCGCTGTTCGAAGTGTACAGCCCGGAACTGGTCTCGGCCCAGCGCGAATACGCCATCGCCGCGCAAGGCGTGGGCCAGCTCAGCGCCGCCGGCGGCGAAGCGCAGGGCGCGATGCAGCAACTGGCCGAATCGAGCCTGCAGCGGCTGAAGAACTGGGACATTTCCGACGAACAGATCAAGGCCCTGGCCCGCTCCGGCAATGCCAAGCGGACCCTGACCTTCCGCGCCCCGGCGGCCGGCATCGTCACCGAGAAAAAAGCCATCCAGGGCATGCGCTTCATGCCCGGCGACGTGCTGTACCAGATCGCTGACACCTCGTCGGTCTGGGTTCAGGCCGATGTTTTCGAGCAGGACATTGCGGCGGTGGGCGTTGGCCAGAAGGCGAATATCCGTATCTCCGCCTATCCCGGCGAAGTCTTCGCGGGCCGTATCGCCTACGTCTATCCGACCCTGAAGGCGGAGACGCGGACGGTGCCGGTGCGCATCGAACTGGCCAACCCAAAAGGCCGGCTGAAACCGGCGATGTTCGCCGAGGTGGAGATTCCTGTGGCCGGCGCCGGCTCGGTGGTCAGCGTGCCGAACTCGGCGGTGATCGACACCGGCAAGCGGCAGGTGGTCATCGTGCAGCTCGGCGAAGGGCGCTTCGAGCCGCGGGTGGTCCGTCTTGGTGCCCGGGGCGGGGAATTCGTGCAGGTGCTGGAGGGGGTGAAGGATGGGGATATGGTGGTTACCGCGGCCAATTTCCTGATTGATGCGGAGAGCAATTTGAAAGCCGCACTGGGCGGGATGCAGAAGACGGATTTGCCTTCGGCTGCCGCCAAGCCGGCGGTGGTGGGGCATAAGGGGGTGGGGGTTTTGAATGCCTTCGATGCGGCTTCTGGAACGGTGACTATTTCGCATGAGCCGGTGGCTAGCTTGAAGTGGCCGGCGATGAAGATGGATTTTGTTTTGGCGAATGGTTCGTTGGGGGCTGGTTTGAAGCCGGGGGCGGCGGTGGATTTCGAGTTTGTTGAGCGGTCGCCGGGGGAATGGGTGGTTACTTCTTTGGTGGTGCGGAAATGAGCATTTGTTTTGTTCAACCGTTGCTTTCCGCCTTGAGGGCGGGCGTACTTTCTTTTGCTTCGCCAAAAGAAAGTAGCCAAAGAAAAGGCGACCCCTGGGTCGGCGCCCCTTCGGGGTTCCTTGCGCTACTCGGCAGGCCGGGCGGTTCGCATGAACTCGCCTGCGGCTCAAACAATGCGAACCGACTGCCCCCGGCCCGCCTGTGTTGCTCAGCGCCTCTCAAGGGGACCCGAAAGGCGTCTCGGGACTGGGCACCGTCCAAAAAAACAAGAGTTGTGTTTGCCTCTGGACAACACCTGCAATTGAAACCGGTGATCGCACCCGGATGTTTTCCCGGGCCCCTTGAGAGGTGCCGAGCAACGCAGGGCTTCGCGGAAAAAGGGCGAGGACTGTCTGAGGGGCGCAGCCCCGAGTTCCGCAGCCCCCGCGAAGACCGAGTAGCGCAGGGAACCGGCGCAGCCGGCACCGACCTAGGGTCGCCTTCTTTTTGCTTACTTTTTCTTGGCGAAGCAAGAAAAAGTGAGACGCCCCGCAAGGGCGGAACCCACCCGCAAATCAAGCGCGCGGCTTAGAGCCAAGAAAACATGCTCAACCCCCTAATCACCTGGTCCGCCAAAAACCGCTTCCTCGTCCTACTGGCCACCATCTTCATAACAATCGCTGGCATAGCCGCGGTCCTCAAAACCCCCCTCGACGCCATCCCCGACCTCTCCGACGCCCAGGTCATCCTGTACACCGAATTCCCCGGCCAGGCGCCACAGGTCGTCGAGGACCAGGTCACCTATCCGCTGAGCACCGCCCTGCTGTCGGTCCCCAAATCCAAGGTCGTCCGCGGTTTCTCCTTCTTCGGCGCCTCCTTCGTCTACGTCATTTTCGAGGACGGCACCGACATCTACTGGGCCCGTTCGCGCGTGCTGGAGTACGTCAATTCGGTATCCGGCAAGCTACCGAAGGGCGTCAGTCCGACGCTCGGCCCGGACGCGACCGGGGTGGGTTGGGTCTATCAGTACGCCGTGCTGGCCAAAGATAAAACCCTGGCCGAGCTGCGCACGCTGCAGGACTGGTACCTGCGCTACCAGCTGGCCAAGGCGCCGGGCGTCGCCGAGGTGGCGAGCATCGGCGGCTTCGTGCAGCAGTATCAGGTCACCGTCGATCCGATCAAGCTGCGCACTTACGGTATCCCGCTGATGCGCGTCGCCGAGGTGATCCGCAATTCCAACCGCGACGTCGGCGGGCGGACGCTGGAGATGGCGGAGACCGAGTACATGGTGCGAGGCCGCGGCTATCTGCGCGGCAAGGGCGACATCGAGAACCTGGTGTTGAAGGCGCAGAACGGCACACCGGTGCGCGTCGCCGAAATCGGCCGCGTCGAGCTGGTGGCCGACGAGCGGCGCGGCATCACCGAGTTGAACGGCGACGGCGAGGTGGTTTCCGGCATCGCCATGTCGCGTTACGGGCAGAACGCGCTGGAGGTCATCCACAACCTGAAGGCCAAGGTCGCCGAGATCGGCGCCGGGCTGCCGGAAGGCGTGCGTATCGAGACCGTCTATGACCGTTCGGAACTGATCCACCGCGCCATCGACACGCTGAAACGGACGCTGGCGGAAGAAAGCCTGATCGTCGCGCTGGTCTGCATCGTTTTCCTGCTCCACCTGCGCTCGGCGCTGGTCGCCATCATCATGCTGCCGGTCGGCATCCTGGCCGCCTTCATCGGCATGCGCGCGCTCGGCATCAACGCCAACATCATGAGCCTGGGCGGCATCGCGATTGCCGTCGGGGCGATGATCGACGCCGCCATCGTGATGATCGAGAATGCCCACAAGCATCTGGAGCGGCTCAAGCCCGGCGAGTCGCGCAGCGAGGCGATGATCAATGCCTGCAAGGAAGTCGGCCCGGCGCTGTTTTTCAGCCTGCTGATCATCACCGTCTCCTTCCTGCCGGTGTTCACGCTGGAAGCCCAGGAAGGCCGACTGTTCGCGCCGCTGGCCTGGACCAAGACCTTTTCGATGGCCGCCGCCGCCTTCCTGTCGGTGACGCTGGTGCCGGTGCTGATGCTGCTGTTCATCCGCGGTGACATCAAGCCGGAGGCGCAGAACCCGGTCAATCGCCTGCTCATCCGCCTGTACCGGCCGATCATCGCCTGGGTCATGCAATGGAAGAAGGCGACCATCGTCGCCGCCCTGATCGGCATGGCCATCACCGTCTTCCCGGCCAGCCGGCTGGGGTCGGAATTCATGCCGACCTTGAACGAAGGCACGCTGTTCTACATGCCGACCACGCTGCCCGGCCTGTCGGTGACCAAGGCGGCCGAACTGCTGCAGACCCAGAACAAGATCATCAAGAGCTTCCCGGAAGTCGCCTCGGTGTTCGGCAAGGCGGGCCGGGCGCAGACCGCCACCGACCCGGCGCCCATGGAGATGTTCGAGACGGTGATCAACCTCAAGCCGGAAAGCGAATGGCGCCCGGGCATGACCGCCGACAAGCTGATCGCCGAGCTCGACAAGGCGCTGCAATTCCCCGGCGTCGCCAATTCGTGGACCATGCCGATCAAGGCACGCATCGACATGCTGTCCACCGGCATCCGCACGCCCATCGGCATCAAGGTGTTCGGCAAGGACCTGAACGAGATGGAGCGCCTGGCCAAGGAGATCGAAACGGTGGTCAAGGCCGTGCCCGGCACCAGCAGCGCCTTCGCCGAACGGATCACCGGCGGCTTCTACCTCGACATCGTGCCCGACCGCGCCGCGCTGGCCCGCTACGGCCTGACCGTCGGCGAATTGATGGATGTCGTCGCCGCAGCACTGGGCGGCGAGATGGTCACCACCACCGTCGAAGGCCGCGAGCGCTTCGGCGTCACCGTGCGCTACCCGCGCGACCTGCGCAGCGATCCGCAGGCCATCGCCCGCGAGGTGCTGGTGCCGGTGCCGGCGGAAATGGGCGGTGCGGCGGCCATGGTGCCGCTCGGTCAGCTGGCCGAAGTAAAGATCACCACCGGCGCCCCGGCCATCCGCACCGAGAATGCGCTGCTCTCGGCCTACATCTACGTCGATATCCGCGACCGCGACATCGGCTCCTACGTCGCCGAGGCACGCAAGGCGGTCAATGAGCAGGTCAAATTCACGCCCGGCACCTACGCCACGTGGAGCGGCCAGTTCGAGTACATGGAACGGGCCACCGAAAAGCTCAAGGTGGTCGTGCCGATCACGCTGCTCATCATCTTCCTGCTCCTCTACCTGAACTTCCGGCGCATTACCGAAACGCTGATCGTCATGCTGTCGGTGCCCTTCGCGCTGGTCGGCGGCATCTGGCTGATGTGGTGGCTCGGCTACAACCTGTCGGTCGCCGCCGCCATCGGCTTCATCGCGCTGGCCGGCGTGGCGGCCGAAACCGGGGTGGTCATGCTGATCTACCTCGACCACGCCTGGCAGGAAGTGCAGGCGAAATGCGCCGCTGAAGGTCGGCGGCCGCAGGCGGCCGATCTCTACGCCGCGGTCATGGAAGGCGCCGTCGAGCGGGTGCGTCCGAAGATGATGACGGTGACCGCCATCATGGCCGGCCTGCTGCCCATCCTGTGGGGTACCGGCACCGGTTCGGAAGTGATGAGCCGCATCGCCGCGCCCATGGTCGGCGGCATGATTTCCTCGACGGTGCTCACCCTGGCGGTGATCCCGGCGATCTACGCGCTGCTCAAGGAGAAGGCGCTCCGCCGCTGACAGTGGAGGATGGGCCGCGGCAGGCCGCTCATCCCCTGGCGCCGCCTGTTTGCCGCCAATTGCCCAGCAGCAAGGGAATGAAACCGACCAGGATGCCGCCGATTCCCAACAGGGTGGTGATCGGGTCGAAGGTCGGAATGCTGTACAGCGCGATGAAGACCATGAACGCCGCGGCGAGCAGGGGCCACAGCACGTAGGACACGGCGCCGTACAGCCCACCCGTCAGTTTGTCGCGGTAGTGCCAGGCGCAGGCAAAGCCGGCCAGGCTCATGTAGAAGCAGATCTGGAAACCGATGGCAAGGATGGAGCTTTCCAGGATGCTCTTCACCGTCGGCATGTAAGACGAGCTGAAGAGCAGCAGCACGCCGAGGAACCAGATCACGAAGGTCGCCACCCAGGGCGTCTGCCATTTCGGGTGAATCCTGGAGTAGCGCGGATGCAGCATCTCGTCGCGCGCCATGGCGTACATGCTGCGGCTGAACTGCAGGATCTGCGTCTCTATCGTGCCTATGGTGCTCAGGATGGTCGACAGCACGGCCAGGTAACTCCACGGCGCCGGAAACAGCTTGTTGGCGATGGCGTACAGGACGTTGGTGTTGGCCTGGGCAATCTCGTCGTCGCTCAGCACGATGAGGACCACGATCATCATGATGATGAAGAACAGGATCAGATTGACCATCGCCCAAAAAGCCCCCTGGCTGGCCGGGTGCGGCTGGCCCGTGGCGCCGGCCCGGGTTTCCTCGCTCAGGTTCATGGTGACGTCCCAGCCCCAGTAGAAGAAGATGGCGGTCAGGGCGCCGGTCGCGAACAGCTGCGGCGTGAAGGAAAACGGCGAAAACCAGATCAATGACGGCGTATGCGCCGGATTGCCGCCATATTCGACAAACGCCCCGGCAATCAGCGTAATGACCACGGCGGTTTCGACGCCGGTCAGCATCAGCTGCGTATAGCTCGCATGCTTGATGCCCTTGGTGACCACGATGGTCACCAGGGTGAGCCAGACCGCTGCTGTCCCAGTGACCCAGACAGTGCTCTCCACCCGGTCGGGGGCAAGGAGGACCAGGGTCGACGTGGCGGCGGGGATGGTGGCCGAGACCATGAAGAAGATGGAGGCGACGAGCAGCCCCCAGCCAGCAAAAAATCCCCATTTCCGGCCGAAGACATGGCCCACCCAGGCATAGGCGGCGCCGGCGTGCGGGCTGATTTTGCTGAGGTGGAAAAAGGCCAGCATGATGCCGAACATGATCAGGCCGCAGTAGAAAATGCTGCCCACCGACAGCACGCCGACCGCCGCCACAATGGCCGCCGTCGTGACGGCAACGCTGAAGGCCGGCGCCGTGCCGGCAATGCCCATGATGGCCGACTCGAAGGTGCCCAACACCCCTTTTGCCAATCCGCCTTGTGCTGACACGGTCTCACCTCCGCATGACGAAGCCCGGAAAAACGGCTGTTAAAGCCTACCTCCTAGGACATTAGGTGAAACACAAGGTGTCGGCAAACTGCTTTCATAAAGTGGCTATTCGCTATTGAGAAATTTTTGATGAGAGGCTCAGTGGAATCCATTTGGCATTATGATTGCAAGTCAAAACAGGGCTAGTCATGCCTTGGTAATATTAATTGGCTGATCTGCTAAATCGTTTGGTTACGGTTTGCATTGATATTTCTATTTCAATTTACGAAAGGATTAACTTTGCTCAAAAAATTATCCAAACTGGTTTTGTCAATATTTTGTGTATTAATCACAGCTTGTGCCACAACGACACATATACCTCTAGATCAAGAAGTTCGATTAAAAACCAAAAGTGTATCTATTAACGAGTCAGTGCCTTTGCCAGATACAGTTTTTTTCCATGGAATGAAACAGGCGCTTACTGGTGCAATTGCCGGGCCAATTGTTGGTGGTGTTGCAAAAGAAGTAGTATTTGACGATAAGACCATTCTAAAAAATATTCTTCAGACAAGCGAAATCCAGGTTGGAGAAATACTCCGCTCCGGTTTTGAGGCGCAACTGGAGCAATCAAACATTTTTCCCAAGTTAGTTCGCAACGGAGCTGATGCTCAGTTCAATATTTCTATAACCAATTATGGACTTTTTAAGAAAGGGGCATTTGATGGCGCTTTACGAGCAGTTATTTGGGGAAATCTTTCGCTGGTAAATACGAGCGGAAAAATTTTATGGCAAAAGGCAATAAAGCCTGAAGCATTTGAAAATAGGCTACCAGCCTACGATCTAGCATACTATCAAGAACACCCCGAAGCGCTTCGTGATGGTTTTAAAGCATTATCGGATATCATTGCAATTGAGTTAATTAATGATCTCAAGCGCTAATTTCACAGTCGATCTTGTGCTATTGGGTCGTGAGATATTGATTAATAATGCTGGGTAGCGTCGATCATTGATTTTTGCGTTCTGAATTCCCGCCTTCGACCGAAGGAAGTCCCCGTAGGACCGGGGAATGACGGTATTGCCTGTGTGGCAATGCTGTTTGGAGTTCCGGCTCAAACCGCGTACGGCCGGTGCAGCCAGCCGCGTACGACGTCCACATCCTTCTGCGGCAGGTAGGCGAAGCCGCCCAGTGCGTCTTCGACGGCCGTCTGCGCCACCCAGTGCGGCACGGCCTTGGTGGTCAGCATGTGGAAGTACCAGGCCATCGGGTAGCCGGCCTCGCGGTCGAAATGGGTCAGGGCCTGCTGCAGTTTCACGCCGTTGGTGCCTTCGGCGGCCTCGAATTCCGGCGGGTCGCCGGCCAGGGTCGGGATCGGCTGGGCGCGGAAGACGAGCTGGTGGTAGCGGTCGAGGTGTTCGCGGGTGGCGATGACCCAATGGTTGTACCAGGCGCTGGTGCTGCCGGCGCTGCTCTTGCCCCAGTCTTCGATCATGCGATGGATGGGGGCCGGTTCCGGCTTCTGGCCGAGCATGCGCTTGAGGAAGGAGCCGACGTGCTGGATGCGGCGGAAGGCGTAGAAGGGCAGGCCGAGCGGGACGGGCGTGTCCTTGCCGCCGCGCGGGTCGATCAGGTCCTCGACGGTCGCCGGATCGTTGGCGAACAGTCGATGGGCGCGGACTTCCTGCAGGTCTTCGATTTCGAGTTGCAGGAAACCGTCGTGCTTGTCACCTTCCGAGGCGACCAGGTAATGCGTCTGGCCGACCAGGCGGGTGGCGAACAGCTTGCGGTCGGCGTAGTCGTCGGCGAGATGGTGCAGGTCGCCGTCGCGGGCGTCGAGTTCCTGCTCGACCCAGGTTTCCAGGCTGTCGCTCAGGCGATTGCCGGCTTCATCGACGATGCCGCCCAGGCGGTACCAGCCGCCGCGCGCGAAGCTGTGGCGGAACTTCCAGTCGGGAATGGCGTTACCCAGCGCCTTGACCAGCGTCGCCGGGCCGGCGCTGACCACCGTCTGGGCGCAGGTCTCGACGATCGCCGGCGACAGCGACTTGCAGTATTCGGTCCAGGCCAGGGTTTCCTTCATGATTTTTCCTCGGATCAGAGTCTGTGAATTTTTCGGGCGCGACCGAGCAACGTGTCCGGGCGTGCCCGATCAAGGCGCAAAGCACAGCCATAGCTCGGGCTATGGCGAGCATTTGCAACGCCGAGCGGGCTCGTCTGGGCGCGGGGAGCGGGCGTGAATGAATATTTCACAGGCTCTTAGGCGGCTTCCGACTCGGCGAGCCGGGCTTGGGCTGCCTCGCGGACTTCGACCTCGGGGTCTTCAGTCAGCGGCGGCAGGAATTCGAGCGGGGCGTTGCTCACGGCGGCCAGGCGCACCCACCATTCGGGGTCGTCGAGCAGGGTGGCGGCCAGGCCGGGCAGGGCGCGCTCGGCGACGATGGCGCGGACTTCCGGCTCGGGATCGCCGGCCAGCATGTGCAGGGCAAAGGGCGGCAGGCGCGAGGCGACGACCTTGCGCACCTCGCGTTCGCTGTCCCGGGCTAGCTTGGCCAGCTGGCCGTGCGGCAGGCGGCGGGCGACGGTGGCGCGGATCAGGTAGTCGTCATCGTCGACCATGCGGACGAGCAGCGCTTCGGGCAAGCGGGTGGCGACCGACAGGCGCACTTCGCGGTCGCGGTCGCCGATCATGCCGTCGAGCTGCTCGACCGGCAGACGGGTGGCGACGACGCGGCGGACGACTTCGTCGGGGTCGGCCTTCAGGCGATAGATGGTGTCGATGGGGGCGTAGCGGGCGGCGATGGCGCGGCGTTCCCAGAAGATGTCGGCGAGGTACTTCTCGGCCTCGTCGCGGTTCTGGCGCAGGAAACGGTCGATCTGCCGGCCGCTGTGGGCGCGGATGCAGGCGTCGCCCGGGCTGCAGCGGCAGGCGTTCAGGAAGTCCGGATAGTGGCTGCAGCCGGAGCACAAACCCAGCTTGCCGACGCCGGCCTGGCCTTGATCACTCGTCATCGACCTTGCTGGCAATCAGGATGCCGGTCGCGCTGCCGGCATCGTTGGTCAGTTCCAGGCAGTGGCCGCTCGCCCCGGTGATCAGGTAGAGGTCGTAGCCGTCGACGGTGAATGCGGCCTTGTAGCGCGGCGAGATGTCGTCTTCGCTGCACTCGGTGAAATGCAGCTTGGGAAAGCGCTGGCGCAACGAGGCGGCACGAGCGTCGAGCAGGGCGGCTTCGCCGACGTGGGCGAGTTGGGTCGGGGTGATCATGCTGCTTCCTCGTTTTCCAGTTCTTCCTCGAAGCGGGCCAGCGAAGCCGACGGCACGCCCATGATCTGGGCCAGCCATGGCGGCGGGCAGGACAGGCGGCCCTGCAGTTCGAGCAGGGCTTCGCGGGCCGGGCCGCCGGTCGGCTTCTTGACCGGATGGACGCCGGCGCGCACCACCTTGGCTGCCGCCGGGCCGCCGATGGACTGGATGTAGACGATCTGGCAGTCGTTGATCAGGGCCGAGCGGGCGGCATTCTTGTCCTCGGCGCCGTCGGCCTCGGCGGTGCTGCGCACGTCGATCAGCTTGATCGCCTGCTGGCCGACCTGGTAGATCAGGAAGCGGTCGCAGGAGCCGAAGTGGCCGTCTAGGTTCTCGCCGCGGTTGGCGGCGACGGCGACGCGGATGGAGCCGGGCATTTCACCGTCGGCGTAGGCTTCGATGACCGGGAAGTCGCCGTTTTCGATGCCCTGGCCCCAGAGCATGCGGACGGCTTCCTTGAGCTGTTCGCCCTCGACGCCGACATGGCAGCCCTGTTCAGCGAAATCGCCGGCCAGGATGACGCGCAGATCCTCGACGGTCAGCTTGCCGAGCTTGGCTTCGGTGAGCGGCGGTTCCAGCTTTTCGAGCAGGGCGCCGACGAAAGCCTTGACGTCGAGGCCGTTCAGGGCGCGGGCGGCCAGCGCAATACGCAGCGCGGCTTCACGGGAAGCGATGGGTGAGGGCGACATGATGGGCTCCTGGCAGTGTCTTCAGTGGAGCGCCGGCTCAGTTTTGACACTGGCCCGGCGCTCGGTTCAAGACACTGGAATCAGGCCGGGCTGATGCAGCCGCTGGGGCAGACGTCGACGCACAACGGGGAATCGTTGTGGCCGTCGCATTCCGTGCAGGTCGCGGCGTCGATCTTGAAGAAGATCTTGCCGGAACTGATCGACTTGGTCGGGCAGACCGGTTTGCAGTCACCGCAGGCGGTGCACATGTCGGGGTCGATTTTCATTGCCATGATGCTCTCCTTAAAATCCGCCCTGGCTGGCTAATTGGCTGGCTGGGCGGGTCAGGTTCAACAAACTTAGTCCTCTGCCGCGCCAAGGCGCTTGGCACGCAGGGAAATGGGCAGGCGGGGCGGCTTGGTGATCGGGTCGATGTAGTAAGTGCCGCCGTTGTCCAGCTTCAGTTCGCCACCCCATTTTTCGGCGGTGTCGAATTCGATGGACTCGATGGACGCTTCCAGGTCGCGCTTCGGAAGGTAGAACACCAGCCCGCCGTTGCTGCCTTGCTGGATCATGATGTTGGCCATGCTCAACTCCTTGTGGGGTATCAGTGTCTGGCGCGGATGAGAGGCCGGGCGAGCGGCCCGAGGGCGAGGTGGACGGAGCGCAGGAACCGGAACGTACTGGAGGTACGTGAGGATTCCGAGCACCGCCCAACGAAGCCATCGGGCTGCACAGCCGGCCTATCGCCGCGTCAGCGGACCAGGTCGAAGTTGTAGTCGGTGGTGCCCATGCCGATTGTTTCCTTGTCGAGTTGCTCAAGGACAGCGTTGGTCAGCTGGGTAACCACGGACATCATCCCTTCGTAGCCCATGGTGGTGGCACGGTGCTGATGGTGGCGGTCGAAGATCGGGAAGCCGAGGCGGATCAGCGGTACTTCAAACTTTTCACCCTTGTGGCGGGTGTCGCGCTGGATGTACTTGCCGTAGCTGTTGCCGATCAGGAAATCCGGCTTGTCCGTGAAGCACAGGCTGCGCATGTGCCACAGGTCGTTGCCGACATAGACCTTGCCCAGGGTGCCGAACGGGCTGGAGGCGAGCAGCTTCTCGACAGCCTTGCCCCAGCGCTTGTTGGCGTTGTGGGACAGGATGTGGGTCGGCTCGGCGCCCACTTCGAGCAGGATCTTGACCATACCCATGACGAAGTCCGGATCACCGTAGATGGCGAACTTCTTGCCGTGCAGCCAGGCGTGGCTGTCGGAGATCAGGTCCATGCAGCGGCCGCGTTCCAGTTCCAGCGAAGCCGGGATCGGCTGGCCGGTGACTTCGGAGACCTTCATCAGGAACTCGTCGGTCCACTCGACACCCATCGGGATGCTGAGCTTCGGAATGTCGTGCTTCCAGGTGTTCTCGACGAACTTCCGGGTCTTTTCCAGTTGGGACGGTTGCATCAGCAGCGTGGTGATGGCGTTCGGCGCGTCCTTGACCTCGTCCATCGTCGTGCCGCCGGAGTACATGCGGAATTCGCCGTCGGCCGGGGTGTCGAAGACGTCGGTCGGGTCGGACAGCATGGTGTAGCCGACGCCCATCTCGGTCAGCATGCGCTTGATGACGCGGTAGTTGCCGAGGTAGGTTTCGAAGCCGGGAACGATGTTGACCTTTTTGTTCGAACCGACGACCTTGCCTTCCATGCTGTTCAGCGTGAAGTAGCGGAGGATGCCTTCTTCCATGTTGTCCCAGCCGGTGGTGTGCGAACCGACGAAGGACGGGGTGTGGGCGAAGGGAACCGGGTAGTCCTGCGGAATGTGGCCGGCCTTCTTCGAGTTGTTGATGAAGGCGTTGAGGTCGTCACCGATGACTTCGGCCATGCAGGTGGTGGAGACGGCGATCATGTCCGGCTTGTAGATGGCCTTGGCGTTTTCCAGGCCGTCGAACATGTTCTTCTGGCCGCCGAACACCGCGGCGTCTTCCGTCATCGAGTCGGACACGCAGGAGCACGGTTCCTTGAAGTGACGGTTGAAGTAGGTGCGGAAGTAGGCGACGCAGCCTTGCGAACCATGCACGTAGGGCAGGGTCTTGTGGAAGCCGGAGGCGCAGAGGACGGCGCCGAGCGGCTGGCAGGCCTTGGCCGGATCGACGGTCAGGGCTTCGCGCTTGAAGTTGAGTTCCTGGTATTCCTGGGTCGTCGTCCACATGAAGGTTTCGAAGACCTTGTCCGGACCGTGACCTTCCTCGAACTGGACGCGCTTCTCGGCCAGGTTCTTCTTGTAGTCGTCGTCGCGGAACAGCGGATAACAGGGCTTGATGTTGTCTGCGGTTTGCATTGCTATCTCCTTGCCCGTACCGCTCATTCGCAGTGCCGGGCGCAAGGTTGAAGATCAGGGTCCCGGGGGAGGGAGCGGGTGAAGGACGCGAAGTCCGCAATCACCCGCCGCCATCGCCTGTTTCCCAATTCCTGAAACTTAGGCGGCCTTCTTCACTTCTTCTTCAGCAACCTTCTTCCACGGCGGGGTCAGGTTCTTGAAGGTCGGGTTGGAGAGGGCGATGTCCATGTCACGGGCGAAGATCGCGAAACCGTCGTAACCGTGGTAAGGACCGGAGTAGTCCCAGGAGTGCATCTGGCGCAGCGGGATGCCCATCTTCTGGAAGATGTACTTTTCCTTGATGCCGGAGCCGACCATGTCGGGCTTCAGGCGCTTGACGAACTCTTCCAGCTCGAAACCGGTGACGTCGTCGTAGAGCAGGGTGGCGTCGCCCATTTCCTTGATCGTGCGGTCGTAGTCGTCGTTGTGGCCGAATTCGTAGCCGGTGCCGATGACTTCCATGCCGAGGTCTTCGTAGGCGCCGATGACGTGGCGCGGACGCAGGCCGCCGACGTAGAGCATGACCTTCTTGCCCTGCAGGCGCGGCTTGTACTTGGCGATGATGGCATCCATCATGACCTGGTAGCGGGCGATCATGGCCTCGGTCTTCTCCTTGACGGAGTCGTCGAAGAAAGCGGCGATCTTGCGGCAGGATTCGACGATCTTGGTCGGGCCGAAGAAGTTGTATTCCATGTAGGGAATGCCGTACTTCTCTTCCATGTGACGCGAGATGTAGTTCATCGAACGGTAGCAGTGCAGCAGGTTCAGCTTGACCTTCGGCGTGTTCATCATCTCGGCGATGGTGCCGTCGCCGGACCACTGGGCGACGACGCGCAGACCCATCTCTTCGAGCAGGATACGCGTGGCCCAGGCATCGCCGCCGATGTTGTAGTCGCCGATGATGGCGACGTCGTACGGGGTCGATTCGAAGGCCTGGCCGTCGCGCTTGTCGAGCACCCAGTCACGGATGGCGTCGTTGGCGATGTGGTGGCCGAGGGACTGCGACACGCCGCGGAAGCCTTCGCAACGCACCGGGACGACCGGCTTGTCGAGGACGGCGGCAGCCTTCTTGGAGACCGACTCGATGTCGTCGCCGATCAGGCCGATCGGGCACTCGGACTGGACCGAAATACCCTTGTGCAGCGGGAAGAGCTGTTCGACTTCCTCGATCAGCTTGGCCAGCTTCTTGTCGCCGCCGAAAACGATGTCCTTTTCCTGGAAGTCCGAGGTGAAGTTCATCGTGCCGAAGGTATCGACGCCGGTGGTGCCGACGTAGTAGTTGCGGCGACCGGCGCGGGAATACTGGCCGCAGCCGACCGGGCCGTGCGAGATGTGGATCATGTCCTTGATCGGACCCCACACCACGCCCTTGGAGCCGGCGTAGGCGCAACCGCGGATGGTCATGACGCCGGGCAGGGACTTGCGGTTGGACGTGATGCACTTCTTGGATTGTTCGACGGAAACGTCATTGGACGCGAGGTGCTTGGCGCGATCCTTCTTGGCTTTTTCCGGATAAACCTCGAGCACCTCGGCGATGAGGGCGTCGGTTTCTTCACGAGACAGAGTCGTCATTTTTTCCTCCTGACGCTGCTACCAATCTGTAGCCAGCGTGCTGGTTGAAAGGGTGATTCAGTGCGATTGCGGGACAGGGCGCCGGTGACGCGAAGACGAGCCGCAGACAGTGCGATTAGCACGGCAAGGCGAAGTCGACAAAGTCACCGGCGTCATGGCACGAAATCAGGCGGCCAGTTCGGCGGCGGTCTTACCGACGATGGTCTCGTCTTCCGCTTCCATGATGCCGAATTCCATCAGCAGGTCTTCCAGCTCTTCCATCTCGATCGGGGTCGGGATGACGAAGTTGGTGTTGGCAACGATCTTCGAGGCCAGCTGGCGGTACTCGTCAGCCTGCTTGTGCTTCGGGTCATACTCGATGACCGTCATGCGGCGGATTTCGGCGTGCTGGACGGCGTTGTCGCGCGGCACGAAGTGGATCATGGTGGTGCCGAGGCGGGCAGCCAGGGCCATGATCAGTTCGTCTTCGCGGTCGGTGTTGCGCGAGTTGCAGATCAGGCCGGCCAGACGGACACCGCCGGAGTTCGCGTACTTCACGATACCCTTGGAGATGTTGTTGGCAGCGTACATGGCCATCATTTCGCCCGAGCAGACGATGTAGATTTCCTGCGCCTTGTTTTCACGGATCGGCATGGCGAAGCCACCGCAGACCACGTCACCCAGCACGTCGTAGAAGACGAAGTCGAGGTCTTCGTCATAGGCGCCTTCTTCTTCCAGGAAGTTGATGGCGGTGATGACGCCGCGGCCGGCACAGCCGACGCCGGGTTCCGGGCCACCGGATTCGACGCACTTGACGCCGCCGAAACCGACGGACAGGACGTCCTCGAGTTCGAGGTCTTCCACGGAACCGGCTTCGGCAGCCAGGTGCATGACGGTGGTCTGGGCCTTGCTATGCAGGATCAGGCGGGTCGAGTCGGCTTTCGGGTCACAGCCGACGATCATTACTTTCTTGCCGGATTCGGCCAGAGCCGCCACCAGGTTCTGCGTGGTGGTGGACTTGCCGATGCCGCCTTTGCCATAGATGGCGCATTGACGGAGTTTTGCCATGGTGTAATCTCCTTAGTCTGTCAGTCGATTTGCGAAGGAATTGGTTAGTGTCGCGACTGACTATCTGCACGTAGCGTGCCAGGTCGACTGACAGACTCCATGTGATTGAATTTTCAATGAAAATTGAAATAAATCCGGCTCAAGCCGGGGCGGGGACACCCGACAATTCCCCTACGCTTTGTAGGGGTGACGACAAAGCGTCGAGCGTTAGCGAGACAGAGCTGGCCTCAGGAGACGACAGTCTCCAATCTGACCCATTACGAGGCAGCCACGGGCTTTCGGCCGGGGCCACACACGCTGCGACACTGCCGCGCGAGGCGCGCCTGCCGATCAATCGCTGCAACCTGCCGGCCGTCGTCCTCGGTGGCCTGACTTTCCAGCGTTACCCGGCCGAACTGCTGCTCGACGGCGTGGCCGAACTGCACCGCAACCTCTTCCAGCGCCTGGAAGCCGCCAGCCCGGAACAGCGCGGCGATGTCTTCCGCGACTACCTGACCGTCCATTTCCGGCTCGAACGCCCGGAAGACATGGGTTTCAGCGGAACGCGCAAGGGCCGGGCCAAGGCCAACTACATCAAGATGATCCGCGGCTGGAGTTTCGATGCCGACAGCCGCGAAGGCGCCGTGCTCAAGGGCTGGGTCGAATCGCGCTTCGGACTGACCCCGCGCTGGCACGGCCAGCCGCTGCGCGATCCGTCGGGCAGCGCCTATCGCCGCTATCAGGAAATGCGCGCCCAGGGCCTGTACGGCACCAACGCCATCGAAGCCCAGCTCGACCTGGTGTACACCTATTGCCAGTTCGAACTGGCGAAGCGCCATCATGGCGCCCGTCATGTCACGCTGTATCGCGGCGTCAATCGGCTGGCCGATCACGAAGTGCTGGAAAGCCGGGGCAAGGGGCAGCACGTGGTGCTGCTCAACAATCTCAATTCCTTCACCTGCAGCCGCGAGCGGGCCTGCGAATTCGGCGACTACATCCTGGCCGTCGACATCCCGCTGACCAAGATATTCTTCCATTGTGGCCTGCTGCCCGGTGTGCTGCAGGGCGAGGATGAATTCCTGATCATCGGCGGCGTCGCCGAGGTAACGCTGTCCACCCAGTGAATCGTTGGCCGGGCGGGCGAGTCCGGGAATTTTTCACAGTTTGGGCAAAACATCGCCGGTCTATGACTTTCGGGCTATTTTTCGCGGCCGGCCGGGGGTATGCTCAGCGCCATTATTTTTTGCCATGACAGGCTGCGCAAGACATGAAGATACTGCTGGTCGACGATTCCCGCGCCATTGCGATGGTCATGTGCGCCCGCCTGGAATCCTTTGGCCACGAGGTGCGCCACGCCGCCAACGGGCAGGCAGCGATCGACCTGTTCCAGGCCGAGGCGATCGATCTGATCCTGATGGACATCGAAATGCCGGGCATGAACGGCTTCGAGGCGACGACCCGCATCCGCGCCCTGGAAGGCCATGAGCCTTGGGCGTGGACGCCGATCATCTTCGTCACCGCCACCGATACCGACAGCAATCTGGTCACCGCCATCGAGGCCGGCGGCGACGACTTCATTTCCAAGACCGTGTCGGAAGCCGTGCTGCAGGCCAAGATGAAGGCCATGTCGCGCATCGCCGCCCTGCGTTCGCGCCTGTCGCAGGCCAACCGCAAGTTGCAGGACCAGGCCAACCGTGACGGCCTGACCGGCCTGCTCAATCGCCGCGCCATGGACCTGCAGGTCGATACCCTGTGGGAGCAGGCGGCCCGTGCCGGCCGGCCGTTCAGCCTGCTCATGGTCGATGTCGACAACTTCAAGCGCTACAACGACCACTACGGCCACTTGGCCGGCGACGAGTGCCTGCGCGCCGTTGCCAACTGCATCGACCACTGCGTGCAGCACGCCCATGACGACCGCACGGCGCTTGGCGCCTTTGCCGCCCGTTACGGCGGCGAGGAATTCGCCGTGGTCGTCCCCGACGCCGCGCCCGGCGTCCATGCCGGCCTCGCTTCCTCCCTGGTCGAGGCCGTACACGCCCTGCGCATTCCGCACGAGAAGAACGGCGATTTCGGCGTGGTCACCATTTCGATCGGCGGCGCCTGCATCGATCCGACAGCCGGGCACGTCAAGGAGCTGTTCCGCCAGGCCGACGACCTGCTCTACAAGGCCAAGGAGTCCGGCCGCAACCGCGCCGAAGTGTGCTGATCCGTCGTTTTTCGTGTAGGTAAACCGACAACGACCGCCGGCAGACCGGCGGAAAAGCCCGTGGCTGCGTGATCTGCCGACGGGCCTGGATTTTGCTTAAATGGGCTTGCCCCAACCCCCGAGCAAAAGACATGACTCCAGAATTGCGCGAAAAACTGCTGGCCGGCCTCAAGGACGGCAGCATCGTTCCCTATCTCGGCCCCGGCGTGCTGGCCGATGTCAAAAATGCCGCCAGCGGCGCGCCGATTCCGGCCGACAGCGATTCGCTGATCTACGCCATGAACGACGGCAAGCCGATGGCGCCGAAGCTGATGTACGAATTCCCGCGCGCCGCGATGAACATCGAATTGAAGCGCGGGCGCAGCACCGTCACCAAGTTCCTGACCCGCGTCTACGGCGACACGGCGTGGACGCGCGGCGCCGTGCATGACTGGCTGAAGGACATCTGCCCGCACTACGTCATCGACATCAACCGCGACACGCAGCTGCAGGATTCCTACGCCGACATCCCGCACAACCTGATCGTCGGCATCGCCCGCATCGGCGGCACCGATTTCCGCTACAAGCTCTATTTCTGGAACGGCCAGTCCTACCAGAAGACCGAGGTCATCAATCCGGCCATCCCCGTCCTGTTCAAGCCGATGGGTACGCCGAAGCCGGAGGCGGTCTATATCGCCTCCGACGCCGACTACGTCGATTTCATCACCGAACTGATGGGCGGCTTCTCGATTCCGCCCGCGGTCAAGGAACTGCGCAAGGGCAAGCAATACCTGCTGATGGGCATGCGCCTGAACCGCGACACCGAGCGCATGGTCATGGCCGACATGATCTACGCCGCCGCCCAGCCGGCCGGCTGGATCTTCATCGCCGAGCCGACCGACAAGGAAAAGCGCTTCTGCAAGAAGGTCGGGCTGGAAATCATCCAGGCCGATGTCTTCGAATTCATCGGGGCCGCCGTGCCGGCCTGAAATCATTCACAAACAGGGAGAAATACCATGCTGCTGGATAGCTACGAACCGTACTTTTTCAATTCCAATTTCCGTGAAGCGGCCAGCGCTGCCGGCTGGGAAGCCTACCGCGGCGAGCTGGTCGTCGTCGAAGGCGAAGTGGCCGACGACCAGGGCCGCCGCAAGCCGCCGGTCGCACTGTTCAAGCAGGCCATCGTGCTCGGCCAGGGCGACGAGCTGAAGCTGCTTGCCGGCTCGCTGGAAGAGCTGCAGCACTGGCCGTCCCTGATGGAAAAATTCGGCGCCGGCCTGAATGCCGGCACGGTGGCCGTGATGTTCACCGTCAATATCCCCAAGCCCTTCGTTTCCGTCATCAATGGCGCCACTGTCGCCTTCATCCCGCTGACCGAAGGCCTGTGCTGGAACGAGCTGATCGACCTCGCCGCGCTCGAGAAGAGCGATTTCAAGGGGCAGGGTGCCGCCGACAAGATCGTCACCGTCTTCAACGCCTTCAAGGGTTTCAAGTACAAGTACCCCGACCTGAGCGTCGACGAAGCCCTGAAGACGACCAACAACGCCAAGCGTGAAACCCACGGGGCGGTCTGATGCCGTGGCATGAGCACTTTGCGCTCGGGGTGGCGGACATGGACGCCACCCATCGCCAGTTCATCGACATGGCCGACGCCCTGCTCGCCGCGCTGGATGAGGATTTCCCGGCGCTGTTCGAGCAACTGCGCGAACACACCATCCGCCATTTCGAACACGAAAAGACCTTGATGAAGGCCTGTCGCTTCCCGGCCATCGGTGAGCACGAGAGCGAACACCTGCGCGTCCTCGGCGAACTCGCCCATTTTGCCGGCGGCCTCAAGCGCGGCCGGCTAAAAACCGCCCGCGACTACGCCCGTGGATTACCGGCCTGGTTTGCGACCCATCTGGCGACGATGGATGCCGCGTGGCGGGGTGTTTGAAGAGGATGGCCTGAGCGGGGAGCGCCAAGGGCCGACAGCAATGCGCTCGAAGTCAGGCGGTCGGCAGGCTGCGCAGGTCGGCCACCGCCTCTTTGCCGAAATCCTCGCTCAGCAGATGGCGGACCATCCGTTCCGCTGCGTCGGCGGGCGAAGCGAGTTCCCCTTGGTGCTTGAGGGCGAGGAAGCGGTCGAGCAGCGGAAAATCCTCGGCCGGGGTGCGGCGTATCGTCGCCTGCATATCGGTATCGATGACGCCCGGCGCGATGCTGCAAATGCGCAAGCGGCTGAGGCAGTCGGCCGCCGCGCAACGGGCGTGGTGGTCGAGGGCGGCCTTGCTGGCACCGTAGATGCTCCACCCGGCGAAGGCCGAGCGCCCGGCGCCGCTGGAGATATGGGCAATCCGCAATGGCCCCGGATACTGGCGGGCGAGCGCGTCGCTGAGCAGGAGCGGTGCGGTGACGTTCAGGTTCACCGCGTGGACCAGTGCATCCCCTTCCTGGCGGCCCAGGGGAGCAACTGGCCCCAGCATGCCGGCGTTGTTGATGAGCAGCAGCGAGGTTGTGCCTGCCAGGTACGTATCAAGGACATCGCCGTTGAGCCATGCCCCCAAGGCATCGGGATCGGCGAGATCAACCATGGCCTGCTGCAGCAGCTCGGGGAACTGACCGGCGAGTTCAGGGCATTCGCTACGGGCAAGCCCGAGGACGGGAATGCCGCGGCCGAGCAGGGCGGCGGCCATGGCCTGCCCCAATCCGCGGGTATGGCCGGTCACGATGGCTTTCATGGTTTTCTCCTGAAACGATGGGTGGCTGCCTCAATGCTACCCGGGAATACGTCGGCGGACTTCGGTATCGGGTTATGGAGATTACTTCAGTCGCATGGGGAATGTTCTAGGAGAAACACGGACTTTAAATGGCTACGCCTGAACAACTGGAACGAAACATACGCCGTTTTAGCTAGCCTTCGATCCCAACTACTTGCCGACGAAAATCGGTCGGAGTTACCCCATAAACTGACTTGAACTGTCGGTAGAAATGACTGAGATTGGAAAATCCGCTTTCCAACGCGGCCTGGGTGACGGAAGCCCCATTGAGCACTAGAAGATTTGCAGCGTTCTCTACGCGACGCCAATTACAGTAATCAATAAAGCTCTTACCCGTATGCCTTCGAAATTCACGGGTAAAAAGACTGCGCGACATCCCAAATGTAGCGCAAACCTCTTCCAGGGAGATGCTCTGATGTAATTGAATGTCGATCCAATTTCGGATTTCAGCGATTCTCTTTTGATATCGCTGCCATAGATAATCCTCGGGTGTTTCTCCGGACTGCAAATGCAGCGCCAACAGCAATCCAACGACGCCCCAAGCCGTACCCAATTCACGTTTGTCATTGAAAGCAAAGCTTGCCGGAATTTGGTCTGCCAAATCCCACAGGCGTGCTGCACTGCTCCCATGGTCGGCAAAACTCATGGATGTCGAACAAATCGCTTCTAGAAAAGCCAGATGGTACGGGGCCAAATAGGTTCTGGTGTCCTGGACGCTCATACAAAAGAACTTCATATCCGCTGTTGGTGATTGAAATCTCAGTCGATGCCGGACTCCCGGGGCAATAACGACAGTGCAACCTGGCCGGATATTGACCAACTGGTCACCAATGTCGATATGGCCCTGCGCCGATCGACACAGCGCAAACTCAAAGAAGTCGTGCGTATGCCATGCGGTTGAATCCTCGATTTTTGCAGATACGCACCACAGCACGGCATGTCCGATCGTATATAAATTAGAGCGGATCATACATGACTCCTTTAGGCTACCCCCCTAAATTCCTGCCCAGTACAACTTGTTTACTTGAACCACACGATTGCACCTTGTGATTTTCGTTCGTGGCGGAATGGACAAACTTATCTTTTGGTCTTTCCACTGCGGGCGATTGCTTCGGAGATCTGCTCAGGCTTCTCCTGCCGTCCCGTCCTATGCGTCCTGTCCTCTGAGCACTCCTTTCAGTTGGGCTCGCGGAAATTCATTTTTTGGGGAAAGCATCAGTGCTACTCCAAAACGCGCTCACAGAGCAACTTAAAAACATCCAGATAGCAACGCGACAATCTGCGGATTACGACCTTCATGAAAAATAATCAGCCCGTTAACCATGTAGAAACTTTGTTGCCAGAAAATGAGTTCATTTACTCACGGACGGATCTAAAGGGCATCATCGTCGAAGCGAATGAAGCCTTCGCCAAGGTCAGTGGCTTTCTCCGGGAGGAGATGATCGGCCAGCCGCACAATTTGGTCCGGCATCCCGATATGCCCGAAGCGGCTTTCGCCGACCTGTGGTCTGACCTCAAGGCCGGGCGCCCCTGGCGAGGGATCGTCAAGAACCGACGGAAAGATGGAGGGTTTTACTGGGTCGTCGCCAATGCTTCGCCTGTCCGTGAAAATGGACAAATAGTCGGCTATCAGTCAGTTCGTTCGCGTCCGACCCGGGATGAAGTTAAGGCCGCCGAAGCAGCCTATAAACGAATTCGTGAAGGTGACCGGTCCATCTTCATTCAATTCGGCCGAGTCGTGAAACGGTGTTCCCCTTGGTTAAACGCACTTCTCTCTCTCCGGGCACAGATGGCCATCATGGGATTGGCCCTTCTTTTTGAATGTGCTTTCGTCCTCTACGGACGGATGGCGACCTCGTCGGCCTCCACGATCGATAATCTTCATGCGGTTATCGCAGGTATTGGCTTGTTGTATGGGCTGTATTTTCTGTTTGTTTTTACGCCACGAGTTAATAGCGATCTGTCCCGACTCGGCGAGTGGCTGGAGTCACTCCTGCTCTCTGGGGCACTCAATAAGCGCTTCGATTTAGCTCGGCGGGATGTCATCGGCACGATCGCAAGGCGTGCCGACAAGTTTGTATCAACGGTACAAGCGACGGTTCAGGGAATGGCGGATATTGCCTCACAAGTCAATCAGGCGACCGGGATGGTTGGACAAGGCGTTGAGGTTGCCCGGCAATCTGCGACCCAGCAAAGCGAGGCCAGCTCGTCGGCTGCGGCAGCGATTGAAGAAGTGACTGTTTCAATCGGAGAGGTGGCGGAGCACGCCCACTGTGCGCAAGCGGTAGCCCAGAAAGCCGGCCAGCTATCTCATGAGGGGGCCGCTTTATCGAGCAAAGCGACTGCCACCATTCTTGCCTTGGCTGATACTGTCAAAAAATCCGCCACACAAGTGGAAACGCTGGGTGACCGTTCGGCTGAAATCAGTCGCATTGTCGGCGTGATCAAGGAGATTGCAGATCAGACCAATCTTCTCGCACTTAATGCGGCCATTGAGGCGGCCCGGGCCGGTGAGCAGGGGCGTGGCTTTGCCGTGGTCGCAGATGAAGTGCGTAAGCTTGCCGAACGGACGGGGAGTGCAACGCAGGAAATTGGCACCATGATTTCTGCCATTCAGTCGGATACCCAACACGCCGTAGAAGGAATGCGTTCAGGTGCAATCCAGGTCGAGGCAGGGGTAGAACTGGTCCAGGAGGCCGAGCAAGCACTGCTTGAGATCAACACCGAAATGAGCAATACCAATCAGATGGTCAGCGACATTTCTCATGCTTCCGCGGAGCAAGAAAATGCCCTGATTCAACTAGCCCAAAATGTCGAAAAAGTCGCCGACATGACCGAACAAAATGTGGCCGTAGTGACCCAAACGGAATCATTGGTTCGTGATTTAACCCTAGTCGCCGATCGGATGCGGAAATCGGTACATCAATTTGCAGTCTAAGGTCCCGTATTCGCCTGTCGCATGCTGATTGACCGCATTTGAATCATTATTAGCAGCGAAAGCCTTCATGCACAAAAGTGAAGTCCCCTTGAAGTCAGGAGTCGAACCAAGCAGGACGGTGCTCTGTGTCGATGATGAACTTAATGTCCTGGCTGCGCTGCGCCGGCTATTGCAACGTCATGGCTATGAAGTTCTACTGGCCAACAGCGGCGAAGAGGGTCTGCAAAGATAAGAAAGCCAGCCGGCCAGCGTTGTTATCTCTGATATGCGCATGCCGGGCATGGATGGGACCAAATTTCTCAAGCAGGTTCATGAACGATGGCCAGGAACGATCCGCATCCTGCTGACTGGGTATGCCAGTCAGGAGGCTCTCGAAGCCGCGATCTCTGAAGCAAAAGTGTATTGTTGTCTGGCCAAACCATGGGTTGATGAGGAGCTTATCAAGGTGATTGGCGAAGCCTTTTCATCACTTTCCATGTCTTGATGGGTAGGCAGAAAGATTCTGTGTTGTTCACTCGCCGGTATAACAAATCTTGCCAAGGGGGAGCGGATGCAGTTAATGCGAGATACGAGTATGCCATCTACAACAGGCAGAACATCGGCGTAAGCGGGTTTTGGAGCGGGAGCCGAACTCCGGTGGTAATAGGCCAATCATCCGCCGTTCAGCACTGAATTTCAGCGGATGGCAACCTAAAGGCTAGCGGTTATCCTGAGGCTTGACGTTCTGGACAGGCAAGGGGCGGCGCAGTAGCATCGCCGCCCCACCCCGAAAGCGCCCCCATGGTTTCACCTACCTCAGCCCATGCCTGCGGCATCGACTTCGGCACGTCCAACTCAACCGTCGGCTGGCTGAGACCGCAGCAAGCCACACTGCTCCCTCTTGAAGACGGCAAGTCGACCTTGCCTTCCGTCGTTTTCTTCAATGCCGAGGAAGATTCGGTCCGCTTCGGCCGGGCTGGTCTTCAGGACTACCTCGACGGCTATGAGGGACGGCTGATGCGTTCCCTCAAGAGCCTTTTGGGTAGCAGCCTGATTGACGGGGTCACCGAAGTCCAGGGGCGCTCCATTCGCTTTCGTGATCTGCTTACCCAGTTCATCGCCACGCTCAAAGAGCGGGCGGAAGCGCACGGCGGGCGCCCTTTCGATCAGGCCGTTTTCGGGCGGCCCGTGCATTTTGTCGATGACGATACCGACGCCGATCGGCTGGCTGAGGCCACCTTGGGCGATATCGCCCGTGCGGTGGGGTTCAAGGAGTTGAGTTTCCAGTATGAGCCTATCGCCGCCGCCTTCCATTACGAGACCGGCCTTGCCCGGGAGGAAGTGGTTCTGGTAGCCGATATCGGTGGTGGCACTTCCGACTTCTCCATCGTTCGTCTTTCCCCGGATCGGGCACACGCAGCTGACCGATGGAGCGATGTCTTGGCCAACGACGGCATCCACATCGGTGGCACTGATTTCGACAAACAGCTGAGCTTGGCGGAAGTCATGCCTCTGTTGGGGCATCGTAGCCAGTTGAAGAATGGTCGGGAAATGCCGTCCAGCATCTATTTCAACCTGGCGACCTGGCACACCATCAATTTTGCCTACACCCGCCAGGTCTGGGCCGAACAGCAGCGGCTTCATCTTGATGCCATCGCCCCGGAGCGGCTCGATCGCCTCCTGGCTTTGATCCGGGACAGGGCCGGCCATTGGCTGGCCCACCAGGTTGAGGAGGTAAAGATTGCCCTTTCCAACCAGGAGACGGCCCAGCTTTCCCTGGAGCGATTTTCTCCTGGCGAACAAAAGCTGCTGACACGCAGCCAATTTGATTTGGCAGCCCTGGTCCTAGTGGAAAAGATCGAGGGTGCCGTCGCTCGATTGCTGCCCGAGGCGGGGGTGTCAGCGTCCGATATCGATACGGTCTTCTTCACTGGCGGATCGAGCGGCATCCCCCTGCTGCGTCGGCGTATTTCTTCGTTGTTGCCCCAAGCCCGGGTCGTCGAAGGTGACCTCTTCGGCAGTATTGGCGCAGGCCTGGCAGTCGATGCAGCGCGCCGTTACGGAATGGGACGTTAGCAAACAGCGGCCGGCTTCTTTCGTTGCCCGACAGAAAATCGGCCAAAGCCGTCCCTGAGTACACTTTGCCCATCAGTCGGCAATGCGCCGGAGATCTGCCATTCAACTGCCGCTAGCACTTGTCAGGCTAATGGCCTTAAGCCAATGCTGCTGTCGCTCAACCACTCGATCTACTGATTGATCGATGAGTTCTTGATCGACGAGCGGAGCAGTTGCACCTTCAGTATTGATCAGCAAAACGCGACTTTCTGGCCCAAGGCCGATAGATGCTCGGACAGAAGGGGTAACGTCAAGCGCTTTAAAATCTATGTGGCGCTGAGCCGAGACAAAGTCGGGGCTTCCTTGCCAGTACATCTGTCAGCCGAATCAACCTAGGTCACGCCGGGACATGCCCTCCCCCGTTTCACCTCTGACCGTGCCAAGGCAAGTATCGCCAGCACCAACGGAACGAATGACAACCAAAGAACGGTGTTCCAACCGTAAGCTGTCAGCAGCCCTCCTGACAGAAAAGAGCCAAACGCGACAGCCCCGAACACGACGAAATCGTTGAACGACTGAACGCGGTTCTTTTCCTCTGGGCGATGGCATTCCAGCACTAGCGTCGACGCTCCGATAAATCCGAAGTTCCAACCAACGCCGAGCAGGATCAGGGTGAGCCAGAAATGGGTGATATCCACTCCCATCAAGCCGACAATCACGGAGAGACCGGTCAGCAGCAATCCCCCCATGACCACCCGGGGCGCCCCGAAATGCGTAATCAGTCTGCCGGTGAAGAAGCTCGGCGCGTACATGGCGATAACGTGCCACTGAATACCAAGGTTCGACGACTCTTGGGAGTGGCCGCACATCCGCATGGCGAGCGGCGCCGAAGTCATCAGAAAGTTCATCAGCAGGTAGGAAACAACGCCACAGCCGGCGGCAGTCAAAAATTCAGGCTGGCGGGCAATTTCCCGGATCGGACGCCCGTTGGCCGCTTCCTCTGCGGCAGGATTTGGCAGGTGCACCCCAACCAGGATTGATGCGGAAAGCGCCGCTACTGCCGCCTGTGCCATAAACGTTCCGGCAAAGGTATAGGGCGCCCAAAGGTTCATGGTGTAGGTGACCAATTGTGGCCCGATTACGCCGGCAACGATGCCCCCGGCCATAACTAAGGAAAGTGCGCGTGGGCGCTGACTCGGGGGAACGCAATCGGCTGCCGCGAAACGGAAGGACAGAACAACGGCAGCATAGGCGCCACCAAAGAAGGTGGCGACACAGAACAACCAGAACAGGCCTTGCACAACCGCCAATGCCGAAAGCAAGCCAACCAGGACGCCGCACCCAGTCCCGACCATGAAGGCGGTGCGACGACCATAGCGTTGAGCGATAGCACCTGCCGGTAAGGAGCAGGCCGCCATGCCGATGACGAAAATGCTAATCGGCAGCGTAGCCAGCGCCTGGCTGGGAGACAACATGTTGCCAACGATGGCGCCCGTAGCATAAACAACCACGGCGTTGGCGCCAGAGAGGGCCTGCGCGATTGTCAGTCTGGCAACATTGCTCTTGGAATTGGCGTAAGGATCGTGCGAAGCTGATTCAGTTGAAGAGAGGGCATCGTTATGGGGCATTGGCTTTGTCTTTCATGGTCAGGACCATCCGGAACTTCACGTCACCGGATTTCATCTTCAGGTACGCATCAAATGCATTTTCCAGCGGCATGGTCTCGACCCAGGGGCGCACATCAGTCAAGACACTGAAGCCGAGCGCCTTCTCGTTATCATAGGAGGTGCCTGTAATCGAGCCGAGCACGCTGCGTTCGCCAACGACGAGATGGCCTGCAGTCATGGGGAACGGGGATTTGTCGGCACCGAGCAGGACAAGTCTGCCGCGTGGTGCGAGTCCAGGCATCAGCGCAGCAACAGCTTCCGGGTTACCAATCGTCGTGATGATGGCTTGTGCTCCGCCCAGTGACCTGAGTCTGTTTCCTGCGTCTTCGGATTGAGTATCAATATAGAGATGGGCGCCAAGCTTCAGGGCATCCTCCACGATGTCCTGCCCGCGTCCGACAGCGACGACCTTGAAGCCCATTCGTCTGGCGTACTGCAGCGCCATGTGGCCGAGGCCGCCAATCCCGAGGATAGCGACCAGATCGCCGGCTTCGGCGCCGGATTTCTTGAGTGCGTTAAAGGTGGCGATTCCCGCACAGAGGATAGGTGCAGCCTCCACAGAATCCAGTTCCTCGGGAATCGACACCAGTCCACTGGCGCGTGCCAGCATCATTTCGGCATAGCCACCATCGCAGGATACGCCAACAAAGGGCTGGTTTTCGCAAAGCTGGAACTGTCCCTGACGGCATTGCGTGCATTCATGGCAATGACTGCCCAGGCGGCCGATCCCGACGCGTTGGCCAAGCTGCCAGCGCGAGTGGACATGGGCGCCGATGGCGACGATACGGCCGATGACCTCATGCCCTGGTACACGCGGCGGCTGCAGCGACGGATCGGCATTGTCGATATCGGAGGCATCGGCACCACAGATGCCGCAGGCTTCGACTTCGATCAGCACCTCATCATTGCCTGGCGTGGGCGTTTTGCGCTCGACGAGTTCCAGTGTGCCGGGTTGGGTAATCTGCATGGCTCGATAGGTCGTTTTCACCGCTTACGCTCCAGTTGATTGATGATCTGCATGGACGCATATTCGGCGGCTTCGATGGCACCAGCAAGATAACCAGCATCGCGGCGCCCGGCTTCACTGCCGGATAGCCAGAGGCGGTTTCGCCATTCAACAGGCAGAGGTGCGAGGCCACCGGAAACCGGATGACCATCGGCCTGCCGGTCATCCTCCGTCGCCGTTAGCGGATCAGTGGCCCAATCCTTGAACAAGGTTGCGTGCGGCTGGCTGGCTTCCGGGCCAAATACCTGAGTGAGTTGCTCGATGGCAGCCTGGGTGATGACATCTGTTCCCAGCTTCGCACGTTGCCAGGCCGACATGCCGACAAAGCCGAACAAGGCCGCCTTGCCGGAGGCCGTTGTCGCGTCATGAATCTCGCTGAGTGGCCCGACTGCGCTTTGCGCCGTACCCGAAAGGCCCGCTTCGCGCCAGAATGGCCGGTCGTAGAGCGCAAAAAATTTGGCGTGCGGCGCCATCCAGGTCGGCGTGTCGCGCCAGTTGCGGGCGGTTGTTGCATCGAGTGGCGGCGAGAAGCTGACCGTCGCTTCAAGCAGGCGCGGAGGCAAGGCAAAAAGGACATGGCTGGCTTTCATGCTCCGAGCAGCACCGACAGCATCGACGAAACCCACCTCAACCTCGCCACGATCAAGCGTCACCTGGGTCACTCGCGTATCCAGCCAGATATTGGCCTTAGGCAGACCGGCAGCGAGAGCCGAGACAATCGCCCCGATCCCTCTGCCCAGCCGCATCGAGTCCGGTACCTGGCGCATGCCGGGAAATCGGCGCGGAGCCTCGCCTGGCTCGCGCTGGAAGAGCATGTCCCCATCGCTGTGCTGGGCAAAGAAGGAGAGTGCGAGGTCATCCACCAGATAGCTCATCGCCGATTGCATACCCGGCCAGAACCAGGATGGCCCGAGATCAAAGCCGTCATTCGACACTTGGCCGCTGGCATCCGTCGAGAGAATGCGGCCACCCAGGCGATCACGCGCCTCAAGCAGCTGAAAGGCAATACCGGATTGGTGGAGATGGCGGGCCGCAGTCAAACCAGCAAGGCCTCCGCCGACAATGAAGACAGGATTTGTCATGGCGATGATATTCAGGGTAACGATGCGGAGGCGCTTTTTCGGCACCTCCGACGCTGGTTACTGTTTCGGCAAGGCGCCAATCGTGTCGAAAACGCGAGCGGTATAGGTAAGGGCGGCGCCCGCATTGAGTGCGATGGCAGTACCCAGAGCTTCTGCGATTTCTTCATTTGATGCGCCCAACGCCACAGCTTTCTTGGCGTGAACGGAAATACAGCCATCGCAGCGGGTGGTCACCGCAACGGCGAGCGCGATCAGTTCATGAATCTTCAGCTCCAATTTGCCGGTCTTGGTGGCGCTGCTCTCGATGGTTTGCAGCCCACGCAGAACCTCCGGGCTTAGCTTGGCAAAATCGCCAACGCGGTTGAGCAGCACATCGCGATAGGTGTTCCAGTCTTGCATCGTGAAAATCTCTTATGAAGGTAGTTGGCGGGTGCCTGAAAGGCCCCCGATGGACAGAAATTAAACGGCTTGGTAGATGCGCACGTCGGGTGCAGCGTCGAGCAGCGGCTTGAGTGCTTCGACAACATCGGTGTTGAAAAGCGCGCTTTGCAGGTAGGCATTGGCGTGATCCAGGCTGTCGAAACCGTGCAGCACCTGGACGTCCTCATCCCGTACCAGCAGTTCCTTCGTCTTCGCGCCAGCGATGGTGTTCAAGAACGGGGCCTTGTATTTCTCATAGACGCCAGCAGCGGCAGCACGGTTGGGGTTGGCGATCTTGAGGGTGATTTGCAGATAGACCATGTTGTTTCTCCTTTTTGAAAGATCAGTTGCGGCCGGCCATTACGCCGCCATCCACGTCCCAGTTGGCGCCAGTAACCCAGCTTGCCTTCTCCGAGAGCAGGAAAGTAACGACTTCGGCGACATCCTGGGGCGTGCCGACTCGACCAATCGGATGGAAGCTGTTGAAGCCCTGCAATGCCCCATGAACCTCGGCTTTCGGAATGAAGCCTTCGTAGATCGGGGTTTCCACGACAGCCGGCGACACCGCATTAACGCGGATGTGCTTCGGGGCCAGTTCCATGGCCAGATGCTGGGTCAGCGCATGCAGACCGGCCTTGGCCATCGAATAGGCCGATGATGGGGTGGCGGCGATGGCCTGCTTGGCCCACATCGATCCGATATTGACGATGGCACCCGGACGATCCTTGGCGACCAGATTGGCGGCAACCTTCTGGGTGATGAAGAAAAACGCCTTGTTCAGCTTCATGTACTGCTCGTAGTCACCAGACTGATGTTCCAGGAACGGCTTGGGGAAGAAGACGCCAGCTGCATTGACCAGCAGGTCGATGTCGGCATGCTGCTCATCGATAGTCTTGAGCAAGGTGTTCAGGCCTTCGTCGCTATTCAGGTCGGCCGTTAGGGCCCAAACCTGGCCCAGTTTTGCCAGTTCTTGCCGAGCTGCTTCGGTCTTGTCGGCCCGGTGACCGACGATCACTGCGCTGCCACCTTCGGCGAGGATCATCCGTGCCGTTTGCAGGCCCATGCCGCTGGTGCCGCCGACGACCAACAGTTTTTTGCCCTGGAATTGATTACTCATGTGGAATCTCTCTTTCGCTATTAGAAAAACTATTCATGCCTGGCCGCATCAGGAGCGCCAGATATCAGCCTGGGTCGTTGTTTCATCGATCCATTCGGCTTGAGGCGAATTTTTCTCTTGTTCCTTGAGGCCGGCAAACGAGATAAAGTGTCCATTATTGAAAGAAAAACTTTGTCGACATGAAGTTGCCTGTTCACCTGAATGCATTGCGTGCCTTCGAGGCCAGTGCCCGCCACCAAAGCTTTTCTGCGGCAGCAGCCGAACTCCACGTTACCCCAGCCGCGGTCGGCCAACTCGTGCGGACCCTCGAGGATTGGCTGGGTACGCCGCTATTTCTTCGCAATGCGAGCGGCAAGGCGCGACTGATCGCAACAGAGGCGGCCGAGCAAGCCTTGCCCGACATCCGGGCCGGCTTTGATCGACTGGCGCTAGGCATGGAACTGCTCAAGGAGGGATCGGCCAGCGGGGTATTAACCGTCACAGTCAGCCCAGCTTTTGCGGCGAAGTGGCTGCTACCGCGTATTGATCGCTTCCAATCAGCTTGGCCCGATACCGATGTGCGCCTGGATACCAGCCTCAAGGCCGTAGATTTCGTAGCGCAGAGAATCGATATCGGTGTGCGCTATGGCATCGGCTCCTGGCCGGGCTTGACGGCGGTCAAGCTGATGGAAGAGGAGGTCTATCCGGTGTGTTCACCGAAGCTGTTGCGTGAGCATCCATTCAGCAGGCCTGAAGATCTCGCGCTTGAAACACTGATTCACGACTTGTCGATGGATAGCCAGGCCGCTTTTCCTTCCTGGGAAGCCTGGTTGCGCAAGGCTGGTGTCAGCGCTGTTGCGGTGCAGCGCGGCCTGAAGATCAACAACTCGGCGGCGGTCTTGCAGGCAGCCGCCGAGGGGCACGGCATTGCCCTTGCCCGTAGCGTCATGGCGCGGGATGACTTGTCCAGCGGCCGCCTGGTTCGACTTTTCCCGGAGATTTCATTTCCCTCGCCGCTGGCCTACTTTGTTGTTTATCGGCAGGAGTGTTCAACCAAGCCGAAGCTGGTGGCTTTTCGGGACTGGTTGATCAACGAGGCGATGAATTGAAGCGTCAAGGCAAACGTGATCTACACCGCCCCAAGGGCTTGTGTTGCGGATTACATTCAGCCGCTTTCTCCTGACAGGTTTTCCAGAATAGGGCAGTCCGGACGTTCGTCACCATGACAACATCTGACCAAATGAGCCAAGGCTTTCTTCATTGACTGAAGTTCTGCAAGTTTCCGGTCGAGGAAATCCAAATGCTGCTGCGCAAGTGCCTTCACTTCTCGACTGGAGCGAGTCCGGTCTTGCCAAAGATTTAGCAAACCCTGAATTTCCTCAAGCGAGAATCCAAGGTCACGCGAACGCCGGATGAATTGGAGGGTACGTAGGTCGTTTTCACCGTACTGACGATAGCCTGCATCAGTACGGCTAGCTTGGGGCAACAATCCAATACTCTCGTAGTGTCGAATCATCTTGGTTGAAACGCCTGAAATCTTGGCTGCCTCTCCAATGTTCATCTATCTGTCCTTTCGACACTTAGGTATTCGCAGTGCCACGCCAATTACGCAACAGCAATGCATTGGTCACCACACTAACACTGCTCAGGGCCATCGCCGCACCTGCCACGACCGGATTCAGCATGCCTATGGCCGCAAGGGGAATGCCCAATACGTTATAGGCGAAGGCCCAGAACAAGCCCTGCTTGATTTTGCCGTAGGTCCGACGGGATACATCGAAAGAGTCGGCAACCAGGCGCGGGTCACCGCGCATCAGCGTGATGCCTGCCGCCTCCATGGCCACATCGGTGCCGGTTGACATGCTCAATCCGACATCGGCGGCGACCAGGCTGGGCGCATCGTTCAGACCATCGCCGACCATCGCGACAATGTATCCCCGGTCGCGCAGCGCCTGGATGGCGCTCGACTTGTCCCCCGGGAGCAATTCGGCGCGAACCTCGTCGATGCCGAGCTCCCTGGCCACAGCCAAGGCGCTTCCCCGATTGTCTCCCGTCAGCATGAAAGTCTTGATTCCCAGTTCACGTAAGCGGGTGACTGCCTGATAGGAGGCCGGCTTGATCGTGTCGCCAAAGGCGAGAAGCCCCAACAATTCGGAGGAAGAGTCCGACTGATGCAGTAGCCACGAGATAGTCTTTCCTTCGCTCTCCAGAGTCGCGGCAAGGGGACCGAGATTTCCAGGGGAAACGCCGTGTTCCTGCATCAGGCGGGAGCTCCCGAGCAGCATCAGCATCTTGCCCAACCTGGCCTGCACTCCCCGACCAGGCAATACCTTCGCCTCACTGACTTCCGGCAAGGTGACACCGAGTTCGCGTACTTTTTCCATGACCGCGTGCGCCAGTGGATGGTCGCTGGTTTGCTGAAGCGCACCGGCTATATGCAAGACCGCTTCGTTTGTGATGCCCTCGGCCGGTTCAAATGCCACCAGGGCGGGTTTGCCTTCGGTGAGCGTGCCGGTCTTGTCGAAGGCGACAGCGGTGACAGCGTGCGCCCGTTCAAGGGCCTCGACATCCTTGATGAGGATACCCCGGCGAGCGGCCACCCCGGTCCCCGCCATGATGGCTGTCGGGGTGGCCAAGCCCAGAGCGCACGGACATGCGATAACCAGGACGGCGACGGCGTTGATGAGAGCCTGCTCCCAATCCCCGGCGTACCACATCCATCCGGCGAAGGTGGCCACTGCCACTGCCAGCACCGCCGGAACGAAGACCGCGCTGACACGATCCACGATGCGTTGGATCGGCGCCTTGGCCGCCTGGGCGGATTCGACCAGGCGAATGATGCGGGCCAGCGTTGTTTCCGCCCCGATGGCCATGGTGCGAACATGCAGCAGCCCCTCGCCATTGACCGAGCCCCCGGTGACCTTGTCTCCCACTGTCTTGGCCACAGGCAGGCTTTCGCCGGTAATGAGCGCTTCGTCCGCATGGCTTTGTCCATCAATTACCTCGCCATCCACCGCAATGCGTTCTCCCGGGCGGACGACGACAAGATCGCCGATTGCCAGTCGTTCGACCGGCGTGGTCACCTCATCGCCATTGACCAATACCCGCGCTACGCTGGGTCGGAGGGCATTCAGCGCACGAATCGCATCAGCCGTTTGTCGCTTGGCGCGTGCTTCCAGCCATTTGCCCAAGAGAACGAGCGTAATGACCGCGGTCGATGCCTCGAAATAGAGATGGGAGGCGCCTTCATCACCACGCTGTATGAGCAGATAGACCGAGAGACCGTAGGCGGCGCTGGTGCCGAGTGCGACCAGCAGATCCATATTGCCCGCCAGAGCCTTGACGGCTTTCCATCCGGCACGGTAGAAACGCCACCCCAGCCAGAACTGAACGGGGCTTGCCAGTGCGACTTGTACCCAGCCGTCGAGCATCCAATGAACGCCGACGAAGCTGAGCAACATGGGTGCCATCAACGGTAGCGTCAGCAAGGCACTCAGGGCAATCGGCCACCACTCGGGAATACGCTTTCCAGCGGTTTCCGGTTGTTGCTCCATGACCGGATGCACCGTGTAACCGGCTTTTACAACGGGCGCCGCCAGCATGGAAAACGTCGTACTCGATAGCGCTTCAACCGTTGCCTTATCGGTTGCGAGATTGACCCAAGCATCCAGGACGCCAGGGACTTTTAACAATGCTTTCTCGACCCGACCTGCACAGGTGGCGCAGCTCATGCCGTCAATTTTGAGTTCAATAGTTTGTATCGCGACTTCGTATCCGGCCTTTTGAACGGCCTCCGTCAGCGTTTCAATACGTACTCCTGGCGCTGTTTTCAACGACGCCTCCTCGGTTGCAAGATTGACGCTAACCTCCGTTACGCCGGCAACGTGCCGAAGCGCTGTCTCTACTCGCGAAACACAGGAAGCGCAACTCATCCCGCCAATGCCGAGCCTGAGCTCGAGGACGGTGCCTGAATCCAGAAGAGCGGACATTTGAATCTCCAAAGGGTTTGCCATAAACCCATGATGGAGCTTCCCATCATGGGAAGGTCAAGCGTCTTGGTGGGACATTTCTTGGTGGAGTGCTTGCCGTTGCCATCTGCAAACAACCAATCTGAACGGTAGGTATCCGGCAAGTCAGATGATAGGCAACTCCTGGCCGCCTCCCGCCTGCTATGTCTTTCCGCTAGCCGCCATTTTGGCGCGTGTCAGTTTTTTGACTTCCTGACCAACTTGCCACAATTAACTCCTTTATGTCCGGCCCAGCTTGCGCAGCCGCGATGCGGTGACGAACACCCACAGCGTCAGCACTCCCGAAGCGAGCCGCTCATGGAGGCCGGTGTGGATGTGCGTTGCTTCGCTCGCCGACATCAGCGCCAGAAAGATCAGGCCGGTACAGCCCGAGGCGAATGAGTAGATGCTGAGCGGGCGCAGCTTGGTGTCCCGGCGAAACAGGACGGCGCTGAGCAGGGCGGCGGCAGCGAGGGACAGGAAGGCGATGGTCGCCGACAGGCCGTGCAGCCGCTGGCTGATGACTTCCGGTGCGGCGCAGCCCGGTTCGCAAGGGAATATCCCGGCGCCGATGCGGCCGATGCCGTCCGCCGCGATGAGCGCAGCGACGAGCAGCGTCAACCACGGACGAGCGGTGACCCGGGCCACCGTCGCCTGAAAAGCCGCCGCATAGCCGGCGATGAGGACTCCGCTGCCGACGAAACCGCCGAAGCGCATGAACAGTTCGGTCGTGCTGCCCCGTTCGCCGAGTTCGCTGATGTACTGGCCGACATGATCGAAGCCGGGGCGCAATTCGCCGGCCAGGGCGATGGCCGCCGCCCACAGCGCGGGGCCGAGCAGGCCGCAGACCAGGCCGAGGCGAAGCAGCGGTGGCTGATGTGCTTGCCGATGGGAGACTGGGCGGGAAACGGGGCGGGGGAGGGGCATGGCGTATCCGGAAGCGTCCGCGATGCCCGCTATATTGCGCCTGTCTGGCGCGATGGCACCAGGTGGCGACCGACATGGAGCGGCCTGGGGCGAGAAAGCCGATGCAACTTTTGACACCGGGGGTACTCCACGTTGCATAGGTGGATCGGCGGCGCGGCTTTCGAAAAATAATGGAGAGAGCGATGGTAAAGATCATAGCCAGAATTTCAGCGAAGCCCGGTGCGGCCGCCCAGGTGCGGCAAATCCTGATCGATCTCGTTGGCCCCAGCCGGAAAGAGCCGGGTTGCCTGAGCTACGAGCTGTTTCAGGATGATGAGAATCCCGCCGATTTCATCACCATTGAGCAGTGGGCCAATAGTTCGGCTGTCGCTGCGCACATGGCCACGCCGCACGTCGGTGAAGCAATTGCCAAGGCCGGCAGCCTGCTCGCTGTGGCGCCCCTGATTCACAGCTTCACGCAACTGGCGTAAAGCTGCGACCGCGCTGGACAACAGGAGGGACTAGCCATGTCAGCCAAACCGATCGATGCAGCGCCTTCCGCCTATGCCTATCCGCTGCTCATCAAGCAACTGCTGCACACGCCGCTGGCGACCAGTCCGGAGCAGGAGATCGTCTATGCCGACAAATGCCGCTACAGCTACGCCGAGTTGAATCGCCGCATCGGCCGCCTGGGGCATGCCCTGAGCGCCCTGGGGATCGCCGGCGGCCACACGGTCGCGGTGATGGACTGGGACAGCCACCGTTATCTGGAATGCTTCTTTGCCGTTCCGATGCTGGGCGCCGTACTACTGACGGTCAATGTTCGCCTGTCGCCGGAGCAGATTCTCTACACCCTCAACCATGCCGAGGCGGACATTGTGCTGGTCAACCGGGATTTCCTCGGCGTGCTGGAGCAGATCCGGCCGGAACTGACCACGGTGCGTCAATTCGTCTTGCTGACCGACGATGAAACGAGCCTCCCAGCCGGCTTTGCCGGGGAATACGAAAACCTGCTGGCGGCCTGCCCGGATCGCTTCGACTTTCCCGATTTTGACGAAAACACCCGCGCCACCACCTTCTACACCACCGGCACGACGGGCCTGCCCAAGGGCGTCTATTTCAGCCATCGCCAACTGGTGCTGCACACCCTGGCGGTCACCGGCGCCCTGGCCCTGATGCCGCAACAGGGAAGCTTCCATCGCGACGACGTGTACATGCCGCTGACCCCCATGTTCCACGTCCACGCCTGGGGCCTGCCCTATGTCGCCACCCTGGCCGGGGTCAAGCAGGTCTATCCGGGGCGCTACGTGCCGGAGACCATCCTCAAGCTGATCGAACGCGAAGGGGTCACCTTTTCCCATTGCGTACCGACCATCCTGAACATGCTGCTGACGGCCCCTAATGCCAGCCAGGTCGATCTTTCCCGCTGGAAGGTGATCATCGGCGGTTCGGCGCTGACCACCGGGCTGGCCGAGCTGGCGGTACGGAAGGGCATCGATGTCTTCGCCGGCTACGGCATGTCGGAAACGGGTCCCATCCTGACGCTGGCGCAGGTGCCGCCGGATGCCGATCCCGACGCCGCCCCGCATGTAGCAACGCGGACGCGAACCGGGCGCCCGATACCGCTGGTCGATCTGCGCACGGTCGATGCCGAGATGGCCACCTTGCCCCATGACGGCAGCAGCCCCGGCGAAGTGGTGGTGCGCGCGCCGTGGCTCACCCAGGGCTATCTGAAGAATCCCGAGGCGTCGGAGCAACTGTGGGCCGGCGGCTGGCTGCATACCCAGGACGTTGGCCATATCGACGCCGACGGCTACCTGCAGGTCACCGACCGCATCAAGGATGTGATCAAGACCGGCGGCGAGTGGATTTCCTCGCTCGAACTGGAAGACATCATCGGCCGCCATCCCGGCGTCGCCGAGACGGCCGTCATCGGCCTGCCGGACAAGGAATGGGGCGAACGGCCGCTGGCCTTGGTCGTTCTCAAGCCGGATGCCGTGGGCAAAGTCACCATTCAGGAGATCCAGGCCCATGTCCGCGCTTTTGCCGAGCAGGGGCGGATTTCCCGCTACGGCGTACCCGACCGGGTCGAGTTCGTCGAAGCCCTGCCGCGGACCAGCGTGGGCAAACTGAACAAGCGGCTGATGCGCGAACAGCGGGTAAGTGGCTGAAGCGGATTGCCGCAAGGCGCGGCCGCGACTGATACCGGGGCCGCGCTTGCTATCACAGCGATTGGACGACCGCCGCCTCGAATTTCCCGGCCTGATAGTCGCGCAAAGTCTGCTGCAGTTCCTCGCCGGTGTTCATCACGAACGGGCCGTACTGGGCAATCGGCTCCTTCAGCGGCCGGCCGGCGATGATCAGCACCCGCGCCGCTTCCGGCGCTTCGATGCACACCGCGCCGGCGCCATCGTTGGCGAGGATGGCCATGTGGTGGTCCGCCACCCCGGTGCCGCCGATGTCCACCCGGCCGCGATAGGTGTAGGTGAAGGCGTTGTGGCCGGCCGGAATCGCCTGCACGAAGCGGCTGCCCGCCGGCAGATGCACATCGAGGTAGAGTGGCTCGGTGTGCGGGCGCTGCACCGCACCGGCGATACCCTGGCTGGCGCCGGCGATGACGCGCACCCGCACGCCGTCGGCGGTGGTGAATTCCGGGATCGTCTCGGACGGGATGTCGCGATAGTTCGGCGCGATCATCTTGTCCTTGGCCGGCAGGTTGAGCCAGAGCTGGAAACCTTCCATCAGCCCGGCTTCCTGTTCCGGCAGCTCGGAATGGATCAGGCCGCTGCCGGTGGTCATCCACTGCACGCCGCCCGGGCCGAGCAGGCCGGCATTGCCGGCGCTGTCGTGGTGGCGCATGCGGCCGGCGATCATGTAGGAGACCGTTTCGAAGCCGCGGTGCGGGTGGTCGGGGAAGCCGCCGATGTAGTCGTCCGGATTCTCGTTGCGGAAGGCGTCGAGCATCAGGAAGGGATCGAGCCGGCGCTGCAGGTGTTGGGTCAGCACGCGGGTCAGGCGGACGCCGGCGCCGTCGGAGGTCGGAACCCCCTGGACCAGACGCTCGACGCTGCGGAACGCGGTGCTGTTGGTGCTGGAAACTGTACTCATGACTAGGTGCTCCTTTGAAGGGCAGGGCGGCCGCACAAGCCGCCGCCTCGCCCCATCTGTTTAGGCAAAGATTTCGTCGATACGTGCCTCGGCTTCGGCGAAGGCCTTGTCCGCCGACTCGGCGCCCATGGCCAGACCTTCGGCGAAGATGAACTCGACGTCGGTCATACCGAGGAAGGCCAGCACGTTCTTCAGGTACGGCGTCTGCGAATCGGCCGGGGTGTCGCGGTAGAGGCCGCCGCGGGCCAGCGCGACATAGACCTTCTTGCCCTTGAGCAGGCCTTCCGGGCCGTTGGCGGTGTAGCGGAAGGTGACGCCGGCGCGGGCGATGGCGTCGATCCAGGTCTTCAGTTGCACCGGCACGCCGAAGTTGTACATCGGCACGCCAAGCACGATGGCGTCGGCCGCCTGAACCTGGGCGATCAGCGCGTCGTCGAGGGCGACACGGGCCGCCTGTTCCGGCGTGCGCTGTTCGGCCGGGGTGAACAAGGCGCCGAGCGCCGGTTCGTCGAGCACCGGGTGCGGGTCGCTGGCCAGGTCGCGCAGGTCGACCACGGCAGCGGGGTTTTGCGCCGTCAGGCGGGCCGTGATGCTGTCGGCAAGGCGGGTCGAGTTGGCACCGGCGGAACGGGCACTGGCGTTGATTTGCAGGATTTTCATGATCGTTTTCTCCAAGGTGGGGTGGGGTACGAGGCCGGCATCTGCCGTAACCATGGAGCTCATTCTATTGATCGAATATGTGGGTCGGAAGCCGTTGAAATGGGTATTATTGTTCCACTAATGAAACAGTAGAGACACCGATGAGCCTCGATGCCAACGACCTGATCCTCTTCGCCCACATCATGGAGGCGGGCAGCTTTTCCAAGGCAGCGGAGCGTACCGGCTTGCCGAAATCGACGCTATCGCGGCGCATCACGGCGCTCGAAACCAAGCTCGGCGAGCGCCTGCTGACGCGCAGCACGCGCCGCCTGGCGATCACCGAGTTCGGCGAGCGCATCCTCGACCACGCCAAGCGCCTGCTCGAAGAAACCGAAGCCGCCTCGGCCATGGCGCTGCATCGGCAGGGCACGCCGCGCGGCGTGCTGCGGGTTTCGATGCCGCCCGATTTCCGTGAACTGGATCTGACCCCCTTGCTTCTGCAATTCGCTGCGAGTTATCCGGAAGTGCGCCTTGAACTCGACCTGTCACCGCGCCGCGTCGATCTGCTGGCCGAACGCTTCGACCTCGCCGTGCGCGCCGCCAGCCGCTTGCCCGACGACGGCACGCTGGTTGCCCGCAAGCTGTGCGACATGCTGAACGGCCTCTACGCCAGCACGGCCTACCTGAAACGCTACGGCATCCCGGCCAGCCCGCCCGAACTGCTCGACCACGTCGGCCTGCGCCTGATCGGCGGCAATGGAGAAGCGCTGCCATGGCGCCTGTCGCGCGGCACCGAAACCTGGGAAGGCCTGCCCAACGGCCCGCTGGCCGCCAATTCACCCAGCCTGCAGCGCGACCTCGCCGCCCACGGCATGGGCATCGTCGCCCTTGACGAGCGCTTCGCCGAAAAAATGATGGAGCAAGGCCTGCTCCAGCGCGTGCTCCCCGATTGGTCCCTGCCCACCGTCACCCTGTGGTGTGTTACCCCGGGCAGACGCCTGATACCGACACGGACTACGGCGTTTATTGAGTTGTTGCGGAATGCGCTGACGAGAGGGCGTTAGGAGCCTGGGGGGGGGCTCCTGTCGGCTGGTTTTTGGCGCGTCAGCGCCATCAATGTGCAGGGGTACTCGCCACCCAGGCGATCCTGTCGATGTTTCCCTGTTCCAGCTGCAGCTGGCTGCATCGTATGTCCATCCGTTATACGGCAGCTGCTCTTATTGAAAAATGCGATGCCGCCGATGCCATTCGCTGTCCACGTCGGCAAAGAAGGAGAGTCCGGCATCGATAACGTCGGCATCGTAGATTTTGCCCCGACCCTCGCGCAGTTCGCGCAGCGCCTCGTTCAAATGGCGGCCCGGTCGATAAGGGCGGTGCGAAATGATGGCGTCGAACACGTCAGCCACTGCGATGATTCGTGCCTCCAGGCATATCGCGTCGCCTTTCAGGCCATTCGGATAACCGCTCCCATCCAGCCTCTCATGGTGCTGGAGGACCATGTCGGCAATCGGCCAGGGAAATTCGATGCCGCGCAGGATTTCGTGGCCGATCTCGCAGTGGCAGCGAATGATCGCGTACTCCGGCTGGGATAGCGTTCCCGGGCGATTGAGAATCTCCGCGGGGATCGAAATCTTGCCAATATCGTGGATCGTTGCGCCGAGGTGCAGGCCGAACAACTGCTCTTCGCCGAGCTGCATGATGCGCCCGATTTCTGTCGCCAGGGCGGCCACCTGCCGCTGGTGGCCCGCGGTGTACGGATCTCGCTTCTCGATGGCGAGCGCGATGGCTTCGATCATGCTGCTGAAGGACTTGGCCAGGCGGATACCTTGCTCGCGGGCTTGTTCCTCTGCGGCCTTAAGCTGCGTGATGTTCTCGTGGGAGACGACGATCCGGATATTGCTGCCGGACGGAAAAGGCGTAACCGTGAGCAGGAACCAGCGTTGCTCCCAAGGCGCGTGGCAAGGGTACTCCATCTGAAATTTGGGTGAATGCCCGGCGAGTACGCTGCGGATGCCTGCCGCGACGGCGCCGGCGATGCGTTGGTCGTCACTACTGCCGGAACTGTCGTCAATGGAGGCGGTGGCAAGTCGTTCGAGCATTTCCACGTAGTTGCTACCAATGCCGTAGCAGGGAAGGCGGCTGCCGTTGTCATCGGAAAAGCGCCTCCATGCTTCGTTGACCGCGACAATCAGGCCATCGCCGTCCAGAAGCGCGACGTGAGCAGTCAGGGCGTCGATGACTGAAATCGCACTGGCCGGTACTGTGTTCATGGCATTCTTTTTTTTCTGATTAATAGTCGCTGGGGAAGTTGAATTTCATAGAACGACATAGACATTCGCCAGCAATGTCAGAAGTGTCGGCGTACCTGCAATTCGTTGTCAATGGTGGTTTTCCGAGGGGCTGGTCGCTGCCCCTGCCGAAGAAGGGGAGGTGTTCGTGCTCGACGGCGGCACGTGCTTGCCGGCCACGCCTGTACCAGCAAGGAAACGAAGTGCAGCCCACGGTTTCCTGGCGACAAGCGGCAACACAAAACCGTGCTCGGTCTCGCGTTCTGCCTCTAGTCAGCGGACGCCATCGCCTCTGCCTCCATAGCCCGGGCAATGAGTTCGAAATCATGGTCGGACACTTCGAACAGACCGAAACGGAGCTGGTATCCCCAGTTCTTCTTACCTGCCGAAAATTCCAGCCGGTCCAGCAGCGGGGCGATGGGGGCCGCCTTGGCCTCGGCCCAGCGCACATCCCGGCGAAAAGGGTGAAAGCCGTTCCCCATGTCCGCCTGGTAGGGCTCGCCGGTCACTACCCGGCCGAGGGCCGTGAAGCAGCGGAGGGGAGTCGGCTCGCCGAATTTATCGGTCGGCGAGTAATAGACGACACCATCCCCTGGCCGTATCCGCCGAAGGGGCGCCGCCTTGCCATGGCACACCTGCATGAAGCCGCCGGCCCGACCGATGCGGACGTGTTCCGCCGACGCGACGGCGATCCAGTTGCGGCTCATGGCTGGCTCGGGGCAAAGACCCGCAGGCGATGACCATCCGGATCAAGGCCGACAAAGGTGTAGCCGAAATCCATTCTGGTTGGTGCCTGCGCGATGGCGATGCCTTTGGCCTTCCATTGGGCGTGGCGGGGTTCCACCTCGGCATCGTCGCCTACGGCGAAAGCCAGTTCGCCGCCGCCTGCTCCGGCAACTGCCTTGGGCGCCACCGTCTCGCGGGCCCAAAGGCCCAGCATCGTGCCGTTGTCCAGGGCAAACATGGCGAAGGTGGGCGATGCCTCGACCGGCTGGCAGCCCAGCAGATCGGCATAGAAAGCCGCACTGGCCGCGGGTTGGGCGACGTAAAGAAGCAGGAAATTGGGATGGTTCATGGCGATTCTCCGATCAGGTTGGTGAAACCGGCCGGGGTTGGCCGATCCATGGGCTAATCGTAGAAGCAGCCAGTGACAGTTTCTGTCAGCAGTCGAATTACCGGGCGGGGATGCCTTCCTGTTGCCGCCATTTCTGCAGCAGCGCCTGGCGGCGCTCAGGGTAGCGTTCTTCCAGGATGGCAAGGCTGCCGATGCGGTCGATGCGGAAATGCCGGAAGGCCCGGCGCAATTCGCACCAGGCCACCATCACCAGACAGCGGTCGAAGAAACCCACGGCACAGGGCCAGAGGATGCGGCTGGTTTCTTCTCCCTGCACATCCCGGTAGCCGACCTGCAGCTTGCGTTCGGCGCGGATGGCGGTGCGGATCTGGAAAAGGAGCTGGTCGGCAGGGGCGGTCTGGTTTTCCGGCCCCACCAGCAGGGCCGAACTGTCCGCTTCGTGGCGCAGTTCCGGTGGCAGCACGGCGGTAATCTTGGCCAGGGCATTCCTGGCGGCATCCCCCAGCCGGGGATCGCCCCGCTCGGCCACCCAGCGCGAGCCGAGGACCAAAGCCTCGATCTCGTCCTCGGAAAACATCAGGGGCGGCAGCATAAAGCCCGGCCGCAGGACATAGCCAAGGCCGGCCTCGCCCTCGATATCGGCGCCTTGGGCCTGCAGCGAGGCGATATCCCGGTACAGGGTGCGCAGGCTGACGCCGAGTTCCGATGCCAAGGCCTGGCCGGGAACCGGCTGGCGATGGCGGCGGAGGGTCTGCATCAATTGCAGGAGACGTTCGGCGCGGGACAAGGGGCTGATTCTGGCGGGAAACTGAACGCCGGGCATTCTAATGGGATTTCTTCGCGCCGTATCCGACCCGGCTACAACCGGCTCAGGCGCCGGACATTTTCGGGCTTCCTTGCCCGGCCGTCAGGCCCCAGCCTTGCACATTCCGATCAGCGCCTGCGCCTGATCCCGGCAGCGCTGGTGGATACGTCCGTCGAGGTCGTTGCGCCAGCGGCGGGGGATGGCGGCCAGGCCGTAGCGGGCGCCGGCGAGCATGCCGGCGATGGCGCCGGTGGTGTCGGCGTCGCCGCCGCGGTTGACTACGTCGATCAGGCAATTTTCGAAATTGTCGGTGGCGAAGAAGGCCTGGAAGACGGCTTGCAGGGTTTCGGCCACGAAGCCGCTCGGGTTGTCGCGGCGCTTGCGGTCGTAGGCGAAGACCGGGAAGCGTTCGATGAAGGGAGCGATGCGCTGGCGCTCGACGGCAATGGCATCCCTGCCGGCCAGGAAATCCTGCACCATCAGGATGAGGACTTCGCAGGCCGCGTCGGACAGCGCGTTGTGGTGCGTGGTGTGGGCCTGCGCGGCGTTGGCGGCTCGGACTGCATCCTCCGCCTGGCCGTAGGTGGCGAGGGCGACGGGCAGGACACGCATGGCGGCGCCGTTGCCGGCGTCGTGTTCGGAGGGCGGCGCCTCGGGGTTGCCGGTCTTGCGGTAGGTGATCAGATTGCGGCGGATGGTGTTGCCGATATCGACCGGCTTGGCGCGCATCCAGGCGTCGAAGGCATCGGCGGTGGCCTTGGCGTCGACGCGGCCGTGGGCCAGGATGGCGTCGCCAAGGGCCAGCGACATGGTGGTGTCGTCGGTGACCTGGCCGGCCTTCAGGCGCAGCCAGCCGCCGCCGACGATGTCGCGATGTGCGCCGGACTGCTGGCGGATTTCGCTCGGGGTCATGAATTCGACGGTGGCGCCCAGCGCGTCGCCGATGGCCAGCCCGAGATAGGCGGCGGTGGCGTGCTCAAGCAGCGGCGAGAGCGGCGGGTCGCCGGCCGGGCGCCGGCGGACCGGCGCAGTACGGGCGATCAGTTCTCCGGTCCAAAACATTTGGCGTAATCGGCGCAAACGCCGCACGACGGGGCGGGGCAGACGTAGATGCCTTCCTGCGCGCAGAACTGGCGGTAGAGGAATTTCTTCCACTTCATGTCGCCGCTGTTGGCACGGGCGAGGGCCGGGAAATTCACCCACATCAGCCGGCTCAGTTCGTCGCGGCTGGCCAGTCCCAGGTCTTGCCACAGGTGGTCGCGGCCGGCGCAGGCGGTGGCCAGGATATTGGCGACCAGCAGTTCGGTCGGCGACTGGCAGGCGCGGTTTTCGAGGAGGAGCTTTTGCAGGTCGCTCCATTCCGGGATGGATTCGACCGCGCGTTCGGTCAGGCGCACGGCGCAGCCGGGGAAGTAGGCGAGGAGCAGGGTGTGGCAGGCCGCCGGGCCGAGGCCGAGATGCGCCGGCAGGCAGCCTTCGCCGCTGGCCTGACCGGCGACGATGCTGGCCAGCAGCACGCGGTTCGGATCGCCCGCTGCGTGCTTCCCTGCCGGTGAGGACAGCAGTTCGGCGAGCAGCGTTGCCCGGTAAGGCAGGCGATCCGGACCGTTCATGGCATGGGCCTTATTTGCTCGAACTCACTTGCTGGGATATTCGACCAGGATGTCCTCGTCGCGGACGATCATCTGGCAGGCTAGGCGCCATTGGGTCGGCGGGATGTCGTCGACGTACATCTGGTCGATCTCGGCCTTGGTGATGTGGCCGAGTTCGGTCAGCGCGGCGACTTCGCGGACGTTGAGCGGGCCACCCATCGGGGCGCGCTTGCCGTCCATGGACGACACCTTGACCAGGCAGGTGCCGCAATTGCCTTCCTGGCAACCGAAGTCGATGGGGATGTGGTGTTCCTTGGCCAGGGCCAGGATGGTCTGGGTGTGGCTGCCGGCGACGGCATAGACGGTCTTGTCTTTATGCAGCGGGCTGCTGAAGGTGATGAGGGCCATGTTGTGTTTCTCCGGAATGGCGGGTTGATCTGGGTGTTCTCTGATGCGGTCGGGCGTTTGCTTTTAATCTTGTTCGGTAGGCGGGGGCGTCAGGCCGGCTTGACGACGATTTCGCCGCCGATGATCTGCGCCTGGCAGGCCAGGCGATGGCCGCGCGGGGCGAGGTTGTCCTTGAGCACCTGGTCTTCCAGGATGCTCGGCGGGGCGAGGTTTTCGTTGCCGGACACCACCTTGGTCAGGCAGGTGCAGCATTCCCCCTCGCGGCAGCCGTAGGTGATGCCGGCGCCGACTTTTTCCGAGACTTCGATGAGCCGGGTGCCGGCCGGTACGGTGACCGAGACGCCGATATCTTCGAAGGTGACTTTGGCTTTAGGCATGGTTTTTCCCCTTGTCGTTTAGGCGAGCGCTGCCAGGTCGATCTCGCGGTTTTTCATTTGGCCGGTCAGGTGCCGGGCCAGTTGTTCGCCGAGGCTGCGGCATTCCTCGAGTTCGCCGGCATCCGGCACCAGCTTGATGCGCAGCCCTTCGAGCGGGACGCGCATCTTCAGGCCGCGCAGGCGGTCCTCGATCAGGCGCACCGCCTCGCCGCTCCAGCCGTAGGAGCCGAAGGCAGCACCCAGCTTGCCCTTGACGTTGACCGTGGTCAGCGAGGACAGCACGTCCCAGATCGGCTTGACCGCGTCGGCGTTGATGGTCGGGCTGCCGAAGGCGAGGCCGTCGGCTTCCTCGATCAGGTCGGTGAAGATGCCGGATTCGCCGCCTTCCAGGTCGTACAGCGAAACGCGCACGCCGCCGATGGCCTCGGCGCCGGCGGCCAGCGCTTCGGCCATGCGCCGGGTGTTGCCGTAGGCCGAGATGTAGAAGATGACCAGTGTCTTTTCGCTGCGCGCTTCGTTGAACAGGCGCGGCGTGGCCAGTTCGCGATAGCGATGCACGTAGTCGCGCGGCGCATGGCGCAGGATGGGGCCGTGCGCCGGGGCGATCAGGTTGATGGCGAGCGGCTCGATCAGCGCGATGGCGTCGAGCACGTACTCGCGGAAAGGCCGCATGATGTGGGCGTAGTAGTACTCGAACGAGAAGCGGAAATCGCCCACCGTGTCGTTGAACAGCCGGGCATCGCAGAAATGGCAGCCGAAGATGTCGCCGGTGAACAGCAGGCCGTCCTCGACCAGATAGGTGCATTGTGTATCCGGCCAGTGCAGGTAGGGCGTGTGCAGGAAGCGCAGGGTGCGGCCGCCGAGATCGACCTCGTCGTCAGTGGTCACCGGGATGTACTCCGGCGCCTTCTCGCCGGTCGGCTTGAGCAGGGCCTTCAGCATCATCTGCGCCCGGCTCGACAGATAGACCCGGGCCTGCGGGGCACGCCGCAGCAGTTCGGGCAGGGCGCCGCTGTGGTCCGGCTCCAGGTGGTTGAGGACGATGACGGTGATCTCGTCGTAGCGGGCCACCGATTCGAGGCGGGCGAAGAAGGTGTCGGCGAACTCCTCCTTGACCGTGTCGATCACCGCCACGCCCTGCTCGCCGCGCACTACGTAGGCGTTGTAGCTGGTGCCGTTGGCGGTCTTCAGGATGATGTCGAAATTGCGCAGATGCGGGTCCAGCGCCCCCACCCAGTGGACGCCCGGCGCCAGTTCGACGGCTGTCTTAGTGAGACCCGCCGCAGGCATGCTCGGCTTCCTCGTGTTCATGGGCGTGGCTGCCGCAACTGCCGTGGCCTTCCGGACCATGCACGCAAGCCTCGATGTTGCCCTCCGGCAACTCGACGTTGTTCAGCCCCAGCCAGGCATCGACCAGGGCGACGTCGAAGCCGACCAAGCGTTCCTCGCCGACTTCCATCAGCGGCCGGCGGATGAGCAGCGGGTTGCCGAGCAGCAGGTGCAGGGCGTCCTCGAAACCGAGGGTTTCCGGGACGATCTCGCCGCTCTTGATGGCTGGCGCGGCGCGGTTGAACCAGTCGGCGACGGGGAGCTGGCCGAGAAACTGGAGCAGGCGGTCGGCTGTCCAGGATTCAGCCTTCAGGCTCTTGGCCTGGACGGTATGGCCGGCGGCGGCGAGCAGGGTTTTCTGGCGGAGATTGCCTTTGCAGCCGGGTTTTTCGTAGAAGGTGATGGTGGCCATAGGGAGTTAGGTTTCGGTTGATTGCTGTGGGGTTTGTTTTCTTCGTACCTCAAGCGTTGGTTTCCGCGCTTGAGGCGCGGGCATACTTTCTTCTTGCGTCGCCAAGAAGAAAGTAGCCAAAGAAGAAGGCGACCCTGGGTCGGTGCCGGCTGCGCCGGTCCCCTGCGCTACTCGGGACTGGCGGGGGCTGCGGAACTCGGCCCGATGGGCCTCAGACAGTCCTCGCCCTTTTTCCGCCAGACCCTGCGTTGCTCGGCACCTCTCAAGGGGCCCGGTGAACCATCCGGGTTCGGCCGGCGGCCTTGGTTTCTGGCAACGTTGGGCGACTATTGCACTCAGCTTTTCGGACGGCGTCTGAAGCCGAGACGCCTTTCGAATCCCCTTGAGAGGCGCTGAGCAACGCAGGTGGGTCGGGGGCAGTCGGCTTGCCTTGTCTGAGCCGCAGGCGAGTTCAGGCAAGCCGCCCGGCCTGCCGAGTAGCGCAAGGAACCCCGAAGGGGCGCCAACCCAGGGGTCGCCTTCTTTTTGGCTACTTTTTCTTGGCGAAGCAAGAAAAAGTACGCCCGCCCTCAAGGCGGAAAGCAGCGGTCGCGCAAACGCCAACGCATAAGAAGGGACAGAACCCAACGGTTCCCCCCTTAGCAGCGAAGGCAAAGAAACCGGCATTACGCCGCCTCCCGCCACAACCCAAACTCCTTCAACTTCTCAATCGGAATCCCGGTCAGCGACCCCGGCGGGTTCAAAAACTCGCCCAGCTCATCGACGATCGCCATCTCGATCGGACAGATCGCCGCGCACTGCGGCACCCCGTGATCGCCCAGGCATTCGGTGCACTTGCCGTCGTCGATCAGGAAATCCGGCGTGTCCTGGTAGATCGCGTCGTTCGGGCAGACATCGACGCAAGCCCAGCAATTGACGCAGGATTGGGTAATTTGCAGGGCCATTTACGCCACCTTCAGGCTTTCTGCGGCGGGAAGCAGTTTCCCGGTCGCCGCGATTTCCTTATAAACAGCCATCACGGCATCCTCGATCGGCTCCATCGCATGTTCGCCGTTCGGCGCGATGCCGGCGGCTTCCAGCTTGCCCCACGGCTCGTAGCCGATTTTGGAACAGAGCACCACCTCGCAGCCTTCGAGCACGCGGATGTTGCGGTCGAGCAGGGATTCGGTGGCGCCTTCGTCGACCACGTCGCCGTCGCCGCAGGAATCCATGCCGCCGCAGTACAACTCGGTCTTGCGGTGGCTGAGGAAGCGCACGCCTTCGGGGGAGGCCTCGTAGATCAGGAATTCCTTGGCATGGCCGAAGTGCTCGGCGACGACACCGTTCTTGCCGGCGACCGCCATCAGCACCGGCCGCGAACCTTCGGGAATGCCTTCGGCCTTGGGCTTGGCGACTCCGCGCTTGGCTTCCAGCTTCTCGATGATCTCGTCGTGCACCACCTTACGGCGGACCATGGCGGCTTCGTAATCGACGTCCATGACGTCGATCTTGTCGAGCGTGAACTCGTCGCCGCGATCCTCGCCCAACAGGCCGACCGCGTCGGCGCGGCACTGGCGGCAGTGGCGCATCATCGCCATGTCGCCAGCGCAGGCATCCTGCAGCTCCTGCAACTGTTCCGGGGTCGGTTCCGGCTGCTCCATGATGCCGTAGTAGGTGCCGTGCTCGGGCTCGGCGATCAGCGGCATCACGTTGTGCAGGAAGGCGCCCTTGGCCTTGACGATCTTCGAGACTTCCTTGAGATGCTCGTCATTGACGCCGGGAATCAGCACTGAATTCACTTTGACCAGGATGCCGCGGTCGGTCAGCATCTGCAAGCCCTTCTGCTGTTGCTCGATCAGGATGCGTGCGCCCTCGACGCCGGTGATCCGCTTGTTCTCCCAGTAGATCCACGGATAGATCTTGGCGCCGACTTCCGGATCGACACAGTTGATGGTGATCGTCACGTGGTCGATGTTGTGCTGGGCGATGCGGTCGACGTACTGCGGCAGGTTCAGGCCGTTGGTCGACACGCAGAGCTTGATGTCCGGGGCGCGCGCGGAGAGCTGTTCGAAGGTTTCGAAGGTGCGGCCCGGGTTGGCCAAGGGGTCGCCGGGGCCGGCAATGCCGAGCACCGTCATCTGCGGGATTTCGGCGGCAACGGCGAGGACCTTCTTGATCGCCTGGTCCGGCGTCAGCAGCTCGGAGACGACGCCCGGACGCGATTCGTTGGAGCAGTCGTACTTGCGGTTGCAGTAGTTGCACTGGATGTTGCAGGCCGGCGCCACGGCCACGTGCATGCGGGCGAAGTAGTGGTGCGCCTCTTCCGAATAGCAGGGGTGGTCCTGCACCTTGGCTCGGATGTGGTCCGGCAGGTGCGAGAGGGCATCCGGCGCGGTGCCGCAGCCGCTGGAAGAACAACCGCCGCCCTCGGCCGGGGCGCTGTTGCTGATGACGGGAAGTTCCACGATGTAGGCTCCTCGAAAACTGTTCGGAGCCTATTCAGCAATCGCTGTGCCAGTCAGTATTTATTAATTAAAACAACGGTATGGCGCGTTTCGTGAGCGGACTTGTCGGGCGGCTTGTCGGAAAGCCTACAGGGGCGCATGTGCTATGTGGCAAACAGCGTTCTCAGGTACTTCATCAGTCCGCCGAGAATGGGGAGCTTCATGTACAGCTCCTCGGCCGCATCCCAGTAGTCGCGGTGATAAATGACCTTGCCGTCGGCAGCGAATTTCAGATGCGATACGCCGCGGATCCGCTGCATTTCGCTCCGGCCCCACCGGCGGACGCGATAGTGGAAATCCCAGACCAGCATGGCGCCGCTGGCATCGGCGATGCGCTCAGTGACCTCGAAGCGCGGTGCTTCGACCTGGCGGTACATGTGCGCGAAGATGCCCGCGATGGCCTGGACACCACGTACCTCGTTGAACGGGTCCTTGAAATAGGCGTCGGCGCCGTAGAACTCCGGAAAGCGTTCCACCGCTTCCGGCGTCAGCTCCTGGAAGAAGGTGATCAGGCGCTCGAGATCCATGTCAGGCTCCGGTGAAGCGGCGGATGAGCGGGAAGTACCAGCGGTAGGGCAGCAGCGACAGCAGTTTCAGCACGCGGGTGAAGCGCTTCGGAAAATGAATTTCGAAATGGCCCGTGGCGAAGCCGTCCAGGGTGGCGCTAGCTGCCTGTTCGGGCGTCAATAGCGCCGGCATGGCGAAATCGTTTTGGGCGGTCAGCCGGGTCTGCACGAAACCGGGGTTGATGACCCAGACGCCGATGCCGCGCGCTTCCAGATCAAGATGCAGGCATTCGGCAAAGTGGATCAGCGCCGCCTTGCCCGGCCCGTAGCACAACGCCTTGGGCAGCCCGCGGTAGCCGGCGACGCTGGCCACGAAGGCAATGCCGCCGCCCGGCTTGAGGTCGGGCAGCACGGTGGCGGCCAGGCGCAGCGCGCCGTTGAAATTGACCGCGATGACCTGCTCGGCACGGGCCAGATCGAACGCATCGGCGCGCATCGGGACGTAGTCGCCGGCCAGATAAATCACCAGATCGACGCCGCCCCAGGCCGCCAGCAAACTCTGGCGGGCATCGGCCAGTGCGGCCGCATTGGTGGCGTCGCAGGGCAGCAGCAAGGCTTCCTCGATGCCCAGCGCCTGCAACTTGTCGGCAGAACGCGCCGACAGCGCCAGCCGGGCGCCGCGCCGGGCCAGTTCCGTGGCCAGCGCCGCACCGATCCCACTCGAGGCGCCCACCAGCCACACCCGACGGCCGGTCCAGCCGGAGATTTTCGGGTTCATCGCTGCCTCCTTGCCTGCGCTCTCAACGCTTGACGAAGGTCAGCGTCACTTCGCCCAGGTTGAAGCCCCATTTCGACATGTACGAGCGATTCAGCATCACCTTGTCGTCCATCAGGAACATCCAGTCATCGAAATCGACGTGGTAGGTCTTGCCATCTACCGGCAGCGCCAGCACGTAGCGCCAGCGCAGCGCATTGCCGGCCAGTTCGCCCACCGCCTCGCCGACGACGTCGTCGGCGGTGCCGCGATAGCTGCCGTCAGCCTGGCGCTTCAGGGTCCATACCCGGCGCGAAGTCGTGCCGTCCGACCACTTGAAATTCTCGTCGAGCACCCCGGTGTCGCCCTCCCATTTGGCGTCGATGACGACGTGGAAACGCTTCTTCACTTCGCCGGAGCGTCCCTGGAACATGCCCCAGGCGTCCAGCGTGCCGTTCAGGTAGGTCTTCAGGTCGAGGGCGGGCTGTTCGGCCTTGTACTGCTCGACGCCGGTCGAAGCGCAGGCGGTGAGGCCGAGGGAAAAAAGGGCAGCGGTCAGCAGTTTCATGAGCGTATCTCCAGGGAGTTGCGCCAGCGCCAGAGCAGGCTGGCGGCCAGCAGCTTGAAAGTGAGCGGCAGCAGGGCATAGACGCCGATCAGGGCCGTCTGCCCATGGTCGCTGCCCGGCCGGTAGCCGAGCACATCGAGCAGCGGCAGGGCCAGCCCGGCGGCCAGCGCCAGGTTGAGCTTGGTGACGAAATTCCAGATACCGAAGCACACCCCGGCCTGCTCCTGCCGCTCGCCGAGATCGGCCGCAATGGCCGCCGGCAGGGCCAGGTCGGCGCCCAGAGCCAGCCCGGAGGCGAGACAGATGGCCGCAAACGGAAGCAGGTCGCCCGGGCCGAGCAGGGCGGCCCAGCCGAAGGCCAGCATCGCCACGAGCATGGACAGCGCCCAGACGCGCACCCTGCCAAGGCGCACGGACAGCCTGACCCACAGCGGCAGCGAAACGGCACCGGCCACGAAATACAGGGCGAGCAAGGCGCCGCTCTCGGCTACGGCACCCAGCACATCGGCTACGAAGAACAGGAACAGCGTGGCGGGTAGCGCGGCGGCAATGCCATTCGCCACGAACACCACCAGCAGGCGCACAAACGCCTGGTCAGCCAGCGCTCGGGTGAGGCTGCCCAGCATCCGCGTGGATGGATGGCGCGGCGTGGTGGCGCCATCCACCGAGGACAGCGTGATGGCGGCTGCCAGCAGCAACAAGGGGGGCAGAACCCATGACAGACGGGCGGTGCCGACACTCAGGTCATTGGCCAAGATACCCGGCAGGGCTGCGGCGAGGACTACGCCGAGCAGCCCGAATCCTTCGCGTGCCGCGGTCAGCCGGGTCCGTATTACCGAATCGCCGCCCATGGCCGCGCCCCAGGCCTGATAGGCCACCGAGGCAGCCGAAAAGCCGAGATAGGTCAGCACCAGGGAGGCGATCAGCCAGGGCGTTACGAGATTCTGCGGCGGGTTGAGCAAAGCGGTGAACCCGAGGGCAAAGGGCAATAGCGCCACCGCCAACATGCGCCGGCGCGGCAGGCGGTCGGCCAGCCAGCCCAGCCATGGGTCGACGAAGGCGTCGGTCAGGCGAGCGCCGAGCAGGATGGCGCCGAGGATGGCAAGGTCGAGGCCGGTTGTGTCAGCGTAGTAGCGGGGGATGTGGACATAGATGGGGAGCGCGGCGAAGGCCAGCGGCAGGCCGAGAGCTCCGTAGGCGAAAATCCGGCTCGCGGTCATGGCGCGAACACCAGGATGGGGTGCGCCACGCAAGTCAGCGAACACGCCGTGACCATCGCCTCACCCGCGACGCAACAGCGCCGCTCTCAAATCCGGCGCACTCGTTCGCGCATCCAGCCAGATGGCGAAGAAGGCCTCGGCAAAACCGGGCGCCCCGATGGCGCCGATCAGCCGGTCTCCCTGATAAAACCGCGCTCCGCTCGAGCGGTAGACGCCGAGGATATGATCACCCGGCTTCACGTCCGGGAAAATCCGCTGCAATTGCTCGCCCCATTGGTTGAGCATCACCTCGTCCGCCACGAAAGGACGCATTTCCTTGACGCTGGCCTCGGCAATGGCCTTGCCTTCGATGTTGCGTTTGTAGTCGAGACGCAGGGCCAGCGGCGGACGTTGCGGGTCATCGCCGGCCCATAGGGTGGCCTCATAGACGAGGAATCCGAAACGGCGGAATTCCCCGCTGCCCCAGCGCTTGAGCCCGGCGAGGAGTTCGCTGTTGGCGTGGGCGCTCTCCGGAAGAACGAGCGCGGGCGCCGAGAGCAGCGCCAGCAGCAAACTGCGGCGTGTATCCGACGCCGGGTGGCTGTTTCCTGACTGCCTGCTGCAGTACTTCGTTTTGCTGGCATCTTGCAGCGCCCCGGCATTAACGATGAGTGAGTTCGAACTGGACGACATCAATATTCCCGGCCAGGAAGCCGGCCTCGCAATAGCAGAGATAAAGGCGCCACAGGCGACGGAAGGTTTCATCGAAGCCCAGTTCGGCAATCTGCGGCCAGTTGCTTTCGAAGGCGGCACGCCATTCGGCGAGCGTGTCCGCATAGTCGGTGCCGAAGGCAAATTCGTCGGTCACCTGCAGGCCTTGCCGTTCGGCGGCCCGGCGGAAGGCGCTGCGCGACGGCAGCATGCCGCCGGGAAAAATGTATTGCTGGATGAAATCGGTACCATGCCGATAGCTGGCGAACAGGTCGTCGCGGATGGTGATGCTCTGGATCACCGCCTTGCCGCCGCGCTTCAGCGCGCGGGCGACGGTGGCGAAATAGGTCGGCCACCACTGCTCGCCCACGGCCTCGAACATTTCAATGGAGACGAGGTGGTCGAACTGCTCCGTCGTATCGCGATAGTCCTGCAGGCGCAGATCGGCCTGCGGCACGCGACGCTGCGCCCACTCCAACTGTGCGGGCGACAGCGTCAGGCCCGTCACCTTCAGGCCCTCCTGCACCGCCATTTCGGCGAAGCCGCCCCAGCCGCAGCCGATTTCGAGTACCGTTTCGCCGGCCTGCGCCTGCAGGCGGTCGACGATGCGCCGGTATTTTGCATGCTGGGCCGCGAGCAGTGAGCCGTCGTCCTGCGGGCGGTACAGCGCGGCCGAATAGCTCATGCTGGGGTCCAGCCACAGGCGGTAAAAATCGTTGCCCAGGTCGTAGTGGGCCATGATGTTGCGCTTGCTGCCGGTCCGGCTGTTGCGGTTGAACCAGTGGCGCAGGCGCGCCGCCAGCAGTTGCCGCCAGGAACCATAGACGGCTCTGGCCAGCACGTCGCGATTGCGGGCCAGCAAGGCGAGCAGCCCGGTGATATCCGATGAATCCCACTGACCGTCGAGATAGGCCTCGGCCAGCCCGATATCGCCGCGCGCCAGTACGCGGCCGAACATCGCCTCGTCATGGACCTGCAAGGTGATGCCGCGCTCGCCGTTGCCGAACAGCGCGCTGGTTCCATTCGGCAGGCGGACTTCGAGCAGCCCTCTGGTCAGCTTTTCGAGGAGCGAGAAAACGGTACTGGTGTCGCGGTTCTGCACTTCGTGGCCGCGCAGGATCAGGGCCTGATTGACGGTCTGGTTCATTTGGTCGATTCCTGTAGGTGGCGGGGAGCGGGATGCGCGCCGCGGAACGGCACGCCCTTTATCCAGAGCTTGAGCGCCTGCCAGTGGATGCGGGCGATGACGCCCAGCGTCAGGAACGGCATGCGCAAAAAGGCCTTGAGCAAGGCCGCGGCCGACCACGCCTGCGGCTTGCCGGATATCGAAGTGAGCAGCAGTTCGCCTTCGGCATCGTCGTAATCGATCCGACATAGCTGCTGCGCCCGTGCTAGTTGGAAGCGAAAGCGGTAGCCACCCTCGATGTCGTTGAATGGCGAGACGTGGAACCGCTTGTCGGCGTACAGCTCGACCCCATCGGGTAGCGGGTTCCCCTGCCGGTGCAACAGGTAGCTGTGCGTGCCGCCGAAGGTGTTGTTAACCTGGGCCAGGATGGCGACGAGATTGCCGTTGCGGTCGTGGCAGTACCAGAAGCTGACCGGATTGAAGAGGTAACCGAGCACGCGCGGGAAGGTCTGCAGCACGATCTCGCCGTCATTGGGCAGGTCATGGTCGGCCAGCAGCTTCTCGATCCACGGCAGCAAGGGACTGCCATCCCGCGGTCCATGATCCCGACTCTGCAAGCTCAGCACGTTGCTGCGGTCGATGGAGAACAGGGCGCACGCCGCCGCCCGGAGATTGCGCAGCGGTAACTGCACATAAAACACCGGATAGACGAACGCATGGACCACCGGACGCAAGCGCCGATGCATCACGTGGCCGAGGAAGATTCTGGGCTGGGCGTACATGATGCGGCCTCAGGCGCTCTCGGCTTCGCGCGCCAACGCGGCGACGCCACCCTGCCAGGGCGCTTTCACGCCCAGGCCGTTGGCGACGCGTAGCGCGGACTTCAGCCCATCCTCGTGGAAACCGTAGCTACCCCAGGCGCCGGCCAGCCAGATGCCCCCTTCACCCTGCACCTCGGCCAGCCGTTCCTGGGCCGCGATGGCCGGGCCGTCGAAAATCGGGTGGGCATAGTCGAATTCGGCGATGACCCTGGCAGGATCGGGTTCGCGCGCCGGATTCAGCGTCACCACCACCGGCGTTGCGAAGGGCAACGGCTGCAATTTGTTGATCAGGTAAGAGACACCGACGGGTTGATCGCCAGGCTCGCCTTGTCCGGCGAAGTAGTTCCACGCCGACCACAGCTTGCGGTCGCGCGGCAGCAGGGCCGGATCGGTATGCAGTACGGCGCGGTTGGGCTGGTAGCGGATGGCCGATAGCACCTCGCGCTGGCCGTCGCTCGCCGTCATGCCGAGGATCGCCTTGCTCTGGTCGCTGTGGCAGGCCAGCACGACCTGGTCGAAGCATTCGCTGCCGCCGGCATGAGTCACACGCAAACCCGCCCCTTCGCGGGTCACGGCCGTGACCGGGCAAGCGGTACGAACATCGGTGAGCTGGGCAGCGATCTTGCGCACGTACTCGCGACCACCGCCCTTGACGGTACGCCACAGCGGCCGGTCGAAGACCTGCAGCAAGCCGTGGTTCGAGCAGAAGCGGATGAAGGTGGCGAGCGGCATGTCGAGCATTTGCCCCGTCGGACAGGACCAGATCGCCGCCGCCATCGGCAGCAGATACCAGTCCGCGAAGGCCCGCGAATAGCCGCCGGCATCAAGAAAGCTGCGCAGACTCTGCCGATCCTCCGGGTGGCTGAGCAGCCAGGCCGTGCTTTCGCGGTTGAAGCGCAGGATGTCGGAAAGCATCGTCCAGAAGTTGCGCCGCACGAGGTTGCGCTTCTGGCCGAAGATGGTCGCCAGATTGCTGCCCGCCCACTCGATATCCGGGTTTTCCAGGCTGACGGCGAAGGACATCTCGGTTTCGACGCTTTCAACGCCGAGAAGCCCAAACAGCGCAATCAGGTTGGGGTAGGTTTTTTCGTTGAATACGAGAAAGCCGGTATCGACCGGGTGCGTCTTTCCCTCCAGCGTGACGTCTACCGTATTGGTGTGCCCACCCAAGTACGGGCCGGCTTCGAACAGCGTCACGTCATGCGGACGGGAGAGCAACCAGGCGCTGGCCAGACCGGAGATACCTGCGCCGATGACGGCAATGCGTTGTATTTTCATAGGGCTCAACCTCTATTTGTCCTAGACAAAGCGTGCTTTTGTTCGTACAGTAGTGTTCAAAAGAGCACTTGTCAACGGTTTGTCTAACATTTGTTCAGGACAAATTATGAATACCCCAAATTTCAGCATTGCCGCCGTCGAGCGTGATACCGGATTGTCGAAGGACGTCCTGCGCATGTGGGAACGGCGCTACGGCTTCCCGCTACCCGAGCGCGATACCAACGGCGAACGCGCCTATCCGGCCGAACAGGTCGAGCGGCTACGCTTGGTCAAACGCCTTATGGATCAAGGGCATCGCCCCGGAAAGCTGCTGGCGCTACCGGCTGACGAACTGGCCATGCTGGCGCCGCGGCATGCCCGCCTGGCGCGGGTCGAAGCCGCCACGGTCGATACGCAGGGCCTGGAGGAATTGCTGGCGCTGATCAAACAGCACGACGCCAACGGCTACCTGCAGGCGCTGCAGCAACGTCTCGTGCGCCACGGCCTGCAGCGTTTTGTCCAGGACGTCGTGGCGCCCCTCACCCAGCGCGTCGGCGATGCCTGGGAGGATGGCCGCATCGCGGTCTTCGAAGAACACCTGTTTTCGGAATTGACCAAAAGGGTATTGCGACAGGCCATCGCCGTCCTGCCATCGGGTGTCGGTACGCCTCGCGTCTTGCTGACCAGCGTTCCTGACGAGCAACATTTGCTCGGCTTGCTGATGGTGGAAGCGCTATTTGCGCTGGAAGGCGCCGAGTGCATATCCCTCGGTGCACAGACGCCATTGATCGAAATCGGCCATGCCGCTGCGGCGCACCGGGCCGACATCGTCAGTCTGTCTTTTTCTTCCGCCTTCCCCGCGCGCCAGATTCCCGACTTGCTGCAACAGCTCAGACAACTGCTGCCGTCAACGGTTGGCTTGTGGGCAGGCGGTGCCGGCGTCCAGCGCCTGTCGCCACCCGCCGGCGTCCGGCTGTTTTTGACACTGGAGCAAGGTTTGCAGGCCTTGTCGGCGTGGCGGGGCCAGTAGTTGTCATGCCCGATTGAACGATTGTTCCGGGGGCGGGGGTTACCGGTAAAAGCTGCAGGACAAGGCCAAATTTGCACGCCAAATCCGGTCATCTAGCAGTCGGCGGTGGCAGATGGACGCCATTTGCTGCCTGTGGGCCTGGCGGGAATGCGGCTTGCTCGACGTCGAGAATCAGCATGAACGATGTACGAAAGGAGTCCCGCCATGCGTGTAAGTGAAGCAATGACCCGCGACGTCCAAGTCGCCAATCCCAATCAGAGCCTGTATGACGTTGCCCGGATCATGGCCGATTGCGACATCGGTTGCCTGCCCGTCGGCGAGAACGACAAGCTGGTCGGCATGATCACCGACCGCGATATCACGGTCCGGGCGATCGCCAAAGGCAAGGCGGCGGACAGTACCAAAGTGCGCGACGTGATGAGTTCGGACGTCAAATACTGCTACGACGATGCGGAAATCTCGGATGTGGCGCGCAATATGGGCGATATCAAGCTGCACCGCCTGCCGGTTGTCGATCACGACAAGCATCTGGTTGGCATCCTGGCTCTGGCCGATGTCGCCAATTGCGAAGGGCCGGGTGACGCAGGCGTCGCCGTGTGCGGCATTTCCGAACCGCCCGACGTGCTCGGGTGAAATGCTTTGCGTGTTGCCGGCTGCCGGTTTCGGCAGCTTTGCCGACGAAAACCTGCACTCTCCCGCTCAGTCCCCGGTCGACCGCCGTCCCGCCTTGATCTCCCCCCGCCGTCCCTTTTGTTCGAGGCGCCGTTTGACCGAACCGTGCGTCGGCTTGGTCGGTCGGCGTTTGCGCGGCAGCACGGCGACGCTGTTCACCAGCAGTTCCAGGCGGCGCAGCGCTTCGGCGCGGTTCTTTTCCAGGCTGCGGAATTCCTGCGCCTTGATGATCACCACCCCGTCCTTGCTGATCCGTTGATCGCCCAGCTTGAGCAGGCGTTCCTTGATTTCCGGCGGCAGCGAGGAGCCGGTGATGTCGAAGCGCAGATGGACGGCGTTCGACACCTTATTGACGTTCTGCCCGCCGGCCCCTTGGGCGCGGATGGCGGTAAATTCAATTTCGGTGGGGGAGAGGGTTAAAAAAGGCGGCATGGCGGCGGGATGAAATTGGGGTTATCGGGCGGCTGATCGATTCGGCTTCGCTTTACGCCTTCGCCTTGGCGAAGGCCAGTGCCCGGGCGATGGCTTCGTCGAGTTCGGGCGAACCGGGATTGCTCCAGTAATTGGCGTAGAGCGGCAGAGGCTGGAGTGGGAGTTCGCTGGCCAGCAGGGTGATGTGGTGACGGCTGCGCAGTTCCTCCGCCGCCGCCCGCGGCAGCGTAGCCAGGCCGAAGCCGCTTTCCACCAGCTTGACCAGCGCCGAGATGGACGAAATGGTATGCACGCGCTTGTCGCTGATCCCTGCGTTGCCGAGCGATTCGAGCAAGGCGACATGGGGTTGCGAGCCGCGCTGGAAGGTCAGCAATTCGGTGTCGAGCAGCGCTGCGATGCTCAGCGGCAGCGTTTCATCCACATTCGATGGGCCGACGAAGACCATTTCCATGGGGGCCAAGGCTTCGTTGGCAATCCCTTGGCCGATGGCCGGCGAGGCCGAGAAAACCAGGTCGAGGCCGCCGCGGCGGACCTGTTCGTTGAGCACATGGGTCATTTCGACATTGAGTTCGAATTCGATCTTCGGGTACTCGCCCTTCAGCGATTCCATCAGCGGAATGAGCCAGGTATGCAGCACCGTCTCGATGCCGCCGACGCGCAGCGACAGCGGCAATTGCTCCGGGGTGCCGAGTTCGCGCTTGAGATCGAGTTGCAGGGCGAGGAAGCGTTCGGCGTAGTCGAGGAAGCGGTTGCCGGCATTGGTCAGGCGGAAGACCCGGTCGCGGCGGTCGATCAGCGGCACGCCCAGTTCCTCCTCCAGCGCGGCAATACGGCAGGAAACGGCGGATTGGGTCAGGAACAGTTTCTCCGCCGTGCGCGAGATGCTTTGCAGACGGGCGACCCAGACGAAGGCTTCGACAAAACGCAGATTCACGGGCTCTCCTGGCGATAGGGCAGGGGCCAGCCGTGTGCCCCGCCGCACAGCTTAGCGCCGAAAACCTTTCCGGGCAGTAGGCGACTCCAAAAAAATCGATGGACTCACAAAGAAATTTTTCGTTTGTGGGCGCCCAAAACGTCAGCGCATACTCGGCGCACATTACAAAAAAACCGGAGACAACATGACGACAGTGACACCTGCTGCGCCTACGCAGCTGCTCGCCCAAACCGGCCTGGAAGCGCGCCAGGCCATCCGTTCCGGCCGCTGGTCGGGGCATACCAGCGGCACCGCGCCGCATTTCGTCCAAGGCAACGTGGTCATCCTGCCCGAAGCCCTGGCCAACGACTTCCTGCGCTTCTGCCAGCGCAATCCCAAGCCGTGCCCGCTGCTCGCCGTGTCCGAGCCGGGCGATCCGCGCTTGCCGCGCCTGGGGGCCGATCTCGACATCCGCACCGATGTGCCGCGCTACCGGGTGTGGCGCAAGGGCGAACTGGTCGACGAGGTGACCGACATCGGCGCCCTGTGGCGCAACGATCTGGTGACCTTCGTCATCGGCTGCTCCTTCTCTTTCGAACAGCCGCTGATCGACGCCGGCATCCCGCTGCGCCATATCGCCCAGGGCAAGAACGTGGCGATGTACCGGACCAATATCCAGACGGCACCGGCCGGCCCGTTCCATGGCCCGATGGTGGTGTCGATGCGGCCGATGACCCCGGCCAACGCCATCCGCGCCGTACAGGTGACGGCCCGCGTGCCGGCCGTGCATGGCGCGCCGGTGCATCTCGGCGATCCAGCCCTGATCGGCATCGCCGACCTGGCCACGCCGGATTTCGGCGATGCGGTCGATATCCTGCCCGGTGAAATGCCCGTCTATTGGGCCTGTGGCGTCACGCCGCAAGCCGTGGTCATGGAAGCCAAGCCGGATTTCTGTATCACCCACGCGCCGGGCGCCATGCTGGTCACCGACCTGCTGGACAGCGAACTGGCGTTCTAGGGGCGCAAATACCCAAGTTTCAACGAGAGAGCACTTCTTCGCCGGATTTCGCCAAAGAGCGATAGCGACGGCTTTTAATCCACTCATTCAGGAGACAAACCGTGTGGATATCCGAAACGAACACCAATGAAAGAAAGACGCTCGTCGCCGCATTTGCCGGCTACGGCGTCGATGCTTTTGACTACATGATCTACACCTTCCTCATCCCGACGCTGATGGCGGCGTGGACCATGAGCAAGGTAGAAGCCGGCTACATCGCTACCGGCGCCCTCGTCACCTCGGCCATCGGCGGCTGGGCGGCGGGCATCCTTGCCGACAAGTACGGGCGGGTCCGTGTGCTGCAATGGACGGTGATGTGGTTCACGCTATTCACCTTCCTGTCCGGCTTCACCAATTCCTTCGAGCAGCTGTTCTTCACCCGCGCCATGCAGGGCTTCGGCTTCGGTGGCGAATGGTCGGTCGGTGCCGTGCTGATTGCCGAAATGATCCAGGCCAAGCATCGCGGCAAGGCGGTCGGCCTCGTCCAGAGTAGTTGGGCCGTCGGCTGGGGTGCTGCCGCCATCGCCTTCTGGGCGGTCTATGCCGTGCTGCCGGCCGAGCAGGCCTGGCGCGTGCTGTTCTGGCTGGGCATTCTGCCGGCTTTCCTGATTTTCTACATCCGCCGCAATATCAAGGACCCCGAGGTCTTCCACGCCACCCAGGCCAAGAAGAAGGCCGAAGGCGGCGGCAATTTCTGGGAAATTTTCTCGCCGCGCCTCCTGAAGACCACCATCCTGGCCAGCCTGCTGTCCACCGGCATGATGGGCGCCTACTACGCGGTGACCACCTGGCTGCCGACCTTCCTCAAGGTCGAGCGCAAGCTGTCGGTGCTCGGCACCAGCGGCTACCTGCTGGTCCTCATCCTCGGCTCCTTCATCGGCTACCTGACCAGCGCCTACCTGTCGGACAAGCTCGGCCGCCGCTACTGCTTCATGCTGTTCGCCACCTGCGCCGGGACGCTGGTCTACATCTACACCCACATCCCGATCACCGACGGCCTGATGCTCTTCCTCGGCTTCCCGCTCGGCTTCTTCCTGTCCGGCATCTTCTCCGGCATGGGCGCTTACCTGGCCGAACTATTCCCCAACGAGCTGCGCGGCTCGGGGCAGGGCTTCTGCTACAACTTCGGCCGCGCTGCCGGTGCCATGTCGCCCGCCCTGGTCGGCTATCTGAGCACCTCCAACCCGCTCGGCGAAGTAATCGGCGTGCTCGCTGCCGGCGGCTACCTGCTGGTCATCCTGGCCTGCCTGCCGCTGCCGGAAACGCAAGGCCGCGACCTGGCCCTGCAACCCGCCTAAACCTCTCCCTCAACAGTCAACGCAGTCTCCCCGGCGCACAGCGCGGTGCCGCCGGCGGGGAGTTGCGCGAAAGAAATTCATGGAAAACACCGCCAAGATTCCGTCCTACCTGTCGCGGGACTCGCTCGGCCCCTGGGAAACCTATCTGGTCCAGATCGACCGCGTCGAACCCTACCTCGACAAGGCCCTGCTGCCCTGGGTCGAAACCCTGACCCGGCCGAAGCGTTCGCTGATCGTCGATGTCCCGATCCGCCTCGACAACGGCGTCATCGCCCACTACGAGGGCTATCGCGTCCAGCACAACCTGTCGCGCGGGCCGGGCAAGGGCGGCATCCGCTTCCACCCCGAGGTCACGCTGACCGAAGTGATGGCGCTGTCGGCCTGGATGACGATCAAGAACGCCGTGGTCAATGTGCCCTACGGCGGCGCCAAGGGCGGCATCCGGGTCGATCCGAAAAAGCTGACCATCGAGGAACTGGAACGGCTGACCCGCCGCTATGCCAGCGAAATCAACATCCTGATCGGCCCGGACAAGGACATCCCGGCGCCGGACATCAATACCAACGAGCAGATCATGGCCTGGTTCATGGATACCTACTCGGTCAATCAGGGCAAGACGACCACCGGCGTTGTCACCGGCAAGCCGGTGTCGCTCGGCGGCAGCCTCGGCCGCCACGATGCGACAGGGCGCGGCGTCTTCATCTGCACGGTCGAAGCCGCTCGCCACCTGGGTATTGCCATTGCCGGGGCCAAGGTTTCCATCCAGGGTTTCGGCAACGTCGGCGAGGCGGCCGCCCGACTGTTCGCCGATGCCGGCGCCAAGGTGGTGGCCATCCAGGACGAGACCGGCTCCATCCACAACGGGCGCGGTCTCGATGTACGCCAGGTGCGCAAGCATCGCCTGGAGACGGGCAGCCTGGCCGGCGCGCCGGGTTCCGAGCCGATAAGCGGCGACGACTTCTGGGGCTGCGAAGTGGACATCCTGGTGGCCGCCGCCATGGAAAACCAGATCACCGAGAAGAACGCCCCGGCCATCCGCGCCAAGATCGTGGCCGAAGGCGCCAACGGGCCGACCACGCCGGCGGCCGACCTGATCCTGCAGGAACGCAATATCCTGGTCATCCCCGACGTGCTGGCCAATGCCGGCGGCGTCACGGTCAGCTATTTCGAATGGGTGCAGGACATCAGCGCCTTTTTCTGGTCGGAAGACGAGATCAACGCCCGCCTCGACAAGATCATGCGCGACGCCTTCGCCGCCGTCTGGGAAGCCGCACAAAGCAAGGGTATCCTGTTGCGGACTGCCGCCTTCGTCCTCGGCTGCGAACGGGTTCTCATGGCCCGCAAGCTGCGCGGCCTTTATCCCTGAGCGATTCTTACGGCCATGACCGCTGATTCCTCCATTTTGCCCGTCCGCCTGCTCAGCGTCGGCGATGCCGCCTGGACTGTCGAGTTCGGGTCGGCCATCGATCCGGCCATCCACGGCCGGGTGCTCGGCTTCTGCAGCCTGCTCGATACGCTGTCCGGCGACGGCCGCCTGGAGGGCGTGGTCGAATGGGTGCCGACCTTCCGTTCGGTGACTGTCCATTTCCGGCCGGAACAGGCCGATGCCATGGCCTTGCGCGACCTGCTCGGCGAACTGGCCGGCAAGAGCGGCATCCTGTCGGCCGCCGGTTGCCGCTGGCACATCCCGGTCTGCTTCGACGCCGACTGCGCGCCGGACCTGGCCGACGTGGCGGCGGCCAAGGGCCTGACCCCGGAGGCAGTGGTGCAACTGCTCACCGACAGCGTGTTCTCGGTGTACATGCTCGGCTTCCTGCCCGGTTTCCCCTACCTGGGCGGCGTGCCCGAGGTGCTGGACATGCCACGCCTGGCCAGTCCGCGCAAAGTCGTGCCGGCCCGCTCGATCGCCATCGCCGGGCGCATGTGCGCCGCCTATCCGTGGGAAAGCCCGGGCGGCTGGCGTTTGCTCGGGCGCACGCCGATTCGCCTGTTCGACGCGGCCAATGCGCGCCGGCCGGCCCTGCTGGCGCCGGGCGACCAGGTGGTCTGGGAAGCCATCGATTCGGCCGCCTATGCTGAGATTGATCGTGAATGCGCTGCTGGCAGTTTCGATCTGGCCAGCCTGATGCGCGAAGGAGGGGCGTGATGGCGGCTATTGTTGAAGTCACGGAAGCTGGCCTCGCCGTCACCATCCAGGACCGCGGCCGCTACGGCTATCGCAATATCGGCGTGCCGGTGTCCGGGGCGCTCGATCCCTTCCTGATGACCGCAGCGAACGCCTTGCTCGGCAACGATCCCGATGCCGCGGTGCTGGAAGTCTGTCTGGGCGGCCCGTCCCTCAAGGCCCTGTCCGGCACCGTGCGCATTTCGCTGGCTGGCGAGATCACGGCCCAGGTGGTCAATACCCGCGGCCGCGTGCTCAAGGTGGAAGCCTGGCAGACGGCGACGCTGTTCCCCGGGGATGTGGTGCGCATCGGCGGCGTGGCGCGCGGTGTCGCCTGTGTCGGTATTTCCGGCGGTTTTCAGGTGCCGCTGCAACTGGGCAGCCGCTCGACCTATCTGCGGGCGCGGCTCGGCGGCGTCGAGGGGCGGGCGCTGGCCACTGGCGACCGCCTGCAATGCGATCCGCTGACCGGCAATCCGTGGGTGGAAGCCTGCGGAACGCTGAACTGGCCGGTCGAGTCGGGGCCGATCCGGATATTGCTCGGGCCACAGGACGACTACTTCACGCCGGAAGCCCTGGCTGCCTTTCTCGGCACGCCCTACCGCGTGACCCGCGACATGGACCGCATGGGCATTCGCTTCGACGGCGGGAAATTGAGCCACAACGAGCAGGGGGCGGAAATCGTCTCCGACGGCGTGGCGCCCGGTTCCATCCAGGTGCCGGCCAATGGCCAGCCCATCGTGCTGATGGCCGATTGCCAGACTTCCGGCGGCTATCCCAAGATCGCCACGGTCATCCGCGCCGATCTGGCGCGCCTGGCGCATGTCCGGCCGGGCGACGAGGTGCATTTCGTCGCCGTCGACCATGCCCAGGCAGCCGCCGCGCTGCGCGAGCAGGCCCAACTGGTGAGCCGCTGGTGCGAAGCGCTGGGCAGCTTCCGCCCGCCCGGCGTGATCGATGAGGCGGCGCTTTACGACGGCAACCTGATCAGCGGCGCCATACGCGGCGACGAACTGGCCTGGTATGCGGCATAACGCGGTATAAACCTGGAATTCGCGGAGAACAAAATGTCGATCAAGATCAACCTCAACGCCGATCTCGGCGAAAGCTACGGCGCGTGGACCATGGGCAACGATGCCGACATGCTGCCGCTGGTCGGCTCGGCCAACCTGGCTTGCGGTTTTCATGGCGGCGATCCGCTGGTCATGCGGAAGACCCTGCAACTGGCCAGGCACCACGGCGTCGGCGTCGGCGCCCATCCGTCCTACCCCGACCTGCAGGGCTTCGGACGCCGCCGCATGGCCATGGCGCCGGATGAACTGGAGGCGGCCATCCTCTATCAGATCGCCGCGCTGGACGGCATGGCTCGGACCGAAGGCCTGCGTGTGCAACACGTCAAGCCGCACGGTGCGCTGAACAATGCCGCCTGTGCCGACCGCGCGCTGGCCGACACCATCGTGCGCGCGATCCGCGCCTACGATCCGGCGCTGATCCTGCTTGCTCCGGCACTCTCCGAACTGTGTGCGGCCGGCCATGCCGCCGGGCAGCCGGTGGTCGAGGAAATCTTCGCCGACCGGGCCTATCTCGACGACGGGCAACTGGTGCCGCGCAGCCGCCCGGATGCCATGGTCCATGGTGCCGAAGCCAGCTATGCCCACGTCCGGCGCATGCTCGACGAAGGTGCCATCGTCAGCGTCACCGGCAAGCGCCTGCCGTGCCGGATCGGCAGTATCTGCGTCCATGGCGACGGGGCGGAAGCGGTGGCCACCGCGCGTTACCTGCGCGAGCGCCTGAGTGCTGACGGTTGCACACTGGTCGGGCTGACCGAGCTGGCCGCCTGACGGAAGGCGCGCTTACGGCCGCTTCTCCGCCGACGGGCAAGGCGCTGCGGCAGCCCCGATTTTCGGCAGGTCGCCGTTCAGGTTGAGCAGCGCGCCGTAGATGCCGGTCAGGGCGAGGCCGCCAAGCACCAGCCGGCTGCCGGCGCCGAGGCCGGTGGGCAGGAGCAGGCTGATCTGCCAGGCGCTAAGGCCGGCGACCACCACGCAGCCGAGCAGGCGGGCCAGCTTGGTCCAGTCCTGCAAGCGGCGGATCGGGATGCCGGTGTGGCGGGCGATGCGGCGCAGCGTCAGGGCGCGGTCGACGAGCAGGGCGGCGACGCTGCCGAGCGCGGCGCCGGGCAGGCCGAGGGCGTGGGCTGCCAGCCAGCTGATGCCGGCCGACACGACGACCAGCAGTGCGTTGATGCGCAGGACGAACAGTCCGTCGCGGTGGAGCAGCGTCAGGCTGGACAATTCGACGAGCAGGACGGTCAGGCCCAGCGCGAAGACCCGCATGGCCGGCGCCGCGGCCAGGTAGTCGGGCGTGAAGACGAGGCCGATCAGTTCTTCGGCAAAAACGAAGGTGAAGGCGAGCAGCGGGTAGGCGACCAGCGACACGGTGCTGTTGGCCTGGCTGTTCAGTCGGATGGTGCCGGCAAAGTCGGCGGCGGCATGCAGCCGGCTCATGCTGGGCAGAAAGACGTGATTGACCGACTGCCGGCACAGATTGACCAGCGGGCCGAGCATGGTGGCAATCGAGAAGGCGGCGAACTGGCCGAGCGGGAACAGGCCAGCCGCCACCCACAGGCCCGCTTGGGCGCGCAGCTGGTAGAGCGCGTCGGCCAGGCCGAACGGGGCGGCATGGCCCAATTGCCCGCGCAGTTGGCGCCAGCCCAGCCACGGACCGGCCAGGCCATGATGGCGGGCGACGTAGATGCCCAGCAGGGCGGCCTTGAGCAGCAGCACGGCGAGCAGCAGCCAAAGCATGACGACCAGGTCGCCAGTCAGCCAGGCGGCGGCGGACAGCACCAGGGCGCGCAGCAGGGCCAGCGACAGGGTTACGGCGGCCTGCCAGGCCAGGCGTTCTTCTATGGTCGGCAGGGTGTCGAGCAGCAGCGTCGCCGCGTAGAGGAAGACCAGGGCCGGCAGCAGCGCGGCGGTCGGGCCGAGGGTACGGATGCTGTCCGGCAGCCACGGGTTGAGCGGGCTGACGGCGAGGGCGGCGAGGCTGCCGGCGACGGCCAGGTAGAGCCAGGTCTGGCGCACGTACAGCCGCCGTTCGGCCGGCGTGGCGCGGGGCAGGAAATAGTAGAGGACGCCGTGCATTTCCATGGGCACGAAGCTCATCGCAGTCATGATGGCCAGCCAGATCAGCCGGTATTCGCCGAAGGACTCGGCGCTCAGGAAGCGGGCGAGGACGACCGGCAGCACGAACTGCACGGCGTAGCCGACCGCATTGACCGTACCCAGCGACAGCGCCCGGCGGTGCAGGGCCGCCGTGGTCGGCATGGGGCCGGAGCCGGTCGCAGTCATGGTGCGCCGGCCCGGCGGGGTCTGTCGCGGCTCATGGCCGGACTTTCAAAGGCCGCCCGTCTTGCGTGCGAAGCGGGGAAAGCCGGGCAGGGCGCCGGCCACGGTCCGCCCCAGGCTGGCGGCCACCTGCCTGATCCGCCGGCGCAGGCCGGCCAGCGCCAGCAGCAGCGTGCCGATCCCGGTCGTGGCGAAAACGCCGCTCACCAGTTCCCGCTTGTCGAGCCACAGCTTGTCGATGAAGCCGCCTTCGACCGAGCCGCTGTCGACCAGATCGAAATGCCCGACCGCCTCCTTGGCCCTTTCCAGCAGGTGCAGTTCGTTGAGCATGCCGGGGGAGTAGCGGGCGCAGGCGGGGTCCCAGCTGATCTTGAAGGCGAAGGCCGCGTTGCCCGATACCAGGTTGCAGGTCGAGGCGATCACCTGGCCGGCGTGCAGCAGTTCGGTAAAGAAGACGCTGCCGGTGTCGCGGAAGCCGGCGATCATTTCGCGGAAGAAGCGTTCATGGGCCGGATCGGCGCGCACCGAGGTGCCCGCCTTGCCTTTCCATCCCATGTGCTCGAGGGCGATGAAGCGCTCGACGACCTCGTCGCCGACTTCGTTGCCGTAGTGGATTCGCCAGTCGGTGGGGCCGTTCTCCTCCAGGCGACGCCGGCAACGGTGCAGGTTTTTCAGCACTGCTTTGGGTATCCGCGCGATCAGGTCTGCCGTATCGTGGCGCCAAGGCAGCAGGACGGCGCGCCGCATGCGCGCCGATTCAGACCACCACAGGTGCCGCCGGTGCGCCACTTCCTGCAGCAGGCGGTCGAGGGCATCGCCGGCGCTCAGCCAGTCGAAACGGACACCGTGCCAGCCGCTTCCCGGCCGGCTGACGAAAGCGAAAAAAGCGTCGACCGCCGCCGGCGCCTGCCGACCATCGACCAGCAGGCCGCTCAGGTAGGTGTGTTTGGAGCGAAAGCTGACCAGGGCCTGCCAGTGGAAAAAGGGCAGCAGGCGCCGGGTCTGGAAGACACCGAGCCCAATCAGATCGCCGCGCCCGGTCTCGATCAGGATGATGCTGACCGGATCGGGGGGCGCGATATGGGTCAGGGCCGGCAGGATGAACATCGGCGTCAGATAGGCATTGGGCACCAGGGCGTGCTCGGCCAGGCATCGCCACGCTTCGATCAGGTCACTATCGAGCCCACTGGGAGAAATGTTGCGGGCAGTGATGCCGCCGACTTGGTAAGGGGAATGTTTTCCGGTGGTCGCGAAGTCGCATGAATCTCGGTGCATGGAGGCCTCGGCTGGTATCGGTCTGGATGCCGATTGTCCCGAGGCAAGACCGGCTTTTTGTGGCTTCCTACCCTGCCGGATGGACTAGGTCGGCGACGGATTTGCCAACGTCATTGGTGTGGGGTGGGGCCGGGAGCAGCAGCACCCGGCACGATCAGCGACGATTAGTCGGCGGCAAGGCGCGCGAAGCTGAGCAGCCGGACATCCACTGTCATCGACAGCTCGGTCAGCGCCGCCGCCCGGGCGCGGCCCTCGGCACTGGCGCGGTAGAGGTGTGGCGTCATCGCCAGCAGGTCGGCGATCTGCTCCTGGCCGGCGACCGTCAGCGGATAGCGCACGCTTTCGCTGGCGAGCAGCGAAAAGCCGTCCGGTATCCGCGTTTCGGCGGGGCGTTCTTCCTTCAGCGCCGGGTAGATGATTTCGCGCAATTCGCGCAGGTGCTCGGGGCCGGCGTCGACCTGGATGAGCCGGCCGCCCGGTTTGAGGACACGGGCGAATTCGGGATAGACCGGGAAGCCGAACATGCACAGCACGCGGTCGAGCGTGCCGGGCAGCGCCGGCAGGTTGGCATTGCTGCCGACCACCCAGGCCGGGCGCTTGTCCTGCTTGGCGGCGGCCTGCACCGCCCACTTGGAGATGTCGAGGCCGAGTATGGCTAGGCTCTGCCCTTCGCCGGCCGCGGCGGCCAGTTGCCGCAAGTAGTAGCCTTCGCCGCAGCCGGCGTCGAGGCAGGCCGCTGCGCCGTCGACCGGCAGGTCAACCAGAGTCGCGGCGGCGACGGCATCGGCAATCGGCCGGTAGTGCCCGGCATTGAGGAAGCGGCGGCGGGCGGCAACCATTTCCTTGCTGTCGCCCGGATCGCGCGAACGCTTGTTCTGCACCGGCAACAGGTGGGTGTAGCCCTGGCTGGCGATGTCGAAATTGTGGCCGGCGGCGCACTGCCAGGCAGCGCCCTGGCGGTGCAGCGGGGCGCCGTCGAGCGGGCAGGCCAGGGCGGTGAAGGGCAGGATGCTCATGCGGTTGGGGGGCAGGAAGGCCGTCAGGCTGCCAGTCTGGCTTCTTCGCGCGCCTTCCTCGCTTCGTCGAGCAGGTAGCGCTGGTAGTCCTCGAGGTCGCCGTCGAAGGGGCCGACGCCGCCCTTGGAAACCAGCCAGAACTCGTCGCATACCGAACGGAGCAGGGCGCGGTCGTGGCTGACCAGCATCACCGTGCCTTCGAATTCGTTCAGCGCGACGGCCAGTGCCTCGCGGGTGTTGAGGTCCAGGTGGTTGGTCGGCTCGTCGAGCAGCAGCAGGTTGGGCCGTTGCCAGACCAGCATGCACAGCACCAGGCGGGCTTTTTCGCCACCGCTCATGGTGCCGACGGCCTGCTTGACCATGTCGCCGCTGAAATTGAAGGTACCGAGGAAATTGCGCAGTTCCTGCTCGCGGCCTGGCACGTTGCTGCGCCCGGCGGCGATGGCTTCCTTGGCCAGTCGGACCATGTGTTCGAGCGGGGTGTCCTGCGGGCGCAGCACGTCGAGTTCCTGCTGCGCGAAGTAGCCGATGTTGAGGCCCTTGCCGGCGGTCACTTCGCCGCTGATCGCCTTCAAGTCCTGGGCGATGGTCTTGACCAGCGTGGACTTGCCCTGGCCGTTGGCGCCAAGGATGCCGATGCGCTGCCCGGCCATCACCGAGCGGTTGATGCCGCGCACGATGACGGTCGGCGGCGTGCCGGCCGGGGAATCCTCCGGCGGCGGGTAGCCGATGGCGGTATCGACCATCGACAGCATCGGGTTGGGCAGGTTTTGCGGCTCCTGGAATTCGAAGCTGAATTCGGCCTCGGCCAGCACCGGCGCGATCTTTTCCATGCGGTCCAGCGCCTTGACCCGGCTCTGCGCCTGCTTGGCCTTGCTGGCCTTGGCCTTGAAGCGGTTGATGAAGGATTGCAGGTGGGCGATCTTCTCGGCCTGGCGGGCCATGGTCGCCTGCTGGAGCAGCATCTGCTCGGCGCGCATGTCCTCGAACTTGCTGTAGTTGCCGCCGTAGCGGACCAGCTTGGCGTTGTCGATGTGCAGCGTGACCTGGGTGATGGCGTCGAGGAATTCGCGGTCGTGGCTGATCATGACCAACGTGCCCGGGTAGCGCTTGAGCCAGGCTTCGAGCCAGACCAGCGCGTCCATGTCCAGGTGGTTGGTCGGTTCGTCGAGGAGCAGGATGTCGGACGGGCACATCAGGGCGCGCGCCAGTTGCAGGCGCATGCGCCAGCCGCCGGAGAAACTGTTGACCGGGTTATGTAACTCGCTGACCTTGAAGCCGAGGCCGAGGATCAGCGCCTGGGCGCGGGATTCGGCATCGTGTTCGCCGGCGTCGTTGAGTGCCATGTAGGCTTCGGCCATCCGCATGCCGTCGTCGCTGGCCTCGGCGTCGTGCACCTCGTTGCGGGCGGCAAGTAGCTTGGTGTCGCCGTCGATGACGAAATCGGTCGCGCTCTGCTCGGTTTCCGGCATGTCCTGCGCCACCTGGCCCATCTCCCATTGCTTGGGAATCGAGTAATCGCCGCCGTCCTCGTGCAGCGTGCCGTTGAGCAGCGCGAAGAGGGTCGATTTGCCGGCGCCGTTGCGGCCGACCAGGCCGACCTTCTCGCCGGGGTTGATGGTGACGGAGGCCTTGTCGAGCAGCACTTTCGAACTGCGGCGCAGCGTGACGTTGCGGAGGGTGATCATGAGCAAAACTTTCGGGGGAGGGTCGGGCGGCGATGTTGCGTTCCCGACAAGGGGCGAGATTGTATCTGATTGATCTCTCGAAAGTTTTTTCCGGTGTCTGTTTTGCTCGAAGTCGGGCCAGAAACCCCGTCTCCGCTGGCCGGCGACACCACGCCGCCGCCATCGCTCAATGGCGGCAGCGTCGGGAAGGTTTACTTCAACAGGTCGGCCACCCGGGCGATGCCCGCGTTGGCGCAGACTTCGTCCTTCTCGCCGCCGGGGGCGCCGGAGACGCCCACCGCTCCGATCGTGGCGTTGCCGATCTTGATCGGGACGCCGCCGCCGACGGCCACCGTGCCCGGGATCTGGCGCAGGTAGGCGTTGGCCGGGTTGTCGGTCAGCTTCATGAATTCGAGCGAGGTCTGGCCGCGGGTGCGGGCCGTGTACGCCTTCATGCGGGCGAATTCCATGGTGTGCGGATTGGTGCCGTCGCCGCGCTGCGACGCATGCACCACGCCGGCGTTATCGACGATGACCACCGAAACCTTGTAGCCGTCCTTGGTGCATTGCTCGATCGTGCCGTCGATGATCGCCTGAGCCATTTTCATCGAGACATTTCTCTCGGTGAGCGGGGTCTGGGCGCTGGCCGACGCGATCGATGCAATGGCCAGTACGGCGGCGGCAACAACTTGTCTCCTGAGTGTCATTGATTTCTCCTCGTTTGATCAGTCCGCGGGCTGGGCCGAAGGTTCAGAATATGTCAGTGGCGTGGCTGAGGCAAGCGGCCGGCAGGGAGGCTGAAGTGATCAGACACCCTGCGCGAGCCGGCATTGCGTCAATTCGGCCATCCGGGCGTGCAGGCAATCGACATCGACCGGTTTGTGCAGCACCACGATGCCATCGCTGGCCAGATTGCGCAGCAACGCGGGATCGGTATCCCCGGTGACGAGCAGGGCAGGCAGGTGTTCGCCGAACGCCTGGCGCACGGCCGCGATGACATCGACCCCGGTGTGCCCGAAATCAAGGCGATAGTCGGAAACTACAATGTCCGGCGCCAGGCCGTCCAGTCGCTCAAGGAGGGCAACTGCGGTTTCGGCAGCAATCACCTGATGCCCCCGCTGTTCGATGAACAGCGTCATGGCGGTGAGTACGACGGGGTTGTCTTCGACCAAAGCAACACGCAATGCGCGAATCGCGGGCTGCAAGCTTTCCAATGGCTGGATTTTGCCGCCGGGCGGCAATTCAATCGCAAACATCGACCCTTTGCCCGGCCGCGAACGGACGCGAATCGACAGCTCGAGCAGGGCGGCGGTTTTGGCGACGATGGCCAGGCCCAGACCGCTGCCCCGATTGCGTGCCGTGTTGCCGAGTTGCCGGAATTCCTCAAAAATTTCCTTGGTCTTGTCGTGCGGTATGCCTATGCCGCTATCCCATACCTCGATCCACATCTTTCCCTGGTGTTTGCGGCAAGCGACCAGTATTCCGCCATGCTCGGTGTAGCGAACGGCATTGGCGATCAGGTTGTTGATGATCCGGCTGAAGAGCACCGGATCGGTCTGGCTGTTCAGGGAGCGATAGCGATAGCGGAGTCGCAACCCCTTTTGCGCAGCGACCGGACTATGTGCCGACAGCACACTGTCCAGCAGTTCCGGGATGCTGAAGGTGCTGACTTTGGGTTCTACTACCCCGGCGTCGAGCTTGGAGAGATCAAGCAAGTCGGTGAGCAACCCGTTGAGATTGGCCATGCAGTTGCTCATGTTCCGGAATAGAGGAGCTTCCGCCGCCGAGGCATTTTGGCGCAGCATGTTCATGTAAATGCCGAGGGCTGAAAGCGGCTGCCGCAGATCGTGGCTGGCCGCGGCCAGAAAGCGTGCCTTGCTCAGATTGGCTTGTTCGGCTTCGCGCTTGGCCGCCATGAGCTCTGCTTCCCACGCCTTTTGTTCCGAGATGTCGGTGTGCGTACCGGACATCATCAGCGGGCTTCCATCGCCGGCGCGAGTCACGATGCGGCCGCGCGTCAGTATCCATTTCCAATCCCCCGATTTGGTCAGGCAACGAATTTCGACTTCATGGCGAGGGGCCTCGCCTTCGATATGCCGCTCAATCGAGACCAGGGCTTTGCCCATATCATCGGGATGCACCAGCGTGGGCCAGTTTTCGGGAGCCAGATCGCGCTCTCCCACGGCGAAGCCGAGCATGGCTTCGAAACGCTCGCTTGCCCAGAAGGTATTGGTGGCCAGATTCCATTCCCAGAAGCCTTGTTCCGAGCCTTCCAGGACACGTTCCAGGCGTTCTCGACTTTCTTTCAGTATGGTGTTGGCGGCGCGAAGGGCCTGAACTTCCTCTTGCAAGTCTTTCCCTGCTGGTCCTGCGCCATCACGATGCGCCGGGTTATAGTCATTATTCGGCATTTTTATCCTGTGATTAGGGAACGCTTATGCAAGCGTATCGTACGCCAACTGATGCGATCGTTGGCGATTGCCCCAGCCGAAATGGTTGAAGCGGCGATTTCCATTTCTGGTATCACTGGTCTCGAATTTACATCAGGCCCAACGATTGCTTGTGGACAGCTGTCGCCGCAGATTTCACGGAGGTGTGCCATGTCCATGAAATTGAATGAAGAAGCCCTGTTCTGGATGCGGCTGGCCGCATTCGCCAGCCTGTCGGAGCATGTGCTGTCCACCGGTGCATCGGTGCCGGATGCCGAAGAGTTGCTGTTCGGCTTCGCGCTGCCCGGCAACCTGCCTTTGTCCTACGCCTGCCTGACCGGCGGGGCGGCCGCCGAACTGCATTAAGCGTTCGGGCCAGCCCGTTTTTGCACGCCAGTGAAACATTCGCCCCATAGCGGGGCATGGTTCGGGCTGCTTGGCCCCACGGGGTCATGGGGTTTCCTGTTTTCGCTGCGGGTAAGGCGGCGAGGTTTCGATGCGGGTGTCGGTGATCGGGGTGCCGACGGTGAAGTGGTAGACGCTCTGCCAACGTGGATCGGCGATGCCGAAGGTGCGATGCACCGGATCGTCGAAGAAGCAGCCGATGCCGGTACCGCGCACTCCGGCCGCCTCGGCCTCTAGGTAGAGCGCCTGGCCGACCAGTCCCGCCTCGCGCAGCAGGCGGCGGTAGGCGTAGCCGTCCGTGGCGACGCCTGAGAAATCACCGAGCATGCCGAGCGAGAAGGCGCTGGTCGCGGCGATGTCCTGATGGCAGGACAGGGCGCGGGCCAGGCGCTGCATTTCCGGCAATTCGAGAGTGGCGAGCAGGATCAGGCCGAGATGGGCGGGACAATCGGGGTCGCTGTCCGCAACCGCACACTGGTCGGCAAAGCGTTCGTCGCTGGCGCCGAGCACGGCGGGCAGCGTGATGGCCGCTTCCGGCGTGCGCGGCAGCAGGTACAGGCCGCTGGGCAGGCCGTCGACGCGCAGCACGAAGAGCAGCAAGTGGATGGCCGGGGTGCTTTCCTGGCCGGTGAACGGGGCCTGCCGGCGGGGCAGGGTGGCGTCGAGCAGGCGATAGAAAGCGGCCTTGTCGAGCGTGGCTCGTGGGTCGAAACGCTGGGCGCTGCGCCGTTGGCGGATGATCTGCGCGGTACCGGTGGCGGCCGGGTGTGCGGGCAGCGTGGGTAGGACTGGGAGCGCCGGAAAGCGGAGCGGGCTTGATTCCACCGCCAGCGGCCGGCTCGCCGTGGCGGCTTGGGCTATGACCGGCCAGCGGTAGCCGGGGGCGGCATCGATCTGGCTCGGTGTGCCTTGCCAGTCGGCGTTCGCCAGCCAGTCGCCGGGTTCCGCCGGCGGCGCGCCTAGTCCAGGGGCCTGTACGGCGAGCAGGATTTCCGCTTCCTCGGCTTCGGTGTAGGCAAAGCGCGAGGGCGGGAAATCGTCCGCGCGGTCGACGCCAAGCAGGCGGGCCAGGCTGTCGCCCGGTACGGCCAGCGCTTCGATACGCCAGCCGAGCAGGGCGGCGGCGTAGGCGACAGCGCCGATCGCATGGCCGATATCGAGCTGGCAGTAGCGCAAGGCGCGCTCGCCGTATTTCCACGCCTCGCGCCACATCACGCTGGACAGGCCGACCGCCAGCCAGCGCGAACCGTCGGCCGGGCGCAGGGCGCGGCCTTCGAGCATATGGTCCTTGGGGTCGTAGTGGTGCACGCCGTCCGGCACGCCGGGCAGTCCGGCGCTCAGCACGTAGGCCTCGACCGGGTGCAGGTTGCCGGAGGACGGATTGCAGCGCAGCGCCCAGCGACTCGGCCCCCAGCTTTTCCACGCCGAAATGCCCAAACTCAGTTCCAGCAAGGCGCCCAGGCTGTCGAGGTCGGCGGCGATGGTCTCGGCCGGCGCCTGGTTCAGGCTGCCGTACGGGCGCTCGAATCGGTCGGCCGCCAATGGCAATTCGAGGAGCGGCGCGCCGGGATAGCGCCGGAAGGGCTCGGGTTGGGCATCCCAATCCAGTTGCCCGGGGCCTTCGGCGTAGGCTTCGAAGCGGTGCTTGGTGCGGGCGTGGTAGGCGAGGAGCGGCGGGTATTGTGGGGTTTCCGACATGGGGGCTTTTTCGCAGTGTGGGGTGGTTTCAGCAATGGCGTGTCGGCGGGCAATCGAACAGTCAGCACGCTGCGCCGGCCGGCTTCACTCGGCCAGCCGCTCCATCTGGCGCGGCGCCAGGCCGACCAGGGTCAGTTGCGTGCCTTCGTCGCCGTTCCACCACACCGCCACCCAGCCGGTACCGTCGGCATCGATGCGTTCGATCGCGCAGTCGGCGCCGATCATGTCCATGAACATCTCCAATTGGTCCTCTTCCAGTTCCGGATCGGGTGAAATGTCGAGGACACGCACCCTGTCGCCGACGGCGACGCTGTGGCCATTGAGGTCTTTGGTGGTGAATTGCATGGCGGACTCCTTGCGAAGGTGTCAGGCAAACGTGTCGCTAATCCGACAGCGGACTGGCGTTTGACCGCTGGTGTGCAATGGACGTGCCATGCAATTTTTATTTTGATGAACCGGAATGAGCGACCGCCAGGCAATAAAAAACGGGAACCGCCGTTCCCGTTTCATTTTCCCGGAATCGAGGCCGAGGATGCCGGCATCAATTCCTGATGGCTTCGGCCATCCGTCTATTGCTTCTTGCCTTTGCGGAGGTTCATACCGGCGCCGACCAGGCCCAGGCAGACGAGAGCCATGCTGGTCGGTTCCGGAACACGGTTGGCGGTGGTGACCTGCAGATTATCGACGGCCAGGTTGGCAAAGTGCGATAAGAACTGAAGCCCATGCCCCTTTTATTTTTCGTGCTGAAAAAGGCTGTCGGTAATTTTTACACTGCAGATGAGCATCCTCCGTCGAGGATGTTTTAATTATTTAAATACAAATGCATAAACGTTGTGGCGCGATTTTTGCTTCTGGTGGCGCGAGTAAAGTATTTGTGCCTTCAATTCAATCTGTTTTATTTTCGGAGTTTTTATGAGAATTCAAAAAATTGTCGCAGCTGGGCTGTTTTTCGCAGCGATTGCGTCTGGAACAGCCTCGGCCGGCGTGATTTCCATTACTGACAGCCCGACCGGGCGGGCGTTATTCGGCGGTAATGACATCGTCGACTGGGGCGTTTTGGGCGGAAACTTCACTGTGGTTTCCAACCCGTTCAATATTTCTTCCACAGGCGGTATCGGCCTGACGGTAAGCCAATCCAGCGGCAGCTTTCAACGGCGCGATTTGTCTACCGGCTGGGGCGGAAATTTTACTGACGGCAGTACGCTGCTCTGGACGGGCGGTGATGACGCTCATCCGATGTCGTTGGTGTTCAATAGCCTGATCCGAGGTATCGGCTTCCAGATCAATCCCAATTTTTCCGAAACGACGACGCATATCGAAGTGTTCGGCGCGGGAAACTCGCTGTTCGGTGCCTTCGACTTGACGACGAATGACCGGAGCCAGTCGAGTGCAGACTTTATCGGCTTTACCAGCGATCTCGTGGATATTGCCCGGATTACCATTTCCCAAGGGGCACACTCCGATTTCGCGATCAACCAGCTGTCACTGATCACCGTTGGCACGCAACAGGTTCCGGAGCCGTCGGCTCTCGCGCTGCTCGGCCTTGGCCTTCTCGGTCTCGTCGTTTCCCGGAAAAGCAAGGCTTCCTGAATCATCTCGGTCTTGCCACTGGCGGGTTGAGGGGCAAGCAGCCAGATCAAAAATCCCAGTCTGGAAACTGGGATTTTTTATTTCCATGGTTATGCGCTCAGGGGCGCTGCAATCCAATCGCCGCCAACAGGTGGGCGTTCTTCAACAAAACGGCCTCAACTCAAAAACCAGAAGCACGGCTCATCATCGTCTTTCAGATCCCTTAGATTGCCGAGATGACGATGGTATTCACTACCAGGCCGCTGGATTGATAGAGGTCCTCTGCTGTTGGCTCAGCAAGTGATTGCAGTTAATTCGCTTTTCGGAATCTTGGCGTGAAACACGCTCATCTCATCTGCCGAAGGAAAAAAGATTAAGGTCCGGAGCAACAAGGAGCAAGTGAGCGGAGCATTGGGTGGGAGTGATATGGGAAGACCTCGTGGTAGAGATAATCGTCCAAAATCTTTCCGAATAGGCTCGTTCACTTGCCCCGCTTGCGTTTCGTCCCCATCGCCTTCACCGACAGCGTAACCATGAATGGAAATTCGGGGTCGGCGGATTGGACGATGCGATAGCCATCCCCCAGGGCGCGGGCAATCCAGGCCGACAGGGCCTTGAGGTCCACGGCTTCGCAGCGCAGGTCGGCGACCAGGGTGCCACCGTCCTCATACACCGGGAAATCGGTGCAGCCCTCCGGCTTGATGTCCTGGCCATAGACGCGACAGGTGCCGCAGGATTGGTCGTAGGCGGGGCAGGCCTTGCCGTGGACGTAGTAGAGCCCGTTGCCGGCGCGGATTTCCTCGGGGCCTTGGCCGCCGGCGAGCCGCTTGTCGAAGGCCGGGCGCGATTCCTCGAGCCGCCAGAACGACTTGAGCTGCTTCCAGTCCAGTTCGAGGACGAGCGTTTGCAGGCTGCAGCAGGGCTTGGAACACACCGTGCAGTGGGGAACGATTTCGGCCGCCTGGTAGGCGGCGGCTGCGGCGGCAAGTTCCTTGGCCGGATTAAGGCGCTGGGGGCGCTCGGAGCGCGGAGGGCGGGGCGGACGGGGGGGCATGGCGGGGCGGGCAATTGCAGAAGGCGAAGCAAGGCGGCCAGTATACGGCCAGGATGGGTCGTTCGCATCGACGGCCTGCGTCATTCAAAAAGACAAAATTCCAAATGTCGGCCGATAGGTAATATGCCTTTTGTAATACCATTACGGCATTGTGGAGATGTTCGGAGGTGCGCCGTGCAATGGCCGCCTGCACGTCGAACGAACGCTCCGGCCAAGAAGAAACGCCTGCCCAGGATTACCCAATAAGCGGCTGTACATGAAAACGTCGAATTACCGGCTCCGGGTCAAAATTGTTGCCGTCGGTGTCATGGCCGTCATTTCAATATGGGCGACGGCCTGGTATGAGCTTGATCGCAGCCAGCGGAGCTACCTGCGCGAAGCCGAGGTGGGGACCGCCGTGCAGTCGCGGGTGTTTGGCGAATATTCCGAATCGACGATCAAGCGCATCAACGAACTGATCCTGGATTTGCGGGCGCAATGGACGGGCGACTGGGGGGAATTCGCCGAGCTGATCCAGCGACGGCAGGAATTCATCGAGGACCTGACCTTCCAGGTGGGGGTGATCGACAAGGACGGCTTTCTTGCCTTCTCGACCCTGGCCAAGCCGGGCGATCGAACCGATTTGAGCCGCCGCGAGCATTTCACGGTACATCGGGATGCACACGGCGCCGACCGGCTGTTCATCAGCCGGCCGTTGCAGGGCAAGGTGTCGGGCAAATGGTCGATCCAGTTCACTCGCCCCATACTCGATGCCGGGCGTTTTGCTGGTGTGCTGGTCATTTCCGTCGATCCGGAGCTGTTCGCCCGCTTCGCCGAAAAGCTGCAACTGCCCGCTGGTAGCATCATGACGCTGGTCCGCGACAGCGGCGAGATCATGGCGCGTTATCCCGTGCTCGAATCCAGCTATGGCCAGGTGCTGGCCGACCGGCCCTACCTCGAGCCGGATGGTCCTGTCGCCGGCAATGACCGGCGGGTCGCCACGGTCGATTCTGTGGAGCGCGTCTACGGTTTTTATCGGCAACCGAGATACGGCCTGGCGTTCGTCGTCGGTCAGGCGGTCGACTACACCCTGGCGCCGTACAAGAGCTATCGCCAGCTGGTGATCGGCATTGGTGCCCTGCTCAGCATCGTTTCGGTGCTTTTCCTGGTCAGCCTGTTTCGCTCGCTGACCACCCTGGATCGTATGCGGCGCGCTCTGGAGTCGTCAAAGGAAGAAGCGGTGTCGGCGAATGTGGCGAAGAGTCGTTTCCTCGCCACCATGTCGCACGAAATCCGGACGCCGATGAACGGCATCCTCGGCATGGCGCAATTGCTGCTGACCCCGACGTTGCCGGAAACGGAGCGCGAGGACTATGCACGTACCATCCTCACTTCGGGGCAGACTCTGCTCGCGCTGCTCAACGACATCCTCGACCTGTCGAAGATCGAGGCCGGTAAGCTGCACCTCGAATACACCGTCTTCGAGCCCGAGCAGTTATTGCACGAAGCGCACGCCCTGTTCAGCGGTTCGGCCAGGAACAAGAATCTGCGCCTCGACCATGCCTGGCAGGGGCCTCCCCGCCAGCGCTATCGCGGCGATGTGCCGCATCTGCGGCAAATGCTGTTCAATCTGGTGGGTAATGCCATCAAATTCACCGCTCAGGGCGAAATCCGGATCGACGGCCGCCTGGTGAGCGACGAGGGCGGCACGGCCATGATCGAATTCTCGGTCAGCGATACCGGGATCGGTATCGCCGCCGACAAACAGGGCCTGCTGTTCAAGCCCTTCTCGCAGGCCGATAGTTCGAGCACCCGCGAATTTGCCGGTACCGGTCTTGGGCTGTCGCTGGTCAGCAATCTGGCCCGTTTGATGGGGGGCGAGGTCGGCGTCGATAGCGAAGCGGGCAAGGGATCGCGCTTCTGGTTCCGCTTTGCGGCCGAAATCGCCGCCGCCGACTCCGCGCCGCAGCGCACAGATCGGCCGCTGGCCACGCCGGCCTGCTCGGTTCCGGATGCTGTGTCGCTGTCCGGCCATGTGCTTGTCGTCGAAGACAATCGGACCAACAGCAAGGTCATCGAGTTGCTGCTCAAAAAGCTGGGACTGAGCTGTTCGCTGGCCCCGGACGGCAGCCAGGCGGTCGCCATGGCGACCGGCGGCGAAAGCTTCGATGCCATCCTGATGGATATCCACCTGCCGGTCCTCGACGGCTACGCGGCGACCGGGAAAATCCGTCAGTGGGAAAGGGAGCGGGGCCAGGCGCGGCGCCCTGTTGTCGCCTTGACGGCCAGCGCTTTCGACGATGACCGGCAACGTTGCATGGAAGCCGGCATGGACGATTTCCTGGCCAAGCCGATCCAGTTCGACGAACTCCAGTCCGTTCTCGGCAAATGGCTGCCGGCCGCCGAGCCGTCGCCGGTGGTCGTGGCCGACGGCTCGGCCAAAACAATCGATATCGGCCGGGTGAATGCGTTGCTGATGGAACTTGAACCCTTGCTCGTGGGTCATCGTTTCGATGCGGTGACACGATTCAAGGAGTTGCAGCGCCTGTGCGCCGGTACGGAGATCGCCGTCGACATCGACCGGATCGAACAGGCGCTGCATGAGTTCAAATTCGAATTCGCCCACGAGCATCTCGGTCGTCTATCGAGACTGCACGGCTGGAGGGAAGGCGTATGAGCGACCACAGGCCCCTGATCCTCGCCATTGACGATACGCCGGCCAACCTGTTCACGCTGGGCGGGGCGCTGGCCGCCGAATTCGACCTGCAAATCGCCACCTCGGGCGAGCGCGGGCTGGCGCTGGCCGGCGAGTGTCCGCCCGACCTCATCCTGCTCGACGTCATGATGCCCGACATGGACGGCTACGAGGTCTGCCAGCGCCTGAAGGCCGTGCCGGCGCTGATGCACGTGCCGGTCATCTTCCTGACGGCATTGAGCGATCCAGCTTCCGAAATGAAGGGCTTGTCCCTGGGCGCTGCCGACTATATCGCCAAGCCGATCGGCGTCGAGATCGCCCGCCAGCGCATCCGCAACGTGCTGGAACGCGAGCATCTGCGCCGGGCCTTGGAGGCGCAACTGGCCGAACGCCAGCAGGCGCAGGCCGATCTGCAACAAAGCGAAGCCCGCTTCCGGCATTTTTTCGAGAAGAATTCGTCGGTGATGCTGCTCATCGACCCGTCCTGCGGGGCGATCAAGGAAGCCAATGAAGCGGCCGTTGCGTACTACGGCTATCCGCTCGCCCGGCTGCTCGGCATGTCGATTACCGAAATCAATACCTTATCGCCGGAGGCTGTGGTGCAGGAAATGCAGGCCGCCCGCCGCGAGGTGCGCGGGCATTTCCTATTCCGCCACCGCCTCGCTTCGGGCGAAGTGCGCGACGTCGAGGTATATTCGACGCCGATTCAAACCACCGCATCTCCGCTGCTGTTTTCGATCATTCATGACATCACCGAGCGCCGGCATGCCGAGGAAATGCTGCGCAAGCTATCCGTGGCCGTCGAGCAAAGCCCGGCCTCCGTCGTCATCACCGATCCGGAGGCGTGCATCCAGTACGTGAACCGCCGGTTCTCGGAGGTCACCGGTTACGATGCCGACGAAGCCATCGGCCAGAATCCAAGGCTGCTTCAGTCGGGAATGACCGACCATGATATTTATCTCAGGTTGTGGAACAACCTGACCAGCGGCCAGGTCTGGAAGGGCGAACTGCTCAACAAGCGCAAGAACGGTGAGTTCTATTGGGAAGAGTCGCACGTCGCCCCGGTCAGGGATGCATCGGGGGCCGTCACCCATTACGTCGCGGTGAAAATCGACATCACCCAACGCAAGCAAGCCGAGCTTGCCCTGCAGCAAAGCGACGAGACCCTGCGCAGCATTCTCGATACGACGCTGGACGGTTATTGGCGGACCGATGCGCAAGGCCGCCTGCTCGACGTCAATCCGGCCTATTGCCGGCAATCGGGCTATACGCGGGAAGAGCTGCTCGGCATGCAGATCGGCGATCTCGACGTCAATGAAGACGAAACCTTCATTTCCGAACGCATACGCTGGCTGTGCGAAAACGGCCGCGAAATCTTCGAAACCGTGCATCGGCGCAAGGATGGCTCGATGTGGCCGGTCGAGGTCAGCACCACCTATCGCGACAGCGAAGGCGGCGAGATCTATGTCTTCATGCGCGACATCACGGCGCGCAAGCTGGCGGAGGCCGAACTCGAACACCACCGTTCCCGCCTGGAGGAGCTGGTCGACGAGCGCACCGCCGCTTTGCTGGCGACCGAGGCCAGGGCCAGCCACCTGCTGCAATCGAGCGCTGACGGCCTGTATGGCGTCGACAGCGCCGGCCGGATCACCTTCATCAATGCCGCGGGCTGCCAGATGCTGGGCTACAAGCCGGAAGAAGTCATCGGCCGCTCGGCCCACGAAGCGTTCCACCACAGCCGGCCGGACGGTTCGCCCTTCCCGATTGGCGAATGCCTGGGCCACCATGCCGTGGTGCGCGGTGAGGAGGTGCGTATCGACAACGAGGTGTACTGGCACTCGGACGGTCATGCCGTGCCGGTGATGTACGCCGTGCATCCGATGGTGCTGGGCGACTCGAACAAGGGCGCGGTGATCAGCTTCGTCGATATGAGCGAACAGCGGGCGGCGGCCGAGGCCCGGGAACGGGCGTTGAGCGCCGCCGAGAACCTGGCGCGGGTGCGTAGCGAATTCCTGTCCAACATGAGCCACGAAATCCGCACGCCACTCAATGGCGTGCTGGGCTTCGCCCAGATCGGGCTGCGCAATGCCAACGACGGTGCCAAGTCCCGCAACGCCTTCGAAAAAATCCTGTTCTCGGGGACGCGCCTGCTCGGCGTGGTCAACGACATCCTAGATTTCTCGAAGATCGATGCCGGGAAAATCCACCTCGATCCCACCCCGGTGTCGCTCGTCGATGTCATGGAGCAGGCCAGGGAACTGCTGGGCGAGCGCGCGACTGCGAAGGGGCTGGACTTCCGGACGGACTACGCGGCCGATCTGCCGTCGCGCTGCCTGATCGACGAACTGCGGCTGGGCCAGGTGCTGATCAATCTGCTGTCCAATGCCGTCAAATTTACCGAGTCCGGTTACGTCAAGCTGTCTGCTGCACGCCAGGGGGATCGGCTGGCATTCACGGTGAGCGATACCGGGATCGGCATGTCCGACGACCAGCTTGCCCTGCTGTTCAATCCCTTCCAGCAGGCCGACGGCTCGACCACCCGCCGCTTCGGCGGGACTGGTCTGGGCCTGGCCATCTGCAAACGGATTGTCGAATTGATGGGCGGCGATATCCGGGTCGCGAGTCGCCCCGGGCAGGGCAGCGCTTTCACGTTTTCCGTGCCCTTCCACCCGGCCCCGGAAGCCTCGCTACCCGACGGGAACGGAGTGCCGGCGACGACGGTAGCCAGCCAGCGGCTCCTCGGCCTGGCGATCCTGGTGGCCGAGGATGATGAAATCAACCAGGTGATTTTCGAGGAGAACCTGCTCGAGGACGGGGCACGAGTCGTCATTGTCGGCAACGGCCAGCAGGCCATCGATCGCTTGCGGGCCGACGGTTGCCAGGCCTATGACGTGGTGCTGATGGATGTCCAGATGCCGGAAATGGACGGCTACGAGGCAACCCGGCGCATCCTGGCCATGGCGCCCGGTCTGCCGGTGATCGGCCAGACGGCGCATGCCTCGCCCGAAGAGCGTGACAAGTGCATGGCGGCCGGGATGGTCGCCCATATCGCCAAGCCCATCGATCCGGAAGCGCTGGTCGAACTCATCCTCAAGCATGCCGGAGCAAGGGGCGGGCAGTGATCGCTCTCACCTGGGCACTGCCGCAGTTGGCGCCCAGCCTGTCTGTCAGAACCGCGTGCTGCCATCGGCAGCCGTGCGCCAGTCCGGCCAGGTCGCGTTTTCGTTGAGCGTTTGCTTGGCGGTCAGGGCGCGGGCGATGTCTTCCGGCGCGAAGCCGGCGCGCAGGGCGCCATCGAGGGCGAGGAGGGCGACATCGAGCCACTCGTCGAGGTCGAGCGGCGTGGCTTCGAGTTCCCTGATTTCCTTGTGCAGGTGGGCCAGCAGCTCTTTGGTGTGATGGCCGGGACCGAAGGTCTTTTCGGAAAACGTCTCGTGATGGTGCAGGTAGGCGATCAAATCGAAGGTTTGTAGCGGTGGGGTCATGATGGGGCGAAGCTCCCGTAAGAAAACGTCCTTTGCTGTCGACAGCCAGTCGAGCCAGGCGTGCCGCCGTTAGTCGCCAGGCAGTATAGAGTTGTCCAATGCGATCATGGCGGGTGGCTTCGGCGATGGCCGGATATTGCATCGGATGGGCCAGCATGTACCAGTCGGACCATTTTCAGGAGATGCCATGTTTCTCGCCATGAACCGTTTTCGTATCGTCCTCGGCAAGGAGGAGGATTTCATCGCCCATTGGCGCAAGCGCAACAGCTATCTGAGCGAGGTGCCGGGATTCATCGCCTTCCATCTGCTGCGCGGCGACACCAATGCCGAACGCACCCTGTTCGCCTCGCACACGATGTGGGAATCCGAGCAGGCCTTCGCCGACTGGACGCAGTCCGAGGCCTTCCGCAAGGCGCACATGCAGGCCGGCCAGTCGCCGCGCGACTTTTACCTCGGACCGCCGCAGCTGGAGCTGTTTGAATCGGTGCTGTAGCTCAGTTTCAGTAACGCGAAAACAGGTCGCGAATCCTGCACAGCGTGGTGGTGATGTCGAAGCGCGGATCGGGCAGCGCCTCGCCGGCCAGGATGCGGGTAATGGCGATAGCCGGGTCGGTTTCGCCGGTGAGCAGTACGTCGGCCCCGCGTTTGCGCATGTGGCGGATGAAGCCGTCGCCGGCGCTGGCCGCGACCACGACATCGACGCCGTCGAGCGGGTGTGGCCGGTCATCCTCGAAGACGTGCAGGATCTGATCCTTGTCCAGATCGATGCGCCGCGGCGATGGCAACAGCCGGTTGGCGTGGTGGTGGGACAGGTCGTAGAGCAGCCATTGGCGGGTCTGTCCGGCGTGGCCGCTCACCTTGGCGAAATCCTGGGTGGCGATGGCGATTTTCACAGATCGTATCCGTAGGCTTTGATGATCTGCCGGGCCGCCGGGCCACGCAGGTAATCAAGCATCGCTCTGGCCGCGGGGTTGCCGCCGGCGCGACTGAGCAGCAAGGCATCCTGGCGTATCGGCTGGTGCTGAATGGCAGGAACAACCCAGCCCGAACCGGCCGAAATCCGGCCATCCTTCCAGACCTGGGAGAGGGCGACGAATCCCAGTTCCGCATTGCCGCTCTGTACGAAATGGAAGGTCTGGGCGATGTTCTCGCCCTGAACGAATTTTCCTTCCAGGCTGGCGAGCAGGCCGTTTGACTGCAGCATTTCGACCGCCGCCTGCCCATAGGGGGCCGTTTTCGGATTGGCTATGGCCAGGTGCTGGATATTCTTGTCGCGCAGAACCTTACCTTCGGCATCCACTTTCCCTTCTAACGGGGACCACAGCACAAGGCGACCGATGGCGTAGGTGAACCGGCTGCCCGGGATCCCGAGTCCTTCTTTTTCGAGACGGGCGGGAATTTCGTCATCGGCCGAGAGGAGAACGTCGTAGGGGGCACCATTGACGATCTGCGCATAGAGCTTGCCCGTAGAGCCGAAAGCGAGTTTCAGCTTGTGGCCGCTCGCCCGTTCGAATTCACCGGCAATCTTCTGCATCGGTGCCGTGAAGTTGGCGGCGACCGCCACCGTCGCCTCGTCGGCCATCGCGCCGAGGCTGGTAATAAACAGGACAAGGACAATGAGCGGTTTGGGCATGTCGTCAGGCGTCGAAGTGGAGGGCCAAGCTGGCCAGGGCGCGATTAAGGGGGAGATTTTCCTCTGTTTCGAGGATGCCGGGTACTGGGTGGGGATATTCGAAAAACAGGCCGTAGGTGCCCGGGCGCTGGCCGTGCAGATAGACGTGGGCGCGCAGCGTGGCGAGTTCGGTGTGGCGCAGCGTGACGATGCATGGATCGTGGCCGTCGTCGGAGGCGACATCGCAGGCTTGGCCAGCGCGTTCGTCGAGCGAGACGAGCAGGCGGCGCAGAGCGCGGTCCTTCGGCAGCGACCAGGGATTGGCGTTCATGGCAGCAACTCCGGCGTGATCTGGGCCAGCCAGGCGGTGATGCGTTCCTCGGTCAGCGCCGGCTGGTGGTGCTGGTCGAGGGCGAGGCCGAGGAAGGCGTCGCCGGCCACGGCCTGCGAGGCGGCAAAGTCGTAGCCGGCCGTCGGCCAGCGGCCGACGATGCGGGCGCCGCGGGCGATGAAGGCATCGTGGAGCAGGCCGATGGCGTCGACAAACTCATCCGGGTATTTCTTCTGGTCGCCGAGGCCGAAGATGGCGATGGTCTTGCCGCTCAGGTCGGCGCCGACCAGTTGCGGCACGAATTCCTCCCAGCTCGGCTGGCTGAGCCCGGTCGATTCGCCGGGCAGCATGCCGTCGCCCAGGGTCGGGCTGCCGACGATCAGCGCGTCGTAGGCAAGAAAATCGGCCAGCGTGGTGCGGCCGATGTTGACCGGCGCATCCGCCGCATCGCCCAGCTTTTTGGCGATCTGCTTGGCGATCAGCCGGGTGCGCCCGGTGTCGGTGCCGAAGAATATGCCGATCCTGGCCATGGCTTCATGCGCTCACCGGTTCGTCCTGCGTCAGTTCCTCGGGCAGGCAGCCGACCGGGTGCCCGAGGCTGCCGTCGGGCCCGTTCTCGAACTGGACGAGGTAGATTTCCTGATTCTCGTCCATCTCGGCGACGCCGAAATGCACCACCACGCCGCGCGTGCCGGCAGCGGCGATCAGGCCTTCCTCGTCATCGATGCCGGGCATACCGCCATCGTTGAGGATGTCTTCGGCGGCGAAGATCATGTCGCCGACTTCGTATTGGATCTTTTCCATGATCTCAGGCCCAGACGTCGGCCGGGGCGAGCAGGCGCTCGACCGGCTGGTCGAACATCAGGTGCTCGTCGATGATCACCCCGACATCCTCCGCCTTGACGCCGGTGTACATGATGCCTTCGGGATAGACCAGCACGCTCGGGCCGAGGTGACAGGGGCCGAGGCAGCCAGTATTGGTCAGCTGGAAGCCGGAAGCCCACAGGTTGCGGGTGGTGAATTCGTCCGAAAAGGCCTGCCAGGTCTGGCCGCAGGCCTTGTCCTGGCAAGAGCCGCGCGGGTGGCCCTGAGGGCGGCCCTGGACGCAGACGAGGATGTGTTTCTTCGGTTTTGGCATGACGGTCTCCTTGACGATGGGTTTCTCATCGCAAGGGGGATGCCAGGGTTGTTTTCAATAAAATCAGTGGCTTGCGTTGTTGCTATCCTGTCGGGTTTGCGACAAAGGGCGACGGCGACAGTGCGCTGCACCATTTTTGCCACGGAGGCGAGCCGTATGCACCATAGGCTTGCGTCAGTAGAGGCGTGTTGTTTTAGCGCCCCGTGCTAAGTACCTGATTTTCATATGGCGGGTATTGCGGCGCAGCATCCGGCATATTTTTCGCTGTGGGAAGTAACCCCAACCCCAACGGGGAACAGCAAAAATAAGGAGAAATCATGTCGATGGAAAAGAGCATGGAAATGGCCCAACTGCTCGCCCGCTTCAAGCTGCAGGTGAAGCGTTCGCTGGCTGAGTCGGTCGATCTCGAAGCACTCACCCGCGATCCAATCTACGCCCGGCGCCGTTTGTCGGAAATCGAGGAGGCGGCAGGCGACGAGGACTTGCTGATCATGGTCCTGCGCCTGCGCGACCATCTGCTCCCTCCGGCCGACCTGCCGTCGCCTGTCATCGCCCAACCGCCGGAAATTGCCCCGGAACCGTCCAGCCAGAGGGAAACCCGCAGCTACCTGATGGGCGCGCGCGCCTGGTAAGAGGCGGGCTGGTCAATCAAGGGTACTCGTTTTTCGACGATGCTTTTATCTCGGGAAGAGTAACCCCGCCTTGAGGCGCGTTGGTCCGGAGATAGCCTGCAAAGCAATAATCCATTCAACTCTTGTCAAACACCGTCCGCTGGCGAAAATAGGCATCACCTTCTCGACGCGTGCTGGTATTCGCTCGCACAACGATGTCGTTGCCGTTGAGCATGTCCCACTGCTCGGCATCGGTCATCAACGGAAATGGCTTACCGGCTCTGCTAGCTTTCAAAACCTTGGTTTCCCAGTTATTCAACTTCTCTCCAGCCTTGGCCTTGCCCTCAACCCGCTTGATTTCTTGCTCTTTGTCGTACTTGGTAACCGGGCCGGCAAGGTAAAAACCTGCGTGCGAGTCGTGGACGTAGTTGTCCAGGAATCGGGTTACATCCGTATGTACCGGTGTTTTTAAATCCAGTAGCAACTGCTTGTCACGTTCGCTGAGAGTTACCTTGATACGCGGGTCATTCAATTTTGATAGATTTTCTTTTGCGCGTAACCTATCTCGCTCCTTACGGAAGTCTCCGGACGCCTCTTGCAAATCCTGACGATCCTGTTCGCTGGATGCCTTCATTGCCGGGGTCTCCCAATCGGCTGTTACCGCCTTGTATCGACGGTAATAGTGCATGTGATCCTCCAGCATCTTTTCCACTTTCGCAGCACCAACACCGGCAAGCTTTAGATAGGCTGAAAAATCGCTACGAAGCGTATCGTCAATCTCAAAATCGCTACGAGTTTCTGCGGTCACTTTATCCAAGCTAACCAATGGAACCCCGGCCTGTCGAGCTTCGTTGTACATGTGGACCAGAGGTATCTGCGACAAAAGTGATGCCACGCCACGGCGGCTACGTCCCTGTTCACCCGGTGCATAGCCGCCCCCTAGGTTGGAGTGAGCCCCAGGATAAACAAACTCGTTGACGTTACCCGCGTAGGCTTTTCCATCCCGACCGGTATTGAGCGGGAACGAAGCACGTATCTCGTGCGCCGCCACCAGATGCAGGCAACGGGCAACCTCCTGCGGTACGCGCATCGTGCCGTCAGCCCAATCGAAATGACCATTGACCGGTAGCGGGAATGAATCGGCTAAGCCAACCGAGGCCACCGTATCAAAGACGCCGAGAAAATCGATGGTCAACGGTATACTGGCCAATTTCAGCCCACCGCCCTTTTTATCGCAGATTTCCACTAGCCAGTTACAGAATGCCCGTGCCTCTGCCGCGCCGCGCGAAAATCCGAATACCGATACCTGAATGTGGGTAATTTTCGGTTTCGGGTTCTTTTCAAGTTTCGCTTGCAAACTAGCCACTTTGCCTTGGAACCACGTTGTCCGCTTGCCGCTGAACAAACTCCACGCATCCTTCAGCTGATAGGGGTCGTTGACAGCAGTCAGCGCGTCAGGATCGGGCACCAAATGCCCGAGATCGGCCGTACGATGCAGCGCATTCAATACCTGGATCAAGCCCCAGTGAATCCGCGCTGCGCCGCCTTTGCCGTAGGCTTTGCCTTCTTTGGTTTCCGTCAACTCGCCGATTTTTGAGAATGGCGTACCGACGCCGGGGATATAGTGGGCAAAATCCCCGTTTCCCGGCTCATCAGGAAAGGTGTCAAATAGGCGAACGATGTTGGAATGCCCGGCCGACGGGCGATCCCGATCCATGTTGTTGTTCGTGCCGTCGAAAAATAGGCCAATGCGAACCCGCTTGCAACAGGTCGGTTGGTCGGATTTTGACGCCGCCGTCTTGGCGTAGCGCGCCACTACTTCCTGCTGCGCTTTAGCACTTAGCGCCGTAGACTGTGGCGGAGTCGGGTTCTTGGCGCTCATGGCCTAGCCTCCTGCTTGGGGAACTCAATGTCGGCACCGCGATACTCCGGGTGGCTGGGTGCTCTGTAATCGCCGTGATAATTCCGGCTCCAAGTATCCATGTCGCTGGCCACGATAACTACCCGGCCATCTGGCAGAAAATTTACCCAAGCATGGCCCGCACCGTCAGAATAGGGAATGATCCTCGCCTCTGCCTCCTTATAGGGTTCTTCTGTCGGCTTCCAGCGTACCTTGGCCTTCAAGCCGGGCTGATAGATGCGCGGCAGAACGATGCAACACGTAGATTTTCCCCCGCCTCCCCCGCCACCACCTGGTTTAGTCGGCGAAATGTTGCCGCCGTAAGAGCCTTCAATATAAAACTCGGCAATCCATTTGTCGGTATGGTTGATTCCCGTAATCCCTACACCGACACCTTCATCCTTGGGCTTGCTGGAAGCTTCTGGCTGGCATGCAATAAGGCAACAGGCCAGCATGGCCAAAGCCAGGCGGCGACCAACATTTAACTGGTTGAGATTAAATTTCATTACACGACCCCATTTGCAGCGCCTTCCCATACATCATCGGGAATTTCGTCGAGGCGAGCCAATAGCTCTCCGATGCTGTTCGATACTTGCAGTGCGTTGGAAAACCAGTCAATGTTGCTGAGCGGCTCATTAAATGTCAGCGCCAGCGAGCACCATCGAATTTCGAGTTCAGCAGAGCCCCGACATGCTGCTGGTAACTCCTTTAACGCTGACCTAACTTTTGCAAAGTTTTGGTGGGGTAGCCAACGATCCAGTATGTCCGGGCAGGCCTGATACAACTGATCAATTATTGCGTCGGGCTGGGCGGCTGTAAGCATGCGGCCAAATTGTGCATCATTGAAAAATAGATGATCCGCAGGTGCGACGTCCTCCTGATTGCAGTGGTCTGCCACAAAGACTTTCAAATCCCCCATTCGATCGGGCCACCACCAGCTTGCAATTGCTGAAGACAAGGGGAAAGCGCCTTCAGAGGACAAGGCCAGCAATTCAGGCAGTATCCGGGTATCGGCATAGCGCAAAGGCCAACGATTGCCATCATTGGTTTTAACAAGCAAGAGCGCCTTTAGCGCTTCAACCAACGAATCCAGAGCCACGTTGCTGGCGATAAAACTGACCATCGGACTGCCCTCGGCATCCTGCAAAAGAGTCTCAACCGTTCCTCGGTTTTTGAGTGGCCCGTACAGATACGGCAGATGCTCGGCGAGAGCAGACAATGGGGTTCGAACAGCTATTGGAGTGCCCTTGCTAGCATGGCGCATGCGTTGAACCAGTTTGCTATCGAAGGCCATGTCGACTACTGCAAACAATTGCTGCGACGAAGAGTCCTCTTTGTTGCTCAGAAATGATGCCCAGAGATCAGCAGAAAATGAACTGGAGCCTGGTGCAGTGCATGCAAAATACATTGGGATTTGTCTCAAACAGGAGCAACAAATGGCGAGCCACTTTTGAGTGAAGCTAGCAAACACGAAAGGCACACGCTCTCCGGGAACTTGGGGAGTCCGTAACTCTGACTCTCCGGCCCCGAAAAGCTCTTCTTGCTCGCATGCACCGTAATTGTCCCCGGGCACTGCACGGTGATGCCTCCGTCGATAGTGATGCTGGCCCCGCCGGCGACTGCCAGGTGGATTTTCTTCGCTGCCGCGAAATCGATGTGCTGGGTGGCGGAGACGAGCTTGATGTCTTTTTTGGCCAGGAATTTCAGTTCGTCGCTTTGCGCCTGCAAGTCGATGTCGTCCTTGGCTGCGATCAGTTTGATGCCGGTGTTGCCGTCTCCCGGGGCAATGGCGCCGGCCAGCAGGCCGATGGCTTGGCCGGCGTGGATTCTCGCCTTGCCGGCGATGGCGAGGTTGATGTCTTCGCCGCTTTCGAGGATGAGGGCTTCGCCGTTGGCGAATTGCAGGTTCTGGCCGGCGATGGTGCCGATGCCGGCCTTGCCGGCCTGGATGATGGCCGGGTCGGTGAGGTGGGGGCGTTTGTCCGGGCTGGCGGTGATGGTCTTTTGCCGGGCGTCGTTCAGGGCGCTGTCCTGGTCCTTGCCGTCGACCATGCCGCTGCTGATCTTGTGCAGGGCCTTGAGGGGGGCGGCTTGCTCGTCCGTTCTGGATTTGTTTTTCCCTTCGGTGCCGATGCTGCCGGCCAGTTGAACGGTCTGGTGGGTGGCGGTGGCCTGGTTGAGGGTGTGGGCGAGGGTGTCGGCCTGTTTGAGCAGGGCCATGGCCGGCGCCATGTCGCCGGCCGGCTGGTCCGGCGTGCCGGGCCAGGTGGTCATGATCATGCCTTGCCCGGCGCGCAGGGCGCCCCAGGCGTCGGTGCGCAGTTCCACGCCGGTGCCGCGGAAGCTGCCGCGGTAGTTGTCGGCCTGGTGGATGAGATGGCCGAGATTCAGTTCGCTGGCGTGCTGGGTGGTCTTGAGCTGCAGGCGTTGCTGCTGGTCGGTGTCGTCCATGACCAGTTGGGTGTAGCCGGCGCCGCCGAATTCCTTGCTCTTGAAGCCGGATAGCGCTGCGGCGTGGTTGTTGCGGGCGACACCGTGCCAGGCCGGGCTGTTGCCGCCGGCGAGGTTGCCCTGGCCGCTGGGGCGGTGATCGGTGGCCGGGGCGAAGGGATCGCCCTGATCTGCTGGGCTTGGTTGACCGCCGGGAGTGGGAGCGGAATTGGAGAGATGGGCGCCTTCGCCCTGGCCGTTGTACAGGGCGCCGAGGATGACGGGGCGGTCGATGTCGCCGCTCAGGAAGTCGACGAGGACTTCCTGGCCGATGCGCGGCAGCCATTGCCAGCCCATGCCGGCGCCAGCCTGCCGGCTGATGACGCGGACCCAGCAGCTGTCCCGGTCATCGGGTGCTTCGGCCTGTTGCCAATGGAAGCGGATCTTGACCCGGCCGAGGGCGTCGCACCACAGTTCGTCGAGGCCGTTGGCGGTGGTTTGGCCGTCAGGGCCGACGACCAGGGCGCTCATCGGGCCGGGAGCGGTCGGCCGGGGATTGAGCCGGGCGCCGCAGCGGTCTTCGAGTTGCGGCCGCCACGGGGTGTTGGCGGCGTGAGCTTCGAACGTATTGCCGTAGCCGCGCTCGGCCGCCAGTTGGAGGAGTTCGGGCGGCAGTTGTTCGGGGGCGCCGGCCGGGACCAGGACGTCGCCGGTGGCCAGTTCCTCGCCATCGCGAATGAGCTTGTCGTGGCCCAGCCGTTGGGCGATGGCGGCGATGGCTTCGCCGCTGAGGTTGTTGATGCCGAGGTGGGTGATGTCGGTCGCCGTATAGCGGTGTTCGGCCTTGGGATTGGCCGGGTCGAGCGGCAGGCCGATGAGGTCGAAGGCGGTGCCGGGGCGCAGGCTGCGTACGGTGCCGCGGCCGAGCCAGCCGCCTTGCCGGGCTTCGCGGGTTTCCATGGCCAGCCGGCCATAGCGCTCGGCTTCGGCGGCATTGGCCCAGGCGTAAAGGCCGGGATCGTCGTAGCTTTCGAGGAGCAGGGCGCGTTCGCTGCCAACGCGCTGGCCGGGGATGTTGAGGACGACGCTCTGCTTGGCCTTGTAGTCGTAGCTGATAGCGCTCATCACGCTGCTGATCAGCCGGCGCTGCTGGCCGAAGGCGAGGATGGCGTCCTGCTCTTCCTGCGAGTCGGCGCGGTGGAAGCGGATGCCTTGCCCGCCGTTGGCGGATTGGGAAACGACATCTTCGGGAAAGCGCTGGCTGTCGGCGAACAGGCGCAGGCGATGGCCGGCCGGGGCATCCCGGTCTTCGTCGACGCACCAGCCGAGGCCTTCTTCGGCGAGCAGGCGGGAGACGAAGGCGTAGTCGGATTCGCCGTACTGCACGCAATAGCTGCGCGGCCGGGTGTCGGCGAGAAAGCCGGCGACCTCGTCGGTCCATTGCCAGGCGGCGACGTCGGCGTAGTCGGCGAAAACGGCTTCGACGATCTGCACGACGCTCTTGTCCTGGAAAACCCGGTTGTGCCGGCCACGGCCGAGCAGCCATATCCACGGCACGACGGTCAGGCGGTAACGGGCGAAACCGCCGTCGCTGCCGAGTTTCTGGGCGGCGCGGACGAGGCCGCTACGGCTGGCCTGGCTGCCGTCGGAAAGTCGGGTGTTGAGGCAGATGGCACGGCCGAGGAAGCGCTTGAGTTCGAGGTGGGCGTCGAGCGACAGCAGGTCGATGCACAGCTCGAATCCGGCCGAGAGCACCTCGCGGCCCCACCAGGCTTCAACGGGCATGTCGGGACCGGCGTTGTCGCGCCAGGTCAGGTCGTAGAGGCGGGTGGTGGAGTGGAAGAGCGTTTCCAGGAGTCGGGACGGCATGGCGCCTGCCTAGGCAAATCAGCGAAGGCTGAATTCTAATCAAAAAGCATAATTTGCGATATGCAGTTTGAATGTTGCGGCGCCTCAGAGCCGACCCCTGGCGCGGGGGGCGCGCCGGCATCCCCCGCGGATCGGCCGGCCGTTTCCTGGGGGTAAATTATTTAGTCGGAAGTGTCATTCCCGCAAAAATGGGAATCCACAAAAATCAACGAACGGAATCCCCACATGCGTACCCAAGGGTACTTCCTGCGGGGCGCGGGGATGACGTAAATTTCGGCGTTTCCTAGAACTGCTTGACCTCGATGTTCAGCGTCTGGATGCGATAGGCGATCTGGCGCGGCGTCATGCCCAGGATGCGGGCGGCCTTGGCCTGGACCCAGCCGGCCTGTTCGAGGGCGGCGATGACGCGTTCCTTTTCCGACAGGTTGGGATCGTTGATGTCGAGATCGGCCGGCGCCGCCGCAACCGGGCCGGTGCTGGGCGTGGCAGTGCGCAGCGGGCGCGCGGTGCTGCGTTCGCGCGAACTCGGGAAGCGGATCAGATCGACGTCGATGACTCCATCATCGGAGAGCACGGCGGCCCGCTCCAGGCAGTTTTCCAGCTCGCGCACGTTGCCCGGCCAGTCGTGGTTGGCCAGTCGGCGGTTGGCCATGTCGGTCAGCGTCAGCTTGCGCTTCTGGTCGTTGCCGATCTTGCTCAGCAGATGGCGGGCGATTTCCGGGATGTCCTCGATGCGCTCGCGCAGCGGCGGCAGGAAGAGGGGCATGACGTTCAGGCGGTAGAACAAATCCTCGCGGAAGTCGCCCATCTCGACGGCTGTCTCTAAGTCGCGGTGTGTGGCGGCGATGATGCGCACATCGACCTTCACCGTCTTGCTGCCGCCGACCCGCTCGAATTCGCCTTCCTGCAGCACGCGCAGCAGCTTGGCCTGGAAGGCGGGTGACACTTCGCCGATTTCGTCGAGGAACAGCGTGCCGCCGTGCGCCTGCTCGAAGCGACCCTTGCGCGCCTCGACGGCGCCGGTGAAGGCGCCGCGCTCATGGCCGAACAGCTCGGATTCGAGCAGGTTTTCCGGCAGGGCGGCGCAGTTCAGCTTGACGATGGCGGCACGGGCGCGCGGCGAGTTGTAGTGGATGGCGTTGGCGATCAATTCCTTGCCGGTGCCGGTTTCGCCGCGGATCAGCACAGTGGTGTTCCACTTGGCGACCATGCGCGCCTGGTCGAACACCCGGCGCATCACCGCCGAGCGGCCGACCATGCTGTCAAAGCCGAACTGGTGGCGCACGGTGCGCCGCAGCAGGTCGCGTTCCTCGAGCAGCGAGGACTTCTCCTGCGCCACCTCCTGCGACAGGCGCAGGCTCTGGCCGATCAGGTTGGCGACCATCTCGACGAACTGGGCGCGTTCCTCGAGCAGCCCGTCCTCCGGGCCTTCCGGCTGCACGGCGAGCACCCCCTTGAGGTCGCCGCCGACCTTGATCGGCACCGCGACGAAGGGTAGTTCCGGATCGTAAACGCGCGTCCGGTTCAGGAAGTTGGGTTCGTCGGCGACGCGCGGCAGCTTGATGGTGCGCGGCCGTTCCAGCACCAGGCCGATGATGCCTTCGCCGGGGCCATACTGGGCGTCGTCCTGGATCAGGCCTTCCGGGCTGTAGATCGAATGGATGCTGAGCTTGCCGCTTTCCGGATTGACCACGGCGATCAGGCCGCGCGCCAGCCCGGCCTCGTCGTGCAGGACGCGCAGCACGTCGCGCAGGGTTTCGTTGAAGTCGAGCGAACGGCTGAGCACCCGGCTGACGGCGTAGAGCGCCGCCAGGAGCAGGATGTTCAGCTCGTGCGTTCGACAGTAGCCGCCGGACGGCGGGCATTCGTCGTTGGCATTGGCGATGTGGATGTGATCGTGCATGCTATTCTCGTTGTCGTTCAGATCGGATCGCCGTCGATGCGCAGTTCGACGATCACCGCGCAACCGCCGCTCGGGCTCTCGTCGAGATCGATGATGCCGCCGTGGTCGGCCACCACCTGCTGGGCGCGCGACAGGCCGGTGCCGATATGCTTGCCGCTGCCGTTCTTGGCCGTGAAGAAGGGTTCGAAGGCCTTGACCCGCCACTCGGGCGGAATGCCGGGGCCGGTGTCGAGCACGGAGACGACGATGCGGCCATCGACCGCTTCCGAAATCAGGCTCAGTTCGCGCCGTTTCCAGCCCTTCACGTTCATTGCCTCGATGGCGTTGTCGACCAGCGCCTTGAATAGCATGCGCAGTTGCAGCGGCCGGCCGAGGATGGTCGGCACGGTGGCGGCCGGCTGCCAGTCCACGACCACGCCGGCAGCGAGCAGGCGGGGGGTGCTGACTTCGAGCACATCGCGCAGGATTTCGTTGATATTCACGCCGACGACGATCTCCTGCGGGCTTTGCGGGATGACCTGGCGCAGCGTTTCCATGTGCTCGCGGCTGCTGCCCAGCGCCAGTTGCAGCATCGAGGCGGTATTCGGATCGCGGCGCTGGAGCACGGCGACGGCCGAAGCCATAACGTTCATCGGCTCCTCAAGGCGGAAGAGGGCGGCCGACAGGCCTTCGCGGATCGCCGCAGTGCGCTCTTCCTCGGCCAGCACCGCCTGCAGCGCCGAGGCGCGGGCGCGTTCTTGCTCCTCGCGCAGGTTGGTGATGTCGGAAATGACCAGCAGCAGGCCCGATTGGCCGGCGGCGCAGAAATAGCTGTCGACGCAGTCGCTGTGGATGTCGATCACCGATGAAGTCACCGACAGCCAGCGCGGACGCTGGCCGTGGCGGTCGATGCGCGCCTCGCGGCTGGCGAAGGCGCAACGGCTGGGCTCCTTGGACAAGGTGTCGTGCCAGCCGGGGACCAGCGTGTTGAGCAGGCTGTGCGCCGGCTCCTTGGTGCGCAGGTCGGTGACCAGTTTCTTGTATTCCTGGTTGTCGAGAATGATGCGGCCGGTCGGGTCGAGCAGGGCGAAGGCCATCGGTGCGGCATCGACCACCGATTCGATCAGGTGCTTCTGGTTGCCGACCACCCGTTCCAGGCGGTGCAGCTCGGTGATGTCGCGGTGCATGCCGAGGAAATGCGTGGTCTTGCCGGCCGCATCGACGACCGGCGAGATGCTCAGTTCGGCCAGGTAGAGGGCGCCATCCTTGCGCCGGTTGAGCAGCTTGCCCGACCACGGCCGCTGTTCCGACAGCTCGTGCCACATCGCCTTGTAGAGTTCGGGCGGCGTGGTGTGGTTGGAGAGCACCGATTCGTTCTTGCCGACGATTTCGTCGGCTGCGTAACCGGTGACGCGGGTGAAGGCCTCGTTGGCGAACAGGATGTTGGCCTTGGCATCGGTGATCGACACAGCCAGATCGGCCTGGTCGACCGCCTGGTTATAGACCTCGGGCGGCAGCGCGGCGCGGGAGGCGGCATTCGCTGGCTGCTGGGCACGCTGGGCAACTGGCATCGGGAGTCTCCGTCAATTCATGTTTGCCCTTCCTTAGCAGGTTCCGTGCCGCCGTTGTGCACTGCACACAAAGGTCCGATACGACGGGCTTTGGGAGCAAATGCGACGAATCGCGTGTCGGGTTTGCGACAGACTGGGCGGCCAGAAATGCACCGAATGTGTGCGTCATGCACCGGAAGCCGCATCGGCGTGGGGTTCATGCTGCGCTGCAGCGATTGGCACGCCTTGTGCAGTAGAAGGGCAAAACATCGAGTAAGCCCACCATGACGACCTCTCAAGCCCTGCCTCTCGACAGCCAAGCCAAAATGTTCAGGCATGGCCTCATTCTTGGCCTGTTCTGCCTCGGCTTCGGACTGCTGCTGGCAATTACCGATGAGATCACGCTCGACAACATCGCAGCGCGCGCCATGGAAGACAAGCAGAACTCGCTTGGCCAGGTTCTGCCCGACGAGCTGCACGACAACAACCCGGTGACCGACACGCTGGAACTGACCAGCGCCGAGGGGCGGCCGGTGACCATCTACCGCGCCCGCAAGGGGGGGCAGGTGAGCGGGGTGGCCTACGAAATCCTGGGCACCGGTTACGCCGGCGAAATCAAGCTGATGATGGGCATCGATGCCGAAGGCAAGGTGCTCGGCGTGCGCGTGCTGGCGCACAAGGAAACGCCGGGCCTGGGCGACAAGATCGAGGTCAAGAAAGGGCCGTGGATCGAGCGCTTCACCGGCCTGTCGGCGGGCAACCCGCCCCTCGAGCGCTGGAAGGTGAAGAAGGACGGCGGCGATTTCGACCAGTTCGCCGGCGCCACCATCACGCCGCGCGGGGTGATGGCGGCTATCCGCGGCGGCCTGGAATTCTTCGCCGAACACAAATCCCAACTGACGAAGGCAGACTGACATGGCAGACAGCGACTACAAGACGATCGTCAAGGACGGTCTGTGGGACAACAACGGCGTGTTCAGCATGCTGCTCGGCATGTGCCCGACCATGGCGATGACGACCAGCGCCACCAACGGCTTCGGCATGGGCCTCGCCACCGCGGTGGTCATGGCGGCATCGAGCTATCTCGTCGCCGTGTTCCGCAACCGCATCACCACCGAGGTGCGGATTCCGGTCTATATCCTGATCGTCGCCGCCATGGTGACCGTGGTCGACCTCGGCATGAACGCCTGGATGCACGAGCTGTACAAGGTGCTCGGCCTGTTCATCCCGCTCATCGTCTCCAACTGCCTGCCGCTTGCCCGGCTCGAAGCCTTCGCCGCCAAGCAGGCGCCGACGCCGGCCTTCCTCGACGGCCTGTTCATGGGCCTCGGCTTCACCATAGCCCTGACCGTGATCGGCGCCGTGCGCGAAATCATCGGTTCCGGCACCCTGTTCGCCGACGCCTCGCTGCTCCTCGGGCCGAGCTTCAAGGTGATCGAAATGTGCCTGCTGCCGGCCGACATGGGCGTTCTGATGATGATCCTGCCGCCGGGCGGCTTCATCGTCACCGGCCTGCTGGTCGTTGGCAAGCGCCTGCTCGATCTCGCGGCCGGCAAGGAAATCCAGATGGCCGGGGCGCACGCGCTGTGATGACGGGGACCGCCACCATGACTGCCCTCCCTGTCCTCCAGCCGCCGCCAACCCACTCGGTCGAAGGCATCGCCCGCGTCGTGAGCGTCGTCGGCGACCAGATCTGGCTCGAACCGGAACAGACCACCAGCTGCGGCCACTGCGCGTCCAGCGCCAGTTGTGGCACCCGCGAAGCGGCCGGCGTCGGCACCGTGGCCAGCCGTCTGCAGGCTCGCCGCTTCGTGCTCGAGACCCCGGACGGGCTGGGGGGAGGACAGAAATTTAGCGAAGGCGACCGCCTGGTGGTCGGGGTCAGCGAGCGGGCACTGCTCAAGGCCGCTCTGACCGCCTACGGCCTGCCGTTGCTCTTCGCCCTGGTCAGCGCCTCGGTGGTCCAAGGGCTCTACGGCGAGGATGCGACGACGCTGCTCGGCATGCTCGGCGGTCTGGCCCTCGGCCTGCTCGCCGCCCGCCTCAATGCCCGCCGCCTGGCGGCGAAGGGCGAACTGGCGCCGCGCTTCGTGCGCCGGGCGCGGCCCGATGAAACCTGTGGAACGGTATAGGAAAGACCATGATCCTAGAAACCTCAGCTGACCGCTTGTCCTGAACTGGAGACCGTGATGCCGATCATCTTTTACCTGTTGCTCAAGGCTCACCTGCCGGGTGAGCACGCTACGAACCCGCTGGCCCATTCGGGCGGGCGCATGGCTTTGTTGCTCCTTCTTGCAGGCATGAGCCTGCCGCGGCGTCGCGTCGCGCCATCCACCCGCCCGAACGCACCAACGGGCTCGTCCAGCCGAGGTTTCTAGGATGAAAGAATTTGCCCTGATGATGATCGGCGCGGCCCTGGTGAACAACGTGATCCTGGCGCGCTTCCTCGGTCTCTGCTCCTTCATGGGGGTGACGACGCGGGTCGATACCGCCGCCGGCATGGGCCTGGCCACCACCTTCGTCATCACCGTCTCGTCGATGGCCGACTGGGCGGTGCAGACCTGGCTGCTCGACGCCTACGGCCTCGGCTTCCTGCGCACGGTGACGTTCATCCTGGTCATCGCCAGCGCCGTGCAATTCACCGAAATGACCATCAAGAAGGTGTCGCCCAGCCTGTTCCAGATGCTCGGCATCTACCTGCCGCTGATCACCACCAACTGCGCGGTGCTCGGCGTCGCCCTGCTGTTGGTCGAGGGGAAGATGGGTTTCCTGAACGCGACGATGTTCGCCTTCGCCTCGTCGGTCGGCTACAGCCTGGTCATGATCATTTTCGCCGGTCTGCGCGAGCGTCTCGTGCTGGCCGAGGTGCCGCGACTGTTCGCCGGACCCCCCATCGCCTTCGTCGTCGCCGGCATGCTGGCCATGGCCTTCATGGGGTTTTCGGGCATCGCCACGAGCTGATTAAACAAAGTTTGGCAGAAGGAGAAGCATCATGTTGATGTCCGTTGGCAGTCTTGCCGCGATGGGCGTGGCCCTGGGCAGCGTGCTGGGGGTGGCGTCGCGCTACCTGGCCGTCGAAGAAGATCCGATCGAGGCCGAACTGCAGGCCATGCTGCCCGGCTCGCAATGCGGGCAGTGCGGCTACGTCGGCTGCGCGCAGGCAGCGGCCGCGCTGGCCAAGGGCGAAGCGCCGGTCACGCTGTGCCCGCCGGGCGGCAAGGCGACGGCAGAGGCACTGGCGGCCAAACTGGGCGTCAAGGTCGACCTGTCGGCGGTGGCCGATACGGGCCCGCGCATCGCCGAAGTCACCGAGGAAATCTGCATCGGCTGCTGCCGCTGCATGAAGGTGTGCCCGACCGACGCCATCATCGGCGCCGCCAAGCAGATCCACAACGTCATCCGCGAGGCCTGCACCGGCTGCTCGTCCTGCGTCGATGTCTGCCCGACCGAAGCGCTGGGCATGGCGCCCATCCCGGTCACCCTGCAACACTGGACCTGGCCCAAGCCGACGTTGGCTGCGGCTGCGGTCCACGCCTGAGGAGTTCGCCATGGGATTTCTCGACCGTTTCCTGAAGACGCCGAACTGGGGCGTGCATCCGGAAGACCACAAGCGACCGGCGGCCGACGTGGCGCTGCGCATCCTGCCGACCCCGGAGCGGGTCTATATGCCCCTGAGCCAGCACGTCGGCGGCGCCGCCCGGCCGGTCGTCCTGGTCGGCCAGAAGGTGCTCAAGGGGCAACTGGTCGCCGAGGCGCAGGGCAACATCTCGGCGCCCATCCATGCACCGGTTTCCGGCACGGTGAGCGCCATCGGCGAGGTCACCGCGCCGCACCCCTCGGGCCTGCCGTTCAAGGCGATCACCATCGACTCCGACGGTCGCGACCGCTGGCTCGACACTGGCGTGCTGGTTGATCCCTTCGCCGCAGCGCCTGAGGAAATCGCCAAGCTGGCGGCGCAGGCCGGCGTCGTCGGCCTGGGCGGCGCGACCTTCCCGTCGGCCGTCAAGTTCGCTCTCGGCAAGCGCCTCAAGGTTGGCACGCTGATCGTCAATGGCGGCGAGTGCGAGCCCTACCTGTCGAGCGACGACCGCATCATGCGCGACTTTGCTTGCCAGGTGGTCGATGGGGCGCGCCTGGTCATGCACGCCATCGGCGCGCAGGAGGCGCTGGTCGGCATCGAGGACAACAAGCCGGAGGCCATCGCCGCCATGCGCAAGGCTGCTGCGGCCTACCCCGAGGTCAAGATCCGGCCGGTGCCGGCGCGTTATCCGATGGGCTCCGACAAGCAGTTGATCCAGACCCTGACCGGCAAGGAAGTGCCGTCCGACGCCCGGGCCGCCGAGGTGGGTGTGCTGGTGCATAACGTGTCGACCTGTGCCGCAGTGCATAAGGCGATCCGCCTCGGCCAGCCGCTGGTCGAGCGCATCGTGACCCTGAACGGCGGGGCGATCGCCACGCCGGGCAACATCTACGCGCCGCTCGGCACCATGATCAGCGAACTGCTCGCCTTCACCGGCCTCAAGGAAACGCCGTCGCGCCTGATCCTCGGCGGCCCGATGATGGGCACGCCGCTGCTCCACGACCGGATTCCCATCGTCAAGGGCGCCTCCGGCATCCTCGCCTTCGATGCGGCCGAGGCCTTCGTGCCGGAAGCCGGGCCGTGCATCCGCTGCGGCAGTTGCACCAAGGCCTGCCCGATGGGCCTGCTGCCGCTCGAAATGGCGGCGCGGATCAAGGCCGGCGATCTCGAAGGAGCCGAGGCCTACGCGCTGCAGGACTGCATCTCCTGCGGCTGCTGCGCCTACGTCTGCCCGTCGCACATCCCACTGGTCCAGTATTTCAGCCATGCCAAGGGCGAACTGACCGCCGCCGAGCGCACGAAGCTGCGCACCGAGGCGACCAAACGCCTGGCCGAGGCGAAGAGTGCCCGCATCGAACGCGAGAACCGCGAGAAGGCAGAAGCCGCCGCCCGCCGCAAGGCCGAGCGGGAGGCCGCCAAGGCCGCCGCCGCGGCAGCAGCGCCACCGGCCGTCGCCGAGAAAACCGAGGGAGCTTCAGCATGAGCCAGGCATACGGAACACCGGTCACCGCACCGCACACCACGACCAGCAACAGCCCAGGGCGCATCATGGCCCTGGTCATGATGGCGCTCGCCCCGGCCACCCTGTACGGCTTCTGGCTCTACGGCTGGCCGGCCTTCTACCTGTGGCTGATCACCATCGCGGCGGCCATGTTGGGCGAGGGCTTCTGCCTGCGCCTGATGAACCGCCAGGCGATGCCGGTACTGCACGACGGCTCGGCGATACTCACCGGCTGGCTGCTGGCCGTCTCGCTGCCGCCCTGGGCGCCCTGGTGGATCGGCGTCTTCGGCGGCCTGTTCGCGACGACGCTGGGCAAGCAGGCCTTCGGCGGAATCGGCCAGAACCTGTTCAACCCGGCCATGGTGGCGCGGGTGGCTTTGCTGATCTCCTTCCCGGTCCAGATGACGGCCTGGGTGTCGCCGCTGCCGCTGTTCAGCGCCGGCGCGCCGGGACCGATCGAAGGCCTGCTCATCGTCCTGCGCGGCGTGCCGCCGGCATTCGATGCGGTGACCAGCGCGACGATGCTCGGCTTCGCCAAGACCGAACTGTCGCGCGGCGTCAATCTGTTCGACTCGCTGCAGCATGCGCCGGCCCTGTCCTTCATCGGCAGCCGCCCGGGCAGCCTGGGCGAAACGGCGGCCTGGCTGATCGCGGCCGGCGGCGCGGCGATGGTCTTCCTGCGCATCATCAGCTGGCATATCCCGCTCGCCATGCTGGCCGGCATCGCGCTGCCGGCGGCCATCCTGCATGCGGTCGATCCGGCGCGCTACCTCGATGCCGGGGCGCACGTGCTGTCCGGCGGCGCCATGCTCGGCGCCTTCTTCATCGCCACCGACTACGTGACTTCGCCCAATGCGCCGCGCGGCCAGCTGATCTTCGGCTTCGGCTGCGGGCTGCTCACCTGGGTCATCCGCACCTGGGCCGGCTACCCCGAAGGCGTCGCCTTCGCGGTGCTGCTGATGAACTCGCTGACGCCGATCATCGACACCTATTTCAAACCACGCATCTACGGCCGGGACCGCAAGGGAACGCCGTTGCCGACCACCAACTGAGGGAGGTAAGACGTCATGCAAATCGGTGTTGCCTATTCCGAACCGGGGCAGCAGATCTGGCTCAACATCGAGGTGCCGGACGATTCGACGGTCAAGGAAGCCATCGAACGTTCCGGCATCCTCAAACAGTTTCCCCATATCGACCTGGGAGCCCAGAAGGTGGGGGTTTTCGGGCGACTGGTCAAACTCGATGCCGCGTTGAAAGCAGGCGACCGCGTCGAGATTTACCGGGGAATCGTTGCCGATCCTGAAACCGTCCCCCGGCACGATCTGGAAGAAGAATAAAACGCAAGGTAGTGGTAACGACTCAGGGCTGGCAAAGACCAGCCCATAGACAATATTCGATCTTGTGGGAATAACTCCCGCGTAAATAATTTAGGAGAGCAGCATGCCGCTAAAGCTAGCGGTCGTGAGGGAACGTGTGCCCGGTGAAAGCCGAGTGGCACTGGTTCCGGAGACGGCCAGGAAGTTTCTGGGGCTGGGGGCTGCGCTGTGCATTGAGCAAAGCGTGGGCATCCAGAGCCATTTTCTCGATACGGACTATGGTGGGGCGAATCTGGTGGGCGGGGTTGCCGACGCCTATGCCGGCGCCGACCTGATCCTTCGCGTCACCCCGCCGAGTCTGGAAGAGATCGCCGCGCTGCCCGAAGGTGCCGTGGTGATCGGCCTGCTGAAACCCTACGAATCGAAGGAACGCCTGGCCGCGTTGAATGCGAAGAAGATCACCGCCTTCGCGTTGGAGTTGCTGCCGCGCATCTCGCGCGCCCAGAGCATGGACGCCCTGTCCAGCCAGGGCGCCTGCGCCGGCTACCAATGCGGCCTGATCGCCGCCGCCCGGTGCACCAAGTTCTTCCCCATGCTCACCACGGCGGCCGGAACGATTAGGCCAGCCCGCGTTCTCGTGATTGGCGCCGGCGTCGCCGGCCTGCAAGCCATCGCCACCTGCAAGCGCCTGGGCGCCATGGTCGAC
>NZ_JAKLTN010000010.1 GCF_022012295.1 Dechloromonas hankyongensis
GCCGGCGCCGCGGCAGCCGCGCCATGCTCCGGCGGACGCGGCTGGTCCAGCCAGTGGAGCAGCCTTTCGAATAGCCCGTCCGGATCGACCGGCTTCGCGATGTGGTCGTTCATCCCGGCTTCGAGGCAGATCAGGCGATCTTCCGCGAAGGCATTGGCCGTCATGGCCAGGATGGGCGTGTCGCGATTCAACGAATCGGCCCGGATGGCCTGCGTCGCCTCGACGCCGTTCATCCGGGGCATCTGCATGTCCATCAGGATCAGGTCATAGGTCTTGGCGCAGGCCAGTTCCACCGCCTGGCAACCGTTTTCCGCGATATCGACGGTCAGGCCGGCTTCTTCGAGCAGGCAGGTCGCCACCTCTCGGCCGACCGGCTCGTCCTCGACGACCAGCACGCTGGCACCGGGATGGTTTTGCCGGATCAGCCGCTCGCAGGCCAGCACCGAGGGCGGATCGGCCGGCGGCATATCGGGCAGGTTCGCACCCGCTTTCTGCAGGCGGGCCGTGAACCAGAAATTGCTACCCTTCCCCGGCGTGCTCAATACGCCCAGATGGCCGCCCATCAAGCCGACCAGGCGCTTGCTGATAGCCAACCCCAAGCCGGTGCCGCCGTAGCGGCGGGTCATCGTGTTGTCGGCCTGCTCGAAAGCGGTGAACAGGCGTTCCTGCGTTTCCGGCTCGATGCCGATGCCGGTATCGATGATGTCGAAGCGGACGACGACCTCGTCCGGCATGTCGCGGACCAGGCCGGCATGCAGCGTGACGCCCCCGTGCTCGGTGAATTTCAGCGCATTACCGACCAGATTGATCAAGACCTGCTCCAGACGCAGCGGATCGCCGACCAGCGGCAGGCGGGCCAGCCCGTCGGGCACCGCCACATGCAGGCGCAGCCCTTTTTCGGCTGCCCGCTGGCCGAGCAGCGACAGCAGTTCTTCCAGCACCTGGCTGATGCGGACCGGGCTTTCTTCCAGCACCAGCCGTTCGGCCTCGATCTTGGAAATATCGAGGATATCGTTGATCACCTTGAGCAGGTGGTCGGCCGCCCCCCGCGCCTTGTCGAGCTGGGCCAGCCCGGTTTCGTCGCTCATCTGGCGGCGGGCCAGCGTGACCATGCCGAGAATGCCGTTCATCGGCGTGCGCAACTCATGGCTCATGTTGGCCAGGAAAATGCTCTTCGCCCGGCTGGCCGATTCGGCAGCCAGTTTCGCTTCGGTCAACTCCCGCGTCCGCCCGTCGACCAGGGTCTCAAGATGGTGGCGATGGCGCTCCAGTTCGCTTTCGCTCTGCTTGCGGGCGGTGATGTCCTCGACGATGGACCAGACGCAGGGATTGCCCTCCAGGTCGTCGACCAGCATGCCATTCAGCCGCAGCGGAACCAGGCTGCCATCCTTGCGCCGGTATTCCTTCTCGTACGGACCATAGCGGCCGCTGTGGGCGAGCGCCTCAACCTGCCGCGCCTCGTCGGCCTCGTATTGGCGCGGCGTCAGCTTCCAGTAATCGAGCTTGGCCAGTTCGTCGGCCGGATAGCCGGTGATGTTGCGGAAGGATTCGTTGAAATCGATGTAGCGCCCCTGCATGTCGGTCAGCGCGATGCCCAGCGGTGACAGGTCGAACAGGCCGCGCAATTTGCGCTCGCTCTCGCGCAGGATCTGCTCGCTGCGAAAGCGCTCGGCCTGCAGGGCGGCGATGAGCAATCCGGTCATCACGCTGGTGGTCATGTAGGCCCAGAGCAGGAACAGGCTGAGATGCTCGTCCGGCAGGAAGAAAGTGCCGTGGCCGGTGGCCGTGCTGACCGCTGCGATGACGGAAAAGCCCAGCCCGGACAAGGCGGCGCCGGTCATGCCGAAACGCAGCGCGGCCCAGGCGATCAAGGGCAGGGTCAGATAGGCCAGCGGCAGCGTGCGGCCGAGGTGTTCGTACTCGCGGACGAAGGCGAACCAGGCGACGAGGCCGGCGGCCAACGACCACAGCATCAGTTCGCCCGGCGAGCGGGCGAGCAGCCGGAGGTTCTTCCGGTTCAGGGTCAGCAACAGCGGCGCGGCGAGCAGGACCCCGACAAAATCCCCCAGCCACCAGATCAAACCGTTGTAAGCCATCTGTTCGACCGGGATCAGCCCCATGCCGCACAGGCTGGTCACTCCCCCGGTCGCCGAGGCCAGCATGCCCACTCCGGCCGCCGCGATGAAAACCGCCACGTCGCGCTGGCGCGTGAGGGCCGGACGAAAATCGAAACGGCGCAGCACGGCGACCGTCAACAGGGGGGCCAGCGTATTGCCGACAGCGATGGACAGCGCCAGCGACCACGTCGAGCCGATGGCCAGGTTGACCAAAAAGGCGCCGGCGGCGACGCCCGGCCAGACGGCCCGCCCCCAGGTCAGCAGCGCGGCGACCGCAATGCCGGTGGGCAGCCAGACCAGGGTGATGTGGGTGCCGGAATAGGGAACCTGCAGCCCCAGCCAGCCGGTCGCGACATAGGTCAAGGCGAGAATGGCGCAGCGGGCGATCATCATGGCAAATCGGCGGAAAATGGGAGCAGTCGCTGATGATGATACACAAGCGGCTATTACTTTAGTGATAAATAGCCAACACTTCCCGCCCTTTTCCCGGCTTGTTGCCGGTTTGCCGGTTATTTGCCGGGATCGTCCGCCAGACGCGACAGCAGCTCGTCGACCAGCACCAGGGCCGGCTCGAAGTTGTACAGCTCGATCATGCGACTCAGGCGCCGGCTGTCATCGGGAAAGCGCTGCCGGATGGCCGCCCGTATCTTTTCGAACTGGCGGCCGGCCTGGCTGTTGCCGGTGGCCAGCAAGGCGCGCACGCCCTGTAATTCGGCAACCAGCTCGCCCGGGTCGATGACCGGCGGCGGCTCGCTGCGCGCCCCACCGCTGCGGAGCGGCACGATGACCTGAAGATAGCGCGCCAAGGTCGCATACAGCGCGTCCGGCTCGACCGGCTTGGCCAGGAAATCGTCCATGCCGACCTGCAGGCAGCGCTCGCGGTCGGACGGAAAGGCATTGGCGGTCAGGGCGACAATCGGCACATGCCCCCCCGCGGGCAGGGCGCGGATCCAGGTCGTCGCCGTCAGGCCGTCCATGACCGGCATCTGCAAATCCATCAGGACCAGATCGATCTTGCCCTTCCTCACCTCTTCGACCGCCGCCGCGCCGTCGCCGACGGCGACGACTTCGATGCCGACGTTGTTGAGCAGGACGCAGCCGATTTCGCGGTTGGTCGGCTCGTCCTCGGCGAGCAGGACGCGCCCGATCATGCGCAGCCTATCGCTCGGCTCGGCCACCACGCGCGGCTCGCCGGCCGCACGCCGCAGGCGGGTGGTGATCCAGAAGGTGCTGCCGGTGCCCTTGATGCTGTCCACGCCAACGTCGCCGCCCATCAGGCGGGCCAGGTGGCGGGCGATAACCAGGCCGAGGCCGGTACCGCCATAGCGGCGGGTCGTCGAATTGTCGAGCTGCTCGAAAGGCTTGAACAGACGCTCGATCTCACCGGGAGCGATACCGATGCCGGTGTCGCTGACCGAAAACCGGCATTCGACCATGCCGTCCTGCTCGGCCAGCACCCGGCCGGCAATGGTGATGCAGCCGTGCTCGGTGAATTTCAGGGCATTGCTGGAAAAATTGAGCAGCACCTGGCGCAGGCGCATTTCGTCGCCGAGCAGGGACCACGGCAGCTCCTCGGCATCGACCGTCAGGGTCAGCCCCTTGCCGGCCGCCCGGTCGCGGATCATGTTGGCGACCGAGTGGATGAGTTCGCCGGGCGAGAACGGCATCTCCTCGAGCTGCAACTTGCCGGCCTCGATTTTCGACAGGTCGAGGATGTCGTTGATGATCTGCAGCAGGTGGTTTGCCGCGCCGGCGACCTTGTTCACCTTGTCGGCCTGATCGGCCGCCAGGTCGCCTTGCAGCAGCACGTAAGTGAGGCCGAGGATGGCGTTCATCGGCGTCCGTATCTCGTGGCTCATATTGGCCAGGAAGGACGACTTGGCCTGATTGGCGCTTTCCGCCGCCTCCTTGGCCGCAGCCAGCTCGGTCGTCCGTTCGCCGACCAGGCGCTCGAGGCCGTCGCGATAGGCGGCCAGTTCGCGTTCGTTGCGCCGCAGATCGGTGACGTCGAGCTTGACCGCCACGTAATGGGTGATCCGGCCGTCGGCCTGGCGGATCGGTACGATGCTGGCCTGCTCGAGATAGAGCGAGCCGTCCTTGCGCTTGTTGATGAATTCGCCGCGCCACGGCCGGCCGGCGCTCAGGCTGGCCCACATTTCTCGGAAACGCTCGGGCGGCGTTTCTCCCGACTGCAGGATGCGCGGATTCTGGCCGATGACTTCGTCCCAGGTATAGCCGGAGATGCTCAGGAAGGCCGCGTTGACGTACTCGATGGTCCCGTCGAGATCGGTGAACACGATGCTTTCCGGACTCTGGTCGACGGCCTTGACCAGTTTGCCCAGCTGTTCCTCGCCGATCTTGCGTTCGGTGATGTCACGGATGCTGACCGCGACACCCGGCGCACCCTCCCAGGCCAGCGGCGCACTGAGCAGCTCGGCCCAGCGCTTGGCTCCGGTGGCATCGACGAACTGGATTTCGGCATGCTGCGGACCGGCGCCATCAGCCACGGCGCGCAAGCGCTCAGCCAGCGCCTCGGGTCCGAGCATGGCACGCGCCTGCTCGTTGCTAAGCACGATATCCCCGGCCTGGTTGCGCACCACCACGCCGTCGGGAAAGGCAGCGATCAGCGCGGCCAGCACATCCCGGGCCCGACCGGCCTGGCGCTGGTACAGGTGCAGCGCGACGGTGAGCGCCGCCGCGACGAGCAGGAACAGCGCCGCGCGCCCGTACAACTGCTCGTACCAGGGCGCCAGGATATCGTCCAGCTTGTGGGCCGCGGTGATCATCAGCGGCGCATCCATGCCCAGCTCGGCCGGCTGCAGGGTGCGCATGGACAAGATGCTGTCCACCCCCAGCATGCCGGATACCCCATGCATCAGGCTGTCCGGCTGGCCGCTCTCGACATGGCGGCGAAAGAAAGTGCCCGGCTTGTTCACATTGGTTCCCGGCTTGGCATTGGCGCTCTCCGGCACCAGCACGAGCAGCGTGCCATCGCCATGATTGACACTCAGTCGCGTGCCTTCGCTCGGATGCATGGCCTCGATCAGCTTGCCGAGATTGACCACGTCGATCGTCGCCGACACGATCCCGGCAAACGCCCCCTGCCGGTCGTATATCGGCCGCACCACGTTCATGGTGTACACCCCCATCACCGTGGTAAACGGCGGCGATACGTGCAGACGATCCGGACGCGGCTGCTTTTTCAGGGCACCGAAATATTCGCGCTGGGCGAAATTCTGCCCGATCAGCTCGCTCCGGTTGCTGGCGATGACCGTCCCGTCGGCATTCAGAACGGACAGGGTGCGTACCGAATTGAGAATATTGAGCAAGTCGCCTATTTCCTGCACCGCGGCATCCCGGCTTTCCTTGCTGGCCATTTTGGCGGAAGCCGTTTGGCGCAGGTGCAGGAGGGTGGCATTGATCGCCGCGAGGCGGCGCTCAACAGCCTCCTTCAGTACCAGGCTGTGATTCTCCAGGCGGCCGATGGCGTCCTGTTCGATCATTTTCCGGGTCTGGTACAGGTGATAGGCCGTCTGCAGGGCGAACAGGATCAGTGCGGCAACCAGCACGATCCATTCCTTGGCAAAAGAGCGCCTGTCACTCAGACTATATTGATTAGTCATGTTTTCCGGTATTGCCAGATGAGGACATCCAGCGCTTAATGATATGGCATTCTCGAAGGCTGGAAACAAACGATGCCAATAAGTCCACAATCAGGTGGACAGCCTGTGACCGTGGAGAGAAACTAGCAAAGAAGACAAAAATGGGAGATCAGCCCTTGAGCAGTGCCGCATGGGAGCCGTCATCGGACAAGCCGACAGGCCGGAAATTCGTATTCTCGAACGGCCAGCCTCCGCTCATCCTGGTCGTCGACGACCTGCCCGACAACCTGGCGACCCTGGCCGAAATGGTGCACCTGGAGGGCGCCGAGGTCCGCGTCGCCAATTCCGGCGCCGTCGCCCTGCGCTACGCCCGCCTCGAACCCCGGCCGGACCTGATCCTGCTCGACATCATGATGCCGGACATGGACGGCCACGCCGTTCTCGAGGCGCTGAAGAAGGACGACAAAACCCGCCACATCCCGGTCATTTTCGTCACCGCCCTGGGCGACCAGATCGACGAGCAGCGCGGTCTGGACGAAGGGGCGGCCGATTACATCACCAAGCCGGTCAAGAATGCGGTTCTCATCGCCCGTGTCCGCGCCCAGCTCGAACTGAAGCAGGCGCGTGACCTGCAGGCCACCCAGCAGCAGTGGCTGGAAGACGAGGTGCAGCGCCGAGTCAGCGAAAATGCCCAACTGGCGACCCGCTTGCAACTGGCGCTGGAATCGTCGGGTTTCGGCATCTGGGAACTCGACCACGCCTCCGGACGCCTCGAATGGAATGCCTCGCTGAACAGCCTGTTCGGCCTGGACAGCGGACCACAAGCGCTGAGCGAGATGCTGGCGCGGGTACACCCCGAAGACCAGGCGCGGGCCGAACAGAGTTTCAGCCGCCTGCACACCGAGCGCGGCGTCGTCCCGGCCGAATACCGCATCCGCCATCAGGACGGCCGGTGGATCTGGATCGAATGCCGGGGCAAGGTCGTCCGCCATACGACGCAGGGCGACGCCGAACGCTCCGTCGGCACCCTGACCGACATCACGCCGCGCAAGGCGGCCGAGGCGGACCGCCTGTTGACCGGCATGGTCTTCCAGCGCATTCGCGACGGCATCTGCATCACCGATGCGCAAAGCAACATCCTGCTGGTCAACGAGGCCTTTTGCCAGGTCACCGGCTACCAGAACGGCGAGGTGATCGGCCGTACGCCGGCCCTGCTTAAATCCGGCGTACATTCGGCGGCCTTCTACCAGGACATCTGGAACAAGCTCAATCTCTACGGCAACTGGCAGGGGGAAATCACCAACCGGCGCAAGGACGGCTCGTTGTACACCGAGTGGTTGAACGTCTCGGCGCTGAACAACCCCGACGGCGGGGCGACCCATTTCGTCGCCATCTTCAGCGACCTGTCGGAACGCCAGGAAGCCGCCGAGCGCATCCAGTACCTGTCCAGCTACGACAGCCTGACCGGCCTGCCCAACCGCAGCCTGTTTGCCGACCGCCTGGAACAGTCGCTGATGAGCGCCCGCCGCTTCGAGCGCGGCACGGCGGTCATCCTGCTCGACCTCGACCGCTTCCGGGTGATCAACGACACGCTCGGCCCGCCGACCGGCGACGAGGTGCTGATCGAGGTCGCCCGCCGCCTGTCGCTGCAGGTGCGCGAAGGCGATACGGTCGGGCGCCGGGGCGGCAACGAGTTCGGCTTCGTGATGGGCAGCCTGGGCCACGAGCGCGACGCCATCTCGCTCGCCCAGCGCATGCTGGAAGCCATTTCGGTGCCGGTGATGGTCAACGGGCAAGCGGTGACCATCACCGCCAGCATCGGCATCAGCGTCGCCCCCAAAAATGGCGAAGGCAGCGCCGACTTGCTGAAATGTGCCGACATCGCGCTGCTCCGCGCCAAGGAAGGCGGACGCAACACTTTCCGCTTCTATTCGCCGGAAATGGACGCCGACGCCGCCCGCCGCCTGGGCCTCGAAGTCGCCCTGCGCGGCGCCCTCGAACGCGAGGAGATGAGCGTCTATTACCAGCCGCAGATCAGCCTGGACAGCGGCCAGATGCTCGGCATGGAAGCCCTGCTGCGCTGGAACAACCCGGATTTCGGCCAGGTCTCGCCGCTTGAGTTCATCGCCATCGCCGAAGAAAACGGGCTGATCATCCCGATCGGCGAATGGGTGCTGCGGACCGCCTGCCAGCAGACCAAGGCGTGGCGCGATCTCGGGCTGGTGCCGCTGCGCGTGGCGGTCAATCTGTCGGCCCGCCAGTTCCGCCAGCCGAACCTGATCGCCATGGTCCGCAACGTGCTGGCCGAAACCGGCTTGCCTGCCGCCGCGCTGGAACTCGAAATCACCGAAAACGCCTTCATCGACGACGTCGACCAGGCGGTGAGCATTTGCCGGGAACTGAAACAGCTGGGCGTCAAGCTGTCGCTCGACGACTTCGGTACCGGCTATTCGTCGCTCGCCTACGTCTCGCGCTTCCCCTTCGACAAGATCAAGATCGACCAGAGCTTTGTCCGCGACATCATCGAAAACCCGGTCAATGCCGCCATTGCCACCGCCGCCATCGTCATGGCGCGCAGCCTGAATCTGTCGGTCCTCGCCGAAGGGGTGGAAACCGAGGCCCAGGCCAAGTTCCTGCGCGGCCGGCACTGCGACTCGATGCAAGGCTACCTGTTCAGCCGCCCCCTGCCGGCCGACCAGTTCGCCCCACTGCTGCTCGGCACCAAGAACCTGCCGATCTTCGACGAAGAACGGGAACACGCCCATACCCTGATGCTGGTCGACGACGAGCCGAACATCCTGAATTCCCTCAGCCGTCTGCTACGCCGCGAGGGCTACCACATCATGACGGCCGAATCGCCGGCCGAAGCGTTTGAGAAACTGGCCGTCACCCCGGCGCAGGTGGTCATTTCCGACCAGCGCATGCCGACCATGTCGGGCACCGAATTCCTGTCCCGGGTGCGCCAGCTCTACCCCGACACGGTACGCATGGTGCTGACCGGCTACACCGATCTCGACTCGGTGACCGGCGCCATCAACCGTGGGGCGGTGTACAAGTTCCTGACCAAGCCGTGGGACGACGACCAGCTGCGCGAGCAGATCCGCGAAGCCTTTCGCATGGTCAAGAACATCCAGGGGCGCGACACCCCGCCACCCGCCTGAGCCCCATGGTCAGCCCGCTCCAGGCCTTCCTGCGTTTGTTCCTGCCTATTTCGCTGACCGTTCTGGGCAGCGCCTGGCTGTACATCGGCGAGCAAAGAGAAGCGCGACTGAGCGACCTGAAAGCCAACGAAATGCTCAGTGTCGGGATGGGCGCCGCCGCCCTCGACCTGCGCATGCAGATCGTCCGCAGCGAACTGGAATACCTGGCCCGCAACAATGCCATCCCCGACTCGCCGACGGCGAGCGGCGAGCCGGACTTGGTGCGCATGGAGCGCAGCCTGCGGGACTTCCTGTATTCGCGCCCGGTTTACGACCGGATGTCGTGGATCGACGCCAACGGCCAGGAGCGCCTGCGGGTCAGTCTGAAAAACGGACAGCCGGTCAGCGAACAGGGCGCCAAACCGCAGAACCGGGCCAGCGAGCGCTATTTCATCGAGGCCATGCGACTGAAGCCGGGGCAGCAGTACCTGTCGCGGACCGAGCTGAGCACCGAGAACGGCACCGTCGAAGTGCCGTACAAGCCGGTCATCCGCTTTGCCACCCCGCTGGCCGACGGCCGCGGCAAGAAGCGCGGCATCCTGATGCTGACCTATCTGGCGGAAGAGATGCTGGCTTTCACCGAGACGGTGACGCCCAAGGTACGCGACCGCCTGATGGTGCTGAGCAGCGACGGCTACTTCATGCACGCCCCCAACCGCAACGACGAATGGGGCTTCATGTTCGACGACGCCCAGCGCAGCCTGACGGCACGCTTTCCGCAGGCGTGGGCCAGGATGCAGGACGACCATGGCCAGTTCATCGATGCCGACGGCCTGTGGACCTACCAGACAGCCTATCCGCTGCTCGCCAACTATCGCAGTATCGACGACATCTACAGCACGCCGCGGCTGCCCCAGAATGCGGCCGAATCGATGCGCCGCTGGCGGGTCGTCACGCGGCTGTCGACCGACCGGCTGGCCAGGCTGACCCGGGAAGGCGATTGGACCACTTACGCCTACCTGATCCTGCTCCAGCTGCTGCTCGCCGCCGGCACCGCCGCCGTGGTCCGCTCCAATGCCCGGCAAAAGGTTACCGAACAACGTTTCCGGGTCTTTTTCGACAACGCCATGGTCGGCATGGGCATCGTCACCCCGGACGGGCGCTGGCTGGCCGTCAATCCGGCACTGTGCGGCATTCTCGGCTGCACGGCCGGCGACCTGCTCGACCGGTCGCTCGACGACTTCGGCGGCCCGGGCGGACCGGCCGTCGCCATCGGCCTGTTCGACCAGGCCATGCGCGGCGAGGACGACGAGTACGAGACGGAAAAGCACTACCTGCGCGGCGACGGCCGCAGTGTCGACGTCTTCATCGCTACCCGCGTGGTCCACAAGGCGGACGGCAACCCCGATTACCTGCTGGTGGTGATGGAGGACATCACGCAGCGCGTGGTCGCCGAACAGCAGCGCCAGAAAACGCTGGAAACCCTGGGCCGCTTCATCGACCAGTTGCCCGGCATGGCCTATATCAAGGACAGCGACACCCGGGTGCTGGTTGCCAACAGTCGCTTCCAGCAAATGCTCGGCCGCGACCCGAAGGACATCATAGGCCGCCTGACCGAGGAGGTTTTCCCCGGCGAACAGGGTCGGCGCTATGCGGCGTCCGACCGCCGCATCATTGCCAGCGGCCAGGCGGAAACATTTGAGGAAAAAGTGGGTGACAAGATCTATGAAGTCACCAAGTTCCCCATCCCGCACGGCGACGGCCCGCCGGAACTGGGCGGCATCACGATGGACATCACCCGCCGCAAACAGGGCGAACAGATGCTCGCCCTGCAGAACAGCCGGGCCACCGCGCTGCTCGCCCTGCCCGGACGCAGCCAGGAAATGGACGAACAGGACTTCCTGACCTACGTGCTCGAAGTGGCCAGCGACCTGACCGGCAGCCCCCTCGGCTTCATGTATTTTGTCAATGAGGACACGAACAGCATCACCCTGGCCGCCAATGCGCCACACTTGCTCGATACCGGACTGCCGAGCGCGACCGAGTGCTCCGACTCGCTGGCCGAGGCCGCCGCCTGGGCCGATGCGGCCCGCCTGCGCCGGCCGGTGATCGCCAACGGCGGCACCCTGGCCGACCGCAACTCCGGCCAGCCGGCGACGAGCCGCCTGGTCAGCGTGCCGGTCAGCGAAAACGGCCAGGTCCGTATGCTCATCGCCCTCGCCGACAAGGCGCAGCCCTATGCCGAATTCGACATCGAGACCCTGCAACTGCTGGGCAACGAGGCCTGGCGCATCATTCACCAGCAGCGCGCCGACAAGGCGCTGAAAATCGCCAACCAGGTGGTCAATGCCAGCCCGGTCGTCTGTTTCCGCTGGGCGGCAGCGGAGGGCTGGCCGGTCATTTTCGTGTCGGAAAACGTCGTGCAGTGGGGCTACACTCCCGACGAGCTGCAGGCCGGCAAGCCGGACTTCGCCTCCTTGGTGCATCCGGACGATGTAGCACGCATCGTCGACGAGGCGCTCAGCAAGACGGCGGCCGGCGCCTCCGGCTACGAGCAGGAGTACCGGGTATTGACCCGCGACGGCCGGAGCATCTGGATAGTCGATCGCACCATCGTGCGCCGCGACGCCGAGGGCCGGGTTCTGTTCTACGACGGCGTGCTGACCGACATCAGCGACCGCAAGTCGCAGCAACTGGCGGTGGCGGCCAATCTGAGCGAGCAGCGGACGCTGAACAAAAAGCTGGAAGAAGCCCATAACCAGTTGCTGCAGTCGGAAAAGATGGCGTCGATCGGCCAGTTGGCAGCAGGGGTAGCACACGAGTTGAACAATCCGATCGGCTTCGTGCATTCCAACCTGGGCACCCTGGACGGCTACATCCGCGACCTGATGGACATCATCGCCGGCTACGACAAGTTGGCCCAGGGCAGCGAAACGCCGGCTTTCGGCGCGATCAAGGTGCTCAAGGAGGAGCGCGATTTCGACTATATCGCCGGCGACATCGGCCTGTTGCTCAGCGAGTCCAAGGATGGCCTGGCACGGGTCCGCAAGATCGTCCAGGACCTGAAGAACTTCTCACACGTCAGCGAGCAGGAATGGCAGTGGGCCGACCTGCACCAGGGGCTCGATTCGACCCTCAACATCGTGTGGAACGACCTGAAGTACAAATGCCAGGTGGTCAAGGAATACGGCGACCTGCCCAAGGTCTATTGCATGATTTCGCAGCTCAACCAGGTATTCATGAATCTGCTGGTCAATGCCGGCCACGCCATCGAAACGCAGGGCACCATTACAATCCGCACGGCACTCGACGCCGGCGACCAGGTCCGCATCGAGATTCGCGACACCGGCAAGGGAATCGCCCCCGAACACATGAAACGCATCTTTGAGCCCTTCTTCACCACCAAGCCGGTCGGCAAGGGGACGGGCTTGGGCCTGTCGCTGTCTTACGGTATCGTGGAGAAACACCACGGGTGCATTGAAGTGGACAGCGTGGTCGGCCAGGGCAGCACCTTCCGGATCACCCTTCCCGTCAATCAGACAGCCGATCAGTCCGGATCCACCACGGAGACTTCTGCATGAGTGAAACAGGCACTCCCGCCACCTTGTTGTTCGTCGATGACGAGCCGGGGATACTTTCCGCCCTGCGCCGCCTCTTCCGGCAGTTCGGCTACCGGATACTGATCGCCGAAAGCGGCGCCCAGGGGCTGGCCGAGATGGAAAAGACGGCGGTCGACCTGATTATTTCCGACATGCGCATGCCGGAAATGGATGGTGCCACCTTCCTCCGCCAGGTTCGCCAGCGCTGGCCGGAGACCGTGCGCATCCTACTCACCGGCTACGCCGACGTGACGTCGACCATCGCCGCCATCAACGAAGGCGAAATCTACCGCTACATCTCCAAACCGTGGGACGACAACGAGATCGTCAATGTGGTGCGCGAGGCACTCGAACGCCAGAAGCTGGAATCGGAAAACCGCCGCCTGACGGCGCTGACCCAGGCGCAGAACGACGAACTGAAGAACCTGAACGCCAGCCTGGAACAGAAGGTCGCCGAGCGGACTTCCGAACTGCAGCAGGCGCTGAGCTTTGTCGAACAGACCCACGCCGAATTGAAGAAATCCTTCCTGACCAGCGTCCAGGTCTTTGCCGGCATGGTCGAGCTGCGCAGCGGCCCGGGCGGCAGCCGGCTGGCTGGCCATGGCCGGCGGGTCGCCGACACGGCGCGCACTGTGGCGCAGCGCCTGGGCATGCCCGACACCGAGATCCAGAACATCACGCTGGCCGGCCTGCTGCACGACATCGGCAAGCTCGGCCTGCCCGACGAGCTGCTCGGCAAGCCGTACAACACGCTGACCCAGGACCAGCGGGCGATGGTCATGAAGCACCCGGTGATCGGCCAGAACATCCTGATCGCCATCGAGAAGTTCAAGGAAGCGGCGGTGATCGTCCGCCACCATCACGAATGCTTCGACGGCAGCGGCTACCCCGACCGTCTGGCCGGCATCGCCATCCCGCAGGGCAGCCGCATCCTGTGCGTGGTCAACGATTACGACTCGCTGCAGATGGGCACGCTGGTCCAGCGCCCATTGCGCTCCGAGGAAGCCCAGGCCTACCTGATCGACAACCGCGGCAAGCGCTACGACCCGAAGGTGGTGGACACCTTCATCAAGGTGCTGGCCGAAACGCCGAAGGCCGGGCAGGTCGAACTGCCGCTGCGCACCATGCACCTGAAGCCCGGCATGGTGCTCAGCCGCGATCTGGCGCACCGCGACGGCTATCTGTTGCTCGCCAAGGGCAGCGCGCTGACCGCCGACGTCATCGGCCAGCTGGTCAAGCTGGAACAGAGCGAAAAGCAGCTGCTGACGCTCTATATCCGCCAGGAGGCAAAATGAGCCGCATCATGATCGTCGATGACGAGGTGGAAATCCTCAAATCCCTGCGCCGCCTGCTGCGCGTGGCGCCCTGCACCTACGGCAACAAGACCTTCAATCTCGAGGTCGAGGCCTTCCATGTGCCGGCCGAGGCACTCGAGCGCGCCCGCCACGAAGAGTTCGACCTGTTCATCAGCGATTTCCGCATGCCCGGTATGGACGGCATCGAGTTTCTGAAGCAAACCAAGGAACTGCAGCCCGACGCCGCCCGCCTGATCCTCTCCGGCTACGCCGACCTCAACGCGCTGGTCCGCGCGGTCAATGAAGTGGGCATCGAACGCTTCATTGGCAAGCCGTGGAACGACTACGACCTGTTGTCGGCCATCGGCCAGGCCTTGGCCCATCGCGAGCTGTTGCTGGAAAACCGCCAGCTGGCCAATCTGGTCCGCCTCGAAATGGGCGACACGACGCCCGAGCAGTTGGAGGTCGAACGCCTGGAAGGCATGGAACCGGGCATCACTGCGGTCAATTGGGGGCCGGACGGCTCGGTCCTCCTCGACCCCGAGTTCCAGTCCAAAGACCCGTCCTGAAGCCCGCGACCATGCCCGAGCGCGACGCCAACAGCCTGACCTTCAAGCTGGTCTATTACGGACCGGCGCAGAGCGGCAAGACGACCAATCTGCTGCGCCTGCACGATCTGCTGTCGCCCGAGCTGAAGGGCGAGTTGATGACCATGGAGACCAAGGACGACCGCACCCTGTTCTTCGACCTGCTGCCGCTCGGTTTCCGCGCCCCATCCGGGCTGCTGCTCAAGTTCCGGCTGTTCACCGTCCCTGGCCAGGTCGCCCACGACGGCACGCGCAAGGCGGTCCTGTCGCGGGCCGACGGCATCGTCTTCGTCGCCGATTCGGACCGTGCACAGGAAACCAACAATGGCGAATCGTTCCAGAGCATGGCCGAGAACTGCCATCGGGTCGGCCTCGATTTCGAGCAGTTGCCGCTGGTCGTCCAGTTCAACAAGTGCGATCTGCCGACCGCCGTACCCGAGCCGGAAATCCGCGAGCGCTGGTCAGCGGCGCCCTGGCCGCTGGTTTTCGCCGTCGCCCTCGACGGCACCGGGATAGCAGCCACCTTCGAAGCCTTGCTGCGCGCCGTGTATCGACGCCATGCCGACAGCCTCGAACTGGCGACGGTGCACGGCCTGGGCGAGGACGCTTTCATCGCCGGAGTGCTGGGGCAGCCATGAACGACGTCGGCTTCGATCACGAATGGCACCTCGGCGAATTGCTCGACACGCCGGCGCTGTCGCGCATCGGGCCGGCCCTCGGCGAACTGCTGGGCGGCGACGCCGCCCTCCTCGACTACGACGAAACCCTGCTCTGGGGCGTGCTGGCGGCCGATGCCCGGCGCCAGCCGGTGATCCTCGAACTGGAACCGATCGGCTTCGTCGCCAGCCGGACGGCAGCCCCCGCCACGCTGGCCGCCGGAGCCCGGCTGGTCACCGCCCTGCTGCGCGCCGAACTGCGCTTCAAGATGGCGTCGACGCTGCACCTGGAAGCCGTCGCTGCGGATTTCGAATCGTTGAAGCGCGAACACGCCCACCTGCTCGAATCGGAAGCCCGCTATCGCAAGCTGTCGGAGGAACTGGAAGCGCGGGTCAAGACCCAGGTCGCCGAGCTGGAAGAGCGTCAGCAGATGCTCTACGAAGCCGAGAAACTCGCCTCGGTCGGCCAGCTGGCCGCCGGCATGGCGCATGAGATCAACAACCCGCTCGGTTTCGTGCGCAGCAACCTGAGCACCTTCAAGTCCTATCTCGACAAGTTCGGCCAGCTCAAGGCCCGGCTGGCCGAGGGCGAAGCGGGCTGGCAGGCGCTCGACCTCGATTTCGTGCTCGAGGATGGCGCCGACCTGCTTGGCGAAAGCGCCAAAGGCATCGACCGCATCGCCCGCATCGTCAGCGACCTGAAGAGTTTTTCCAACATCGACCGGCCGACCGACGAGTACGCCGATCTGAACAACTGCCTGCGCCATGCTTCCAGCATTGTCGACACCCAGTTACCGCCGGGGATCAACCTGAGCCTCGACCTGCTGCCGCTGCCCAGCCTGATCTGCCTGCCCGGGCACCTCAACCAGCTGTTCTTCAACCTGATCCGCAATGCCGTGCAGGCCATCCAGGATGCCGAGCGTCCGGGCACGGTGCGCATCGGCAGTTTCGCCGACGATAGCGGCATCACCATCACCATCCACGACGACGGCAAGGGGATGACCGCCGAGCAGTGCGCCTGCGCCTTCCAGCCCTTCTACACGACGCGGACGGTGGGCATGGGGGCCGGCCTGGGCCTGACCACGGCACGCAATATCGTCCTCGCCCATAGCGGCCGCATCGACCTCGCCAGCACGCCGAATGTCGGCACCACCGTGACCCTCTTCTTCCCGACGCCGACATGACCGACTACGCCAGCCTGTTCACCGGCAAGACCGCGGCGCCACAGGCGCCGGCCAGCTATCTGACGCCGCCCAAATACCGCCTGCTGCTGGTCGACGACGAGGCGGGCATCGTCAAGGCGCTGACCCGCGTCTTCCGCCAGGAGAACTACGAGGTAGTCACCGCCGGCAGCGGCAAGGAAGGCCTGGAGCGGCTGGCCGAAGGCCCGTTGCATCTGGTGATCAGCGATTTCATGATGCCCGGCATGACCGGCGCCCAGTTCCTGCACGAGGTCAAGCAGCGCTCGCCGGACACCATCCGCATCATGCTCACCGGCCATGCCAATACCGACGCCGTGATGGGCGCCATCAACGATGGGGCGGTCTACAAGTTCATCCTCAAGCCGTGGAACGACGACGACCTGCGGGTGACGGTGGCCCTCGCCCTCGAACAGTTCGACCTGATCGCCCGCAACCGGGTACTGAAATCGGAAAACGACAAGAAGGCCAAGGAAATCTCGGCCCTGTCGCGGCTGGCGGCGACGCACCACAGCCGGCTGGGCATCATGCTGCACAAGAAGAACCTACTCACCTCGGCGCAGCTGCAGGAACTGACCATGCTGCAGGAGCGGCGCAAGGAGCCGCTGATCGCCTTGCTGCTGGAGAAGGACTGGGTCGATGAGCGGCATATCCGCAAGCTGCTGACCAAGGAGATGCAGATCGAGGAGGTTCAGCTCGCCGAATTCCGCGTCGATGCGGTGCTCAGCGACCTGATTCCGCACAGCTTCTGCCAGCGTCAGCTGGTCGTCCCGCTCAAGCTCGAAGGCAAACGCCTGATGCTGGCCATGGCCGACCCGCTCGACGAGGGGTTGATCGAGGAAATCCGCTTCACGGCCGGCCTCGACATCCATATCGTCACCGCCGATATCGCCGCCATCCGGGCCAAGATCCAGGAAATCTACAAGGCCGGGGAAGTCGATTTCAAGGACCTGGAAACCCTGGTCGCCTCGCCCGACCCCTACGAGGGCATCGAAGTCGTCATCGAAGACGACGATGCGGCCAAGCTCGAAGACCTGCTGCGCGACACCGAGTCGCCGCCGGCCATCCGCATCGCCAACGCCATCATCGTCGAAGCCATCCGGCTCGGCGCTTCGGACATCCACATCCAGCCGCGCACCAAGAGCGTGATCGTGCGCTACCGCATCGACGGCGTGCTGGTCGACAAGATCCACATCCCGCACCAGATGCACCAGTCGCTGGTGTCGCGCCTGAAGATCATGTCGGAACTCGACATCTCCGAGCGCCGCCGCCCACAGGACGGGCGGATCACCGTCAAGACGCCGATGCGCATGGTCGACCTGCGCATTTCGACCCTGCCCACCATCAACGGCGAAAAGGTGGTGATGCGCATCCTCGATCGCAATTCGGCGGTGCATGGCCTCGACCGGCTCGGCTTTTCCGCCGTCGACCTGCCGCGCGTCACCGACATGGTGGCCCGGCCGCAGGGCATCATCCTGGCCACCGGGCCGACCGGCAGCGGCAAGACCACCACCCTGTACTCCCTGCTCCAGCACGATGCGACGCCGGACAAGAACTACGTCACCATCGAAGACCCGGTCGAGTATTACCTCGACATGGCCGGGCAGGTGCTGGTCAAGGAGAAAATCGGCCTGACCTTCCCCGCCGTGCTGCGCGCCCTGCTCCGCCAGGACCCGGATGTCGTCCTGCTCGGCGAAATCCGCGATTTCGAAACCGCCGAAGTGGCCTTCCACGCGGCGCTGACCGGCCACCTGGTCTATTCGACCCTGCACACCAATTCGGCCATTGCCACCATCGCCCGCCTGTTCGACCTCGGCCTCAAGCCCTATGTCGTGGCCACGGCGCTGGAGGGCATCATCGCCCAGCGCCTGGTGCGCCAGATCTGCCCGCATTGCCGGACCGAGGTGGCGACCGACCCGCGCCTGCGGGCCCGGCTGGGCGGTGCCTTCGCGACGCTGGAAAAGGCGTGGCGCGGCGCCGGCTGCACGCAGTGCCACGGTTCGGGCTACAAGGGGCGGGTCGGCCTGTACGAGGTCCTGACGCTGGACGACGACATGCGCGACCGCATCGGCAGCGGCGCCAGCGTGCTGGAAATCCGCCGCCTGGTTCGCCAGAAGGGCTTGCGCGGCATCGGTTGCCATGCCGTCGAGCGTGTCGAGGCGGGGGCCACCAGCCTGGAAGAAATCCTGCGCGTACTGGGGCCGCAGGCCGGGGAGGAGTGAACGATGGACGCCTTTGTCTGGAACGAGCGCTACATGACGGGCGAAGCCCTGGTGGACGATGAGCACCAGGAACTGGTCCGCATCATCAACTGGGTCATCGAGCATCAATCGCTGTCCACCGAAAGCACCGATATCGAACGGGTGCTGACCGAGCTGGCCAATTACGCCGTCATGCATTTCGGGCACGAAGAGGAATTGATGATCCGCGAAGGCTGCGACAAGCGCTTTGTCCAGGCCCATGTCGAAGTGCATCGCGAATTCGCCCGTCAAGTCGGCAAAATGCTGGAATTCAAAGGTTCACACGCCGATGTCGAATACCTGCTGCGCTTCCTGAGCAGCTGGCTGGCCCATCACATCCTCGGCATCGACCAGGCCATGGCCCGCCAGGTCCAGCAGATCCGGGCCGGCAAGACGGCAGAAGAGGCTTTCGCCGCCGAGCAGGCCATCCCGCGCGACCCCAACACGGCCAGTCTGCTCGACGCCATGAACGCCCTGTTCCGGATGGTCGCCAGCCGCAACGAAGCGCTGGAGGCGGCCAATTCAGGCCTCGAGGCGCAGGTCGTGGCACGCACCCAGGCCATGGCCGAAACCAACAACCAGCTGCTGATCGAGCAAGGGCGGCTCAGGCTGGCAATGCGCCAAGTCGAAATCACCCAGAAGAAACTACTGGAATCCGAGCAACACCGGGCCGAGCTGACCAAGCGCAATATGGAGCAGTTGCTGTCCCAGATCATCGACGGCGACCCGGTGCCCACCTTCGTGATCGACTCCGAGCACCGCGTCACCCACTGGAACAAGGCCTGCGCCGTGGTCAGCGGCATACCGAGCAGCGAAATGGTCGGCACCTCGCAGCACTGGCGGGCCTTTTACACGAAAAGCCGACCGGTGATGGCCGACCTGATCGTCAATGGCAGTCTGGAAGCGCAGTACGAGGAGTATTACAAGGATCATTTCCGGCGCTCGTCGCTGATCGAGGGCGCCTTCGAGGGCGAGGCCTATTTTTCGCACCTCAGTTCGGGCGGCCTGTGGCTGGCCTTCACCGCCGCCCCCCTGCGCGATGCCGACGGCAAGCTGATCGGCGCCATCGAGACCCTGCAGGACGTGACGGAACGGCGCCGGGCGGAACTGAGCCTGCGCGAGCACCAGAATCACCTGGAAAGCCTGGTCGCCAGCCGCACGGCCCAGCTGGCCGAGGCCAACACCGAACTCGAGCGCGACCGCCACGAGCTGGAAGTCCTGCTCTCCAAGGTCGAAGAAGCCCAGCAGCAGCTGCTGCAATCGGAAAAAATGGCCGCCATCGGCCAACTGGCGGCCGGTGTCGCGCACGAGATCAACAACCCGGTCGGCTACGTCAATTCCAACCTGGGTACCCTGAAGACCTATATCGAACGCCTGCTCGCCGTGGTTGCAGCCTACGAAAGCGTCGAAGCCGGCGGCAGCCGCGACGAACTGGAAGCGGCACGGCGCGATGCCGACATCGAATTCCTGCGCGAGGATCTGCCCACCCTGATCGCCGAGTCGCGCGACGGCCTGGGGCGGGTGACCAAGATCGTCCAGGACCTCAAGGATTTCTCGCGCATCGACCAGGCGGAGCACCAGTCCGCCGACCTCAATGCGGCCCTCGAGAGCACCCTCAACGTGGTCTGGAACGAGCTGAAGTACAAGGCGGAAGTGGTTCGCGAACTGGGCGACATTCCCGAAGTGCAATGCGTGCCGGCGCAGATCAACCAGGTCTTCATGAATCTGCTGGTCAATGCCGCGCAGGCCATACCGACCATGGGGCGCATCACCATCCGCTCCGGCCTCGAACACGAGCACGTGTGGTTCGAAGTGGCCGATACCGGGACCGGCATCCCCGAGCATGTGCGCAAACGCATCTTCGAACCCTTCTTCACCACCAAGCCGGTCGGCAAGGGAACCGGCCTCGGCCTGTCCATTTCCTACGACATCATCGTCAAGAAACACGGCGGCCGCTTCGATGTGACCAGCGAGCCGGGCAAGGGAACGTGCTTCCGCATCTGGCTGCCGCTGGTCCGGCCGGCGGCGACGGCTTGAACTAAGCCGCTTGGCGGCCGTCAGGCCGCCAGCTTGATCACCGCGATGGGCGCCGTGGCGCTGGCCAATAGCGTACCGGCCGCATCGCACAGCGTGGCGCGGGCATTGATCAGGGTCCGCCCGGCTTTCTCCAGTTCCGCATCGACGACCAGTTCGCCAGCCAGGGCCGGACGGAAATAATTGGTCGTCTGGGACACGGTGGCGACGGTCGAATCGGCCGCCACCCGCGAGAAGGCGGCGAAGGTCATGCCGAAATCAAGCAGGGCCGACACGATGCCGCCCTGCACCACGCCGTTGCCCTGCGTAAAGCCGGCACCGACGGAGAAGGCCATCTGCACGCCCCCGTCGCGCGCCGAGAGCAGACGTGTGCCAAGGGCGATGGCGAGTGGATTGGTTGTTACCGGCAGATCGCTCAATCCGTCGGCGATGGCTTGGCGGACCAGGGCGCGTTCCGGATGTTCGCCGGAGGCACTCATTTCTTCAGCAGCCCGTCGAGCAGGTCGATCATCTGGTCGATTTCCGCGTTGCTGACGTTGAGCGCCGGCATGAAGCGCAGCAGGTTGGGGCGCGGCGCATTGAGCAGCAGGCCGGTCGGCGCCAGTTCCAGGCCGCGGCGGACGATGTCCGGGCCGCGCTCATCGTCGAGGATCAGGGCGCGCAACAGGCCGGCGCCGCGCTCGCCGTTCAGGCCATGGGCTTCCGACAATTGGCGCAGGCGCCGGGCGAGGTATTGGCCACGGGCTTCCACCTCGGCCAGGAAACCGGGCGCCAGCATGCGCCGGATGACCGCCAGGCCGACCGCCGTCATCAGCGGGTTGCCGTTGTAGGTGCCGCCCTGGTCGCCCGGGACGAAGCAGCAGATGGCTTCCTTGGCGAGCAGCGCCGCGAGCGGCACGCCGCCGCCGATGCCCTTGCCCAGGGTCATGATGTCCGGGGCGATGCCGGCGTGTTCATGGGCGAACAGCTTGCCGGTGCGCCCGACACCGGTCTGCACCTCGTCGACGATGAGCAGGATGCCGCGCTGTTCGGTCAGCTCGCGCAGGGCTTTCAGGAATTCCACATCGGCCGGGATCACCCCGCCCTCGCCCTGCACCGGTTCGAGCATGACGGCGACGGTCTGCGGGCCGATCAGCGCCTCGACCGACGCGAGGTCGTTATAGACGGCCTTCGGGAAGCCGGTTACCTGCGGCGCGAAGATGGTGTCCCAGCCGGCCTTGCCGGAGGCCGACATGGTGGCCAGGGTACGGCCATGGAAGGAATGGCCGAAGGTGATGATCTCGAAGGCGCCATTGCGGTTGAGCTGCCCCCACTTGCGGGCGAGCTTGATCGCCCCTTCGTTGGCCTCGGCCCCGGTATTGGCGAAAAAGACACGGTCGAAACAGGAGTTGTCGGTGAGCAGGCCGGCCAGCTCGACCATCGGGCCGTTGTAGAAGGCCGGGCTGGGATTGAGCAGCTTGCCGGCCTGCGCGGTCAGCGCGGCGGTGATTTCCGGCGGGCAATGGCCGAGGCAGTTCACCGCCCAGCCCTGGATGAAATCGAGATAGCGCTTGCCCTGGTGGTCGTAGAGCCAGGAACCTTCGCCGCGCTCGAAGACGAGCTCCGGCCGGCTGGTGATGGTCATCAGGGAATCTGTACTGGCAGCGTGGTATTGCATGGTCGATTTTCCGTGGAATGAAGCGGCAAGGGTAAAGGCGCGATGTTACCGAATTACGCAAGCCTGCGTCAGAAGCGCTTGCCACGGCCACACATCGCTAATATATTAGCGGAAAATCCGGATCGACCGGCTGCCCGAGGCAACCGGCCCTTCCGGAAAAAAATAGACAAATAATTAACATATTAGCAATCAAAAGGAGGAGAGCGCATGTCCATTGGACAGAAATTCCTGTTGTTGATCGGCCTGGCGATCATCGGCCCCCTGACCGTCGGCATCCTGGGCATGGCCGAAATGTGGCAGATGGACGAGGGGCAGGCCTTCACCAATACCCGGATCATTCCCGGCATCCGCATGGTGCACAAGATCGAGAGCGACTTCCAGGACATTCAGGTCGCCCTGCTCTACCACATCCTGAGCCCTGAAAAAGAGCGCATGGCGGAACTGGAAAAGACGATCGCCGAGTTGCGCCGTTCCCAGAAGGAAACCTTCGCCGGCTACGAGAGCTACATCACCGACGAAGAGGACCGCAAGCTGCGCGACACCAGCGCCCGGCTGATGGAAGAGTACTTCTACATGGTCGACAACATCATCCCCCTCTCCCAGTCCAACATCGACGAACCGGCGCGCACCCTGGCCGAAGAAAACAAGGAGATGATCGACCAGCTCATCGCCAACATCGGCCAGCACGTCCAGTACAAGGAAAGCCAGGCCCGGGCTCACGGCGAGGCGGCGCACACTGCCTACACGCTGGGCACGCGGCTGATGACCGGGGTCATCCTGCTCGGCGTCGTCTCCTGCGGCCTGCTCGGCTACCGGCTGTACCGCAGCGTCACCGGCTCGCTGAAGGCGATGCTGACCACCTTCGAGCAGATCGGCCGCGAACTCGATTTCACCGTCCGCCTGCCGGCCGACTCCAGCGACGAGATCGGCCACACCCAGCGCGCCCTGAACGGCCTGCTCGAAAAGCTGCAGGCCAGCTTCCGGCAGATCTGCACGATGACCACGCAGCTGACCTCGGCGGCCGAACGCATGGCCGGCAACTCGAACCAGATGTCCGCCGCCTCGACCCGGCAGAGCGAAGCGGCGAGCAGCATCGCCGACACTGTGCAGGAACTGGCCATCTCCGCCGAGCGCGCCGCCGACAGCGCCGAAACCGCCCGCCAGCTGTCCGAGGAGTCGTTGGCCAAGGCCCGCGAGTCGGCCCGGGTCATCCGCGAAACAGTCGGCGACATCAACGGCATCGCCGAGACGGTGGCCGTGTCATCCACCCAGGTAAAGCGCCTCGATGAAAGCAGCACGCGCATCGACGCCGTCGTCTCGGTGATCAAGGACGTTGCCGAACAGACCAACCTGCTCGCCCTCAACGCTGCCATCGAAGCCGCCCGCGCCGGCGAACAGGGGCGCGGCTTCGCCGTGGTCGCCGACGAGGTACGCAAACTGGCCGAACGCACCGCCCATTCGACCCACGAAATCTGGACCAATATTTTGCAGATGCACGACACCGCCCAGGAAACGGTCGAAGGCATCCAGGCCATGGTCGGCAAGGTCGAAACCGGCGTCTCCCGCGCCAATCAGGCCGACCGCGAAATGCAGCAGGTTGGCACCAGCACGCAGTCGATCGCCAGCATGGTGGCCGAGATCGCCGCTGCCGTGTCGCGCCAGAAGGATGGCAACCAGGGCATCGCCGAACAGATCGCCGGCATCGCCGACATGTCGCGCCAGAACAATCGGGCCGCCGAAAACAGCGCGCAGACTGCTGGCGAACTGGCCCGCCTGGCCCGCGAGATGGAAAGCGCCGTCATGGCCTACCGGGTGTAAGGTCATGCCCGAAAATTTCGAGCGCCTAGTGCAACTGGCACCCGGCGACGGGCCGGGCTTCGTCCGTCTGCGCCATGCCCTGATCACCGAACTGATCGCACACCCCTCGGTCAACGCCGGTAGCCTCACCGCCCTGCAGCGCGAAATCGACTGCCGCCGGGCAACGGCCCTGGCGCCCGAACAGGCGATGGTGGTCGTGATGCAGTTGCTGGAGGAACGGATCACCGAGCTGAAGGTGCTGACCGAAAAACTGGCGCAACTGAATGTCGCCCCGACTTGAGCGGACAGCTTGGATAGAATCCCGGGTGTGACCAACGGGCGGCAGCAAGCGGGCCGCTGCTGGAAACGCACCCGGCCGACAGGCCAGCGGGACGACAGGAGGGAATCTCATGAAGACACTGGCCGGAAAGATCGTCTGCGGGCTGCTCGCCCTCCAGGCGCTGTTCGCCCTGCCCGCGCAGGCCTGGGACATGCGCGGCGAAAAGACGCTGCTCATCGAACCGCGCGCCGGCAGCCCGCTGCGCCTGGGAACGATAGTCTTCACGCCGGCGGGTGGGCTGACGCGCTTCGAGATCAAACTCGACCATCACGTGTTCACGGACTATTTCCTGTCGATGAAGGAATTCAAGTGCATCGACGGGCCGACCGAGATCCAGTGCCATGTGCCCTATCCTTACGCCAATCCGCGCACGGTCAGCGCGACCGATCTGCGCTGGCTCGAACACGAGCTGCTGTTCCTGTTCAAGGCGCAGAAGGAATTCGGGGCCAAACTGTGGAATGGCCTCTATTACAGCCTGCAACTGACCGACGGCGGTTTGGTCGGCACACCGGAGGCCGTGGATCTGACCCTGATCGGCGCCCCGCCCGCCGACCTCACGACGCCGCCTTACGGACCGGCCGATCGTTCGGAGATAGCCCCGGAAACGCGCTGGTTCCCGCGGCTGCTGATCCGCTGAGGGCGCTTCGACCCTTCAGCCTGCCCGCGACAACCATTCACGCGGCGACATCCCCAGCCGTGCCGTGAAGGCACGCGATAGCGCCGAAGGCGTCGCATAGCCGAGTTCTTCGGCCAGCATCTTGATCGGCCGCCCTTCGCGCAGCCGGCTCTGGGCCAGCGCAATGCGCCAACCGGTCAGGTAATCGGCCGGGGTTTGGCCGACCAATTCGCGAAAAGTATTAGCGTATCCCGTACGCGACATGCCGGCGAGCTTGGCCATGCTGTCCAGCGTCCACCGTTCGCCGGGGCTGTCGTGCATGGCCACCAACGCACGCGCCAGGCGCGGCTCCGAAAGCCCGGTGATAAGGCCGGGCAGCACGCCCGCCTGTTGCGGATGGTCGAGCAGCCAGCGCAACAACTGGATGACGACCACCTCGAACAGCCGGTTGGCCAGCAGCCGCTGGCCGCAGCGCACGCGGTCGGTTTCGGAGAACAACAGCTCAAGGGCCAAATCCAGCCCCGGCACCTGTGCCAGCGGCAGCGCGATCAAGGGCGGCAAGGCCCGGGCCAGGGGATTTTCCGCGCCGCCGGCGAAGCGAAGCCGGGCGCAGGTGAAATCGGAGCCTTCCGCCGGCGGGTTGTGGAAACAGTGGGTGACAGGACGCGGGTAGAACAGCAGCGTCGGCTGGTCGAAGTGCATAGCCCTGGGCACATCGCGGGCGCCCGGGTGGCGCACCTCGAGCCGGCCTCGGCGCAAGACGTGCAAATAGCCGTGGCCTTCGCTGGCGTCGAAGCGGCTGATCCCGCACAGCGGGCCGGAATAATGCAGCTGGGCTTCGACCCGGAAACGCTCGAGGATGCCGGAGAGTCGATCGACAGGAGTGGCGGCTTGCATTTGGACGAATTGGCATGTTTTGTGGACTGATTGATCCACATCATACATCCGGCACGCCCATACTGCTCCTACCTGATCACGCCATAGAAAGGGCAGACCATGAAAACGCTGAAGTCATCCTCCCTCCTCGCCGTACTGTTGGCAAGCTTTGCCGGCGGGGCAGCCGCCCACGACACGGGCCACCACAGCGGCATTGCCAGCCAGCCGAACAAGGCCGTCAAGGCGCCCTTCGACATCGTCCATTCCAGGATTTCGACCGAAGGCAACATCGCCGTCTTCCACATGGCCGTTTCCGGCAAGGCCGGCGCTAGCCGCCCCGCCAAATCGGGAAAGCTGGCCGGCAGTTCGGTGTTCTCATATGTCTGGCCGACCACCCTGGACCCGGCGGTGATCGGTTTCGAAGCCAAGGCCGGCATTCTTGCCTTCGCAGTCACCTCCCACCCCGACTTCGACGACACGCCATTGTTCGATGAAAACGGCGACGGGAAGCTGGACAACGACGGCGACCTCTGGCACTCGCACTGGGTGGTCCTGCAGCCCGACCCTACCTGCGGCAAGGATGCCCTGAAGGTGGCGGACATCCCCGCAGGCACCAAGCCGCGCCTGCCCAAGACCTGGCCCGGACTGCCCATCCTGATCGACAGCCCAGGCTGGACGCCGACCTTCAGAAAAAGCACGGTCGAAGTGCGCGTGCCCTTCGACGACCTCGGCGCCATCGAGGCGGGAGCTTTCGACGGCGTGACCGCCGCCCTGCGCGTCAACGCCAGCCTGCACAATCCGCTGCTGTGCGTCGCCAATGTATTCAAGGTGGCGTCGGGAGAACTGTCGCTGCCCGGCAAGGTCAACAAATGACGTTTGCTTCGCCCGCCGTCGTCCGCCACCTAACCGGGACCTGAACGCCATGTTTCCTGAAATCGAAGCCAGCGACTGGATCAATACCGACACGCCGCCCAGTCTCGCCTCCTTGCGCGGCAAGGTGGTGGTCGTCGCCGTCTTCCAGATGCTGTGCCCGGGCTGCGCCGGGTCCAGCCTGCCCCAGGCGCGCAATGTGCACTCGATGTTTTCCCGGGAGGACCTGATCGTCATCGGCCTGCACAGCGTATTCGAGCACCACCAGGTGATGACGCCCGATGCGCTGCAGGTGTTTGTTAAGGAGTACCGGCTGCACTTCCCGATTGCCATCGACCGTCCCGTACCCGGCTCATCGGTGCCTGCGACCATGCGGCAGTGGCGACTGGAAGGGACGCCAACCCTGATGGTCTTTGCTCGCGACGGCGAACTGGCGCTGCAGCATTTCGGGCACCTCGACGACTTGCGCCTGGGTGCCGTGCTGGGCGAACTGATCGCCTCCCGCCCGGCGCCGGACGGGTAAGCGTTTTACCGCTTGCGCCCCACTTCGCCTGCGCCTCGACGCATCACCCGCCGACAGCCAACCCGGCCAGCGCCGCCTCGGCGAACTGCACATCCTGCGCCTCGCTGCCACCGGAAACCCCGATCGCGCCGACCAGCACGCCTTCGTGCTTGACCGGCAGGCCGCCGCCGAAGCCGATGAAGCGCTCGCGCTGCATCAGGCCGTGGCGCAGCATGTCCGACCCCTTGGCAAGGCGGGCGTCCCACTTGGCGGTGGCCGGGCCGAAGCTGACCACCGTGTAGGCCTTGTCGAGGGCGATCTCGATGGAGTGGAAGGGCGCGCCCGGGTGACGCTTGAAGACCAGCGGATAGCCGGCGCGGTCGACGACGGCGACGCAGATCCTGACGCCGGCCTCGCCGGCGGCGGCCAGGGCGCGGTCGGCCAGTTGTTCGGCACTGCCGAGGCCGAGCGAGGCGATCATTTCAATGTCCATGACTTTCTCCTTGCGCTGCCGAAACCTGTGCCGCCAGGCGCTGGCGCAGGGTCAGCAGGAATAATACGAAAACGGTGAGGGCCGCCCCTTCGAGGACCAGGGTCTGCCCGGCGCCCAGCGCGGCGGCGACGAAGCCGGCGAGCAGGCCGCCGAGCGCATCGAAACCGAAGCGGGCGGAGGTGAAGAAGGAAACGATGCGGCCGCGCAAAGCTTCGGGGGCCGAGCTTTGCAGGATCATGTTGATGCCGACATTGCATACCGAGATGCCGAAGCCGAGAGCGACCATCGCCGCCAGCGCCAGCGGCAGCCGCGTCGTCGCGCCGAACAGGAGCAGCGCGGCGGCGCTGATCGCGACACCGGCGACCACGGCGCCGACCACCCCGGAGATCGACTTGCGGGTGGCGAGAAAGATGGTCGACGCGAAGGCACCGCAGCCGGCTGCGCCCCACAGCCAGCCCAAGGTTGTCGCATCGCCAGCGAAGACATCGCGGGCGAAGACCGGCAACAGCACGGCGTAGGCCGAGGCGGTCAGGTTCAGGGCGATCAGCGTGACGATCAGCCAGCGGATGGCCCAGGTATGCCAAGCGTAGCGGACGCCTTCCCTGAAGACCTGGCCGACCGAGCCCTGGGCGCGCTTGGGCGGTTCGCCGCGAACCAGGCAAATGGCTGAAATCAGGGCGAGGAAGGAAAAACCGTTGATCGCGAAGCAGAAGGCTTCGGAAGTCAGGCCGAGCAGCAGGCCGGCAATCGGCGGGCCGACGAAGCGGCCGGCGTTGAACAGCATGGCGTTCAAGGCCAGCGCATTGGGCAGGTCGTCGCGGCTGCCGACGAAGCTGCCGATCAGCGACTGGCGCAGCGGCGCGTCGAAGCTGCTCAGCGTGCCCAGGGCCAGCGCCATGAGCACGATGAAGCCGGGCGTGATCCAGTCCAGCCAGCACAGGCCGGCGAGCACGAAGGCCTGGAGCGCCATCAGCGACTGCACGCCAATCAGCCATTTTCGCTTGTCGTGCTTGTCGATCCACGCCCCGGCCAGCGGCCCGACCACCAGCTGCGGAATCAGGCCGCAGAAGGCGGTGACGCCGAGCAGCGCGGCCGAGCCGGTCAGCCGATAGACCAGCCAGGACAGCGCCACCTGCTGGATCCACGAACCAAGGATGGACACCGCCTGGCCGGCGAAATAGAGGCGGAAGTTGGGATGGGCCAGGGCACGCATGCCAGTGGGCAGGCGGCGCCGTTGCGGGGTTTCGCTCATGCGGTCGGCGGCCTGCTCAAACCCCGGTCAACACGAGCACGGACAGCGCCGCCCCGAATATATAGGTGCCGAGCGCCCCGACGAAACGGGCCGGGTTCGGCTTGCCCATGCTGGGCCAGGCGATGAGGCCGATGACCAGCAGGAAGCGGCAGGTGGTGGCGGCGACGATCAGCCACAGCGCCGTGTCGGAAGGTCCGCGCCAGCCGAAATAGAGGAACAGCACGGCGAGGAAAGGGGCGAACTCCGCCGTATTGGCATGCGCCCGGATCACCCGGTTGAGCGGCGCGCTCCGCTCCGGGGCCGGGCCGGAGCCGATGCGGCTGCGAAAGCGCAGGACGGAGACCGCCAGGCCGAGCAAAAACAGCAGACAACCCAGCGCAGCGGTGCAAAAGAGGACGACAGGATGCATGAGCGGACCTTCCCGGAGTTCGAATCAGCGCGCAGCGCGCCGGTAGAGCAGGTAGCCGAGAACCGAGAGGGTCATGGTCGCCACGATCACCCAGGCCATCGGCCGGCCGCTGCCGTCGTGAGTGTAACTGACCGCCGCGCTCGCCCACATGCCGAAACCGAACTGGCTGGAGCCGAACAGGGCGGCGGCCGCCCCGGCATTCTGCGGATAGCGAGCCATGAGCAGGCCGACGCAATTGGCGCCGAGCAGGCCGGTCATGCTGACCACGACGAACAGGCCGGCGATGACTGCCGGTAGCGCATCGCCGGCTATCGCCACCCACAGCAGCAGGGCGCCGGTAAAGCCGCTGGCACAGCCGACACCGGCCATCGCAGCGGCACCCCGGCTTTTCACCAGCCGGCTGTTGGCGTAGTTGGCGGCGAAGATGCCCAGTGCGTTGGCGGCGAACAACGCGCCGTAGGCGGTCGGCGAAAGCTTCTGCAGGGCGATGAAATAGAACGGGCTGGCCGTGATGTAGGCGAACATCGCGGCGAAGGACATGCCGCCGGCCAGCAGCAGGCCGATGGCCACCGGATCGAGCGCCAGCCGGCCGTAGGCGGCGAAGGCGGCCGCCAGCGACAACTCACCGCGCCGCTCGGCCGGCAGGGTTTCCGGCAGCAGGCGCCAGACCACCGCCAGGCTGAGCAGCCCCCAGGCCAGCACGGCGGCGAAGGTGCCGCGCCAGCCGAAGCCGGCGAGCAGCGCACTGCCGAGCAGCGGCGCGAGCAGCGGCGCAATGGCCGTCACCGTCGCCATCAGCGACAGCTTGCGGATCGCCTCGGACGGCGCATAGACGTCGCGCACCACGGCCCGGGCCAGCACCGACGCTGCCCCGCCGCCCAGGGCCTGGACGAAGCGGGCGAGGATCAGCTGTTCGATGGCGGTGGACAGCAGACAGGCCAGGCTGGCCAGCGCGAACAGCGCGATGCCGGTCAGCATCACGGTACGCCGCCCGTAGCGATCGGAAATCGGCCCGTAGAACAGCATGCCGACGGCGAAACCAGCCAGGAAAACGGTGATCGACGACTGCACCGCCTCCGCCGATGCACTCAGCCCGGCGGCGATGGCAGGCAGGGCGGGCAGGTAGAGGTCGATGGCGAGCGGCCCGAAAGCCACCAGCGCGCCGAGCAGCAAAATGAAACGGCCCTCGCGGGCCGGTTCGGTGGTGGGAGTTGTCACGATAGCTCTTGATAGCTTGTCATTCCTGCGTCCCACAGGGACTTCCTTTGGCCGTCAGCGGGAATCCAGAGGTGCGAAAAGTCTCGAACGTCGCTGGATTCCCGCCTGCGCAGGAATGACGTGGTTGGTCGTTACAGGCCGCCCAAGGCCAGGTACTTGGTTTCCATGTACTCGTCCAAACCATGGCTGGAGCCTTCGCGGCCGACACCCGACAGCTTGACGCCGCCGAACGGGGCGACTTCGGTCGAGATCAGGCCGGTATTGACGCCGACCATGCCGTATTCAAGCTGCTTCGAGACGCGCCAGACGCGGCCGTGGTCCTTGGAGAAGAAGTAGGCGGCGAGGCCGAATTCGGTGTCGTTGGCCATCTGCACGGCCTCGGCCTCGGTCTTGAAGCGGAACAGCGGCGCCACCGGCCCGAAGATTTCTTCCTTGGCCACCGCCATGCCGGTCGTCACGTCGGCCAGGATGGTCGGCTCGAACCAGGTGCGGCCCAGCGCATGGCGCTTGCCGCCGGTCACCACGCGGGCGCCCTTGGCGGTGGCGTCCTGGACCAGTTCCTCGACCTTGTTGATGGCGGCGTCGTCGATCAGCGGACCTTGCGTGACGCCCTCCTCCATGCCGTTGCCCACCTTCAGGCCGGCGACGGCAGCGGCGAGCTTGCTGGCGAACAGATCGTAGATGCCGTCCTGAACCAGGAAGCGGTTGGAGCAGACGCAGGTCTGGCCGGCGTTGCGGTACTTGGAAGCGAGCGCCCCGGCGACCGCGGCATCGACATCGGCGTCGTCGAAGACGATGAAAGGCGCGTTGCCGCCCAGTTCCAGCGACATCTTCTTGACGGTGCCGGCGCACTGCTGCATCAGCAACTGGCCGATCGGGGTGGAACCGGTGAAGGTCAGCTTGCGGACGATGGGGCTGGCCGTCATCACGCCGCCGATGGCCGAAGCCTTGCCGGTGACGACGCTGAACACGCCGGCCGGCACGCCGGCACGCTCGGCCAGTTCGGCCAGGGCCAGGGCGGAGAGCGGGGTCTGCTCGGCCGGCTTCAAGATGATGGTACAGCCGGCGGCCAGCGCCGGGGCAACCTTGCGGGTGATCATCGCCGACGGGAAATTCCACGGCGTGATGGCGGCGCAGACACCGACCGGCTCCTTGGTGACGACCAGTTGGCGGTCCTTGAACGGCGACGGGATGACTTCGCCGTAGGCGCGCTTGGCTTCCTCGGCAAACCACTCGATGTAGGCGGCGGCGTAGGCGATTTCGCCGCGCGACTCGGCCAGCGGCTTACCCTGCTCGGCCGTCATCAGCTGCGCCAGGTCCTCCTGGTGCGTCATCAGCAGGTCGAACCAGCGGCGCAGGATGCGCGAGCGCTCGGCGGCGGTCGTTTCGCGCCAGGTCTTCAGGGCCTTGTCGGCGGCGACGATGGCGCGCTCGGTTTCGGCGGCGCCGCAGCGGGGGACGGTGGCGATGGTTTCGCCAGTGGCCGGGTTGGTGACGGGGATTGTTTCGCCGCTGTCGGCGGGGGTCCAGGTGCCGTCGATGTAGCAGGCTTGGCGGAGGAGGTTGTTATCTTTCAGGGACAGCATGGGGTGTTCTCCTTTGGAATTTCTTGACGGTATTCTTGGTTAGGCGTTTTGCCAGTATTGGGCATGGGTTCCGCCCTTGCGGGGCGTCTCACTTTTTCTTGCTTCGCCAAGAAAAAGTAAGCAAAAAGAAGGCGACCCTGGGTCGGTGCCGGCTGCGCCGGTTCCCTGCGCTACTCGGGACTGGCGGGGGCTGCGGAACTCGGCCCTTTGTCCGCCAGACCCTGCGTTGCTCGGCACCTCTCAAGGGGCCCGGGAAAACATCCGGGTACTAGCGATAGCTTTTGGTTTGGGCAATATTCTTGGCCGAGCGTGGCATTTTTCTTTTCGGACGGCGCCCGATCCCGCGACGCTTTTCGGGCCCCCTTGAGAGGCGCTGAGCAACGCAGGTGGGCCGGGGGCAGTCGGTTCGCATTGTTTGAGCCGCAGGCGAGTTCATGCGAACCGCCCGGCCCGCCGAGTAGCGCAAGATACCCCGCAGGGGCGACGACCCAGGGGTCGCCTTTTCTTTGGCTACTTTCTTTTGGCGAAGCAAAAGAAAGTACGCCCGCCCTCAAGGCGGAAAACAACGCCAGAAAAGGCACACCCGCCATCAGTAAGCCGCGCCGCTTTTAGCCGCCCCAGCCGACTTGAACTTGTCAGCCAAAGCCACAGACGCATTCCGCAACAACAGCGCATCCACCCCGACCAACAGGAAACTGGCCCCCATCTCCCGATAGGCAGCCGCAATGCCAGGATCGGCCGAGAACACCCCCGCCGCCTTGCCGGCCGCCGCAATCTGCCGAATGGCAAACTCGACCGCCGCCTTGACCTCCGGATGCCCCGGATTGCCCAGATGCCCCATCGACGCCGCCAGATCGGACGGCCCGATGAACACCGCATCGACGCCCTCGACCTTGAGGATATCGGCCAGACCGGCCAAACCGGCCGTCGATTCGATCTGCACGATCAGGCACATTTCCCGGTCGGCCTGGGCGAAGTAGCCGTCGACACCGTTCCAGCGGGCGGCGCGAGCCAGCGCCGTGCCGACGCCGCGGATACCGTGCGGCGGATAGCGCATGGCGCGGACCAGCGATTCGGCTTCGGCCGCGGTTTCGACCATCGGCACCATCAGGGTCTGCACGCCGCCGTCGAGCAGCTGCTTGATGCGCGCCACGTCGTGATCGACGGTGCGCACCACCGGCCGCACCGGGTACTGGCCGAGCACCTGCAGTTGTTCGATGATCGAGCGCAGATCGTTGGGACCGTGTTCGCCGTCGATCAGCAGCCAGTCGAAACCGGCGGTGGCGACCACTTCGGCGGCATAGGCGTTGGCCATGCCGAGAAAGAGGCCGATCTGCGTTTCGCCGGCGGCCAGGGCGCGCTTGAAGGCGTTGAGGGGCATGTCCATGAGGAGGTTTCCTGTCAGATGAAACGGGCGCTGATGTTGCCCAGCGGGCCGTAATCGACATGAATTGTATCGCCCGGCACTACCTTGACGGGACGGGTGAAGGAACCGGCCAGGATGATCTGCCCCGGTTCCAGCGCCACGCCGTGCGGGGCGAACTTCTTGGCCAGCCACGAAATGCCGTTGGCCGGGTGGTTCAGCACGCCGGCGGCGACACCGGTTTCCTCGATGATGCCGTTCTTGTAGAGCAGCGCGGCAGCCCAGCGCAGGTCGATTTCCAGCGGCTTGATCGGGCGGCCGCCGAGGATGATGCCGACGTTGGCGGCGTTGTCGGAAATGGTGTCCATCACCTTGCGCGGCCGCTTGCTTTCCGGATCGATGCGATGGCAGCGGGCATCGATGATCTCGACGGCCGGTGTCACGTAGTCGGTGGCCGACAGCACGTCGAAGATGGTGACGTTCTCGCCTTCGAGGCGATCCTTGAGGATGAACGCCAGCTCGACCTCGACCATCGGATCGATGAAGCGCTCGCAGGGAATCTCGGCGGCGTCCTTGTAGACCATTTCGTCGAGCAGCGTGCCGAAATCCGGCTCGTTGATCTGCGACGACATCTGCATGGCGCGCGAGGTCAGTCCGATCTTGTGGCCGACGACCTTCTGGCCTTCGGCCAGCTTCATCTGCACCCAGGCCTTCTGGATGGCGTAGGCGTCGGGGATGGTGATTTCCGGGTGATCCAGCGAAATCTGGCGCACCGGCTGGCGGGCCTTTTCGGCTTCGTGCAAGCGCTTGGCAGCGGCCTGGATGATGTCTTGGCTGAGCATGGTGTCTCTCCTCTCTGTCAGTTCTTTTTGTAGCGGGGGTGGATGTTGTTTTTCTTCCAGGTGCCGGCCTCGCTGAATTCGGAAAACTCCATCGACAGCGCCAGGCCGCGCTGGGCGAAGATAGGCGCGAAGTGTTCGCTCATCATCGCGAACAGTTCGTCGCAGGCTTTCTTCTTCTCGGCTTCGCTGCGCCCGGCGCCGACTTTCAGCGAGGCATGCACGAAGGCGTCGTCGGCATGGCTGCCGTCGGCGATGCAATAGTCCTTGAGCCAGACGACGCGGGAGCGGATGCCCCCGGTCGGGAATACCCCACCCTGGGCGATCAGCACCTGGTTGGATTTCTTGAGCAAGCCCGGAATATCGGATTCCGCCGTATCCAGGTTGTTGGTGATTTCATAGACAAGATGGGGCATTTCCCGCTCCTTGGTTCGTTGATTCGGTCAGGAAACCGGCATGCCGGCGCCGATGCCGCGCGCCGCTGGCGGGATGCCGGCGACCGGCAGATTGACGACGACCTGGCCGGTGCCCGAGCTTTCAAAGTAGGGGCAGACGATCTCAGCCTTGCCTTGGTACTTGTCCCAGCCGATGGCGCCGAACAGCATGGCGGTGTCGTGCATCTTGCCTTCGCCGGTGCAGTACTGGGCGTATTCGGGCAGCATGCGCAGGAAGGTATCCCACTCGCCGCCTTCCCACAGTTGCAGGGCCCGCAGGTCGACCTGCTTGTTGAATTCGCGACTGATGGTGTTGAAGCCCTGCTCGACCAGGCGGTTTTCCCAGATCTGGTGCGACATCGAGCCGCTGGCGACGATGGCCACCCGGCAGTTGCTGCGGGCGACGGCCTTGGCCAGCGCCTCACCGAGGATGCGCGACTCTTCCAGCGAGCCAAAGGTGCTCCAGCCGGCGATCGAGACGACCTTGATCTTGCCTTCCGGGTTCATGTAGCGCATGGGCAGGATGGTGCCGTATTCGAGGTCGAGCGACGGCACCTGGTGAGCGCGGGTCTTGACGCCCATGGCCGTGGCTTCCTCGGCGATCAGGTCGCCGAGTTCCGGGTTGCCCGGGAATTCATAGGGCAGGTCCTGGATGAAGTGCGGGAACTCGTGGCTGGTGTAGTTGCCCTTGTGCACCGCGTTGTTGTTGATGTGATAACCCGCATTAACCAGCCAGTGCGTGTCGAACACGATGAAGGTGTCGACGCCGAGCTCGACGGCACGACGGCCGAGTTCGCGCTCGGCGTCGATGGCGGCCTGGCGGCAGCCGTGGGCCGGGCCCGGTTGTTCGGAAATAAGCATCGACGGCACGTGCGTGCACTTGATGGCCATGACGATTTCACCCATGTTGCTGTCTCCCTTTGATGGTGTGGAAAGTGTTCACGGTTGGGGGTGAAGATTGGCTTTACGCTCTATTTAGACGGGAAAGACGACGTTGATCTGGCCGGTGCCGGACGAACCGAAGTACGGCGTGATCACCTCGGCCTTGCCGGTGTAGTTCTCGGCGCCGAGCACGCCGAGCAGCATCGCCGTGTCGTGCATCATCCCTTCGCCGTGGCACTTGACCGCGTACTCGGGCAGCATGCCGCAGAAAACCTTCCAGTCGCCGTTCTGCCACAGGTCGACGACGTGGTGATCGACCGTTTCCAGGAACGGGTCCCACACCTTGTGCAGAAACTGGTCGGACACGCCGTTCTGGGCGAAGCGGTGCGACAGCGAACCTGAGGCGAGCACGGCGACGTTGCCGTCGAACTTTTCCTCGATGGCCTTACGCACGGCACGCCCCAGTTGGATCGAGTCGTCCAGGTTATGCACGGTGCACAGTGCGGAGACCGAGACGACCTTGAACTTCTTGTCCTCGTTCATGTAGCGCATCGGGACCAGGGTGCCGTACTCCAGCGCCAGGCTGGTCGCGTCGTGGGCACGGGTATGCACGCCGGCGGCGGTCGCCGTTTCGGCGATGGCGTGCCCAAGCGCCGGGTTGCCTTCATACGAGAACGGCATGTTCTTGATGAAGTGCGGCAGTTCGTTGGAGGTGTAGATGCCCTCCCACGACGGCGCGCAGTTGATGTGGTAGCCGGAATTGACCAGCCAGTGCGTGTCGAAGACGACGATGGTGTCGACCTTCAGCTCACGCATGCGGCGGGCGATTTCCTTGTGGCCGTCGATGGCCGCCTGGCGGCAGCCCTTGTGCGGGCCGTCGAGTTCCGACAGGTACATCGACGGAACGTGGGTGATCTTGGCGGCGAGGACGAGTTTGCCCATGACTTAGACTCCCCAGCGCGGAATGTGGTGGCTGCCGTACGAAACCGCAATGTTCTTGGCTTCGCAGAACACTTCGTAGCTGTAGTGGTTGCCTTCGCGGCCGGTGCCCGAGGCCTTGGAGCCGCCGAAGGGCTGGCGCAGGTCGCGGACATTCTGGCTGTTGACGAAGGTCATGCCCGATTCGATGGCCTTGGCCAGGCGGATGGCGCGGCCGGTGTTGTTGGTCCAGAGATAGGACGACAAGCCGTAGATGGTGTCGTTAGCGATGGCGACGGCCTCTTCCTCGGTCTTGAAGCGGATGATGCAGGGCACCGGTCCGAAGATTTCTTCCTGGGCGATACGCATCTTGTTATCGACGTCGGCGAAGACGGTGGGCTGGACCCAAAATCCGTTTTTGAACTTGTCGGCAACGACCGGCGTGCCGCCGCCGGCGACGACCTTGGCGCCTTCCTGCTTGCCGAGTTCGATGTAGTAATTGACCTTGTCCATGTGGCCCTTGGAAATCATCGGGCCGATCACGGTATTCGGGTCCATCGGGTCGCCGACGACCAGACGCGAGGCGCGGGCGGCGAAATCGGCGACGAACTTGTCGTAGATGCCGGCCTGGACGATGATCCGCGAACCGGCGGTGCAGCGTTCGCCATTGTTCGAGAAGATCATGAAGATGGCGGCGTCGAGGGCGCGCTCGTAGTCGGCGTCGTCGAAGATGATGAACGGCGACTTGCCGCCCAGTTCCATCGAGAACTTCTTCAGGCCGGCGGCCTTGACGATGCGGTTGCCGGTGGCGGTCGAGCCGGTGAAGGAAATGGAGCGGACGTCCGGATGTGCTACCAGCGGCTCGCCTGCCTTGTCGCCGAAGCCCTGCACGACGTTGAAGACGCCGGGCGGGATGCCAGCTTCGAGGGCCAGTTCGCCCAGGCGGTTGGCGGTCAGCGGCGACAGCTCGGACATCTTCATCACGGCCGTATTGCCGAAAGCCAGGCAGGGCGCGGTCTTCCAGGTGGCGGTCATGAACGGCACGTTCCACGGCGAGATCAGCGCGCAGACGCCGACCGGCTGCCACAGCGTGTAGTTCAGGTGGCCGGTGTCGGAATCGTAGGTTTCGCCGTGCATGTGCTGGATCAGCTCGGCGAAGTAGTTGAAGTTGTCTGAGGCGCGCGGAATCAGCACACGCTTGGTCTGGTTGGTGACCTGGCCGCAGTCGGCGGTTTCCATGTCGGCGATCGGCTCGACATTGGCGGCGATCAGTTCGCCCAGGCGGCGCACCAGGCGGGCACGCTCCTTGACCGGGGTCGCAGCCCAGCCCGGGAAGGCGGCCTTGGCTGCAGCGACGGCGGCATTCACTTCGTCCGCACCGCCGCTGGCGACTTCGGCGATCACTTCGCCGGTAGCCGGGTTGATGGTCTCGAAGGTTTCGTTGCTGGCGACTTTCTCGCCGTTGATGATGTGCTTGATCATGCGCTGTTCTCGCTTTCTTTTAGACGGTGGCGAAATAGGTGGCGTCGTCGACGATGGTGTTGGCCAGACAACAGACGCTTTCGACTTCGGTTTCGATCACGTCGCCGGCCTTGACGTCGGCCAGGCCCTCCGGCGTGCCGGTCAGGATCACGTCGCCCGGGTTCAGGGTCATGAAGGACGACAGGTATTCGATCAGCGTAGCGATGTCGAAAATCATGTCGGCGGTCGTACCTTGCTGCGTCGTCTTGCCGTTGACCCGCGTCGTCAGCTTGAGTGCCATCGGATTCGCCACGTCGGCGGCATCGACCAGCCAGGGGCCGAGCGGCGTGCAGGCATCGCGGTTCTTGACGCGCAGGTTGGGACGGTAATAGTTCTCGAGGTAGTCGCGGATGGCGTAGTCGTTGGCCACCGTGTAACCGGCGACGATGCCCATGGCGTCGGCCTTCTTGACGTTCTTGCCGGTCTTGCCGATAACCACGGCCAGCTCGCACTCGTAGTGCATGTAGGTGGCGTCGGCCGGGCGGCGGGTGTTGGCCTGATGGCCGGTGATGGCGTTCGGCCCCTTGAGGAAGACGAGCGGCACTTCCGGCGCCTTGAAAGCCAGTTCCTTGGCGTGGTCGGCGTAGTTCAGGCCGAGGGCGAAGACGGTGCCGACTTCGACCGGCGGCAGCCACTGGAAGTCGCCGTCGTTGAGCAGGCGGCCGTCGGCCAGGCGGACCTTGCCATTGGCTTCAGTGACTTGATGAACGGCGCCGTTGTAGGCAATGCGACCGCGCTTCATGCTGCGACTCCTTCGGCGATGGTGAAATTCAGGCTGCCCAGACCTTCGGCGGCGATGCGGACGCTGCTGCCGGCCTTGGCCTGCGGCGCCATGTAGCGCACGCCGACGAGCAGAACGTCGCCCTGGCTCAGGGTCATCCACTCGCTGACGTCGGCCAGCAGCTTGGCCGGCGAACGGATCAGGTCGTTCAGCGAGCGGGTATCGACCACTACGCCGTCGATTTCGGTGGTCAGCGTCAGGCCAGCCAGATCGGCCAGCGGCTTGACCGAGGAAATGGGCAGCGCGCCGTCGAAACACTTTTCGCGGATGGCCGGACGGTAATAGCTGGCGTGCGGCAGGCTGAGGTCGGCGGCGAGCACGATGCCGGCGACCGACTCCAGCGGGTTGCCGGCGCTCAGGCGGCCGGCGGCGCGACCGATGACCAGGCCGACGGTGGCGGCGACTTCGACGCTCTGCGCACCGGCCGGCAGGCTGACCGCCGCACCGCAACCAACGCGGGTATTGGCCGGCTTGATGTAGAGCACCGGCGCCTTGGGCGCGCCCTTGTACGGCGCCTCGTCCAGCGAACCGATTTTCTGGACGGAGACGGTGTCATTCAGGATGACGCCGTACACCGTGCCGCTCACCTGCTGTTTAATCATATGCACTCCAGTTGATCTGACCTTGATGCCGCTGCAGCATCACATCGTTAATATGTTAGTGATTCGATTAAATCACTATCATGTTAGCGAGTCAACACCCCGGCGACTTTTTTCATTCGGGACAATACGATCGGTATGGCGATAGATGACGAAGCGCGCATTGCGGAAATCGACCTCATCCTCCAGCACCGCGCCGATTGCCCGGGCGACGCCGATGGAGGCCGCGTTTTCCTTATGGATGAAGCTGATCGGCGGACACTCGGCAAAGCGTTCCAGCGCCATGGCGAGAACCGCCCGCGCCGCTTCGCTGGCAAATCCCTTGCCCTGGTACTCGGGCAGCACGGCCCATTTGATTTCGCGCTCGGGGAAATCGACCGGAAACCAGAGTCCGGAGGTTCCGACCAGTTGGCCGCTGGCCTTTTCTTCCAGGGCATAGGGGCCGTAGCCGCGCAACAGCCAGTGCCCGGCCAGGGTTGCCGTCAGCCGCCAGCTTTCGCCTTCCGACAGGCTGCGTCCGAGGGTGTAGCGGGTACAGGCCGGATCGGAATAATGGCGGTGCATCGCCCGCCAGTCTTCCTCGCGGAACGGCCGCAGGAGCAGACGGGCCGTCTCCAGCCGTTCGGGAATCAGGAAAGCGGGCGCCATCGTCGTTTCTCCGTGGGGCAAAAACGGGAGGGAGCGGCAGCCGGTGGCGCCCTTCCCTCCCTTGCGGCTTACTGCACCATGCTCCAGTCGCCCTTCTTGATCTCGAGCAGACGGAAGGCGGTCAGGTCGAGGCCGAGGTGGTCGGCCGCCGCCATATTGACCACGCCGCCGGTACCGACATAGCCCTTGGTCGCTTCGATGGCGTCGCGCACCTTGGCCTTGTCGGTGCCGTTGGCCTTCTTCATGGCATTGACCACCAGCATCAGCGCATCATAGGCATGGCCGCCGAAGGTGGACACGTCAGTCTTCCACTTATCGTTGAAAGCCTTGGTGTAGGCCATGACGACCGGCTTCTGCGCATCGCTGGCCGGCAGCTTGTCGGCAACCAGCAGGGCCGAGGCCGGCAAGCGGACGCCTTCGGCCGCCGGGCCGGCGAGCTTGATGAACTCTTCGGAAGCGACACCGTGCGAGTGGTAGAGCGGCAGGGTCAGGCCGAGCTGCTTGTAGTTCTTGGTGGCGATGGCCGGTCCCTGGCCGAGGCCGAAGACGTAAACCGCCTGGACTCCCGGGGTGTTCTTGATCTTGGTCAGCTGCGGGCTCATGTCGGTATCCTTCGGGCCGAAGGTTTCATTGGCGACCAGCGTGATGCCGTACTTGGCGGCCATCGCTTCCGACTCCTTGCGCCCGGACTGGCCGAAGCCCGAGGTTTCCGAGAACAGCGCCACCTTGGTGATGCCGCGCTTCTTCATGTCCTCGTAGATCTTCTCGGCCGCCATGCGGTCGTTGTGCGAGACCTTGAAGGTGAATTTCTTGACCGGCTCGACGATGACCACCGCGCCGCCCAGCGAAATGAAGGGCACGCCGGCCTTTTCGACCAGCGGAATCATCGACATCGTGGCGCCGGTGGTGGTGCCGCCGATGATGACGTCGACCTTGTCGTCGTCGAGCAGGCGCTTGGTGAAGCCGTTGGCCTTGTTGGCATCGCTGCCGTCGTCGTAATGCACCAGCTGCAGCGGACGGCCGGCCACGCCGCCGGCCTTGTTCACTTCGTCGATGTACATCTGCAGGGTCTTCAGTTCCGGATCGCCGAGGAAGGCGGCCGGGCCGGTGACCGACAGAACGGAACCGATCTTGATCGGCTCGCTCGCGAAGGCGCTCAGGGCGCCCATGACCAGCGCAGTGCCGGCAACCAGCTTCTTGATGCTTTGCTTCATGTCATTCCTCCTTTGGATGATTTTGCAGACAGCGACGGGCCTGTTGAGCGAGATGGCCAGGCCCGGGCCATCGTGTTCGGTGAAAAGTTTTT
>NZ_JAKLTN010000011.1 GCF_022012295.1 Dechloromonas hankyongensis
CGTCTCTGTGGGTGCAGGGAGTTCATCTTGTCTCCTGGGTTATCTGTTTTATTTTGGATTTTTTAGGGATTACTGCGGCATTAGATGGTCGGCATCGGCCGTAACTGGCTGTTGCTGGGCGAAGAAGCCTTCGGTGTGGATCAGTTCGTCCTTGGCGCCGAGGGTTTTCACGACAGCGACGCTGGCATCGACGAATTCCGGGCTGCCGGCGACGAAGATGGTGTGTTTTGAGAGGTCCTTGAACATCTGCGGCAGCGCAACGTCGACGCGGCCTTTGAGGTAGCCGTCCTGCTGTTCGCGAGTCAGCGTGATCTTGTAGTCGAAGTTGCGGTGCTTGGTGCGCCACCAGGCCATCATGCCCAGGCTGTAGACGTCTTCCTCGGTGCGCGCCGAGAAGAGCATGGTCACCGGCTTGCGGAAACCGCGGCGCAGCGCGGCCTCGGCCAGGGCGAGCACGGGTGCGAGGCCGGTGCCGGCGGCGATGCACAGCACCGGGGTGTCCACCGACGGGTCGCCGATGAAGGTGCCGTAGGCGCCGGAAATCTTGACGCTTTCGCCGATGATGAGCTGGTCGTGAATCCAGTTGCTGGTCACGCCGCCATCGGCGCGGGCGACTTGCAGGACCAGTTCGCCGTCCGGACGCGGGGCGTTGGAAATGGAATAGGCGCGGGCCGGGATGTCGGCGCGCGGGTTGCCGATGGTGACGTACTGGCCGGGCCAGTAGCGGATCGGCTGGCCGACCGGGCGCAGGCGCAATTCGACGACGCGGGCAGCGATGGTTTTCTTGTCGGTGACGACGAACAGGGCGTCCTCGCGCGGCGGGAAGAGCTTGGGCTTGGCGTCCTGAGTGCCCCATTCGATGGTCAGTTCCTCGGAAATCGGCTTGGCCATGCACATCAGGCCGAATCCCTGCTTGCGTTCTTCCTGCGACAGCGCCATGTCGAGCACCATGCCCTGGTCGAACTGGCCTTGCGTGACCTTGACCTTGCATTCGCCGCAGGCGCCGGCGCGGCAATTGTTGGGCAGCGCGTAGCCGGCCTTTTCCAGGGCCATCAGGACGGTGTCGCCATAGGCGCAATCGACTGACTTGCCGGAGGGTTGCATGATGATGCGAGCCATTTTGTCTTCCCCTGTGGGTTTGGGTTTCTCTGTTGCGGCAAGGCCGACACCCTTTATGCGGGGTGCCGGCCGGGGCAAATCTACTTGCTGGTTGTCCGTTTAGAACACCGGGATGATGTCTTCCATGTCGATGTCGCTGATCTCCTGCCCGGTGATGCCGACTTCCGGGATGGCCGGGAACGGGATGTTGTAGCGGTCGAGCACCCCCTTCAGGTTGATCATCGCATTCTTCCAGTTCTCCAGCTTGGCCTCGTAGCTCGGGATGCCGAAGCCGGCACCGCGGGCGACTTCCTCGGCTTCACGCTGGTTGGCGATGAAGTCGGACGGCAGGTCCCAGAATTCCATCGGCGGCTCGAACAGCACGGCGGACAGGAACAGGTAGCCGGCGCGGATCTGCTTGGTGACGACGGCCTTGGTCGAATCGTCGAGGCCCGGATAGTCGCGTTCCATGACCGCCATGCAGATGGCCATGTGGCGGCCTTCGTCGCGGCCGATGTTCTTGAAGCCTTCCTTGAAGACGGCTTCGCGGGAGTTCTCGTACATCTGCTTGAAGATGGTGGCGGCGGCGATTTCGCCCATCAGGAAGGAAGAGAACAGCACGGCCAGGTCGTACTTGGGTACGGCCTGCTTGTAGCCGGTCCAGTAGCGGCCGCCGTTGAAGTACAGCCACTGCACGTTCTTCTGCAGGCGCTTGCCGAGTTCGGTCTTCGGCTGGTAGGTCAGCGGGTCCGGGTGGTTGAGCAGCTTGGTGATGGCCAGGCCGCACATGATTTCGTGGTTCTGCTCGTCGCGGGTCACCGAGAAGAAGCATTTGCGGACCGGGTCTTCCTCGTGCACTTCATAGGTCTTGATCAGCGCTTCGGCGAAGACCGGGGGAGCGGAGGCGTCGAACACCGACAGCAGGCTCCACCAGTAGGCGATCGATTCGCGCTCTTCCCAAGTGTAGCTGTCCACGTCCAGCGTATCCCAGGGCAGCTTTTCCGGATCCCAGTTCTCGCGCAACGCTGCTTCCCAGACTTCCTGCAGCTTCTTGGTCTTGCTGTTCCAGGACAGCGGATAGACGTTGGGCTGCGGGGTTGCCGGCGGGAATTCCATCTTGTCTGCGTAACGTTCCTTGTTGCTTGCCATGTCTCACTCCTTATAGGTGCTTCGTCATCGTTCGGAAGGCCATCCGGGGAAGGTCCGGTGGCGTGGATTGAATAATGATACATCGGCAAAGCTTTAGTCAACAAAATTTGTATCAGATAAGCAAAAAATATTCGGGGAACTAATTCTGAATTTCGAAAACAAAAGACAGCATCAGGTTTGTTGAAACTAAAAATCACTGATTTTGTTGAGAAATAAAATATGTTCGAAATTTGTTTCGGTAGATGGAATCATGATTGTTGGTGATTTTTACGATACTTTTTATTGACTAGTGTAAAGATAGTTCGTATCGTGTAAGCAGATAGGCGCAATCTGTTGGCGCCTTCATTCAAGAACAGGCATCGCCAAGGAGATATCCATATGTCCCACCCCCTACTCGAGAAACACCGCGCCACGCTGGATGGCGCCCTGAATGCGATCCGCACCCGCGGCTACTGGTCGGCCTATAACGAGATGCCGAGCCCGAAGACCTACGGCGAAACGGCGGCCGAAGACGGCAAGAAGGCTTTCGAGGCGCATCTGGGCAAGCAGTTCGGACTCGATCAGCCGGGGCAGAAAGGCTGGGTTGGTGGCGAGCAGTCGCCGTACGGCATCGATCTCGCCGTGCAGTATCCGGTGTGTGACCACGAGGCACTGATCGCCGCCGGTCAGCGCGCCATGGTCGGCTGGCAGCAGGCCGGCGCCGACGGACGCACCGGCATCTGCCTGGAAATCCTCGATCGCCTGAACAAGCAGAGCTTCGAACTGGCGCACGCCGTCATGATGACCACCGGCCAGGGCTGGATGATGGCCTTCCAGGCCGGCGCGCCGCACGCCCAGGATCGCGGCCTGGAAACCGTCGCCTACGCCTATCGCGAAATGAGCTTCGTGCCGACCGAAACCGTGTGGGACAAGCCGCAGGGCAAGAACCCGCCGCTGGTCATGAAGAAGCACTTCGAGCTGGTCGGCCAGGGCGTTGGCGTCGTCGTCGGCTGCGGCACCTTCCCGACCTGGAATACCTACCCCGGCCTGTTCGCCGCGCTGTCCACCGGTAATGCCGTGATCGTCAAGCCGCATAGCAACGCCATCCTGCCGGCTGCCATCACCGTGCGCACCATCCGCGCCGTGTTGGCCGAAAACGGCATCGATCCCAACCTGGTCAGCCTGTGCGTTGCTGCCGACCGCGGCACGACGCAGAAGCTGGTCACCCATGCTGCCGTCAAGTCCATCGACTTCACCGGCGGCAACGTCTTCGGCCAGTGGCTGATCGACAACTGCCGCCAGGCCCGCGTCTATGCCGAGCTGGCCGGCGTCAACAACATCGTCATCGACTCGACCGACGCCTACAAGCCGATGCTGCGCAACCTGGCCTTCACGCTGGCGCTGTATTCCGGCCAGATGTGCACCACCTCGCAGGCCATCTTCGTACCGGCCGGCGGTATCGAGACGGAAGACGGCCACAAGTCCTACGACGACGTGTGCGCCGATCTGGCCAAGGCCGTTTCCGGTTTCCTGGCCAAGCCGGAAGTCGCCCACGCCGTGCTCGGCGCCGTGCAGTCGGCCGACACCCTGCGCCGCATCGAAATGGCCGACAGCGGCACGCTGGGCAAGGTCGTCCTGGCCTCAACCAAGCTGGAAAATCCGGAATTCCCCAACGCCACCGTGCGCACCCCGGTGCTGCTCGCCTGCGATGTGGCCGACGAGCATGCCTATATGGAAGAGCGTTTCGGCCCGATCAGCTTCATCGTCAAGGTCGCCGACACCGCCGCCGCCATCGCCCTGTCCGAGCGCATCGTGTCCACCCACGGCGCGCTGACTGCCGGCATCTACTCGACCAAGCCGGAAGTCATCGATGCCATGACCGTCGCCACCATGCGTTCCAAGGTCGCGCTGTCGATCAACCTGACCGGTGGCGTGTTCGTGAACCAGTCGGCGGCCTATTCCGACTACCACGGCACCGGCGGCAACCCCGCGGCCAATGCCTCCTACGCCGACGCGGCCTTCGTTGCCAACCGCTTTGTAGTCGTCCAGCGCCGTTTCCATATTTGAGCTAGCGCCATGAACTTTGAAAACATCACCTTTAGCGTCGAAGCCGGCATCGCCCGCCTGACCCTGAGCCGCCCGGACAAGCTGAACAGCTTCACCGGCCAGATGCATGCCGAACTGCGTATAGCGCTCGATCGCGTGCAGAGCGACCATTCCATCCGCGTCCTGGTGCTGACCGGTGCCGGCCGCGCCTTCTCGGCCGGCCAGGACCTGGCCGACCCGGACATGGCCAAGATCGACGGCAAGATGCCGGACATCGGCAATGTCGTCGAACGCAACTACAAGCCGCTGGTCATGCGCCTGCAGAACCTGCGTGTGCCGACCATCGCGGCGGTCAACGGCATCGCCGCCGGGGCGGGGGCTTCCGTGGCGCTTGCTTGTGACCTGGTGGTCGCTACCAAGTCTGCGTCCTTCCTGCAGGCGTTCTCGAAGATCGGCCTGATTCCGGACACCGGCGGCACCTGGTTCCTGCCGCAACGGGTCGGGATGGCCCGCGCCATGGGCCTCGCCCTGCTCGCCGACAAGCTGCCGGCCGCAAAGGCTGCCGAATGGGGCCTGATCTGGGAATGCACCGAGGACGCCGATTTCGCCGCCCGTATCGATGCCCTGGCCCAGCAGCTGTCCACCATGCCCACCAAGGCCCTGGTCCGTACCCGCCAGGCCATGCACGCTGCGCCGGGTCATACGTTGGAGCAGCAACTGTCCTTCGAAGGCAGCTTCATGCGCGAACTGGGCTGGAGTCCGGACTACGCCGAAGGCGTTGCCGCCTTCATGGAAAAGCGTGCGCCGAATTTCACCGGAGAGTGAACGCGTGAGCAACACACCCCTATCCCAACAGGCAGTCATCGCCGTGGTCGGCACCGGTGCCATGGGCGCCGGTATCGCCCAGGTGGCGGCGGCGGCCGGCCATCCGGTCAAGCTGCTTGACGCCCGCTCTGACGCCGCCGCCCGCGCCGTCGCCGGCATCCGCACCCAGTTCGCCAAGCTGGCCGAAAAAGGCAAGATGAGCGCCGACGCTGCCCAGGCGGCAGGCGAGCGCCTGCTGGCTGTCGAGCAGTTGAGTGATCTGGCCGATGCAGCACTGGTCGTCGAAGCCATCGTCGAAAGCCTGGAAGCCAAGCAGAAGCTGTATGCCGACCTCGAAGCCATCGTCGGCCCCGACTGCATTTTCGGCACCAACACCTCGTCGATTTCGGTCACCGCCATTGGCGCCGCGCTGAAGCGCCCGGAGCGCCTGGCCGGCCTGCATTTCTTCAACCCGGCGCCGTTGATGGCGCTGGTCGAGATCGTTTCGGGCCTGGCGACCGATCGCGAGGTGGCTGAAACCCTGTTCGCCACGGCCAACGCCTGGGGCAAGACGGCAGTGCATGCCAAGTCGACGCCCGGTTTCATTGTCAATCGCGTTGCCCGGCCGTACTACGCCGAGGCCCTGCGTATCGCCCAGGAAGGTGCCGCCGGGTACGCCACCATCGACGCCTGTTGCCGTGAGGCCGGTGGTTTCCGCATGGGGCCATTCGAGCTGATGGACATGATCGGCCACGACGTCAATTTCGCCGTCACCAATTCCGTGTGGCGTGCCTTCTACAACGACCAGCGCTTCCTGCCCTCGCTGATCCAGCAGGAACTGGTCGATGCTGGTTTCTACGGTCGGAAGAGCGGTCGCGGTTTCTACGACTACCGCGAAGGCGCCGTGAAGCCCGAGGCGCAGACCGAAGCGCCGCAAACGCCGGCCGGCAAGATCACCGTCTATGGCGAATCCGACCTCGCCGAGGCGCTGGTCGAGCGCCTGCAGCATTCCGGCCTGTCCTTCACCCGGGCGCCGGAGAGTGACGGCCGCATCGCCGAAATCGGCCTCGCCAAGCTGTACGTCACCGATGGACGTTCCGCCACGCAGCGTGCCGCCGACAGCGGGGTGGCCAATACCGTGCTGATCGATCTCGCTCTCGACTACGCCAAGGCGACCCGCCTGGCCGTCGCCGTCGCCGAACAGTGCGAACCGGCCGCCATGACCGCCGCCATCGGTCTGCTGCAGGCAGCCGGCTTCGCCGTGTCGCGCTTCCTCGATGTCCCGGGCCTCGTCGTCATGCGCACCGTCGCCATGCTCGCCAACGAGGCGGCCGATGCCGTCAACCAGGGCGTGTGCACCGAAAAAGGCGCCGACCAGGCCATGCGCCTCGGCGTCAATTATCCGCAGGGGCCGCTGGCCTGGGCCGACCAGGTCGGCGTCGCCACCATCCGTACCGTGCTGGCCCATCTCGGCGCCAGCTACGGCGAGGACCGTTATCGCATCTCGCCGCTGATCCAGCGCGCGGTGTTTGCCGGAAGGAATATCCATGACTGAACACAAACTTTCCCCAGCTGAGGCGCAAGCCCTGGCAGACGCCACGGCCGAAGCGATGTATTCGCGCGACCGGGCCGCCCAGGCTCTGGGCATCCGTATCGTCCGCGTCCAGCCGGGCGCTTCGCTGCTCGCCATGACGGTGCGCAGCGACATGGTCAACGGCCACCACATCTGCCACGGCGGCATGATCTTCAGCCTGGCCGATACCGCTTTCGCTTACGCCTGCAACAGCTATAACAAGAATACGGTGGCCTCGGCCTGCCACATCGACTTCCTGGCGCCGGCCAAGGAGGGCGACATCCTGGAAGCCGAAGCCATCGAACAATCGGCGGCGGGCCGTACCGGCGTGTACGACATCACCGTGCGTACCGGAGGCGGCAAGACCATCGCCCTGTTCCGGGGCAAGAGTTATCGCATCAACGGCGAAGTGATCGCCGGACTGCAACAGGCCGCCTGAGCCGGCCGACCACAGAGGAGACCCATATGACGTCCAAGAAGCCCCTGCCCGGCGAACTCGATCCGATCGAAACCGCCAGCCGCGACGAGATTTCCGCGCTGCAACTCGAGCGCCTGAAGTGGTCGGTGCGCCACACCTACGACAACGTCGCGCCGTACCGCGCCAAGTGCGAGGCCAAGGGCGTGCATCCCGATGACCTGAAAACGCTGGCCGATCTGAGCAAATTCCCGTTCATGACCAAGCTCGACCTGCGCGACAACTACCCCTTCGGCCTGTTTGCCGTGCCGCGCAACAAAATTGCCCGCCTGCACGCCTCGAGCGGCACCACCGGCAAGTCCGTGGTCGTCGGCTACACCAAGAACGACATCGACAACTGGGCGACCGTCGTCGCCCGCTCGATCCGCGCTGCCGGCGGCCGGGCCGGCGACATGGTGCATGTTGCCTATGGTTACGGCATGTTCACCGGCGGCTTGGGGGCCCACTACGGCGCCGAGAAGCTGGGTTGCATCGCGGTGCCGATGTCCGGCGGCCAGACCGAGAAGCAGGTCCAGCAGATCATGGATTTCAAGCCGGAAATCATCATGGTCACGCCGTCCTACTCGCTGGTCATCGCCGAAGAATTCGAGCGCCAGGGCATCAAGCCCGAGGACATTTCGCTGAAGGTCGGCATCTTCGGCGCTGAACCGTGGGGCGAGGGCATGCGTCACGAAATCGAGAAGAAACTGGGCATCGACGCTATCGACATCTACGGCCTGACCGAAGTGATGGGCCCCGGTGTTGCCTGCGAATGCATCGAGACCAAGGATGGCCCGGTGATCTGGGAAGACCATTTCTACCCGGAAATCATCGACCCGGAAACCGGCGAAGTCCTGCCCGACGGCGAAGAGGGGGAACTGGTGTTCACCTCGCTGACCAAGGAAGCCTTCCCGGTCATCCGCTACCGCACCCGCGACCTGACCCGCCTGCTGGCGCCGACCGCCCGTTCCTTCCGCCGCATCGGCAAGATCACCGGCCGTTCCGACGACATGCTGATCATCCGCGGCGTCAATGTCTTCCCGACCCAGATCGAGGAAATGATCCTGCGCGACCCGCGCCTGGCCGGCAACTACCAGGTTGTCGTCACCCGCGATGGCCACCTCGACAACCTCGAAGTGCGTTGCGAAGTGCAGCGCGAACTGTCCGGCAAGCTGGCCCCGGCCGAGTTGCAGACCATCAGCAAGGAGCTGCAGCACCGCATCAAGACCATCATCGGCGTGTCGACCAAGATCACCGTGATGGAATTCGACGCCATCCCGCGTACCCAGGTCGGCAAGGCCAAGCGTGTGCTCGACGAGCGCCCGAAGCAGAACTAAGGAAATGACGATGACCCAAGCTTTCATTTGCGATGCCATCCGCACCCCCATCGGCCGCTACGGCGGCGCGCTGGCCGGCGTGCGCCCGGACGACCTCGGCGCCATTCCGCTCAAGGCGCTGATGGAGCGCAATCCGCAGGTCGATTGGACGGCCGTCGACGACATCATCTACGGCAACGCCAACCAGGCCGGCGAGGACAACCGCAACGTCGCCCGCATGTCCGGCCTGCTCGCCGGCCTGCCCATCGAAGTGCCGGGCACCACGGTGAACCGCCTGTGCGGCTCGGGCATGGATGCCGTCGGCCTCGCCGCCCGTTCGATCAAGTCCGGCGAAACCGGCCTGATGATCGCCGGCGGCGTCGAGAGCATGTCGCGTGCCCCGTTCGTGATGGGCAAGGCGGAATCGGCCTTCTCCCGCCAGGCGGCGATTTTCGACACCACCATCGGCTGGCGCTTCATCAACCCGCTGATGAAGAAGCTGTACGAAACGCATTCGATGCCGCAGACGGCCGATAACGTTGCCGCCGACTTCAACGTCAGCCGCGCCGACCAGGATGCCTTCGCCGTCCGTTCGCAGCAACGCTGGGGCGCCGCCAACGCCGCCGGCCGCTTCGCCGACGAGTTGGTGCCGGTGGTCATTCCGCAGAAGAAGGGCGACCCCAAGGTGGTCGATACCGACGAGCATCCGCGTCCGGAAACCACGCTCGAACAACTGGCCAAGCTGAAGGGCGTGAACGGCCCGGAACTGACCGTCACGGCGGGTAATGCATCCGGCGTCAACGACGGCGCCTGTGCGCTGCTGCTGGCCTCGGAAGCGGCCGCCGGGCGCTACGACCTGAAGCCGCTGGCCCGCGTCGTCGGCATGGCGACGGCCGGCGTGGCACCGCGCATCATGGGTTTCGGCCCGTCCCCGGCGGTGCGCAAGGTGCTGGCCCAGACCGGCCTGACGCTGGCCCAGATGGATGTCATCGAACTGAACGAAGCCTTCGCCGCCCAGGCGCTGGCCGTGCTGCGCGACCTCGGTCTGGCCGACGATGCGGCGCATGTGAATCCCAACGGCGGCGCGATTGCGCTCGGCCACCCGCTCGGCATGAGCGGCGCCCGGCTGGTCACCACCGCCGCCTATGAACTCAAGCGTCGTGGCGGCCGCTACGCCCTGTGCACCATGTGCATCGGGGTCGGGCAGGGGATCGCCATGGTGATCGAGCGTGTTTGACATTATTCCAACGGAGGAGACAAACCCATGAAGCAGAGCATGAAAAAACTCGTTGCCGGCGCCGCTCTGGTGCTCGGTGCATTCAGTGCCTTCGCCGCCGATCCGATCAAGATCGGTTCCGTGCTGTCGGTCACCGGTCCGGCTGCCTTCCTCGGCGACCCGGAACTGAAAACGCTGCAGCAATACGTCGAGGACATCAACAAGAAGGGCGGCGTCCTCGGCCGTCCGCTCGAACTGGTCCATTACGACGACGGCAGCGATGCCAACAAGGCCAATGGTTTCGCCAAGCGCCTGATCGACGACGACAAGGTCGACTTGATGATCGGCGGCACCACTACCGGCGCCACGATGTCGATGTCGCCGCTGGTCGACAAGGCCGGTATCCCGTTCATCTCGCTGGCCGGCGCCGTGGTCGTCGTCGAGCCGGTCAAGAAATTCATGTTCAAGACGCCGCACACCGACCGCATGGCGGCCGAAAAGGTGTTCGAGGACATGAAGAAGCGCGGCATCAGCAAGGTGGCGCTGCTCTCCGAAACCTCGGGCTTCGGCCAGTCCGGCAAGAAGGAAACCGAAGGCGCTGCCGGCAAGTACGGCATCACCTTGGTGGCCAGCGAAACCTACGGGCCGAAGGATACCGACATGAGTCCGCAGCTGACCAAGATCAAGGGCACGCCGGGCGTCCAGGCGGTGTTCATCTTCGGCCTCGGCCAGGGGCCGGCCATCGCCACCAAGAACTACAAGCAGTTGGGCGTCACGCTGCCGCTCTACCACGCCCACGGCGTCGCTTCCGAAGAGTTCATCAAGCTGGCCGGACCGGCGGCTGAAGGTGTCCGCCTGCCGGCCGCCGCCCTGCTCGTCGCCGACAAGCTCGATGCCAAGGACCCGCAGAAGCCGGTGGTCACCGCCTACACCAAGGCCTTCACCGAAAAGTGGAAGACCGACGTGTCGACCTTCGGCGGCCACGCCTACGACGGTCTGATGCTGGCGGTCGACGCCATCAAGCGCGCCGGCGGCACCGACAAAGCCAAGGTGCGTGACGCCATCGAAGCGACCAAGGGCTTCATCGGCACCGGCGGCATCGTGAACATGTCGGCCACCGACCACATGGGCCTCGACCTGTCGGCCTTCCGCATGCTGGAGATCAAGAACGGCGACTGGACCCTGGTCAAGTAAGCCGTCGGCACAGCAACCGATTTATCTGAACCGGCCGGAGTGCGGACGCCTAGATCCGCACCCGGCCACCCCTCCAACCCTACGGAGAACATTATGTATACCCAGTCATTCAATGTGCCGGACTCGCCCGGCGCAAAGACCGTCGCACTGGCTCCTTCCAGCGAAGATCCTGCCCTGCAGGCCGCCTTCGATGCCCGCATCGATGCCGACGGCCGCATCGAACCGCAGGACTGGATGCCGGAAGCCTACCGCAAGACCCTGGTCCGCCAGATCAGCCAGCACGCCCACAGTGAAATCGTCGGCATGCTGCCCGAAGGCAACTGGATTTCGCGTGCTCCCAGCCTGAAGCGCAAGGCCATCCTGATCGCCAAGGTGCAGGACGAGGGCGGCCACGGCCTCTACCTCTATTCCGCCGCCGAAACGCTGGGCACCAGCCGCGACCAGATGCTGGAAGGCCTGCACAGCGGCCGCGCCAAATACAGCTCCATCTTCAATTACCCGACCCTGACCTGGGCCGACGTCGGCGTGATCGGCTGGCTGGTCGACGGCGCCGCGATCATGAACCAGGTACCGCTCTGCCGCTGCTCCTACGGTCCCTACGCCCGCGCCATGGTCCGCGTCTGCAAGGAGGAATCCTTCCATCAGCGCCAGGGCTATGAAGCCCTGCTCGTCATGATGACCGGTACCGCCGAACAGAAGGCCATGGTTCAGGACGCCGTCAATCGCTGGTGGTGGAAGTGCCTCGCCATGTTCGGGCCGCCCGACGCCGATAGCCCGAACAGCGCGCAAGGCATGCGCTGGGGCATCAAGCGCGTTTCCAACGACGAGCTGCGCCAGAAATTCGTCGACGCCACCGTGCCGCAAGCCAAGGTGCTCGGCGTTACGCTGCCCGATCCCGACCTCAAGTGGAACGAGGAACGCGGCCATCACGACTACGGTCAGATCGACTGGAACGAGTTCTGGGAAACCGTGAACGGCAACGGCCCGTGCAACAAGGAACGCCTGGCCACCCGCGTCAAGGCGCACAACGAAGGGCAATGGGTGCGCGACGCCGCGCTGGCCCATGCCGCAAAAAAACAAGCTCGCAGCATCAAGGAGGCAGCATGACTACCGCTCTGAAAGAATGGCCGCTCTGGGAAGTTTTCGTCCGCAGCAAGCAAGGCCTCGAACACAAGCATTGCGGCAGCCTGCACGCCGCCGACGCCGCACAGGCGCTGGAAATGGCGCGCGACGTCTATACCCGCCGCCAGGAAGGCGTCAGCATCTGGGTCGTCGAATCCAAGGCGATTACCGCCAGCAACCCGGACGAGAAGGGCGAACTGTTCGACCCGGCGGCCGACAAGATCTACCGCCACCCGACCTTCTACGAAATCCCGGACGAAGTGGGGCATATGTGATGAAGCCGGCCCTCGATTATCTTCTCCACCTCGCCGACAATGCCCTGGTTCTCGGCCAGCGCAATGCCGAGTGGTGCGGTCACGGCCCCATTCTCGAGGAAGACATCGCGCTGTCCAATGTCAGCCTCGACCTGATCGGCCAGGCCCGCTTGCTCTACCAGCTGGCGGCCGGCCTCAAGGGCGGCAACTGCACGGAAGACCGTCTGGCGTATTTCCGCGACACGCACGAATTTCGCAACTACACGCTGCTCGAACTGCCGCACCACGGCCCGCTCTCCGGCTATGGCCAGGACACGCTCGACTACGCGACGACTATCGTTCGCAACTTCCTGTACAGCGCGCTGATGGCGCTGTTGTGGGAAGGGCTGGAGAAATCGGCCAACGCTGATCTGGCCGCCATCGCTGCCAAGTCGCTGAAGGAAGTGCGCTATCACCTGCGCCATTCCCGCGACTGGCTGGTCCGCCTCGGCGACGGCACCGACGAATCGCACGCCCGCGCCCAGGCCGCGCTCGACCACCTGTTCCCCTACACTCAGGAATTCTGGGTGAACAGCCCGGCCGAGGCCGCCGCGATCGCGGCCGGCATCGGGGTCGATGTAAATACGCTGAAGGCTGATTGGGATGCCATCCTCGAGGCTGCGCTGCAAGAAGCCACCCTGCAGCGTCCGACGGTCGGCGGTTACGTCACCGAGGGCAAACGGGGCATCCATTCCGAGCATCTCGGCTTCCTGCTGGCTGAAATGCAGAGCCTGGCCCGCGCCCATCCGAACGGCGTCTGGTAAGCCATGAACACGCACGTCGAAGCGGCCTGGGCCGTGCTGGACGAACTGAGTGATCCGGAAATCCCGGTGGTCTCCCTGCGTGATCTCGGCATCCTGCGCGATGTCCGTCCAGCCCCGGATGGCAGCCTGGAAGTGGTCATCACGCCCACCTACAGCGGCTGTCCGGCCATGGGCCAGATTGAGGATGACGTGCGTGCCGCGCTGCACCGTGCTGGTATCGCCGCCCGGGTCATGACCCAGTTGTCGCCGGCGTGGACCACCGACTGGATGACCGAGGCCGGCAAGGAGAAGCTGCGCGCCTACGGCATTGCGCCGCCACACCAGACACCGCCCGGCAGCAAGGTCGTCAGCTTTATCAGCAAGCCGGCCAAAACCGAGACCGTGCCCTGTCCGCATTGCGGCTCGGTGCATACGGTCGAAACCTCGCATTTCGGCTCGACGGCCTGCAAGGCGCTGTACAAGTGCCTCGACTGCCAGGAACCGTTCGACTACTTCAAACCATACTAATAAATACCGGAGCCCCAGCCATGTCCGCCCTCCGTTTTCACGAACTCACCATCAAGCGGGTGAGCCCCGAAGCCGCCGGCTCGGTGGCCATCACCTTTGACATTCCCGCCCCCGACCGCGAAACCTTCAGCTTCCAGCCAGGCCAGTTCCTGACCCTGCGTGCCAAGCTCGATGGTCAGGAAGTTCGCCGCAACTACTCGATCAGCAGTCCGCGCAGCCGTTTGGCCAAGTCCGGCGAGCTGGAAATCGGCATCCGTCCGGTCGAGGGCGGCCTGTTCTCCAACTGGGCGGCGCAGACCCTGAAGGCCGGCGCCAAGCTCGACATCATGCCGCCGGATGGCCGCTTCATCGTCAAGAAGCCGCGTGCCCTGCACCGTGTCGGGTTCGCCGCCGGTTCAGGCATCACGCCCATTCTGTCCATCGCCGCCAGCACGCTGGAAGAGCAGCCGGAAGCCAAATTCACCCTGGTCTACGGCAATCGCCGGATGTCCAGCGTCATGTTCAACGAAGCCCTGCAGGACCTCAAGGACCGCTACCCGGCCCGCCTGACCCTGATCCACGTCCTGTCCCGCCAGGCGCAGGAAGTGGACCTGCTGCAAGGGCGCATCGACGGCGCCAAGGTGCAGGCCATCATCGACACCCTGTTGCCGGTGGGCAGTATGGACGAGGTCTTCATCTGCGGCCCGGAAGCGATGATCGAAGCAACCGAACAGGCGCTGATCGCCGCCGGCGTGCCGGAAAACCGCGTGCACACCGAGCGCTTCACCTCCGGCCCGGCACAGGCGGCCAAAATCCAGGCCGATACCGACGCGGCACCACAGAAGCAGGCGGCGGCCAAGGACATTGCGCTGACCATCGTGCTCGACGGCAAGGAGCATGAACTACAGATCGGCGCCGACGAGCACGTCCTCGATGCCGCGCTCGAGGCCGGCCTCGACCTGCCTTTCTCGTGCAAGGCCGGCGTCTGTTGCACCTGCCGCGCCAAGGTGATGTGCGGCGAAGTGGTCATGGACAAGAACTTCACGCTGGAAGCCGACGAAATGGCCCAGGGCTACGTCCTCAGCTGCCAGGCGCGCGCCACGACCAAGAACCTGACGGTCAGCTTCGACGAACGCTGATCCCCCCTGAAACTGCACTTGGGCCGCCCTTTCGTCCCTTTAGGGGCGGCCATTTTTTTGGAGAACACCCCATGTCCCCAGTCGTCCTCAGCGAAGTGATCGGCAAGGTAGGCCTGATCCGCATCAACCGGCCGGAAGCGATGAACGCCCTGAACAACGATGTCGTCGACGGCATCGGCGCTGCCATCGACGCCTTCGAAGCCGACGAAGCCATCGGCTGCATCGTCATCACCGGCAA
>NZ_JAKLTN010000012.1 GCF_022012295.1 Dechloromonas hankyongensis
TGCTGCTGACGAATCAAACGAAACGGCGCGGCACTGATCTTTAACAAATTGGACAACCGATAAGTGTGGGTGTCTTGATGCGAAAGCAACTTCGGTTGCAAAAAAGTATTAAGGCAAACGCACTGGTGAAAAAGATGGAGCAATCCATCGAGGTAGAGAAATCTACCGTCAGTGAATTTGCGAGTTTGTTGGATTGAACTGAAGAGTTTGATCCTGGCTCAGATTGAACGCTGGCGGCATGCCTTACACATGCAAGTCGAACGGCAGCACGGACTTCGGTCTGGTGGCGAGTGGCGAACGGGTGAGTAATGTATCGGAACGTACCTTTCAGTGGGGGATAACGTAGCGAAAGTTACGCTAATACCGCATATTCTGTGAGCAGGAAAGCAGGGGATCGCAAGACCTTGCGCTGATTGAGCGGCCGATATCAGATTAGCTAGTTGGTGGGGTAAAGGCCTACCAAGGCGACGATCTGTAGCGGGTCTGAGAGGATGATCCGCCACACTGGAACTGAGACACGGTCCAGACTCCTACGGGAGGCAGCAGTGGGGAATTTTGGACAATGGGGGCAACCCTGATCCAGCCATGCCGCGTGAGTGAAGAAGGCCTTCGGGTTGTAAAGCTCTTTCGGCCGGGAAGAAATCGCACGGGTTAATACCCTGTGTGGATGACGGTACCGGAATAAGAAGCACCGGCTAACTACGTGCCAGCAGCCGCGGTAATACGTAGGGTGCGAGCGTTAATCGGAATTACTGGGCGTAAAGCGTGCGCAGGCGGTTTAGTAAGACAGGCGTGAAATCCCCGGGCTCAACCTGGGAACTGCGCTTGTGACTGCTAAGCTAGAGTACGGCAGAGGGGGGTGGAATTCCACGTGTAGCAGTGAAATGCGTAGAGATGTGGAGGAACACCGATGGCGAAGGCAGCCCCCTGGGCCGATACTGACGCTCATGCACGAAAGCGTGGGTAGCAAACAGGATTAGATACCCTGGTAGTCCACGCCCTAAACGATGTCAACTAGGTGTTGGGTGGGTAAAACCATTTAGTACCGTAGCTAACGCGTGAAGTTGACCGCCTGGGGAGTACGGCCGCAAGGTTAAAACTCAAAGGAATTGACGGGGACCCGCACAAGCGGTGGATGATGTGGATTAATTCGATGCAACGCGAAAAACCTTACCTACCCTTGACATGTTCAGAATCCCGGAGAGATTTGGGAGTGCCCGAAAGGGAGCTGGAACACAGGTGCTGCATGGCTGTCGTCAGCTCGTGTCGTGAGATGTTGGGTTAAGTCCCGCAACGAGCGCAACCCTTGTCGTTAATTGCCATCATTTAGTTGGGCACTTTAACGAGACTGCCGGTGACAAACCGGAGGAAGGTGGGGATGACGTCAAGTCCTCATGGCCCTTATGGGTAGGGCTTCACACGTCATACAATGGTCGGTACAGAGGGTTGCCAAGCCGCGAGGTGGAGCCAATCCCAGAAAGCCGATCGTAGTCCGGATTGCAGGCTGCAACTCGCCTGCATGAAGTCGGAATCGCTAGTAATCGCGGATCAGCATGTCGCGGTGAATACGTTCCCGGGTCTTGTACACACCGCCCGTCACACCATGGGAGCGGGTTCCGCCAGAAGTAGGTAGCCTAACCGCAAGGAGGGCGCTTACCACGGCGGGGTTCGTGACTGGGGTGAAGTCGTAACAAGGTAGCCGTAGGGGAACCTGCGGCTGGATCACCTCCTTTCTAGAGAAGCATCCTGGCACCCACAACTTATCGGTTGTTCAGTAGTAGCAAACAGACGAGGGTCTGTAGCTCAGTCGGTTAGAGCACCGTCTTGATAAGGCGGGGGTCGTTGGTTCGATTCCAACCAGACCCACCAACGTCTTAAAACGGGGGATTAGCTCAGCTGGGAGAGCACCTGCTTTGCAAGCAGGGGGTCGTCGGTTCGATCCCGTCATCCTCCACCAAAACCCAAAGATAAGCAGCAGTGTTTATCTTTGGCTTTTGAGAAATCAAATTGCTACGCTCTTTAACAAAACGGAAGAAGGTTGTGTATCGCAGTGATGAGCTGCTGATACACGTTGTGATTGCATCTGTTCTCGTATTACAGCTAGTACGAGACAGCACAAATGAGTTGCCTGTAGCCGGGTCTCTGCCGAGACCCCAAGGTTATAGGATCAAGCGACTAAGTGCATGTGGTGGATGCCTTGGCGATCACAGGCGATGAAGGACGTGCAAGCCTGCGAAAAGCGGGGGGGAGCTGGCAATGAAGCTTTGATCCCCCGATATCCGAATGGGGAAACCCACTCCGCAAGGAGTATCCCAATCTGAATACATAGGATTGGGAGGCGAACCCGGTGAACTGAAACATCTAAGTAGCCGGAGGAAAAGAAATCAACCGAGATTCCCCAAGTAGTGGCGAGCGAACGGGGAAGAGCCTGCTAGTGATAGCGGAACTGTTAAGAGAACGGAATGGAAAGTCCGGCCGTAGTGGGTGATAGCCCCGTATTTGAAAACAGATCCGTGGTACTAAGTTAGCGAAAAGTAGGGCGGGGCACGTGAAACCTTGTCTGAACATGGGGGGACCATCCTCCAAGGCTAAATACTCGTGATCGACCGATAGTGAACCAGTACCGTGAGGGAAAGGCGAAAAGAACCCCGGGAGGGGAGTGAAATAGAACCTGAAACCGCATGCATACAAACAGTGGGAGCCTCCTTGTGGGGTGACTGCGTACCTTTTGTATAATGGGTCAGCGACTTACGTTATGTTGCGAGCTTAACCGAATAGGGGAGGCGTAGCGAAAGCGAGTCTGATAAGGGCGTTTAGTAGCATGGCGTAGACCCGAAACCGGATGATCTATCCATGGCCAGGATGAAGGTGCCGTAACAGGTACTGGAGGTCCGAACCCACTAACGTTGAAAAGTTAGGGGATGAGCTGTGGATAGGGGTGAAAGGCTAAACAAATCCGGAAATAGCTGGTTCTCCCCGAAAACTATTTAGGTAGTGCGTCACATATCACTTCCGGGGGTAAAGCACTGTTATGGCTAGGGGGTCATCGCGACTTACCAAACCATGGCAAACTCTGAATACCGGAAAGTGCGAGTGTGGCAGACAGACAGTGGGTGCTAACGTCCATTGTCAAGAGGGAAACAACCCAGACCGCCAGCTAAGGTCCCCAAGACACAGTTAAGTGGGAAACGAGGTGGGAAGGCATAGACAGCTAGGAGGTTGGCTTAGAAGCAGCCACCCTTTAAAGAAAGCGTAATAGCTCACTAGTCGAGTCGTCCTGCGCGGAAGATGTAACGGGGCTCAAACTGTGCACCGAAGCTGCGGATATCGAAAGATATGGTAGGGGAGCGTTCTGTAGGTCTGTGAAGGTGTCTTGTAAAGGATGCTGGAGATATCAGAAGTGCGAATGCTGACATGAGTAGCGATAAAGGGAGTGAAAAGCTCCCTCGCCGAAAGCCCAAGGTTTCCTACGCAACGTTCATCGGCGTAGGGTGAGTCGGCCCCTAAGGCGAGGCAGAAATGCGTAGTCGATGGGAAACAGGTCAATATTCCTGTACCGATTCTAGATGCGATGTGGGGACGGAGAAGGTTAGGTCAGCCATCTGTTGGAATAGGTGGTTTAAGCGTGTAGGCGTGCCCCTTAGGCAAATCCGGGGGGCTTAGCTGAGGCGTGACGACGAGGCACTACGGTGCTGAAGTGATTGATACCAAGCTTCCAGGAAAAGCCACTAAGCTTCAGTCTAGAGTCGACCGTACCGCAAACCGACACAGGTGGGCAGGATGAAAATTCTAAGGCGCTTGAGAGAACTCAGGAGAAGGAACTCGGCAAATTGACACCGTAACTTCGGGAGAAGGTGTGCCCCGGTAGGTTGTAGAGCTTCGCGCTCGAAGGCCGATGGGGTTGCAGTGAAATGGTGGCTGCGACTGTTTAATAAAAACACAGCACTCTGCAAACACGAAAGTGGACGTATAGGGTGTGACGCCTGCCCGGTGCTGGAAGATTAAGTGATGGGGTGCAAGCTCTTGATCGAAGTCCCAGTAAACGGCGGCCGTAACTATAACGGTCCTAAGGTAGCGAAATTCCTTGTCGGGTAAGTTCCGACCTGCACGAATGGCGTAACGATGGCCACACTGTCTCCTCCTGAGACTCAGCGAAGTTGAAATGTTTGTGAAGATGCAATCTCCCCGCGGCAAGACGGAAAGACCCCATGAACCTTTACTGCAGCTTTGCATTGGACTTTGAACCGGTTTGTGTAGGATAGGTGGGAGACTGTGAAACCGGGACGCTAGTCTCGGTGGAGTCAACCTTGAAATACCACCCTGATTTGTTTGAGGTTCTAACCTGGGCCAGTGAATCCTGGCCGGGGACCGTGCATGGTAGGCAGTTTGACTGGGGCGGTCTCCTCCCAAAAGGTAACGGAGGAGTACGAAGGTACGCTTAGGGCGGTCGGACATCGCCCATAAAGTGCAATGGCAAAAGCGTGCTTGACTGCGAGACCCACAAGTCGAGCAGGTGCGAAAGCAGGTCATAGTGATCCGGTGGTTCTGTATGGAAGGGCCATCGCTCAACGGATAAAAGGTACTCTGGGGATAACAGGCTGATACCGCCCAAGAGTTCATATCGACGGCGGTGTTTGGCACCTCGATGTCGGCTCATCTCATCCTGGGGCTGTAGCCGGTCCCAAGGGTATGGCTGTTCGCCATTTAAAGAGGTACGTGAGCTGGGTTTAAAACGTCGTGAGACAGTTTGGTCCCTATCTGCCGTGGGCGCTGGATATTTGAAGGGGGCTGCTCCTAGTACGAGAGGACCGGAGTGGACGAACCTCTGGTGTACCGGTTATGACGCCAGTCGTATCGCCGGGTAGCTATGTTCGGAAGAGATAAACGCTGAAAGCATCTAAGCGTGAAACTTGCCTTAAGATGAGATATCCCGGAGTCTTGAACTCCTTGAAGGGTCGTCGAAGACCACGACGTTGATAGGTCAGGTGTGGAAGCGCAGTAATGCGTTAAGCTAACTGATACTAATTGCCCGTACGGCTTGATCCTATAACCTTGGATCACTACAACAACTCATACCAATACAATCACAACACCTTCTTCTAGTTTTGCGTTGCAGCACCGCTGCAGCGTTACAAGTTACGTCTGGCGTCAATAGCCTGCTGGTACCACCCCTTCCCATCCCGAACAGGACCGTGAAACAGCATCGCGCCAATGATAGTGAGCTTCCGCTCGCGAAAGTAGGTCA
>NZ_JAKLTN010000013.1 GCF_022012295.1 Dechloromonas hankyongensis
GGGGCTGTCATGCTAGCCCAATTCCTGCAGTTCCTATTTTCCGGGATCACGGTCGGTGCGACGTACGCGCTGGCGGCGCTCGGCTTCACGCTGATCTACAACGCCAGCAACGTGATCAACTTCGCTCAGGGCGAATTCATCATGCTCGGCGGCATGCTGGCCGTAGTCTTCACCCAGGCCGGCCTGCCGCTGCCGGTCGCTTTGGTCCTCGCCATCCTCGTCCCCGCCATCGTCGGCGTGCTGGTCGAGAAACTGGCCATCGAACCGGTCAAGGGCGCCGAGACGGTGACCCTGATCATCATCACCATCGGCGCTTCGCTGGTCATCCGCGGCATCGTCCAGGTCGTCCTCGGCAAAGGCACGCACAGCCTGCCCGCCTTCTCCGGCGACACCCCGATCGACATCCTGGGCGCGACGCTGCTGCCGCAAAGCCTGTGGGTTCTCGGCGTCACCGCGTTGGTGGTCGTTGCGTTGTGGTACTTCTTCAACCGCACCCTGCAGGGCAAGGCCATGCTCGCCACCTCGTACAACCGGCTGGCGGCCGAACTGGTCGGCATCAACACCAGTTGGGTGCTGTTCATGAGCTTCGCCATGTCCGCCGCCCTGGGCGCGCTGGGCGGCATCCTGATCACCCCGATCACCCTGACCTCCTACGACGTCGGGATCATGCTCGGCTTGAAGGGCTTCGTCGCCGCCGTGGTCGGCGGTCTGGGCAACGGCCTGGGTGCCGTGGTCGGTGGGCTCTTGGTCGGCATCCTGGAAGCGATGGGCGCCGGCTACGTGTCGTCGAGCTACAAGGACGCCATTCCCTTCGTGCTCATCCTGTTCATTCTCTTCTTCCTGCCGCGCGGCCTGTTCGGCGGCAAATCGACGGATCGGGTGTAAGCATGAAGAAGAACGTCTACTTCGGTTTGTTCATCGTCGTCGCCCTGTTGGCGGTACTGCCCTTCGTGGTCCCCAACAGCTTCTATCTCGATCTGGTCATCCGCATGGCGATCAATGCCGTGATCGTGCTGGGGTTGAACCTGCTGATCGGCTTCGCCGGCCAGATCAGTCTGGGCCATGCCGGTTTCCTCGGCATCGGCGCCTACGCCTCGGCCGTGCTGCCCACCCATTTCGGCTGGCATCCGCTACTCGCCATGGGCGCCGGTGCGGTCGCCACCGGTATCCTGGCCGCCCTGGTCGCCCGTCCGATCTTCAAGTTGAAGGGCCACTACCTGGCCATGGCCACCTTGGGTCTGGGCATCATCATCAGCATCGCGCTGAGAAATGAGGCGCAATGGACCGGCGGTCCGGACGGCATGCCGGTCCCGGCGATGGGCCTGTTCGGTTTCGAGCTGTCTTCCGACAAGCAGTGGTACTGGGTCGTCGCCCTGCTGCTGAGTGTGTCGGTGTGGGCCTCGCTGAACCTGATCGACTCGCCCTTCGGTCGCGCCCTGCGCGCCCTGCACGGCTCGGAAGTCGCGTCGCAGGTGGTCGGCGTCGATGTCGTCCGCTACAAGGTGGCGATCTTCGTGCTGTCCGCCGTCTTCGCCAGCCTGATGGGCAGCGTTACGGCGCATTACGTCGGTTTCGTCAGCCCCAACTTTGCCGATTTCTTCCATTCCATCGAACTGGTCACCATGGTGGTCATCGGCGGCATGGCCTCGGTCTATGGCTCGCTGGTCGGCGCCGTGCTGCTCACCGCGCTGCCGCAGGCCCTGGCGACTTTCGAAGGTTGGGAAACCGTGGTCTTCGGCGCCATCCTGATGGGTTGCATGATCTTCCTGCCCAAGGGACTGGTCCCCACGCTGGCATCCAAGTTCGGCAAGGGAGAGTGAGATGAGCATGCTGCAAGTCAAAGACCTCTCCATCCACTTCGGCGGCGTCAAGGCCGTCCAGAATGTGAGTTTCAACATCGATGCCGGCATCGTCTATTCGGTGATCGGTCCCAACGGCGCCGGCAAGACGACGCTGTTCAACCTGATCACCGGGGTGTACACGCCGACCACCGGCGAGATCCAGCTCGACGGCGAAGCCATCCACGGCAAGTCGCCGAACGAACTGGCCACCCGCGGCGTCGCCCGCACCTTCCAGAATCTGCAGATCTGCCTGAACATGAGCGCCATCGAGAACGTGATGGTGGGCGCCCACTTGCGCCTCGACCGCAATCTGGTCAAGGCCGCCCTGCGTTTCCCGGGACTGAAGAAGCGCGATGCCGAACTGCGCAAGGAAGCGGCGGAACTGATGGACTTCGTCGGGCTCGGCCAGTATGTCGAGGCCCGTGCCGATGCGATGTCCTATGGCGCGCTGAAGCGCCTGGAGATCGCCCGGGCGCTGGCCATGAAGCCGCGCCTGATCTTCCTCGACGAACCGGCCGCCGGCCTGAATCCCAAGGAGACCATCGAGGTCGATCATCTGGTGCGCAAGATCGCCGATTCGGGGGTGACCGTGGTGCTCGTCGAGCACGACATGAAGATGGTCATGAACCTCTCCGACCGCATCCTGGTGCTCGACTACGGCAAGAAGCTGGCCGAGGGTACCGGTGAGGAAATCCGCAAGAACCCGGATGTGATTGCCGCCTATCTCGGCGCCCATGCGTAAAGAACAAGAGGAGAGAACCATGGAATCCCTGCGCATCATTACCGAGGAACATCAGAACCTGTGGCGCATCGCCACCACGCTCGACCTGGTCGCCGACGAGATCGATGCCGGCGGCAAGGTGGAGGCGCCGTTCTTCACGTCGGTGTTCGACTATATCGAGCAGTTCATGGACCGCTCGCATCACGCCAAGGAGGATGACTTCCTGTTCCGCCTGCTGCGGGCGCGCTCCACGGAAGCGGCAAACTTGATCGACCGCCTGCAGGCCGAGCATCAGAACGGGCCGGAGAATCTGAAAGACCTGCGCACCAAGCTGGCGCAAGCCGCCGGCGGCGGTGAGGCCAATGCGGCTTTCACCAGCGCCCTGCGTAACTACACGACGGCGATCAAGGCGCATATCCGCAGCGAGGAGAAGGATGCCTTGCCGCTGGCACGCGAACATCTGAATGCCGACGACTGGGCGGAGATCGACAAGGCCTTTCTGGATAACGACGATCCGCTGTTCGGCGGCAAGGCGAAGGCGGAGTTCCGCGAGTTGTTCCACCGCATTGCCAGCCTGGCGCCGGAGTCGATCGGCCTCGGGGCGCAGAGTGCCGGCAGTTTGCAGCCGGGGGCAGCGCCCTCGGGTGATGTGCTGCTCTCCGTGAAGGGCATGGAGAGTTGCTACGGGCGGATCAAGGCGCTGAAGGGGATCGACCTGGAAGTACGGCAGGGTGAGCTGGTCGCCCTGGTCGGGGCCAACGGGGCGGGGAAGACGACATTCCTGAGGACGCTATCCGGCGTGCAGCCGATGAGTGCCGGCAAGATCACGTTCGATGGCGAGGATATTTCCAAGCTGCGGGCCGACCTCAGAATGCGCCGGGGGATTTGCCAGAGTCCGGAGGGGCGGCAGGTGTTTGGGCCGCTGTCCATCGAGGACAACCTGCGCCTGGGGGCTTATACGCAACCGAAGCACCAGGTCGAGGGCGATCTGGAGAAGATTTACGCGATGTTCCCTATCCTGAAGGAGAAGCGCGCTCTACCCGCCGGGACGCTGTCCGGCGGTCAGCAGCAGATGCTGGCCATCGGCCGGGCGCTGATGGGAAGGCCGAAGATGTTGCTGCTCGATGAGCCGTCGATGGGCTTGGCCCCGCTGCTGGTCGAAGAGGTGTTCAACGTCGTCAAAACACTGAAAGCCCAGGGGATGACCATCTTCCTGGTCGAACAGAATGCCTTTGCTGCGCTGGCCATCGCCGATCGCGGTTATGTGCTGGAGACCGGCAACATCACCCTGACCGGCTCCGGGCAGGAACTCATTGCCAATGAGCAGGTGCGGGCCGCTTATCTAGGGATGTA
>NZ_JAKLTN010000014.1 GCF_022012295.1 Dechloromonas hankyongensis
GCCTACGACGTCCGGGCCGCCGCCCGCGAACAGATCGAATCGCTCGGCGCCAAGTTCGTCGACACCGGCGTCGCCGCCGACGGCGCGGGCGGCTATGCCCGCGAACTCACCGCCGACGAGAAAGCCGCCCAGGCCGAGAAACTCGCCAAGGCCGTCGCCCTGGCCGACGTGGTCATCACCACCGCCGCCATTCCCGGCAAGAAAGCCCCCGTCATCATCACCCGCGACATGGTCGGGCGCATGAAATACGGCGCCATCATCGTCGACATGGCTGCCGAATCGGGTGGCAACTGCGAACTCACCCAACCGGGCGAACACGTCATCGCCAACGACGTGAACATCCACGGCCCCTTGAACCTGCCCTCGCGCATGCCCACCCACGCCTCCGAGCTCTACGCCAAAAACCTCTACAACTTCCTGTCGCCGTGGATCAAGGATGGGAATCTGGCATTTGATTGGAGTGACGACGTCGTTGCCGGCACTGTCCTCTGTCGTGACGGCGCTACCGTTCATCCGACCGTCAAACAAGTTCTAGGAGAAGTCTGATGGACGGCCTACTCGCGCTCTACATCTTCATGCTCGCTGCCTTCACCGGCTACGAGATCATCGCCAAGGTCCCGGTCATCCTGCATACCCCACTGATGTCCGGTTCCAACTTCGTCCATGGCGTCGTCGTCGTCGGCGCCATGCTCATGCTCGGCACGGCGGACACCGTCGTCCAGCAAGCTATCGGCTTCTTCGCCGTCGCCCTCGGGGCAGCCAACGCTGCCGGCGGCTACGTCGTCACCGAGCGCATGCTCGCCATGTTCAAGAAGAAGGAGGCCTGATCGTGGCGCTACCACTCTACGTTCAAGGTGCCTGGTTCGCCGGTGCGCTCCTCTTCATCTTCGGCCTGAAAGGCATGAGCTCGCCAGCTTCTGCTCGCAAGGGCATCGTCATCGCCGGCTACGGCATGCTGATCGCCATTGCCGGCACCTTCCTCGTCCCCGGCCTGCAGAACCTCGGCCTGATCCTTGCTGCCCTCGTCCTCGGCGGGGCGGCGGCCTGGATTTCCGGCCAGAAGGTCAAGATGACCGACATGCCGCAGATGGTCGCCATCTATAACGGCATGGGCGGCGGTGCGGCGGCGGCGATTGCCGCCATCGAATTCGCCAAGGGCGATGCGCACAGCACGGTGACCACCATCCTCGCCGTGCTCGGTGCGCTGATCGGTGCGGTGTCCTTCACCGGCTCCTGCGTCGCCTGGGCGAAGCTGCAGGGGGTGTTGAAGAAAGCCATCCGCCTGCCGGCGCAGAATGCGGTGAACGTCATCCTGGCGCTCAACGCCATCGGCCTGGGCATCGCAATGATCGTCATGGCGCCGGCCCAGCCGGAGCTGATCTACTTCTTCTTCGCCGTGTCGCTGATCCTCGGCCTGATCGTCACGCTGCCCATCGGCGGCGCCGACATGCCGGTGGTGATTTCGCTGTTCAACGCCTTCACCGGCCTGGCCGTCGGTTTCGAAGGTTATGTGCTGGGCAACCCGGCGCTGATCATCGCCGGCATCGTGGTCGGGGCGGCCGGTACGCTGCTCACCCAACTGATGGCCAAGGCGATGAACCGGCCGCTGACCAACATCCTGTTTACACCGATGGTCGCCTCCGGCGGCGGGGAAGCCATTTCCGGGACGATGAAGGAATTGTCCGGCCTCGATGCCGCGGCGATGATGCGCTATGCCTCCAAGGTGATCATCGTGCCGGGTTACGGCATGGCGGTGGCGCATGCCCAGCACAAGGTGTGGGAGATGACCTCCATCCTCGAAGAAGCCGGGGTCGAGGTGAAGTTCGCCATCCACCCGGTGGCCGGACGCATGCCGGGGCACATGAACGTGCTGCTGGCGGAAGCCGGGGTGCCGTATGACAAGATCTTCGATCTGGAGGAGATCAATGGCGAGTTCGGCCAGGCTGATGTGGCCTTGATCATCGGGGCGAACGACGTGGTGAACCCCTCT
>NZ_JAKLTN010000015.1 GCF_022012295.1 Dechloromonas hankyongensis
CCGTCGGTGTGGCCGTTGATGGTGAGGGTCAGCGTCGCCGTGCTGGTGCTGCCGTCGCCGTCGGTCAGGGTGTAGGTGTAGCTGTCGGTCAGGCTCTGACCGTTGTTCAGGGCGTTCACCGCCGGGTCGGCGTTATTCAGCGTGTAGGTGTAGCTGCCGTCCGCCGCCAGGACCAGGCTGCCGTGGGCCAGCGTGACGCTGGCCGGGGTGACCGGGCTGGCGTGGGCGTCGGCACCGACGGTGTCGTTGCCCAGCACGTTGCCGGTCGCCACCAGGGCGCTGTCTTCGGTGACGGCGTTGCTGTCGGCGACGGCCACCGGCTTGCTGTCGGTGATGGTGATGTCCAGGCTGTCCGGGGTGCTGGTGCCGAGCAGGTCGGTGACGATCACCGGGATGGCGTCGAGGACGTCGGCGTTGCTGTTTTGTAGGGCCGGGTCGTAGGTGTAGCTGACCACGCCGGTGCCCGGGTTGTAGCCGGTGAGGACCAGCGTGCCTTCACCCGTGTTGATCGGGTGCGCCGCCAGGTAGGCCGGGTCGGCGAGTTGCGCCGCCGTGAAGGCGGTGCCGCCCACGCTCAGGCTGCCCAGGCCGGCCGGGGCGCCGACCGTGAAGTTGCCGGCGATGGCGCCGTCGGTTTCGGCCACCGTCTTGTCGCCGTCGGCCGAACCCGGGGCGTTGGTGTCCGGGATCAGGAGCGTCGGGGTG